>NZ_QKNY01000018.1 GCF_003605575.1 Halonotius aquaticus | reverse complement strand
GGATCACTCGTGGGCTACTGCCCACGCGATCCATGCGAGTGCTGACCGATTCGAACGGTCGGCGGCTCGCGGTGTGTTTTTGCTGCATTCCAGTCGAGCGCCCTGTTGTACTTAAGAGCGTTGGTTCGATCTGGGTGCCGTCCGGAGATTCCGGACGGCGGTGGTCGGGCGTGTTTCCACACACAACCAGTGCATCCTATCGAAGACGGGGTTTATATAAAAGACCGTCGAAGCGAACCCACCACGTCATGCGGTTTCATGCGCCGAACCCACATGCAGAATCGGGAGAGATAGATCGCGACCATGATGGGGTGGTACTGACGCGACACAGCGACGGTATGCGTCGCTGGTCGATGCTGAGAGTCAAATGTAGCGCGGCTGGAGGTCGAACGGTCATCCCCTGTCTCGCACAGACGGTCGCGCCGGATGATTGCCGCGCAAGCGGACGGTCAGTGTGACCGAGACAAAACGCTACCGGAAGTGACGGCGGTTCAAAGAACGCGAGGCCAACACGGCAACGACTCCAGTCACTCGTCGAGGTGTTCGATGCCCTCTTTGGAGACGTTCGCTTCGGTGATCTCATCGGGCATCCAGTCGGGCGAGTTGTCAGGGGCTGTCTCCTCCCAGGCCCACCCCTCATACTTGTGTACCTTGTCGGTGCCTTTCTCACGGAGTTCGAGCGAAACCCGGTCGGCAGCCGATTCCGACGGGGCTGGATCAAGCCGCCGGGCCGCCTTCAGCGCGGCCTGTCGGGGGGTGTTGCCCGAAAAGACACTGTCTTCGGTGCCGTCCGCCTCGCGGAGTGCAAAGTTTCGCTTACCGTCTTCACGTACCATGGTTTGTGGCTCCATGCCAACCGAGGACATGCATTGATATAAATATATCGGGGATTTGAACACTCAACGGGCGATCTTTTAAATACGATCACACGCAGGCCAGTGGTTCTGATCGGTGAGTTTCCTAGCAGCGAGCCAGCAAGCACACCTGACCCCGAGTCGCCAAACAAGCCAGCGACACAGCGGTAAACAACACTTATATGAATTCTGTGGCGAATGGGGATAGACACCGGCGATGGTTCGTAAAAAGAAGCTGAGTCCGAGTGGGGCCAAAGACGACGACGGTGAGTACCACAACGTCCACGTCAATCTACACGAAGACGAGCTTGCGGTCGCCGGCATGGAGATCGGCGACGAGGTCTTCGTGCGGGTGCGCGAGGACAAGATCATCATCCAGAAGGCCGATCCGGATACAGTCCAACACGATTTCTAACGCCTCGCTGTCAGTAACTGTCCGCTATCCATTCAGAGCTCGAAAATCAGTCGCATACAGGGCATCGGCGCTCGCTTGGTTGTGCGACACCGACAGCATTGCGCTCCCACCACCGCCGTCACGACGAGCGTCGCAACGCGATCCGCTTCGTCGGATTGATTGTACTGCGAGCGGATAGCATACCCAATGAGCCTATACGACGCCGCAAAACCGGCCCTCTTTCTTTTCCCCCCGGAGACAGCCCACAACACGGTACACCGCGGCCTGAAGGCCGTCCAAGATACCCCACTCGAAGCCGTCCTTGCGGAGCGATACGCTGTCACCGACGACCGGCTCCAGCAGTCAGTGTTCGGCTGTGAGTTTCCCACGCCGGTCGGTGTCGCCGCCGGCTTCGACAAAAACGCCGAGATCCCCCGCGTGTTGACCGCCCTTGGGTTTGGCCACGTCGAGATCGGCGGCGTCACCGCCGAGCGACAGCCCGGCAATCCACAGCCACGGATGTTTCGCCTGCCGGAAGACAGCGCGCTCATCAACCGAATGGGATTCAACAACGAGGGGGCCGACCGAATCGGTGACCGCCTCGACCGCGAGCCACAGCCCGATGTGCCGCTCGGTGTCAACATCGGCAAATCGAAATCGACGCCGCTTGCGGAGGCAGCCGACGACTACCTGTATACCTACGAGCGGGTCGCCGACGCGGGCGATTACTTCGCGGTCAACGTTTCCAGTCCAAATACGCCAGGGTTGCGCTCCCTGCAGAACCGAGACTCCTTGGAAGCGATCTTTGGGGGCCTGAAAGCCGCCGGAGCCGCCCCCCTGTTGGTCAAACTCTCGCCGGATCTCCCCGATCCCGCTGTCGAGGACGCGCTGGCCGTTGTCGACGACCTCGACCTCGACGGTGTGATTGCAACCAACACAACGACAAGCCGGCCCGACTCGCTACAAAATCCGAACAAGGCTGAAACCGGCGGCCTCTCCGGGAAACCGATCGAGGACGACGCAACCGACCAGATCCGGTTTATCGCCGAGCGCACCGACGTGCCGATCATCGGCGTCGGTGGCGTCAGCGACGCCGAGGGGGCATACGAGAAGATACGTGCGGGTGCAAGCCTCGTCCAACTGTACACCGGCCTCGTCTTCGAGGGGCCAGCCGTCGCCCGCGACATCAACGAGGGACTGCTCGACCTGCTGGAACGCGACGGCTTCGACTCAGTTGAAGAGGCGGTCGGCGTCGACCTGCAGTAACCCGAAACACGCGTTTGAGCGTCCACAAACTATTCTTGCGGATCGATTGTGAGCCCCGATATGGACAGACGACGGTTCCTCGCCTCGGCTGCGATCCCGGTCGGGCTCACGACGGCTGGCTGTTCGCTCGCGCCCGGCCGAACCGTGACTCTCCAAGCGGAAACCGAACGACAGGATGAGGGCCGCCAGAACCATGCGTATCTCGTCTACCGACACAACGGCGAGGAGGTTCGGGTTGTCGGCTTCAATCAGGGATCGTTCCCGGCGTCACTTAACGAGGAGTTCGGGCTCGGACTCTTCATCGAGTACGACGAGGCAACAACACTAGAGTCCTTCCGGTTCGATCTTCGCGCGCCGCCAACCGGGGAGCCAGCCGACATCTATCTCGCCACCCCCGGCGGAGACGCGTGGCCGTATCTCACGTACGGACGGATCGGCGGCGATGGGTCGACGCGGATCGCACTGGCGGACGCAGTCGACAGCATCGACGAAACGATGTTTCTCACAACGAGGATCGACCCAAACAGCGCGCCGGCCGAACAGATCGCTATCGACTTTGAGATGGAACTCACCGCGCGGAACGGGCCGACAACGTATCGCGCAGCCACGACGACCACGTTCGATGTAGAGACCCAAGAGGACGCACAGGCAACGGAGAATACGACTGAAAACAGCTCCGGAGAGCTATCTACACTTCGCTGACGATCACAATCGCGTCGCCGGCTTCAAGCATCTCGCCCTCGCCAGCGTAGCGTCGCTCGCGTTCGACCTCGAAGAAGTCCGGGCCGAGTTCCTCGCCGGCGACGTGGAGTTCATCGTCAACGAGGTCGTAGTCGCCCGCCTCGATCCCGTCTTCCAGATCAGGCACTTGGGAGCCGTACTCGGGACCAACCTTCGAGTAATCGAGGCTGATGTCGGCGA
Organism: Halonotius aquaticus; assembly: GCF_003605575.1. Taxonomy (GTDB): domain Archaea; phylum Halobacteriota; class Halobacteria; order Halobacteriales; family Haloferacaceae; genus Halonotius; species Halonotius aquaticus. The sequence continues at coordinate 617,201 of NZ_QKNY01000018.1, read as the reverse complement.
TGACGGATTCGATTTCGGGCTCGCTGTCGAGGACAGTGAGGTCGTCGACGTGCATCACGCCGCGGATGTCGTCCTCGAAGCCCTCGATCGGGCCGTAGACCTCGATAGCCGACAGTTCGGCGTTCAGCGGAAGCTGCTGGTCGCTCTTATATTTCCGCAGTGCGCCGACGACCGCCATCGCGGCGGCCCCACCCTCGCGGTCGGCGTCGATCCCGAGCGGTTCGGGCCACGCCGACTGGTGGATGCTCTCGTCGGCGTCGTACATGTCGCGGTAGAGTTCCTCGGTGACGTGCGAAAGGAGGGGCGCAAACAGTTTGAGGAACCGTTCGTGGGCCGTCCGCAGCGTGTAGGCCGCGGACTGATCGTCGCCGTCATCGAGTCGCTGTTTGGCGATTTCGAGGTAGTCGTCACAGAAGGTGTTCCAGAAGAAGGTGCGGAGGCCGTCGCGGGCCTTCGAGAACTCTCGGTTGGCCAGCAGGTCAGTCAACTCCGCAATTTCGGCGTCGAGTTCGGCCAGCAGCCAGCGGTCGAGCGCGGCAAGGTCGTCGGGTCGGTCGACCGGCTCAGGTGCGAGCGAGTCGACGAGCTTCGAGGCGTTCCAGAGCTTCCGGATCAGTTTCTCGCCCGCGCGAAGGCCCTTTTCTTGGTAGGGCAGATCGTCACCGATCGCGCTGCCGGCCGCCCAGAACCGTGCGGCGTCGACCGGGTATTCGTCGAGGACGGCGTCGGGATCGACGACGTTGCCCTTCGATTTCGACATCTTCTCTCTGTTTTCGTCGAGCACCATCCCGTTGATCATCGTCGTGTCGAACGGCACCTCGCCGGTGTGCTCGTAGCACTTGATGACGGTGTGGAACAACCAGAAGGAGATGATGTCGTGGCCCTGGGGCCGGAGATCCATCGGGTAGATCTCAGGACGATCCATCGTGAATTCTTCCGCGTCGTCATCCCAGTCCCAGCCAGCATTGATGAGCGGCGTCAGCGACGAGGTCGCCCACGTGTCGAAGACATCGTCTTCGGGGACGAACTCGTCGTGGCCACACTCGGGACAGCTATCGACCGGCGGCTCGTCGGAAAGCGGATCGACCGGCAGCTCGCTTTTTTCGGCGATGACTTCGTGATCGCAGTCGGCGCAGTACCAGACGGGGAACGGAATTCCGGAGGATCGCTGCCGGGAGATACACCAATCCCACTCCAGGCCGTCGATCCAGTGTTCGTACCGCGTGAACATCTTCTCGGGGAACCACTCCATCTCGCGGCCGGCCTCAAGGTACTCCTCACGTTTGTCGAGAACATCAACGTACCACTGCTCGGTGACGCGGTACTCGACGGGCACGTCGTCGCGCTCGTGGACTTGGACGACGTGGTCGATCTCCCAGCGGTCGCGGAGTTGCCCGGCGTCGTCGATGTCCTCGACGATGGCCTCCCGTGCTTCCTCCGTGCTCATCCCCTCGTAGTCGCCGGCGAGGTCGGTCATCGTCGCCGACTCGTCGATGGCGACCCGGAGATCGAGGTCATGGGCCTGATACCACTCGATGTCGGTCTGATCGCCGAAGGTACAGCACATCACGACGCCGGTACCTTTCTCCATATCGACACGGTCGTCCTCGTAGATCGGAACCTCGTGGCCGAAGACGGGGACGCGGGCGGTGCCGCCGACGAGGTGGGCGTTGCGGTCGTCGTCCGGATGGACGAACATGGAGACACACGCCGGAATGAGTTCAGGTCGGGTCGTCGAGATGACGATGTCATCGCCCGGCTCGGTCGGCGTGGGGTACTCGTAGTCCTCGTCGGTCACAGCGTCGTTGTCGGGCTCGCTGCCGCTCTCGACGAGTTCGAAGGTGATGTCGTTGAAATAGGACTGCTCCTCGTAGTCCTCGGTTTCGACCTGCGAGATCGCTGTCTCGCAGTCCGGACACCAGATCGCGGGGGCCTTTTTGCGATATTCGCGGCCCTGGTCGTAGAGATCGATAAAGGAGAGCTGGGAGACGCGCTGGACTTCGGGCGAAATCGTCTGGTAGGTGTTGTTCCAGTCGATGGAGGTGCCCATCGCCTGCATTTTCTCCGTAAACTCTTCCTCGTACTCCGCACAGACCTCCCGGCATTTCTCTTGGAACTCATAGCGGTCAAAATCCTGATGGCGGATGCCGAGTTCCGACTCCGTCAGGCGTTCGGAGGCGATCCCGTTGTCGTCGTAGCCGAAGGGATAGAACACGTCGTTGCCCTGCATGCGCTCGAAGCGGGCGACGATGTCCTGGAGGATCGAGCCGTAGACGTGGCCCCAGTGGAGGCTCCCCGAGACGGTCGGCGGCGGGGTGTCGATGGCGAAGGTCGTGTTCGGATCGGTCGCGTCGTCGGGGTAGGCGTACGTTTCGTCGTCGAGCCACTGCTGTTGCCATTTGGACTCGACGGCGTCGGGATCGTACTCTCCGGTTGGCATTGCGGGAGGAAACTCGCCGCGGGGACTAAGGTTAATCGACTTCCGAACGTGCGGTCAACCGTAGGGAGACCGCGATTCGCTCGAACGGCGACCGACGGGAGCCGTGAAGCTGCGGGCGTTCCGCGAGCGAATCGAGTCGCTGCGGGATCAAGCGCGGCGGAGGTTTCTCCATCTCATTGGCTCACTGCCCGGCAACCTGACGCGAATCGTTATGTAACGGGAGGTTGTAGGCCGGCCCAGTGTTTGGCGCCTTTTCGTGGCCGGCGATCGCCTCGCTGGGCTCCGGCCTGCTCTCGCTGGCGTTTCTCGCCTACGTCTGGCCCTACCGCGACGAGGATGGGGCGACGTTGTTCATGGCGATGATCGTCGCCATCGCCCTGTGGGCGTTTTCCTACGGCGTCGCTCTCCTCGTGTTCGATCCGGCACTCCGGGTGCTGTTTGAGATTCCGGTCTGGCTGGGCACCTGTTTCACGAGCCTGTTGTTTCTGGCCTTTGCCCTCGAATACACCGGTCGGAAGGACGTGGTGCGGTCGACGCCGATGGCCGGGCTCGTCGCTCTCACGCTCGGCTTCGTTGGGTTGATCGCCACCAATCCGCGCCATCAACTCGTCTGGAGTAACTACCGGATCGACCCCACCTTCGGCGCGGCGACGGTCGCCTACACGAACGAGGCGTGGCTGTTTCTCATCCTGTTGACGCTAATGATCTTTACCGCCGGTGCGGTGCTCGTCTTGCTGGAGACGTTCGTGAGTTACGGCCCGCTGTATCGCTCCCAGACGCTTGCCCTCGCACTGTCACCGCTCCCGGTTATCCCCGGGATCCTGCTGTGGATATTCGACGCCGGCCCGGTTCCAAATCTCAACCTCGCCCCGCTGTTGTTTCCGGCGCATCTCGGGCTTGATATGTACGCCTTCTTCCGGCGGAATATGTTCGAGTTGACGCCGGCGGCCCGCCGAACAGGCGATCAGACCGCCATCGACGATCTGGGGATCGGTATCATCATCGTCGACGACGACCAACGCGTCATCAATGTCAACGAGGCGGCAACCGAGATCGTCGACACCGCAAAACCGGCTTTCCTCGGAAACTCACTCGATGACATCGCCCTCGATATCGATCTCGACAGCGACGACCAGCGAATCCGTCACGGCGACACCAGAAGGCGTGATTACGCCGTCACCGTCTCGGCGATCGAGGATTCAGCCGACAGCACGGTTGGGCACACAATCACGCTCCAGGACATCACGCTCGAACGCCAACGCGAGCAGCGACTCGCCGTCCTCAACCGTATCCTTCGGCACAACCTCCGCAACGATCTCAACGTCGCCAGCGGGTATCTCGAAGTGGTCGCCGAGGGCGTCGACGACGAGGGGTACGCCGACATGCTCGAAACCGCAAAACGCAACACCGATAACGTGCTCGAACTCGGCGAGAAAGCCCGGATGGTCGAACGGACACTCGAACCCGACGAACTGGGCACCGAATCGATTCCGGTCGCCACGTTCGTCGATCACGTTGCCGAGCCGCTCGTCGACGACCACGGTGGGCATGTCGACACGGAAATCCCGGATGACCTCGCCATCGAGACGAACCGCCAACTGCTCGAAAGCGTGCTCGACAACCTGATCGAAAACGGCCTCAAACACGGCGGTGGGAATGTCACCGTCGGGGCGACCACCACCGGGTCGACCGTCCGTATCAAGGTCAGCGATAGCGGCGACGGCATCCCGGAACACGAACTGGGCGTGATCGAGGAGGGCACAGAGACGGATCTCGAACACGGCAGCGGGATCGGGCTGTGGCTCGTCGAGTGGGGAACAACCGCCCTCGGTGGGCGTGTCACATATGAGACCGGGGCGGCGGGAACGACAGCGACCGTCAAACTCCCGGACGTTGTCGACAGCGAGTAACTCGGGTGTCGGGCGCAGTTACGCGTCAGAGAGGAGGTCGTTCGTGTAGAGCTCGCTCGTGGGTAACTCATCGGCAGGAATCGGCTCGTCGTCAACCGTGGTGAGAATATCGTTGGCGGCGAGCCACTCGACAAACGCGTCCCAGCGGTCGTGGGCCATCGTTCCCCACTCCCCATCAGCGGTGAGATACGCATCTGTGAGTTCGTGTTGACTCTCACGGAGGAAATCGGGATCGTCGTTATCCATTCCCTCGGCCGTCTCGCCGAGAACCTCGGCGGCCCGATCGGGGTTGTCGACCGCGAACTGGTAGCCGCGGGCACTCGCCGTGAGGAAGTCGCTGAGGGCGTCGCCGTCGACGATCGTCTCCGGACGGGCCAACAACAGGGGTGTGTAGCCGTACGGCACGTCGTACTCGTCGAGATAGAAGGCGTTGAGATCGATCCCGTCGCGGGCCGCGAGGACGCCCTCCCACGGCATGAACACCCACGTCGCATCAGCCTCGCCATCGAGGAGGGTGTTCCAGATCCCGAGTTTCGGCGGGGTGACGATGTCGATGTCGCCGTCGCCGCCGTCGTTGCGGATGAGTTGGCGGACGATGTGATCCTCGAAACGGGCGTCGTAGGAGGCATAGCGGTGGCCGTCGAGCTCGGCCGGGCGGTCGAGGCCGCTGTCGCCGAGCGTGACGATCGCGCTTTTGTCTTCCTGGCAGACCGCCGCGACAGCAGTTAGCGACGGGTAGTCGGGGTGGGTCTGGTAGCTGATGACGCTCTCGGAGGGCGCAATCGCCAGCGTTGCCTCGCCGGTGGCGACCTGCTTTGCTGGCGTCGTCTCGTAGTCGTCGTTGGCCGGCGAGTGGATCGACACGTCGAGATCGCGGTCGGCGTAGTAGCCCTCCGCGAGCGCGACGTAGAAGCCGGTGTGGTTCGTGTTCGGTGTCCAGTCGAGTGCAAGGTCGATTGTGGTCATTTGTCGGTGGTACGACCGGGCGATGAAAAAGATCGGTGGTCAGGCAGTGTCGTTGGCACCGGCGTCGGCGGCATCGGCGGCATCGGCGTCGGTATCATCAGCGTCCTCAGCCGCCGCCAGCAGCCGCTCGTAGACCGGCCACGAGGAATCACCGGCTGGCGGCTCTGTCGGTTCGCCATCGCGGACAACACCGTTCCCCGAATCGACGCTCCCGATCACAGCCGCGGTCGTCCCGCGGTCGCGGAGGGCCGCGAGTACGTCATCGGTCACGTTGGGGTCGACCGAAAGCAGCAGCGATCCGGAGCTGGTCGCTCGCCAGGGATCCATATCGAGGGTCGAACACACCGCGGCCACATCGTCGTCGATCGGAACCCGGTCGGTGTCGACCCGAAACCGAACGCCGGCACCAGCGGCCATCTCGTGGCACGCGCCGAGCAGCCCGCCTTCGGTGATATCGTGCATCGCCGACACACCGTTGATTCCGGCGATAGCGCGGGTATCGCGGACGACACCGAGTTCGTCGAGCATCGCCGCGACGCGAGCGAGGCGGTCGTCCTCACAGTCGATCACGTCGGGGAACAGCGAGGCAAACAGCGCGGTGGCTTCAACAGCCGGGCCGGTCGTGATAATGAGGTCGTCGCCGACGCGAGCCCCATCCGGGCGGACGATCGCGTCGTGGTCGCCGACGGCCATCGCGGTCGCCGCGCCGACCCACGGGAACGAACAGCCGGCATACCGGGCGGTGTGACCGGTGATGATGTCGACACCGAGGGCCGCGCATTCGTCGTGGATCGCCCCCCAGACCGCAGCGAAGTCGTCGCCAGTGAGATCAGGTGGGAGCGTGAAGCCGACTGCGAGATGTGAGGGATCGAGCCCCGAAACGGCCACGTCAGCGAGGACGATCCGGACGGCAAACCGGCCGGCGCGCTCGAATCCGAGCCCAGGCAGGATCGAGACCGGATCGGTGGCGACAGCGAGAGCCTGCCCGCCGATATCGAGGACGCCGAAGTCGACGCCGTGCTGTGGGCCGAGAGTCGTTTCTTGGCGGTCAGCCCCGAGCTGTGGGGCGATATGCTCCCGAAAGAACGCCCGCGAGATCTTGCCGGTTCGGGGCATCTCACTGCAGGGCGTCAAGCCGGAACTCGAATGCGGCGACCGGCAGTTCCAGATCGTGCTCGACCAACACCGCGGGATGGATCTCGCCGATGACGCCGACCGGCTCGCCGTCGATCACCACGTCGGCAACCCGGCCGTCGATGAACGTCGGGTGATCGGTCGCCGGCGTTTCGAGGTCGACACCGAAATCATCGCAGAGCGCGGTGAGTCGCGCTTTGGCGTCCTCGTAGGTCGCGTCGTTACGCGCGAGGACGGCCCCGATCGATCGCCATTCGGCGACGTTCGTGTTCTCGCTTTCGTCGACTTCAGCAGCGAGGCCGATCTCGGCGAGATCCTGCGGGTAGGCGCGGTGGGTGTTGTTCTCCAAGACCATGAGCAGCGACGGGAGTACCCACGTACGGAGTTGGGTGTAATCCTCGCTGTAGGGGCCGGTGATCTCGACGGCCTCGCCCGCGCCGACGAGCCGGCGGTCGGCGTCGTCGACGGTCGCGCCCGGCTCGATGTTGAGCCGGTCGTAGTTCGCCTCGGCGGAGATCATATGGAAGTTCAGCAGATCCTCGAACCCGAGGCCGATGAGGCTCGCGCGGGTGGCGTCTTCGAGTCGCGTGCGGTCGTGGCGACCGCCGACAGTCCCGATATCTGGGTAGCGTGGCTCCAACTCGTTGAAGCCGTAGGCCCGCCCCAGATCGTCGATAAGATCCATCGGATGCAACACGTCGACCCGGTATGGTGGAATCTCGACAGCGTAGACGACATCGGCGTCGGCGACGCTGGCGGGCAGGTCGTCGTCGCCAGCGTTGTCACCATCAGCAGCATCGTCAACGACCGACGCCGACAGTCCGGCGCGGGCGAAGAGATCGAGAACTTCGCGCTGGTCGAAATCGACGCCGAGGATCGTCTCGATGCGGTCGTGAGCGACGTGTTTGGTGTCGGTCTCGAAATCCGGGCGGACGAGTTCGCCACCGACGTCCTCGTAGGGGCCAGTCGCGGTCGGGTAGTCGATTTCGACCTCCTCGATAGTGCCGCCGCGGGCCGAGAGTGCATAGCAGATGATGTTACAGATGTGGTCGATCGTCCACTGGTCGGTTCCGGTGAGCTCAATGAGGAGATCCCGAGACTCGGCTTCGACCTCGGTGCGGCGGCCGTTGATCACCGGCGGGAACGAAAACAGCCCGAGATCGTCGTAGATCGCGGGATAGCGGTCGAAGCCGTCGAGGAGATCGCCGAACTTGTCGCCGATCGGGTGATCGGTAAGTACCTCGGCAGGCGTCATCTCGCTGTCGGCATCGAGGGGGACGAATCGGTCGCCGTCGGGGTCGATCCCGCGGTAGGTGATCGAGTGGCCGCTGTCGTCGTCGCCGAGGCCCGCGCCTTTCAGCATCGTCAGGTCGTGGATACCGATGGCCGCCTTCGCGCGCTTGCGGCCCATCGTCGCGTGCAGTTTCTCCTGGAGTTGGATCAGCGATTCCAGCACGTCCTCGGTCATGTTCACGTCGCGGACGATGGCACCCGTGACGTAGGGGCGACCCTCGGGGACGGTGTCTTCGACTTCGTACGTCCAGTCGGGATCGTTCGTGTCGGGGACGTAGACGCCGGTGTCGTCGCCGTACTGGTAGCGCAGCGAGCGGGCGACACCCTCGACAGAGAGGCGATCAAGCCGGTCAGGCGCGAATTCGAGTTGGAGTTCGCCGTCGTCGGTTTCGCCCTCAAATTCGAGACCGAGGTTGAACAGGTCGTCTTTGAGTTCGTCGTCGGATTTCTCGTCGTGACCGGTCAACTCGCGGAGTTCGTCGGGGTCGACATCGACAACAGGCATTATTGGAGCACCTCCGTTTCCCGCAGCAGTTCAAGATCACACAGCGTCCCGTGGACATCGCGGATATCCTCGAAACCGTACATCAGCATGAGCAGGCGTTCGAGGGCGAGGCCCCACGCCATCACGTCGGCTTCGATGCCGAGCGGTTCGAGTACTTCGGGTCGGAACAACCCGGAGTTCCCGATCTCGACGATCTCGCCGGTCGTCGGATGCTCGCCGAACAGCTCGAAGGAGGGCTCAGTGTAGGGATTGTAGTGGGGTTTGAATTTGATATCGGTGATCCCGAACTGGGCGTAGAACTCCTCAAAGGTGCCCATCAGATCACGCACCGAGAGATCCTCGGCGAGCACCCACCCCTCGATCTGGAAGAATTCCAGCAGGTGAGTCGGATCGAGCGTGTCGTTACGGTAGACCTTTTCAACCGAGAAGTACCGCTGCGGCGGCTCGATGTCGGCCCCAGCGAACCCGGAAAGGTAGCGCATCGACAGCGACGTGGTGTGCCCCCGAAGGGCGACTGCCTCGGCGAAATCCCGATCCCACGGCGAGTGGTAGCCGTCGCCGTCCTCGCCGACGCCCTCGCGGTGGGCTGACTCGACGCGGTCGACGAGTTGGTCGGGAAGGTCTTGGATCGGCGGCACGTCAAGCGCGAAGCGATCCCAGTGGGTACGCGCAGGGTGATCCTGCGGCATGAACAGGCAGTCGTTGATCCAGAAGTCGGCGTCAGCATGCGGGCCGTCCATCTCCTGAAAGCCCATCCCGACGAGTACGTCCTTCGCGCGGTCGGCCGTCTGTCTGAGGATGTGCTTGCGGCCGCCCTCGACGCTGGGTGCGTCGGCCTCGACGTTGTACTCGGTGAATTCTACATCTTGCCACTCGCCGCTGGTCAGCATCTCGGGTGTCAGGCGGTCAACCGTCTCGGCGGTCTCGATGCCCTCCATCAGCGCGGTGACGGCGTCGTCGGTGAGCGTGATCTCCCGGAGCGTGTGCTCGCGCTGAATAATGAGGTCGCGGCGCTCGAGTTGGTCGAGGAGATCGGTGTCGATGGCGTCGCCGTCGGCGACGCTCCCACCGTCGGCCAGCGTTGCGAGTGCGTCGGCTTCGGGGTCGGCGTCGGGATCGGCGTCGGGATCGGCGGTGACGCTGCCGGAGTCGATCGTGCCGTATCCTTTGCGCGCGAAGTTGGCCAGCGCGATGTCGACCTCGGGGCCCTCCAAGCCGGCCGCGCCGATGAGTTGGCCCAACTCGACGGCCTCGTCGTCGGCACCAGCCTCAACGGCGGCGCGGTAAAGCCGGACTTCCGGGAGGCCCGATTCGAGATAGTCGTGGGCCTCGTCGGTGAGGTCGGCCGTGGTTTCGGTGCGTTCCTCGATGGTGACCAAGCCGTCGTCGCGGAGATCGAAGGCCGCACGGGTGACGGTTTCGGGTTTTAGGTCGGTCGCGTCGGCCAGCCGATCGACTGGCGTCGGTTCGGTCGCCGAGGCGGCTTCCAACACCGCGAGTTGTGAGTCCGGGAGTCGCATACAGTTGTTATCGGGTGTCGGTGGGGTCGTCAGTTAGCAGTTGCGAAGACGACAGCAGCAAGCCGCAACAAAAATAGCGTCAGTGTGAGCTGCCCGGCCCTTTCCGGTCGGAATCGAGCACGATATCGAGGTCGTCGAGCAGTTCCCGCGCTTCCTCGCGTTTCTCCTGATGGTTCTTCAGGAACTCTTTCATCAGCGTTGCCGCCTGCTCCTTGCAGTCCCCACAGAGTCGCTCGCCGCCGACACACTCCTCGTAGACCTCCTCGACCAGCCCATCGTCATCGTTGGCGAGGAGATAGGCATACAGCTCATAGACCGGGCAGTCGTCGGCCTCGCCACCGAGTTCGCGCTGTTTTTCAGCCGTCTCGCGGCCGCCCGTCGTCGCCGACTTCACCTTGTCGTAGCCGTCTTCGGGATCGTCGAGTAGGCTGATGTGGCTGGCCGGGATCGACGACGACATTTTCCCGCCGGTCAGGCCGGTCATGAAGCGGTGATAGATCGAAGACGGCTGGATGAAGCCGTAGCCGCCGTTGTCGACTTCGACCTCGCGGGCAAGGGCTTCGGCATCGTCGATATCGAGTTCGAACGAGTCGATATGGCCCTCGTAGACGCGTTTTTCGCCTTCGATGGCGTCGATCATCGCCTCGAAGGCATCTTCGGGGCCGTGGCGGTGGAAGAACCGGACGCGCGGACGAAGCGGCTCCTTGCCGGCCTCGCTGAGTTTGTCGACAGCGGCATCCTTGGCGTCGGCAAACTCGGTGGCAGCGTCGTAGTCGGCCAGCCAGTCAGCGGCGGCCGCACAGCGAACCATCTCGTCGCTGTCGATCTCCTCGCTGAGTGCGTCATAGGCGCGAGCGATCAACTTCCGTTGGGCAGCGTCGGCCTCGAAACTCGCGTAGGCTTCGGTGACTTTGAAATACCGCATCCGCACCGCCAGATCCCGCGCGAGGCGGACGTGGGGATCTTGATCGGGCCCGACCGGGATCACCGTCGGCTTGGGGCCGTCGACCAACTGCGGGTAGAGCATATCGGCCATCTGGGTGACGACGCTCTGCATGTGGGAGACGCTGGTCTCGCCGTCGAACCCGTAGATCGAGCCGAACTCGGCGAATCGGGCGTTCGAGCCGAGTTCGAAGGCGAGATCCTGGAGCTCGCGGTTCTGCGATTGGCGGTAGAGCGTTCCCTCCTCGGCGTCGAAGCCGAGCGCCAACAGGCTTAGCAGATAGCTTTCTGTGTGGTCGTCGATCTCGTCCCACGTCATCCCGCGGGCGGAATGGGCCTCCAGGTCGGCGATCAGGGCGTAGGCGTCGGCACCCTGCTGTTGATGCCAGATAATCTCGTCGAAGACAAGTTTGTGGCCGATATGCGGGTCGCCGGTCGGCATAAAGCCTGAGAGCGCGGCGGCGGGTTCGTCGTTGGCAAGGGCGTCGGCGACGGGCTCGTAGTCGCGGTGGCCGAAGATGACTCCCCGGCGCATGAGGTAGTGCGGATCGGGCACATCGCCGAGAATCGACTCGAACTCCTCGATGCCGAACTCCTCGAAGAGCTTGCGGTAGTCGGCGATCGTTGACGATCCCCACGGATCGATGGTCGTCTCGTCGACGCCGCCGTCGGTTGTGGCGACCGCGTCGTCGGTCGCGCCGGCTTCGGACGTGCCATCGTCGTCGTGAGAGGTATCGTCGGTCATGGTGTCAGGCGGCTCACAGAGAGCCAGTCTATCTCGCCGTTCGCGCCGGTCAGCGCAAAAACCATTCGTTTCCGTACCCCGCCGGCCAGCCGCACGTCAAGTGAGAGCTCGCGGGGATCGAACGCGTGATCGGTCTCGACGACGCGAACAAGCCGTTCGGAGTGGGGTAAGTCCTCGACCGATTCAACCGTGTTGTAGGTGCGGAAATCCGCGCCGAACTTGTAGCCTGTTTTCGGGACGACCTGTCGGTCTCGAAGCATGCGATACACCGCAAGCCGGCGGTCGAATCGCTCGCCTTCGACCCGCCTGCCCTGTTTGCGGATCGCGGTGTAGCTGGCCGGCGAGTCGGGGGATGTGTCGCCGGCGATCTCGGTTGCGGTGAACGTCGTCGCCTCGGATTGATCGTCGTCAGCGTCATCAAGCACCAGTTGTCCCTCGGCGGCGAGAGCGGCGGCCTCGACAAGCGAAAGCTGGACGGCGGTGTCGATGATCGCCTCCCGCACCTCAAGCGGTTGGCCGTAGAACCCGTGATCGTAGAAGCCATCGGGAGCGTCCCAGACGACGACGCGGTCGCCGATGAGCGAGCCCGTGATCCCTGCCGGTAGGCTGTAGGTCGTCCCGCCGTCGAACTCGGGCGTCGCAGTTTCGAGATAGCTGATCTCGCTTTCCTCGTCGACGACCGCGAGGGTGAGGTTCGCAAGCTCGTCGGCCGGGAGCGACTCGCGTTCGCCGACGACAGCGATTCGATAGGCGGGTTCGCTGTCACCGGGTTTCGTGCCACGGGGTGGAACAATCAGGTCGATCAGGTCGTTGTCAGCTTCCGCTGCACCGGGCCAGCCCGCGCGGGCGGGCGCAAGATAGAATCCACGATCACGGAGGTCAGCGTACACCAGAAATCGGAGAGCGAACCGCTCGGCGGCCGCGGCGGAGGCGACAAAGAACTCTTCAAACGAGAGGCGATCAGCGGAGCCGTCGTGATCGACAACAGCCGTGAGATCGCCACGGAGCAGGAGGTGGGCGGCCTCAACGCGGGCCAGGCGGATCTCGTTGCCGTCGGCCGGCCGGCCGTAGCCGCGGGCGTCGTGGAACTGCTGGCGGGCGTTGCCGCCGACCTCGACGACGCCGTTGCGAAGGTGTCCGTCCATACCGAAGGGGGCGGCGGCGAGGCCAAAGGCACACCGATCCCAGAACGGTTGGTGCCGCCGGCAGCGACGGAGTCGCTACACGAGCGGAGCCGTTACACAAGCGGGAACACGCCGAGCCAGCGAAGGAAGCCAAAGAGCAGGTCACCGTAGATGAAGGCGACGAGAAGGCCGGCAAACATCGGAACGACGAACGGAAGCCCCGGCGAGACCCAAACCGTCTCCTCGTCAGTTGTCGCCAGCAGTTCAAGCCCCTCACGGAGTTGTTCCGGGTCGGTTCCGTAGGTCGACCGATCGATCGACTCGAAAAACTGGTCGACACCCCACGGATCATCGAGATTCTCGGCGGCAACGTCGCCGTCGACTGTCGGGACGGCGTCGGAGTCATGCCAATCGAGGTCGTCGTCGACGTCGCTGCGGCCGTCGGTCGGCTCACCGGTCGCCTCAATGCTGGCCGGATCGCGGGCGATATCGGGGGCCGCCCGGAGCGCGGCTAAGGGAAGGCCGCGCCAGCGAAGATACATCCGGAGGGCGTCAAGATCCAGCCCGTTGTGGGTGAGCCCATCGGGTGCTTCGAACAGTCGGCCGTGGCGACCCGGCAGCGAGTCGATCCGAACCGGTCGGGCCAGAAACATCACCGCGGGTTCGATCCGGCGGCGGAGCAGGTTCCCAACCCCCAAGCCGACCGGTGCAACCACCGCGAGGAGCACCGCGTTTGTGAGCACCGTCAACGAGAACACGCCGATCGTCGTATCGACAAGCGGGAGTTCCAGCCCGCCGAGGGCGTAGGTCGGAAACGTCGGCAGGAGGAACGCAAGGGCGATCATCGCCTTTGCGTCGGCCGCACCAAACGCGCCGAACCACCAGAATGCGTAGCCAAGCGGAGCGACAAACAGGAGGCTGATCCCGGCACGGATCAGGAAGGCTTGGCCGCCAGGGTCACCAAACACGAAGAGTTGGATCGCTTCCCAGACGAGCAGGAGGCCGCCAAGGATGACCAGCGGTGGCCACACCCGGTTCGGGATCCGACGGGTATGGATGTCGCGCCACGCAGCCCACCCGAGAACCGGAATCACGAGGAGTCGAAGCAGATCCGGCAACGTTGCAACCATTACCACAGTTCGGAACCCCATCGCCCATAGGTGTTTAGGTGTCAGATGGCGGCTTGGATGTAGTTCACAGACAACGCTCCCAGTCGCCCTGAATTTTATGCGGGTAGATGTGATATACGCTCACATGGATGTCCGGGACGCCGTCGAGGAGGACGCCGAGTCGATCGCGGCACTGGCCGACGTACCGGCGGATGTCGTCCGGAACCTTGTGCACGATCGCAGCGTCCGGGTCGCCGAACGGAAACAGGCCGGCAACGATCCCAACGCCGATACCGACGCACTCGAATCCGAGTTGTTGGGCTTCGTCAGCTTTGATGTCCACGACAACACTGTCCACGTGACACAGGTCGGCGGGACAAAGGAGGCCTGTGAGCGGCTGCTGAGCGAGCCGGTTCGGTTTGGCGCCAGCGAAGGGTTGGACGTGGAACTGCTGGTCGAACAGAACGCAACTGATCTGCAGACGGCCGCCCAGGCCGCAGGGTTTCAGGAGGCCGGCGACGGGCCGATGTTTCGCGGCGCGCAGACGATCCGGTATTACCAGCAACCCTGATCGTGACAGAAGTAGACCGATTGCTTACGCGAACTTTCGGACAGTCATCTCCAAGGTATCGAGATCGACGATCGGGGCGTGGGCCACGTCGGGGTCGATGTTGACCTTCTTTTGGAAGGCGGTTTGGGCCTGCCAGCAGCCGCTGTTGACCGCCAGGACGTTGTGGTATTTCCCCCAGCCCAGCTTGTGGACGTGGCCGGTGTGGAAGATGTCGGGCACTGTGTCGATGGTGAGATAGTCCTTCGTTTCGGGTGCAAGTCGCATCTTGCCGCCGTATTGGGGGGCGACGTGGCGTTTCTTCAGGAGTTGGTACATCGCCTTGTGTGGGTTGTCGTAGCTGGCCTTCTCTTCGGGGAGTTCGGCGATGACCTCGTCGAGCGAGACACCGTGGTACATCAGGATCGAGACGCCCTCGATAGTGACAAGCGAAGGGTTGCCCGTGATCCGGGCGTCGTGAACCGACATGATATCCCGAAGTTCCTCGTCGAAGCCGGGTTGGGGTTCGGCAAGGCGGACGGCGTCGTGGTTGCCGGGGATCATGACGATCTCGATATCCCCGGGAACAGCCTTGAGATACTCCGAGAAGGCTTCGTACTGGTCGAAGATGTCGACGATGTCGAGTTCCTCGTCCTGGTCGGGATAGACGCCGACACCTTCGACCATATCGCCGGCGATCAGGAGATATTCGACGGCCTCGGCTTCCTCGGTGTGGAGCCAGTCGGCGAACCGCCCCCAGGCGTCGGCCATGAACTCCTGGCTGCCGACGTGGACATCCGAGATGAGCGCGGCCTGAACGTGGCGGTCGGCGGTGCTCGGACGGAACGTCCGGGGCACGTCAGGGAAGTGGATCGAGTCGGTAAACAGGATGCCCGAATCATCGGCAAGGGTGCCCTGGACGGCGATGCATTCGTCGAGGAGAAGTTCGTCGACCAGCTCGGCGATCGGCCTATCTTTCATTACGAGCGCGGGGAAGGTGCCGGTCGTGTCTTCGAGTTCGATCAGCCAGTGGCCGCTGGCCGTCGAGCGGATGTCGTTGACGAGTCCGATCATCTCGGCGTCGCTGCCGCCCGGCATGTCGGCGATGGCCGTGGCTGGGCGGTGATTAACGCGGCCTTTGAGGAGCTTCGAGAGCTGTTCGTAGCGATCCCGAAACGTCGTTACGAACTGGCTGTACTCACCGGTGCCGGTGCTGCGGCCGGTGATGTCGCCGGTGATCTCGGCGGGTGTCGGGTTCCGATCCGGGGAGCGGGCGGTTCCTGTTGGTTCGGCAACCACTTCTTTACGCCCGGTCGAGTTCGACCCCTCTGTTTCGTTTGGAGATTCTGACGTAGTCTGTTGATTTGGGTGTGTTTTGGTTGCAGTCGAAGAGGTGGTGTTTGAGCTGGGCTGTTGGGGTGTTTCAGGTTGTGAATCAGTCGATTTAGGCGAATCTGGAGATGTCGACTCGGTCGGAGCAGCCGCTGGGGTCGATTCAGGTGCAGTTGTCGAAGGAGAGACAGCCGCACCGGTGACAACGGCAGCGCTGTCGAGACACGCTCGGACATCGCTGCTGGTGATGCGAAGCGTGTTGTCGTCGGTTGCCGAGACGACAGCCTCGATTGCGGCGGCCGGATCGCTCACGCGGGCGAGCAGGGTGACCGCCTCGCGGTCGGCGTTGTAGCCGTGGCGGGCCAGCGTCTGAACGATCCGGGAGGGCGTCTCGGATGGCACTGTCGGCATCTCGGGAGCGCCGGGCAAAAACATGCCGGGAGTCGGATCGGACAGAGAGATGCGGGAGCCACCGCGAGGAGAGAGGCTGGTGGGTCGGCGACCCGGGACAGAAGTTTCAAACGCGGTGCGGGTGAAGAGACTGCCAATGAGTGATGGAGAGCGGGAACCGCCTGGCGACGTGACGCCCGATGAGGAGTCGTGGTTCCAGCGACTCCGCGGGGCGGACGACGGGCCGCTGTTGTTCCTTCGGGAACTGCTGCTCAGCCTCTCGATCGTGGCTGCCATCGGACTCGTGCTCTTTGCGGCGACCGGCGTCTGGCCGCCGATGGTCGCCGTCGAGAGCAACAGCATGGATCCCAACATCAACAAATACGATCTCGTCGTCGTCAGCGAACCGGGTCGGTTTGCGCCGGCGGCGGCCAACGAACAGGGGCTCGTGATGGCCGACACAAGCGACACCAGTTACGAATCGTTCAACCAGCCAGGGAGTGTGATCGTCTACGACTACCCCGGCCGTGTCGGCTCGCCGATCATCCACCGGGTACGGTTTCGTGTCGAGGCGGGCGAAAACTGGTATGATCGAACGTCGCCCGATGCGGTCGACGCCGAAAGCTGTGCGGAGTTAACAAACTGTCCGGCCCCGCACGCGGGGTATATCACGAAAGGCGACAACAACCGGCGGTACGATCAGGCAAACGGGGTTGCACCCGTGGTGAAATCGGAGTGGGTCAACGGGGTGGCGCGGTTCCGGATCCCGTATCTTGGCCGGCTCCGATTGGCGTTGCTCGGAACTGGATACAGTGAAACCATTGATAAGACGATCACCGCAGACACCGGTGGTAGCGAGGGTCTCACCACAGGTGCAGGCGGTGGTGGCGGTGTGGGTGTCGGATCGGTTGCAGGCTGAACCAGTTGTCGGAACGATACGTTTTGTCGTGACAGCGAATCGCTCAGTCGATGATAAATCGGTCGAAGGCGACGATTCGATGGTTGGACGACGATTCGATAGCCGGACGCGAACGCATTAGAAGAGCGTGGCAGTCGTCGAACGTACGATGCGGATTCAACTCCCAACAAACAGACTCGTTGCGATGACACTCGCCGGCGCGTTGCTAACGATGGTTGTGGCCGGCGGATTGGTATTTCCGGGGCTTGGACTCACCAGTCTGAGCGATGGCGACACCGGCATCACGGCCAGTGATCAGCAGACGGCTGGCGATGCCCCGCAACCAAATGAGAACTTCACACCGGCTGTGCAGACAGGCGGCGATGGCAAGAGCGGTGACGGTGAGTATGAGGACGAAGAAGACGGAGAGTATGAGGACGAAGAAGACGGAGAGTATGGGGATGAAGAAGACGACGAGTATGAAGATGAAGAAGATGAGGAGGAGGAGTACGAGGAGGAAGAAAATGAGGAAGGAGAGGATGAGGAGGAAAACGAGGACGAGGAGGAGGATGAGTACGAATAACAATGGGAAGCACACAGCAGACACTCTACGATCGGTTGGGGACAGCCAGTCGTCGCTTTCGAGCCTGTGATACAGACTTTGTAATCAAGATCAGGGGGATTCGAGCTGAGCCGGCAGCCAGCGCGGCAAAACAGCAGATCAGAAGGCTAGAAGGCCAGTTAGACCGGTTCAACGAAGCGAGTGCCGCCGCCGAACTCAACGAGACAGGCCAGATCCACAATGAACACATCGCCAAGATCGTCCAGCGCGGGCGTGAGTACATCGATCGAACCGACGGCGTATTCGATATCCGACACGGGGAGTGCAAAGACGAGCTACACCGCTATCTTCGCGGCGACGACAACGCCGTGCATCGCGGTGGTGACACATCGAGCTCGTCGGGAGCGACGTGGTCGGTATCGACGGCGTTTGCGGGTGGGACAATCAGCGTCGATGGTGAGCGGGTCGAAACCGACACCGCACTCGATCTGAATGGGCTCGCAAAGGGATACATCGTCGACCAGGCCGCGAGATGTCTCGATGGGGTTGGTCGACGCGGGTTCGTCAGCGGCGGCGGGGATATGTCGCCGCCAACGGGGCCTGTTGGGATCGAAAGCCCCTACGGGGATGACAGCCACCTCAAGACGCTGGCAACCGATTGGTATATCGCCACGACCGGTGGCTATCGTCGAGAGCGCGAGGGAGTCGACCATATCTACGATCCAACAGCCGAGCGGATCGGCTCACGACATGAATCGGTGACCGTTCTCGCGGCACGCGACTGTATGGAGGCCGACGCGCTGGCGACGACACTCGCCGCACTCCCGCTGGCGGAGGCAAAACAGCTGGCCACCGACTGGAACGGGGCTGAAGCACTCATCGTCCACGGTGGCGTGTTCCACACGACCGACGGGTTCGACGAGCACGTCGTCGAGGGGTGAGATGATGGGCTGGACACGAAACCAACAGATCACGCTCGTTGTCGTCGTGTTGTTTCTCATCACTGTGCCGGTGCTCTGGCAGATCAGCAGCGTGCGGGCCGCACAAGCAACAACTGAGCCAGCGGAGACGATGGAGACCGTATCGACCCAACAAGCCCCCGATGACTATGACGGCGACGGCATCCCCGACGCGACCGATCAGTGTCCCCAACGCCCGGAGACCGAAAACGGATTTCAGGATGACGACGGCTGTCCGGATGTCGTCGAAACCACGGGGGCCTCCTGATGTCGGTTGTTATCTGGTATCTCGACCGGGCAGCCGGCCTCCTCGCGTATCCGAGTCTCACGCTCGCGGTGCTCACCGGGATCGGCTACAACAGTCCATCGTTTGGCGTCCTGCATACGGCGGCCCAACGCGTCCACATTGAGGTGTCAGTGTTTGCGATGATCGTGACACTGCTGCACGCGCTCATTGGTGTTGTCGACACGTGGAACGTGCTCAGTGGACAGGTGCCACCGCCGGCGTATTCGCTTTCGTACTTTTCGGCTGGTGTTATCGTCGGTGGCGGCGCGCTGTTGTTGCTCGTCGTTGCCGTCCTTGGGTTTACCGACCCAGCGCGGTTTTCACGGCCGTGGGGGCCACGGGTCGTCCATACGTTCGCCTACGGTGGGTTTATGTTCGGAACGATCCACGCTGCCGCGATTGGAACCGATATTCAGGGACTTATTATCCCGCTGTTAGGGCCGACAGCCGTGTTCATCAGCTATGTGCTCTGTCTTCGAGTGCTCGTCCAGCGGGGGATGCTGCCTGGTGTCGGAGTGAATTAGTGAGAGTTCGAGTAGAGTACTAACGAGAACCAGAGCGATGGCAAAGTCAGTAGCCGTCCCAAAGACCCAGTAATCGGTCGACGACGCGGTCGGTAAACGAGCGTCGATGGATGGTGTAGAGATATCTGACCCGGTCAGGATCGGTGACCGCATAGCTGACCCGACGGCCTTCCCGCTGTTTCGTGACAAGATCGGCATCGGCGAGATTTGAGAGATGCCACGACACTGTTGACTCGGCTTTGTCGAGTCGGTCGCTGAGTTCCTGTGTCGACAGCGGGCCGTCGGCGAGGAGATGTGCCAGCACGCGGCGGCTGTATTCCCGCCGGAGGGCGTTCATCACCGCCTGATCGGCGTCGTCAAACTCGGCGGCAGCGTAGTAGCGGGTGTATTTCCCATCGTCAGCAACGTCGATCAGCTCCGCATCGGCGAGCCACTTGAGGTGGTACTGGATCGTGCCCTGCGCATACGAAAACGCCTCACATAGCTCCCGAAAGTGGACACCGGGATTAGCAGCGATATGCTGGTAGATAGCGCGCCGAGAATCCACCTCGAATGCTGGCTCAGACATGGCTCAGTCCCGTGTCACAGCGGCGAAAAACGTCAGCAGCCCAAAAAGAATGAGTACCGCGGCCCCGTGTTCGATGAGCTCAACCGTAGCATACGGGATCGTTGGCACGACGACGTGTTCAACGGCGACGATGAGGCCGTAAGTTGCAAACAACCCGTAGCCGACGGTAACGGTCGCCATCCGGCGATCACGCTCTCGACGCCACGCCAGATAGCTGACCGCGGCCAGGGTCGCGGCAACGAGAAAGATCCCAAAGCTGACGTACTGTTCGATGAGTTCTGCGGGAATCATATATCAACAGCCGAGCGCGGGAATCGGGAGTGAACAGCGGAGAGAGCGATCAGCTGACGAACGCAGGTCATACCGTGAGCCAGTCACGACTCCATCAAAACCATTGTCGTACGGCTATCGAATCGAAACGGCGACCGCCAGCGAGCGGCTGTAGTTGGCAGGGGATGTAAGCGGAAATCAGTTGTCGAAGCGAGCTTGGACGAACGGTTGGACGTCGTCGATGTTGCCAAGTCGGGAGTCCGACAGCAGGACGGCCTCAGTTTCTTCAAGCGGTACCGAGAGACTCATCTCCTTCGTACGCCCGTAGCGACCCTTCGAGACGACGACAGCGTTGACGATGCCGAGCATGTCGAGTTCGCTGATGAGATCGGTGACCCGGCGTTGGGTCAGCACGTCGGCGTCGATCTCCTCACAGAGGCGTTTGTAGATGTTGAACACCTCGCCGGTGTTGATGTTGTGGACGCCGTTTTGTTCCAACAGGATGATCGAAAAGAGGACGATCTTGCTTTGCGTCGGGAGGGTGCGGACGACCTCAACAACACGATCAAGTTCGATCTTATCCTGCGCCTGTCGGACGTGTTCTTCCTCGACGATATCGGCCTGACTCCGCTCGGCGAGTTCGCCGGCCGTTCGGAGGAGGTCGAGTGCGCGGCGGGCATCCCCGTGTTCCTGGGCCGCAAACGCTGAACACAGCGGGATCACGTCACCGGTGAGCGCGTCGGGTTTGAACGCGACCTCGGCGCGGTGTTGGAGGATATCGCCGAGTTGGGTGGCGTCATACGGCGGGAAGACGATCTCCTCTTCGCCAAGTGAGGATTTGACGCGTGGATCGAGGAAATCGGTGAATTTGAGATCGTTCGAGATCCCCATAATCGAGATCCGGGAGTTTGTCAGCTCGTTGTTCATCCGCGAGAGGTTATACAGGGTGTCGTCGCCGCTTTTCTCGACGAGCTTGTCGATCTCGTCGAGCATGATGACGACCACGCGCTCGTTATAGTCGACGGCCTCGAAGAAGGTGCTGTAGACGCGGTCGGTCGGCCATCCGGTCATCGGGACGGGCTCCATCTCCTCGGCGTCAGCCTCTAGGGCTTCGATGCGCTCGTCGACGGCGTCGACCGAGGTGTACTGCTCGGTGACGATCGGGAGACTCCCCTCAGGGTCGGCCTCGGCGTTGGTTTCGGCATCCGGGATTGAGACCGTTGTCTCGTCGGCGTCGGTGTCGCTGACGGTGGCTGTTATGTCAGGGCCGCCCGCGGCGAGCTCCTCGCGGACGGTTTCGAGTGCGTCGATCCGAGACTCGATGAGGGCGACGTTCTTTTCGATGAATTTGTTGGCGAGTTGCGCGAGGACGCGATACTGGGTATCGGTGACCTCGCAGTTGATATACTCAACCTCACAGGGAACGTCGTACTTTTCGGAGGTCGACTCCAGCTCCTGGCTGACGTACTTCGCACTCGCAGTTTTGCCGGTTCCGGTTTTGCCGTAGATCAGGATATTAGAAGGCGTGTCGCCGCGAAGCGCGGAGACGAGGATCGTCGCCATCTGGTTGATCTGGTCGTTGCGATGGGGGAGTTCACGCGGAGTATAGGACGGCCGCAGGACTTCCTTGTTCTCGAAGATGGGTTCACCGGAGAGGAGGTCGTCGAACAACCCCTCGCTGTCGTCGGCCGCGTCCGGATCGGGATCAAGATCAAAATCGAGATCCGAGGAGGCAGTCGAGCGATCGCGGCTCCAGTCGGCGTCAGCGAGATCGAGATCGTCAAGTGACCGATCCGCTGAGGGGATCGGATCCGACGCCAACACCGAGGAGGGATCGGTAGTGGGATCGTCCCGCTCCGGGACAGTAGTATCTCCATCTCCGTCGGACAGATTCAGCTCAGAGCCGTCTGATTCCCCGGACAGATTCGGCTTGGAGCCGTCTGATTCCGCTGTATCGTCCGCACTCGCGGTGTCAGCGTCGATTGCGTCGCTGTGGGTGGCGTCAGCGCTCGTGTCGTCGGCCTCGCCGTCACCGGTCGCCGGCCGATCGGACGGCGGTGTCGACTCGGCGTCGGTTGACTCGTCGTGCTGTCGGTCGTGATCGTCGGTCATTGATCCCATCCCATCGTCCTGTGTTCCGCGTTCCACCCTCTGTTTCACATGGAGTCGTCAACACGAACACCCGAAATCGGTCACAAGACCGGAGAGCGTGTCGGTTTTGCCGGATCGGGGACTGTTGACGTGCTCAAATGATGCAGGCGAAACAGAGGGAGACATGGTACAAAAACGTTCTCACTTTGGATACTATTTGCCGATAGCTCCCGGACAGGAAGCCCGGTACTGGCGATCAGCCAAGAACCGATTGGGCTCACCACCGAGTAGAGACGTCGAACGGTGGGAATTCCGTGAGCCGCACGAGAGATGGACGATGAGTCGGACGTGGTGATTCCTACTGAGGAGCTTGAACACAACTCGTGACGAAGTGATATCTGGATGGGATCTCTGACACCCCCACCCCTTTGTTTCGAGTGGAACAGTGTCGTTGTGTGGTGGCAGTGGCTACTGTTTGTTTCTTGAAGCTAGTCTAGTGTCTAATACAACCAACCACCAAAATAAAATAATCTATATTTCCTGCAATACGGGTTTGGTTTAACAGTATAACATATGAATGTTTTGGGATTAAGTAGCCGTGTCGAGGTACCCCTTCTCTACGTGTTTCCACTCGAAACAAAGGGGTGGGGGGCTAGTCGATATCCCTGACCCGATACACCGAGACTCCATCGGCTCCACAGCGAGCATGCTCAACGTCGATAACGCTGTCACCACTTCCACCGCTACCACCATTTTTGCCACTGGTACCAGTGTTTCCACATCGGAAGTAGGCTCACTTCGCCGCTTCCGGCCAGTTTTCGCTGAATCCGGCCGCTCAGCCCTGTCTGACGCAGTGTTTAAGTGTTCACGGAATGCAAGGTGCGTCATACGCCCTTCCACGCGAAACAGGGGAGGTGCGGGAGTGTCAGGATGGGTTTACTCACAAATCTCAAGGACAGCGTCTCGCGGGTCACCGACCGGCTGTTCGCCTCGGACGATCCGAAACGGATCGGTATCTACGGACCGCCGAACGCCGGAAAGACGACCCTCGCAAACCGTATCGCACGTGATTGGACTGGCGACGCTATCGGGCCTGAAAGCCACGTTCCACACGAAACACGCCGTGCACGACGCAAGGAAGGCGTCGATATCGAACGCAACGGCCGCTCGGTCACCATCGACATCGTCGACACCCCTGGTGTCGCAACCAAGGTCGACTACAAGGAGTTCCTCGATCACGACATCGAGAAAGACGACGCGATCCGTCGCTCCCGGGAAGCGACCGAAGGGGTCGCCGAAGCCATGCACTGGCTCCGAGAGGATGTTGACGGCGTCATCTACGTCCTCGATTCGACGACCGACCCGTTCACACAGGTCAACACGATGCTTATCGGCATCATCGAGAGCCGTGATCTCCCCGTCCTCATCTTCGCCAACAAGATCGATCTTGATGAGGCCGATATCAAACGCGTCGCCGACGCCTTCCCCCAGCACGAGACCGTCCCACTGTCGGCCCTTGAGGGCGACAACATGGACGAAGTGTACGACAAAATCGCGGAGTATTTCGGATAATGCCTGAAGCAACACCCTCGGATTCCACGACGGAATCGCAAAACGGTGTCCAGATCGACCTGATTAGCGGGTCACGGATGGAGGGGCTTCGGAGCATGGAGAAGATCCGGCTCATCCTCGATGGCGTCCGCGATGGCAACATCGTCATCCTCGAAGAGGGCCTCTCGCCCGACGAGGAGTCGAAACTCATCGAGGTGACGATGACCGAGATCAGCCCCGACGACTTCACCGGCATCGAGATCGAGAGCTACCCCCACGAGGAGGCGGCCGACCAGAGCTTCCTCGACCGCCTCATGGGTCGGGAGTCGACAAAGAAACTGACCGTCATCGGCCCCGCAAACCAGATCGAAACCCTGCATAAGGACGACCAACTCATCAGCGCGCTGGTTTCCCGGAAGTAGCGTCATGCCCCACCAGTGTACCAACTGCGGCCATGTCTTCCCCGACGGCTCCAAGGAGATGCTCTCGGGGTGTCCCGACTGCGGCGGCAACAAGTTCCAGTTCAAACAGGGCTCTGTCGACGACGTCACCGACGCCGCGGACGATCCCAGCGACAGCCAGCCCGCAGCCGACCGCCCAGCCGACAGTCCCGACACCACCTCGGCTGCGCCCGAGTCCACTGGTGAGACAGCAACTGGTGAGTCATCCTCCCCTGCTGCCGACTCGACTTCTTCGCCCGACCCACAAACCGCTGACTCACCCCCGACAACCGCCGACCCAGGCTCAACCGGAGAGCCTACTGATTCATCTACCGCTGACGCCAGCGATGCCGAACTGATGGATTCAAACCGTACTCAAGACGGTGAATCACCGGCCCAATCGACGGCTCGATCGGATGTTGTTTCCGACGACGAACTCCCGGATGCCCCGCCATCTGAGTCACAGTCCCCCACTCCCGACGAGTCTCGCGATTCGTCGACCGATCCCGACACACCAGCCGACGAGACTGCTTCCGCGGGCCTCGATCAACTCCGGCAAGAGCTCAACGACCAGTTCGAAAGTATCCGTATCGTCAGCCCGGGCCAGTACGAACTAAATCTGATGGAGCTCTACGATCGCAACGAGTACATCATCTCTCTGCGCGAGGACGGCCGCTATGTCATCGAAGTCCCCGACGGTTGGGGTGCTGACGAGCCGAACTAATCGCTAACAGAAACAGTCGGTTGCTACGCCAGCGGTGTCCGCTCGACGACCGTTCCGTCGACGGTCGGATACTGCTCGACGATCTCGCCGTCGCTCACATCACCGTCTTCGACCATCTCTTCGAGTAGCCACCACGCCAACTCGACGTGATCCGATTTGACGGTGTAGAACTCCTCGGGAACCCCGAGTTCTTCCAGTCGAGCCTCGGGCTCCCATGTTTTCCCGTAGACGAGGGTGCCATCGTCGGTGATCTCGTCGAACTCACGGCCGATGACGCGGGCCATCCGCTTCAGTCGGTTGCGGTGTTGGGCGGCGTCCTTGAAGACGCTCGTACAGAAGTAGACGCGTTCGTGGTCGCCCATCGTCTCCAGGATCTCTTCTTTCGAGCCGTCGACGGCGGACATGTGGCCGTCCTGGAGTTCGTATCCTTTCTCCTGCATTCGACGGTAGTTCCCGTCGCTCATCTCGAACTCGTTGATGTTGCAGAACTCGGCCGCGCCCTCGTCGAGAAACTCGAGGAACTCTTCTTCGGCACGGATACCGGGAATCTCAAAGGCCGGTGTCATCCCCTCCTCGCGAGCGATATGCAGAATCTCTTCCCACTCAGTACCATGCAACTCGCCCCACTGCTCGTACGGTGGGTGGAACCGAATCTCGTCGAGGCCGGCCTCCGAGAGTCGCCGCATGTTCTCGCGGCCGCCCGTAATCCCGGTGTAGAGGTGGGTGTGGTGGTCTTCCCCAAATTCGTCTTTCAGCATGCGAAGATAGCGACAGGTTTTCTCCATCGCTTCCTGCGGTTCACCACCGGTAATGGAGGTGCCCAGCGCGTCCATCCGGTGGGCCTCCTCGATGATGTCCTCGTCGTTTTCGACGAGGCGTTCGTTGGCGTAGACGTCGGTGACGTTCTTGCGGTTTTCCCCAAGCGGACAGTAGAAACAATCCCGCTGGTCACAGTAGCCGTAGACGAAAAGCACCATCTTCCCGCCTTTGGCACACTGTTCGCAGCCTTTGGAGATCATCAGTTACCCAGTATATCGTTCCCCACCACAAAAACCGTCCGAAACGCCGAGCGCGTAATGAAAACCGGTGTCACGCTGGGATTTCCGCTCTTCGTC
Organism: Halonotius aquaticus; assembly: GCF_003605575.1. Taxonomy (GTDB): domain Archaea; phylum Halobacteriota; class Halobacteria; order Halobacteriales; family Haloferacaceae; genus Halonotius; species Halonotius aquaticus. Next base: position 591,256 of record NZ_QKNY01000018.1, on the reverse strand, counting down.
TTGCTGGGTTGCCCTGCCGTTTATCCGCCGTCACGCCCACTCTCGACCATGGATTCCACACGTCGTCGGCTGCTTGCGGGCTCCGGTACTCTCGGTCTCGCCTCGCTGGCCGGCTGTTCCGCCCTCGATTTCGCCCTCGGCAACGAGTCGCTCAGTTTCGAGGCTGACCGCGCTATCGTCGGCGAAGCAACGCTTGCGGAAAGTCGCTACACCGAATCGAGCCGCACCGAAGATACGATCACCCGGACATTCGAGGCTGCAGGCCAGCGCCGCGATGTCGATGTCACCAACAAGATCACTGAGTACGACCGCGGATTCTCGATTCTCGGCCAGGAGTACCGCTGGGCGACGTTTACGGTTCTCTCGACGCCGAAGGTCGAACTCCTCGGCGAGGCGTTCAACCCCGTTGCCGACATGTCGACCGACGATCTCGTCGCCATGATCCAGGATCGGTACGATCAACTCGGTAACGTTGAACGCGACAGTACCCGCTCGGTCGATCATCTCGGCGACTCTGTCGAGGTTGTTCGTTACCGTGCCGAGGGGCGGTTCACCGAGGCCGACATCGAACTCGAACTCACGCTTCATATCACCAACGCTGTCCCCGTCGGCGAGGATTTCGTCGTCTGCTTCGGCGTTCACCCCCGCCGGATCGACGACACCGACGCGATCAACGCGCTTCTCGGCGGCGTCGAACACACCGCCTAACTCGGTGACAACCCGCGGCGCTCGCTTCCCCCCAGAAAAGTCTTAACCGGTCGCTCGCGTACCTTCGTATGCATGCTGCTCGTCCTCTGTATCGACCTCGACGATGATGTCGGCCGGAAGACCGACATCGACACCCCGGTCGTCGGCAGCGATGCGGTTCGGGAGGCCGCCATCGCCTTGGCGACGGTCGATCCGGAGGACTCCGATCTCAACGTCATGTTCCAGGGGCTCTCGACATACGACTCCCTGCAGGCCGAGGACGACGAGGCCGTCGAGGTCGCCGTCGTCACCGGCGTCGAGGGCAACGATGTCACCGCTAACCGAACTATCGGCGACGAGATCGATACGGTGCTGGCGGGCCTCCAGACCGGCGAAGAGGTCAGCGCGATCGTCATCACCGACGGGGCCCAAGACGAGTCGGTGATCCCGATCATTCGCTCGCGGATGCCGATCGACGGCGTCCAGCGTGTCGTCGTCCGGCAGGCCCAAAACCTCGAATCGATGTACTACACGATCAAGCAGGTGTTGGCCGACCCCGAGACCCGCGGGACGATCCTCGTCCCGCTCGGGATTCTCCTCCTCATTTACCCGATGGTCGTCATCGCCGGCGCGTTCGATGTCGCTGGCGCGGTTCTCCTCGGCCTCTTGTCGGCACTCTTGGGGCTCTACACCCTGTTTCGCGGGCTCGGGTTGGAGGATAGCATCGATGCGACGGCCGACCGGATCCGCAACGGGCTGTACGCCGGTCGGGCGACGCTGATCACCTACGTCGTCGCCCTCGCGCTCGTCATCGTCGGCGGCGTCCAGGGTGTCTCCTTGGTCGAAACAGTCACCCCGACCGGCAGCGACACGCCCACGATTGTGACCACAGCGGCAGCTTTCGTTCACGGCTCAGTCCAGTGGTTTGCGGCCGCCGGGATCACCAGCAGCCTCGGCCAGGTCACCGACGAGTATCTCGCCGACCGCTTCCGGTGGCGGTATCTCAACGCGCCGTTCTACGTCGTCGCCATCGCCATCGTCCTCTACGGACTGTCGGGGTTCTTCCTCCCGGATATCGCCGGGATCGCCGCCTTCACGCTCCCGGATCTGGCGATCGCGCTCACCGTCGGGACGCTGTTGGGCGTCCTCAGCACGCTCACCTTCGCGGTCGTCGAATCCCGGTATCCGGCGACACCGGAGCCAGCCTGATTAGCTACTGTTGACCGCTGCCGGCTACTGTTGACCGCTGCCGACTACTGATCGGCCAGTAACTCGCTCGCGGTCACGAGCGCGTCAAGTTCGAGATCATGCTCCGCCAGCGTCTCGGCCGCACCTTCCTCGCGATCAACGACGACGAGCACCCGATTTACCACCGCGCCGGCCTCGCGCAGTGCTTCGGCGGCTTCGACTGCCGAGGTACCAGTTGTTGCAATATCTTCCAGTACGACGACCTCCTCGCCCTCGTCCAGCCGTCCCTCAATTCGGTTACCGGTGCCGTACTCCTTGGCCTGTTTGCGGGCGATCACGTAGGGGCGACCGGTTTCGACGGCCGTCACCGCGACCAGGGGAACCGCACCGAGGGCGACACCGGCGAGCTTTGGTTCGTCAATTTCGGCAGCGAAGGCCGCCGAAATCAGCTCCAAACACTGCGGGTTGGTCTCGAAGAGGTATTTGTCGACGTAGTAGTCGCTGGTGCCACCATGGGAGAGTTCGAACTCGCCGTACTGCACGGCGTCGGCGTCGCGTAAGGCATCGATGAGTGCCTGATTGGTCATACGCGCACTCGGCCAGCCGTCGGCTTAAACGGGGTGGATCCCGACTGCTCCGGCGGTTACAGAACACCACCAACCGCTTATGAGCGAACGACACCGGGCGATATTAGTGTCCTAAAAACACTATTCTATATCTCGACACAGTCGGTTTTAGCCGATGAAACCAGTATTGAAAGCCGTTAATTAGTTATTGTTTCTCTCCCCGATCGATAGTTTTGTATAATACAGGCACAACTAATGGGTATGAACGACTCTCAGCCGATCATCGGTCGGAGGCAGCCATGATCCGCTCCTTCCTCATCACCCTGAAACAGAATCTGATCTACGTTGTCATCGCCTCGCTGGTCGGCGGTCTCGCGTTCGGTCAGATCGTCGGGGGCGATATCAAGAGCCTGCTGCGATCAGCGGTGGTGCCCGTCTTATTCCTGATGATCTACCCGATGATGATCAACATCGATCTCCGAGAGATCCTCTATGTGCGAACGCACGCAAAGGTTGTCAGCCTCAGCCTGCTGCTCAACTTCGTGTTCGCGCCGCTGGTGGCGGTCGGCCTCGGCCGGCTGTTTTTTGCCGGCTCGGTCGGCTATACGATCGGTTTATACTTCATCGCGCTGATCCCGTCTTCGGGGATGACCGCCGCCTGGACCGGACTGGCCGGCGGTGATCTGGAATCCGCCTTAGTCGCTATGTCGGTGAATCTGCTGGCGGCGATCGCCATCCTCCCGGCGTATCTGTCGCTGCTGGTGCCCGGCAGTGTCGGATTCGAACCAGCAGCCCTCTACCGGCAGCTTGCAACCGTGATCGTCGGGCCGATGATCGCCGGGACGGCCACCCGGTGGTGGCTACTCCGTCGATACAAGTCGGACGGGCTCAAGCGACTCAAACCCGTGTTTGGTGGGCTGAGCTCGCTGGGTGTGATGTTGATCGTCTTTATCGCGATGACAATGCGGTCGGCCTCAATCCTTTCGGATCCTGTGACCTCCGCGACCACGATCATCCCGTTGCTCGCGTTCTACGCCGTGATCTTGGCTGTGGGTGCGGGACTTGGCCGCCTGCTGTTGTCCGATGAGCTTGGCATCTCGCTGGTGTACGTGACGAGCATGCGGAACCTCTCGATCGCTGTGGCGATCGTTGTCGCCAGCGACAGCCTTCCGACCGAGGCTGTGCTCCCGATCGCCTTGGCCTATATTATCCAGCCGCCGCTGGGGGCCGTGTACATGCACTACCGCCGGGATGTCGTCGAGGAGGGATTATCAATCAGGCAGGCCGTCGCCGGGATGATCTAACCGGAGAAGATCGGCTAACCGGACAGTACGTGGACGTGCCGCACCAACGAGCCATGAACCCGGCGTTCGAACCGCCGTTCGACTGTCCACCCCGCTTCCTGTGCGGCATCGTCCCACGATCTGTCGGCGACGACGACCGCCTGCGGGGCGATCCGGCGCGCTTCCCGTAGCGCGCCGCCAACGAGGTCGCCCAACTCGTGGCGGGCGATCTTTGATTGGCGGCCGTAGGGGGCGTCGAAGACGACTGCGTCGGCCATGTCGTCGACAAGCGGAAGCGCGGTCGCGTCGCCACGGAGCACGCTGATGTCGCCGTCGAACTCCTCGCCAGCCGTCTCGCGCAGTGCGGCCAGATTCTCCCGGCTCCCACGGGCCATCTTCCATTGGGCGTCGATACCGACTACGTCGCTGCCGACGAGGCCGGCCTCTAACAGCAGCCCGCCGGTGCCGCACATCGGATCGACGACCGTGGTTCCCGAGCCGGCACCCGCGATGTTCACGAGCGCGCGGGCGTCTAAGGGAGCCATACTCCCAGGCTGGACAAAGGGTCGATCCGTGGGTTGGCGCTCGCCGTAGTCCCGCCGGCTCTCGACGGCGAGCCAGCCGAGGAGACAGCAGGCGTCGCCGTTCGTCTCGTCCGCGTCGTTCGTATCGTTGCTGCCGGCGAACAACACCCGCAGTTCGTGGTCGGGATCGTCGAGATCCACCTCAAACCCGCGATCGACGAGAACGCCGCCGAGCTGCCGTTCGGCCGCCTGCGTGCTGACGCCTGTTTGGCTTCGCACGTCGCGGGCCCGAACCGCGACCGAGCCCTCGCGGTCGATCTTCGCTGCGCGGAGCGCGGCCACCGCGGCCTCGATATCGGCGTCGGTTTTTCCAATAAGTTCGCTGGCCGCATGCGTGTAGGCGAGCCGCCGGACGCCCGCGGGGTCGATCCCGCGGGCCGTCGCTACCCCGCCGGCGACGACCGCGACGGCACTCCCAGCCGACCCGGCCTCGCAGGCCGCGAAGGCGTCCTCGTCTCCGGCGAGTTCCAGACAGTACACGCATCGATCCACTCGTAGATCGGCTTTCAGCGTGTCGATTCCGGGGGCCCAGCCATTGCCAACCCGGTGTGCTCTTGTCGGTTCGCCCGCCACTCGGTGTATGGCACTCCCCGCTGTCGACCTCGGGTGGTGGTTGCTTGCGGTGTTCTGCTACGGCGTCGGCGACTACGTGACAACGGTCGTCGCTGTCCGGCGGTACGCGGTTGTTGAGGCAAACCCTGTCGTCAGCCGTCTCCTCTCGCGGCAGCCTGGGCCGCTCGGCTTTGCCGTCCTCAAACTCGCTACGCTGGCGGTCACGTTCGCGGGCTATCTCGTCATCGCCGACCGTTCGATCGCGGTCGGGATTCCGATCGTTGTCGCGGCTATCGGTATCCTCGTGACACTGTCGAACCTGCGGGCGATCATCCGCAGTCGCCGACTCACTGCGAACTCACACTGAATCTGTTCCAGTTGAAACACTGGGTGCCAGTGTTGCCACATATCGCGTCGCCAAACGACAGATTCGACACCCCCCGGGCTCTGTGTACAGCTATGTCGGTGGCTGGATCGTCGGTGTCGGCCCCGCTCGCCCTGCAAACATCCCCGAGCCCGACGGCTGTCCTCGGCACAGTTGGGCTGTTAGCACTGTTTTTGTCGGTGACAGCCCATCTCGCGGCCCGGAACGTCCTTGGCGATGTCGCCGTCGTCAAAGCACTCGGTGTCGGCATCGGCCCCGCAATCATCTCGACGGTGACGACGCTTCTATCGCTGCCGAGCGTCCTCGGTGTGGGGCTCGCCCTCGCAGTCGACGCTGGGGCGATCTACCTGCTCTATCGCCAACCGCGGCGGACGACCGCGTTGATCACCGCGATCCACGCGATCGTGACCGTCATCCTTGGTGCGGTCGTTGGCGGAGCGGTGATCCTCTATCTGAGCGCGCCGGCCTGATCACCGTCGGTAAGCTGCTCCGGCAGCTATTCGACGAGCCGTTCGATCTCGGTGACGAGAATCCCGGTCGCGCCCGCGGCTTTCAGGTCGTTGATGACCTCGAAGACTTCGCGTTCATCGACGACGACGTGGACCGCCAGATCGTCGCTGCCGGCGACATCCATCACCGTCGGCCCGCCGAGCCCGGGGATTACGTCCTTGACGGCTTCCAGATCCTCGCTGGCGACGTTCATCATCAGGTACCGCTTGTCGTCGGCTGCCAGCACCGACTCGAAGGCAGTCGTAAGCTGCTGGACTTTGTCGTCGTCGGCCGTTTCGGGACGGGCGAACAGCCGCACCGAACTCTGTAACACCTCGTCGATGATCGCCAGGCGATTGACCGCGAGCGTCGTTCCCGTCGAGGTGATGTCGACGATAGCGTCGGCCATCTCGACGTGTGGCGTCAACTCGGTCGCGCCCGTGACTTCGATGATGTCGGTGTCGATCCCCTGCTCCTCGAAGTACTCGCGGGTGATCCGCGGGAACTCGGTGGCAACTGTTTTGTCTTCCAACTGCTCGGGTTCGCTGATCTCGCCGTCTTCGGGAGCTGCGAGGACGAGTCGGCACTGGCCGAACTCCAGGTCGACCAGTTCGTCGAGATCGGTGCCGGATTCGCGTTCCTGATCGAGGCCGGTGATCCCGACGGCGGCCGCGCCGTCGGCGACGTACTCGGGGATGTCCGCGGCGCGGGCGAACAGCACGGTCACGTCGGGATCGACTGTCTCGGCGTAGAGCTTCCGGTCGGCCCCGTTTTCGATCCGCAGCCCGGCGCGTTCGAGTAGCTTCACCGTCGGCTCGTGGAGGCGCCCCTTGTTGGGCACGGCGATGCGCATACTCGCTTCTCTCGGTGACGGGGCAACTGTCTTTCCCTCTATACGTGACAGTCTTCGGCTACGCAGTTGTCTCAAGGCCGTAGATGTAGAAAGCCCTCGGCTCTCTCGACTCCCGCGGCTCGCTGCGCTCCTCACTCGCTTCGCTCGTTGCGGTGCTTGCGTCGTCCCCAGAAATCTCCGATTTCTGGTGTGCGGACGAGAGCTTCGCTCTCGTCAACGCCGGGGTTCGTCGAGAGAGCCTCGCCCTTTCAGTCCGCCAGGAAGTCGGTTGCTTGGCTGGCCGACCTACCTGCTTGATTGCTCCTTACGAACTCCCCCGCTGCTGGTGGGAACGCGGAGCGGAACCGCTATGGGGCCGTCGGCCGCAGTCGGGTGTATGACTGCGGTCGCTGCTCCATTACAGGCAACCATCGATCCGTGGTGGTTCGTCGTCGCCGCTGTCGTCCTGTTTCTGGTGATGGCCGCCCTTGGCCCGCGAGTGTCGCTATCGCTTCGAGAGACACGCTCGCCGATGACCGACGAGCAGGATGCTCTCGACGCGTTGCTTGCGGCAGCCGACCTCGACCCGCCGGCGATCCACATCTCCGAGACGGCCGATCCGTCGTCGATCAAAATCTCGCTTCACGGCCTCCCGGGTCGCCGCCAGTTATTGCTCACCGAGGGTTTTCTCGATTCTCTCGATGACGCGACGGCGACCGCGCTGCTGACGGCCGAAGCCCAGCGCGGTCGTCTCTTCTATCTCGAATACCGCGCGTTCGCCTCCGCAATTGTCATCGGCGTCGCCACCGCGATGTTCGGCGGCTTGATCGCGTTTTCAAACGGGCTGTTCGTCATCGCGCTCACCGCGCTCGTCCTCTTCTGGATCGGCCGCCAACTCCAGTTCCGCGCGGATCGAGCGGCCGCCGATCGCGTCGGTGCCGACGCGCTGGCCGACGCCTTCGAGGCGGTCGCCGACCACCGCGGCGTCGATCCCGAGGGAGCGACGTGGCGCACGTACTTCGAGGTGCAGCCGCCGCTCGGCCAGCGGATCGACCGGCTGCGCGCGGACGAGTAGCTGTTTCGGCTGCCCGGACTCACGCTGCCAACCCGGCCTGATTAAGAGACCCGCGGTGCAATCGCCGGTATGACCGAGACGGCATTCGACGACACCGTCGTCATCGAGGGCGGGCACGTCCTCACGCCCGACTTCGAGGTGCGCGAGGCCGATGTACTGATCGACCGCGCGGCCGGCGTGGTGCTTGACGTTGACGACGACCTCGACGGCGACGAGACGCTCGACGCAACCGACTCGCTGGTGATGCCGGGGCTCGTCAACGCCCACACCCACGTCGCCATGACGCTGCTCCGCGGCTACGCCGACGACAAGCCCTTAGATTCCTGGCTCCAGGAGGACATCTGGCCGGTCGAAGCCGAGTTGACGCCCGAGGACATCCGCGTCGGCACCGAACTCGGACTCGTCGAATTCATCACAAACGGAATCACCGGCTTCGCCGACAGCTACTTCGAAGTCCCCGAAATCGCCGCCGCGACCGAGGAATCTGGGCTCCGCGCTAACCTCTGTCACGCCTTTATCAGCGTCGGCAAGGACGACGAGGGAGCCCGTGCCGACGCACAGGAGGGCCTCGACATCGCTCGCGAGTTCGACGGCGCGGCCGACGGCCGGATCACCACGGCGTTGATGCCGCATTCGCTGACGACTGTCGAAACCGAGTATTTGGAGGAGTTCGTCCCCCAGGCCCGCGAGGCCGGCGTCCCGCTGCACTTCCACGCCAACGAGACCGAAAACGAGGTCGGCCCCATCGTCGACGACCACGGCGTCCGCCCGCTCGAATACGCCGACGACCTCGGAATGCTGACCGAGGATGACTTCCTCGCCCACTGCGTCCACGTCGACGAGACCGAAATCGACCTACTGGCCGAGACGGGTGCGAGCGTGATCCACTGCCCGGCCTCGAACATGAAACTCGCAAGCGGGATCGCCCCGATTCAGGAGATGCTCGACGCCGGCGTCAACGTCGGACTCGGCACCGACGGCGCGGCCTCGAACAACGATCTCGATCTGTTCGACGAAATTCGGGACGCAGCCATGCTCGGCAAACTGGCCCGCGGCGACGCCCGCGATGTCGCCGCCGAGTCTGCGGTACGGATGGCGACGGAGGGCAGCGCGTCGGCCATCGGCTTGCCTGTCGGCGAACTCGAAGCCGGCGGCGTCGCCGACATCGCAGTCGTCGACTTCAACGCGCCGCACCTCACACCAGTCCACGACTACGTGAGCCACCTCGCCTACGCGGTACGTGGCTCGGACGTTCGCCACACGATCTGTGACGGCGAGATCCTGATGGAAGACCGTGAGGTCAAGACGCTGGACGAAGCGACGATCCGCGAGCAGGCGAGCGAGCACGCCGCCGACCTGGTCGCTCGCGCCGAGTAACCCGCTAGTCCCGTGTCGCCGTCTTCGGTACCGTTTTCACCGCCTCGCCCGATGGTTCCGTATGAGCGAATCCGCGTATCCGCCGGTCGACGCGCATCTCGATGACCCCGAATCGGCCCGCAGCGAGGGCCGCCGCAAGATGGAGTGGGCACTCCAGCATATGCCTATCCTCCAATCACTCCGCGAGGAGTTCGAAGCCGAGCAACCACTCGCCGGCAAGACGGTCGGCATGGCGATGCACGTCGAAGCCAAGACGGCCAATCTGGTCGAACTCCTGGCGCTTGGCGGCGCGGAAGTCGCCATCACCGGCTGTAATCCGCTGTCGACCCACGACGACGTGAGCGCGGCCCTCGACGCCCACGAGAACATCACCTCCTATGCCGTCCGCGGTGTCGACGACGACGAGTATTACGACGCCATCGACGCCGTCATCGACCACGAGCCGACGATCACCGTCGACGACGGAATGGACATGATCGCGGCGATCCACGAGGATCACCCCGACCTCATTGACACCATCGTCGGCGGCTGCGAGGAGACGACCACCGGCGTCCACCGACTCCGCGCCATGGACGACGACGGTGCGCTCGAATATCCGGTTTTCGCGGTCAACGACACGCCGATGAAGACGCTGTTTGACAACGTCCACGGTACCGGCGAGTCCTCGCTGGCGACGATTGCGATGACGACGAACCTCTCGTTTGCCGGCAAGAACGTCGTCGTCGCCGGCTACGGCTACTGCGGCAAGGGCGTCGCCAAGAAAGCCTCAGGCCAGAACGCGAACGTCACCGTCACCGAGGTCGATCCCCGGAAAGCCCTCGAAGCCCACATGGAGGGCTACGACGTGCAACCGATGAAAGAGGCGGCCGCCGAAGCCGACCTTATCTTGACGACCACTGGCAACCGCGATGTCGTCGTTGAGGAGCACTTCGACGTGATGCCCGACGGCGTTCTGCTGGCGAACGCGGGCCACTTCGATATCGAGATCGACCTCGTTGCACTCGAAGAGAAAGCCGTCGACGTCTACGAGGCCCGCGATGGTGTCGAGGCCTACGAGCTGCCTGACGGCCGCCGGCTCAACGTGCTCGCGGAGGGCCGACTGGTCAACCTCGCCGCGCCCATCGCGCTCGGCCATCCGGTCGAGGTGATGGATCAGAGCTTCGGCGTGCAGGCGGTCTGTGTCCGCGAACTCGCCGCCAACGGCGACGCCTACGATGCGGGTGTCCACGACGTGCCGGACGACCTCGATCGGGAAATCGCCGAGATCAAACTCGACGCCGAGGGCGTCGCCCACGACTCGCTGAGCGACGAACAGAGAGAATACCTCGATAGCTGGGATCACGGAACGTAGTCGGCGGGACGCCATCGCCCGCGGCTCGCCGCTGGAACCGTCGCACTTTTGCCCTCGCTTGAAGCACTACGGGTATGAACGTCGGTTGGGCATACCTCGGGCTGGCCGCCATCTGCGTGATCGTCGGCGCGTATATGGGGATGATCCAGGAGCGACTGCTTGGCGATTTCGTGATGCTCATCTCCCTCCCGCTGATCTACGTTGGATCGACGAGTCTCGCCGCCGGCGACGTCGCCGAGAAACTAAGCGAAAACGCCATCGGGAGCAGCACAGAGTCGAGCAAGGACTCTGACGAGCCGTGAGCCGGCGGCCGTATCCTTTTGAGCGCACCCGCCCATCTCCCCGTATGCACCGCACGCGACGACTCCGCCGACCGCACCGACTGCTTGCACCGACTGCCCCCAGCCACCGATGAGTGCCAACCGCAAGGGCGACCGCCGCGAACGCGAGTTGGTCAACCAGCTTGATGCGGCCGGCTTCGCGGTCATGCGCGCACCGGCCAGCGGGAGTGCGACCGACCGCGACCTTCCAGATGTGTTGGCCGGCGACGACGGCCGATTTTACGCCATCGAAGCCAAATCCTCCAGCGGCGACCCGATCTATCTCTCCGGCGAGGAGGTCGAAGCCCTGATCTACTTCGCCCAGAACTTCGGCGCGAAAGCCCGGATCGCCGTCCGCTTCGACCGTGAGGACTGGTATTTCTTCCATCCGGGCGACCTCTATACGACCGACGGCGGCAACTACCGCGTCAAAAAGGAGACCGCTCTCGCCGATGGTACCGATTTCGACGAACTCGTCGGCCACAGCGAGCGAACGACGCTCGACGACCTCTGATCGCCCGACGCCGACCCGATCGCTGCGGCCGCTGCCGTCGGCGGTTTCGAAGCCCTTTTGCGCCGGCCTCCAGAATCCGAGGTATGGAAATCGACGCGGAACTCCGCCGGCAGATCGTTGCGTCGCTGTTTGCCGTCGGGCTGTTCCTCGTGAGTCTTGTCGCTATCGGCGTCGTGTTCAACGGCACCGACGGCTTCGATCCGACCGGTGGCTTCGCACTCGTCGGCGCACTCGCCGGGTTTATTCTGTTGATGGCTGCCGTCGGCTTCGGCCTTGCCCGCGCCGGCGACTGATCCGTTTGATTTCTCACTCGCTGTCGTCCACTGCTGCTTGCTCCCGCCAGTCGACGAGGTCGTCGTCGGTCGCCTCCAGTTGGTGTTGGTAGTACGCCAGCGGATGGCCGGCGACCTTCCAGTGGTCGTCCTCGTTGTGGCAGATCCCGTAGGTGCTCAGCGTTTCACACGACGGCGGCGGGTACTGCGTTCCACGGTCGGCCTGCAGATACTCGATCTGGTAGCGGATCCCCTCGGGATCAAGCGAGGATTCCCCACAGAAGGCGACGATCTCGTCGGCATCCATCCCGATCCCGGTGAGAAACGCCATCAGCGTGAACTGCTCGATAGCTTCGAGTTCGATCCCGTCTTCGGCCTTCTGCAACAGGTTCTCGATACACGGCGGGAACAGCTCGCGGGCGACAAAATCGATCTCGCCGACCGTGGTGCGCTCTGACAGCAGCCGCCGTAGCTCGGTGAGTTCGGCCTCCAACTCGGCGGCGATCCCCTCGTCCTTGTCGAGGCCCTCGAAGGGCAGCCCCTCGGCGACCCGCCGGCGGATCGCCGCCCGCAGCAGCCGAAACAGCTCCTCGCGGTCGACCCGCACCTGCCCGTCGCTGAGTTCGCGGTTGACCAACCGCCAGTCGTCGCCGAGCCCGGTCGCCAGATCGAGATACGTTCCCACCTCGATCCAAAACCACTCCGGGGCGGCCGCCGGCTGTGGCGTGTCGGCCTCGGGCGTGATCGCCCCATCGAGTCCGAGTTCGGCGATCAGCGTTGCGCGATCGAGGCTGGCGTCTGGCGTACTCCGGAGCTCGCTGCCGGCGGTGTCAAGATCATCTTTGAGCCGCTCGATCGCGGTTTTGGCCTCCGCGGCGGCGTACTTCTCGACGGCTGCCGGTGAGTCGAGCAACGATACGAGAATGCGGGCGATCGGATACGACAACAGCTCGTCTTCAAGCCGCCACTCATCGGGCGTTTCGGCGTCGACACGGCCGGCCAACAGCGCGCGTTCAACCCGCTCGCGGCCGCGGTCGACGGCCGGCTCGTCGTTGGCGACAAGCGTTCCCAGATCGACACCCGTCTCGGTGACAGTCTCTCGGGCCGCAGCGAGAAACGGATACCGGGCGTCTCGGGGGGTGATCGCCATCGTACGCCGTCTTCACAAGCGGGGTGAATAAGCCCGACGGTCAGCGGCGTCGCCTTGTCCGCGGCACCGTCATCAGTGACGTAAAGTATAATCACCGCGCGCCGAACTATCGGTCGTGCCGCGTTTCAGCTACCCCTGTCCCGGCTGTCGGACGACCAACAGCCTCCATGATCCCGACTGCCGGTTTGAGGGTACCCCGTGGCCAACCATCGAGAAGGCTTACATCGATTGTCTTGCCGTTCTGACCGCCGAGGAGCTCACCGAGGCGGAGCTTCGATCGTCGGTCGACAGCGAGTGGAGCGACCGCCATACCGCCGCGTTGGCGACGCTCAAATCGCTCAACCGGATCGAGCAGGCCGACGATGGCACCCTCCGACTGCTGACGGCCGCCGAGTACGCCGAACAAGTGTCGGAACCCTCCATCGAGCCGATGGCAACGATCTACGAACACGGCTCGGTGCCGGGCTGTCACGACAACGCGGTGTTTGCGATGATCGCGTGGTACGAGATGGTCGACCTCTCGTGGCCCGAAACGAAGGACAACGTCGTCACGTGGCTCCGGGAGTCCGGCGCGTGGGATCGCGGCGGCTTCGAGGAATCATCCCCGGAGGAACTCGTTGAGAGCAAACGCCACGTCTACGAATCGGGCTACGGCTGGAAACAGGCCGGCCAAGAGGCCAAAGCCGTCATCGACCGCCATCTCGGCTAGCGCTGTCTCGCTACGCTGTGCTGCGGCCCGCCGCCAAATCTCCAGTCGAAGCAGGGCCGAAGGAAACGCCTTTCATCGCCCAACCCCCGACACCATGCAATGAGGCACCCCGCCGGTGAGTCGCCGTGAAGGTCGCCGAGGCGATCCCGGAGTTCGCCGACGCCTTCGGCTTCGAGGAGTTCAACCGGATGCAACGGGAGGCCCTGCCGGTCATTCTCGAAACTGATGACAACGTCGTCGCCAGCGCGCCGACCGCCGCCGGCAAAACCGCCCTCGCGGAGTTGGCGATCTGTCGCTGCCTGCGCGATGGCGGAACCGCGCTGTTCATGGCTCCGATGCGCGCGCTGACCAACGAAAAAGAGGCCGAGTGGGATCGGTTTGAGGAACTCGGTTACTCCGTCTACGTCGTCACCGGCGAGCGGGATCTCAACCCCCGCCGCGCCGAACGCGCAGACATCCTCGTGATGACGCCGGAAAAAACGGATTCGGCAACGCGAAAACACGACTCGCCGCGCTACTCCTTTATCACCGACGTTGACTGCGTTGTCATCGACGAAGTCCACCTGCTGGATTCGGAGGGCCGCGGCGGCGTCCTCGAAGTGACGATTTCTCGACTTCGGCGGCTCTGTGACCCCCGGATCGTCGCGCTGTCGGCGACGATGCCGAACATCGAGGACGTGGCCGGCTGGCTCGACGCCCCACCCGAGGCGACCTTCGAGTTCGGCGAGGAGTATCGCCCGGTCGAACTCCACACCGATGTGCAGACCTACAGCCACGGTGACAACGCCTTCGCCGACAAATACCGCCGGCTCTACGCTGCCCTCGATAAGGTCGAGCCGCATCTCCGCGAAGACGGCCAGGCCATCGTCTTCGTTTCCTCCCGGCAGGACGCGGTGCGAGCGGCCGCCAAAGCCCGCGATGAGGTCGCCGACCGCGATATTCCGATGGGCGCTCGCGGCGACTACGACTTCCACAACGACGCGACAGAACTCAACAACGACAGCCTCCGGAAGGGGGCTCCCGACGGCGTCGCCTTCCACCACGCCGGGCTCGCCAAGGACGACCGCAACAAGATCGAAGAGTGGTTCAAAGATGGCAAGATCCAACTCCTGTTTTCGACCTCGACGCTGGCGTGGGGCGTCAACCTCCCGGCCCGCTGTGTCGTGATCCGTGATACCAAGTACCACGACCCGCTTGAGGGCGAGGTCGATATCAGCCCGCTCGATATCCTCCAGATGCTCGGTCGCGCCGGCCGGCCCGACTACGACGACGTGGGCTACGGCTGGGTGATCTGCGACCGCGACGATGCCGACAAATATCGGCGGTTGCTCCGGGAGGGCAAAGAGATCGAATCCCGACTCGCCGACGATCTCGACGCCCATCTCAACGCCGAGATCGCCCTTGGCACCATCCGTGATCTCGACGACGTGATGGACTGGCTCGAAACCACCTTCTACTACCAGCGCGCCAACGCCAACCCAGAGGCCTACGATCCCGAGGGGCTCCGCGAGCGCGTCCGCTCGACGCTGGAAACGCTCGTCGACCGTGGCTTTGTCGACACCGACAGCGATCTCGGCGTCGAGGGCACGCAACTCGGCCGCCTCGCGTCGAATTTCTATCTCCGCTTGCCGACGGCCGTCCGCTTTGCCGACCTCGTCGAGCGCGACCGCCTCTCGGTCGATGCCGTCCTCGACGCCGTCGCCCGCGCCGAGGAGTTCGACAGCGTCTCCGCCCGACAGGCCGAAACCGACGCCATCGACGAGGTACTCGGCGACACCGATACAGACCTCGAAAACGGCCACCGGAAAGTCCTCGCCATTCTGCAGGCAAGCATGGACGACCGAGTTCCTTCGGGGCTCCGCAGCGACGCGTGGGTTATCAAACAGAACGCCCTGCGCCTGCTCGCAGCACTGCATGCCTTCGCCGACCGGTTTGCCGGCCCGCGAGCCGCTAATCTCGTCCGCCGGATCGAAGCCCGCGTCGAACACGGCGTCTCACGGGAGGCGGTCGGTCTCACCGCCATCGACGGCGTCGGCGCGGCCCGGGCCGAAACCCTCGCTACTGGCGGGCTGACGACGCCCGGCGATCTCGTCGCCGCGGGCGTCGACGAACTCACGCGGGCTGGTCTCACGGCTGGCGTCGCTGAGCGCGTCGCCGACGCGGCCGCCGAGTTGCCACGGATCGCCGTTGAGTGGGGTGAGTTTCCGACTACCATCGCCCGCGGCGACAACGAAATGTGCGAAATTACGGTGCGAACGACCGCCGGGAGCGCGGCCGTCGGGGTTCGCGTGACGGTCAACGGCGTCGAAATGAATGAAAAGCGGTGTTATCTGAGCGACGAGACGGCGGTTCCGGTCGGCGTGTTCGGGGCCGACGAGGATCTGGAGTTTACCGTCGAGGTGACGTTCCCCGAGTTGCCGTTGCCGCCGGTGCGGGCGAGTCGGTCGGTGACGGTGGAGTAGTCACTCGGCCGCGTCTGGTCTATCCCGCGACTCCCGTCCGTCGTCGGATCTCGGTACGGAGCTCCTCGGAGCCGTTGACAACGACATCAGCCGCCGAGAGGTCGGTGTCATCGTTCGGCCCGCTCCGGTAGGCGATGACGACCATCCCGGCTCGCTTGCCAGCCTCGACGCCGTTTTTCGAGTCCTCAACGACGAGGCAGTCCCCCGAGTCGATACCGAGTACGTCGGCCGCGTGCTCGTAGACATCGGGTGCGGGCTTTCCTTCGCCGTCGATATCCTCCGCGCTGATCGTCGCGTCGACCGCGATGTCGAACCGCTCGGTGACGATCTCGTGCCACGCCGGCGGCGCGGAGGTGACGATGCTGACGATAACCTCGTTGGCAACGAGTTCATCGTGGAGGTCGTGAAAGCCATCCAGCAGCGAGACCCGCTCCCGATATATCTCGCGGGCCGTCTCATCGAAGATGTCGATGAACTCCTTCTTGCTGACCTTGGTCTCGTAATTCGCATCGAGATAGTCGTAGATTTCTTTGTAGTTCATCCCGGTCGTCTCGTCGAGATCGGGGTATGCGCCCGCGAGCGTCGCCGGAAAGATGTGTTCCGGTTGGGCGTCGTGCCAGTATCGCTCGGAGTCGACGATCACGCCGTCCATATCGAACAACACCGCTTGGCTCGTGGCGTCGGATTCGTCCATACCGGCCCCTCATCGCCTTCGCCTAAAGACTCTCGCCCGTAGCTTTAGGGCAGAAGCCGCGGCCACGCCGGCCCATGGCCGACCGTACCCGCATCCTCACCGGCGACTGCACCGTTGAGTTTGAAGGCACCCGCGACCGTACCCAACGCGGCCACGTCGTGATCCTGGTCAAGCCTGATCGCACTGTCCTTGTCCACGACGCCGACGGCTACCAGCCCGTCGCGTGGCTCACCCGCCCCGACGAGGTCACCGTCGAACACGACGGTGAGGGATTCAGCCTCACCGCCGCGGCCGACGGCCAACAGCTCTCGGTCAGCTCTCACGACGGCGGTGGCGTTGATTCCTACCCAGTCTCGGAGGCCGGCGTCCCCGTCGGTGACTGCCCGCTCTGCACCGGTCAACTCGTCCGCACGCGCGGGGAGGTTCGGTGTCTCGATTGCGCCGAACAGTACGGTTTGCCGTCGGGAGCGACCGTGCTTGATTCCGCCTGTCCGGACTGCGGGCTCCCGCAGATGCGCGTCGAACGCGGTGAAGCCTTCGATCTCTGTGTCGATTACGCCTGTGAGTCACTGTCGGCGGCCGTCCGCGAGCGGTTCGATGAGGCCTACGACTGTCCGGACTGTGGCGCGCCCCTCCGTGTTCGCAGCCCCGACGGTCGGCTCTTCTTCGGCTGTGATGACTACCCGGACTGTGAAACCTCGTTTTCGTTCCCGGCTGGCGTCGTCACCGATACCTGTGAGTGTGGGCTCCCGCGGTTTCGCACAGCCTCCGGCGAGCGGTGTCTTGACGGCACCTGTGAGCATGATCGGCCAGCCTCCGAGACGCCCTCTGTCTGATCGTCAGCGGCTGTTATCTCGGCTTTTGCCGTTGTTGTCGCCGTCGCCCTCAGTCGTCGATCGCAAGATCACTCTCAGCCAGCGGTCGCGCCGACTCCCAGTACCGACCGTGCCGATCCGTCGCCCACACCTCCACCTCCGGGTCGTCAGTGTCGACAGCCGCTTGCAGCCGTCCGTCGTCGTCCCGCAACAACAGGCTCACCGTGTCGCCGGCGACGGTCACCGCCAGCGGAATCGCGTCATCGATGACACGAATCCTCGCCCTATCGGCCGCCTGCAACTGCTGGAGTTGCCCGCGCAGCCCTGTCTCGTGGGCCACCGCATCGATCGCCGCCGCGGAGAACACGCCCTCGAACTGCCCGCCGTCGGCGACCCACTCGACGACCGCGGCCAGCGTCTGCTCATTAAACGCATGCGAGAAGATCCGCACCCGGTGTGCCGCCTCGATCAACTCGATCACCCGACTGATCGGCGCGCTCGGCCGGGTCTGGGTTGGGGTCGTAATCGTCGCCTCACCCAGTCGCCCCAGATCGAAACCGAGGCCGTCGGTCGGCAGCCACTCGCTCACCTCCCGGAGATGTAGTTCGGCAGCAAGGCTCTCGGAGAGTTCGGTTAGCCCTGCGGCGACGAGCCGCCCGGTCGCTGTCGCCGTGTAGCCGCCCTCGGTTGCTCGCACCCAGTTGCGCTCCTCGAAATCTCGAAGAATTCGCCCAAGTGTCGGTTGGGAGGCCCCGGTTTCTCGTGCCAACGCTTGCCGATCGTGTGGGGCCTCGGCCACCAGCGTCAACACGTCGCCGCGGTTGGCCGACCGCGCGAGAAACTCCATCTCTGCTAAGACCCGATCCATACCCTGTCTTCCGGCCGCGCCCGCAAGTCGGTTTCGGCCGTTTTTCACACCGTGAAATCACTTCGAGACGCAGTGTGTTTCCACGCCGAGACCACCCTTCACAGACGGGCTGATTGTCTCGCCGTGCAGCGATTTCTGGATTGGTTTATGCCCGTTCGGCCCCTTTCGTTGAGTATGATCGATACTGTCTTTCGCCCTGTCTCTCCCCGCGGGTTCGACGGATCGGAGGCCCGATGACTCTGCGCACCCACCGCTGGTCGGCCGCGTTTCTCGCGGTGAGCGTCCTGTTCGGCGGGACGTTCGTCGCAGCGAAAGCCGGCCTCACGGATATCCCGCCGCTGCTGCTTGTCGCCGTGCGGTTTGATCTGGCAGCCCTCGTGCTTGGTGGCTACGTTCTCCTCACCCACGACGTGGGCGATCTCATCCCGCGAACCCGCGGTGATATCGCTGGGATTCTCGCTGCCGGCATCTTCGCCATCGGCCTCGCCAACGGGCTGTTGTTCCTCGGCCAGGGGTCGGTCACCAGCGGCGTCGGCGCGATTCTCTTTGCGCTCGTCCCGATCTTCACCCCGCTGTTTGCGGGTGGCCTCCTCAGCGACGAACGTCTCTCAGCGACCGGTGCGGCCGGCACGCTCGTCGGCCTCGTCGGCGTCGGCATGGTTATCGAGCTCACGCCGGCAACGCTGCGGGCGACCCTTACCGGCGGCGCGGCGATCGTCCTTGCCGGCGCGGTGAGCCTCGCCCTCGGCACCGTGTTGATCCGCCGCTCCGCGCCGCGGCTGTCGAGTACGGTTCGCACCGCGTGGGCCCTCCCGATCAGCGCGGCGTTGCTCCACGCGCTCAGCCTGGCTGCCGGCGAGTCGGTCGCCGCGGCGACGTGGACGCCCTCGGCGCTCCTCTCGGTGGGCTACCTCGGTGTCTTTGCTGGTGCGCTCGCCTACATCCTGCACTTCAATCTGCTCGATGCCGTCGGCGCGACCCGGTCGAGTCTTGTCTTCTACGTCAGCCCGGTCGTCGCTACCCTCGGCGGCTGGCTCCTCCTTGGGGAGTCGCTGTCGGCGATGACCGTCGCCGGCTTCGGTGTGATCGTCGTCGGCTTCGGGATCATCGGTTCCCCGGAGTTGGCCCCGCTGGCCCGCCGGAGTCGCCACCGCCTCGCCGAGTGGGGCCGCGCCCACGGCTACGGTCGCGCTGAGGGTGTTCGCTACAGCGGCGAGTAGAGACGCACCGGCAGCCCACGAACCGACGGGAAAGGCCTATTCGCCTCGCCGCGCTGGGCCCTACCAATGACCGATCAGGTAGACGTTGATTTCGGCGACAACGGGCTTGTCCCGGCGGTCGCCCAAGACGCCGACTCGAAGGACGTACTCATGCTCGCGTACGTCTCCCCAAAAGCACTCGAAAAAACTGTCGAGACCGGTCGGGCCCACTACTACTCCCGCAGCCGCGAGGAACTCTGGGAGAAAGGCGCGACCAGCGGCAACACTCAGTCAGTCAAAGAGGTACGGGTTGACTGCGACGCTGACACCCTGCTGTATCTCGTTGAGCAGGAGGGCGGGGCCTGTCACACCGGCCATGAGAGCTGTTTCTACCGCACCATCGACGGCGAGACCGTCGGCACAAAGGTTTTCGATCCCGACGCGGTCTACGAGTAACATGGTTGATTCCGCCGCGGGGTCATCGCCCGACGTCGTCGACGACCTTCGCGCTGCTGCCGACCGCGTTGCGGCCGCTGAGGCCGCCATCGACGAGCACGGCGAGGCCAGCGTCGAAGCCGCCGCGGACGCCTACCGGAACGCGACACGCCTGCTCGACAGATATGAGGACAGCGCGACCGGCACCGGTGATTTCACCGCGTATCTCCAGTTCCAAACTGAGATCCTCGAACTCGTCGACGCCCTGCCCGACGATACTTTCGCCGCCGACGCCTTCCAGCGCGTCAGCGACCGGCTGGACAAACGCCGACTGAACGAGGCGGATTTCGAGTTCGCCCGCGAAGAGATCGATACTGCCGGTAAGGCTGTCGACATGTTGGAGGAACGCGAGGCCGCGATCGACGCCTATCGAGCGGCCCGTGGCGACGCCGACGAGCGGTTGGCCGAACTCCGTGAGGAAGCCGACCGTCTCCGCGATCTCCAACGACTCGCCGACGTTGATCTCGATGTCTCGACCGAGCCGCTGCGAGAGCGCGTCGATGCCTACAACACGGCGGTTCGCGCCGCATTCGAGCGATTCCGTGAAACCCGCCCGGCGCGTGAGCTATTCGATCTCCTCGGCGATGCAGCCGACCGCCCGCTGGTCGGCGTCGACCGCCCGCCGCGGGATTTGGTTGAGTACATCGACTCCACGCCCGCTGGAACCGAGCCGTTGGCCGAACTCGTCGAGTACGCCGACTACTCGCCGTCAAAACTGGAACACTACGTCGACGACCCCGGCGCGCTCCGCACCTCGGTTGCGGTACACCAGACCTATCTCGACCGCCTCGATGCTGCGGCCTTCTGTGTCACGTGGCCGCCTGCCGAGGCCGCGACGCTCCGGGCGCGCCTCGATGAGGTGGCCCCGTTTGTTCGCCGTCTTGAGTCGGCCTTCGCCGGCGACGCCGCCACTGACGATGCCGGCGATGCTGCTGACGCCACCGCTATCGAAGCCGCTCGCCGCCGCCTGGCCCGGTTTACGCGCCGCGACAACTACGAGCGGCTCCGCGAGGTCGCCGTCGCGGAAACTGAGTTGACTGACGACGAGTACGACCGCGTTGTGAGCGGGGCCGTCGACGACGATCTCGCCGCCGTCACCGACGCGATCAGCGAGATCGAAGCCGCCCTCGATGAGACGGCACTTGCGTAGCTAGCTGCTCGCGCGCTCGGTGCTCCCGCCCGACAGCGCCCCGCGCACCGATATGCGACGGAGTAATCACCGGTCGGTCTTTGTATTACCTGACATCCTGGCGCAATTAACCTTTAGTCTATCACAGACAATTGTGAACATGGTTATGAAGAAACTGATCAACGATTCGGACGATGTCGTCGATGAAATGCTCGATGGGATGACTGCGGCCTACCCCGACATGCGGCGGCTGCCTGACACGCAGGTGCTTGTTCGTGATGACGCGCCTGTCGACGGCAAAGTCGGCGTCGTTTCCGGCGGTGGCAGCGGCCACGAGCCGACCCACGGGGGCTATATCGGTGACGGCATGCTTGACGGCGCGGCCGCCGGCGACGTCTTCTCCTCGCCGACCGCCGACGAGTTCGAGGCCCTGCTCGATGCCACTGACAGCGGCGAAGGGGTACTCGCCGTCATCAAAAACTACGAGGGCGACGTGATGAACTTCGAGACCGCCATCGAGATGGTCGAGATGGAAGGCACCGATGTCGCCACCGTCGTCGTCAACGACGACGTCGCTGTCGAGGACTCGCTGTATACCTCGGGCCGCCGTGGGGTCTGTGGGACAATCCTCGTCCACAAGGCCGCCGGCGCGAAAGCCGCCGAAGGAGCCGACCTCGACGAAGTCCAGCGGGTCGCCCAGAAGGTTGTCGACAACGTCGGCACGATGGGAATGGCGCTCACGTCCTGTGTAACGCCGGAAAAAGGCGAAGCAACCTTCGACCTCCCCGACGACGAGATCGAACTCGGTATCGGCATCCACGGCGAGCCGGGCACCGAGCGCACCGACGTGATGTCGGCCGACGAGATCACCGAGGAACTCACCGAAAGCGTCCTCGACGACCTTGATCTCGACGAGGGCCAGGAGGTCGTCACCATCGTCAACGGGATGGGTGGGACGCCGCTGATGGAGTTGTTCGTCGTCAACCGAAAGCTCCAGGAGCTCATCGGCGACCACGGCCTCGAAACGTGGGACGCGTGGGTTGGCGACTACATGACCTCCCTGGACATGGAGGGGGCGTCGATCACGGTCTGTGCGGTCGATGAGGAACTCAAGGAGCTGCTCGACGCGCCGGCCGACACCCCGGGTCTGACAGTGCAATGAGCGGGGACGCTGCCGCCGTCGTCGCCGCCGTCGAAGCCGTTGCTGAGCGCATCCAAGCCGAACGCTCGCATTTGACCGACCTCGACTCCGCGATCGGCGACGCTGACCACGGCGGCAACATGGCCCGCGGCTGGGCCGAAGCCGCTGATGCCGTCGCTGATCTTGAAGATCCTGATGCCCAGACCGTCGTCAAAACCGCGGGCAAAACGGTACTCTCGGAGGTCGGCGGCGCGTCGGGGCCGCTGTACGGCGGCTCGCTCGTCTTTGCTAGCCAAGAACTAGAAGACGGGGTTACCCCGGAAACCGCCGTCGCCTTCGCGGAGACCTACCTCGAAAAGGTGCAAGACCGCGGCGACGCCAGCGTCGGCGACCAGACGATGGTCGACGCGCTGACGCCGGCCGTCCACACGTTCAAGAAATCCATCGAGACTGACGATCTCCCGCCGCTTGAGGCCCTCGCCAAGGCGGTCGCCGCCGCCGAGGCCGGTGTTCAGTTCACCGTGCCGATCCGGGCGAGCAAGGGTCGGGCGTCCTATCTCGGCTGGCGATCAGTCGGCCATCAAGATCCCGGCGCAACGAGTACGCTCTACATCATGGAGGAACTGCTCGAAACGGCGGCTGACCACCTCGACAGCGAGGTGCCGGATGTCGACGCGTCGTCGCCGACGATCCCGGATGCGGAGGCCGCGGGGGAGTGATGGTCGGACTCGTCGTTGTCTCCCACAGCGCGAAAGCCGCCGAGGGGATCGTCGAGGTCGCCGCCGAGATGGGTGGTGACACCGCCATCGAGGCCGCCGGTGGCGACGGTGACGGGGTGATCGGCACCAACGTCGACCGCATCAGCGACGCGCTTGCCGCCGCCGACGATGGGAATGGTGTTGTCGTCCTCGTCGATCTCGGCAGCGCGGTCATGAACGCCGAGGTCGCCATCGAGATGCACGACGGCGAGGCCGTCATCGCAGACGGCCCCGTGCTTGAAGGCGCGGTCAACGCCGCTGTCGCCGCGACCGATCCAAAGGCGACGCTGGAGTCGGTGGTCGAACAGGCTGAGGCCGCCGCCGATATCGACAAAACCTGAGCGCGGCCGCCGCTGTCGCTTTTTTAGACGCCGGGGATGCCGAACGCGCCGATCCCGAGACTGAAGAGGCTGTTTGTGATAAACAGGATGACCGACGCCGCGAGCCAGGCGATGAAGCCGATGGCTCCGGCGTTCATCCAGCCGCCGGGGTATCGCCAGTTGATGACGCCAATCCAGACGACGAGGGCGATGAGGGGGCCGATCAGCGGCACCCACGAGGTGAGCGCCCAGCCGACCGCGCCGAGAAACGCCGTCATGATCGCGTGACCGTAGTCGTCGACATCGACGATGACTCGGGCGCTGAGTGAGATCGCCACGCCGCCGATGAGGAGGGCGATGACAAATGAGACGAGGCCGCCGATAATCGGTACCATACGTGAGATGTATCCCTGCGTGCGTATGTACGTGCGCACTGGTGGACAGTGGTGTTTATCTGTCCAGTTGCGTGCTGGACGCGGGTGTCGAACGCTCTCGGTGTGTTCTGGACTGCCCGGTGGTGCGTATATAAACCGAGTCGAACTCGGGGTGTTTCCCACGGAAAGATGCGTGGTAACATGCGACATGAAACGATCGAACCCCGATGCTTGCTGTGTGTTTTTTCCATTCGGAAATCGTGGCTTCGTTCGTCGCTGTCGACCATGACCAACAGGGTTATATAGAATCACAAACAATCACGCAGTGAACTATGAGTCAGCGCATGCAGCAGGGTCAACCGATGATCATTCTCGGAGAGGACTCTCAGCGCGTCCAGGACAAGGACGCCCAGCAGTACAACATCTCGGCCGCTCGGGCGGTCGCCGATTCCGTCCGATCGACACTCGGACCGAAAGGGATGGACAAGATGCTCGTCAGCTCGACGGGCGATGTCACCGTCACCAACGACGGTGTCACCATCCTGACCGAGATGGATATCGACAATCCGACCGCCGAGATGATCGTCGAGGTCGCCGAAACCCAAGAGGACGAGGCCGGCGACGGGACGACCACCGCGGTCGCCATCGCGGGTGAGCTCTTGAAGAACGCCCAGGATCTGCTCGACCAGGAGATCCACCCGACGGCGATCATCAAAGGCTTCCACCTCGCCAGCGAGCAGGCCCGCGAGGAAGTCGACAACATCGCCGAACCCGTCGACCCCGACGACGAAGCCCTCCTCAAGAAGGTCGCCGAGACCTCGATGACCGGCAAGGGCGCGGAGCTCGAAAAGGACGTGCTGGCCGACCTCGTCGTCCGCGCCGTCCAGCAGATCACGGTCGCAGCCGACGACGGTTCCCACGTTGTCGACCTCCAGAACCTCAACATCGAAACCCAGACCGGCCGCTCGGCGGGCGACAGCGAACTCCTCGTTGGCGCGGTCATCGACAAAGACCCCGTCGTCGACGACATGCCAACCAGCTTCGAGAACGCTGACACGCTGCTGCTCAACGAGGCCATCGAGGTCGAAGAAACCGACGTTGACACGCAGGTCTCGATCGAATCCCCTGACCAGCTCCAGAACTTCCTCGACCAAGAGGAAGAACAGCTCAAAGCAAAGGTCGACAAAATCGTCGACTCCGGTGCTGACGTGGTCTTCTGTCAGAAGGGCATCGACGACCTCGCCCAACATTACCTCGCCAAGGAGGGCGTGCTTGCGATCCGACGTACCAAGAAGTCCGACATCAAATTCTTGAAGAACGTCCTCGGTGGCTCCGTTGTCTCCGATATCGACTCGCTGACGGCCGCTGATCTCGGCAACGGCTCGATCAGCCGCGACGAGGAAGACGAGCTGTTCTACGTCGAAGGCAGCGGCGACGAAGTACACGGCGTCACGCTCCTGCTGCGTGGCTCGACCGACCACGTCGTCGACGAGCTCGAACGCGGTATCAGCGACGCCATCGACGTTGTCTCGACGACCGTCTCCGACGGCCGCGTGCTCGCCGGTGGCGGCGCGCCCGAGGTCGAACTTGCTTCGCGGCTCCGCGATTACGCCGACAGTATCGAAGGCCGCGAACAGCTCGCCGTCGAGGCCTTCGCCGACTCGCTGGAACTCGTCCCCCGCGTGCTCGCCGAGAACGCCGGGCTGGACTCCATCGACTCGCTGGTCGATCTCCGAGCCGAACACGAAAGTGGCGACACCCACGCCGGCCTCGATGCCACAACCGGCGCGGTGACCGACACCTTCGACGCCGGCGTCGTCGAGCCAGCCCACGCCAAAGAGCAGGCCGTTGCGTCTGCTGCTGAGGCCGCGAATCTCGTCCTGAAGATCGACGACATCATCTCCGCCGGCGACCTCTCGACGGACAAAGAGGACGACCAGGGCGGCCCCGGCGGTGCTGGCGGTATGGGCGGCATGGGCGGTATGGGTGGCATGGGCGGCGCGATGTAAGCTCGGCCAACAGCCACGCAAAATACGTTCCGACCCACGCCGCGGCTGTCAACTACGTTCGATCACGCGCTCCACGCCCGGTTTCTTTTCGTTCGTCGGTGAGGATGTTCCAGTCTCTCTGCGCGACGACCACTCCCCGGCTGCTCGTTCAATCGCGTTTTCAGAGCCACTTCTGCCGCGTTAATCCGGTACAAATCGGCGCAATTCTGGGTGACGGTGTTCCTGGCTTATATCCTGTCCACCCGTTGTTTCACCCGCAATGACAATCTCAAAAACCCTCTTGGCAATGCTAGCGGTCGTCCTCGTTGCGGGCTCGGGTGCCGCCGCAGCGGGTGTCGCACAGACAGATACTGCCGCGTCGGCAGCATCAATCTCAGATCTGGAGATGGACGCGACGCTCGATGCTGATACAGTCACGGTAACGATGACCGACGCTGGCGACCCAGTCGAGAACGCCTCGCTCACCGTTGAGGGTGAGGAAGCGGTCACGCTCACCACCGACGTTGACGGCACGGCGACGGTCAACCGTTCGGCCCTTACCGACGGCGACGAATCACTCGACGAACTCGAAATCGAGTACGAAGCTGCCAACGCGGAGGGCGAACTGGAGTACGTCGTTCAGGATGGCTCGTTGACGCTCGTCGAGGAGACATACGAGTACGAAATCGCTGACGACGCTGACGACGAAGCCGCTGACGACGACCGTGAGGAAGCCGAGGAGCGCGAAGAAGCAGCGGATGACGACGCAGACGATGATGACGAGGATGCTGAAGATGAGGCCGATGAGGAGGAAGACGATGAGGAGGAAGACGATGAGGAAGAAGACGATGACGACGATGATGATGAGGACGATGACGAGTAAGCTGTCGACAGTGACGTAGACCGCCACCACGCACCGTCCTCGTTCTCCAGGCGGCGGCCACGTTTTTACCTACTCAGTTCTCGTCAGGACGGTGTCAGCCATAGCGACACGACCGCCGGGATCGCTGCCCGCTGATCCCAACCCAATCGTTACTATCTCGGGCTCGAAGCACTAGCTATGCATACTCTGCTGCTCGACAGCGACGATGTCGGGGCCAACGCGCCGATGGCCGCGGTGGTGCCGGCGATCGAAGCCGCCTTCGGGGCCTACGAACGCGGCGACGCCCAGATGCCGGCGAAATCCTACATCGACCTCCCGCAGTACAACGGCGATTTCCGGTCGATGCCGGCGTACCTCTCGGTCGACGGCGACGCGGTCGAAACCGCTGAGGGGGCCGCCGATTGGGACGCCGCGGGCGTCAAATGGGTCAACGTCCACACCGACAACGCCGACCGCGGGCTGCCGACCGTGCTGGGGACGATGATCTACTCCGACCCTGAAACCGCGTTCCCGTTGGCGATCATGGACGGCCGCGAGCTGACACGGCTGCGCACCGGCGCGGCTGCCGCCGTCGCCACCGACCATCTCGCAGTCGCGGACGCAACCTCGCTGGGCATCGTCGGCGCGGGTGTCCAATCCTACACCCAACTCGAAGCGATTGCGACGGTGCGCCCTATCGAGGAGGTCGTCGTCGCCGACCAAAATCCCGAGCGCGTCGCCGACTTTATCGACCATTTTGCGGATCGCTTCGACGTGCGCGGTGGCGAGATTACCGAGGCCGCCGCCTGTGACGTGCTGTCCACCGTTACACCGGTCGAATCACCAATCGTCGACCGCGACGACGTGGGTGACCACACCCACATCAACGCCATCGGGGCCGATGCCGCGGGAAAACACGAACTAAGCGACCGGATTCTGCTGGATGCAAAACTCGTTATCGACGATTACGAACAGACGACTCACTCCGGCGAGATCAACGTCCCCTACAGCGCGGGCACGCTCACCGACGACGACATCTACGGCGCGTTAGGTGAGATCGTTATCGGTGAAAAAGAGGGTCGCACCCCCACCGACGGCATCACCGTTTTCGACTCGACGGGATTGGCGATTCAAGATGTGGCCGCTGCTCACGTCGTCTACACTGAGGCCAACGAGGCCAACAACGGCACCGTCTTCGACCTGCTCGGCCTCGCCGACGCCTGACTGCCAGATCGATTATTCGATGTGGATCGCCGGCCGGAACGGCACTGCTTTCGAGGCCCGCCCCTCGGGATCGTCGATGTCGTCGCCGTCCTCGGCGTAGACCGCCACGTCGGCGTCGTACTCGCGTTCCAGGAAGTCGACCGCCGTTTCGTACGTCGAGACCTCATCGATCTCGGCCATCGCAGCAAGCGTCTCGTCGTCGACACCGCGAACGAGTTCGACCAGATCCTGTGCGAGATCGTTGACGGCGTCGCCGCGCTCGCGGAGGTCGGGATCCTGCATGACCTCGCCCATGATCTGCCCTACGTCGGTGCCGACCTCCCGAACCGTCTCGAAGACCTTGCGTTTCCAGTCGGCGGCGACGTAGACCCGGATCGTTGCGGGATCCTGCTCGGTGACGGTGAGGATGTCCTGAATATCGTCGGCGAGGCGTTCGATCTGACGCTCCTCGGTTTCGGTGCGTGGCGACTCCCAGCTTTCGTCGACCTCAGGCCACGGCGCGTCCTCAGCGGGCGTGCCGGTCAACTGTTCGTGGAGTTCGTTCGTCATGAACGGGATGAACGGCGCGAGCAACCGGAGCCGCGTTTCGAGGACGTGCCGGAGTGTCCACTGTGCGCCGTCCCGATCAAGATCGGCCCGCCGGCGGTACCACTTCAGGTGTTCTTCGAAGCCGTAGAAGGCAGCCTGTGAGGCGGTTCGGGTTTCGGCGTTGTCGAGGGCAGCCGTCACATCAGCAATCGTCGTCTGCAGTTTCGACAGCAGCCAGCGATCGATGTGTTCGAGATCGCTGTCGGGGTCGACGCCGTCGGCCGCAGCCGCTGTCTCGTCGTCGATCAACTCTTGGGCGCGGTTCCAGAACCGTCGGAGCTGATCCTCGACGCCTTCGACCTGGTCGGCCCGCCAGTCGTAATCCTGCCACGGTTCGGCGGAGTTGAGCAGGAAGAAACGGACGGTGTCCGCGCCGTAGTCCTCGATGGCTTTGCCTGGCAGGACGACGTGGCCTTTCGAGGACGACATCTTCTCGCCTTCGAGCAGCCCCATCCCCATGATCGTGATCCCCTCGGGCCATTGGGCCTCGTCGAACAGTTCGGCGTGGTGGTACAGGAAGAACGTGAGGTGATTCGAGATGAGGTCGTTGGCCGAAAATCGCTGAGTGACGGGGTACCAGTACTGCCACTCCGCCCGGAGGTCAAGGGCGCGCTCGTCGGCTGCGCCCTCGACGGCGTCGGCTCCGTAAAACAGCGCGTCGAAGAACTCTCGATCGAGGTCGTCGACCGGGATCTCTTCGAGGCGGTGGGCAATCGTGTAGTAGGCCATGTAGATCGTCGAGTCCGACAGCGGTTCGATGACGAACTCGTCGTCCCACGGCAGTCGGGTGCCGAGCCCGTAGTTGCGGATACAGGGCCACTCGTTGAGCCAGTCGATGGTATGGGTGTACTCCCCGCGGGTGTTCTCGGGGGTGGCGTCCAGCCGCTCGACGGCGCGCTTGGCGGCCTCCTCCCAGTCCTCGTCGTTGTACGTGAGGAACCACGTATCCTGATAGGCGACGACGACTTTCCCGCCGGCCCGTGAGATGACGGGTTCGGGGAAGTCGTACATCGCGCCGAAGGCACCCTGCTCGCGGTAGTGGGCGGCCAACTCGTCGCGGACGTCTTCGATCACTTCACCCGCGTACTCGCCGTACTCGTCGTGGAGTGTACCGGTGTGGAACTCCGCGTTGTATACGTCCTGGGTGACTTCCTCCAGCTCGGGATCAGTACTGTCGGTGATGCCGGCGGATTCGACGGCGTCCTTGGCGGGAATCTCGCCGTAGCCCTCGACATCGAGGATCGCGGTTGGCTCGATAGCCTCGACTTCGTCGGGGTTGATCCCGTAGGATTCGAGTTGCTCCGTATCGGCTTTCGCCTCCTGCAGGGCGAGGTAGTCGTCTGGGCTGTGTGCCGGCACCGACATGACGACGCCGGTGGCGTTGTCGGGATCGACGAACTCCGCGGGGAGGATGATGATCTCGTCGCCGGTAACGGGGTTGGTGACGGTCTCGCCAACGACCTCGCTGCCGGGGAACTCACGGTGGATTTCGACGTCGTGATCCTGGAGTTCCAGTTTCTCTGCGGCTTCGACGGAGACGAGCCACGTTTCGCCGTCGACGCTGGCCTCCACGTAGGTCGCCTCGGTGTTGATGTAGGCGTTGGTGACGCCACGGACGGTTTCGGGGCGCAGCGTTGCCATCGGGACGACCGTTTCGTCGCTGGCGTCGTCGCTTCCGCTGTCGCCGGCGTGGGTGAACTTGATCAGGGTGTACTCCTGATACTCCACGTCCTCGCCTTCAAGCAGGTCGTGAGTCGTCACCGGGTTTTCTTGCTCGGTGCAGTATTTGACCGGGTGGAGACCCTTTTCAAGTCGCCCGCGCTCCTTCAGCGTCTCGTACTGCCACGTGATGAATTTGGAGTAGCGGTCGTCGTTGGTGGTAAACTCGCGCCGCCAGTCGATCGAGAGGCCGAGCGAGCGCATCCCCTTCTTGTAGTGCTCTTCGATGAAGTGATGCGCGTAGCCCATCGGGGTTTCGAGGTCTTCGAGCACGTCGTCAGAGACGTTGTAGGTATCCTGCAGCACCGACATCTGTGATTCCTCGCGTTTCTGCAGGCGTTCAACCGCACCGATGATCGGGGTGCCGGTGACGTGCCAGGCCATCGGGAACAGTACGTTGTCGCCCTGTTGGCGTCGATACCGGGCGTAGACATCGGGGACGGTGTAGGTTCGGGCGTGCCCGATGTGCATGCCGCCGCTGGGGTAGGGATAGGGAACCGTGATAAACGTCGTCTCCTCGTCTTCGGGGGCTGCCGCGTCGCCGGGGTCGGGCTCGTATCGGGCCTCGTCGGCCCACCGATCCCGCCACTCGGCTTCGAGTTCCTGCGGGTCGTAGTCCATACGGCCCTCTCTGTGGGTGTGGCGTAAAATAGCATCTATCCGGGCGCACGCGACGCCGCTGTCGCCGCCGACCCCCAGCCCCCACGCGGACTGACACCCACCAACTTAGGACGGCCCGCACCAACTTGCTCCCAATGGGTCGCACACACCCACACGTCATCGCCCACCGCGGCTACGCCGCCGACAACGCCGAAAACACGGTCGCCGCGATGCGTGCAGCCGCCAGTGATGACCGCACTGACGCCATCGAGATCGACGCCCGGGCGACCAGCGACGACCGCGTGATCGTCTTCCATGACGACGACCTTTCGCGGTTGACCGACGCGCCGCCGGCCGTCAGCGACACGCCGGTTTGGGAGCTCTCCTACGACGAGATCAGCGGGTACACCATCGGCGACAGCGACGAGCCGATCCCCTTACTGACCGAGATATTGGCAGCGATCCCCGACTCGGTGGGAGTCAACCTCGAACTCAAACACCCCGGATGCGGGGGACTCCAGTTTGGCGAAGTCGATGACGACGACGCTCGCAGTGCCGCTGGCGACCGCTGGCGACCGTTCGTTACACGCGCTCTTGCTGTTGCGACCGACACCGACCACGACCTGCTCGTCTCGTCGTTCTACGAGGGCGCGCTGGCGGCGACCCGTGCAGTCGATCCTGCGGTTCCCGTCGCGCCGCTCGTCGCCGACGACGTAGAGAGCGGGATCGATCTCGCTGACCGCTACGATGCCGCAGCGATCCACCCGCCGCTGGATGCGCTCCTCGACGAATCGGGTACGACGACCGCCGCTGGCGACCAGTTGCTCGACCGTGCGCACACTGCCGACCGTCGAATCAACGCTTGGACGGTGACGACCCAACAGGAGGCCCACGCGCTCGCTCAGGCCGGTGTCGACGGCCTCATCGCTGAGTCACCACATGTTGTTTCGGGAGATAGCTGATCACCGGTTGCTGGTGGCGGTTTCGAGGTCGGTGATCCGAGGTTCCCTAACTAGTCTGGTAAGCAGTTTTTACCATTTCCGCCCCTAACCACGTATGGATTATGGCAGCACCAGTAACACCAGGCAGCGAGCAGATTTGGCTGTGGATCGGCACAATAGGGATGGCCCTCGGACTCCTGTACTTCCTTGGCCGGGGGTGGGGCGTGAAAGACACGAAGCTCAAACAGTTCTATGCGATCAACATCTTCGTTACGACCATCGCATTCAGCATGTACTTCGCGATGGCAACCGGCTTCGGGTTGACCGAGGTCGAACTGGTAGACGGCACCGTGCTTGACATCTACTGGGCACGGTACGCTGACTGGCTGTTTACCACACCGTTGCTCTTGTTAGACCTTGCGTTGCTCGCCAATGCTGACCGAGAGACGATCTACACGTTGATCGGCCTTGACGTGTTCATGATCGCCACCGGTCTCATTGGCGCCTTCGCACAGGAAGCGATCTGGCGGATCGTCTGGTGGGGTATCAGCACCGGTGCCCTGCTCGTCCTCCTGTACGTGCTCGTCGGCACACTCAGCGCCGCCGCGGCAAACCAGTCCGATGCGGCCCGCAGCCTGACGAACACGTTGAAGAACCTCCTGATCGTGCTGTGGTTGGCCTACCCGGTTGTCTGGATCCTCGGCACCGAAGGGACGCTCGGCTTCATCCCGCTGTACACCGAGACGGCCGCCTTCATGGTGCTTGACCTCACCGCGAAGGTCGGCTACGGCGCGTACCTCCTGCAGAACCACGACATCCTGAAATCCGTCGGTGGCGGCGCAAGCGCTCAGCCTGCCGACTGATCGGGACTGTCGACACCCACCCGCGGCTCATTTTTTCGACCGAACTGAAAAGATTAAGACCGTGGCCGCCAACAGTCCGGTAAGCGATGGCTGAGGACGTTAAACCGACACGGAAGAACCTGATGGCGATCGAAGATCGCATCGAGCTCTCCGAGCGTGGCCACGATACGCTCGAACAGAAGCGCGACGGGCTGATCATGGAGTTCATGGATATCCTCGATCAGGCCCAAGACGTACGCAACGACCTCAACGAGGATTACGAGACCGCCCAGCGGAAGCTCAACATGGCGCGGGCGATGGAAGGCGACGTGGCGGTTCGCGGCGCGGCGGCCGCACTCAAGGAACACCCTGAGATCACGATCCAATCGAAGAATATCATGGGGGTCGTCGTTCCACAGATCGAATCCTCGAAGGTGAAGAAATCCCTCGATGAGCGCGGCTACGGGCTGCTCGGCTCCTCGGCCCGTATCGACGAGGCCGCCGACGCCTACGAGGAACTGCTGGAGACGATTATCCTCGCCGCGGAGGTCGAAACGGCGATGAAAAAGATGCTGACGGAGATCGAAACGACAAAACGCCGCGTCAACGCCCTTGAGTTCAAACTCCTCCCGGATCTCTACACCAACCAGGAGTACATCGAACAGAAGCTCGAAGAACAGGAGCGCGAGGAGATCTTCCGGATGAAGAAAATCAAAGAAAAGAAGGAAGAAGCCGAAGCCGAGGAAGCAGCGGCCGCGGAAGCCGCCGCAGAAGCAGCCGACGCCGACGCCGACGCTGTCGCCGTCGACGAGTAGGGCGATCGACCTCCTCAGCCGATATCTTTATTACATCCAACCCACAACTATCTGGTACCGTCTGGTGTCTCGGTTCTCAGTGTTGAACATGGTACGCCTGACTGTTGACACCAGACGGCTACTCTTGCCTGCACACCCTACCTGACCGATTTCTTTCCGGGCTTTTTGATTTGCGCTGGCAGTCACCGCCCTAGTAGTCACTTCTGGGTGTTCCGTGTCGATACTGACCGACTGCTTGGACAGGTGGGCGTGTGTCGAACCGCAAGCGCCGTTCACCCTCGATGAGATGACCGGATCGGCTGATTGAATTATCAGAGTTGATTCTAAGGCCAGTATTTTTATTAGCTATCTCCCGATTATGTACAGATACCGTCTGTGAATGGTGGTATCACTGCAGACGGGTACCATGTTCAACACTGAGAATCGAGGCACCACTCAGCCTTGATTCGCTGACCCCCCTAACCCCCCTACCCATTATTCGAACGCTGACACAGCACGTGCCAGCGACAGGTGTGGCAACGAACAGTTCGCGTGGCTAGTCGGTGTACTGCTGGTTTCCAGCCGGCTGGCTACCGATTTTAGATTACATCATCACTCCTGCTTCGGTGTGGCGGGTTCGCCTGTGCCTGTCTGCCCTCGACGTGGTAGGTTAGGCTTCGGATTCTTCTTTCGGCGTGCCGTCGAGGTGGTACTCCGCGGAGTTGTCTGTCGGCTCATAGTCGAGCACGCGTCGGGTGTTCTCGATAGAATAGTATTTGCGGTCGTTATCGGAGATGCCGTACACGATCTCGAAGCCGTAGTCGGCGATGATACTGCGTTCGAAGAGGTGGGCACAATCTCGGTAGGACAGCCACATCGCCTGGCCGCGCTCGTAGTTGCGCGGCGGATGGCCCTCGGTGAGGTTGCCGATCCGAACACAGACCACCGAAAGATCGTGTTCGTCGTGGTAGTACTGTCCCAGGGTTTCGCCGGCAGCCTTTGAGACGCCATAGAGGTTGCTGGGTCGCTGGAGTTCGGTTCCGTCAAGCGTGAAATCGTCGTGGGTGCGGTAGAGATCGGGTTTCTTTGCTTCGGTTTCGTAGTTGCCGACCGCGTGATTCGAGGAGGCGAAGGCGACCTTTTCGACGCCGAGATCGACGGCGGCCTGGAGTACCGACTGTGTGCCGTCGATGTTGTTGTGGAGGACGCTTTCCCACGGGGCGTTCGGTCGCGGGTCGCCGGCGAGGTGGATGATGACCTCACAGCCCTCGGCGGCGTTGCGCACCGCCTCCCGGTTGGTCACGTCGGCGACATAGACGTCGCTGTTGTCCACCCCATCGGGGAGTTTCGCCGCCGGAAGCGGCTCACGATCCAACAGCCGCCAGTCGTAGTCGGCGCCGATATGCCGGAGGATGGCCTGCCCGACACGACCGCCGGCCCCAGTCAGCAGCACAGATCGCGCCATTCATTCGGCAAAGGGAGGACGACGCGTAAGTAACGCGCGGTTCCGTGCCGATTTCATGGTAGTTGTTAGCGTTTACGCCCCGGTCGGTGGTGTCGCCCCTCACCAAGTCGACACGCCTTAGCCGCCGCCAACCGTGGTTGCTGTATGCCGCCCACCACCGAACAGGCCTGTTTTGAGGCCGGTATCAAATTTGGCTCGCTGTACCACCAGTTTGCCGGCACGCCGGTTAGCCCCGACAGCACCCGAAGCTTAGAGACCGCGATGGCTGAGGCCATCGAAAACCAACCGTTCTGCGAGTCGGTGGCCGTCGCTATCGATGACGACCGCGTGGCCGACGCTATCGATCACGACAACGGCTACACCGAACTGACCGGGAGCCTGATGACCGTTGAGATGCGAATCGCGTACGAGGGTGTGACCGCTCGGACGCGTATGGAGATGGAAGATGGCTACCCACTGATGAAGTTGGTCGCCGTCGCCGAAGCCGGCGAGTGAGCCGACAGCACTGCTGATTTCACTTTCACTTTCGGGCTCGTTTTTAACCGCCCCCGCGCCTATCATCAACTATGAGTCAAGCTACCTTCGATGACGACGAGCTGTTCGGCGAGGCCGCCGCGGAGACCCGCGAAGATGTCGAACAGCATCTGTCGGCGGCCCGCGGGGCCCTGCCGACGGCCGACGATATCTGGGAGACCGACGCCGACAACGTCCTCGGCGTGCTCAACGGGTTAAAATCCGCCCTCGATGTCGGCGAGGCACCGGAGCACCTCCGCCAAGCGAAAAAGTGGTACACCCTCGGGGAACGCGCCGACGCCTTCGAGGACGCCGAGGATCTGGAGGCCGACATCGAGGCCGTCGAGGAACTGTTGGAAACAATTGAGGCCGCCCACGACGACGTGGGTGAGCTCACCGGCACCGTCCCGCAGCTCCGGAGCTCCCTGCAGGACGCCCACGACGATGCGGACGGCGATGCCAGCGACGACGACTAAGCCGGCATCGAACGTTGTTGGTCTGCATCGTTAGTTTTCTCTGTTGTCAACAGCGTCAAGCAGGTCGGCAAGTGCCTCGCCGCTGCGAGCAAGGAGTTGCTCGCCGAGCTCGGCTGTCGCCGTGGTTGGATCGCCGACGACACCGTTGTCGGTGAACTCGTCGCTGTCGTGGGCGAGGTTGACGCCGGCGACCCACTCGCCCCACCCCTCGCTGGCACCCTCGCGGGCGGCAGCTATTTTGTCTTCGTGGATCGCCTCGTCGTCGATGTGAGAGAGGAGGCTTGTTTCGACGGGGCCAGCGTGGCCCATCGCTTCGTCGGTATCGATGCTGTCGAACCACGTGAAGGCGACCGCGTAGGCGTCGTCCTCGCGTGAGATCGTCCCCGTCACCTCTCGGAGTGCATCGGTGTTGCCGCCGTGGCCGTTGACGATGACGACCCGATCGAAGCCGTGATGCGCGAGGCTGGCGACGGTTTCCCGGACGTATGCCCGAAATGTCTCGGGGCTGACCCACAGCGTCCCGTCGAAGGCGCGGTGTTCGGCGGCGATCCCGACCGGGATCGTTGGCGCGACCGGCACGTCCTCGCCGGTTCGCTCGCGGTAGGTCTCAACACCAGCCTCGGCGACGGCGGCGGCAGTTTTGGCGTCGGTGCCGAGCGGGGCGTGGGGGCCGTGTTGTTCGGTACTCCCGACCGGCAGGACTGCAAGGTCGCTCTCGCAATCCTCTATCTCGGGCCACGTTGCCTCCGAAAGCTGCATACCGGGTGTGTGGCCTGGTGGTTCTTGAACGCCCCGCTCGGTTCTCAGGCCGGCAACTCGATCTCCTCGCCGTCGGCGTAGACGGTGGGTTCTCGAAGAATGCCGTCGAGATGCAGCGGCGCGTTGGTCTCGCCGCCGATGGCTGCGTTGTCGCCGATCGCGAGATGGACAGTACCGGCGGCTTTCTCGTCGAGCAGTACCGAGCCGACGAGCTCGTCGACGCCGACGTTGGTGCCGATCCCGAGTTCGGCGAGATTGTAGGCATCGCGGCCGACCGCCTCGGCGGCGGTTTCGATCTGGCTCCGGATCGCGTCGTCGCTGATCTCGGTCACATAGCCGTCGTCGACTTCGAAGGTGAGTTGCTGGTCATCGTCGAGCAGGCCGTGGGGTCGCATCGTGCCGTCGACAACGTAGGTGCCGGTCGCGCTCTCGGGGCTGACGAAGATCTCGCCGGCTGGGAGGTTCGAGAAGCCGCCATCGTCGTGGACGATGCCCGTATCGAGCAGCCACTCGCGGTCGCCGATATCGACGGTGATGTCGGTGCCTTGCGGGCTGGTCACCCGGATCTCGTCGGCATCTTTGACCTGTTCGTGGAGGGTCTCGCTGTGTTCTTCGATGGCCTCGTAGTCGGCATCGAGGCCGGTGACAAAGACCGATTCCGTGATCCCTGGGAGGGTCGCACCGCGGGCACCGTTCTCGCAGGCGTCACCGCGGGCGCGGGTGTGGCTGATGCTTTTTGTCGTTGGCGCGAGAAACACGTCGGCTGCGTTGAGGGCGGCGGCGACTGGTTCGGGTGGCTCCGCGCCGTGTTGGGGCCCGGGCGGGTAGCGAACGATCACCGGGTCGTCGGTGATCGCGCTGGCTTCCATATAGAGGGTTTCGCCGATCCGTTCGCGTTTGTCGTCGGTGACGATCAGACAGGTCTCCTCGCTCCCGAGATTGAGACATTGGGTGAGGGCGGTCTCGGCGGCGTCCCGAAGATCGCTGTCGCTCGGTTCGGTGTCGCCTGTGGCGTCGGCGGTGGGCATACAGTGGCTTGCTGCTGCCGGGGGTTAGCCCTTACTCTGGCTGGCGTGTGATCCTTGGCTTACGCAATCCGCTCAACGCGGTCGTCGAGGTCGACATAGAGGTCGCTGGCGGCCTCGGGTGTGAGATTCCAGATCCCGTCGAGCAGGTTCGTGTGGTAGCTTGCCGGCCCGCTGTACTCGTCGCCGGCAGCGCGCTCGCCGACGAGCCCGAAGGCCAGTGTCGCGTGGAGTGCTGCCGTCAGGGTGTCGTCGAGCCCGCCACAGAAGGTGGCGACCGTCCCGCCGAGGATACAGCCCGTACCGACGACCTCGCCCATCATCTCATCGCCGGCCGCAACGCGGTAGGCCGCGTCGGCGGTGGCGACGATGTCGGTTTCGCCGGAGGCGACGACAACAGTGTCGGCGGAGTCGGCGACCGCCTGAGCGGTGTCGGCGATCTCGTCGTACTCGCCGACGGATTCGACACCTTTGACCTCGGCTTCCGCGCCAGCGAGAGCGCTGATCTCGCCGTAGTTGCCTTTGATCGCCGCGAAATCGACATCCGCGAGCAGTCGCTCAACGAGTTCGTTGCGGGTCGGCGTCGACCCCATCCCAACCGGGTCGAGGATGACCGGCACGCCGAGTTCGTTGGCCGCGAGTCCGGTCTCGTAGATTGCTTCGCTCAGCGAGTCGTTGACCTGGCCCGTGTTGAGCAACACCGCGCTCGCGCCGTGGGCCATCTCCGGGCCATCGTTTGGCCCGTCGGCCATCACCGGCAGCGCGCCCCAGTGGAGGGTGCTGTTGGCCACATCGTTGATCGTCACCCGGTTGGTGAGATGCTGGATCAGCGGCTCGGTTGCCCGCAGACTCGTCAGCGACTCGGCGAGCGCGGCCGGCGACACGGACACCTCAGTCATCGGCGGCTACCTCCGCTTTCTCGGCCGTGGTGCCGACCGCCTCGCGCAGCGCGCGGGTGGCGGCCGCCGGATCGTCGGCGGCGGTGATTGCGCTGATGACCGCTACGCCGCTCGCGCCGGCTTGGATCGGCCCGCTGGCGTTTTCGGAGGTAATTCCGCCGATGGCAACGACCGGGATCGTCACCGCCTCAACGATCTTGGCGAGTTGGTCAACACCGAGGCCGTCGTCGGCCGTTTCAGCGTCGGGTTTCGAGTCGGTGCCGTAGACTGCGCCGACACCGAGATAGTCCGCGCCGCTGATCGCCGCCAGCCGGGCCTCCGAGACCGTCGACACCGAGACGCCGATCGTCGCCTCCGGGCCAAGGATCTCGCGGGCTGTCGACACCGAGGGGTCGGATTGGCCGAGGTGGACGCCGTCGGCCCCGATCGCGTAGGCGATATCGATCCGGTCGTTGACGATGAGATCGACGCCAGCGTCGCTTGTCAGCTCGCGGAGTCGCTCGCCGAGTTCGATCCGGTGTTGCGCCGAGGTGTCTTTCTCGCGGAGCTGGACGGCGTCGATGCCGCCCTCGATGGCTGCCTCGACGATGGTTTCCGTCGACCGGCCCGCAGAAAGGGACTGCTGTGTGACGAGGTAGGTGCGCCACTGATCGGGAGTCATGGGTGTGATTACCGTGTGATCGGTAAGCGACTTACGATTACTCGACCGCCCCATCGCCGCCAAAGCAATAGACGCAAACCCGCCGCTCACCAAGCCCGACCGAATGGTCGATCCTGCCCGCCCGGTTGCCGTTCTCGCCGCGTTGCTCGCGCGGTTGGGGGTCA
Source organism: Halonotius aquaticus (assembly GCF_003605575.1). Taxonomy (GTDB): domain Archaea; phylum Halobacteriota; class Halobacteria; order Halobacteriales; family Haloferacaceae; genus Halonotius; species Halonotius aquaticus. The sequence continues at coordinate 552,147 of NZ_QKNY01000018.1, read as the reverse complement.
TCGAGCGCGACCGCTTGACGGCGACGGTCGACCTCGCCTGGCCGCGGGTGATCACCGGCTTCGCCATCATGTCGAAACAGACCGCCGACCTTGCGATGGTCGGCTCGGTGCTGGGCGCGCCAGCGGTCGCCGGGCTGGCCTTCGCCGGCGCGTACTGGACGGTCGGGAAGTTCGTCGCCATCGGCCTTGCCGGCGGGACGGTCGGGCTGGTCTCCCAGAACTACGGCGGCGGTGAGTCCGCCCGCGCCGCGCTGCTGGTCAAACAGAGCGTCTGGGTCGCCCTCGCGTTGGCGGTGCCTGTGGTCGCGGGCTTCGTCCTCTTTGCCGACCCACTCATCGCCCTCCTGAGCAACGACGCTGCGGCGGTTGGCTACGGTACGACGTATCTCGGGATCGTCGCGCCCGCACTCGCCTTCGAGTTTCTGAACATGATCGCCAGCCGCACCTACGCCGGCGTCAGCGACACCTTTACTCCGATGGTGGTGCGGGCCGGCGGCGCGGTGCTGAACGTCGCCCTCAGCGGTACGCTGATCTTCGGGTTCGGCTGGGGCGTCGCCGGCGCGGCGGTCGGTACCGCGGTGGCGACAGGGGTGGTGACACTGATCTTTTCGTGGGGCATGTTCGGCCGCGAGTACTTCGGTCGCGGTGCCAGCCCAGTTGCCCTGTCGGTGGCCGGCCCGCAGTTCGACCGCGAGCTTCTGGGGCAGTTGCTCCGGGTGTCGACGCCGCTGATCGCCCGGCGGGTCTCACAGGGGCTCGCCACCTTTCCGCTGTTGGCGATCACCGCCAGTTTCGGCTCGGCGACGGTGGCCGCGCTTGAGGTTGGTCGCCGGGTGCGAAACATCGCCAACAGCACCAGCTGGGGGCTGTCGATTGCCTCCAGCACACTCGTCGGGCAGGAACTGGGTGCGGGCGAGGAAGGCGAGGCGACGGCCTACGGCACCCAGATCATTACGCTTGCCGCCGTCGTCCACCTGTTCGTCGCCGCGGGTGTGATCCTGCTTGCCGAGCCGATAGCGACCCTCTTTGTCGACGACCCGACGGCGGTCGCGTTGTCGGCGACGTTTATCGCCGTGTCGGCGGTGAGCCTCGTCGCCATGGGCGTCGACGGCTCGGCGACGGGTGCGCTCCGTGGGGCTGGCGACACCCGAATCCCGTTTTATGCCTCGTTGGTCGGGCTCTACGTGTTCACACTGCCGGTAGCGTATCTCGGGACGGTGACGGCACTCGGTGAGACCGCGCTGTACGTCGCGTTGGTGCTTGAAACTGGGGTGCCGGCGGCGGTGACGCTGTGGCGGTTCCGGACTGGGAAGTGGCGGGCGGTGAGTCGTGATTACCGTCCAGGCGAGGCGTAAAAAATATATAACTATCAAAATAATAATTGTTCTAATAAAAATTATTTTATTCAAATATTTTTCTACTTGAATAAATATCGGGTGAAATTAACCGAATATATTATTACTCATTTTCCAACCAATCAGGACTTGATTCTGGAGAGCAATTTTCGGGCATGATTTCCTCGAACTTCTCTTTAGACCATGTTTCTTGCTTTTTCCAGGGTACAATCCATTGGTAAATACTTTTTATTTTCTCGACAATATTCATTAAATAATACCATATACCGCCTAATTGCGGCGTAGATTGGTTAAGATCATGTCTTTTGCTGTTTAGATCCTCAAGCGTTTCTTCTAAATTAGCATTTGGTCTATTTGGGTTGGAAATTTTTGAATGAATAAAATGGTCAAATTCGTCATGCAACTCTTGGTGTTCTTGACCTGCATTATAATAATCACGTGAGCGGAGTTTCGGACCGTAAAAAGAACTGATTAATGAGCTTATCAGTATTGTTACTGCAAGATAAACTGCGGCCTGTGGTGATCCACCACTCCGAAGTACATAAATCAAGACACCACCTACAATCGCGGTTAATAAATCCAAGCCCCAGCCGAGCCATCCCACATATTTAGCTGCAAAATAGTTACGTTGGTAAGTATAATAGATTGATCCACGGTGATCAAGAGCCTTTTTAAATAGTTGCTTTCGATGATGAAACCAGTCATAACATCCGCCAGATGCTGCATCCTCGCTCATATCGAGACAATATAACTCTAACAAGATAATTCATATCAAATATCAATTGACGAGTTAATGTTTCCATGTGTGACGTGAGAAGATCGAACACAACAGTCCACAATCATAGCTATCTTGTCGCCTTGTTATCAAGCGAATACCAGACCAATCCCGCAGCCAGCACCAACACGGGTACCGTTGCCAGTGCAACGTTGAACCGATAGCCGAGATTCCAGACGAGCACTAGCGTCTCGACCCACGCGAAGACGACGCCGACAAAGAGGATCGCGGGGGTTTCGCCGCCCGGTGTGCTCGTCAGCGAGTCGGGCAGCAGGCGAACGGCGACAACCGTGGCGATGCCGAACAGCGGCAGCCCCAGCGTCGCCAGCGGTTTCGAAACCGTGTTGTCCGGCGTGCCGGCGGCGTTCCAGTGGATCGCCATCTCGGCGGAGAGGCTATTCCAGACGACCAACGCGGCGACTGCCGGGATCGCCATCAGGCCGACAGCCAGCAGGTCGAATCGGCGGGCGGGGTTCATGTTTGAGGGGTACGCCAGATCCATCTTATTGGTGCTGGATTCGACGGCGCGGCGGCGATCAGGCCGCCGCAAGCGGCCCGTACCGGCTGCCGAACCCATATGCGAGCACCGCCAGCGCGCTCAGCGTGACCCCGGCGATGAGCACCGTGGCAAGAAGCTGCACCGGGGTCACCACGAGCATGGGGTCGCGCCCGAACTGCAACAGCCGGAGCAAACCCGCATCGCCGGCAGCGACGGCAACCGAGCCGCCGATGCTGCTGACAGCAACGAACCCGATCCAGCCAGCCTGCATGCGTGTCGACAGCCCGCGGCGATGTGTGTCGACGGCGACAACCGTCGTCGCCACCAGTCCCACCGCGAGGTTGAGGATGGCAAGAACGACCATACCGGCTTGTTGACAGCGAGGCCGGTAAAACGATATCGGCTGTTTTAGCGGGTGCGATGTTCTGTGTGGATGTCATTTTTATCACCTCGTTGTGAGAGCTGCTGGCATGAGATCTGATACCGACGACTGGTACGACACGCGCTGGGGACAGATCTTCTACTGGACGGTGTTCGCAGCGACGCTGCTGGCGGTCGTCATCTCGGCAACGCAGGTCGGCATCGCCATGCAGATTCCGGCGACCGTCTACCTGTTTGGCTTTCTCGGGGCCGCCGTCTATGCCTGTGCCAATTTCGCCAAACAGTTCGAGCGCGCGGGTCGCTATCGACTGAAAATCCTGAGCCGGACGGTCGCCGTGTTGCCGCTGTCGGCCGGTGTCTTTCTGCTGGCCGGCGTGTTCGTCGATCCGCCTGGTTCGGCGGCGACGCTCGGCGAGTCAGGGCTGCGTTCGACCGAGCGGCTCGTCGGCGGGCTGGTGTTCGTCGCCGGCATCTACGTCAGCACGACGCTCAAAGCGTTGGACGCCTTCGCCAAACGCACGCTCGGCTATCCTGGAACCCAAGCAGATCGGGAGGCGTCACAGGACGACAACACAGGAGCGAACCGGTAACGCAGTTACACAAGCTGACAGTACCGAGGTGCGAGAGACAGAGGCTCCATTCAGCAATTGGCGGTTGTCCATTTCCTCCCTGTAGCGATTGAACGCGTTAGACACGGCTTTCTGTTTGTGGCGACGCATATGGGTTACCGCCGTGTGCTTACTGCACTTGCTGCCACGACGGATTCGCTTCGAGTTTTTCCAGAGCGGAGTTGAGTTCCGACCGTATCGCTCCGTAAAATCGTTCTCGACCCACAGGAGTCCGGACACAGATAATGACTGTTTCACTCGTCACCTCGAAAATCGACAGCTGCCACTGCTCTTTCTGATGCGTCCATCTACCAAGGGTAGACGCGTGTTCGTCCCGAACGGTGGCTTTGCCCAACTCCCAACTCTGTCGGGTTAGATGAGACAAGTCGAATGGGACCACATCAGGTAATGTGGTAGCGCCCTGACTTCCGCTCCGGTTGTTACGGACTGCCATACCACGATATCTGGAATCGTTCACGAAAAATGTGTCTATGTTTCAGAGCGGGACATGACCGCAATTCGGGGCGAGGAAGCGACACACACTCATTGCGAAACAGCGCGCGCAGCTATACAGGTCGATCTACCTAACAACTCTCACGCAAAATGCCCGACTTGCATCTGTGCCTGCTACTCAGTCCTCAACCGCACTCGCCGCCCGGATGATCGTCTCCTCGCTGAACTTCGGGCCGATGAGCTGGCAGCCGACCGGTAGGCCGTCCACGTCGCCGGCGGGCACCGAGATCGCCGGCAGATTGGCGAGATTGACGGGGACGGTGTTGGCATCCATCAGGTAGAGTTGGAGCGGGTCGTCGAGGCTCTCACCGAGTTTCGGCGGCACCACGGGCATCGTCGGCGACGCCAGCACGTCCACGTCCTCGAAGGCGTCGTCGAAGTCCTGTTTCACCCACGCTCGGGCGTCCTGGGCCTTCTTGTAGTACTTGTCGTGATAGCCCGCTGAGAGCGCGTAGGTGCCGAGCAGGATCCGGCGTTTGACCTCCGGCCCGAAGCCCGCCTCACGGACGGCGGCGAACTGCTCGTTCCAGTTGCCCTCAGCGTCGGTGTCGGGACCGTAGCGAACGCCGTCGAAGCGCGCGAGGTTCGAGGAGGCCTCCGACATGGCGATCACGTAGTAGGCCTGGACGGCGTGTTCCAGCGAGTCCAGCGAGACCTCGGTGATTTCCGCGCCCTGGGCTTCGAGATCGTCCAACGAGGCCTGGAAGGTCTCGACCACGTCGTCGTCCGCGCCCTCGATCAGGTCGGTGATGACGCCGACCGTGAGGCCCTCGACGTCGCCGTCAGCGGCGGCCGCATAGCCGGAGTCGGCACCGCCGTCGTTGGTCGTCGCGTCGTTTGGATCGGGGCCCGAAATCACGTCGAGCAGGAGGGCGGCGTCCTCGACCGTGTTCGCCAGCGGGCCGACCTGTTCGAGGCTGTTGGCGTAGGCGACGATACCGTACCGGGAGACGAGCCCGTAGGTCGGTTTGATGCCGACGACACCGCAGAAGGAGGCGGGGTTGCGCACTGAGCCGCCGGTGTCGCTGCCGAGCGCGAGGTCGGCTGCGCCAGCGGCGACGGCTGCGGCCGAGCCACCGGAAGAGCCGCCGGGGACGCGATCCGGCGCGGCGGGGTTCTCGGTCGCGCCGAACGCCGAGGTTTCGGTGGTACCACCCATCGCAAACTCATCCATGTTGGCCTTGCCGACCATCGTGGCTCCCGCCTCCAGCACGCGGTCGACGACGGTCGCGTTGTACGGCGGGACGTACTCGTCGAGCATGGCCGACCCGCAGGTCGTCCGCACGCCGTCGGTCGACATGTTGTCCTTGATGGCGATGGTGCGGCCGGCCAGCGGGCCGTCGTCGTCGCCCTCGATGGTCGCCTCGGTGATGAAGGCGTTGTGGGCGTCGTCGCCGGCGTCGGTGTGATCGCTGCTCATGAGACGCTCGGCCCCTTGAAGAAGCCGTCCTCGGTTTCGGGGGCGTTCTGAAGGGCTTCGTCCTGTGAGAGCCCCTCCTCGACCTCGTCGGCTCGCATCACGTTGACCAACTCGGGGTCGCTGTCGACCTCGGGCACCTCATCGAGGGCCGCGAAGTAATCGAGGATGTCGGCGAACTGCGCGGCGAACTCGTCGGCGTCGGCGTCGTCGAGATCGACCCGCGCGAGGTCGGCGACGTGTTGTACCTCGTCGGCGTCGACGGGCGAATCGCTCATACGCGCCCCGAATCACGGCCTGAGAGTAAGGGTTTCGTTTCCCAGGTCACCCCGGTGTCGCTGCCAGTTGGGGATCCCCGTCTCGTCTCATTGGGTTGTCGTTTTCACCCCTCACGAATAGCCGGGCTATCGGGCGAATTGACGCGCCTGTGAGAAGCACATCCATAACGATTCTTCACCCGCTCTCGTCTAACAGTTTTCATAGCAAATTTGGCTGCAATTATAGGGTATTATTAAGTTGTTTCAGCCCGTGTCTATTGATGCACAAAACGGGTGTGATACCGCGATCTCTCACACCGTTTCATCCATATCATGAGCGACAACGTTCGTACGTTTACCGACGAGCACACCCGGAGCCACAACCGGTCACCCCAGCAGACGGAGTCGACCGACACCGACGAGACCCTCCGCTGTCCGGAGTGCGACGGCCAACTGGCAACCGACACCGAACACGGCGAAACGGTCTGTCGTGACTGCGGACTCGTCGTCGAGGAAGACGAGATCGACCACGGCCCCGAGTGGCGCGCCTTCGACAGCAACGAGAAGGATCAGAAATCCCGCGTCGGCGCGCCGACGACGAACATGATGCACGACAAGGGGCTGTCAACCAACATCGGCTGGCAGGATAAAGACGCCTACGGCAAGTCGCTGTCCTCGCGGCAACGCCAGAAGATGCAGCGGCTCCGCACCTGGAACGAGCGGTTCCGCACCCGCGACAGCAAAGAGCGGAACCTCAAACAGGCCCTCGGCGAGATCGACCGCATGGCAAGCGCCCTCGGGCTGCCCGATGCTGTTCGAGAGACCGCTTCGGTCATCTATCGCCGGGCCCTCGACGAGGATCTCTTGCCCGGTCGCTCGATCGAGGGCGTTTCGACGGCGGCCCTCTATGCGGCGGCTCGACAGGCTGGCACCCCGCGCAGCCTTGATGAGCTCACGGCTGTCTCCAGAGTCGACAAAGACGAGATCGCCCGCACCTACCGCTACGTCGCCCGCGAGCTCAACCTCGAAATCAAGCCGGCTGACCCTGAACAGTACGTCCCGCGCTTTGCCTCGGATCTGACGCTCTCCGATGAGGCCGAGCGTCGGGCCCGCGAACTGTTGTCGACGGCGAAAGCACAGGGCGTTCACAGCGGGAAATCCCCGGTCGGCCTCGCCGCGGCGGCGATCTACGCCGCCTCGCTGCTGACCAACCAGAAGGTTACCCAAAACCAGGTCAGCGAGGTCGCCAACATCTCCGAGGTCACGATCCGCAACCGCTACCACGAACTGCTCGAAGCCGACGAACAGCAGTCCGTCGCCTGACGACGCCCGTTTTTGATCGCTTTCGCAACCGCAAAGCCGCCGGCCCGCAAGCGACAGCCATGGAGACGACACGCCATTTCACCTCGACCGTCTACATCGTCAACGACGGCGCGACCGCACTGCATCGGCATGCCGGCCTTGGGATCCGCATCCCACCCGGTGGTCATGTCGACCGCGACGAACTGCCCCACGAGGCGGGTCGCCGCGAAGTCCGCGAGGAAACCGGCCTCGATCCGACCCTCCACCGCGAGACCGCCGAACTGAACCCACCGGCCGGCGAGGTGTTGCCACAGCCGGCTCATATGCTGCTGTACGATATCAACACCCACCCTGACGGGACGGTCGGCCACCAGCATATCGATCACATCTATTTTGCAGCCGTTGAGCATCGTGAGATCGAGCCCCGAGACGGCGAAGCCCCCGCAGACCGCTGGGCGTGGTATACGCCGACAGCGCTCCGCAACAGCGATCTCGACCCCGACACGGTCGCCATCGGCTGTGAAGCCATCGAGACCATCGACAACGCCGTGTAGCCGCCACAATGGTCGCGTTGGTCTTCGTCTACGGCACGCTCACCGACGACGAGCAGGTTGCGTCGCTGCTCGACAGCTACCGGTTTGTCGGCGCCGCCACCTGCGTTGGGCTCCGCCGTGTCGACGGCCGATATCCGACACTTGTCCCAGGCGACTCGGTCACCGGTCGGCTGCTCGAAACTGACGACATCGAGCGACTCGATCGGTACGAGGGCGTCGACAGCGGGCTCTACCACCGGGTGTCAGTCTCACTTGCGCCGTCGCTTGCGGCGACAGTGTCGACCCCGACGGCCAGCGTCTATCTCGGCGAGCCGGCCGCGCTTGGCCTCGGCTCACTCGACCAGTACTGGCCCGGCACCGGCGCGTTTTCAGCGCGGGTCGAACGCTATCTCCCAGCGACTCAGATTGAACCTATCAATACAGAATAACAATCCCGAACTGCGGCCGACAGCCGTCTGACAGACGTCAGCAGTCGCCGCCTGCGTGCGGTTTTCACTTTCACCACGCATGCCGGATGTTTATATACCTCCGGGCCAAACGCTCAGTTGCGCGTCACACGCGTGCATTCCCCATCCCGTTTTTACACTCGTGAGTCACAACGACCTGCTGGTGGCGACGACGATCCATCTGGTTCCTTCTCCTGGCGACGCTATCACCAACACCGAAACCGATTAGCGCACGTCCCCACCAACGGGAGATATGCTCTCGCTTGCGGCGATACGTGCGGCCCGCGATCGCATCGCCGATGTGGCCCGCGTGACGCCGGTTCGCTACTCACACACCTTCTCGGAGCGAACCGGCGCGTCGGTACATCTCAAGCTAGAAAACGTCCAGCGGACGGGCGCGTTCAAGATTCGGGGCGCGCTCAACCGGATTGCGACGCTTTCCGATGCTGAACAGGCCGCCGGCGTCGTCACCGCCAGCGCGGGCAATCACGCCCAGGGCGTCGCCTTGGCAGCGACCCGGGCCGGCGTCGATGCGACGATCGTCATGCCGGAACACGCGCCGATCTCGAAGGTCAAAGCGACCCGTGGGTATGGCGCCCGTGTCGTCCTCGACGGCGTCGACTACGCGGAGGCCCAAGCCCGCGCCCACGAGATCGAACGCGAGGAGGGCCGCACCTACGTTCACGCCTTCGATGACGAGATGGTGATGGCCGGCCAGGGCACGATCGGCCTCGAAATCCTCGAACAGCAACCCGACGTAGAGACCGTTGTCGTCCCCATCGGCGGGGGCGGCCTCATCTCCGGGATCGCCACCGCGATCACAAGCCAGCAACCGGACGTGCGGATCATCGGCGTCCAAGCAGAAGGTGCCTCCAGCGTCATCGATTCCCTTGAGGCTGGTGAGATCCGATCCCGAGACAGCGTCGACACCGTCGCCGACGGGATCGCCACCCGCTCGGTCGGCGAGCAACCCTTCGAGATCATCACAGAACGCGTCGACGAAGTTGTCACCGTCTCCGACGAGGAGATCGCCCTCGCGCTGACGCTGCTGCTTGAACGGAGCAAAACCGTCGTTGAGGGCGCGGGTGCGGTCGCGCTGTCGGCGCTGCTGGAAGGTCGCTTCGACTACGAGGAAGGCGAGGTAATCGTCCCCGCACTGTGTGGCGGCAACATCGACATGAACGTGTTGACAACGGTGATCCTGCGGGGGATGATCCAAATGGGGCGGTATCTGAAGATCCGCACCGTCCTGCCGGATCGCCCCGGCGCGTTGGAGTCGTTGATCGAGATCATCGCCGATAAAGGCGCTAATATCTACGAGATCCACCACGAACGCACCTCCCGGGAGGTCGGCATGAGCGACACCTCCGTCGAACTCGAACTCGAAACCCACGGCCCCGACCACGCCGCCGACCTGCTGGCGACACTTCGGGACGCGGGCTACACCGTTGACGTGCGGAAGTAAGGGGCGGATTTATTCGGCTCGACCGCCCACCCGACGCTATGAAACGCACCATCAGTACCGACAACGCCCCCGAAGCCGTGGGTGCCTACAGCCAAGCGACGACCGACGGCTCGACGCTCTACACCGCTGGTCAGATCCCCCTCACGCCCGACGGCGACCTCCACGCCGACGCCGACATCGCCACCCAGACCGAACTCGCACTCGATAACGTCATGGCGATCCTCGCGGCTGAGGATCTCGCCGCCGAGCATATCCTCAAAACGACGGTCTTTCTGGCCGATATCGACGACTTCGGCGCAATGAACGAGACATACGAGACGTACTTCGCTGCCGCCCCGCCGGCTCGCAGCGCAGTCGAGACAGGCGCGCTCCCGAAGGGTGTCGGCGTCGAAATCGAGGCGGTGGCGACATATCCGGAGGCGTGAGCCCGCGTCGTAAATCGAGCCTCTTGTGGGGGCTCGTCGGCGCGCTGCTGTTTCTCGTGCTTGCGCTGGGGTATCGCCTCGCGGGTGGCACGCTGCCGGTCGGGTTCGGCGGTCTCGCTGTGATCGCACTTGGCGTCGGTGTCGTCGTCACCGCGTCCGCGCCCGCCGTTGCGGCACGTCTACGCCGTTAATCGAGGCTCTCGACCACCCGGGACAGACTGCCCTCCTCGGGTTCGAAATACGAGTAGTGATCGGCGACGAGGTCGGTCACGTCGACATCGCGGTAGCCATCGGGCTCGGCTGCCGGGTCGTCGATGCCGACGCTGCCGACCGCCGTGGTGCGATCCGAGAGGCGGTAGACCCAGCCGAGCACGCGGTCGCGCCCGCTGTGGAAGTTGGTCATGGGTGCGTCGACCGCGGCGATGGCGTCGCCATACTCCCCATCGCGTTCGACGCTGTCGCTTGGGATTGCACCGCCGAGCAGTGACATCGACGCAAGCGAGGTGGCCATCTCGCTCGTCTCCAATTCGGTCAGTGCCTCACAGACGACGCGCGCGCCCAGCGAGTAGCCGACCAGGTGGACGGGGCGACCGTCCTCGGCGGCCCACTCCGCAAGCCAGTCAGCGAGCGGTTCGGCGTTCGCGTCGGCAACGCGCTTGGCGTCGGCCCATTCGCCATCAGAGTCCCAACTGTAGCCGGCGACCGGCGACGAGCGGTACTCCTCAAGGCCGACATCCAGCGTGTAGGTCTGATCGCGGGCGGCCTGCGGGTCGGTATCGAAGCCGTGGACAAACAGGAATAGTTCGTCGGCGTCGTCGAACGACCACCCTCCCTCGGTGGCGACTGTTGGTGTGCTACCGTCGTCGCCCAGTCGCCCGCGAGTGGTGAGCATCGGGTAGTCCTCGGGTGCGGTGTAGTCGGCGTGTTCGGCGTCCAGTTCGCTGAGGACGTAGGCCACGCCGCCGGTCAGCACGGTGAGTACACCGCCGGCACCGAGCAGGAGATTGCGTTTCGTGAGTCGGGGTCGCGTAGTGGAAGATTGGTCAGAGATACGACGGCTACTGGTTCCGGGCGAAAGTAGTTGCTGGCCGGCGGTCGGAATAGCCGACCAACACGTTTAAAATCGGCAGCGGGGTAGAAGGGGACGAGCCAGGATGGCCGAGTGGTAAGGCGCACGCCTGGAAAGCGTGTTCCCTTTGGGATCCGGGGTTCAAATCCCTGTCCTGGCGTTTCTGACGGATCAGCATACACCAGCGGCGCGGATGTGGCGCGTAGCGCCACGAAAACGAACGGCGAAGCCGTGAGTATCGCGCCGCGATCACTGCTGCTCCGGAACCGCTGACTGACAGGATTTGAACAGCGAGTGACGCGACCGACGTGAGCGAAACGACTGCGTTCAACTCTCTGTCCTGGCGTTTTGTACGCAAACAACTGTCTTAGCTCTCGTCGAGCACGTCCAGCACCTCGGCCCGTGTCTCACAGGCCAGCGCGTCATCTGCGAGGTCGCGGGCAGCGCTGGTCGCGGTTTCCTGCACCTGCTGTTTCACCGCCGGCACCGTCACTGCGCTCATACTGAGTTCATCGAGGCCGAGGCCAACGAGCAACGCCGTTAGATCGGGATCGCCGGCCATCTCGCCGCACATGCCGACCCAGGCGTCGTTGCCGTCGGCCGCTGAGACCGTTCGGTCGATGGCGCGCAACACCGCCGGATGCAGCGGGTCGTGGTAGTCGGCGACGGCGTCATTCTCGCGGTCGACGGCCATCACGTACTGCGTGAGGTCGTTGGTGCCGATACTGAGGAAGTCGAGTCGCTCAGCCAAGCTGTCGGCAAGAAACGCGGCTGCGGGCGTTTCGATCATCACGCCGAGTTCCGGCATCGCGTAGTCGACGCCCTCGCCGTCAAGATCGGCGGCGACCGATTCGACGCGCTCGATGGCGGCCGCAACTTCCTCGATCTGTGTCGCCATCGGAAACATCACGGCGAGGTCGTCGCCGTGCTCGCTGGCCGCCGCCCGCAGCAACGCACGCAACTGTGTCTCGAAGAGGTCGCTGTGGGCCCCCAGCGAAAGCCGAATCCCGCGCTGGCCGAGGAAGGGGTTTGTTTCCTCTGGAAGGTCGAGATACGGCACGGCTTTGTCGCCGCCGATATCGAGCGTTCGGACGACGACCCGGTCGTCCGGAAACGCCGCCAGCGCGGTCGTGATCGCGTCGTACTGCTCGGCCTCATCCGGCGGGGATTCCCGATCCAAAAACAGGAACTCGCTGCGGAAGAGGCCGATCCCGTCGGCACCGCGGGCGACGGCCGGATCAAGTTCTGCCTCGCCGCCGATGTTGGCTGCGACCTCGATTTCTACTCCATCCGCTGTCGACACCGTTTCCTCGACGACCGGTGCGTCAACGCCGCCGGCGGCCGCCCGCTCGTCCTCGTCGGGATCGACAACCACGGTGCCGGCCTCGCCGTCGACGAGTACGTCCGCCCCCTCCTCGATCTCGGTCAACTCCTCGCCGACGCCGACGACCGCTGGGATCGCCAACGAGCGGGCGATGATCGCAGCATGAGAGGTGCGCCCGCCGGTGACGGTGGCGATGCCGGCGACCGAATCGGGATCGAGCTCTGCGGTATCACTCGGGGTGAGGCGTTCGGCCAGGAGGATCGTGCCGGCTGGCAACGCCGAGAGATCGACGGTTTCGACAGCCAACAGCGACCGGAGGAGTCGATCCCGGATATCACGCAGATCGTCGGCGCGTTCGGCCATCCGGCCGTCCATCCCCTCGAACTGGGCGATTGCTTCCCCAAACCGATCGTCGACGGCGTGTTCGGCCGGTGTGCCCTCGCCGATCGCGCTTTCGATATCGTCGACGAGTTGGGGGTCATCGAGAAACTGGAGATGGGCCTCGAAGACGGCGGCCTCATCTTCACCGACGCGCTCGGCGGCCTGCTGGCGGGCCTGTTCGATCTGCTGGCGGGCGGTCGCTTGGGCGTCCTCGAAGCGGGCCTGTTCGGCGTCGCTGTCGACCGCGCTTGGGTCGGGTTGCTCAGGCAGCGTCAGATCACTGGGTCGGTACCAGCGGGCGGTGCCGACACCGGACAGCGGTGTGCTCCCGATGCCGCTGCGCTTCATTCGCTGTCTTCCTCCTCGTCTTCGACCGGCGTTGTCAACAGGGCTTCGAGTTCATCAAGCGCAGCCTCGGCGTCGTCGCCCTCGGCGGTGATCCGCACCGACTCGCCGTGTTCGATGTTCAGCCCGGTCACCGCGAGCATGCTGTTGGCACCCACGGCGTCGTCGCCGTCGGCCCGCCCGACTGTGATCTCACTGTCGAATCGATTTGCCGTCTGGACAAACTGTGAGGCCGGTCGTGCGTGCAAGCCAGCGTCCGGAACCACTTTGACGATTCGTTCCATGGCTTCCTGTTTGGGTGGGTGGGCTATTACCATGTTTGCCGCCGTGGTGACAGGTTTCCCGTCGGCGCGGTGTTATTCCACGGCCGCCCGCACCACGTCGGCGAGATCGGTCGCCAGTTCCTCGGCGCGGTCGGCGGTCGTCCCCTCGGCGACGATCCGGATCTTCGGCTCGGTGCCGCTGGGTCGTACCAACACCCACGAGTCGCCGTAATCGAGGCGGTAGCCGTCGAGCGTCGAGATCTCGGCGTCGGCAGCGTGGACGTACTCCTCGGCGGCCGACAGCATCGTCCGGCGTTCGGCCTCGCTGCCGTAGGCGAGATTAACCCGTGTGCTGTGGTAGTCCTGATACGGGGCGACGACCTCGCTGGCCGGTTGGTCGGCGATCAGTTCGAGGAACTTCGCGCCGATATACGGGCCATCCCGGACGAGGCGGTGATTCGGGAAGAAGACGCCGCCGTTGCCCTCGCCGGCGATGGGAACGGTCTCACCGGCCGTCCACAGCTCCTTGATCCGGGTGATGATGTGTGTCGCGCCGATCGGTGTGAGCGCCAACTCGGCGTCGACGCGCTCACAGACATCGACCAACCGCTGGGAGACGTTGACCGCGGCGACAGTGTGATCGCCGGCTGACAACTCGCGTGCAGCCAAGGCGGCCAGCGAGGCGTCGCCGTCGATGAAGCGGCCCTGTTCGTCGAAAAACACCGAGCGGTCGGCATCCCCGTCGTGGGCGATCCCAACGTCGGCGTCGGCGGCCTCGACAAGCCGACCGAGGTCATCGAGATTTTCGGGGACGGGTTCGGGCAGCCGGCCGGGGAACCGGCCGTCGAGTTGGGCGTTGACGGTGACAACCTCACAGCCTAACTCGCGGTAGAACTCTGGGCTGACTAGGCCGCCGGCACCGTGGCCAGGATCGAGCGCGACTGTGAGGTCGGCGTCGGCGATGCGCTTGGTGTCGATGGCGTCGAGCAGCGATTGTTGATAGGTGGCGTTGGCGGTGTCGACCTCGCGGCTCTCGCCGACGAGTTCCCACGGGACGAGGTCGAACTCCTCGCCGAGGGCGTGGGCTTCGATCCGCTCTAAGCGGTCGATTGAGAGCTCGATCCCGTCGGCGCCGATGAGCTTGACGCCGTTGTACTCCGGTGGATTGTGCGAGGCCGTCAGCATCACCCCCGGGATCGCTTCCTGTTCGCAGTACCGGCCGATCGCCGGCGTTGGCGTCAGTCCGAGGCGGTCGACATCGAGCCCGACCCCAGCCAGCCCCGAGGCGGTGGCATCGGCGAACATCTGCCCGGTCAGGCGGGTGTCGGTGGCGACGGCGGCGCGGTCGGCCTCCCAGACCGTCCCAGCGGCTTGGGCGACCTGCAGCACGAACTCAGGGGTGAGTTCGGTGCCGGCGATCCCGCGGGCTCCACTGGAGCCGAACACTTCCATACCTACGCCTCAAGCGGGTGCGTAAAATCGGTTGCGGCCTGCCGCTGTCAGCCTGCCACGCCAGTCGATGCGTGCTGCCGTCGTTATTCGCTTTGAATCCGCGGGGCGAGCATGTAGGTGACCTGGCCGAGGCCCTCGGCAAACTCATAGTGGAGTTTGACGGGGAACTCCTCGCCGAGTTCGGTCGTGACCTCGGCTGCCTTCGGGATCGCCTTGTTCATATCCTTGAGATAGTCGAGTGAAAACAGGGAGTCGGCCGCGCCGGCGGTGAGATCGATCAGATCGTCGCTGTCGAGTTTGAGATCCACGTCGTCGGTGTCGCCCTCGGCTTCGATATAGAAGGCTTCCTCGTCGGGGTCGACACGGAGGGCGATGTGGTCGCTGACCATGTCGGCGGCGGTGATCCCGCGGCTGAGTTGGCTGCCCTCCAAGACGATCTCCGCCGAGAGATCGAGATCCGGGATGTCGGGTTCCTGGCGGATCGAATCAGGGTCAATCAACGCGAGCGTATACGAGAGCCCATCGATCTGGATGTGGAGCTTACGGGTTTCCTCGTTGAGTTCGAGATGAATGAGATCGCCGCTGTTTGCCATCCCGGCGATATCTTCGAGTCGACCGAGGTTGACGCCGATGACGCCGCCGTCGGCCTCGTAGGACTCAAAGGCCGCGGCGGCCAGCGAGAGGTCGACCATCCCGACGTTGGCGGGGTCGACGGCGCGGATGGCGAACTCTTCCTCGTTCAGCCGGATCTTACACTCGTCTACCAACACGCTCACCGAGTCAAGCGCGTCCTTGAGCGTGTCAGCACTCACGATGGCCTTGAACATGCTGCGGGATACGAAAGCCCGGATAAAAAGACACCCGGTTTACACACCGGGCCACCGCAGTCGACAGGCGGTGAGAGCCTACACCAGCGGTTCGACGAGGTCGACGCCCTCGTCCAGGAGTGTCTGGAGCCGTTCGTCGCTGCCGGCCTCGCCGTAGACCCGCAGTTTCGGCTCGGTGCCGCTCGGTCGAATCAGTAGCCACGAGCCGTCCTCAAGGAGGAGTTTGAAGCCGTCGAGGGTGACGGTGTTGGCAACGGCTGAGCCAGCGACCGACTCCGGGATGTGGTCTTCGAGGTCCTCAAGGACGCGCTCCTTCTCGCTGTCGGGGCAGTCGACGCTGCGTTTGCTGGCGTGGATCTCACCGTGCTCCTCAAGCAGGGCGTCAACTCGGTCGTCGAGCGGTTTGGCGGCGGTGACCGCGCCGGCCAGCAGGGCCATCAGGACGCCGTCTTTCTCGCGGATGTGACCCCGGATTGAGAAGCCGCCCGACTCTTCGCCGCCGATCAGCGCGTCGGAGTCACCCATCGCTTTGCCGACCCACTTGAAGCCGACCGGCACCTCGACGACCTCCTCGCCGTTGGCCTCGGCGATGCGGTCGATGAGGAACGTCGTCGACACCGAGCGGACGGCTGGGCCCGAATCAGTTTCGAGCAGGTAGTCGTAGACGGCGGCGAAAAACAGGTTCTCGTCGAGATAGCCGCGGTCGGGCGTCGTGATCGCAATGCGGTCGGCGTCGCCGTCGTTGGCGATCCCGAGGTCGGCGTCGTGTTCTTCGACCGCGTCAGCCAGCGGTTGGAGATTGCTCGGGCTCGGTTCGGGTTCGCCGCCGCCGAAGTCGGGATCTTGGGTGCAACGGCGGGTGATGACCTCCGCGCCCGCCGACTCAAGCAGGGCGTCGGTGACGCCGCGGCCGCTGCCGTGGAGGGCGTCGTAGACGATGGTGAGATCCGAGAGATCTGCGCCGACGAGATCGGTTGCATGGTCGGCGTGATCCGGGATCGGGTCGATCTCGGTGATCTCACCCCACTCCTCCTCGGGGAGGAGGTCGGGTTCGGCGAGGTTGTCGACGATCTTCTCGGTGCGTTCGGGGAGGGCGGGTGCGCCGTCTTCGGGAATGAACTTGACGCCGTTGTACTCCGGCGGATTGTGCGAGGCCGTGACCATCAGCGCACAGGAGAGTCCGCGGTTGACGATCGCGTAGGCGATCACGGGTGTCGGGCAATCACGTTCCGGCAGGAGCACGTCGAAGCCGTGGCCAGCCATGATCTCAGCGAGGCTTTCCGCAAAGCCGGGTGAGGTTTCGCGGGCGTCATAGCCGATGATGACGGGATCGGTGTATCCCTCCTCCTCAAGATAGGTTGCGACCGCTTCGCCAACGATTCGAACGCGTTCGTCGGTGAAGACATCGAGGGTGGCACGCCACCCATCAGTGCCGAAGGCAATCTTGTCCATACCCTACCTGCTGTGTGGATCGTCAAAAAGATAGGAGGTCACAGCCTCCGGGGGCCCTTCCATCGACGGCTGCCGGGAGCCTCGTCGTTATCCCTGTTCGGCCCCTCTCGTTGGTGTGGATTTCACAGACGCCGTTGCGACCCGACGATCAGTACACGACTACAGTGACGAGTCGATCGCACAGTCGACCCTCGATGCCATCTTCCAGGCGACGACGCTTGCGCCCTCCGGCTACAATCTCCAGCCCTGGGAGCTGCTTGCGCTGCGCGACACGGAGACCAAGGAGCGACTCAAAGCCGTCGCCAACGGCCAAGACCACGTTGTTGACGCTGACACGACTGTCGTCGTCCTCGGGAACACCGATCCGATGGCCCACGCCGAGGCGGTGTTTGACGACTGGCTCGCCAAGGAGTACATCCCGAACGACGACGTCCGAAACGCGTTGTTGGACAACGTCGAGGCGATGGCTGGGATGTCGGCGGCTGACCGCCAAACGTGGACAACGCGATCAACGTCGTTGGCGGCGATGACGCTCATGTATGCGGCGTGGACACACGGCGTCGCCAGTTGCCCGATGGAAGGCTTCGACGCTGATGGGCTCGTTGAAGCGTTCGACATCCCGGACGGGTACGAACCGGTGATGCTCATCACGCTCGGCTATCCGGCTACGCCGGCCGCCGACATCGACAACGAGCGAAAAGGTCGCCGCCCGATCGAGGAGGTTGTCCACTACGAGGCTTTCGACCCAAGCGAGGAGACGACGCTGGAAACACCTGCTTTCGGAGACTAACCACCGCGTTCGTTCGACATCGTTTCTTAAGTGGGAGCGCGGTGGGACGCTCCCGGTGCAGTGGGGTTTCGGTGTCGGTGGCCGCCGTATTGCGGCCATCTATGGCAACAATGCTGGCGGAAATAAACCTACAGTCTTCTTTCGACGGGTGATCGACTGGGATGACCTGCGCCCGCAGAAAATACCAATCCGCGACCACCCCGGATCTCGAACGGGAAGCGTTGGGTAACTTCCCCTACCTGTTCCGGGTAGTAGTCACACAGTCACCTTCAGTCACGAAAGGCGACTACCAGTTGGTTGGAGCGAGAGGGTAAAATAAGTATCGACGAGATATCAAAAAAGAGAATTAGAGAAAAATGGCTCCTCTATTGAGAATCAATCGAGGCTCGTCTATTGAATTTATTCCTTCTGAATTTCTAACACAATTATCTATTTTGAAAACTGCTGCCACAATTTTATATCCCTCTTCGGAGTCCGTTCTGATATCGCCGACCCTGTTCCGGGTGGGCGACGTCACACTATGTTCGAACCAGAGAACCGAGGTCAGGTGGGGATCGGCACGCTCATCGTGTTCATTGCGATGGTGCTGGTCGCGGCGATCGCCGCGGGCGTGTTGATCAACACTGCAGGCCTCCTGCAATCACAAGCACAGGCAACCGGTGAAGAAACAACGGCTGAAGTTAGCGATGTCGTTCAGGTCGGTAAAGTGATCGGGCTTGAGACAAACTCAAACAAAACGATCGACACGCTCAATGCGAGCGTTCGACTCGCGTCCGGCTCTGATCCGATCAACCTCAGCAAGGTCTCGTATACGATTGAAACCGAGGGCGACGCGACTGTGGTCAACGGTGAAAATACGAGTGCCGGCACCGCTAGCGATGGCATCGAGTTTTATCCAAAACAAGGCCTTGAGGACGGCGCCAATACATTATCCGATCAAAACGACCTGATGGTCGTTGAGTTCTCGTTGACGGATATTAGTGGTATCACACCGCTCAACGAGTCAGAATCGATCACGTTCATCTCACAAGCCCCGGCGGGTGGAAGCACCTACAAGCAGCTACAGGCCCCTCGCCAGATCGAGAACAACAGCGCGTACATCCTCTAAGCTGCCGGCTGTTTTCAGCGGTTTCTTTCGCGCGTTCATCTCCATCACAGCTTGGTCTCTCCAGTTATCGCGTTGCAGGCTGTCATCCTATCTCTACAGATGCGTACTATACCCTCTTTCTGCGTCCGACGAATTACTTGCCCCAGAACGGATCGCGCTTTCGTCGCTTATTCAGATACCCCGACAACGCCTCCAGTTCGTCGGCTGGGATCTCCTCGTTGAGCTCCTGTTCGAGGATCTTGGCGTGTTTCTCCGGTAGTTCGATCCAGAGCTCGTCGCCCTCCTCGATCTGTCGACCCACCGTCGGCCCGTCGATGGCGACGCTGACACGCTCGCCGGCGCGGGCCTCTTCGACATCGTCGCCTTGGGCCTGAATCCCCGACAGCTCACC
The DNA here is from genome assembly GCF_003605575.1 of Halonotius aquaticus. Classification (GTDB taxonomy): domain Archaea; phylum Halobacteriota; class Halobacteria; order Halobacteriales; family Haloferacaceae; genus Halonotius; species Halonotius aquaticus. The sequence continues at coordinate 532,748 of NZ_QKNY01000018.1, read as the reverse complement.
GACGCGGTCGGGCTCGTTGTTGTCGAATTTGGCAACATTCGTGTTGTTCTTAATCGTCCCTGACATGATCTCGACGCCGACGACCGCAGGATCGGATTGTCGGAAGGTGTGGTCGTCGAGGATCTGGAACCGTGCGGGCCGGACGATCTTATCGAGGATCGTCTCCTGTTGGGCCCGCTGCATCTCTGCGACGTGTTCCTCGTAGTCCTCGACGAGTTGGTAGATCACGTCGTCGTGGAATAGCGTCACCTCGCTTTGTTCGAGTTCGCGCTCGGCATCCGGCAACACCTCGACGTTGAACCCAAGGATTACCGTATGTTCGGGCTCTCTGGCCGTGCCGGCGACCGCGATATCACGGGGTGCCACGTCGCCGACCTCCGCCCGGAGGATCGGCACCTCGGCCTCCTGTAAGGCGTTGGCCATCGCTTCGAGACTGCCGAGGGTGTCGGCCTTGACGACGACGCCTTCCTCCTCGGTGTCGACCTCGATTTCGGCCAGTTCGGCTTTGACCTCCTTGATTACGTCGTCAACATCGCGGTCGCGGACGACCCGCACCGGCGCGCCGGCCATCGCATCATCGAGGTCGGGGGCGGCGATCTTGACACCGGCGGCGGCCGCAACCGCGTCAACGCGCTCAAAGCGGTTTTCGACCCGGATCTCGGCGTTGGGCTGCGGCTGGAGCAACGCCCGGATCTCGGTGACGATCGGCTCGTTGACCCCACCGACGACGATCTGATCGCCCTCGTGGATCGTCCCGTCGTAGACAACAACATCCAGCGTCGCGCCGAAGCCCTGTTGATCTTTGACCTCTAAGACTGTCCCCTCGCCGGGGCCAGCCACGTCGATCTCCATCTCGGCTTTCATGAACCGCTGGGAAAGCCCCATCAACACCGCGAGGATGTCGGGGACGCCCTCGCCGGTCAGCGCGGAACAGGGGACGACGCCGATGTTCTTCTGGAAGTTCTGGACGCGCCAGTAGAGATCCGCCGAAAAGCCGTCGTCCGATAGCTGGCCGATGATCTCATAGAGGTTTTCGTCGAGTCGCTGGCGGGCGGTGTCGCTTTGGGCGTCGTAACTTGGCTTGATCGGGGAGTTCTCATTTGGATTCCAGCCTGGCGTCGTGTCGGCCTTGTTGGCGGCGACGACGAAGGGCGTGCCGGTGCGCTGGAGGATGTCGAGGGCTTCCTCAGTTTGCGGCTGGAAGCCGTCGTTGACGTCGACAACGAGGATCGCGATATCGGCGAGTGCGCCACCCCGTGAGCGCAGCGTCGAAAATGAGTGGTGGCCGGGCGTATCGATGAAGAGCAGCCCCGGGAGGTCGAAGTCTTCGACCTTGACAAGGTCGCCAGCCATGTCGGCGATCGTTTCGAGTGGGACGGCCGTCGCGCCGATATGCTGGGTGATCGCGCCGGCCTCGCCCTCGCTGACCGCCGAGCCGCGGATCTTATCCAGCAGGCTGGTTTTGCCGTGGTCGACGTGGCCGAGGACAGCAACGATCGGGGTTCGCAGTGAGGTATCGTGATCTGACATGCATAGAACTCCGGCAACCGCGTTACCGGTGGAACCGGGCCCTCGGAGTTAAGCCTTTCAACTTACCGGCTGTCTGCCGGCCGTCGGACGCGCCCGTGGCGTTTATATGAGTTCGCCCGTCTACCTCAGGCATGGTTGACATACTCGCGGAAAACCTCTCGGGCAAAGCCGTGATGGGCGCCGACGGGACGGAACTCGGCGACCTCTACAACATCACAATGGATCTCAAAACCGGTCGCCTCCACGACCTGCTTGTAACCCCCAACGAGGGGATCTCGGCGGCGTCCGCCGATTTCCCGGCCAACGAGGATGGCCGCCTCGAAATCCCAGCCGGTGCCGTTGATGCGGTCAAAGACTACATCGTTGTTTCTCGGTAATTATATGCAGATTCTCGACACGTCGGCGTTTATCAACGAGTATCACACTGACGAGGACACCGCCTCGGTTCCGCAAGTCCACGAGGAGTTGGAGGGCGAACACGCCTTCCGCTTCGACGCCGAGGAGGGCGCGGGGATGCATATCCACATCCCCTCCGAGGAGACGGTTGAGAAGATCAACCGCGCGGCAACAGAGACCGGCGATGCCGACGAACTCAGTGAGACTGACATCATTCTCATCGCCGCCGCCTTCGAACTTGACGGCACCTTGGTCACCGACGACTACGCGATGCAGAACGTCGCCGACCGGCTCAACGTTGCCGTCAACGTGATCGCCCAGGAGGGGATCACCGAACAGCGGGAGTGGCAGTTCCAGTGTCAGGGCTGTGGCCGCACCTACGACGACAATCTCGATCGCTGTCGGATCTGCGGCAGCGACCTTGCCCGGAAGAATCCGAGCTAAGCCCGTTTCGCCGGCTGTTTTCAGACAACACCGATCTCGCCCAGATAGAGCCACGCAAAGATGACGGCATTGTTGACGCCGTGGATGACCGCCGGCACGACGATGTTGTTGGTGCGCTCATAGAGATAGCCCAACAGCACGCCGAGCAGCGTTGCGGTGACAATGTAGGCAGCGATCCCGGCGACCCCGCCGGCGACGGAGGCGTGACTCAACCCAAAGAGCACGGTTGCCGCAAGAATCGCCGGCCAGACCCCCCACGTTTCCCGCAGCCGTCCCTGGACAACACCGCGAAACAGCAGTTCCTCGGCTGGCCCGACAACGAGTAGGGAAAAGGCCACCATCGTCAACAGGTAGGCTGGCTCACCGGTGCCGATGGTCACGGCAGCGTTGTCGCCGAGGCTCACGTCGACGGCGGCAAACAGCCGGGTGATCCCATTGTTCGCGCCGACGAGGATGACGATCCCGGCGACGATGAGTCCGAGTTCCCGGCGGCCGGGCGTCGCCCACGGGATCAGCGGCTCGTCTCTGACAGCGAGGGCGTACCAGCCGGTGACCAACAGAAAGCCGGCGTACTGGAGGGCGAACTGTGCGAGGTATTCGTCGGTGCCGCCGGGGGAGACGATCCCAGCGTCGACCAGGGGTGGATTTACCGCCGCAAGCACGACGCTGGCGACGAGGTAGGCCCCGAACACGACTAGGAGGGCTTCCCCGAGGGCCTTCGCGTGTGGCTCCCAGCCAGCGGTATCGGTCGCCATTATCGGCCGGCTACGCCGCCGCCCCTGTTAGGGACACCGATTCGATCGATCTGGCTACTCGATCTCGAAGGTGCGCTTGTCGGCGACAGCGTCGGCTTCCGCGAAGTCGCCCCCGCCGAGCAGCCCGCGAGCGGCCTTCTTCCCCCATTCGACAGCGGGCTGGGTAAACGTCGACAGCCCGGCGAGTTCGCCGTACATCACGGTCGCGGCCTCCATCGCGTACAGCAACTCGCCGATATTTTCGGCGTCGACGGCGTCGATCTCGATGCGGACGTTGGGCCGCCCCTCGGCGGCGAGGCTGGCTTCGGTCGCCTCGAACTCCGCATCCAGTAGGTCGCCGAGGCCGGAACCGCCAAGATACGACAGCCCCTCAAGATCGGTTTCCGGGATGCCGATATCCTCGCGTTCGCGCGGGCGGACGAGCGTGACGAGCTTATCGCGGGGACCGGCCCGGTAGAGTTGGAGTTGGGAGTGTTGATCGGTCGCACCGAGGGCGCGCGCCGGTGTCTGGCCGACCTGTTCCTTGCCCAAGCTCTCGGCCCACAGTTGGGCGAACCACTCAGCGAAGTATTCCAGCGACTCCGCATAGGGCATCATCGCGTTGGTCAGCGCGCCGCGCTCGGCGAGGCCGTAACAGACCGCGCCGTAGGCGTAGGCCGGCGACTCATACAGCGACCCCGAGAGATCGTCCATCGCGGTTTGGGCACCGGCGACGACATCCTCGATGTCGAGGCCCTGGAGTGCGGCACAGGCCAGTCCGACTGTTGAGACCGCCGAGAAGCGACCCGGCACGCCTTCGGGGACTTTGAGCGACGGCAGGTCGTGTTTATCCGCGAGATTTCGGAGGTTGCCCTCGTCGCCCGTGGTCACGAAGGTCTGCTCGGTCCAGTCGACGCCGGCGTCGTCCATCGCCTCGCGGACGACGAGGAAGTTCGAGAGGGTTTCCGCCGTGGTGCCCGACCGGGAGACGACGTTGACGACAGTGTCGTCGAGCGGCAGCGAGTCGAGGAGTTCGGCGGTGTCCTCGGGGTCGACGTTGTCGAGGAAGTGCGCCTCCACGTCGGTCTGATCCGCGAGGGCAGCGGAGATGGTTGCCGCGCCGAGCGCGCTGCCGCCGATGCCGACCGTCAGCACGGCCTCGGGGGTGCCGAACGGCTCAACCGCCGCGCGGATCGCGTCGGTGTCGACCGTCTCAGGGAGGTTGAGCGCGGCGTAGCCGTGTTCGTTGTCCGCGCGGCCCTGCTCGATGCGCTCGTGGGCGATCCCGACTCGCTCATCGAGGTGATCGAGGGTGTCTTCGGTAAGACCGGGACTGCCGCCGAGTGCGTTGCCGATATCCAGATACATACCTATGGTCGCGTCCGGCGGCGGTAAAATCGTTGTTGTCGTCACAGCCTCTTTGGCCGGCCTACGCCATTACCGACTATGCCCGACCATGTCGATCTTACCCACCCCATCGAGGATGGGATGCAGACCTATCCTGGTGATCCGGCGGTCAGCGTGACCGACCATGCGACCCACGCCGCCGACGGCTACCATGTTGAATCGCTCTCATGCGGCAGTCACACCGGCACCCACATCGACGCGCCACTCCACACCGAACCGGACGGCGATCCGCTGTCGGCGTTCTCGCTCGACCGCTTCGTCTTCGACGCCGTTCGGGTCGACTGCCGGGACTGTACCGCCCGCGAGGCTATCACCCCGGAACGACTCCCCGCAGACGACGCCTTGGCCGACGCCGACATGGTCGTCTGCTGGACTGGCTGGGACGACCACTGGAACACTGACCGCTATCTCGATCACCCCTACATTGCCCCCGAAACGGCGGCCCGCTGTGCCGACCATGATCTGGCGGTCGGTGTCGACGCGTTGAGCCCCGATCCGACACCGAGCCCACAGGCCGGCGACGACGAATCGACTGATTTTGCGGCCCACCAGGCGCTGCTCGGCGAGAACTGCCTGATCGTTGAGAATCTGACAAACCTCGGGAGCGTGACCGAGCGGTTCGAGCTCCGGGCGTACCCGCTTGCCCTCGGCGGCGACGGCGCGCCGGTGCGCGCGGTCGGCGTCCGGCAGTGAAGGCTTTATTACCGCCCCCGTCGAAGCCGACGATATGTCGCAGGCCACCAAGGTTGTGCTCGGCACCGTGCTTCTGTCGGCCGTCTTTGCGGTCGGAATCATCCTCTCGTACGTCTTCGCCTGATGTTCTCCGAGCGATCGCTGTCGCCGCTGCTGTCAACTGTCCGTCAGCGACACGCCTCCGAGGCGACCGTGCTGGATGTCGAGACCGATTTTGACACGTTGCCGCCGGCGGTCGCCGAGGATCTCGGCTTGCTGGCCGACCGCCTCGATCCGGCCAGCTACCCCGCCGATTGGCTGCCCGAGACCGCGCCAACGGTTCTCCAGCAGTACGCTGGCGAGGCCTTTACGATCGGCACCCCCGATGACGGCACCGTCGTCTGGACGACCCAGACCGAGCCGCCGACCGTCCTGGTCAAACAGCGCGCCGAGAACACCCCCGATGACTTTCTCAATTTCCTCATCGCCGAAGCCTTCGTCCAACTCGACTGCGATGTCCCCGAGCATTTTCTCCCGTTTTTCGGCGAACAGTATCCCGACCTTGATGCGGCGGTCGGGCTCAACGGCACCGATGTCTACCAGATTGCCGCCGCCCTCTTCGAGGGCTGGGTCGGGCTGCAGACCCGCGAGGTGTTTGCGTCGTGGGCTGACGACGATGAGTTCGAACCGTTGTACGACGCGTGGATCGATGCCGGCCAGCGACTCGAACCCCGGCTCGATGATCTCTCGCGGGCGGTCGCCCACAACGAGATGACGTTTCCCGAGGCAACCGAGTACGCCTGTGCGGCGATCAAACACGATCTCGACCTTCCGACGCCGTTCAGCGCGCTCGAGACGACGGCCTACCGCGAACACGGCGCGGCCTACGCTATCGAGTGGGCTGAGAAGACATTTGCCGAACTCCGCGAGTAGCCGCCACAGCCGACTCAAACCGCCGTTTCACCTTTAGGAACCTATTCATCCGCAGGCCACCTGTGAGCGACCATGCAGCGACGTGAGTTCCTCATCGGCACGGCAGCAGCCGGCGCGGCCGGCCTCTCCGGCTGTCTCGGCACCGCACAGCAAGCAACCGACACCGCCGCTGGCGACGGCGATAGCGGTCGGACAGTCACCGTTACCGGGTCGGCAGAGATGCAGGCCGCTCCCGACCGCGCGGTCATCGAGGCCAGCGTCGAGGCCACCGGCGACAACGCGGCCGCCGTCCGCGATGCGCTGTCAACGCGCTCTGATAGCCTCCGGCAGGCCCTCCGGAACGCCGGTCTTGACGACGACCAACTCACGACTGGGCGGTTTGCGATCCGACCGGAGTACACACGCCGCGAACCGGGTACTGAGCCCGAACAGACCGGCTACGAAGGCACCCACACCATCACCATCGAGGTCGACGATGTCGATACGACCGGCGACGTGATCGACACCGCGATCGATGGCGGAGCCGACTCCATTGGCCGCATCGAGTACACGCTTGCGGAGTCGACCCGCGAATCATTGCGGGAGGATGCCCTCAAAGCGGCTGTTGATACCGCCCGCGACGAGGCGGATGTCCTCGCCGCCCGCGTCGACTCACGGGTGGTGTCGGTACAGCAGCTCAACGCCGCCGGTGGTGGGCTCTCGCCGACCTACGAACGCTACGCCGTTGCCGAAGATGCTGCCGGTGGCTCGACGGAGCTCCAGCCTGACGATGTCACTGTCAGTGCATCCGTCGAGGCAACCTACCGAATCGACTGATCGACGACCGCTTAAAATTCGGTGGTGACGCTGCCGTCGTCGGCGAGATCGATGACGCCGTCGAAGCGCTCGCGGAAGCGATCCAGCGTCGCCTCGTCGTGAACCTCCTTCGAGAGGTGGAAGAGACCGACTGCGTCGTGCTCGGCCAGTAGCGCAAGCAGCTTTTCAGTTGCATCGACGACGCCGTCCTCGTCGGCGTAGTAGATCATCTCGGTAAGGGAGTCGACGCTGAGCCGCACCTTTCCGTCGTGGCTGGTGAGGAACTCCTCGACCTTGGCGACGATTCCATCGAGGTCGTCGGGGGCGGAGACGTAGTGGACATCGTCGGTGCCGCGCCGGGAGTAGCCGCGTTCGACCGACAGCGTATCGAGGATGACCGCGCTGTCCTCGTCGACATCGTAGTGTTCGAGCTTCTGTTCGACCTCGCGGGCGGTCGTCCGGGTTGAGACAACGAGGAAGTGGTCGGTGTCGGTTTTGAAGAAGTCGGTGTCGATGCGGTCGGTTTCGCCGATCGAGGGATGCAGTAGGAGGACGCCTGTCCCACCGCTGATCGTCTCCGGCGCGTTCTCAACTGCGAGCGTGTAGTCCATACCAGTCCCATCGCCTCAGCGACCTTAATGATGTATGGATTCGGAATCCCCACCTTACAGTCGTTCCGCGATCGTCGCCGCCGTTTTCTCCCCGACGCCGTCGACAGCCTGCAGGTCGGTCTGGGAGGCATCCCGCACGTTGTCGACGCTGCCAAATCGCCGGAGTAGTCGCTTTCGGGTTTCGGGGCCAACGCCGGGAATCCCATCAAGTGCGGTCGACACGTCGTCCCGAAGCTGTTGGTGGTACTGGACGGCGAACCGGTGGGCCTCATCGCGGACGCGCTGACAGACGTGGAGGTGGTCGGCGTCGCTCGGCCAGTCGAAGACGCGGTCAGGCGTGATCACCAACTCCTCGTCCTTCGCCAGTGCGACGACCGGCACGTCCCACCCCGTCTTGTCGAGGGCGTCCATCGCGGCCCCGAGCTGGCCCTCGCCGCCGTCGACCAACAGGAGGTCGGGATCGGGGCGGTCGTCACGACCCTCTAAGGCGCGATCCGCCCGCCACTCGATCAACTCCCGCATGTTGGCGTAGTCGTCGTTGCGGTCGGTGAGCTGCTTCCGGCGGTAGTCGCCTGTCTCCGCGCTGCCGTCGACGAAACAGACGTTGCTGCCGACGACCGCTTTGCCCTGACTGTGGCTCACATCGAACCCCTCGATCCGGCCCGGGCGGTCGATTCCGAGGGCCTCCCCGAGGGCTGCGAGTGGGTCGCCATCGACCGGCCCCTGCCGGGCGTTTTTCAGCGCGAGTTCGACAAGGGTTGCCTCCCGGCCCGCACCCGGGACGCGAACCGCGACACCCTCGCGCTCCAGCCACTCGATCACGTCATCGTCATCTGGGCGTTCGGAGAGCAGGATCGCATCCGGCAGTTGGCGTTCAGCGTAATACTGCGGCAAAAACGCCGAGAGCAACGCGGCCACGCGGTCGCCGCCGTCGGCTTCGTCGGGGGCATCAAGGCTGTGCCGGGAGCGATCGACGAGCTGGCCGCGCTCGCTGCGAAGCCGGGCGACGGTTGCGTGGTCGCCGTCGACAGCGACGCCGAGTACGTCCGCGACCGTCTCGTCGCCACCCGCCTCAGCCGCATCGCCGCTGGCGACCGCCCGCTCGCTGTCGTCGTGGATCGTCTCGACGGTGTCGAGTTGGTCGCGGAGATTCGCGGCGCGCTCGAAGGCCTGCTCTTGGGCGGCGGCCTCCATCTCCCGGCGGAGCGGATCGGCCAGCACGCCGGTTTCGCCTTCGAAAAACCGGATCGCCGCCTCAACATCCTCACGGTAGCTTTCGGCATCGATCTCGCCGGTACAGGGCGCGGTACACAGCCCCATCTCGTAATCGAGACAGGGGCGATCCCGGCCCTGATACTTGTGTTCCGAACAGCCACGCAGCCCGTAGACCGATCGGATCGCCTTGATCACGGTTTCGATCCGGCCCTTGTCGGTGAAGGGGCCGAAGACGGTCGCGGCGTCGTTGGGGTCGCGGGTGCTCTCGATTCGCGGGATTTCGTGGTCGGTGAACTGCACCAACGGGTAGGATTTGTCATCCTTCAAGCGGACGTTGTACCGCGGTTGATGGCGTTTGATCAGGTTGGCTTCCAGCAGGAGGGCCTGGGTTTCGGTGTCGGTGACGGCGACCTCAAGCGACTCGGCGCGGGCGACCATCTGTGCGATGCGGTCGCTGCGTGGATCGGTGTAGGAACGCACCCGGGAGCGAAGATCGACAGCTTTGCCGACGTACAACACCCGGTCGCCGGCCTGAAACTGGTAGACGCCGGGCTCGGTGGGCAACTTGCCGGCGCGTTCCCGGAGCGTTCCACCATCCATCATCGACAGTACCGGTGGCAGACAATTGAACGTAACGCGATAGCAGCACTGACGGGGTCGTGTCGGATCGACAGCCACATGTTGGTCCTTCGATACCTCTTGGTATGGCCCGGCTCTGGCTGGTCGAACGCGAGTACGACGACCGCAACCTGATCTCGTTCGTGTATGCGACGACTGACGGCACCCAACAGCTTCGCAAGGAGCTATCGGCAACGCTCCTCCAACAGCGAAGCGAGCCGATTACCGCTGCCATCGACGCCGACGAGGATGATCTTGCTCCGGTTGATCCCGATGAGCAATCTCGATATGCGACGGAAGCCCAATCGGTCGCCGAGAGCCACGATCCGGACGACCCGATCTGAGGCTGGTGCGACCGGCGCTACGAGCGGGCTCGTCGCACGGCAGCCTCCATCTTGTCTCGCGGTCTTTTTGTCGGTCGCTGGCAACATTCTCACAACACCGATGGAATACGAGCAAACTCTCCGGCGACTGTTGGCCAACGGGCGGGCGGATATCGGTCGGATCGTGTTGTCGACCCCGGCGATGCTCTTCTTCCTTCTTTCGCCGCGTGCCGGCTTCGAGGATGAACCCTTATCGAAGATTTACGCGGGCGGCATCCTCGCGTATGCGTTGCTGGTGGTGGTGCTGTTTGCGCTGCTTGGGGCACTGTTCTAATACCGCTCGCCGCAGACGGTTTGCTTCGCGGTAGTACTCCGGGATACTCCCTCTTGGGAGCCCCCGGCCGAACCCTTAATCTCGTTCGTCCCCAACCAAATCTATGAGTATTCGGCCCCCGGGTCCGCAGGGTGTCCCGCTGTTCGGTAACGGCCAGCAGTTCGCCGATGACCCCTTCCAGTTCATGACGGCCTGCGCCGACGCTTACGGCGACGTCGTCGCCTTCGATCTCGGCCCGATCCCGCTGTATATGCTGACGAACCCACAGGACATCAAGCGCGTCCTCGTCACCGAACCCGACCGGTTCCCAAAACTGGATCTCGGCGACGACGCGATCTATGAACTGCTGGGTGATGGGCTGCTGTTGAGCGAGGGCGAGACGTGGCAACAGCAACGCCAACTGGCGAACCCCGCTTTCCATGGCCGTCGGATCCGGACGCTCGGCGATATGATGGTCGAGCACACCGAGTCGGCGGTCGGCGACTGGAACGACGGCGACCGCCTCGACATCCAAATCGAGATGGCCCGGCTCACGGTGCGGATCATCGTCACCGCGATGTTGGGCACCGATATCAGCGAAAAGCGGGTTCAGCGAGTTCAAGAAAACCTCGAACCGCTGGGTGCGCGCTTCGAGCCCGATCCGTTCCGCCGACTGATCCCTGACTGGGCCCCAACCGCCGAGAACCGCGAGTTCCGGGCGGCGATCGCCGACCTCGAATCGGTGATCGACGACATCGTCGCCGACCGCCGCCAACGCGGCTACGAGGCCGGCGCGGACACCCCCGTCGACGCCGACACTGACGAGCCGATGGATCTGCTGTCGCTGTTGCTCCGCGCGAAGGATCGCGGCGAGCAGACTGACCGACAGATCCGTGATGAGATGATGACGATGCTGTTGGCCGGCCACGACACGACCGCGCTCATGCTGACCTATACCTGGTATCTGCTCTCCCAACATCCAGCGGTCGAGCGTCGTCTCCATGCCGAACTCGATTCGGTACTCGGCGGCGCGACACCGACGGCGGCCGACGCACGACAGTTGGAGTACACCGAGCAGGTACTGAACGAGGCGATGCGGCTCTACCCGCCGGTGTACACGCTGTTCCGTGAGGCGACAGCCGATGTCAAGATCGGCGGCTACCGCATTCCGGCCGGCAGCGGCCTGATGTTGCCGCAGTGGGTCGTCCACCGGTCGCCGCGGTGGTACGACAATCCCGACCAGTTCGATCCTGATCGCTGGACGCCGGAGCGGGCGGCCGACCGGCCGCGGTTTTCGTTCTTCCCGTTCGGCGGCGGCCCCCGGCACTGCATCGGCAAGCAGTTCTCGATGCTCGAAGCGAAGCTGATCCTCGCCACCGTCGCTCAGGAGTACCGACTCGACTACCTTGGCGACGCCTTGGACCTCCGCGGGTCGCTGACGATGCACCCGAAGGAGCCGGTGGCGATGCGGCTGGAATCCAGATAGCGACGCCGATCGCCGATCAGGCTGGCAGTCCGAACCGCGACGCCGGCGTGCGGTGTCTCGAATCCCAGATTACGAGCGCAGAGACCGTCCAGGTGACCGGATCGATCTCCCGCGCTCGCAACTGCTCTGCGGCCGCTGCTGCCGCAGCCGACCCGCCGCGAGCCAGCGTGACGTGCGGCGTGTAGTCGTCGCCTTCGAGATCATCAACCACGCCAAATGAGTCGGTAAGCGTGCGGTGAATCCGGTTGAGTCCGGGGCTCTCGATGGTGAGATACACCACTGGGCCGTCGCCACGTACCGGCTGCTCGAAGCTGTCGATCCCCGTAACCTTTGCTTCGACTGCAGGCAACCCGCTGATCACCGGTCGCAGCCGTTCCTGCAGCGTCGCTAACTGATGCTCCGGATGGCCGTTTGCCAACTCGTCGTCCGGGAACCGCTTGACGACGAGCGTGTGGTCGTCCCGAACCTGCTCGAAATCGAGGAGTTGTGGCTGGAGGTCGTTTGCGAGCCGCTTGACGGCTCCCGGAACGGGGACGTTGAGGCTGAACACACCAGTGTTCGGTTCCGTGAGCTCAAAAACGCTCCTTTCGTGTCGACCCCACCGGCATCGTCGCCAGCGGGGGATAGGCGTAAGTGTCGCCATCGCCTTGTTCCGCTATGTCCTCCCGCTCTGAGTTCGATGAACTCGCCGCCCTCAGCGATGACATCCCCGATGGCGTTTGGCGAACGGTGGCCGCCGTTGGTGCCGCCGTCGTCGGGCTGTTAGTCTTCGCCAGTCTCGATCCGATCGTTGCCGTCGGCGCGCTTGCCCTCTTTGTCCTCGCGGTCACCCTCGTCAGCGCCGTTGAGATCGTCGACGCCTACGAAAAGCGCGCGCTGACGGTCTTCGGCGAGTACCGCAGCCTGCTCGAACCGGGGCTGCATCTTGTCCCGCCGTTTGTCTCCCGTACCTACGCCTTCGATGTCCGCACCCGCGTCATCGACGTGGCCCCACAGGAGGCGATCACCCGTGACAACTCGCCGGTCACGGCCGACGCGGTCGTCTACTACCGGATCGTCGACGCGAAAAAGGCGTTTCTGGAGGTTGATAACTACGAAACCGCGATCTCGAATCTCGCGCAGACGACGCTCCGAGCCGTGATCGGCGACCTCGAACTCGACGATACGCTCTCGCGGCGCGATGAGATCAACAGCCGCATTCGCCGCGATCTCGACGAGCCGACCGACGAGTGGGGGATCAGCGTTGAAGCCGTCGAGGTGCGGGAAGTCAGCCCCGCCGCCGGCGTCAAAAGCGCGATGGAAGAACAGAGCTCCGCCGAGCGTCGTCGCCGGGCGATGATCCTCGAAGCACAGGGTGAACGCCGCTCGGCCGTCGAAACCGCTGAGGGTGACAAACAGGCCGATATCATCCGATCACAGGGTGACAAACAGAGCCAGATCCTCGAAGCGCAAGGTGACGCTATCTCCACGGTGCTTCGCGCCAAATCTGCCGAGTCGATGGGCGAACGCGCAATCATCGAACGCGGCATGGAGAGTCTCGAACGCATCGGCCAGGGCGACTCCTCGACGTTCATCATCCCGCAGGAACTCACCTCGCTGGTCGGTCGCTACGGCGGCCATCTCAGCGGGGGTGACACCCAGTCGGCGGCCTCCGCACTCGAAAGCCGGGATTTCGACGAGGAAACGCGGTCGATCCTTGGGCTCGACAATATCGACGAACTGCTGACGAATCTCACGGAGGCCGACCACTCGAATGTCGGTGTTGAGGTTGACGATGAGGAGGAACTTGATCTCGAACCCGATGTCGAACCCGACGCCGAGATGGAATAGTTATTCGGCGTTGTCCCAGTATTCGCGCCACTCTCGGAGTGGGACGCGCACTTCCCCGAGGCTGACGGTTACGTCGCCATCGAACTTCCAGCGGGCGGTTTCGGCGTCAGGGCTCATCCGCATCGGGATGTCGAGGGTTACGTCGTCGAGTTCGCATTCGAGTGCCTCCTCGTTTTCAGCGAGTTCGCCGGTGAGGTGGTCGATCAGATCAAGCCAGTTGTCGACCGCCGGCGGGTCGATCTCGTCGAACTGCGGGCTGGCGTCGGCCGACGATGAGTCCATATCTACCTCCTCGCGGTGCACAGTCAAAGGCGTTTCCGCGGTTCCCGGTGGGTGATGATGGTCTGTCGCTCAGCACTCGGGCTCTGTTTTGGGTGCAAGGGTGTCTTTCACTCGGTCTCTTCATACCCTTCTCGTCGGCTGAGTGGCGGACACAGCGCACTCGCGTCCTCCCCCGCTGTAACCTTCTTTATCCTACGGCGACACGCCTGCGTTAGATGCCAGAGCAACATCTCAAAACGAGGTTTCTGACGGGTATCGCCGTAGTAATCCCACTCGCTGTGTCTGCGTGGGTACTGTTGTCTCTGTTTAATTTTATCGGCGGGGCACTCTCACCGATCAGTGAGATACTGTCTGAGAGTGGTGTTGAATCGGAGACCGTCGTGATTATTATTCAGGCGTTGAGTGTGGTGCTCATTGCGATTTTGGTGTTGGTAATCGGAACGGTCGCACAACAGCAGGTCGGCGAGAACATCATCAAAACGGTGGATAGCTATGTGACACAGATCCCGGGCATCGGATCGGTCTATCAGACAACGCGGCAGATGAGCGATCTGGTGTTGGATCCCAGCGAAGATGGCGCCCAGTTTCGGGAGGTGAAACTGGTCGAGTTTCCAGCCGACAACGCCTACACTCTGGCGTTTCTCACGTCTGAATCGCCACCGGAAAGCGTTGAGACGGCTGCCAACCGTCTCATGGGCGATGATTCGGCAACGTATCAAACTGTCTTCCTCCCGATGGCTCCCAATCCGGTGATGGGCGGTCATCTCACCCATGTCCCGGTCAGCAGGATCGAAGATGTCGATATGACTGTTGAACAGGCCGTCCAGTACATCCTCACGACCGGGATCGTGAATACAGATGTGTCGACTGACCGTGTGTGATAGTACGCCAGCCAGCCATCCGGATATCGGGGGTGACGATCCTGTTTCAGAACTCCGGCTCTGTTTCGGGTGCAACGCCCTCGTCACCGCCGTCGAGATCGAACTCCTGGCGTAGCTCCCGAATCCGGTCACGGATGTCAGCGGCGAGTTCGAATTCGAGATTGTTGGCGGCCTCCTGCATTCGATCTTCCAACTGCTCGATCTGGCGGGCGGCCTCGTCGTCGGTCGTCGGTTGGTCGGTCGCCACGCCGCCGGTGTCGGTTTTCGACCCCGGCAGGTTCGTCTCGCCGATGGCTTTGTCAATCGTTGTCGGCTCGTGGCCGTGTTCTTCGTTGAACTCGCGTTGAATCCGGCGGCGACGCTGGGTTTCGTCGATAGCGGCCTCCATCGCGTCGGTCGTCTCGTCGGCGTAGAGAACGACTTCGCCGTTGACGTTGCGGGCGGCCCGCCCCATTGTCTGGACGAGTGTCGTCTCCGAGCGGAGGAAGCCCTCTTGATCGGCGTCGAGAATCGCCACCAGCGAGACCTCCGGAATATCCAGCCCCTCGCGCAGGAGGTTGATGCCGACCAGCACGTCGATCTCGCCGAGCCGGAGGCTTCGGATCAGCTCGTGGCGTTCGAGCGTGTCGGTCTCGTCGTGCATGTAAGCGACATCGACGCCGCTTTCTTCGAGATACTCGGTGAGGTCTTCGGCCATCCGCTTGGTGAGCGTCGTGACGAGCGTTCGTTCGTCGCGGTCGATCCGCTCGTCGATGCGGTCGGTCAGGTCGTCGATCTGGCCGGTCGCGGGCGCGGTTTCGACGGCGGGATCGACGAGGTAGGTCGGCCGGACGATCTGCTCGACGACCTGTGCGGAGTGCTCCAGTTCGTAGTCGCCGGGCGTCGCACTCACGTAGAGCATCCGGTTCGTCTTCTCCTCGAACTCCTCGAAGGTCAGCGGGCGGTTGTCGTAGGCCGTCGGTAGCCGGAACCCGTTTTCGACCAGCGAGTCCTTGCGGGATTTGTCGCCCTCGTATTGGCCCTTGATTTGTGGCAAGGTAACGTGTGACTCATCAACGACACACAGGAAATCGTCGGGGAAGTAATCGAGCAGTGTGTAGGGGGCTTCGCCGGACTCTCGATCCGACATGTGAACCGAGTAGTTTTCGATCCCCGAGCAGTAGCCCGTCTCCTGCAACATCTCGATATCGAAGGTTGTCCGCTCCTCGATCCGCTGGGCGGCGACGAGATCGCCCTCGCGCTCGAAGTACCGGACACGGTCTTCCATCAACGCCTCGATCTCGTTGATCGCCTGTTCGAGGGTGCCCTCGGGAATCGAGTAGTGTTCGGCGGGGTGGATGAGGGCCGCCGGCTCGGTTGACTGGACTTCGCCGTTGAGCGTGTCGATCTTCAGCAGGCGGTCGATCTCATCGCCCCAAAACTCCACACGGACGGCGTAGCGACCGTACATCGGGAAGATCTCGACGGTGTCGCCGCGCACTCGGAAGGAGCCCTGCTGGAAGTCAACGTCGTTGCGCTCGTAGTTGAGGTCGACCAGCCGACCGAGGAGGTCGTCGCGGTCGATCTGCTGGCCCGCCGTCAGTTCGAGGGCCATCTCGCGGTAGTTGTTCGGATCACCCAGCCCGTAGATCGCCGAGACGCTGGCGACGACGATTACGTCATCCCGCGTCAACAGCGACCGGGTCGCGGAGTGTCGCAGCCGCTCGATCTCCTCGTTGATCGACATATCCTTGTCGATGTAGGTGTCGGTCTGCTCGACGTAGGCTTCGGGCTGGTAGTAGTCATAGTAGGAGACGAAGTATTCGACGGCATTGTCGGGGAACAGCTCCCGAAATTCCTCGTAGAGTTGGGCTGCCAGCGTCTTGTTGTGCGCCAAGACGAGCGTCGGCGTATCGAGTTCTTCAACGACCCACGACACCGTGTTCGTCTTGCCCGATCCGGTCACGCCGAGCAGCGTCTGTTCGTCCATCCCCGACTCGTAGCCCGCGACCAACTGCTCGATGGCGTCTGGCTGGTCGCCCGCGGGCTCAAACGGCGCGTCGACGGTGAAGGGGCGATCCTCGCCCGGCCGGTCGGGCTGGAGGGGCGCAGCATCCGCGTCACTCATTGGCGGTGGTTGGTGGCGAACGCACTTGACGACCCCGGTGGCAGCGATGTGTGTCTCGTTTCACCCACCTCGGTTTCGACTGCAAACTGCAGACACAGGGTGCTGTCGCCACGGCGTTCGCGGTGATTCGGAGCCATTAGGGGCCCCCGATGTCTACGACGCTGTGTGACCGTTGGATCCGCCCTCCAAACCGGCCTTCGGCTCCTCGTTGACCGCCCGGCTGAGGTGCTGCCGGTCTATCTGCTCGGGATCGGGCTGACCGCCACCGTCCGCGTCCCGGTGGTGGTGTCAATCGGTGCTGTCCTCGCCCTCCTCGTCAACGATGGCCGCCTCGAAGCGCTGGTGACCGAACTCGAAACATATCTCCAAACAACCGATCTCGACCCCGAGGCGATGGCAGCAACGCCGCCGGATATCCCAGCAGGGCTTGAATCAGCCGTCATCGACGTGTTTTCGCCGGCTATCATCGCCCTGTTGGTCGTCGGCGTCGGGAGCGCACTGCTCGTCGGCGTCGTCGCTGCCGGCCTCTCGAATGCGGTCGCCCTCCATGGCGTCTACGGCGCGCTCAATGGTGACGATGGGATTCGAACAGCCCTTGCGGGGCTTGCCGCTGACTGGTCGTCGTTCGTTGGGCTGTCGATCCTCCAGACGCTGGTTACCGTTCTCGGCCTTGTCCCGATCGGGATCGGGGTGAGTCTGTTTTCGCTTTCGCCGGCCGCCGGTGCCGTCACTACCGTCGTCGGCGTTCTCCTCGGCGGCGGCCTCATTGTGGTGAGTTCGTTACTGTTGCTCTTTGTTGGTCAGTCGATCGTTGTCGACGATGTTGGGCTGGTTGGCGGTGTTCGCCGGAGTGTGCGCCTCCCCTTCGCGCGCCCTTGGGCGTTTATCGGCTATGTTCTCGTCGCACTCACCGTGTTTGCGGTGCTGTCGATCCTCGGCTCGTTGTTCTCGCTGCTCGGGGTTTCACAGCTCTCAGGACTGGTCGGGCCGCTGTTGTTGTTGCCGTTTCTCGATATCGTGAAGTTCGGCATCTATGCTGATCGGCTGTTCCCGATCGTGGCTGGAGCGGATGATTCGCCGGCGACTGACCCCTCACCTGCGGCCGACCCGACTCGGCCTCACCGCACTCGCTTCGTCGCCGCCTTCCGCGATGGGGTGGGCGCGCTTGGTGGCTTCCTCCGGCATGCGCCGCTGTCGGTGGTGTTTGCGACAGCTATCTTTACTGCTGCTGCGATCATCGGCTTCCAGACGACGAGCGGCTTCGGTGCGGAGCTTCCGACGCCAGCCGAGCCGAGCATGGTGTTTGGCAGCTACCCCGTCGACACGTTCGTCATGCTGGCAGCCAACAACTGGCTCGTCTCGGCGACGGCCGCCTTCGGCGGGGTTGCCCTCGGCGTACCAACAGGCGTTGATATGCTGCTCAACGGCGCGCTCATCGGTGGGCTATACGGCGTCATCGACTCGACGGCGTTTCTCGCCTTGGTCGCCCCACATGGGATTATCGAACTGCCGGCCATCTTCATTGCCGGCGGGCTTGGGTTCCATATCGCGGCTGTGGCTCTCGATGTCGTCACCGGCCGGGCCACCCTCTCAAGATTTGTTGGCGCTTTCCGATTGGCCTACCGGGTGTTGCTTGGGTTGGCGGTTGTCCTCGTTGTTGCCGCGCTCATCGAGGCGTTTTTGACGCCGATGATCGCGGCGGCGGTGCTGTGAGTCACGTGACTGCTTGCTCCGTATCGATCTTTTCAACGACGTGGCCGGTGAACTGGCACTCGACGGCGGTGCCTGCTTATCGCCACGACGCTTCCCGAGTGTCTGGCTTTCCCGTGCGCTACGACACTATGGGGTGACACCGACGGTTAGCAGCGTCCCCCACGTCCGGTAGCGATCGACCATCGCCGCTCGCGTCTCCCAGTCATCAGTTGGGAACGCCTCGGCCGGTGGGATGTCGATCTCGCGGTCGGCGATGGTATCCTGTTCGGCGACATGGAGGCCGGCGTCCCGAAACGCCTCCCGGTACTCCGCCCTGTTCCAGCGCGTCATCTCGATGGCGATGTTGTCCTGCCAGGTGTGGCTCGCCTCATTTTCCTCGTAGTAGTTGACCGCGCAGTAGAACGTCCCGCCCGGTCGGAGAATCCGCCGGATTTCTTCAAGCGTATGACTCGGATCGCGGGCGTAGTAGAACGCCTCCATCGAGAAGACGTGGTCGACGCTGTTGTCGGCAACCGGCAGGGCGTCGAAGTCGCCAACGAGAAAGCCGATGGCGTCGTCGTCGGTGTAGCTGGCGGCGTTGCGTGCCATCTCTGGGGCGCCGTCGAGGCCGTAGCCGCGACCGATATCGGCGGTCTCCCGGAGGGCTCGCAGCGCGTAGCCGCTGCCCGTTCCAAGGTCGACGACCGTCTCGCCAGCCTCAACTGGCATTCGCGCGAGGACGTGTTTGGCGGTATGCCAGTGGCGATCCTCCATCCCCTTATCGCGACCCTCGGCAGCCCAACTGTCGAACTCCTCGCGTGCGCTCATGGCTGGGTCTTGGCCGCCGATCCCTAAACACATCGTCATTGTCGTCGACGGCCTCCGATTTTATACCGCCGCCGTTCATGCTTCTCGTATGCGCCCACGCGCCGTGCTTCCCTCCGGGACGCAGCTCCGACGCCAGTTTCGGCTTGCTGATTCCGCCCAGCAGCTTGTCGGCGGCTTTCTGTTGGCCGGCCCGTTTGTCGTCACCGAGGAAGTCTGGACGCTAGCGGCGAGTATGAGCCAACTGCAGGCTGCACTCAACGTTCTGCTTGTGTCGCTGATCGGCTACGGCGCGCTCTACCAGGCGGACACGAAACGTGACCCCGATGATGAACAGCAGGTCGTCGGGGTGCCGATCCGGTTTATCTCGCTGATGGTCGTTGCTTTCGGCTCGGTGGCGATCCTTGCGGCCATCTTCGACGCACCGGCGACGTTCGTAGGGTCGCCACCAGCGGTTCCACTCGCTGAGGTCGCCACGGTCACCTTCCGGGCGATCAGCGTCGGCGCGGTGTTTAGCGTTGTTGGCGCGGCAACCGCAGACAGCGTGTTCTAACGCGCTGTCTCAATCTTCTGTTTCAGTTTCTCTGCCGCACGCTCAAGCGATCCGGTTGTACTGATCCCGCAACTTCTCGGCGGCATCATCCATAAGTTCCGTCTCGTAGTCGTCGAGGCCCCACTCGACAACCTCCTCGACGCCGTCGCTGCCGAGTTTTGCGGGGACGCCGAAGGCGGTGTCGTCGTGGCCGAACTCACCGTCGAGGACGACCGAGCAGGGCAGTACCTCGCCGGTATCGTTGAGGATCGCTTCGACGGTGTGGGCGACGCCCGTTGCCGGCCCCCACTGGGTCGCGCCCTTTCGCTCGATTACGTCCATCGCCGACTGCTGGAGGTCGGCGAGGATCTCGTCTTTTTCGCCGTCATCGAAGTCGGGATCGTGGCCGTCGACGCGCACCTTCGAGAAGACTGGTACCTGCGCGTCGCCGTGTTCGCCGAGGATCGTCGCTTCGACATTTTGCACTTGGGTGTCGAATCGCTGGCTGAGGACGTAGCGGAACCGCGCCGAGTCGAGTCGGCCGCCGAAGCCGATGACGTGGCCTCGCGGGCGGTCACCCGTCTCGTAGAGGTGCCGGTTCAGCAGATCGACCGGGTTCGAGGTTGTGACAGTGATGAATTCGTCGTTGTGTTCGGCCAACGACGCGCTGATATCCTCCATGATTGGCGCGTTATCCTCGGCGAGATCCAGCCGGGTGTCTCCCGGTGAGCGCGGGATGCCGGCGGTGATGACGACCACATCGGAGCCGGCGGTATCGGCGTACTCGCCTTGCTGGACGACCGTGTTGGAGTCGTAGGCGATCCCGTGGTTCGTGTCGGCGGCTTGGCCGACCGTCTCGTCTTCCATATCGGGGATATCAACGAAGACGAGTTCGTCGACGACATCTCGAAGTGCGAGGTTGTAGCCTGTTGCCGCGCCGACGGTGCCGGCGGCACCGACGATTGACACTTTTGTCATGGTTTTGTATGCGCCCGGATTTCGAGTAAGCGTTTCGGTGATTTCACCTCTACTGTCCTGAGACGACCAATCAAGCGGCTGGATCGGCCGGCTAACCAGCTGAATCCCTGGTGGACTGAAAGGGCGAGGCTCTCCCGGCGAACCCGGACGACGCAAGCACCGCAGTGAGCAAAGCGAACGAGGAGCGCAGCGAGTCCCGGGAGCCGAGAGAGCCGAGGGCTTTCTACACGTACTCGCGGCAATCAGCCGTTTCTTTGCACACTCTCGTTCTACCGAGCCGCTGTGTTTTTCCGGTGTCCGTCCGTTTTCTCGCTTATGAGCGACTTCGATAAGGAAGCCGAACGCGAGAAGCTCCGGAAGAAGTACGCCGACGACGAGGACAAGCGAGCTAACACCAAGCGGATGAGCGAGCTACTGCTGAAGGGGGCGACGATGACAAACCAGCACTGCGATGCCTGCGGTGATCCCCTGTTCCGGCACAACGGCCAGACGTTCTGTCCGACCTGTCAAGCCGACAGCCAGCAGCCAGCCGCCCAGAGCGACGGAACACAGCAGCCCACTCCTGACCAGGCGGGCGACGCTGATCAGCCACAGCCCGCGAACGCCGAGTCGACACCTGACCAGTCCGCCAGTACCACGTCACAGCCGAATCAGTCGACACCAACCCAGCCCGCGACGAACGGCCAGCCGACACAAGCCGACAATCAGCCCACCAGCATGTCACAGTCGCCGGCCACGCAGTCGTCGCAACCGACCGCCACGCAATCGTCGCAATCGACGCCACAGCCGTCGCAGCCGTCATCGTCGACAACCGCTGGCGATAGCGGTCTTAGCGACGCTCGGCAGTCGCTTGCGGCCACCGTCACGCGGTTCTCCCAGCGTGCGGCCGAGACTGACGACCCACGCCGTGCCAAGGAACTCCTGTCGGCCGCTCGCGAGGCCGCCGAGACGCTGCGCGCCCTCGAATTCAACTAAGGCTCGTACTCGTCGCCGACGACTTCCCGGATTTTCTCCGCAGTAACCTCGCCGACGCCGCTTACTTCCTGTAGATCATCTTCCCGTGCGGTCATCACGGCCTCGACGGTACCGAAGTGTTCCAGCAGCGACCGGGCTGTGACGGGGCCGATGTCGGCGATCGAGGCGACGACGTACTCCTGCTGCTCGGCGGTTGTTTTCGTACTCTTCTCGCCGTGGACTGAGACCTCTCGGTCGCGTGTCTCCTGCTCGCGTCGGGCGATTGTATCGAGCAGTTCAGCGGTCTCGCTTTCGTCCGCCGTCCGGAGGATGCTCGCGTTGAAATCGACGGCGAGACTCGACAGCGCGCCGCGGATCGCGTTCGGGTGGACGTTGCGCTCGCCGTAGAGGTCGTCACCCTCGACGATGACGATGGGGCGGCTGTAGTTGCGGACGAGGTCGCCGACCTGCTCGAACATCGAGCGGTCGCCGCCGGTGAGCGTATCGAGGAAGTCCGCGACCGACTTGCGCTCGACGGCGACGCGATCCGAGAGCACGTAGTCGCCGACCGCCAGCGTTTCGAGGCGGGTCGTGATCCCCTCGCGCTTCGAGAGGTCGCGGGCGACCGTCGATTCCAACTCGCGTTGGTCGGCGACGATTTCGACCTCGTCGGTGTCGGTGCCGGCGTTGGCAACGATTTCCTCAGTGTCGTCGTCGGTGCTGTCAGTGCCATCGCTATCCTCGCTCTCGGCGTCGCTCCCGTCGACAGCGTTGGCGTCGCTCTCGGTGGCCTGTTCCTCGTCGGTCTCGTCTGGCTCGTCTTCATCCTCGACTTCGCCGAAATCCGCTAAGCCGGGCTGGCTCTCGGCGTCGCTGCTACCACTCCCGTTGGTGGCCGGTGTCGCTGTCGTCTCTCCATCACCCTTGCTCGCGTCGCCGTCGTCGAACTGATCGAGCGCGGACTGGTCGTCGTCTAACTCCTCTTCGACCTCGTCGGCGACGCCCTTCAGTTTCCGAAGCTCCGACTCCATCTGTTTCTCCTTGCGGCGGGCGATCCAGAAGTACGCCTCGTCGCGGGTATCGTTGGCCAGCAGGACGACGACGCGGCCGGTCGTCTGCCGGCCTGTTCGCCCTTTCCGCTGGATCGACCGAATCGCCGTCGGCACCGGTTCGTAGAAGAGCACGAGATCGACCTCCGGCACGTCAAGCCCTTCCTCGGCGACTGAGGTCGAGACCAGGACATCAAATTCGTTGTTGCGGAACCGGTCTAAGGTCTCCTGCTGTTCGGTCTGGGTCATCCCGTCGGAGCCTTCCTTGTCGCCTTGGCCGACGAAGCGTTGGGTATCGAAATGTTGGCCCAAGAATTCGGTCAGGGCTTCGGCGGTGTCCCGCGACTCGGTGAAGACAATCACGCGCTCGCCGTTGTTGATGCCCAGCGTCTCGGCTAGCAGGATTCGCGTCTGGGAGAATTTTGGGTGGCGGTCATCGAAGCTCTCGATTTTGCGCATTGCCTCGCGGACTTTCGGCTCGGCGACGAGTCGCTGGCTGGCCTTCGAGGCACCCGAACTCTCGGCGGCGTTGCGCTGGCGTTCGAAATACCGCCGCACGGATTCGACGCTCTGGGTTTCGACCAGCGTGACCGCCCGCCGGAGCTTCATGATCTCGGCGTGTGTTGACATCCCCTGATACCCCTCCGACTGGTCGTTGTCCATCAGTTTTCGCAGCTCTGCACTGATCTTGTTGAGCTGTTTCTGGGAGATATCGGGGCTCGTCGCCTTCGTCACGCCGAGTTCGCGCAGTTGTTCGAGTCGATCCGAAATTACCTCGTTGAGGCCGTCCCGAATATCGAGCAGTTCCTGTGGGAGGTCGATCCGTTTCCACTCGACATCGGTGTCGTGGGTGAACTCGTCAACGTCGGCGTCGTCTTCGGTCATCACTTCGACGCCGTCGAGGCCGAGGTTTTCGCAGATGATCTCGATGTCTTCCTTCGTGCCGCCCGGCGACGCGCTCATCGCCGTCACGAGCGGCTGGTCAGCGTCGGCGTGGTACCGCTCGGCGATGTAGACGTAGGCGTAGTCGCCGGTGCCGCGGTGGCACTCGTCGAAGGTGAGATGTGTCACGTCGGCCAGTGAGATCCGGTTGCCGACGAGGTCGTTTTCGACCACCTGCGGCGTGGCGATGACGATTTTGGCTGAGTCGAACAGTTCGGCACGGTCTTCGGGCCGTACTTCGCCGGTGAAGACGACGATCTCGTCGTCGGGAATCTGTAGGGCGTCGCGGTAGAAGTCGGCGTGCTGGGAGACGAGCGGTTTCGTCGGCGCGAGCAGGAGGGCGGTGCCGCCGACCGCCTGGAGCCGCTCGGCCGTCACCAGCAGGCTGACCGTCGTTTTCCCGAGCCCGGTCGGCAGACAGACGAGCGTGTGGCCCTGTTTCGCGGCGTCGGCCAACTGGAGTTGGTAGAGCCGCCGCTCGATGAACTCCTCGGCGAGCAGCGGATGCTCGATGTAGCCAACGTCCTCAGTGGCCGCCATTGGTTGCGGTTAGGAAGCGTCGCGGTTAAGCGTTCGCCGAGCAGGGTGGAAGTGAAGTAGTAGTGTCTAAATTTGGAAGCAGCCGAGAAGTGTAGAAAGCCCTCGGCGGTCTCGACTCCCGCGGCTCGCTGCGCTCCTCGTTCGCTTCGCTCACTGCGGTGCTTACATCGCCGGGGTTTGTCGAAACCGCCTCGCCCTTTCAGTCCGCCAGGAATTCTGCTGGTCGGTCAATCGACCTAATTTGCTTGGCTGATCGTATCGATCAGTAATACGCTTCTCCGTACTGCTGGCGATCCATCCACGTCACCACGGCGACGTGCGGCAGCGTCAACACAGCGATGCCGACGAGATAGATCGCCAGCAACGCGTTCAGCGAGCCGTCGGTCGGCACCCAGACGTACAGCCCGGCGAACAGCGCGAGCGACGCTATCGTCAGCGGCGTCGCATCCCGATAGAACCGCCAGAGTGCAGTCGGCCACTCGCCCGCGTCGAGTGCATCCCGAGATTCGGGATCGACGATTGCCAGCCGACCGATATGCCGGACGGCGTGCCAAACGGCGAAGTAGAGCCCGACCGCAAACACCGGCGGAACGAGCCAAAAGAACACCCACAGCACCCCGATTTCCACTGCGTCCCACGTGATCCCGACCGCGGATATGTCACTCTTCCACACATGGCGAGCCGTCCACAGCAGGCTACTGAGGGTGAATACCCCGAATCCGACCCCCAGCGCCAGGCGCGTGTCCAGCCGAAACAAGGGGGCTAGCGCGGCTGTCGCCGTCGGATCGAACAACTCGATGATGCCGTTGACAACGCGCTGGTAGCCCTCGGGCTGGCCGAGCAGCGGCACCAACATCGGCAGCCCGCCGCGGACGATCAGCGACGCCCAGCGGTCGCTTCGCGTCCGGATGTGGTCGGCCTCGCCGAAGGCCCGCAACGCGAACACATCGCCCTGTCCCCAGTGGAACCACGTCATCCCGATAAACGCCACCAGCGCGACAGCCGGCGAGACCGCCCAGACCGCGAGATACAGCCCACCCAAGATGGCGTAGACAACGCTGACGACCGCCAGCGACCGTTTCAGCGAGGCGTCGCTGAGCCGCACCGGCATCAGATGATCAACTGCGCCGTGCGGGAGGCCGAACAGCCCGACGCTCACCACAAACGGCGCAAAGCGGATGGCTCTCGGGAGCTCCTCAAGAAACAGCCCAACCGGGATCATCAGTGCGATCACGGCGATCGGCAGCGTCATCGTCAGCCGGCCGACAGCCGAATCGCGGTGCCATGTGGACTCCATAGTGGTAAGACAACGGCAAGGGTGACAAATTCGGGGCGTGCGATCGACTCGTTAGCTGTTGTCGACGGCCGCCGACAGGACACCGCGCGATTCGAGTAGGTCGCCTAACTCCGCCATCGTCGCCACCACGTCGTCGCAGGCGGGTTCGACGGCCGGTTTCGGCTCGAAGCCGACCGCGAGGCCGGCGACCTCTAACATCGGCAGGTCGTTCGCGCCGTCGCCAACGGCGACCGTCTCGTCCATGTCGACGCCGAGATCGCCGGCGAGTGCTTCGAGTTGGTCGTCTTTCGTTCCCTCGATGAGCGGGCCGGTGACCTCGCCAGTCAACTCGCCGTCTTCGATTGGCAGGGCGTTGGCGACGATGTGGTCGACCTCGGTGCCCGCGTCGTCGAGGGCGTGTGCGACGCCGCGCTCGAAGCCACCGGTGAAGATGGCGACCGTGTGGCCAGCCTCTCGCAGGCGGTCGATTACGTCGGCAGCACCGGGCCGGAGGACGACCTCGCTGTAGGCGTCATCGGCGTCGGTCTTGCTCAGCCCGGTCAGTAGCTCAGCGCGACTGCGCAGGCTCTCGGCGTAGCTGAGTTCGTCGTTCATCGCTCGCTCGGTGATGTCGGCCATCTCGTCGGCGACGCCGAGCTTTTCGCCCAGTAGCACGGTCATCTCCGAATCCGACAGGGTGCCATCGAAATCGAACGCAATGAGACTCATTGATCGCGTTTCGCGGCCGGGACATGAAAAACACCCGTCTTCGCCTGCGTGTGGCCGGCGGTCGATCCCGCGGCGTTTAATTCGTCGGCGATGCTACTGTCGACAATGGCTGAGGCCTACCGCGGCGTCATCGGTGCGTTCCCCTACGCCTTCCGGCAGGGTGACTCGCTGTTTTTCCGGCTCTACGTTATCGTTGGCACGCTGGCCGCGCTGTTCATCGGTGGCCTGTTCACGCTCGCGTTGGTCGTCTGGATCGGCCAGACCGCAGCAACGCCGGGTGGATCGCTGACGCTGTCGCGGACGTTTATCGCCGTCGTCGGGCTGTTCACCGCTGGGCCGCTGCTCGCGCCAACGCTGCTGGTCGCCCGCAAACACCGCAAGGGGCTGTCGTATCACCCTCGCTACGACACAATCATGGCGGCACTCGGCTACGCCTTCTTGATTTCGCTGTACGTCGCGGCGATCATCTCGATGCCCGAGTCGTTCACCCTCGACGGTGAGGTAGTCACCCGCCCGCAACCGAGCGGCCTCACCGCCCCGATCGTTGCTATCCTGTATGCGATCCCACAGCCCGGCGCGATCGCGCCGCCGGCCGGGCTGTTGGGCGTGATGGCTGCCGTCCACTACGCCCTCTCACGATAGCGTAGGTGTGCTCCTGTGGGTCGAAACCGACAACACGCTCCCGTTGCTACCGGTGTGTATGACCGACGAGTCGACGACTGACCCCAAGGAGAGCACGTTTCTCGTCACCCATGCTGACGACGACTCGGCCGTGCTGAAGGATGTCCACGACGGCCAGGTACACACGCTCGCCTCGAACCCCGGCGTTGAGGTCGACGATGCTATTGAGGGAACGGTCGCCCCTGACCCGCCGATGGCGGTCTCGTGGCAACTCACTGAGATCGACGAGCGACGGTCGCTGTCGATCGAGGAAAGCGCGGAGCCGCCGACCGCCCGCGAACAGGAGTTGGCTGCCGAGCAGCCGATTGGCGAGTTGACGACCGAGCCGCGGGCTGGTATCGGCGAGCTGCACGTTCTTACCGTTCCGGACGATGACACCGCTACCGCCGTTGCCGACGTGGTTGATGATCGGGAGGCGACCCTGTCGCGGGCCGCCCGGCTGGGCGTCAATCGCGTCGAGGTTCGATCGGAACCGGGCGTCGTCAGCGTTCGATACCTGCCGTAGTCCGCCCCAGACCGTCGCTACCCCCGTGTTTGGCTTCCGGAATATGAGAAGGCTTATTCAAGCCTGTATTCCACCGACAATATGGCTCAGCTTTCGGTACCGACCGTCGACTACACCCAGTATTCGAACCGCCAACTGGTGGCGGTGCCGCTGGCGTTGCTCGCGGTCGCGCTGCTCGTGATCGGTGGCTGGTATCTGTTTACCGGCGCGCCGGCGAATCTCGGCTTGGAGTTCGTCGGCGGCTCGGAGATTCGGATCGATGACCCCGGCGGCAACGCCGCCCAACAGATTGAAACGGCGTTCAGCGCCGAACCCTCATCTGTCCGGCAGATTGCCGCCGACGGCACCTACATTCTCACGTTCTCCGAGGGGGCTGTCGAGACGCCTGACGGCAGCAATCAACTCAGCGTCTTAGAACAACAGGCTGAGGCGGCCGGCTTTTCGATCCAGGCCAGCTCCTCGGTGTCGCCGAGTTTCGGGGCGAACACCCAAACGATCGCTCTCGGCGGCGTTCTTGTTGCCTTCCTCGGGATGAGCGTGCTGGTGTTCGTGATGTTCCGCAGCATCGCGCCCTCAATCGCGGTCATTGCCTCGGCGTTTTCGGATGTCATGTTGCCGCTGGCGATGATGAACCTGCTTGGAATCAACCTCTCACTCGGGACGGTCGCCGCGTTGCTGATGTTGATCGGGTATAGCGTCGACTCGGATATCCTGCTTAACAACAGCATTCTCCGGGAGTCCGGCGACTTCTATGAGTCGACCAGCCGGGCGATGCGAACCGGGGTGACGATGACGCTGACCTCGATCGCGGCGATGGCCGTGATGACCGTCGCAGCGTATCTCTTCGGGATTCAGATCATGACCGCCATCGGGATCGTCCTCGTTGTCGGCCTGCTTGCCGATCTGATGAACACCTATCTGTTGAACGTGAGTCTGCTGCGCTGGTATGTCAACCGCGGGGTGAAAGCATGATCGAGAAGCTCAAATCCAACTGGCGGCTGACGCTGCTGGCGGTCATCCTGCTCATCTCGCTGTTTGTGGTGTTTTCGCCGACGATGGCCCCACAGACAAACGTCGGCGGTGAGAACGCGACCACCGGCGATCGGCTCACAAACCTGCAGTACGGCCTTGATCTCGCCGGCGGCACCCGCATCCGCGCGCCGTTGATCGGGATGACCGCCGAAGCCGTCGACATCGGCGACGAATCAACCACCAATGTCGCGGCCGCCGTCGCCGCCGAACTCCCTGACAGCGATACGACTGATGTGACAGTCAGACGCGGGACGATCAACGGGCCGACCGTTGAGGTCGTCAACCCCGACATCTCGGAATCACAGTTCGCCGACGCCCTCGACGCGACGGGCTACAGCTACGAGACGATCCGCGATGGCCTCACGCAAGAGACCCGCGATGAGGCGATCAACGTCATCGAAGGGAAGGTCAATCAGGCCGGGCTCTCGGGAGCGAGCGTCCAGCAGATCACCGACGGCACCGGCTTCTTTATCCTGGTCGAGGTGCCGGGACAGGATCGAAGCGATGTGATCGACCTGATCGAGCAACGCGGGAACGTTCGGATCGACATCTACCATGATAACAACGGCGACGGCGAGTACACCACCGAACGCGCCGTGTTGACGCAGAATGACTTCGCCTCGATCAGCAACGCTCGCCAACCCGACGACCGCAGCCCGAACCCACGCGTTCCGGTCTCGATCCGGCAGGAGAACGGCATCGCTGAAACATTCCAGTCGACCGTTGTTGAGACCGGCGTCGCCCAACAGGGTGGTTCGACCTGTCGCTACGAGGAGAACCCACAGAACACTGATCCGTGTCTCCAACTCGTCGTCGACGGCGAGGTCATCAACTCCTTCGGGATGAACGGCGACCTCGCAAACAGCATGCGAACCGGCGACTGGGCCCGAAGTCCAAGCTTCGTGTTGACGACGACCTCCTTCGAGGAGGCCCAAGAGATCGCCATCAATCTCCGTGCGGGTGATATCCCCGCGGAGTACGCCATCGATCAGGGAACCACCTCCTTCATCTCACCGACCCAGGGTGAGAACTTCCGCACCGACTCGCTGATCATCGGGATTCTCGCTATTCTCACGGTCTCCGGCGTCGTCTTCGCCCGCTACCGCGAACCCCAGGTCGCGTTACCGATGATCTTGACGGCGTTCTCCGAGGTGTTGATCCTGCTCGGGTTTGCCGCCTATCTGCAATACCCGCTGGATCTGTCGGTCATTGCGAGCTTTATCGCCGTCCTTGGCACCGGGGTCGACGACCTCGTGATCATCGCCGATGGGGTGATGGCCGAGGGCGATGTCTCCAGCCGCCGTGTCTTCAGCTCGCGGTTCAAGAAGGCCTTCTGGGTGATTGGCGTCGCCGCCGCCACCACGATCATCGCCATGTCGCCGCTGGCGGTGCTCTCGTTGGGTGATCTGGAAGGCTTTGCCATCTTCACGATCCTCGGCGTGCTGGTCGGTGTCTTCGTCACCCGGCCGGCCTACGGCGACATCCTGCGGAATCTCCTGACGGAACGCTGACCCCTACGCTCTTTTTGTTCGCTGTCAAAGCCCCGCTCATGCCCTCCACTGACGACGACACAGCGCTTGATCTCGAGACCGAAGCCGCGGTCAGACGGGTGGTTCGTGAAGAGCTCCAACAGCAGGATGCTACTGGCCTTGGTGGCGTGCTGCGAGCGATCTCGCAGTTCGGCAGCGGATTTGTGATAGGTGGCATCGGCATCGCAACCGTTGTCGGGATCCTGATCGCTATCGACGCACCACCGGCAGCGTTTGGTGTCGGTGCTGTCGGTGTCCTGTTGTTGATCGCCTACGGCTGGCGGCTGCCGCCGTTTCGCTAAAACTCCCCCAGGTCGGACTGCTCGGCGGCGGCCAACACGTCCTCGCAGGTCGCCCACGACGCACGCGCACAGGCCGGCAGCTCACCGTGGCGGTCGACGTAGTCGGCGAGAAACGCGCGGGTGGTCGGATCGCTCGGGTAGCCGCTGCCGATGTCGCCGTCGTACTCCTCGTTGCGGGCGTTGATCCGGCTGTCGCGTTCAACTTTGGCGACGATGCTGGCAGCGCCCACCAGCCGACTGGCTTCGTCGGCACCGTGCTCGGCTGTTACATCGATCCCAACGCCGCTATCGGCGACACCGTCGACAACACGACGCGCGAACCGTGATTCCGACACGTCGCCGGCGTCGACGAGCGCGTGGTCACTATCGGCTGCAACGTCGCTGAGTGCTCGCACCTGTGCAGCCACCGTCAGGCTGTTCATATCCGTTTCGGGGTCGTCGATCTCGTCGGTGGTGATGACGCCGAGGCTGACGGCGACCGCCGGCGACTCTCGGAGCTGGGTCGCTATCGACTCGCGTTTTGCGGCGGTGAGTCGCTTCGAGTCGTCGATCCCGCCGGGGAGGTCGGTCTCATCAACGCGAACTGCGGCAGCGACCATCGGGCCCAAGACCGGCCCTTTACCGGCTTCGTCAACGCCGATCTGATACGGTGACATCGCTGTCTACGTGTCGTCCTCGTCGCTATCGATGAAAAATTCCTCGCGCTCGAAGGGCTCCTCGGTGCCCTCGACGGCGAGCACATCAAGTGCGGTCACCGTCGCGTCGACGCCGAGAATACCGGCGAGACTTGGCTCGGTTCGGCCGTCGTCGCTGGAGATCAGCTCCTTGATGTAGAGGCCGCCCTCCCCGTGGATGTCGACAGTCGCATGGCGGGCGTCCTCGTGTTCCGCGCTCGCCGACAGCACCTCGCGGGTTCGGGTCTTGCTTGCTCGCCGATGGTCGACGCGCTGTGGGGTCTCCTGTTCGATCGTTGCGCCGTCGATCTCGCTGATTGCGTCTACGAGCGCGGATTCGCTCACGTCGGCATCGAACTCGACGGCGGCCCGGTAGGTTTTCGAGGCGTCGAGTTCCTTGACGCGTTCGACCAGCTCATAGCCGGCCAGCCGTAGCCCCTCGACTTCGACCTTCCCGTCGGCGAAGGCGTTGATGTCGGCTTCCAGTTCGTCGGTGTCGACCCGGCGGCGGTGTGGTTCTTCGACCTCGATCACGAACGGTCGACCCGTGCCGAGCATCTTGGCGTCGACATCCTCCCGGCCCGCGCCGTGGAACGTTGCGTCGGTGCCCTCCATCGCCTCCTCGACGACGGGCGCGGTCAACTGCTCGACGCTTTCGGGGTAGAGATACCCTTCGCCGTCGCAGTGATCGCACGGCTCGCCGCGCCGCCGACCGCTGCCGTGACACTTCCGGCAGGGCCACTCCGTCTGGGGGATATCGCGTCCGAGCTTGCGATACCGGCCGTAGACGAACGCGGAGTTGATCTGGCTGTCGACGCGATCATTGGCGAGATCGAGGGTGAACTGGATGTCGGGGCGGCCGAAGTCGACCTCGGTATCGGTTTGTCGACCGATTCGCTTGCCAACCTCCCGGTTGAAATTCGATTTGAACAGTTCGCCGGCGTCCGGATCGAGCCCGGCGTCCTCGCGCAGCAGGCGGTCGTTTTCCTCGATCAGCGGCGGTGTTCGGGTGCCGACCTGATAGGTGTCGAACTCGACGGTCTGGACGGCGGCGACCGCCCGATCGGCCCACTCCTCGAAGCGGTCGCATTCGCCATCACAAACCCAGCAGTCTGCAGGGGCGACCGCCTCGTAGGGCTCGTCGTCGGCGAGCGCGACGGCGGTTCGCACCCCTTCGCCGCGGTCGGCATTCGAGAGCCCGAAGCTCCGGTCGGCGAACACGCGGCCCAGACAGCTATCACAGACCGGGCCGGCGTCGATGACCGTGCGGGCCTCGGCAAGGAAGTCCATACAGTCGGCAACGGCGGCGGCGACAATTGTCTTGCCCTTCGTCGCCGTGGGTCGCCGCCGCACGGATCGGGGGGCATTTACGCCTACCTGCTGTATTGTAGTATCACGATATGGATGGAGCCAACCGGACGACCCCTCTTTCTACTTGCTGTCACAATCGACCGCAGCAAGCCGCGATGAGACGGCCAACGCGACCCGACAAGGAGGGCAGACAATGAGTGGCCAGCCAGCCCTCGATATCGAAAACCTCCGCAAGGAGTACGACGATGTAACTGCCCTTGACGGCGTTTCGTTAACTGTCCCTGAGGGGAGTTTCTTCGGCCTGCTTGGCCCCAACGGCGCGGGGAAAACGACGTTTATCAACATTCTCGTCGGCCTCGTCCGGAAATCCGGCGGCACCGCCCGCGTCTTCGGCCACGACGTTGAGGCCGACTACCAACAGACGCGCAACGCCATCGGCTTGGCCCCCCAAGAGTTCAACGTCGACCGGTTCTTCCCGATCCGCGAAGTCCTAGAGCACAAAGCCGGCTACCACGGCATCCCCGCCAGCGAGGCCAAAGCACGGGCCGATGAGGTGCTCAAACAGGTCGGCATCTACGACAAACGCGACACCCGCTTCGACTGGCTCTCAGGCGGGATGAAACGCCGCTTCCTGCTGGCGCGGGCGCTCATAACCGATCCGGATCTCCTCATTCTCGATGAACCCACAGCCGGCGTCGACGTGCAACTCCGGCGTGACCTCTGGGAACTGGTCACCGATCTCAACGACCAAGGGAAAACCATCCTGCTGACGACCCACTACATCGAGGAGGCTGAACGTCTCTGTGATGAGGTCGCGATCCTCGACTCCGGGCAGGTGCGGGCGGTGGCGACACCAGACGAACTGAAGGATCGCGGCACCGACCAGATCGTGGTCGAACTTCGCGAGCCCCCAGCGACGCTGCCTGACCTGCTCGCCGGCGACGACCGCGTTGAGGCCATCGACCGCGACGGCCACCAACTCACCGTCACCGCTCGCAACGGCGGGCTGGTCGCCCCACAACTCGTCCGTGAACTCGACCGCGAAGGGATCGAGATCGTCGATCTCGAAATCACCCGCACCTCTCTTGAGGAGGTCTTCGTCGAGATGACGCGCCACGACGACGGCGACACCGCTGCTGGCGACGCGGGCGATGGCGACAGCGATGCTGACGCCGATGGTGACGACAGCGACACAGACTCCCCGCGGGCTGAACAGCAGGTCGCTCCCGATGGAGGCCAGCGATGAGCGTCGTCGACCGCGCGGCCGCCGCTGCGGGCATTCCAACGGGTTTCTACACGCTGGTCAAACGCGAGATCCTCCGGTACGTCCGCCGACCGAAGAATACCTTCGTCCCCCCGTTTATCACGAACGTCCTGTACTTCTCGGTGTTCGGCGTCGTTCTCGGCAGTCGCGTCGGCGAGATCATCGGCGTTCCCTACATCCTGTTCATCCTCCCTGGCCTCGTCGTCCTCGGTGCGGTGTCGAACGCCTTCGAGAACGCCTCGTTTTCGATCTTCCACGGCCGCTGGAACGAGTATATCGACGAGACGCTGACCTCGCCGCTGTCGTACACCCAGATGGTGTGGGCGTACCTGCTGTCGTCGGCGTTGCGGGGCGTGTTGGTCGGGACGCTGATCGGCGTGCTCGGCTTCTTCATCATCGGCGGGCTCTACCAGCCGGTTCCTGTCGAGCAGCCGCTCTATCTGGTCGCCTTCCTCTTGGTGATCACGATGCTGTTTTCGAGTCTCGGCATCGTCGGCGGCCTGCTGGCGGAGGATTTCGACGACCTGACGATGATGAACCAGTTCCTGCTCCGCCCGCTGGTGTTCTTTGGAGCCGTCTTCTACTCACTTGAGGATCTGACGCCGCTGCTCCGTGATTTCTCGCTGCTAAACCCGATGGTCTACATGGTCAACGGCGTGCGGTACGGCTTCCTCGGCGTCTCGGAGGTCGATCCACAACTCTCGCTGGCACTGTTGACCGGCGGAACGGCCGTCGTCGCTGCGCTCAACGTCTGGCTGTTCAAACGCGGCTACGGGCTGACTGACTGAAGCAGAGAAACAAGCGGGCGGCGCGGCTACTCTGTCAACCGACTCACGGCGTCGGAGACATCTTCGATGGTGTCGGCCTGCTGTTCGTTGGCGGCGGCGATCTCTTCGACCTCCGCGGCGACGGTGTCGGCCTGTTCGACAAGCTCGTCAAGCATGCTGGCGACCTCCTCTGAGCTGGCGGCCTGCTGGTCGGTTGCATCCGACACCTCACGGATCCCGTCGGCGGTCTCCTCGACGGCTTCGGTGATATCGCCGAGCAGTTCCATCGCCTCGGCGACGCGCTCGACGCCGCGGTCGATCTGCTCGGTCGTCGTCTCAAGGCTGTCGACGGTCTGTTCGGTATCCTTCTCGATCGCTGTGACGAGATCCTCGATCTCCTGGGCGCGGTCTTGGGAGTCCGTCGCCAGCGATTTGACCTCGTCGGCGACGACGGCGAACCCTTCGCCGGCCTCACCGGCGCGGGCGGCCTCGATCGAGGCGTTGAGCGCGAGGATGTTGGTCTGTTCGGCGATATCGTTGATGACCTCGACGACGGAGTTGATCTCGCTGACGCGGGCTTGGAGATCGTCCACATCGGTTGAGACCTCATCGACCGCCTCCCCCACGTCGTCCATGACACCCATGGCGTCGTCGGCGGCGTCCTCACCCTGCTCGGCGAGATTGCGGGCGCGTTCGCTGTTGTTCTCGACCTCGTCGGCGGAGGCGGCGATCTCCTCGACGGTCGCGCTCATATTGGAGACTTCACTGGAAATGGAATGAATGCGCTCGGATTGCTCGCCGGTGAGATCGGAGATATCCTGTGCGGATTGGGCGACCTCGGTGGAGGATCGCTGGAGATCGGTCAGTGGTTTTTCGAGATCGCTTTCGACCTCTTGGGCCAACTGCTCGCGTTGCTCGATCTCCCGCTCTAGCTTCTGGCCGTAGGAGTGGATGTAGGTGTCGGCGACGACCTGCATATCGAGGTTGATGATCCGGAGGACGCTGGTGATATCGGCTCTGAGCTCATTGATCTCCGATTCGACGATCCTCTCGATCTCGTCGTCGCTGGCGGTCTCGTCGACGGCCCCCTGAATCCGATCGGTCAGCTGGTCGGTCGTCCGCTCGGTGAGCAACGGGAGGATGAGGTCGTAGTAGACGCCGTACTGGCCGATGTACTGCTTCATCGGCATCTCCAACAGGTCGTGGAGTTTGCCGATCCGCGCGCGGTTTGTGAAGTACTCGTAGTCGTACTCGCCGCCGGCCAGCGTGGCGAAGTATGCTCGCTGAGTCTCTTTCAGCTGTTCGACGTTTTTCTCCGAGCGACCGATCACCTCGACGGTCTGGTCGTACTGGGTGAGATTCTCGTAGAATAGTTCGGCGATATCCTCGGTGTGAGCCTCAAACAGCGGTCGAAGGTTGGTCAGTCGTGCGACATCTTCCTCGTCGAAGTTGACGAAATCCTTTCGCCATTCGATCTCCCCGCGGTCGATCCCGATCTCCCGCATGAGTGAGTCGACATCAACCTGATCGTTCATCCCGCCTTCCCCAAAGGAATCGGCGTAGTTGCTCATATCTCGTACATTTGTTCGCAATCAATTTAACTTACGTTACTAGGCGTTGATTTTGATAACGCAGATTTAAACCGGAAATACTGATGAATAATGACTGTAAGCTGGCTAATATATTTAGTTCATATACTGTCGTCGGGATCTGAGCGTAAATATTGCCAAACCTGCTACTGGCTACTGTGTGTCGGTGCTGCCGCGGTCACCGTGAGTAGTCGACACTAAACCCCTCGCTGTTGACGCCCCGGTATGCGTCAGTTCATTGTGCTCGGTCACGACGCCCCAACGACAGCCGACTTCTCGCTGGACAACCTCTCGGGAGCCGGCCGCCTCGACGTGCTTTGTCGCTGCGTCGGCGCGGCGGTGTTTCTCTCTCATGGCATCCGCGACGATGTGCGGATTCACCTTGTCGTGAGCGACGAGTACACGCTTCGATTCGACAGCAATACCCTCCGGCGACTCTACCCCGACGAGCGAACCATCGCCGCCCGAATCCGGGACGCTCTCGACCAACGGGCGGACGCGATCGGTCATCTGCCTGCTGAGGTCTCCCCTGGAATGGAACTCTACCGTCTCGGCTTCGAGGCGACGCTTGACGACGTTGCCAGCGACGGAACGGTCGTTCACCTGCACGCCGAGGGCACGCCGCTCCCGGAGGCGTCACCCCCGGACGATCCGGTCTTCGTGCTCTCTGATCACAACGATTTCACCGACCGCGAGGCCGAGTTGCTGGCCGCCCAGGCCGAGCAGCGCCTTCGGGTTGGCCCCGAGACGCTGCACGCCGATCAGACGATCACCGTGGCCCACAACTGGCTGGATACCGCCGGCTACACCGAGTACTGAGTCGGGCCGATCATAACGGTTAAATTCGGCCGCGGCGTGCCGATGAGTGCGGGCCGGTGGGGTAGCTTGGTATCCTTCGGCCTTCGGGTGGCCGTAACCACGATTCAAATTCGTGCCGGCCCATTTCTACCCACCGTTCACCACCGCCGAGCGACTGCGGCACGCAGTGCCGCGAGCGAGGCACTACGAACGGTGGGTGTATTGAACACACACGATTTGAATGAGGGCGTGACCAGCGGGAGCGACCGTGATTCAAATTCGTGCCGGCCCACTTCTCCCACATCACAACGAGGAACGGAGTGACGAGTCTGTGGTGCGGGTGTGTGAATCACGCCGAATTTGCATCAGAGAGCGACCAGCGGGAGCGACCGTGATTCAAATTCGTGCCGGCCCATTTCTACCCACCGTTCACAACTACCGAGCGACTGCTCGCTGGCGACACACTCCCCGGCAGCGACGCGTGGTGTCGAACAGAGTATTTTTGAGTGCTACCCGGTAACGAACACCTATGTACCGCGCACTGACCGCCCGTCGGCACCCATCTCCGCGATGTTGCCGACGGTAATCGCCATCTCGCTGGTGGTGTCAGTGCTTGTCTATCTGGGGCTGTTTGGCTTTGCTGTCTCTCAGTACCGATCGTCCCGACAGCAACAGCAGACCGAAACTGTCGACCCACACTCGTTCAGTGCCAAAGATCAGCCCGAAACGGTGTATACGACCGCCGAACTGGAGTATTTTGATGTCCTCTGGCAGGGTGAGTACGGCAAGTGGCGGTCGTCCGATTACAGTGCCAACGATACCGCCTACACCTACGTGCATGGGCCGTACTGCCCCCACGACAAGCATGCCCTCGGGATTCAAACGGTGCCCAAATGGGTCATTCTGACCGAACACGTCTGGGTCTGTGACGCCTGCGACCGCACCTACCCCTACCCCGATGAGGAACTCGGCGACGGCACGATCATCGAACGAGCGATGCACCGCCGGATCAAACGCAAACGGCAGGCAAACCAGTCGGGGTAACAGTCCATTTATTCGACACGACCGATAGCCCTCTGTATGCCCTCCACACTCACCGCCCGCGTTACACAACGCGTGTCACTCCGGACACTCTTGGTGTATCTCCTTGTGGCTGGTGGCGTCATTGTTTTTACCGGCAACGTCGCCCTTGTCGCCGGGCTGGCGACCGCGTTTCTCATCACTGAAACCCGCCAGTTCCTCATCGACACGTCCGGCATCGACAATCGCTGGGTGACGGTCGGCCTGGCGGTGGTGCTGCTTGCTATCAGTCTCGTCTGGCTCGTCGCCGAGTTTCGGCAGCCGCCGCTGCGCTGGACGCTGTGGGCCCCCGTTGTGGCTGTCTTCGGGGGGCTTTGGCTGCTACTGGACGCCCGTGTCGACTTCGCGTACGACACCGCCGATACCGAGACCGATCCGGTCGACGATCTCGATCCCGGTGCGTTCCTGCTTCGGATGCTACGTCTCAACCGCATCGCCGACACGCTCGAAGCCGGCCCGAAGACCGTCTCCGAGATTGCCGCCCGTTGCGATCTCACCGAACGCCAGGTGCAGGCGGCGATCGAGCTCTCCGGCGACGACGGGCCGATCGTCCGTGTCGACGACCCGCCAGCCGATTCAACCGCCGACAAGACGGCGGCGGCCGCCGATGAGCCACCCCGGTATGGACTCAACACGCGTCAGCTCGGTGTCACCGGCGTTGGTCGGCTGGCCATCGGTGGACTCACTAGCCTGCTCCGGCGGCTGGCACGACCACTTCTCGGCCCGGCCTGACCAGCCCGCGGATTATCGCTTGCCGAGCGCCGTCTCGAAGACTCGCTGGGCGCGCTCGTAGGCTTCATCCCGGTCGACGATCGGCTCCGAATAGTCGGGGGCCAGCCGCTCTCGCGTTGCCGCCGACAGCGTCGGCCACTCGACGATCGCGTCGCTGGCGACCCCGCGGAGTTCCGGGACGTATTCGGCGACGTAGTCGGCGTTGGCGTCGTATTTTGAGAGTTGGGCGACGGGATCGAAGATCCGCACGTCGACGCTGTCGGTGCCGGTCGAGGCGATCCACTGCCAGTTGGCGTAGTTGTTTGCGGGGTCGTGATCGAGGAGTTGTTCGGCGAAATACCGCGCGCCGATCCGCCAATCAATCAGGAGGTGTTTGGTACAAAACGAGGCAACGTTCTGCCGGGGTCGGTTGTGGATATACCCCTCCTGATTCAGCTGTCGCATCCCGGCGTCGACGAGCGGATACCCCGTCTCGCCGGCCTTCCAGGCGGCGATCTCGTCGGGATCGTTCTCCCAGGCGATCCGGTTGGGGAGGGATTTGTAGTTCTCTGTCAGCAGCGTCGGATTGTAGTGCAGGAGGTGGTAGTTTTGTTCCCGCCAGGAGAGCTCATACCGGTATTTGTCGATTTTGCGAGCGGCGTTTCCCTCGGCGGCGTTGTATCGCTCGGTTGCATCGGCCCATACCTCACGGATTCCGATCATACCGGCGGCGAGATACGGTGAGAGCCGCGAGACCGCCCCGACCGGTCGCTCCACCGCGGCCTGCATGTCATCGCGGGTATCGTTGTAGGTCTCGATCCCATCGGCCAGAAACGTGTCGTATCGGTCTCGGGCGGCAGCGTAGCCGGCTGGTGGCCGATCGATATTGACTGCACCCGAGTCAGGGGCTTCGTCGTCAACGGTGGCTTCGTCGCTGATCGGGATATCATCGATGGTTGTCGCATCGTCGATAGCGGCCAATGCGTCCGTCTGGACGGTCGCCGGCGTCGGCTTCGGCTCGGCTTCCCAGTCGTTGTGAAACTGGCTGTGATTCGGATACGACGGGGCCAGCGTTGCGGGATCGACGAGCGTGAGATCGATCACACTCGCTGTCGGTAGCTGTTCGTCGGCCTGCTGGTGGCGATGTCGTCGCGCCGGCCGGTAGTGGTGATTGTAGTAGACGGTGTCGGCGTCGTAGCGCTCGGCTACCGACGGGAGTGTTGTCGCTGGTGTGCCCTCTCTGATCAGGAGATCGCTGCCGAGTTCGCGGTAGCGAGCTTTGAGCGCGCGGACGCCGTCGATGATAAATGCGCGCTGTCGCCGGCCGAGCCGCGCAAGCATGTCGTGATCGACGATATACACCGGCAGTGTCGTGTCGTCGGCTGTCGCCGCCGCCAGCCCGCGATTGTCTGGAACCCGGAGATCCCGTCGGTGCCAAAAGAGGTGCATACCCAACTATGGGGTTCCAGTGAAATCAATCTGTGTGCCGGCTCTCGTGGGGATCAGCGATTATCCTTGTCGGCGATGAAGTTGGTTTCGGTTGCTCGGATCACGAGATCAAAGGAGTCGTTGAGGAGACTGAGCGTTGATTTGTCGTGGGCGTCGGGATCCAGCGGATAGTAGGCGATCCCGCCGACCGTTTTGAACTGGTTGGTCAGGATCTGGAGGAATTTGAACGCGGGCTTTTCGCCGAACTTGTCGATGATCTCCGAGAGGATGTCGAACTCGACGGTGATCCGCCCCTCCGAGCGGCCATGTTCGTCGAGTACCTGTGAGATCGTATTGCCGAGCTTCGAGAGGCTGAGTCGTTTGCTGAGCTTTACGATCTCGATCGGCACATCGGAGACATCCAGCCCGGCGATGTCCTCGGCGGGGTTATCCTTCGTTGTCAACACGACCGTCAGCGCCGGCCAACTGCCGAGTTCTTCCCGCAGCAACCGGAGTCTTGCTGCCGGATTCGTCGTCACGAGGATGACGATATCGCCCGGCGCGAGAAAGTGAATCCGGGCGTTTTTGATGCCCGGACTGCCCTGTGGTGCCTTCACAAGAATATTACCCGACCGGTCGATGTCGTCGGCGACGTGGACGCCCGACTCGATGAACTGGTCTTCGTGTTCGAAGAGGTGGTCTTTGAAATGCTGGATCGTCTTTTCCTCGTCGTAGCTGATCTCCGATCGATCGCAGTAGGGACACTCCCAGCTGACGCCCGGATCCTCATGCGATAGATAATCCTGGTGATGGTCGAAGAGATGCTGCTTGATCTCCTCGGCCATCGGCTCTCGCTGGGCTCCCCACACCGTGTAGGCAGCCTGCCGAGACCGCCACCGATAGACCATAGCGAAGGTGCGATGTATACCCAAATAAGTCTGGGGATACTCCCCAACAAGCCCCGCAGTTTTACGGCTACCGCAGCCGTGTGCGGAAGGAGACGATCTCGGGGCCGTCGTGACGACGGTGACACCGCCCGTAGCCGCTCGTCGGCTCGCTGATCGAGACGGCGAACCGCTCGGTGAGTTCGGTGACCGTCTCTCTGTACAGCTCGTACAGCTCCGCTGGGAGTGCATCAACGGTGTTTGCGCCGGTCTCGAAGGACTGCTCGCGCCAGATGGAGGCATGTGCTGGCGTCATCGACGCCGTCACCTCATCAAGTGGGACGTACAGCGTGACACACAGCGCGTCGTCGCCCGCTGTTGCTGGATGGATCCGAATGACGGTGTCGCTGTCCCGGTAGACCGTCCGTTCGGCCTGTGGGATCGTTTCCGGAATCGTTGCGCCCTCGCCGGTCGGATCGGTCGGCCCGGCTGTCGGCGTCATCGTCGACTGCCCGGTGCCGTGGAGATTTGTTGAACTCATACGTCAATCCTTTCGCCCTTGCGGCTGGAACAAGCAGTCAACGAGTAATAAGTTTTTGGGCAAAAACAGTAATAGTTGTTCAGGTATTTTGGGGATAAGATTTGAAACAGCTGCTATTGTCTGATATATTAGCACAAAACGGGTTTGTTCTATTGTGTGTTATGTGTGCCATGTGTGCTATATGTGCCATTAGTCACCACACATGCTCACCGTACCCGATGGTCACCTGTCTCTCGGAGTCGACAGACAGAACCCCAGTATCGGATCGTGCCGGCTGGCGTCGCCTCAATCCGCGCTGACGACGAATCGCTCGGCTGCTTCGTCGATGCCGGCTGTGGTCACCCACGAGACACCGATGGTTAGTGCCGCCCCTAGTGCCATCCCAGCGAGAGCAACGTCCCAGCCACCGTACGTTCGCGCAAACAGCGCGATGGTGACGCCACCGACATCGATCGGTACCGTCGGCACGAAGACGTGACTCAGATACAGCAGTTGGCTCCCGCCGATCCCGGCAAGCATCCCGAGTCGCGTTGTCTTCGGCCAGTAGAGGGCGACCATGACCGGCAACGCGAGTTGCGCAAAACCGCCGAAAGCGGTGCTGCCGACCTGGATCAGCGTCCCCGGGCGGGTGAGACTGGCGAGGAAGGTTCCGGTTGCGAAGGCGACGACGCCGCCTCTGGCGAGCCATGCTTCCCGGTCGGCTGTCACGGCGGGCTCGACAAATGGCCGGTAGAGATCCCGTGTGAAGTACGACGAGCCCGACAACAGCATCGAATCCGACGACGACATCATCGCCGCCATCGCGCCGGCGATCACGAGCGCGGCGAACCACGCCGGGGTGTACTCCCCAAGCAACACCGGTAGTACGTTCGCGCCCTCGGGCACACTCACCCCGAGGCCAGCCGCCCATGTCCCCAACAGGAACGCCGGGACGAACAGCAGCAGCACCAACACCGGCCACAGCGTAAACGATCGCTTTAGCACTGCTGCCGACTCGGCGACAAAGAACCGTTGGTTGATCTGTGGAAACATCGTCACCCCGAAGGCGATGACAACGGCCGTCGAGATGATATACTGTGGGGTGTAGAAGCTGCTCCCCAACGCGAGGAAGGTCGGGTTGTTCGCCTCCAGTCCCGCGGCGGCGACCGCGGGCCCGCCGATCGCCGACAACACCCATGCGACAGCGATCCAGATCACGCCCAGCATGAACAGCCCCTGGATCGTATCCGTCCAGGCAACCCCGCGCATCCCCGCCAGACCGACATAGAGGATCATGAAGACGGTAATCAGCGCGGCCCCACCCCAGTAGGGCACCGCGCCGTCGGTGAGGCCGACCAACGCCTCGCCGGCGCCCATCTGTTGGAGCATCACGTACGGAAAGAGCCAAAACAGGCTCACGCCTGCCACCAGCCCGCGAAGCCGGGTGGAACCGAAACGATCTCCGAGCATCTCCGGCAGCGTGACGTAGCCGTGTTGCTGGCCGATCAGCCACTGTTTGTAGCCGATGAGATACCAGAGGATCGCAAAGAGGATCCCGTCCATCGTTCCCATCACCAGAATCCACTCAGGGCCCTGGGCGTACGCGAGATTCGGGCCCGCAAAGAAGGTAAACGCCGACAACAACGTCGCAAACGTCGTAAACAGTAAGACGAGCGTGCCGAGCGATCGGCTCGCCAGGTAGTAGTCCTCGGCGTCGGTGCCGGTCAGCCGGTAGGCAAGGAGCCCAACCAGGAGGGCGACAAGTAGGTAGCCCACAACGACCAGCAACTCAACCGATGTCGCCGCTGTCGACAGCCCGCCGCCGGACAGCAGGGCCGGGTTAGGCATCGATGCCTCCCAGATACCGATCCCAGCCGTGGCGGGTGAAAGCCGCAAAGACGGCGGTGGCGACGATCATCCAGCCGATATGCCACCACAGCCACAGCGGGAGGCCACCGATCAGTTGGCTGTTCCCCCAGAGAAACCACGGTACCGCGCCGGCGACGACGATGGCAAACGCGAGCAGCCAGCCGACAGCGCGCATCGACGGGTTCATTCGTTGCGTCCTAGCCGACAGCGACGCCTAAATATTGCTAC
Organism: Halonotius aquaticus; assembly: GCF_003605575.1. Taxonomy (GTDB): domain Archaea; phylum Halobacteriota; class Halobacteria; order Halobacteriales; family Haloferacaceae; genus Halonotius; species Halonotius aquaticus. Next base: position 489,482 of record NZ_QKNY01000018.1, on the reverse strand, counting down.
TCCTTCCCAGACAGCCGTCTTGAAGACAAATGTTCTTCATCTCGACGCAGACTGTTGTGTCTTCGATCACCCTCTCTCCGCGTTGCTCCTGCGGCCAGCGGTGACGACAGGTATTTCAGATCGTAGCGTTTATATATGATATCAGCGGCATCATGCCACTCGCGTTCGTCGCTGGAGTGTTCCCATGGACGACACAACTAAGTATCTGATTCACGCCCGGATCGCCGCCAACGGCATCGTCGAGCGCAGCGATGTCGTCGGCGCGGTCTTCGGCCAAACCGAGGGGCTGTTGGGCGATGAGTTGGATCTCCGTGACCTCCAGCAGTCCTCGAAGGTCGGCCGGATCGACGTTGAGATCTCTTCCGAAAATGGCCAATCGTTCGGCGAGCTGACGATCGCCACCAGCCTCGGCAAGGCCGAAACCGCGATCTTAGCGGCCTCCCTGGAAACGATCAACCGTGTTGGCCCCTGTCGAGCCGACATCGAGGTCACCGCCATTGAGGATATCCGGGCGGCCAAACGCCGGGAGATCGTCGACCGTGCCAAGGAGCTGTTGGCGACAGCGTTCGACGAAACCGGCGTCTCTGGTGCTGATCTCGTCGACGACGTGCGGGATTCGGCCCGCGTCGCCGATGTTGTCGACTACAAGGGGCTGCCCGCTGGCCCGCGGGTCGAAAGCTCCGATGCGGTGATCGTCGTCGAAGGCCGGGCCGACGTGCGTCAGCTGCTGGCCTACGGGATCAAAAACGCCATCGCCGTCGAGGGTACCGACGTGCCCGACGCCGTCGCCGATCTTACCGCCGAGCGAACGACGACCGTCTTTGTCGACGGCGACCGCGGCGGCGAGCTCATCCTCCGGGAGCTGCTGCAGGTCGGTGATGTTGACTTCGTCGCCTTTGCGCCGCCCGATCAGTCGGTTGAGGATCTGTCCCGAGCAGCCGTGCTTGATCGCCTCCGGCAGAAGGTCATCGCCGACCGGCTTCGCGGCGCGCCAAACGTCCGGGAGGCGATCGCCGACATCATCGACGAAACCGCCGACGAGCGACCCCGGTCGGCCGACGACCACCTGCCGCCGGACGACGAGGACACTGAGGTCGAGGTCGTTCCGACGAGTTCCCCTGCGGCGTCGCCGTCGCCGCCGTCCGACCAGCCTCCTACCGGCACATCATCTCGGGTCGCCGCCGCGGACGCTGAGTCAAACACAAATAACGAAGCCGTCACAGCGGAGTCAGCTGTCGACGCTGCTGGGGCCGTCGACGACACGGCTGACGCTGACGCCGCGACGGCCGATGCCGATGCGGCAGCACCTGTTTCCGACGATGGGGCTACCCCACCGGATGCGATATCTGACTCCCCGGCTGACGCTGGCTCTCCCACGACACCTGCGGTCAGCGACAATGCGGACGATGACCCCGATTCGGCTGTCGACGCCGAGCCCTCGGCTGACGACGCCGACGAATCTGACGACGCTACCAATGCCGATGACGACGCCAAGCCAGTGACCCTACGCAGCCACGTTGAGGCGGTCATCGATGCGGAGACTGGCACCGCCCGACTCCTTGACGCCGAGTTTGGGGTCATCACCGAGACCGAGCCAGCAGCACTCATTGAGGCCATCGAAGCCGCCGACGAGCCGTACGCGCTGGTACTCGACGGCGAATGCAGCCAGCGAATCCTCGATGTTGCTGCCCAACACGGTCTCGATCACATTGTCGCCGCCAGCACCGGCGAGTTCGTCAAAAAGCCGATCGGAACGCGGGTGGTAACCGCCGCGGAACTGCAGCCACCAGAGCCGGAACTGGAAGCCTAATCCTCGCTTGGATACCGCAGCGTCACCCCGGTGGTGTCGTCGAATTGATCGTCGCTTCGCGCCTGTTCCTGAAACCCGACTGCTTCATAGAGCGATCGTGCCGCCGTGTTGTCGACAGCGACGTGGACGGTTATCGGATGGCCGTATTGTTCGAGCATGGTGGCAAGTAGTGCCTTCGCTCGCCCCTCTCGGCGATATGCTGGCTCGACAACGAGCTCAGCAATATGCGTTGGTTCGCCTGTCACTGCGAGCAGATAGCCAACGGCCAGATCAGCGTTGTTGACCGAGACGAACAGCCCAAACGACTCACCGATCGCTGGTGACGTGTTGTCGGCTGTTGTGGCTCCCGCGTTGCTTGCTGTGTCTACTTGGGTGAGTGCTGCGTCCAACAGAGTTGGTGCAGGCTCGGTCAGTTCTGCTTGCAGCGTGCGAATCCTTGCCGCATCAGCGGCTGTTGCGTGGCGGATCGTCGACCGCATCACAACAGGACGACTGCGAGGGCGACGCTGACGCCGCCGCCGGTCAGCGTTGCACAGAAGTTCACCAGTTGGTTGCCGAGTCGGTCACCCTCGATGGTCGCCCCCAGTATGCTATCGGTCGTGATGCCAGCGAGCCCGCCAGCGGCGACGATGCCAGCGGCGATGCCGGTCGCTCCACCTGGCCCAAGCGGGAGCGTCGCCGTCGCTAACGCGCTGATGATCCCGATGCCGACGAGCCCGGCGAGTTCGCCCTGCCACGTCACCGCGCCGTCGGTGCCGGGGTCGACACGCTCGAAGGTGGTGATGAGCCGCGGCCGGTCGTAGAGACAGCCGATCTCACTCGACAGCGTGTCGCCGAGAGCGGTCGCCAGCGAGCCGGCGAAGGCAAACGGGATGGCGAGGCTGACGATGGCTGCTGGCTCGACCAGCTCCCCGGCGGCGGCCGCGATGACCGCTAGCAGGGCAACCCCCGAGTTGGCAAGGACGTTGCTCATCCCGCGGGCGCCGTTGTTGTCCTCGGCGACGCCGCGGGCGGCCTTTCGGTCGTAGCGAAACTTCGAGGCCAGCCCGCCGATCGCAAAGAAGGCGATCAACACGGCAAACCAGCCGAAGCCGCCGAGGACGATCGTCAACACGCCGAGCAAGATCCCGGTCAGCATTCCGGAGACATTGGCCGTCCCAAGCCCGTAGGAGATCCCACCGAGGGCGACGGTCACGATGACGGCGGCGATCAACTCCGTGGTTGGGACTGTGCCGACCAACGTGGCGACAAACCAACTGGCGAGGCCGACCGACAACACGACGACCGGATCGTCACGCTCGTACAGCAACTCTCTGAGCAGCGCGGCGATCAGCCCGCCGATCACGGCCAGAAAGATCACCGCCGACCACGCGACGGTCTCGCCGTTGACGACTCCGACGACGAACTGGCCGGCGATCGCTGCCGGAATCCCGCCGGCAAGAAAGCCGGCGACGGCGAGAAATGGATCGCTACTGCGGGTGCGGGCGATCTCAGTCCCGAGGTTGCCGACGCCGAGTACCAACAGGGCGGCGACAAAGATCTCCGCTGGGAGCCCAGCCTGCGGCAGTGCCAACAGTAAGGCCAACCCAGCGGCTGCAAAGCCGAAGCCGGCCAGCCCGTTGAGCCGGCCGTCCTGCCGATCGCCCGGTCGGGCAAATAACTCGAAGACGGGGCCGTCGTTGATGAGTGTTGCCGCGGCCACGCCGATGGCGGCGAAGGGAACCGCTGTCGCCGCGCCGGCAATCGGGGCCACAAGCGACAGCGTGGCCACGAGGGCGAACGCGCCGGCACGACGAACCCGTGATGTCACACCACCGGGTATCCCTGACGGCCACTTAACGCTCCCGACATGTCGAATCCGGTGTGTGGCTGCCTCACACGCCCAGTTCGTGCCACCGCAGTTTTTTGCACCACCGACCCGAACCGACGACAGTGCTCTACGAGGCCTATCTTTCGTTGCGGCTTCGCCGGGAGTCGAACCCGCCGCCGGAACACGTCGCTGTCGTCATCACCGAACGCGATCTCCTCGAACAGGGGGCCTACGAGACGTTGCGGGACTTCTTCGGATGGGCTGTCGAGTACGGTGCTGACCGGATCACCGTCTCCGTGAGCGTCCTTGATGAGGCTGTCATCCCGACGCTCAGCCGCGAGCTCACCGCCTTAGAGACACCGCTGCCGCTGGCGGTACGCCGCCCCGGCGACACCGAATCCGCCGATGCCCCCATTCAGGTGAGTATCGGCCTTGGCGGCAAACGCGAGTTTGCCGAAACCGTCCGCCAGCTTGCCGAAGCCGTTGACGACGGCCATCTTGAACCGGAAGCGATCGAGGCCGACGATATCGACAGGCGGCTCGTCTTCCGGGATGAGCCCGATCTCGTCATCAAAACAGGGGCCGAGCGGCTCTCGGATTTCATGATCTGGCAGTCCGTCTACTCCGAGCTCTACTTTACTGACGTGAACTGGCGGGATTTCCGCAAGCGCGACTACCTGCGCGCGCTGCTCGATTACGCTGATCGCCAGCGACGGTTCGGCAAATAACAGTTGGCAGGCGGTTTAGTCAGCAAGGTCGAGGGTTGCATCCGCCCCCGGCGACTCCGAGTCATCGTCGGCTGGCGTCGCCGTCTCAAGTTCCTCGGCGACGGCCCGACGGCCGGCTTGCGGCAGCTTCCCGCGGAGTCGGCTCACCAACTCGCTGGCCTCCTTGAGTTCAAGGCTGCCGACCGCGCCGGCCAGCGCGACAGCGCGGTCGATCTTGCTTTCTTGCCACGACTCCTCGCGGGCCTCGTAGGTACGAATCCCTCGCAGGAAGTCGATCTTCGAGAACTCCGGCCAGTAGGGCGCACAGAAGTAGACGGCGGCCTCGTTGCCGTTGGCGTGCCACGGCAGGAAATTCGAGGTGCGTTCGTCGCCGCCGGTGCGGATGATCAGGTCGACATCTCGTACCGGCTGACGGTACAAACGGTTCTCGATTGCTTCGGGATCAACATCGTCGGCGTCGAGGTCGCCGTTGTCGACGGCGGTCGCGACTTCGCGGGCCGCCCGAAGCAACTCGTTTCGGCCGCCGTAGGCGAGCGCAACGTTGAGTCGGAAGCTGTTGTAGTCGGCCGTCTCGGCTTCGGCGTAGGCGATGGCGTCTTGGACGCGCTCAGGGAGTCGCTCGATTTCGCCGATCGCTCGGATCGAGACCTCGTTGGTGTGGACACGGTCGCTGTCGGCGAGTTCATAGAGCTTGGCTTCGATGATATCAAAGAGTGGCTCCCGTTCTTCGGGTGGCCGCTCAAAGTTCTCGGTCGAAAAGGCATACAGCGTTAGCTCGTCGATGCCGAGTTCCTCACACCAGTTGAGTACCTGCTCGGCGGTGTCGGCACCCTCACGGTGGCCCTCAGGGGCGTCCTCGCCCTGTTTGCGGGCGTATCGACGGTTGCCGTCCTGAATAATGGCGACGTGGGTCGGCCCCTCGCCGATCTCCCGGCGGAGCAGCCGCTCGTAGCCACGGCGAAACTGACGGTTGAGCCACCCGTACATCTACCCCTACCCAGCGGATGGGGCTATGTGTGTTTTTCTATCTCACTCAACAATCGCAGCGACCGCTGGCGATGATTCGGTAGGGGAGGTCGTGGCTGTTCTGGCGGCTTCACCGCCAGAGCCCGACCGGCTTTCTACGAAAGTTGTTCGATGTTGTCGACGACGGCGTCAGCAAACTCGCTGGTGGCGAGCTTTTCGCCGCCCTCGATCTGTCGGTGGAGGTCGTAGGTGACCGTCCGGTCGACGATCGTCTGCTCGACGGCATCGCGGACGAGCTCGGCGGCATCGTCCCAGCCGAGGTAATCGAGCATTTCGCGGCCCGAGAGGATCATCGCGGTCGGATTGACCTTGTCCTCGCCCTCGTATTTCGGCGCGGAGCCGTGTACCGGTTCGGCGAGACAGCGACCGTGGCCGAAGTTCGCGCCCGGCGCGATGCCGAGGCCACCGATCTGTGCGCCGGCGGCGTCGGACATGTAATCGCCGTTGAGGTTCATCGTAGCGATCACGTCGTACTCGTCGGTACGGGTCAGGAGTTGCTGGAGCATGTTGTCGGCGATGCGGTCGTTGACAACGAGCGTCCCGTCGGGCGCGTCGCCGTCGTACTCCTCCCAGAGTTCGTCCTCGGTGATGACATCCTCGCCGTACTCCTCTTCGGCGACCTCGTAGCCCCAATCGCGGAACGCGCCCTCGGTGAACTTCATGATGTTGCCCTTGTGGACAAGCGTCACAGAGTCCCGATCGTTGGCCAGCGCGTAGTCGATGGCCTCCCGAATCAGCCGCTTCGAGCCGAATTCGGTGATCGGCTTGATGCCGATGCCGACGGGGCCATCGTGGATCGTGTTGTCGAAGCCCATCTCGTCTTCGACGAACCCTTTGACTTCCTCGACCTCGTCGGTGCCGGCTTCCCACTCGATGCCGGCGTAGACGTCCTCGGTGTTTTCGCGGAAGGTGACCATATCCATCGCCTCGGGATCTTTGACCGGCGATGGGACGCCGTCGAGGTGGTAGGTCGGTCGGACGTTCGCGTAGAGATCCAGCCGTTTGCGGAGTGCGACGTTCAGCGAGCGAAAGCCCGCGCCGACCGGCGTCGTCAGCGGCCCCTTGATCGCGACGCGGTGTTCGCGGATGGCGTCGACGGTCTCCTGTGGGAGATTTTCGTCGTATTTGTCGCGGGCCGACCCGCCGGCGTAGACGCGCATCCAGGCGATTGAGCGGCCGGTCGCCTCGGCGGCGGCGTCGAGTACCTGCTGGGCGGCCGGGCCGACATCCGAGCCGATTCCGTCGCCGTGAATGATCGGAATGATCGGTGTTTCTGGGACGTTCAGTTCCCCGGTGTCCTCGTCGGCGAGCGTGATCTGCTCGCCTGCCTCGGGAACCTCAATCTTGTCGTAGCTCATAGACGGTGAAGGATTCTGGAACCAAAGTAAAAGGCCTGCCGTTCTCCGTGTGACACCTGTTCGTCGGCAACGCTACGCCACGATTCTGCTCCCGGGATCGGTTTGTCCTACGCCCTCCGCAGTTGGCATCGCCTACACAAGATGAGTGCACAAACTACTTTCCGGTATCACCGATACCACTACTTAGTGGGGCAGTTCGTCTCAATGCAGGTCGCCGCAGTAACTGGCTTGGTGAGCCTCGGTTACCTCGCATTCGGTGGCTACCTCCTCAGCCGCTATGAGGGGATCGGTGTCCGCAGTCTTAGCCTCTTTTTGGGGCTCTGGGGTGGAAATTTTCTGTCGGCAGCGGTGGTCATCTTTGCGTTTTCGAGTTTCGGGATCACCAACGGTGCCCAACTCACCCAACTCGGATCGCAGGTACCGCCGACGCTGCAACCCCTCCTGATCAGTGTCGATTTCCTCGCTGGGTTGTTTACGGTTAGTGGAATCTTTGTCTGGCTTTGGTTTGTCCTCCAGTACACCCAGCGAATCGGTCGCCGGGAGAAGATCGCCATCGGCGGCCTCGGCGGGGGCACCTTCCTCATCTCGGCGGCCAACGGTCTCACCGGTGCGGCGGCAGCCTTTGGGGTCATTGCACTCCAGCCGACGTTTCGAACGAGCATCCACCAGTTTGCCACCGTGTTCGAAGTCCTCGGAACAAGCGTTGCGATCGGCGTCGGGATTGCGCTATTGTACACGACCGCGACCCGTCATCACCCTTTCCGCGGGCGGAGCGTTATCGGCCTGTCGCTGGCGGTCGTCTTCCCGTGGCTTGTCGGCTACCTCTATCAGTTCGGTCTCGTCACCGAGTTCGCGTCTGTCAGTGCGCTCCGTGCGAGTGCGCTCACGCTTGGGCTCGGTGGGTTGTGGCTGACGGTCACCCGGGATGATCTCTTTGAGCAACTGCCGGCCTCCCGAACGATAGGTCGAAAGACCGCCTTCGATGCCTCCGATACCGCCATCGTCGTCGTCAACAACGCCGGCAACGTCTCGGATCTCAACTCGGCGGCCCAGGCGCTATTTGGGGCCGCTGAACTCGATAGCATCGGCGCGCCGCTGGATTCGCTGCTGCCCGAGACGGTCGACGGCGATGCGCTCAGACAGGCCGAACCGATCACGTTCGAACTACCGGCCGGCAATACGGTCGTTGAGGCGGCGATGACGACCGCAACCGACGACAGCGGACAGGTGATCGGCGAGACCATCGTTTTCACCGACATTACCGACGAGCGGCGTCGGCAACAACGGATTCAGGTGCTCAACCGCGTGCTCCGGCATAACCTGCGAAACGATCTCAACATTGCCCAGGGGTACGTCGACGTCATGTTGGATATCGATGACGGCGTCGAACAGTACCAAGACAAGATCGACGCTATCTTTGAGAATCTCGTGACGATGGGCGATAAGGCCCAACGCACCGAAACCGTGTTGGCCGCCAACCCGCTGTCGACCGACTCAACGGCACTCTCGGAGCTGATCGACAACGCAATCGATTCGATCGACGCCGACATCGACTCGATACCGACCACAGTGACCGTTCCCGACGGGATGGCTGTCCGCATCAATCCGGTTGTCCTCCAGTCGATCATCGAGGAGTTGCTCTCCAATGCGGTTCGGCACAGCGGCTGCTCGGAGATCACGATCAGCTACGACGCCGAGGAGACGACCCTCGTTGTCGCCGACGATGGATCGGGGCTCCCGAGCCACGAGATCGCAGTCCTCGACAATGCCGAGGAGACCGATCTTGAACACGGCAGCGGACTCGGGCTATGGCTGATCAAATGGGGCACCGACAGCTTCGGTGGGACAGCCACCTTCGACACCGACGCAACGGGCACGCGCGTCCGGGTTGAAATTCCTCCCGACCTCGTCGAGGAGCCCTCGCCGACCTAAGCTACCGACCGGGTCGCCACGCGAGCAGCGTTGTCGCCGCCAGTGCGATGAAACTGGCCCCGATCCCGAAGCCGAGGGTGCTGTTGGTCGTCGTTGCCGTCGCATTCGCTGCCGTCGTCGCGTTGATTGCGTTTGCCGTCTCTTCAGAATCGGTGTCGTCCTCGCCGTTGAGTTCCGCGACAGCAAACAGCGAGAATCCGCCGGTTTTCGCACGCAGGGTAACCGTTTCAGCTGTGGTGGTTTCAACTGTTGTCTCCAGTTGTTCCCAGCCGTCGTCAGTTTCGTGGACGACGACCGCGTTCTCCGGCTCGTTCAGTTCGGCTGTATCGACCTGCATGGTCACCGTCGCGGGGGTGTCGCTGGCCGGCTCGCCCGCCTCGTCGAAGACGGATATGTCGGCGACGGTGACGACATTGACGGCCGATTCGCCGGTTTCAGCGGTCGAATCCTCAGTGGGTTTCTCTTCGTCGCCTTCGCTGTCAAATCCCTCGTCGCTGGTGCCTCGCTCACTCGGATCGGCCGCAGCGTCGGCGAGATCACTGGCGACACTTGCGGTGAGCGCGTCGGTCACCTCGGCCGGTGGGTTGGTGTACTCTTTCACCTCGACGCTGCCACGGAGCGTTTCGTCATCGAGGGTGACCTCAGTGACGGTCTGGGTGGTTGTTTCCGGTCGAACTGTGGCTCCCGGTGTGTCAGGTCGGGTGTCGTCGATCTCGACTTCGGTTGCTGCGTCGGGATTGGAACTCCGAACCCTGTCGGCGACTTCCCTGATATCCGGGCTGTTGCCGGCCACTCCCTGTCCGTTTGTGTTTGACGCGCCGCTCCCGGCAGCGTTGTCGTTATTCCCGCCAGCGTTGTTCTCGTTCGCGTTGCCGCTACTGTCGCTGTTGCCAGCAGGAGTCGACCTTCGGGCGGTATCCGAGCCACCGTTGCTGGCACCGTTTCCACCAGCCGAATTATCGCTGTTACCATTACTGCCACCAGCATTAGAGCTGTCGCCGCTATTTCCGGTAGAGTCAGAACCACTATTACCATTATTACTGTCACCAGGATTAGAACTGCCACCATTACCGGCAGAATTAGAACTGTCGCTGTTGCCTCTGTCACTTTTTCCATTACTGGTGTCACCGTTCTCGCCATTGCTACCGCCAGAGTCAGAATCACCACTACCACTGCCAGCATTAGAACCGCTCCCACTGTTTCCGCTGTTACCGCCACTATCTCCGTCGTTACCGGCAGAGCCAGAGCCACTATTAGCGTCACCACTGTCACCATCCCCTCCGCCACTACCGCCATCAGAACCTGACCCGGTATTACCGCCGCCACTGCCGCCAGAATTGGAACCCTCTCTGCTGCTGCCGTCGTTGCCGCCGCCGTTACCACCATCACTTCCCGTACCACCGCTACTATCACTTCCACCACTGCCATCAGAATTAGAACCGCCGCCACCGGCACCATCGTTGCCACCGCCGTTACCATCACTACTGCCGCCACCACCAGCATCACTTCCACCACTACCGCCAGAATCAGCACCCCCGCCGCTGTTGCCGTTACCACCGCCAGGGTTGTCGCCGCCTTGGGCTTGGGCAGCAGTTGAGCCGGCAAACGCGGCTCCCATTGCTACTGCTGACACTATCATGACCACCACAAGCAGCATTGCCCGGATCTGGATCTTCGTTGTCGTCATCGTTTATCGACCCATGAGGCCACTGATTGCCGGTATGTGACGTGGACTGTGTACTCTCCACGCGAATGCCCGGCGGTTTCGTTTGAGCTTGCCCTTGATTCCTGTCGATTCATACTGGCGTCTCCTCGTTTCAGCGTGTTCGGATCCTGCCCGGATACCCGGGACACCGCCGTATTATTGTATTAATTGATCGATACCTACTTTGTCTTATCGGTTCTGCGACGCTACCCCCTTGACCGCCCGCGTCCGTTTCTAAACACGCCGGTCGAAACCGCTTTGCGGCCACCAGCCAACACTCATCTATGAGCATTGGTGAACTCGATGTCGACGCCGTCGAGAGCTACCGCGAGGCCGGCGCAATCCTCGTCGAGACGATGAACGAGGCTCGCGAGATGATTGAGCCCGATGTTAGCCAACTCGAAGTCGCCGAATACGCCGAAGATGCCATCCGCGAGGCTGGCGCGGGACTGGCGTTCCCGGTCAACATCTCCGTCGACGAAGCGGCCTCCCACGCGACGCCCGCCCGCGACGATGACACCGAGTTTGGCGACGAGATGGTCTGTCTCGATATCGGCGTCCACGTCGACGGCTACATCGCCGACGCCGCCGTCACCGTCGATTACACCGGCCACGACGACATGGTCGCTGCCGCCGAGGACGCACTCGAAGCCGCTGTCGGCGCGGTCGGCCCGGGCGTCGAAACCGGCACGGTCGGCGCGGCGATCGAAAACGCCATCGAGGGTCGCGGCTACACGCCTATTCTAAACCTCACGGGCCATGGCGTCGAACGCTACGACGCCCACACCGGGCCGAGCATCCCGAACCGCGCGGTCGACCGCAGCGTCGAACTGGAGGTCGGCGACGTGATCGCCATCGAGCCGTTCGCCACCGACGGCCGCGGCAAAGTCGGCGAAGGCGCGACCGAAGAGATCTACGAACAGGTCGGCGACGGCTCAGTTCGGGATCGGCGGGCCCGACAGGTCATGGATGAACTGGAGGCCTTCGACGACCTCCCGTTTGCGGCCCGCTGGCTCGACAGTTCGCGGGCGGCGATGGCCCTTCGCACGCTGAAAAACGCGGATATCATCAAGGGGTATCCCGTGCTGAAGGAAGCTGACGGCCAGCTTATTAGTCAGGCCGAACACACGATGATCGTCACCGAAGACGGCTGTGAGGTGACGACAGCGGGGATTCACGACTTCGACTGAGACCCGGCTTCGGCTGGACACAAGAGTTAGGTATGAATAGCGATAAATTATGAACTGTGAGCAAATCAGAATCGAGTGACGACTCCGAAAAAGAGATCGTCGCGGTCACGAAACACGGCCAAGCGACGATCCCTAAGCGGTTCCGCGAGAAGCTCGGGATCGACGCCCCCGGGAAGGTGCTGTTTCGGGAGGCAGACGACGGAACGATCACCGTCGAGCGCGTTCGGTCACCGAGTGAGATGCGGGGGTTCGCTGCTCGGAGTGAGGCGACGACTGACAAGCCCGCGACGCAGCTCCTCCGTGAGAAACGCGCCGAAGATCGAGCCGAACGCGACGAACTGACCGAAACCGAATGACAATCTCTGACCGTGTCGTCTTCGACGCCGAACCGTTGGTCGCACACGCCGACGACGAACCCGGAAGCGAGGTTGTCGAAGACTATCTCGACGCCGTCGCTGCTGACGATACAACGGGCTATGTCAGCTACGTCACGCTCACCGAGGTTCGGTACATCCTCTCGCAGAAATACGACCGTGGGACTGCCGACGAGTACATCGACTGGCTCACTGATCTCGGTATCGAACCGGTCGGCGTCGCCGACTGCTGGCAAGGGACTGCCGACCACGTGCTTTCGCACAATCCAGCACTCGGCGACGCCTTCGCGTTGGCGACGGCGGATCATCTGGACGCGACCCTGCTCGTCGGGGCCGACGACGATTACGATGCTGTTGACGACGTATCGATTACACGATTCAGAAATGAAGCCGGCTAGTCACGTTGGCTTTCGTTCAGATCAGTTGATCACTGATCGTTTCAAAATGTCTCCCAATCGACGATCTCCACATCGTCGATCCGCTCGAAATCGTCGACGTTGGCGGTGACAACAGGGAGTTGCTGTGTCCGGGCCGTTGCGGCGATGTAAACATCGTGGAGGTCATCGAGCGGCCGACCCTGCTGTTTGAGCGACCCGATGATCTGTGCGGCTGTCGTTGCGATCGGCCGTGAGATCGGGTGGATATCGAAGCGAGCGAGAAGTCGGGTAAGCTTGTCCTGTGCCTCCCGGTAGGCGTCGGTTCCGGGGTCGTACTGCAGTTCGACACCTAACTGGAGTTCGGTCACCGTCACCATGCTGAGCAGATGGCGACCCTGCTCGTCGAGGGTTGCGACCTTGTCGTCAACACCGCCGCGGTCGATACCGACGACAACGGAGGTATCAAGCAGTTTCATTGGTGATCCGCTCGACCGTTCCGCGGCTCAGCGATTCAATTTCATCGCTGACGCGGTCGGCCGTCTCAGCATCGAATATCTGCTGGCCCGAAACCTCAGCAAGCGTCCCACCGCTGTCGAGTTTCGCATCGATGACCTCGCTGAAACTCCGGTCGCCTTTCTCTCGTTTCAGTCGACGATACACCTCGTCGCTGATGGCGATATTTTTGCTCATACGCTACGTATGGGTACCCATACACAAAAAGATAGCTTGCGGGAGTGACCGCCAAGCGCGGCCGACGGTACCACTAACACCCCGAAGCAATAGCCTCCTGTATGGATCAGATCTTCGCCCCCTGGCGGATCGACTGGGTCGAACGCGACCCCGAGGAGAAGACGATCGACGGCTGTCCGTTCTGCGTCCTCCCCGAGCGCGACGCCGACCGCGAGAGTCGGATCGTCGCCCGCAGCGAGCGCAGTTTCGCGCTACTCAACAACTATCCCTACAATCCGGGCCATCTGATGATCATCCCGAACCGCCACATCGGCGAGTATGAAGCCCTCAGCCGCGCCGAACTACTGGATCACGCCCGGCTCAAACAGGTCGCTATCGACGCACTCCACGACGGTCTCGGCCCCGACGGCCTCAACATGGGGATGAACCTCGGCGAGGGCGCGGGTGGCTCTATCGGCGACCACCTCCACACACATATCGTCCCACGATGGGAGGGTGACACAAACTTCATGCCGGTGATCGGCGAGACGAACGTCATCGTTGAGGCTGTCGACGATACCTACGAGCGACTCCACGAGGGATTCGCTGCTCAGCCTGGAGCCATCGTCGACGGTACGGAGACAGCGGTCGCATTCGAATTTGATCTCGCGGTCGACGACGACACCGCGTAGCGATATCGCCGCAGCCCGTCGACCGCCGAGACCAGCCGATTTTTGCCCGTCGCTGCCAACCCACAGCCATGGACGACGACACGCCGGTGCTCGACAACCACATGCATCTCGATCCCGACGCCGCCCGCGGGATGGACGCCGTCGACGACTTCGTCCAGTTGGGCGGCACCCACTTGCTTGTTGTCAACAAACCCTCGTGGCATCTCGGCGTCGAATCGACCGATCCGGAAGATTTCCGCTCGGTTTTCGAGACCACCATCGACATCGTCGCCGACGCGACCGAGCGGCTGCCGGGGTGCGCGTGGCCGATCCTCGGCGTTCACCCTGGCCTGATCAGCCGGCTCATCGACGACCGTGGCTGCTCGCCGGACGAGGCCGCCGACCTGATGCAACGCGTTCTCGATATCGCGGCCGAGTACGTCGAACGGGGTGACGCACTCGCGCTGAAATCCGGGCGACCACACTACGAGGTCGATGATGCCGTCTGGGCGGCCTCCAACGACGTGATGAAACACGCTTTCGAGCTTGGGGCTGATCTCGACTGTGTCGTCCAGCTCCACACTGAGGCCAGCGAGGATCTCACCGAGATCGCCGACTGGGCCGACGACCGCGGCCTTGACCCGCTCCATGTCGTCAAACACTACGCCAGCGGTCGCCTCGCAGGCCCGACACCAAGTGTGATGTGCAAGAAAGACTGGCTGGATACCGCCGCCGAATCGGGCGACCCGTTTCTGATGGAAACCGACTACATCGACGACCCCGACCGACCGGGTGCGGTTATGGGGCCCAAAACCGTCCCCCGGCGCGTTCGGTGGCTCCGCGAGGAGGGTTACGACGATGCCATCGAGACCGCTCACGTCGAGACGCCGAATCGGGTGTACGGCATTGACACCCGCCGAACGCTCGGGGAGGCCACAGAACGGGTGGGTAGCGGCCCAAACGAGAAGAAAGGCCTTTGAGTGCGCCCGCGGAGACACATGTATGACCGACGACGACGAGCCAGCCGAGACCTTCTATTCGGAAGACCGCTGGCAGAACTGGCTGACGCGGGTCGGCGAGGAGGATCTCGATCCCGAAAGCGAGGACTTCGCCCGGCTCTACTTCAATCTCCAAAACGACACGACGATCGCGATCGCCAAGATTATCACCGCCGTCGAGGACGGCCATCTTGACGAGGAGGAAGCCCTCGACAAACTCGAGTTCATCAACGACATCGTCCTCGCCGAACCGGAGTTCGACGCCGAGAACAAGCTACTCTTACTCGACAGTGTCCAGACCAGCCTCATCCCCGTTTTCTATGCCGCCGAGGAGTACCTGATCGGTGGGGCTGTCGAGGAACAGCCGCTCGATGACAACATCACCGATGCGGTTGCTGGTGCCGCCGAGGAGGATGAGGACGCTGCCCTCGCGTACCTCGTTCAGGCCGGCACCCAGATCATCGACGGCACCGAGTTCGACGGCAGCGACATCGAGGAACTCGACTCCTGGCTCGTCTCCGAGTGGCTCAACGGGCTTGATAGCTTGCAGGACGCCTTTGCTGACCCTGAAGTCATCGAAGAAGACGACGACTGATCGGGCTGTTCTTCGACGATCGACGTCATTCGTATCGACACACCCATAAGCCACCTCGGGCAACCTCGCGTATGGAACCTGTCGGCATCGACGCGGTTGAGGTCTGGACCGGCAAGCTCAAACTCGATCTGCCGGAAACGTTCGCCCCACAGAAAGGCGAGGATCCGGACAAATACCGCAAGGGGATCGGCCTCGTCGGCTCCTCGTTCCCGGATCTCTACGAGGATATCGTCACCATGGGTGCCAACGCCGCCAAGCGACTCATGGATCGCAAGGGGCTCACCCCCGACGATATCGGCCGGATCGACGTCGCCACTGAGTCAGCCTTCGACAACTCGAAGCCGGTGTCGACGTACATCGCCGGCTGTCTCGAACAGTACTTCGACGGCGAGTTCCGCCACGCCAACAAGGGCGAACGGAAGTTCGCCTGCGTCGCCGGCACCCAATCCATCGACGACGCCTACAACTGGATTCGCGCCGGTCGCAACCGCGGGCGGGCCGCGCTGGTCATCGCCACCGACACCGCCCTCTACGCTCGTGGTGACCCCGGCGAAGCGACACAGGGTGCGGGCGCGGTCGCCATGCTCATCGACGAAGACCCCGATCTCGTCGAGATATCGAACGAGCAGGGGTACGGCAGCATGGACGAAACCGACTTTCTGAAGCCGAACCAGCAGTTCCCGTCGGTCGACGGCAAGCGGTCGATGCAAGTGTACCTCTCGCGCATGCGCGAGGCCGTCGAGGATTTTGAATCCGTTGCGTGGGATATGCATCCCGACGATTTCGCCTACGTCCCGTTCCACACCCCGTTCCCGGGGATGGTGCGAAAGGCAGCCTTGCTTGGCTACCGGCATATGAGCCGCGACACCGAGATCGAAGACGCCCTCGCCGACGAGATCGGTCGCCAGCCACGGGAGGACGACTACGCCTCACGAGAGGCCTACGAGGACGCGATCCGCGAGTATATGGATGACCTCAAAGAGACCGAGCAGTATCAAGCGTGGTACGATCGCACCATCGAGCCGACGCTCAACATCTCCCGGCAGGTCGGCAACTGGTACACCGGGTCAGTACATATCGCCCGTATTGCTGCACTCCAATATGCCGCGGAGGAAGATCGGGATCTCGCCGGTGAGAAGCTGCTGGTCGGGTCGTATGGCTCCGGCGCGCAAGCCGAAATCCACGCCGAAACCGTCCAGCCGAACTGGGAACAGGAAATCGCCCAACTCAACGTTGACGCCCAACTCCAGGCTCGATACGATCTCTCGTATTCGGAGTACGAACACGTACACGACAGCCACAACCACGAGAAGGGGGCTGTCGATATCGATGACTTCACCGAGCCGAGCGACGAGTTCGTGTTTACCGGTTGGGGCCGGATGAACGAGCGACAGTACGAGTACGTCGAGTAGCACTCACAACCGTGTTGTAATTTGCATACACAGCCGCAATAGCTGTAGCTACGTGTGGATAAAAATGGTCACACCCTCACGCGAGGATGTGTCGAGTGCTGGACACAGTCCAGCGTTCAGATGACGCGGTTCTGGAGGTAATCGAGGTGTTTGGCGTTGTAGACGATCTTCACGTCGTCGGCGTCCGGGCTACCGATGCAGGTGAGTCGGACGTTTTTCTCTTCGACTTCCTCATCCGAAAGGATCTGCTGCATGTCCATGTCGATGTCGCCCTCTTTGACGATGGCGGCACAGTTTGCACACGCACCAGCGCGACACGAGAAGGGCCAATCGTAGCCCTGGGCTTCGGCGGATTCGAGGATGTACTCGCCTTCGTTGACATCGAGTTCGCCGTAGTCCTCGCCGTCAAGCCCTGCGTCCTCGGCTTTCTCGAAGAGGTCGTCGTCGTCCATCTCCCAGCCGTGATCGTCGAGCACTTCGTAGTTGAGGTAGGTTACCGTTGGCATCACCCGACGGTTGGGTACCCACCGCATTAGACTTTGCTGTTCCCGCAGGTGCGGAATCCGCCCCCCGTCTGTGTCGGGCTCTCGGCCACATGGGAACCGGTACTGTGTCATCGACAGCGCGAAACAATGAAGAGGACTGCGGAACGAACAGTAGTATATGAGCGAGGCAGTGGTGGCGGATTTCGCCGGTCGGTTCTACACCGAGAAGATGGAGACGATGGAACCGATCACCGGCCGCGTGCTCCTCAGCCGCAAGCAGTTGGTGTTGGTCACCGACGACCAGGAGACACGCATCCCGCTGTCCTCGGTTGTCGACACCAACATCGGCTCGCCACCACAGGCGTTCAAGCAGTTTTTCAACGACACTGTCACCATCGCCTACAAGAAGGACGGCCAACAGAAGGTTGCGGTCATCGAGGGCACCGGCCAAAACGTCGAGAAGTTCAAGACCGTTTTTTTCAAGGTGATCATCGGCGGTCAAACCGTGATCGTCAAACACCCGGCCAAACGCGGTGGGCGGATCACCGACGCCAGCGACCGCAAGATGAAACTCGGCCTCAAACGCGGTCAGTTGGATCTCAAAGGTAACAACGAAACGGTGACCATCGACCTCGGCGGCGTCATCGACTTCGGCCGCGAACAGCGCGATATCGGCGGCAAGACTCGGCCAACGCTGTCGGTCGATCACTCCGAGGCTGGGACGACACTGACGACGCTGATCACGCTGCCAAACGGCCGCAAACTCAACCTGCTTGGTCGGTATGTCCGGCTCGAATACAGCGACATCATGGAGGATCTCGAAGAGATCGAGGTCGGCGAAGAGGAGGTCGAAACCCTCGTCTCGCTGTACAGTGCCGGCGGCAGCGCGGAACTTGGCATGCTTGTGACCGGCGATATCAACGAGACAAAAGCCATCGTTGACAAGCTCAAAAGCAAGGAACTCGTCGAGGACGGCGATGAAGGGCTGTCGTTGACGGCGAAAGGCCAAGTGATCGTCAACAAGAAAATCGAGTCCGTCAACGCCTGACGACGACAACGCGGCTCTGGGCTGCCGGCCTATTCTTCAGAATATCTAGGTGCTTACTGCTCGTTCATCGCCTCGCTGGCGATGTTGCGGCCACGCGAGTTGAGCGTGACCTCGTGGCGGGTTCGCACCTCATCGACGATATCGAGTTCGATGAGCTTCTCGAAGGTTTCTTCGACATTGTCGACGTCCTGGCCGATGAACGCCGGGATCTCGAACGGTGAGACTCCGGAGTACAGCGCCATCAGCACCTCTTTTTCCGAGGGTGCGAGATCGACGTTGGCCTCACTGCGGCGTTCGCCCTCCTTGAGGAACGACTGGACAAAGACACAGGTTCGTTGCGGCCCCGTGATGTGGGTCTCGACGGAGGTTTGCCCTTCGACGTGGGAGACCTGAATCACGGTTCGCTCCTCGCCACCCATTGTCCGTTGTTCGGTGTTGATCTCGCTGATCTCCTCTAATTCGAGTTCGACAAATTTCCCGCTTTGAAGCGCGGTGGCGATCGCATCTTCCTCGACTTTCAGGCGGGCTTTCTCCCAGGAAGTATCCTGGACGACACCACCCTCGACAGCCGGGTGTTTGGCCTTGACAATATTCTCATCGAGTACCGCTTTGAAAAACGCTGTCTTGAACTCCTCGTGGTCGGCGGCCGACACCAGCATGACATCCTCACCGAGTTTGAGTGCCAGATAGTTCGAGGCCGCCGCGATCGACTGACTGGCATCCTGTCGGCCCGACAAGCCGGTGATATCTGAGAGGGCGATCGTCCGCTTGCCGTCGTTGCCGGCAAGGATGAGACGGCGGTTCGACAGCAGGATCCGGCCCTGTGACCAGTCGACGCTGTTGAGCTGTCGCCCATCCTTGACCGCCATGGCGAACCGGCCTTTCGTATCCGCGATCTTGTACTCACCCTCACTCATAGGAACTCACCGCCCCACATGGGGTGTCGATCGATACATGTTGTTGTACTGTCTCGCCCCTCTGTAATATCACTATCGACCTTTGAGTTTTGAAATGGCCGAGAATGCCCGCTTGCGAACCTGTTTACTATCATCCTCAGTAAGATTTTCGACCACATCGCGGGATCGCTCGCCGCCAACCTTCCCGAGAATGAACACGCCCTGTGCACGGGCGTCGTCTGGGGCATCACTTTCGACCAGCTCCAGCAATTCGTCTTCAACCAACTCCCCGCCCATCTCCGCGAGGCTGGTCGCCGCAAACTGGGCGGTTTGGGTGTCATCGCTTTCCAGCGCATCGACGAGTACGTCGACGGTTTTCCGGTTTGGTTCGTCGACGACCCGCCCGAGGAACCACGCGGCATTACGGCGTTGGCGTTGCTGACTGCTCTCTTCGAGGATCTCGACGATCGGTTCGACAGTTGCGTCGTCGGCATCCTGGAGTTCGGTGACGATCCGCTCGCGGATCGAGTGGCTCTTTTGGGTATCAACGTTCGACAGCAACTCGATAATCGAGTAGATCGCCGCGCTTCGCACCCCTTCGTCGGGGTCGTTCAACGCCGCCGCCAGCGGCTCGACCACGTCGGCGGTGCCGGCCTCCCCCAGCGCTGAGGCCGCAATTCGCCGGATCGCCGTGTTGTCGGCGTCCATCATGTTTTTCAGCGCGCCAAGAGCCTGGTCGGTGCCGATCGCCGACAGCGCGATCGCCGCCTCATGACGCACCTGGCCGTTGGGATCGGAGAGCCGATCGATCAACGCCGGCACCGCTGAGGGATGGTTGATCTCGCCGAGGGCCATACAGACCCGCTGTCTGACACGCGGATCCTCATCCGAGAGCGCGCTCTTCAGCGAGTTGATGCCGGATTCGTCGCCGAGCTTGCCGAGCGCGGAGGCTGCCGCCATCCGCAACTCGGGGATGTTTGAGGAGAGCGCCTTGGCGAACCGCTTGGCGACCGCCCAGTCCGCACCCTCGTCGATCTTTTCGCCAGTGATCTCGACCAGCAGCTGTTCGACAGCCTCCGCGCCGATCTCATCGAGGCCGTCGACGGCGGCGGCCTTGACTGCGCTAGACTCGTCGGTGACCGCAACCGAGACGAGCGTCTCGATGGCATCCATATCCTCTTTG
This sequence comes from Halonotius aquaticus, assembly GCF_003605575.1. Taxonomy (GTDB): domain Archaea; phylum Halobacteriota; class Halobacteria; order Halobacteriales; family Haloferacaceae; genus Halonotius; species Halonotius aquaticus. The sequence continues at coordinate 469,215 of NZ_QKNY01000018.1, read as the reverse complement.
GTGGCGATCTCGCCGAGGAGCTCGCAGGCGCGTTTCCGCACCGCTGGGCTGTCGCTTTCCAGCAGCATCTCTTCGAGCCCGTCGACATCACCGGATCGTGCGAGATCGTACAACGACATTGGCACTAGGGTGTGTACTGATAGATGCGGCAGCGCTTGTTGACCGGCTCGAACTCATCCCGCAACTCCTGTGGGATGGTTTCGGTCATCCCGATGACGAGATAGCTGCCATCCTGCATCGAGTCGGTCAGGGTGTTGAAGATCGGGATCTTGAACTCGCTGTCGATGTAGATCAAGAGGTTCCGACAGAAGACCAGATCACAGTTTCGTCGTGGCCCATCTTGGATCAGGTCATGGCGTTCGAACTGGATCGAATCACGGATCTCCGGTTTGACGGTGAACGTGTTGTCCTCGACATTGACGTATTTCTCCGGATCGTCAAGCAGGCTGAGCTCCTCGCCGATATCGGTCGTCCGGGTTGTCTCGTAGGTACCCGCCCGGGCGTTTTCGAGCGCCTCGTCGCTGATGTCGGTGCCGACGATGGTGAGCCGGCTGTCGTCGATCTTTCGGTCATCACGGGACAGCATCGACACCGAGTACGGTTCTCGGCCGTCGGCACACGGCGCGCTCCAGACTCGCACCCGGCGATGTTCGTCGGTCAGATCGCGCAACACCGGCCGGAGGGCCTCCCACATCTCTTGGTTGCGGAAGAAGTTGGTGACGTTGATCGTCAGCGAGTCCATCAACGCCTCCTTCTCGCGGCTGTCCGACTGCAGTATCTCAAGGTAGTCGTCATACTCCTCGACCTCTTGGCGTCGCATCCGAGCGGTGATCCGCCGGTCGAGATAGTCCGGGTTGTAGTACTCCGGCTCGAACTCGACCTCATCCTGAATATGCCGGATCACCCGGCCAAAGCCTTCGTCTTCGAACTGTCTCATAGTGTCACCACATCGAGGACAGCAACCACATCACCATCACCCAGCACGGCCGTCCCGCTGAGCCCGGGGATCCCGCTGAGGACGCCCTCAAGCGGTTTGACGACGACCTCCTCTTGATCGATCACCTTGTCACAATGCAGGGCGACTTTGCGGTGTTCTTCCCGAATCCGCAACAGCATCCCGTCGCCGTTGACGCTGCTCGGTTCGTCGAGGGCCTCGCTGAGCCGGAGGATCGGATAGATCTCGTCGTCGTGGTTGATGATCTCGTCGCCTTTGGTCGTCCGGATATCGTCCGCACGGGTGACCTCGGCGATATTTTTCACGGGAATGCCGTACTCGGTGCCGCCGACCTCGACGAACATCACTTTCACGATCGCCACGGTCACCGGCAGCCGGAGGGTGACGGTCGTTCCCTCGCCGAGTTCGCTTTCGACGTTGACCGTCCCATCCAGCTGTTTGACGGTGTTGTGGACGACATCCATCCCGACGCCGCGGCCGCTCACGTCGGTGACCTCCTCGGCCGTCGAGAAGCCCGGATGGAAGACGAGATCATAGATCTCTGATTCCTCCATCCGTTCGAGTTCGCTTTCGGTTTTGACGCCTTTCTCGATGGCTTTCTCCTTGAGCATCTCCGGATCGAGCCCCGCGCCGTCGTCTGAAACCTCGATGTTGACGTGATCGCGGTCGCGGGTCGCCGTCAGCGAGACGTTGCCGGTCGGATCTTTGCCCTTCTTTTCGCGTTCCTCCGGTGGCTCGACCCCGTGGTCGACGGCGTTGCGCAGCACGTGGATCAGGGGATCGCGGATCTCGGTGAGGATGGTGCGGTCGAGCTCGATGTCCTCGCCGGTGACGGTGAAGTTCACCTGTTTGCCCGTCTCGCGGGCCACATCCCGCACCAGCCGCGGGAAGGTGTCGACGATCTTCGACAGCGGGATCAGCCGCATGTCCATCGCCGTATCCTGGAGGTTGCCGGTGATCTTATCGAGTTCGTCGAGATTGTCGGAGTCGATGCCCTCTCGCTCCATCTCCCGCCGCAGCTTGATCCGACTCGTCACAAGCTGTTCGACGAGATTGTAGAGTTCGTCGAGTTGGTTGACATCGACTCGCACCGACTGGATGTCGGCGTCGTCGGAACCGGAACTGCCCGGCCCGGAGCGACCGCCCGAATCGGGGGTGGATCGTCCACCCCCGCTGTCGTCGCTGCTGTCACTGCTGTCGTCGGTCTTGCTGTCAGCATCGCTGCTGGTGTCGTCGCGTTCGGCGGTGTCGCTCTCGTCGTCGGCTGCTGTCTCAGGGTCTGCGTCGGCGTCGCCCGATTCTGCAGTCGGCTCACTCTCGGCGTCGCCTGCTCCGCCGGCTGATTCGACCGCCTCGGCGACAGTCATCGGATCATCAACGTTCGGCGTCACCGGGCTGACGGAGGCAAACTCTACCTTGCCCAACTCGCCGAGAATCCCTTCGATCTCGCTGGCCGAGATGTCGACAACGAAGACGTCAAAGGTCTCATCGAAGTCGCCGTCCTCAATCGTATCCTGGGCCGGATCGGTGCCGAGCCGGTCGTAGGCGTCCTCGATCTCCTGCATGATGAAGATCGCCTCGACGCCCGGCATCTCGGTGTCGCCGAGGCCGATCTCCGCCCGGTAGACCGCCTCGCTTGTCTCCAACTCGGCGTCGGCGATCTCGTCTGGGAGGTCGTCGATGCCGATCGTTTCGGTCTCGTCGCCACCGGTATCAGCCGTCGGTTGCTCGGCCGCCTCGGTGGCTGTTTCGTCGGCGGTGTCGTCACCGTCGTCGTCAACTGTCTCCGCGGCCGTGTCATCGGCTGGTTCCGCGGTCGTGTCGTCGCTGGCCGCGTCGTCGGGTTCATCGGCTGTGTCGTCGGGTGCCGTCGTCCCGCTCTCACCCCCGCCGTCTCCGTCGCTGACGCTGCCGGTCTCCATCTTCTCTCTGAGATCGGCTTCGACGCCGCTGGCGTCGATATCCGTCTCGCCGTCCTCGGCGATATCACTGACCATCGCATCGAGATAGTCGACGGAGTCGAAGAGCAGATCCATCAGCTCGATATCGACATCGATATTGCCCTCTCGGACTTCATCGAGCAGATCTTCCATCTCGTGGGCCAGTTCACTGACCGACTCATACCCCATCGCTGAGGCATTTCCTTTCAGCGTGTGCGCGATCCGGAAGATCGAGTCCATCGCCTCGTCGTCGTCGGGGTCGGACTCCAGATCCAGCAGCGCGTTGTTAAGCTCGGTGATACCTTCCTCGCTTTCAGCCACGAAGGCCTTGCGGTGTGCGTCACTCATTGTACCAGCTCCCTGATTGTTGTCGCAATGTCATCGATATGGCAAACCTCATCGATACAGCCCGCCTCGATCGCGCGTTTCGGCATCCCGTAGATCACACAGCTCTCCTCGTTTTGGGCGATCGTCGTCGCGCCAGCCCGCTGCATCGCACAGATGCCCTCGGCGCCATCCGAGCCCATCCCAGTGAGGATGACCCCGGTGAGCGGATCGTCGATCTGTGCGGCGACCGATGTCATCGTCTCGTCGACGGCGGGTCGCACCGAGTGGCCGCGATCCTCCTCGATCAACTCGACGCGGATCCGCCCGTTGCTGTAGCCTGTGATCCCGAGATGGCTCCCGCCGCGGGCGACGACAGCCTCGCCGGCACCGATCCGCGCGCCATCGGTTGCTTCTCGGACGGTGTACCGAGAGGCGTTATCGAGGCGGTCGGCGAACCGCTCGGTGAACGCCTCCGGCATGTGTTGGACGATAATCACCCGACAGTCGCCGCCCGGCAACTCGCTCATCACCTGTTCGACGGCGTCGGGGCCGCCGGTTGAGGAGCCGATGACGACGGTGCGTTGGTCGTCGAAGGCCTCGATCCCCGTGGTCGCCGCGCCGCCAGCACCCGGACTCGCCGGCTGGCGCTGGGTCTCAGCGGCCTGCCGGCTGGCCTGTGTGAGGTCGGCGTCGGCGACCGATCGCAGCGTCGCCACGAGTTGGTCGGCGTGTTGGGAGACGCCCATCGACACCTCGCCGCCGGGTTTCGAGAAGAAATCCACCGCGCCCTTTTCGAGGGCCTCGAAAGTGACCTCCGCGCCGTCCTCGGTGTGGGCACTCAGCATGAGCACCGGTGTCGGGTGCTCGTCCATGATACGCTCGACGGCCTCGATGCCGTTCATTCGGGGCATCTCCAGATCCATCGTCACCGCATCCGGATCCTCCTCGGCGATGACCTCAATGGCCTCAACGCCGTCTTTGGCCTCGCCGACAACGGGTACCCCGGCCTCATCGAGGAGGTCGGAGATCAGTCCACGCATAAACCGGGAGTCGTCGACGACGACCGTCCGTGGCTTACGCACCGCTGTCACCTCCGGCCCACAGCCGGCGGGGCGGCTTGTCGGTGACACCGGATACGGCGGCTTCGCCCAGCGGCCTGCGTCGGGTCTCGCCCCACATTGTTGTAGGTACTACAAAAAGGGCAAGAATAAACCCACCGGCTCTCTCCGGGTGATTGATACGTTATTGGACAGAGTTAACTACCGGTACCCCGTCAATAACGCACATGTCCGAGAGTGAAGCCCAACCCGCCGATGCTGACGCCGCCACGGGCGAGGCAACCAAAGTGCTGGAGTTCGGGCTCAGCGACGAGACGTACTGTCTTGATATCGGGGTGATCGACGAGATCGTTGATGCCGGTGATCTCACCCGTATCCCGAACTCGCCGCCACACGTCGAGGGCGTCATGGATCTTCGAGGGCGGACAACCTCGATTATCAACCCGAAGACGATCTTCGATATCGAGGAAGGCGGGGCCCGCGAACGGATCATCGTCTTCGATCCCGATGCCATGGACGACCAGGCGACCGTCGCGTGGATCGTCGATGAAGTCTATCAGGTCACCGATGTCACCCCCGACGAGGTCGACGAGACGACGACCGCCGACGACGAAAACGTCCACGGCATTGTCAAAGACGACGACCGATTCGTTGTGTGGGTTGACCCCAACGTCGCCACCGCCGAGTAGCGGACTGGTTTCACCTGTGAGAATTTGAGGCCAATGTTTATTTGCCACTGTGAGACGTATCTATCTATGAGCGTCCCCGCCGTCTGTCACCGACTCGCTTCGCTTCTCGGGGGGGACACTCTCCACACCCTGCCGAACGGCGGGTTCTCCGAATCGACTCCTCACTACGCGCCGCGTCGCCCGGCTTGTCGGCGGCTCCGTCCGATCCAATGTCCGTAACCGAACTCCCCTTGGCTGACCGGCTCACCGATACGCCGAGTATCATCATTGCCGGGCCGCCGATGAGCGGGAAATACGAGCTCATGCATCGGATTTTTGGCGCGCGCGCCGATCGCGCGCTCGTGTTATCGACCGGCCATGACGCTCCGACCGTCCGCGAGGATTATGAGACACTCACCGGCCACGACGGCGATACGATCGGCGTTGTCGACTGTGTCAGCCGCGAGCAGGGATCGGATGTCGAGGACACGGAACTGACGAAATACATCTCCTCGCCGAAGAACCTCACCGATCTGGGCGTGAAGTTCACACAGCTGACCGAGGCGATGGCCGACGACGACCTGACAGTCGGGCTGCACTCGCTGTCCCAACTCCTGATGTACTGGGAGGCCGACCGGATCTACCAGTTCACCCGGGTGTTGCTCGGCCAGACCCAAAACGAACAGTGGCCAACGATCGCGGTGATCAACGAAACGATGCACGACGAACAGACGATTCACACGCTGCTTGATCCATTTGAGACCGTCGTCGACACCCGAACGGCCGACGACGGCCGTGAACTTCGGATTCGTGGTCGGCTCTCCTCGCCGACGCCGTGGCAACAGTTCTGATTCGCCGTTCGACTTGGCTCCGAGTTGTCGATTTCGACAGCCACGTAGCGATGCGTAGCTGAACAGGCATTTTCTTGGTGGACTGAGGGCGTCGAGGACTTTCAAGCGGTGTTGGCGGAGGAGTAGATCACGACACAGCCGGTACTTCGGCGATCGGTCGCTACCGAATCGCATTTGATATCGCGCTATACAATTTATCGCGGCGAATCGCCCTGCTTTTTGGCCTCCTTCCGAACTACCAGCCAATGGTCGAGTTCGATCCCGAGAAGTTCGAAGACAAGTACGAACACTACTTTCCACAGCTCCAGCGGGCCTACAAGAACGCATTCAACACGATGAACGAAGCCTACGACTCGACGCTGATCCACGGCATCGATCAACAGGTGCTCAACGAAAGCGAGCCGATATACGACCCCGACGACGGGTTTACCGTCGCGTTGCCGGACGATCCGTACGACCGGCTGACGGGTGTCGTTGTCGACCGCGAAACCTTCGAGGAGACGCTGGATCGCTACACCGAGGAGATCGAAACTGAGCTCCACCAACTCTTCGAGTTGACCGAGTAAGCTGTTGGTCGAGTTGTTATCGTGACGTGGGGACGGCGAACATCGTGGTCGTGACGTGAGAACCGCGAACAGTGATGGCGGACGGAAGCGGTGTGATCACACGCCTCGCTCCACCTGAACCAAAGGCCTAAGCCCGTTGCTATGTAATCAGTCGGTATGAGTACCGATTCCGCAGCGTCCGATTCTGACCTCCAAGACCGCGTGGTGAACTTCCTGCGGCGCAACTTCCCGCAGATTCAGATGCACGGCGGCAACGCCGCGATCCAGCGCCTCGACGCTGAGACCGGCGAGGTTGAGATCCAACTCGGCGGTGCCTGTTCCGGCTGTGGCATCTCGCCGATGACGATCCAGGCGATCAAAAGCCGGATGGTCAAGGAGATCCCCGAAATCAACGAGGTACACGCCAACACCGGACAAGGTGCCGAGCCGGATATGGGCGAAACCGAGGGGATGAGTCCCTCCTTCCCCGGTGAAGGTGGCGACGACAACGACGAAGGCCCGCAGGCTCCGTTCTAACGCCGCATTTCGGCTGTTTTCGCTGTGTTTCCACAGACTGCATGCTCGTGAGCGGTGACTGTGAAATCGTTTGAATAAATGATATGCCGCGATACAAAATTGCTGGAGCTCGCGAATCTGCTGTTCAGGGTGAATAGAACTCTGACCGTTCTCGTTGTGTATGGCTAAGTCGTCCCGTGATTTGCGTTTTCAACGGCAGCGCCACTCCAACCGCAAATAAACTACTGCCTTGTTTGGTGTGTGTTTAACAAGCCTATTCCGCCCGCCGCCGCGATGAAAACGTGAATGTACGCAAACCGCCAGTGGGTTCTCGCCCAGCGGCCGGCCGGTGAACCTGATCTTGATTGTTTTGAACTCCGCGAGACCGACACTGACGCGCCAACTGATGGGGAACTCCTCGTCGAAACCCGCTATCTCTCAGTTGACCCCTACATGCGAGGTCGGATGAGCGAGCAAGAATCCTACGCAGAGCCGTGGGCCGTCGGTGAGCCACTCGAAGGTGGCATCGTCGGTGAGGTTGTCGAAACTGAAAGTGATGCCTACGACATCGGCGATCTCGTCACAGGCCAAGGCACATGGGGAGAGTACAGTCTCCTTGCTGCTGCTGATGTCGCCCCAGTTGATCCGTCTGTGGCACCACCTGAAGCCTACCTTGGTATCCTGGGGATGCCAGGCCGGACGGCGTATTTCGGCCTGCTTGAGGTCGGCGATCCGGCGCCCGGTGACACGGTCGTCGTCTCAGGGGCTGCTGGGGCAGTCGGCTCTGTGGTCGGCCAGATTGCGAAGCTGAATGGGTGTCACGTCGTCGGCTTTGCTGGCACTGATGAGAAAACACGCTGGCTGACTGAGGATCTCGGCTTCGACGCTGCGATCAACTACAAGACCACCGACGACTATCAGGCTGCCTTAGCGGACGCCGCCCCAGATGGCGTGGATGTCTACTATGACAACGTTGGCGGCCCGATCACGGATGCGGTCTTCACGCAGTTGAATCTGGATGCAACTGTCGCTGTCTGTGGTCAGATTGCTCATTACAACGCTGAGTCGGTGCCGACGGGGCCGCGAAAGCTGCCCCAGTTGATCGCCCCGCGAGCAACGGTACAGGGGCTGCTTGTCGGTGACTTTGCCACCCGCTTTGAGGTGGCGACCGAACAGCTCAGCGAGTGGGTCGCCGCCGGGAAGCTCACGCATCGAGAGAGTATTGTGGAGGGGCTTTCGAATGCACCCGAGGCGTTCCTTGGGCTCTTTGCTGGCGATAATATCGGCAAGCAGGTCGTGCAAGTCGCGGCTGAATAAGCGCGGCTCTGCCCGGGCGATACGTGATTGCACCCGCGACAGCGAGATGCCCTCTCCTCCGAGCGGTTATTAATCACTTCGCGCCGGCGACACGCTCACAGCAGGCCGCCGGTGGCCATCACGAACAGCGCGGTCGCAATGATCGCAAACAGCACCCCAACGGCCTGCTTGAGAATCTGGGTGTCAAGCGTTGAGGAAATATACGGGGCGATCTGCCCGCCGGTGACCGTCGCCGGCACCGTCCAGATGACCATGTTCCACGGCGTCGACGCGAGATCGATCGCGTGGCCGCCGACCAGTCCGCCGCCGAAGACGTGCACCAGCGAGGCCAAGACAGCGGTCATGGCGACGACGATGTGATTGGTGCCGATGGCGATCCGGACGGGCACCGAGGTTCGCAGCATCGAGATGATTCCTAGCTCGCCGATCCCGAAGCCGGCCAGCCCCTGGAAGACGCCGCCGATACTGTAGTTGGCAAACCGTTCGAGATAGCCGCCGCGGTCGTAGTTATAATCCGAGCCGCCGCGATCGACGCGGGTGACGACGCCGTCGTCGTCGGTTTCGACACCGGCCGATCCCGGTTTCGCGTCATCATCCGGCAGGGCGGCACCGCCGTCGGCTTCAACGCCTGTTGCCCCGGCGTCAGCCTCGCCTGGCTCATCGTGGCCCAGATCGGCCTTAAACAGCAGTACCGATGCCGCCAGCAACGCGATCCCCAACAGCAGCTGGAAGACTGGTTCGGGGATCACAAACGACAGCAGCGCGCCGCCGACAACGAACGGGATCGACCCGCCAACGAGGGCGACAGCCAGCCGCCGATCGACCAACCCGTGTTGGATAAACGCTAAGGCGGAACTTGAGAGCCCGAAGGACTCGCTGATCAGGCCGACCTTGACGATCGTCTCCGGCGACAGCGGTGGCTGGGTCAGTGTCTCAGGGGAGAGCCGCACCGCCAATATGGGGTACAGGAAGATCAAAAACGGCACGAACAATGCCGAGCCGCTGATCCCCACCGTGTTGACGATGGTGGCACCGAGCAGAAACACCGGGAACAGCCACCAAAACTCCAGCCAGTAGCCCTCCCCGGCGGCCGCCGGCAGCGGCGCGGCGAGGATCACCCCGATGACGAACACCAGCGGGGCGAGAAACACGAAGAGGTACTGATACTCCAGAAACGTCCGCTGTGCGCGCGCCGATGACGAGGGCGAGCTCATTGCAAGTGCAGCGCCTTTTATGATTCGGTAGTAAATGCTTTGCCGTTCGTCAAAATCACGTCACTAATCATGAGCAATAGTTGCTGCCGGGCGTGTTCTACAGCAACATTTATGAACAACTCCGTGCTACATTTTCCCACGATGAGTGTCGATAATGGGCAGCTTGATTCTGACGCACAGGCTCGTGAGGATTCGCTATCGACTGTCGAGCCGCCCACCGACGCCGACGGCCTACTTGGTCGGCTCAAACGGCACTTCGAGCAGTGGGCGCGGCTGTACGTCGAACAGCGCGTCGCTGCCCGCACCGGCGTTGACCGATAGTGGCTCGCTGTTTCTCCCCGTTTCGTCGTGGTTCGTTCTGCTGAGTGCGGATGTCTGCAGGCAACGACCCCAAACCGTTTGCTGGTGGCTCGCCAACTGGTGGTATGACAGTCGCCGAGCTCCTCGATCTGCCGGTGTCGATCACGTCGGTGTCGACCGAGCGACACGAACGCGAGACCTCACAGTTCACCCGGGTGACAACCGGGATCGTCCTGTCGGGCGACGGCGAGACGGGTCGCGGCGAGGATGTGGTCTACGAGGCCGATGCCCACGACGAACTCGCGGCTGCGGGCTTACCTGATCTCACCGGCGACTACACCCTTGCTGAGTTTTCGGAGCGAGTCGCCGACGCGTCACTGTTTCCCTCGCCGCCGGAGCGACCGGTCTCCCGACACTACCGACAGTGGGCGCTCGAATCGGCCGCCCTCGATCTTGCGTTGCGACAAAACGAGACCGATCTCCCGACGCTGCTTGATCGTCGCCGCGAGCCGGTGCGGTTTGTCACGAGCATGCGGCTCGGCGACCCCCCGACGACCGAGCGGATCGACGCGCTCCGCGAACGGGTACCCGACGTCGAGTTCAAACTCGATCCGACCCAGGCGTGGGATGACGGCCTCGTTGCAACGCTGGCCGACACCGACCGCGTCCGGATCCTCGATCTCAAAGGCCACTACGAGGGTACTGATGTCGACTCGCCGGCCGATCCCGACCTTTACGAGCGGATCATCGAGGGGTTTCCGGAGGCGATCATCGAGGATCCCGCGCTGACAGCGGAGACGCGGCCGCTGTTCGAGGACGACGCCGTCCGGAGCCGGGTCTCGTGGGACGAACCGATCGAGAGCCTCGCTGACGTGCGCTCACTGCCGTGGGAACCCGACTGGCTCAACATCAAACCCTCGCGGTTCGGGAGCCTCGAATCACTCCTTGAAACACTGACCTACTGTGAGGAACAGGGGATTCGCTGCTACGGCGGCGGGCAGTTTGAACTCGGTGTCGGCCGCGGACAGCTCCAACTGCTGGCGTCGCTGTTCTACCCTGATGGCCCCAACGATATCGCCCCGCGAGCCTACAACGAGCCGGCGGTCGGGGATGCGTTGCCGACGAGCCCCCTGTCGCCGCCCGACAGCCGCGGGTTTCGCTGGGAGTAGCCGCTCGTGTCGGTGCTCGCTTACTCGACCTGTGGGGCGGTGTCGTCCGGCCGCCCGGGGAGCTCGATCTCCAGTTCGAGTTCGGGATCGTCCATCCCCTCAAAATCGACTTCGACTTCGACCGGCTCACCGAAGGCAAAGGGAAGTTCCCACTCCTCGTCGGTGATCGTGATCTCGTCGCTATCGCGGAGCTGTTCGCCGACCGCGATCAGAAACTCGCCGGCCTCGGCGGTCGACAGCCGGTAGGTCTGCTCGAAGTTGCGGCCGGTGCGGATGGTTGTTTGCTCATCGCTGTCGTTGGTCATTTCCTCATCGCCAGCCGCTTCGTTGTCGTCCGGATCGTTCTCTGCGGTGGGCATGTGTGTGCCTCCTCGTGGCGCAGCGGTAGATCAGTTCTGTATCGTGGTACGTGCAAACATGACGTGCTCTGTTCGTTGGTTGCCGCCGCCGCCGTGGGTGGTGGCGGTCACCATCGACAACTGAACCTTTTTGCCCTCCAGTACCGATGATGGTTCCATGAACTACCGCGAGGTCACCGTCACCGGCGAGTACGTCGCTCGACTCGAAACCGGGGCGGACTGGCGGGCTGAGATCGAATCGCTCGCCAGCGAGGTCGACGCCGAGGCCGGCTGGTTTTCGGCGATCGGCTCGGTCGAAGACGCCGAAGTCTGGTTTTACGATCAGGACGACGGCGAGTACCAGTCGGTCGACTTCGAGGAACCGCTGGAGGTCGCCGCCTGCGTTGGCAATGTCAGCCTACTCGACGGCGAGCTGTTCGCCCACACGCATGCTGTGCTCTCCCGTCGAAGCGGACAGGCTCTCGCCGGCCACATCAACACGGCGACAGTCTTCGCGGGCGAACTCTACTTTCGGGCCTTCGAGGAACCGCTGACGCGCGAATACGACGACACCACGGCGCTGGATCTCTGGCTGTGAGCGAAACGAGCGATCCGGACGGAAACGGCGACAGCGACGCTCCTGAGAGCGACGCGGCCGACGCCGCCGCCGAGACTCGCGAGGCCGGCGAATCCAATCGCACACCGATGCGGCCCGAAGACGAGCAGTATTTCGACCGCCTTGAGGCAGGTCTCGACGAGGCGATGACGGTCGCCGAACGCGCCAAGGGCCAAGGTAAAGATCCCGAACCCGAAGTCGAGATCCCCATCGCTCAAGACATGGCTGATCGCGTCGAGAACATCCTCGGGATACCCGATGTCGCCGCTCGCGTCCGCGAACTCGAAGGCGAGATGTCCCGCGAGGAGGCCGCCCTCGAACTCGCAAAGGACTTCGCGGAGGGGCGGGTCGGCGACTACGAAGGCAAAGCCGGCAAGATCGAAGGCGCGGTCAGAACCGCCGTCGCCCTCCTCACTGAGGGTGTCGTCGCCGCGCCGATTGAGGGAATCGACCGCGTCGAACTGCTGGAAAACGACGACGGCACCGAGTTCGTCAACGTCTACTACGCCGGGCCGATCCGCTCTGCGGGTGGCACCGCTCAGGCCCTCTCGGTGCTGGTCGCCGACTACACCCGGAGCATCCTCGGCCTCGCCGAATACAAGGGCCGAGACGACGAGATCGAACGCTACGTCGAAGAGATCAACCTCTACGACAAGGAGACCGGTCTTCAGTACTCGCCGAAGGACAAGGAGAGCCGGTTTATCGCCACCAACATGCCGATCATGCTCGACGGCGAGGCGACCGGCGACGAGGAGGTCTCTGGCTACCGCGATCTCGACCGCGTCGACACCAACTCCGCGCGTGGCGGGATGTGTCTGGTCGCCGCCGAGGGAATCGCACTCAAGGCCCCGAAGATCCAACGCTACACCCGCCAACTCGATGAAGTTGAGTGGCCGTGGCTGCAAGACCTGATCGACGGCACCATCGGGAAAGACAGCGACGACGCAGCCGATTCCGACGATGACGGCAGTGACGGCGACGAGGATGCTGCCGACGACAGCGACGCCGACGACGCCGATGGCGACGCTGACGACCCCGCAGCCGATGCCCCCACCGGCCCGCCGCGCGTCGAACCGAAATCGAAGTATCTGCTCGATCTAATCGCCGGCCGGCCCGTTTTCGGCCACCCCTCCGAGGCCGGTGGGTTCCGACTTCGCTACGGCCGGGCGCGAAACCTCGGCTTTGCGACCGCGGGCGTCCACCCGGCGACGATGCACATCATCGACGATTTCCTGGCGACGGGTACCCAAATCAAAACCGAACGACCGGGCAAGGCCGCCGGCATCATCCCTGTCGACTCCATCGAGGGACCGACCGTCCGGCTGGCGACCGGCGAGGTCCGGCGGATCGACGACCCCGAGGAGGCACTCGAACTCCGCAACGGCGTCGAGAAGATCCTCGATCTCGGCGAATACCTCGTCAACTACGGCGAGTTCGTCGAGAACAACCACCCGCTCGCGCCCGCCGCGTACGCGCCCGAATGGTGGGTGCAGGAGTTCGACGACGCCGGCGCGGACGTGCAGGCCCTTGACGACGACCCCCGGGTCGATCTTGAGAACCCCTCAGCCGGCGAAGCTATAGAGTGGGCGACCGAGTACGACTGCCCACTGCACCCGAAATACACCTACCTCTGGCACGATATCTCAGTCACCGATTTCGAAGCGTTGGCTGCGGCGGTCGCCGATGCCGAAACCGAGGATGGCCACCTCGTCGTCGACCGCACTGGGTCGGTTCGGGAGACGCTGGAAACGCTGCTCGTCGGCCACCATCAGCGCGGAGAAACACTGGAAATCGAGGACTGGAAACCGCTCGCGCTGTCGCTCGGCCTCGACGACGACCTGACGAAACCGTGGGACGAGCTCTCAGCGGCGGCTCGGGAGTTCGACGGCGGCGACAACGCGATCAGCGCTGTCAACGAGGTTGCGCCCTTCGAGATCCGGGAGCGTGCACCGACCCGGATCGGCGCGCGGATGGGCCGCCCCGAGAAATCCGAAAAACGTGACCTCTCGCCGGCCGTCCACACGCTGTTCCCGATCACCGAAGCCGGCGGCAATCAGCGCGATGTCGCCAAGGCTGCGACGACGATGGACGAGCAGGGTCGCCGCGGCGTCCACGACATGCAGATCGGCCAGCGGCGGTGTCCCGACTGCGACGCTGCGACGTTCAAACTGCAGTGTCCGGACTGCGGCAGCCACACCGATCCCCACTATGAGTGTGAGGACTGCGAGATCGTCTGCGAGCCCGACGAGGCCGGCCGGGTCGAATGCCCGAGCTGTGGCCGCGAGGTTGACGCCGCCGGCTGGGAAACCGTCGATCTCAACGCCGAGTATCACGACGCCCTCGACGAGATCAACGAACGCGAAGGCAACTTTCAGATCCTGAAAGGCGTCAAGGGGTTGTCGTCGGCGAACAAGACGCCCGAACCGATGGAGAAGGGGATCCTCAGAGCGAAACACGGTGTCTCCTCATTTAAAGACGGCACCGTCCGCTACGACATGACCGACCTCCCGGTCACGGCGGTCAAACCTGAGGAGTTGGACGTAACGGCCGACCACTTCCGCGGACTCGGCTACGAGACTGACATCGACGGCGACCCGCTGCGTCACGACGATCAGGTGGTCGAACTCAAGGTACAGGACATCGTCCTTTCCGATGGCGCGGCCGAACACATGATCAAGACGGCCGACTTCGTTGACGACCTTTTGGAGCGGTTCTACGGGCTGCCGGCGTTCTACGATATCGACGAGCGCGACGACCTCGTCGGCGAACTCGTCTTCGGGATGGCACCCCACACGAGTGCCGCAGTTGTCGGCCGTGTGATCGGATTTACGAGTGCCGCCGTCGGCTACGCACATCCGTACTTTCATGCCGCGAAACGCCGGAACTGTTTCCACCCAGACACGAAACTCTGGCTCGAGGACGAGGCTGGCGAGTGGCACCACGAAACGATCCGGGCGGTTGTTGAAGACCGCTTAGATGATCCCCGCGAGGACGACTTCGGAACGCTAATCGAGGAGATCGACGGCGCGGTTTCGGTGCCCAGTATCGACGATGACGGAGCGATCGTGACGAAGCCGGTCGAGGCACTCTCGAAGCATCCCGCGCCCGATCACATGGTTGAGATCGAAACCCGGAGTGGGCGAGAACTCACCGTGACACCGGATCACGAGATGCAGGTCTTCGAGGACGGCGAACGACGAACGAAGCGGGCCAACGAACTCACGACGGCGGATTCGCTCATCACACCCGAGCATCTCGATACCGTGCAGCCGTCCGCGGAGCCACAGCGGTTCGATCTGTTAGCGGAGTTCATCCGAGCCGATACTGTCGACAACGAGCGGTTGATGATCAAAGGCATCGAGAAGGACACGCTCTACGACCTGTTCGAGGCGAAACTGGCCGCCGAGTGGGACGGACAGTTCTACCCGCTGAAGCACACGGCCGAGTATTTCGAGATGTCGCACAAAACGCTGAGTAACTACCTCTATCGTGGGAGTGTTCCGGCACATATCCTTCTGGAACTGTGCGACTCAGTTGAGGCTGTTCTCGACTTTGTCCCCGACGACGTGACGCTGGGGATGAAACGCGATTCCGCTGAAATGAATCGGATAGTGGAACTCACCGAGGACGTAGCGACGCTGCTGGGGTACTACGCTGCCGAGGGGTTCGCCCGCGAACAAGAGACACCGAAAGGAGTGATCCATCAGACGACGATCTGCGGGACAGAGACAGAAGCACGTGAATTCTACATCGATGTGTTCGAACGTGAGTTCGGTGTCGAGCCGTACCGCGAAAACGACGCGAAAATCACCGTCTCGGGGTGGTTGCCGCGGACGTTCTTCGATACGGTGTTAGACGCGGGCATCTTCGCGGAGACAAAGCGCGTACCACAGTGTCTTTTCAACGCACCCAAACCGATTATCGCGGCCTATCTCCGAGGCTACTTCAGTGGCGATGGAAGCATCGTTGCGGACAGCCTCACCGTGTCAGCGACGACAGTCAGTCCGGAGCTCAAACAGGACGTACTGGCGTTGCTTACGCGTCTCAACATCGCAGGCAGAGTGACGACCACCAAACCAGTACAACTTGCCGAACAGTTCCCGGAATTCTACGACAGTGATGACTTGTCGTTGGCGGCACAGAGTTACAAACTCCGAATAAGTTCACACGATGCCGTGGCGTTTGCCGAGACGGTCGGCTTCCACCTCACGCGAAAGGAGACACAACTCCAGCAACAAGTCGAGGCTATCTCGCACCGGAAACGACGTGTGTTCGATGGCGGGAACGGCGACTTCCTTGTTGATTCCGTGGCCAGTATCGAGTATGCCGAGTCGGAAGAGGAGTACACTTACTGCCTGACGGTCGAAGACACCCATACACTTGTGGTAAATGACACGTTAGAATCGCAGTGTGACGGCGACGAGGACTGCGTAATGCTGCTGATGGACGGCCTTTTGAACTTTAGCCGACAATTTCTCCCGGACAAACGCGGCGGCCGGATGGACGCCCCACTGGTCATGTCTTCACGTGTCGATCCAACCGAGATCGACGACGAGGCCCACAACATGGATATCGTCTCGACGTACCCCCAGGAATTCTACGAGGCGACCCGTGAGATGGCCGACCCCGAGAGCGTCGACATCACAACCGGCGAGGATACTCTCGATACGACCGAGCAGTACCACGGCTTCGAACACACCCACTCGACAACGAACATCCACATGGGGCCGAGTCTCTCAGCGTACAAGACGCTGGATTCGATGATGGACAAGATGGACGCCCAACTGGAGTTGGCGCGCAAACTCCGGGCAGTTGACGAAACTGACGTGGCCGAACGCGTCATCGAGTACCATTTCCTGCCCGATCTGATCGGTAACCTCCGGGCTTTCTCCCGGCAGGAAACTCGGTGTCTCGACTGCGGGGAGAGCTACCGCCGGATGCCGCTGTCTGGTGACTGCCGGGAGTGTGGCGGCCGGGTGAACCTGACTGTTCACGAGGGATCGGTCAACAAATACATGGACACCGCCATCGCCGTCGCCGACCGGTTCGGCTGTCGGGAGTACACCAAACAGCGACTTCGTATTCTTGAGCGTTCTTTGGAATCGATCTTCGAGAATGACAAAAACAAACAAAGCGGGATCGCGGACTTCATGTGAAGCTCGGGCTGGCGAGCACGGTGCTGCGCTTACTCGGTTGCTTGCCACCGAAAACGGAGCACACCTCGGAGACGATGTGGATGTTTGTCTCAGCGGAAACGCTTTGTTTCGAAGCTAACTACTGCGGACTGTCTCCCGATAGTTGGTGTTCGATCCGGGCGAGGTAGCCGAGGCTGAGACAGGTCGCATGGACGACCCAAAGAGCGAGGCCGACAACCAGCAGCGCGGCACTTGTATAGAGCATTACACGGGCGACGACAAACGAGAACAGATTCAGGCCAAAGGAAAGCGCGACCGCGACAAGCCCGCCGATCATGAATGTCCCCCCGTAGAGCAGCAAGGTATCCGAGTTCGGATTTGTCTTTAACTGCTCAGAAAAGTATGTCTCGGCGATCCAGCACTGTATCTGTGCTGGCATTGACACGATTGTTCCGATGCTATCGCTACCCCTCGGTCTGTCCCCGTTGGTTTGCTGTCGCACTCTAAACCCCCCGTTAGCTATGCTGTTGTGTTCCGCGTGTAAAAACGATTGTACTACCGATCTGATAGGTGTGGGTATCGCGTTGTCGCTGACAGTCACAGTGGATGGCGGCGTCAGTGTTGTGAACTGATAGCAACGAACAGCGACCGGGTTCCAACAGTCATCGTTGAGAGACGTAGAGTGGGAAGTACGTATCACTTCCCGACCTGTTCCGGGCAGGCGTGTTCGACAGTCGCCGTCGTTGACACGGCGACGCCTGTTGATTCCGACGTGTGATATAAATAAGTGGTGTTCAGAATATCAAATCAAATAATGCAGTCCAACCAACACGACTGCAGTCCGGATCTCTGCTTGAGACGGCGCGAACCGACCGACTCGGGAAATTATTTTCTTTGAGACTTTCACGGATAGCTTTATTACCAATCCATTCCATAGTACTGATACCGTCTGACCTTTCCGGGCAGGCGGAAACCGCCACCTTTCCGGGCAGGCGGTTTGAACAGTCAACACACGTTGACACTGGTTTGGTATCGCCTGATCCCGTCATACAGACGGGAGGGCGGTTTTCGACACAGTGGGTTCTCCGGCTTTCAGTTGATCTGATCCCAGTCGCCGGCATGTCCTGCGCGGATCTCGACTTCGTGTTCGGACAGCATCTCGTGGGGCTCGGAGTCGAGTTTGTCCTCTAGGGTTTCGTCGATGGAGTCGATGATGCCCGAGAGAGCGGCCCAAATCCCGGCGTCTTCGATGGGTGATGTAAAGATCTCGTTTTGCCGTTCGATCCGCATGACGATCTCGCCGTCAACCTTGATTTCGATGACTTTCCCGTTTTCGAACCGCCGCGTCTCGCTGGGATCCGGGATGTCTTTCGGCATACGTGGTGGTATTCGGTGTGGGGATTTGACTGCACCGGGTTATCCCGGGAGCATGGAATCAGGTGATCGGTGGTTGCTGTGAGCGCATATGAGCCGTTATCGAGGGTAGCAACAGCTGACTCGCAGTCACCGATACAGCAACAGGCAGGTGTGGGCGGTCGGCCTCAACACCACTCAGAAAGGATCACAGCGTCGGTTTCGTGGACGGAGAGCCACGCGCCGTCCCGGCTGATGTCGGCGATGACATATGAGGGCCGGCTGTCGGCGTCGTCGACGGCGGCCATGACTTCGGGTGTTCCGGCATCCCCAACAGGCGTGTGATCCTGTGTCATGGAATACTGTCACACGCTCAGGTATTTAATGATGTCGGAACCGACCGTCGCGCCGACGGCCGCCTTCGGTTGATACAAGAGGCTGGCCGACGGTAGCCGGGGTATGAACGTCGCTGACGCGATGACACCCCGTGACGAGCTTGTCACTGTTGAGCTGCCCGGCACTCGTGACGATGTCCTGACGTACCTGCAAGACCACGGCTTTTCGTCGGTTCCGGTGACCAAAGCCGTCGATGGCGTCGATGTCTACCGGGGGATCATCTCCCGGGATTCGCTGATCGAACGCCCTGATGAGGATCAACTCGCTTTGCTTACCCGCGAGGTCGAGACGGTGACCCCCGACACTGATATCCTCGATGCGGCGGCTCACATGGTCGACAACGATGCCCGCCGCGTGCCAGTTGTCGATCCTACTGACAACGACGAACTCGACGGGATCATCACCGTTACCGACGTGGTACGCGCCATCGCCCGCGAACAGATCCCCGGCGACACCCAGGTCGGCGAGTTGGCGACCCGCGATATCAACACCACCTACGTCGGCACCCCCCTCACTGTTGCCGAACGCGAGATCTACCACGCAAACGTCCCCTACACGGTCGTCCTCGACGACGACGGCGACATGACGGGGATGCTCACCGAGGTCGACATCGTCGAAATCGCCCGCGTCGTCGAAGGTGAAGATGACACCGGCGAATCCATCGCCGAACAGGACTCCGAGTGGGCCTGGGAGGGAATCAAGGCCGTCGGTAACAGCTACTTCCCGACCCGCAACGTTGAGATCCCCGCGGAACCGGTCGCTGAGATCATGACCAGCGATGTGATCACCATCGGTAAGACGAAAACCGCGACCGACGCCGCCCAGACGATGATCTCCAACGAGATCGAGCAGATCCCGCTCGTTTCGGGTGGTGAGCTGATCGGCATCGTCCGCGATATCGACCTGCTGGAGGGGCTCTGATGGCCAGCCAACAGGCTCTCACTGAACTCGCCAAACGCCGGGGCTTCTTTTTCGGTGCCAACGAGGCCTACGGCGGGACGGCGGGCTTCTACACCTTCGGCCCGGAGGGTGCGGCCCTCAAACGTAACGTCGAGGCCGCGTGGCGCGAGCAGTTCACGCTCCGACTCGGCAATGAGGAGATCGAAGCCCCAACTGTCATGCCCGAACCCGTCTTCGAGGCCTCGGGACACCTCGACGGCTTCGACGACATGCTCATCGAATGCGCCGAGTGCGGCGAAAGTCACCGTGCCGACCACCTGATCGAAGACGCCGTCGCCGACATCGAGGACGCCGAAGCCCTCGGCGTCGACCGCGTTGAAGAACTCATCCGCGAGCACGACCTCGCGTGTCCGACCTGCGGGGCCGACCTCGCCGGCGAACCGGTCGAGGACTTCAACCTCATGTTCGAGACTTCGATCGGCCCCGGCAGCGGCCAGCCCGGCTATCTGCGACCAGAAACCGCCCAAGGGATCTTCGTCGAGTTCCCGCGACTCAAGGAGTACGCTCGCGGGCAACTCCCCTTTGGCATCACCCAGATCGGCCCGGCCTACCGCAACGAGATCAGCCCGCGTCGCGGGATCATTCGCGTCCGGGAGTTCACCCAAGCCGAACTCGAACAGTTCATCGATCCCGAGGAAGATGAGCCGCCGCTCGAAGCTGTCGAAGATGTCGAGGTCACGCTCTACCCTGTCAGTGAACAGCACGCCGACGACGGCGAGTATATCGAGACAACCATCGGCGAGGCGGTCGATGACGCGATCATCACCTCGCCGTGGGTCGCCTACTTCCTCGGTGTCGCCCAGGGCTGGTACGAACGGGTCGGCGTCGACATGGATCGCTTCCGGTTCCGCCAGCACCTCTCCGGCGAGCGCGCCCACTACGCCGCCGACTGTTGGGATGCTGAAAGCGAGATCGGCGGTAACTGGATTGAGATCGCCGGCTTCGCCTACCGCGGCGACTACGATCTCACGAAACACGGCGAGCACTCCGAGGATCGGTTTACCGTGTTCAAACGCTACGACGAGCCGAAAACGGTCGAACGCGCGACCGTCGATCCAGATATGGCCGCCCTCGGCCCCGAGTTCGGCGGCGCGGCCGGCGACGTGGCCGATGCCCTGCAGGAGCTCGCCGAGAGCGACCCCGATGCCTTCGATGGCGACGAAGTCACTGTCGAGACCGATGGCGAGAGCTACACCGTTGACACCGAGGTCGCAAACTTCTCCGTCGAGGAACAGACCGAAAACGGCGAACACATCACGCCGCACGTCGTCGAACCCTCCTTCGGTGTCGGGCGGACAGTCTACACGCTGCTCGAACACGCCTACAGCGAGGACGAAGTCGACGACGAAACGCGAACCTACCTCTCGTTAGCACCCGAGATCGCGCCGACCGATGTGGCCGTCTTTCCGCTGATCAGCAACGACGATGCACTCATCGACGTTGCCAGCGACCTCGCCGACGAGCTCCGAGCGGCCGGCATCTCTGTCAGCTACGATGACTCCGGCTCGATCGGCCGGCGATACCGCCGCCAGGACGAGGTCGGCACGCCGTTCTGCGTGACTGTCGACCAGGACGGCTTGGAGGGCGACGACGAGACGACGGTCACCCTGCGTGAGCGCGATTCGGCGGCCCAACTCCGGTTGCCGGTCGCTGAGCTCGCCGCCGAACTCGAAGCTGTCTTCGACGGCGACCGCGAGTTCGCCGATCTGCAGGATCGCTACGAGCGCGTCGACACCGACGTGACGACTGACTGACGATGCACCGAGCAGTATCGACATCCTGGTCAGTCCTGAGACAACGCCCATGAGCGAGTACGGCCGGCGGGCGATCCACGCCAGCGGCGTCGGGATGCCGGCGATCTACCTGCTGGACATCGTCACGTGGCGGGAGCTCCGATACTTCATGCTCGTCGTGACGGGGATCGTCTTCACCCTCGAATTTCTCCGGCTGGTCGTCGGCCTCAACCACCGGCTCTACGACGAGATCACCCGCCCGTACGAACAGCACGCGGTCGCCGGCTACGCGCTTTATATGCTCAGCATGACCACCGTCGCCGTGCTGTTCGGCCCGTCGGTGACGATTCCGGCGATGTTGATGTTGATTCTGGGCGACCCAGTCAGCGGGATGCTCGGCGACAACGCGGCCGACGAGCACAAACGGCCCGCCGTCGTCGCCGCGACGTTCGGGGTCTGTTTTCTGTTGGCTGTGCCGTTCACAGTTGCTGGCAGCAGCACTACAGTCGGCGTCGCCGCGGCAGGGGTCGGTGCGGCCGTCGGCGCGGTCGCTGACGGCGTCAAGCCGGTCATCCGTGGCATCGGCGTCGACGACAACCTCACGATTCCGCCGGTCGCGGCCGCGGGCATCGTCGTCACGTTCTGGCTGTTCGGCGTCGACGTTGGATTCGATCCGTTGTGGGCCTGAAATCGGCTCCACACGAAGCGATCACGAAATCGTTTTGTAGCCGACCACCAAGGAACCACTAATGACCGCTGACCGTCGCTCTGCTGTGCCTGTTGTCGGCCAGCGGCGGCTGCGGCGACTACCGCGAGCGGGGCCGACCGGCGGCCTCGCCTCGTCTCGACGGTCGGGCCGGGAGGCCTCATTTCGGTTCGACCGTCGCTGATTCATTCCGCGAAAATCCTGTTTTCAGCCATGTAGAACCGTCTATCCGGCTATTTTCGGATTTGTAAATCACTGAATTTAAGGCCTACTCCCCGTTTGGTGTAGGTAATGACAAACCGCGTGGCACTGGCGTTCAGCGGTGGGCTCGATACCACCGTCTGCGTGCCGGTTCTCGAAGAGGAGTACGGCTACGACGAAGTGATCGGCGTCACCGTCGATGTCGGCCAGCCGGATGATGAGTTCGAGGAGGCTCGGGAGACTGCCGAGGCACTCGATCTCGATCACCACGTCGTCGACGCCAAAGCGGAGTTCGCCGATCTCTGTTTCGACGCCGTCCGCGCCAACGCCGACTACCAGGGCTACCCGCTGGGCACCGCCCTTGCGCGGCCGGTGATCGCCAAAGCGATCCTCCGTGTCGCCGAGGAGGAAGGCTGCGACGGCATCGCCCACGGCTGTACCGGCAAGGGCAACGACCAACTCCGTTTTGAAGCTATTTGGCGTGCCTCCGATCTCGAAGTCATCGCGCCCGTCCGCGAGATGGGGATGACCCGCGACTGGGAGATCGAGTACGCCGCCGAGCGTAACCTCCCCGTCGAGGCCGGCAACGAGGGAACATGGTCGATTGACACGAACCTCTGGAGCCGTTCCATCGAGGGCGGCGACCTTGAAGAGCCGGATCACGTCCCTGGCGAGGAGATCTACGAGTGGACGACCGCGCCGAGTGGCTTCGGCGAGGAGATCGAACTCGGCTTCGAGAACGGGTATCCCGTCTCGCTGAACGGCGAGGCAATGGAGCCAATCGAGTTGATCGAAGAACTCAACGAACTCGCCGGCTCCTACGGCGTCGGCCGCACCGACATGATGGAAGATCGTATGCTCGGCCTCAAAGTGAGAGAAAACTACGAGCACCCCGCGGCGACGACGCTGCTCAACGCCCACGAAGGGCTGGAAGCACTCGTCCTCACGAAGGAGGAACGCGACTTCAAACAGCAGGTCGACGCCGAGTGGAGCCAGAAGGGGTACGAAGGACTCGTCGATGGCCCGCTCGTCGCCGCACTTGAGGGCTTCATCGAGGAAACCCAGACGAAAGTCACCGGCACGGTGACGATCCGCTTTGAGGGCGGCCAAGCCCGCGTCGTCGGCCGCGACAGCGAGTATGCTGTCTACTCCGCCGACGCCGCTTCCTTCAACACGGAGAAAGTCGGCGACATCACCCAAGCCGACGCGACCGGCGTCGCCAAATATCACGGCTATCAGGATCGCATCGCCGCCGAAGCCAAGCGCGCCGCCGACGCGAAGCGCGGGGCGACTGACGGCGACGAGAGCGACGAGTAAGCAACCATGGGCGACGACGCGACGGACGGCGCGGCTGATCCGAACGACGCGGACGACGAGACGGTCATCCGCCGTGATCGCTTCAGCGGCGGCCCCGCCCGCGAATTCCTGTCGAGTCTCGCCGGCGACAGTCGGATTTTCGATGCTGATCTCGCGGTCGACCGCGCTCACGTCGTCATGCTCGCCGAACAGGGAATCATCGGCGACGACGTGGCCGGCGAGATTCTGACCGTACTCGATGACGTTGAGACCGCGGGCCACAGCGACCTCCCGGACGGCGAAGACGTCCACGAGGCCATCGAGTCGGCCGTCATCGACCGCGTCGGCCCCGACGGCGGGAAGATGCACACCGCCCGCAGTCGCAACGACGAGGTCGCCGCCTGTATTCGCTATCGCCTCCGCGAGGATTTGCTGGACGCCATCGAGGCGACCCTCGCGCTGCGCGAATCGCTGCTGGAGACCGCCGCCGAGCACACCGAGACGGTGATGCCCGGCTACACCCACCTCCAGCCAGCCCAGCCGATCACGGTCGGTCACTATCTCTCGTCGTATGCGGCCGCCGTCGGCCGCGATACCGCTCGCTTGCTCGATGCCTACGACCGCACGAACGAGTCGCCGCTCGGTGGGGCGGCCTTCGCGGGGACGCCGTTCGATATCGACCGCGAGCGCACCGCCGAGTTGCTCGGCTTCGACCGCGTCGTCGAGAACTCGATGGACGCCGCCTCGGCGCGTGACTTCCTCGCGGAGTCGACCGCCGCGCTGGCGATCCACGCGACCACGCTGTCGGGGCTCGCCGAGGACATCGTCGTTTTCGCCAACAAGGGCTACATCGAGCTGTCGGACGATTACAGTTCGACCTCCTCGATCATGCCCCAGAAGAAGAACCCCGATACGCTGGAACTAACGCGGGCGGTCGCCGGCGACGCGACCGGCGAGCTGACCGGGTTGTTGACGACGCTGAAAGGGCTGCCGCGAGCGTACAACCGCGACCTGCAGCGCGCCCACCCGCACACGTTCCGCACGGTCGATGCCGTCGTCGAGGCGTCGTCGATTGCCGCAGGCGCGGTGGCGACCGCCGACTGGAACGCGGAGTTGCTGGCTGACGAAGCGGGTGCCGGCTTTGCAACGGCGACCGGCATCGCCGACCTGCTGGCGATGGCCGGGTTGCCGTTCCGGACGGCACACGAGGTAGTCGCGCTGGCCGCCGAGAAGGCCGAAAACGCTGCGGACAGCGGCGATAGCGACGACGGCGTGACCGCCGCCGTGCTCGACGCCGCTGCCGAGGAGGTGCTGGGCGAATCGCTGTTCGAGTACGTTGATGAGTCAGCCGTCGAATCGGCCCTCGATCCGGCCGCAAGCGTGGCGAGCCGGGATTCGGTCGGCGGCCCCGCGCCGGGGGCTGTCGAGGCGTCGATCAAAACGGCCGGTGAGAGTGTGGCGACCGACAGCGACGCCCTCGATGCGCGCCGCGAGACGCTGTCGGCGGCCGCCGAGCGGCTCCAGCGGGAGGTCGACCAGTATGTCTGAGGCGATTCGACCCGGGAGTCGCTGTCGGCGGCACAGCCGACGGCGGCGACCCCCATTCGGGGGCACTACACCAACATGAAACCGAATCGATGGTTTCACAGAACCGGGAAAACGCCGCAAATCACGCGAAGTGGCGACGCTGTTTAGTGTAAAATTTTATACAAGTTCGATGTGTTTAAGTATATACGTCGGGAACGCCTGCGTACACCCATGTCAGAAGCAGATTGTCCGGAATGCGGTGCAGGCGTCGACCTGCACGACGACGTTGAAGTCGGAGAGATCCTTGACTGCGGCACCTGTGGTGCCGAGTTGGAAGTTCTCGCGGCCGAGCCGCCGGAACTTGACACAGCCCCGGAACTCGAAGAGGACTGGGGCGAGTAACGTGACCGCGACGCCCGCGGTGCCAGCGGGAGCGACTGATCCAAAGCTAGTATCATGAAAATCGGTATCCTCTACTCGCGGATCAGACAGGACGAGAAGCTGTTGCTCAACGAGCTACGCGACCGCGACCACGAGATCGAGAAAATCGACGTGCGGAAACACCAGTTCGGCCTCGACGGCACGACCGCCGATGTCGACGACCTCGATATCGTCGTCGACCGCTGTCTGTCGACCAGCCGGTCGCTGTACGCGACGCGCTTCATCGATCACTACGGCGTTCCGGTCGTCAACAGCCCCGAAACGGCCGACGTGTGTGCCGACAAGGCGAAAAACAGCCTCGCGCTCGACGCCGCGGGCGTGCCGACACCCGACACGAAGCTCGCCTTCACCGTCGACTCGGCGATGGACGCCATCGAATCGTTCGGCTACCCCTGCGTCCTCAAGCCGGTCGTCGGCTCATGGGGCCGCCTGATGGCGAAGATCGACTCCGAGAGCGCGGCCGAAGCGATCTTGGAGCACAAGAAGGTGCTCGGCCACTACGAGCACAAGGTCTTCTACGTCCAAGAGTTCGTTGACAAACCCGGCCGCGATATCCGCGTGCTGGCGACCGACGGCGAGCCCGTCGCCGCGATGACCAGAAGCTCAGATCACTGGCTGACTAACGCCGCGAAGGGTGGCGACACCGCGGGCTTCGAGCTCGACGACACTGCACTCGATCTCGTCGAGAAAGCCAGCGACGCGGTCGGCGGCGGCCTGCTCGGCGTCGATCTGATGGAAGTCGGCGGCGAGGAAAGCGGCGAATACACCGTCCACGAGATCAACCACACCGTCGAGTTCAAAGCCCTCAACGGCTGTGTCGATGTCGACGTGCCGGGCACCGTCGTCGACTGGCTGGAGACGAAAGCCAACGAGGCAACGCCGGAGGCGACGCAATGAGCGAGACCTACACCGCCAGCGTCATCGGCGGCACCGGGTTCACCGGCGGCGAGTTGCTCCGCTTGCTGGCCGGCCACCCGAACTTCGAGATCGAGCAGGCGACCAGCCGCTCGAAGGCGAACAAGACGGTTGGCTACTCCCACCCGAACCTCCGTGAACTCGACCTCCGCTTCAGTTCGCCTGACGACCTCGAATCAGTCGACGTGTTGTTCGCGGCGACGCCACACGGCGTCTCGATGGAGCAGATCGACGAGTTTGATGAGGTTGCCGACACCATCGTCGACCTCTCGGCGGATTTCCGGCTCAACACGGCCGAACAGTACGAGGAGTGGTACGACGGTCACAGCGCGCCCGAGTATCTGGAGGAGAGCGTCTACGCGCTGCCCGAGTTGACCCGCGACCAGTTGCCGGGCGCGGATCTCATCGCCAGCGGCGGCTGTAACGCCGCCTCGACAATCCTCGGCCTCAAACCCCTCTTTGATGCCGATATTCTCTCGGGCGACGAGCAGATCGTCGCCGACGTGAAAGTCGGCTCCTCAGAGGGCGGCGCAGGCGGCGGCGACGCCTCCAGCCATCCCGAACGCTCCGGCGTCGTCCGCCCGTACGCGCCGACGGGCCACCGCCACGAGGCCGAGATCGAGCAGTTCCTCGGCGTCTCGCTGTCGTTCACCGTCCACGCGGTCGATATGACACGCGGCTCGTCGGCGACCTGCCACGTCTTCCCTGGCGAACCCGTCTCGAAAGGCGACCTCTGGAGTGCCTACCGCGAGAGCTACGAGGACGAACCCTTCGTCCGGCTGGTCGCCGGCGGCGGTGGCGTCTACCGCTACCCCGAACCGAAAGCGGTCACCGGCACCAATATGGCCGAGGTCGGCTTCGAACTCGACCCGGGCAACAAGCGACTCGTCGCCTTCTCGGCAATTGATAACATGATGAAAGGCTCGGCCGGACAGGCGATCCACGGCACGAATATCGCCCTCGGTCTCGACGAAACCGCCGGCCTCGACTTCCAGGGCCTCCACCCGGTCGGCGCGCCATAACACGGAGTGGTTGCTTATGACTAAACACAATTCACCAACACGTACCCGCCGTCGCCAGCATCATTCTGTTGACCGCCCGCAGACGTACGCAGACATACGGCAGCGGCGACTCCGAACCGACGGCGGCCAGCCCCCGGTCGTGGTCAAGATCGGCGGCGCAAAAGCCGTCGATCCCGAAGGTGCGGTCGACGACATTGCTGCCCTCGTCGAGAGCGGCCGCGAGGTCGTCGTCGTTCACGGCGGCTCGACCGCCGTCGACGACACACTCGAACGCATGGGCATCGAGCCGACGTACGTCGAAACACCGGGCGGCGTCACCGGCCGGTTTACCGACGAGGAGACGATGGAGGTCTTCGCGATGGTGATGGCCGGCAAGCTCAACACCGAGTTGACGACGCTGTTCCGCAACGCCGGCGTCGACGCCCTCGGGCTCTCGGGTGTCGATGGCGGGCTGCTGACCGGGCCCCGTAAATCCGCCGTTCGCGTGCTCGAAGACGGCAAGAAGAAGATCAAGCGTGGCGACCACTCGGGGAAGATCACCGACGTGAACAGTGACTTGCTGACCACGCTGCTCGATGACGGTTATACGCCGGTCGTGAGCGTCCCGATGCTCGGCGAGGACGACGACGAGGTGCTGCCCGTTAACGCCGACGCCGACCGCTCGGCGGCTGCCGTCGCCGGCGCGCTCGGTGCCGAACTCGTGGTGCTGACCGATGTTGCGGGGATCTACGCCGACCCCGACGACCCTGAGACGCTCATCGACTCGGCAGCGACACCCGACGAATTGGCGGCGGTGAAAGACGCCGCGGAGGGGTTCATGACGAAGAAAGTGATGGCCGCCACGGAGGCCCTGGAGGGTGGCGCGCCGGCGATCCACGTCGGCGACGCCAACCGCGACGCGCCGGTCAGTAGCGCGCTCGACGGCGCGGGCACGAGGATCGAGGCGAGCGCGCTGGCTGACAACGGAGAGATCACCCAATGAGTGGCTTTGTTTTCTCGGAGAAACCGATCGAGATCGTCGAGGGTGACGGGGCGTTCGTCACCGACAGCAACGGCACCGAGTATCTGGACATGGGCGCGAGCTACGCCTGCGTCCCGCTCGGCCACGGCCACGAGGCCGTCCAGGACGCCATCACCGACCAGCTCTCGCGGGTCACCTACGTGCAGGCGTCCTATCCGGTCGAAATCAGGACGAAGTTGTACAAACTGCTCGCCGAAACCGCACCGAAAACCGTCGACAAGGTGTGGCTCTGTAACTCCGGGACGGAAGCCAACGAGGCGGCGCTAAAGTTCGCCCGCTCGGCGACGGGGAACTCGAAGATCATCTCGACGAAACGCGGGTTCCACGGCCGGACGATGGGCGCACTGGCGACGACGTGGAAAAACAAGTACAAGAAACCGTACGAGCCGCTGATCGGCGATGTCGAGTTCGTCGCCTACGACGACGCTGAGGAGATGGCAGCCGCTATCGACGACGACACCGCCGCGGTGATCGTCGAACCGGTGCAGGGCGAAGGCGGCATCAACCCCGCTCGCAAGGAGTTCCTCCAACGGGTGCGCGTCGAGACCGCGACCAGCGGCGCGGCACTGATCTTTGATGAGGTACAGACCGGGATGGGCCGCACCGGGACGCTCTGGGCTTCCGAGTGGGCCGATGTGGTGCCCGATATGATCACGAGCGCGAAGGGCCTCGGCAACGGGCTCCCGGTCGGCGCGACGCTCTGCCGTGACTGGATCGCCGACAACTACGGCTCGCATGCCTCGACGTTCAGCGGCGGCCCAGTCATCTCCGCGGCAGCACACGCGACCGTCTCGACTATCGTTGACGAGGAGATTCCGCAGCACGCCGCCGACATGGGCGAGTACATGATGAGCGAAATCGAGGCCGCCGCCGAGGAACACGACCTCGGCGTCCGCGACGTACGCGGTAATGGGCTGATGGTTGGCGTCGAGGTGAAGAAGGGCGCGAACCGCGTGCTGCGTGATCTGGCGATGAACCACCAGATCCTTGCGCTGCCGGCGGGCCGAACTGTCGTCCGATTTTTGCCTCCGCTCACCATTGACAAAACACACGTCGACCGCGTCGTCGACGCGCTCACGGAGGCACTTGACTGATGGCCGTCGAATCAACCCACGCCGCAGTGGAGCATCCTGCTATCGACACCGAAGGCCGCCGACTCCTCACCGAGTTGGTGTCGATTCCCTCGGTCTCGGGCGAAGAAACGGAAGCCGCCGAGGCACTGGCGGCCTTCTTCGACCGCCACGACCGTGAGGTGTGGATCGACGACATCGGCAACGTTCGCGCGCCGGGCGACGACAGCGTGCTGCTCACGTCGCACATCGACACCGTCCCTGGTGAAATCCCCGTCGAGATCAAAGACGGCGACGAGGGCCACGAACTCTGGGGTCGCGGCAGCGTCGACGCCACCGGCTCGCTGGCGTCGATGGCGATTGCGGCGGTCGAAACCGGCGCGTCGTTCGTCGGCGTCGTCGGCGAGGAATCGACCTCGCGTGGCGCGTGGTACCTGACTGACCACCGCGAAGCACCCGACCTCATCATCAACGGCGAGCCATCCGGCTGGGATGGGATCACGCTGGGCTACCGTGGCCTGCTGGAAGGCACCTACGTCGCCGCCAGCGAGTCCGGGCATCACTCCCGGCCGGATCTCAACGCGATCCAACACGCCATGAGCTGGTGGGATCGTGTCGAGACGATCTTCGAGCCCGACGAGTGGGTGCCCG
The DNA here is from genome assembly GCF_003605575.1 of Halonotius aquaticus. Lineage (GTDB taxonomy): Archaea > Halobacteriota > Halobacteria > Halobacteriales > Haloferacaceae > Halonotius > Halonotius aquaticus. Next base: position 438,974 of record NZ_QKNY01000018.1, on the reverse strand, counting down.
TCTTCGAGCAGGTGACGACGAAACCCGTCGACATCGAGGGCGGCGTTTCCGTCGACGGGCTCTCGATGGAGGCGACCATGGAGTTCCAGCTTCGCGTCCCGCCCGAGCGCACGCCCGATGAGGTGCGCGAACTCTCGGATGCCGAACTTGAGGTCGGGACGGTCAACTGGACGGAGTCGATCCCGCCGGTGATGACCAACCCCCGCACGGAGTTAGCCCGCGTCTTCCGCGCGGCGATCCGCGAGGGCGGCGGCGATCCGCGCTTGCTCCGGAAAACCGGCACCAGCGACATGAACGTCTTCGCAACGAAGTGGGACTGCGGCATGGTGAGCTATGGCCCCGGCGACTCCAGTCTCGACCACACGCCGAATGAACACCTCCCGCTCGACGAGTTCGACAACGCAATCGAGGTGCTGATCGACGTGTGCGAACGGCTGGGCGTTAGCGACGAAGGGGAGAAAAATGCGGAGGCAGCACAATGAACGCCGAGAACTTCCTCGACATCGACGACGTCTCGGCCGACGAACTCGACGCGTTGCTCGCGCTGGCAGCCGATCTGAAAGTCGGTGACAACGACACCCGACTGGCCGACCAGACGCTCGGCATGCTCTTCGAGAAACCGAGTACGCGCACGCGAATCTCCTTCGAAACCGGAATGACGCAACTCGGCGGGCATGCGATCTTCATGGGCCCCGACGACATCCAACTCGGCCACGGCGAGCCGCTGAAAGACACTGCCCGCGCGATGGGCCGCTACGTCGATGGGATCATGGCCCGGCTGTTCGATCACGAGGACGCAGAAACGCTGGCCGAATACGCCGACGTGCCCGTCATCAATGGCCTCACCGACGACGCCCACCCGTGTCAGACCCTCGCTGATCTGCTCACGATCCGCGAGCAGTTCGGCGGTCTCGACGATGTTCGGGTCGCGTGGGTCGGCGACGGCAACAACGTCGGCCAATCGTTCGCGGTCGGCTGCGCGCTCGCCGGCGTCGATCTTGCGGTCGCAACGCCACCCGAGTATGCGATGGACGACGCCGTCATCGACCGCGCCGCCGAACTCGGCGAGGCACCCGAAGTGTACACCGACCCCGAAGCGGCCATCGATGGCGCGGACGTGATATACACCGACGTGTGGGTCAGCATGGGCGAGGAGGACAAACGCGAGGAGAAGTTGGCTGCGTTCGACGGCTTCCAACTCAACGAGGAGCTGCTGGCCGACACCGACGCGACGGTGATGCACTGCCTGCCGGCCCACCGCGGCGAGGAGATCACCGACAGCGTCATCGAAAGCGACCGCTCGATTGTCTGGGAGCAGGCCGAAAACCGGCTGCACGCCCAGAAGGCGCTGCTGGTCGAGTTACTCTGCTAACTGGCTACCGCTGCGGCCTGCGTTTTTTGCTTACCAGTTACCGATCAGATTGCTGGCGGCGGCCACCACGGCCGTGTTTCCAGGCCTCCGAGAGGCTCCCCGCTATTAAGAGTCCAGCCATCACGCCCCAGGCGAGTCGGTAGCCATGGAGGTCGAATACGGCAAACAGCAACAACATGCCACCCAGTGGGAGATACGACAGCGGCAGCCGCCGGGCCGGCGAGTCAGAAAGCCGAAGGCCGATATCCGGACCAAAAAACAGCAGCACCAACAACGCGAGGACGAGCAACACGAACGTTCCGCCGGGGAAACGCACAAGCTCCGCGGCGGTGAGCCCACCGCTGCGGACGACGGTAGCGGCGAGGCCCCAGCCGACGTACAGCGAGCCGAACTCGACGACCGTTGCGGTCGGGATCGCATACGTTGCCGACAGCGGTGGCTGCGGCGTTCGTCGCATCGTCCAGTAGACTGCCAGGCCGATCACGGCGGCCGACAGCGGCCAGACAAGCCCGTACAGTGAGAGGATCGCGTCGGCCGCCCCGTAGAACGCAAAGTCGGTCACGTCGCCGATCTGGATGAGGACGATCGCATGCGTGATCACGAGCGCAAACGGCACCAACAGCCACGCTGGCCGCGCAACCGGCTCGTCCGTCGGCTGTTCACCGAGCGTGTCCACGCCGGCTGCCTCATGCCACGCTGTGAGAAACGCCGGCAGTCGTCGGAACACTCGGGCCCAAAACCACAGCGCGTACAGACATGCCGCGGCGATACCGACGATCATTCCAACGACCGCCCACGCGAGCACCGGCTCAGCGACGCTGACTGTGTCGCCGACCAGTAGCCGCCGGGTGTACACCGGCAAACCGACGAGAAGAATCGTTGCCGGCACGCCCATCCCGAGGCTGACGAGCGTGAGCGTCGGCACCCCCTTCTCCGATCGGCGGACGACCGAGATGATCTTCAGTGTGTCGGCGATCTGACCGCGTGGGTTCGGCTGCCAGTTGATTCGGGCAGCCACCGCCACCCCAATCGGCCAGCCGATCGCCAGCAGCTCCGGAAGCGGATACAGGCGTCCACCGACAGCGAGTAACAGCCCGGCGAGGGTGAGCCCGGTGCCGAGGCCGACACCGGCGTAGAGACAGGTCGTCGCTCTCCCCGGATCGTCGCTGCCGGATCCGCCGATCCGTCGCTCCAGTGTAGACACTGCCGAATCGAGGTTGACGCCGCGCCAGTAGACAAGAATCGCCACGTAGGCTGTTGTGATGGCCACCGCGCCGATCGTGATAGCGATCAACACAGCTTGTGGTGTCGATGCCGCTCCACCGATCAGCGTGCCGAACACCGTTGCCGTGCCGACGGCGATGACCGCAGCCAGCAGCCGGAAGCTCAGTCGATTTGTGACGGCTGCAAACTCCGTGGGGATGAGCCGTGGGAGGACAACGGCGGCTGCGAGGCCGAAAAACAGCAGCCTGACGGCGATTGTGACGAGGCTGCCTGCAACTCCAAGCACCGATCCGGCGAGGGTCTCTCTTGCTGCCGGGGCGGCTATTGTCTCGACTGTGAGCAGCAGGATCTCGACGACGGCGAGGCCAGCGACCGCGAGCAGCGGGCTCACCCGCTGTCGTCGAGCGGTGCGTTCCATGCGCTCTCCAAGGGTCGGTGCGTACTAAAACGATTCCCGCGCAGTCGCCGACGGCGGATGGTATCGTCTCACGTCGACACTGGATTACTGTGGCCTCACCGGTTATGAGCTGTCTGCCCAGCGGTCACCGAGTCGTTGCTGAATTGCCGAAAACACTGTTGCGTACACATCAAGCGGGTGTTGTGAGTCTAAGGAAAGATCTCGAACCGCTTCCGCGTCGGGCGGCTGATGAAAATGCAGTCGAGTGTTGTGGCTGTTGGGATGGCGATCCCAGCGGCACTCCCATTGCTTGCCATCGGTCGTCGTTTCGATGTAGTGCAGCGAGAAATCGCCGGTCGTGAACCATCGGATGTCAAGCCGAGCGGTCGCAACTGTCTCGGGAAACGCGTCGGTATCGAGTGTCGCCACCAGGCGGCGCGGCTCCATCGCGCTCGGCTGGAATTCAGTATTGGTGACCAGCGGCGTGGTCGCACACTGGCGTTCGAGCAGTCGCAACGTTTGGCGATCCGGCGCCCCCGTCGAACCGCTTGGCGGCTCCGCTGGCGTCATGCTGGGATCAGGTGCCCATCGTTTTGCGCGAGTTGGCGGGCTAGTTCGTAGAGTCGTAGATCCCGGATCAGCCCTTGCCACTCGCTGACTGCGGCCATGCGCTCGTGGATCGTGTCGTGGTCGTCGTAATCGAAGACGGAGACCTCAGCGGGGTCGGTCGTCCCGAACCGCTCCTCGTACTCGTCGCGCTCGGCTTCCAGCGATTCGACGCGGTCGATGATCTCAGCGACCGATAGATCGCGGCCGATCCGGCTGGCCTCCTGCCATTCGAGGTAGCCGTCGTTGCGGCTATAGCGTGCTGGGCGGCTTTCGCGGTCGGCGTTGACGACGCCCATCTCCGCCAGTCGGGAGAGGTGTTTGGTCGCGGCGTTGGGCGAGCAGTCGGCGATCTCGGCGATCTCGGCTGCAGGTGCCGGTGTCGTGATGCCGAGCACAACGTCGTAGACCCGGCCAAAGGTGTCGGTGTCGTCAAGCCACTGCTGGCGTGGCTCGGTCGTGTCGTCAATGGCTGGAGCCGGATCGAACTCGTCCATGCCTATCGCTACGGAGCGTGTTGCAATATATTTTGTGAGTGGGCAAATATATGAATTGATGCTGCCGAAGAAAGTAGCCGCTCCAGCAAGGTGAAAACACGGTTCGCCCCCATGTTTTAATCAGTTGCCGCCAAAGGGCCGGTGTGACAGCCGCGGACGACGACCTCCGGTTCTTCCCTTACGAGACGCCGTATCCGAACCAGCGCGAGGCTATCGACCGGATCGCCAACTCGCTGGGCCAGGCCCGCGACGTGCTCTTCGAGGGCGCGCCAGGCACCGGGAAGACTCTCTCGGCGCTCGTGCCCGCCCTCGCCTACGCGCGCGACAACGACAAAACGGTCGTTATCACCACCAACGTCCACCAGCAGATGCGGCAGTTCGTTGACGACGCCCGCGCGATCACCCGCACGAAGCCGATCCGGGCGGTCGTCTTCAAGGGCAAAGCCGAGATGTGCCACATCGACGTGGGCTATCAGGAGTGCCAGACGCTCCGGGATACCACCCGCGAACTCGTCGATACCGAAACCGACCACGAGGAACTGGCCGCCAGACAGGAGGAACTCCTCGAAGCGAGCCAAGACGGCGAGGCCGGCGCGGCCGAAGCCCGCAGTGCCGTCATGGACGAACTCGACGACCTGGAGGACGAGCTCGACGAGCTACAGGACGGCAACGTCTGCGACTACTACTACAACAATCTCACCGCCGACACCGACGAGTTCTTCGGCTGGCTCTTTGAGGACGTACGAACGCCCGAAGAGATCTACGAGTACGCCGACCAGCAGAACCTCTGTGGGTACGAACTCTTGAAAGAGGGGATGGAAGACATCGACCTCGTCGTCTGCAACTACCACCACCTGCTGGATCCGATGATCCGCGAGCAGTTCTTCCGCTGGCTCGACTGCGACGCCAGCGACGTGATCACCGTCTTCGACGAGGCCCACAACATCGAGGGCGCGGCCCGCGATCACGCGACCAAAACACTCACCGAGAACACGCTCGATTCCGCGCTCGAAGAACTCGCCGGCGTCGAAGACTCCCGCGCCGAGCCCGCGCGCAACGTCATCGAGGCGTTCCGCGACGCGCTCATCGTCACCTACGAGGACGAACTCAGCGAGTACGAACGCGACAACGTCGACGAGCACTGGGAGGACGTGTCGGTCGCCAACCCCGACGCCCGCGACGAGATCACCCTCGCATTCCTGCGGCTCTACGAGGGCCGTGGCATCGACACCGAAACCGAACTCGCGGTACAGCTGGGCCGCACGCTCGACGAGGAGTACGAACGCGCCTACAAGGAGGGCGAGGCGACGAGCCGCGCGGAGTGTCAGACCCTCCAGGCCGCCCAGTTCATCAGCACCTGGATGTCGGAGGGCGGCGAACTCGGCCAACACCCGATGGCCGGCGTCCGGCGAAACGACCAGACCGACGAGGTCTATGGCCGCGCCGAGCTCTACACCTGCATTCCGCGAGAGGTCACCCGCGATCTCTTCGACGACGTGTACGCTAGTGTGTTGATGAGCGCGACGCTGCGGCCCTTCGAGGTGACCGAAGACGTACTCGGCCTGGATTCGCCGGCGACGATGGCCTACGGGCTGGCCTATCCCGAGGAAAACCGCCGGACGTACGCCGCGGAAGTGCCCGCCCTCTTCTCCAGCGAGCGCGACGACCCCGAGACACAGGAGACGATCACGAACCTCCTCCGGGACGTGATCCGGTTTACGCCCGGTAACACCCTCCTCTTCTTCCCCTCGTATTCGGAGGCCGAACGCTACCACGGCCGGCTCAGCGTCGAGAACCGCGCCGACGAGCCGCTCGGCACGCTCATCCTCGACGAATCGGGAAAATCGACCGAAGACCTCCGCCAGCGGTTCGTCGCCAGCGACGACGCGGCGCTGTTCACGTCGCTGTGGGGTACCCTCGCGGAGGGCGTGAGTTTCGACGGCGACCAGGCCCGCACGGTCGCCGTCATCGGCGTCCCGTACCCGCAACTCTCCGAGCGGATGGAGGCCGTCCAGGACGCCTACGAGCGCGCCTACAAGGGCAAACACCAGAAACGCGACGCCGGCTGGGCCTACGCCGTCGAGATTCCGACGATCCGCAAGACCCGGCAGGCCCTCGGCCGCGTGATCCGCTCGCCGGAGGATTTCGGCGTCCGGATTCTTGCCGACAAACGCTACACCAACGCTGACATGGGGAAATACAGTGTCCGTCGGAGCTTCCCGGTCGAGGAACGCGAGGAGTTGGTCGACATCACCCCCGAGAAACTGAAGTTTGCGATGCTGAACTTCTACACCGATCACGACGCCTACGACGGCGCGCCGCCGGAGCCGTGAACGGCGGTGAGTCTCAACACTGATTCGCTGCCGTAACGCAGCCGTCGGCAAGTGCTTCCGACCGGCAGTCAGTCGTCTCGGCCGAGCAGTCTCGCGTCGGCTGCTCGTTGATTTCGACAAGCGACTCCAGTTCCTGGAGCCGCGTAGCGATTTCAGTGCCCGTTCGGGTGAGCGAATAGATCGTGGTCGGCGGTGTCGTCGCTTCGACCGTTCGCTCAACGAGGCCATGGCAGCGAAGCTCTTTGAGCCGCTGGGAGAGGATCGGCGCGGTCAGACCATTCAGACTGTCCCGAATGGCGTTGAACCCGTGGGGCTCCTCGGAGAGGACGCGAAGGATGTGAAACGTCCACTTCGGCCCCAGGATATCGTGCAAGCCGTGCCACGTGGCTTGCCATTCGTCGTGCTCACTCATACACCACGCGTAGCCGCTGTAGCGATATATACGTTCGTCGTCCCCGTGCGGCCGGGCGGGCGGTTTCGGTACGGAAACCCGGTTCGTGTTTACTAACTGAACAGTATATGCGCCGGGCGGTCGTAGTGGCCACTACAATGCAAACCTTCCCAGACAGCACGGCTGTTTCAGTTGTCGAAACGCCGGCAACGGAGTATACACAGCGGACAGTCACCGTCGATTTCCTCTACCTCGACAACGAGGCCTGCGAGCGATGTGTTGGAACCGAACAGGCACTCGAAACAGCACTCACACGGATTGAACCGATCCTCGAACCACTGGCTGTCAGCGTTGTTGTGCGCGATATCCATGTCGATACGCTGGCGGCAGCGAAAGCGACGCAGTTGGCCGTATCGCCGACGATCCGTATCAACGGGCGCGATATTCAACCGGACTACCGCGAAAACAACTGCGAATCGTGTGGCGAACTCTGTGCGTGTCCGGGCGAAATCGACTGTCGGCTCTGGCACTACCGAGGTGACGAGTATACGACTCCGCCGGTCGAGTTCCTTGTTGCAGCACTAGTGCGGGCTGCGGTTCCTGAGCAGTCGCCATCGGACACCACCCGCAAGAAAGCTTTTGAAGGGGTCCCAGCGAATATTGCGTCGTTTTTCGACGACGCGGACGCCAGCGAAGCGAGCGGGTGTGACTGTTGAGGCGACCTGTTTTACCGAGCCGACGACGGACTCGTTCAGTACGCCGACCACGAGACCGACGATGGCGCGCCGCCGGAGCCGTGAGAAACGAGAGCACTACAGAGTACGGCTGTAACACGAGGTGTGCACACTACTCAATCAGCGTAGCGAGGCACTGTAGCAAAATATTAAAAAATTGCTCTCGGGAATGCTGAAGAGCGATGCCCTCCGAATCGACAGTCCATACTGTTCAGTCGGCCGATGAGACGACCATAGCATACGAACACGAAGGGGATGGCCAGCCGCTGATCCTGCTTCATGGTAGCTCCGGTACCCGGCGAGCGTGGGACACGCTCAGACCGTATCTCGCAGACAGCTTTAGCCTGTACGTCCCGGATCGGAGAGGACGAGGCGACAGCAGTGATGGTGAGGAGTACAGCCTTGCCCGCGAGGCAGCTGATCTCCGAGCCCTCGTTGAAGCCGTTAACGGAACACCAACAGTGTTCGGACACTCCTTCGGCGGACTCGTTGCGCTCACAGCAGCAGCGGAAATCACCATTGACCATCTCGTGCTGTACGAACCACCCGTGCTGGTGGGCGAACACAGTGATGACAATTTAGCTGCCCGAATGGAAGCACGACTTGAGGCCGGACAGCGGCAGGATGCAATGCGACTGTTCATCGAAGAGAACGGATCGGTTTCTGATGTTGCTCGGTTGCCGTGGTGGCCCGAAGAGGCAAATCTCCACCTCACCGAGACAGTGATTCGGGAGAGCTACGAAGTCGAAGCGTTTGATCTATCAGATGTGCCAGACCTTGCTGTTCCGACAACACTTCTGACTGGTGAGCAGAGCCCTGATCACCTCCGGGCAGGAATCACTAGGCTGAACAATCACCTCACCAAGAGCCGGCTGATCGAAATGGAGGACGTAGGGCATGTCGTCACGGAATCAACCCCGGACAAACTCGCTTCAATTATAAAATCCAACATATAAAACATATTTTATAATTCGGGAAACCTACGACTGCGCGATGGACTGCCAGCGACTTACTCGCTCGGCGGCCAGTCAATGCCATAGTCGGCCAGCAGTTCGGCGAAATCGCGCTCGGTGAGGATCGGCACGTCGTTGTCGTCGGCGTCGTCCTGTTTTCGCTGGCCAGCGTTGTCACCGGCGACGAGGTAGTCGGTGTTGCCGGAGACGCTGCCGGTCGCGTTCGCGCCGTGGGCTTCGACCAGCGACTGGCCGTCGTCCCGTGAGACCGCGAGCGAACCGGTGAACACGAAGGTGAGCCCGTCGAGTTCGTCGCCGGCGTCGGCTCCTTCGACTGGCTGGGGATCGACACCCGCATCGAGCAGCGCGTCGATGGCGTCGCGGTTCTCGGGGTTGTCGAAGAAGTCCCGAATCGTCTCGGCGACGATTGGCCCCACGTCGTCGACGGCTTCGAGGGCGTCGGTGTCGGCGTCGATCAGAGCATCGAGATCACCGAACTCCCAGGCCAGCGCGGTCGCGGTCGCGCCGCCGACCTCCGGAATAGAGAGGGCCGTGAGGAACGCATCGAGCGGCGGCTCACTGGCGGCGTCGATCTCTTCGAGGAGGTTCTGCGCACTCTTTTCGCCCCACCCTTCCAGTGCAGCCAGGTTCTCGCGGTCGAGGCGGTAGAGGTCGTCCAGCGAGTCGAGCAGGTCGGCCGCCCGGAGTTGCGCGATACGCTCGGGGCCGAGGCCCTCGATATCGAGGCCGCCGCGGCTGACGTAGTGTTCGATGGCGCGCTCCCGTTGGGCCGAACAGCCAAGCCCGCCGGTACAGAACGCCAGCGGGCCGTCGCGGTCAACGGGGCTATCGCAGACCGGGCAGGTCTCGGGGAACGCGAAGGTGCTGCCCGTCTCGTCATCGACGACTTCGTCGATGTAGGGGATCACATCGCCAGCTCGCAGGACGCGCACCCGGTCGCCCACGTCGACGCCGAGCGATTCGATCTCGCCGGGGTTGTGCAGCGTCGCTCGGGAGACGGTGACGCCGCCGACCTGTACGGGATCGAGCAGCGCGACCGGCGTGAGCCGACCGGTGCGGCCGACCTGCACGACGATATCGGTGATTGTCGTCACTTCGGTGCGGGCGGGGAACTTGTAGGCGAACGCCGACCGCGTCTCGCGGGCCGTGTTGCCGAGGGCGTCGGCCGCGGCGGTGTCGTCGACTTTGATGACGACGCCGTCGATCTCGTAGTTCAGGCTCTCGCGGTCGTCGAGTAGTGAATCACGGTACGCGATTGCGCCTTCGATGTCGTCGACGCGGTCGGCAAGTTCGTCGACGTGGAACCCCCACGCCTCGATGGCGTCGCGTTCGGCCCATTGGGTGTCGGGGTGGTCGTCTGGCTCGTCGCCAGCCTCGTAGGCCATAATGTCGTAGACGAAGCAGTCCAGCGGCCGGTCGGCGACGACCGACGGATCGAGTTGACGGATCGTCCCCGCGGTCGCGTTGCGAGGGTTGGCGAACGGCTCTTTTCCGTCTTCGACGCGCTGGCGGTTGTGCTCCCGAAAGCCGTCTTTCGGCATGAAGACCTCGCCGCGAACCGCCAGCAGGTCGGGTGCGTCGCCGCGGAGTCGCTGGGGAATCGCCCGGATGCGGCGGGCCTGTGCGGTCACGTCGTCGCCTTCCGCGCCGTCGCCGCGGGTGGCCGCGCGAGTGAGACGGCCGTCCTCGTAGACGAGTTCGATGGAGATGCCGTCGAATTTGGGTTCACAGACATAGCCGATGTCGTCGGGGTCGAAGCCCGAATCACGGAGTAGGCGGGCGGTTCGCTTATCGAATTCGCGGACATCTTCGGCGTCGCCGCTCTGAGCGATAGACAACATCGGCGCGGTGTGTTCGACCGTGTCGAGGTCGTCAACGGGCTCGCCGCCGACACGGTTGGTCGGGCTGTCGGGATCGTCGAGATCGAATTCGGCTTCGAGCGTCTGGAGGCGGTCAAACAGTTGATCATAGACGCGGTCGGCGATCAGCGGATCGCTGTCGACGTAGTACAGATAGTTGTGGTCGCGGATCGCAGCTCTGAGCTGCTCGACCTGCTGTTCGGCTTCGTCGGGTGTGAGGTCGTCGACAGGGCTGAATTCGGTTGGTGGATCACGGAGATAGGGGTTGTCGCTGTCGGCGTAGCTCATTGCCAGCAGGTAACAGCCCGTGTGTGAAAAGTCAATTCGATCCACGTGGGACGGAACGCTGATTCAGCCAGCGATGGCCACGAGACGGCATACGAGGCAGAGTGTCATAACTTCGTATGAAGGCTCAAAACCGCAGAATTTCCCGGTACTGGAATCACTAGCCTATTTATGACACGCGAGTAGTAGAATTGATAGTGAGCGATCTCCGCAATGGCCGATGACGTCGTCCTGAGCCTTGTCGTCATTGGACTCGTCTTCCTTGCGACGATTGTCAGTGGGCTGCTTGCCGTCTACTCATTCGGCCGGATTGACCACCCATTGTCGGAATCCTACGGCGTATTGATGGCTGTGGATAGCTTTTGGGCTGCCGGCTACTTTTTGATGCTTGTCGCGGGGGGCACACTGTTCGCGGAGGTCGGGCTGTTTATTAAGGCCCTGTCCTCGGCGTTGGCCGCCTTCGCGTGGCTCCGGTTTGTCAGCGAGTACACCGGCGACAGCGAGTGGCTTCCAGGGTGGCTCTGGTGGGTCGGGGCGGTCGAATCCGTTGTGTGGTCGATTCTTGTCGTGAGCAACCCTGGCGGCCTCATGCTGGCGGGCGTCGATGTCGGTCAGTTTGGTGTGGTTACGGCCGCCATCGAGGTTGCTGGGCTTGGTGCCTTCCTCCAACTGCTGATCGGGGCGGCGTTGGTCGGCCTCTCGCTGTTTTTGCTGGGCCGGTTTTTTGTTCAGACACAGGGCATCTATCGGTATCAGGCGTTGATCATCTTCGTGATCGGCGCGATCGTCCTCGTTTCGACAACGCTGTTTATCGGCGATTACCGCCCGCATCCGCTGGTTGACCCGACGCCACTCCTGTTTAATCTCCAAGCACTTGGTGTCGGGTGGGCACTCTACCGGTATGATTTCCTGCGTGTCGCCCCGGTGATTGTCACCCGATTTTTCCGGGAGATGGGCGATCCGGTTTTGCTGATCAACGGCGAGCGTGTCGTCGCCGATTTCAACGCGGCTGCCGACGACTTAGTCGATGGCCTTCGCACGCAGGTCTCAATCGACGCGCTTGCTGACTCCGCATTCAGCGAGACGCTCACGGCCGCTGTTGCCGACCCTGACGCCCCCGGCGAGTTCACGACGGCATCGGCTGCAACCGGCTCGCAACGAACGTATGATATCGAGGTAACCGAGGCCACCGACCAGTTCGATATCACCCGTGGCTATGTTGTCGTCCTCCGCGATATCACCGACCGCAAACAGCGGGAGCGACAGCTTGAGGAGCAAAACGACCGTCTCGAAGAGTTCGCCGATGTCGTCTCGCATGATCTCCGCAATCCGCTGTCAACAGCTGAGGGGTGGACAGCCGCTGTCGGCGACGCCCTCGATGGCGAGGAGCCGGATATCGAAACCGCCCAGATGGGGCTTGAGCACATCGCACACTCCCACGACCGGATGGACGAACTGATCGAGGTGTTGTTGACGATGGCCCGGCAAGGCCAGACGGTTGCCGATCCCGAACCCGTCTCCATCGAGGACTGTGCGACCGACGCGTGGGTGACCGCTGATACTGGTGGGATGGAACTCGCTGTCGAGGGCGACCGAACTGTCGCCGCAGACCCAGCCCGCCTCCGGCAGGCCTTCGAGAACCTCTTTCGGAACGCCAACGATCACGGCGCGGCATCGACGGTGACGGTCACACCAACGCCCGACGGCTTTGCTGTTGAAGACGACGGAGCCGGCATCGACCCCGACGACCACGAGGAGCTCTTCGAGTTCGGCTACAGCACCGACGAGGACGGAACCGGGATCGGCCTTGCGGTGGTCAAACGGATCATCGAGGCCCACGGCTGGCAGATCAGAGTCGACGAGCGCGACGATGGCGGGACATGCTTCGAGATTACCGGCGTTTCGACCTAAGCTATCGTTCAGTGACACCACACCGCATACCAGCCGCTTTTGCCGTAACTCTCACGCATAAACACGTAGAGATATATGCACACTATACATGACCACGGGCTTCAACACGCGGAGTCTGCACGCCGGGACGGAGCCTGATCCTGACACCGGCGCGCGGGCGACGCCGATCTATCAGACCTCCTCCTACGTGTTCGATGATGCCGACACCGCTGCGGATCTGTACGCCCTCCGCGAGGAAGGCGACGTGTACTCGCGGGTCTCAAATCCAACCGTTCGCCAGCTCGAAGCCCGCTTGGCGGATCTGGAGGGTGGCGTCGGCGCGGTCGCCACCGCCTCGGGGATGGCATCGCTGGACTCGCTGACAACGGTGCTGGCCCAGAGCGGCGACAACGTCGTCGCCAGCCGCGACATGTACGGCGGCACCGGCAGCTACCTCTCGACGCTCGCGCCGCGCCGCGGGATCGAGGCCCGCACAGTGCCGACGCTTGAGTATGACGCCTACGCCGACGCGATCGACGACGACACCGCCTACGTCCACGTCGAGACCATCGCCAACCCCTCGCTGGTCACCCCGGATTTCGAACGACTCGCCGACATCGCCCACGACCACGCCGTCCCGCTGGTCGTCGACAACACCTTCGGGACGCCCGCGCTCTGCCGCCCGCTGGAACACGGCGCGGACATCGTCTGGGAGTCGACAACCAAATGGATTCACGGGTCGGGGACGACCGTCGGTGGCGTCCTCGTCGACGGCGGGACGTTCCCGTGGGATCATCCCGACGCGGACTACCCCGAGCTGTCGGGCGAAAACCCCGGCTTCGGCTTCGATTTCAGCGACCGGTTCGGCGACCGCGCGTTCACGCTGGCGGCCCGCCATCGTGCGGTTCGGGCAATCGGCAATCAGCAGTCACCCTTCGACGCCTGGCAGACGATGCAGGGGATCGAAACCCTACCGCTGCGGATGGATCGCCACTGCGAGAACGCCCACGAGGTAGCGGCGTTCCTCCGGGACGACCCCCGCGTCGCGTGGGTGACGTATCCCGGCTTCGATGACCACGCGACCCACGACAATGCCAGCGAATACTTGGCGGGGTACGGCGGCATGGTCACCTTCGGCGTCGAGGGGGGCTTCGAAGCGGCGAAGGCGTTCTGTGAGGCCGTCGAGTTGACGAGCTTTCTGGCTAATATCGGCGACGCGAAAACGCTGGTCATTCACCCGGCGTCGACGACGCACGCCCAGTTGAGCGAGGACGAACAGCGCGCGGCTGGTGTCGCCCCCGATATGCTCCGGCTGTCGGTCGGCATCGAGAACAGCGAAGACATCTTCGCCGACCTCGACACCGGCTTGGAGGTGGCCGCCGACCAATGAGCCGACACGTTCGAACGCCGAGTCGAACAGACTATGCGCGACGGCGACACAGGAGGGACAACCAATGAGTGCGACCGAAGTCGACCGCGGGGTCGTCGAACTCGGCGAGTTCCGCTTCGAGTGCGGCGAGTCGATCCCCAACTTAGAGATCGCCTACGAAGCCTACGGCGAGTTCACCGGCGACAACGCCGTTCTCGTCTGCCACGCCCTGACCGGCAGCCAGAACGTCGCCAGCTACAACACCCCCGGCACCGCGGGCCAGGCCCGCGCGTGGTGGGGCGACATCGTCGGCCCCGGGAAGGCTATCGACACCACCGACTACTACGTCGTCTGCGCCAACGTCCCCGGCTCCTGTTACGGCTCCTCGGGGCCATCGTCGACGAATCCCGAGACGGGCGAGCCCTACGGCACCGACTTCCCACCCGTCACCATCAGCGACTGGACGCGCGCGCAGCGTCGCCTGCTCGACCATCTCGGCGTCGGTCGCCTCCGACTCATCATCGGCGGCAGCGTCGGCGGGATGAACGTCCTGGAGTGGGCCAAACAGTTCCCCGACGACGCGGAGTTGATCGCGCCGGTCGCGGCGGCGGCCACACTCGATCCGCAGTGTCTCGCCATCGACGCCGTCGCCCGGCGGGCGATCCGCAGCGACCCCAACTGGAACGGCGGCGACTACTACGGCGGCGACGACGCGGACGCCAGCCCGCCACAGCAGGGCCTCGCTATCGCCCGCCAACTCGGCCACATCATGTATCTCTCGAAGGCCTCGATGGAGCGCAAGTTCGGCCGCCGCTCGGCGGGCCGGGACAGCGGTATCGAGGGCAGCGACGCCCTGTTCCCGCCCGATAAGGCCGCGGCGTTCTTCCCCTACCGGGAAGTCGAGTCGTATCTCGACTACAACGCCGAAAAATTCACCGAGCGATACGACGCCAACAGCTACCTCTACCTCACGCGGGCGATGGACGACTACGACCTCGCGGAGGGCCACGGAACCATCGAGCGGGCGATCTCCGCGTTCGAGGGCGAGGCCCTGCTGCTGTCGTTCACGTCGGACTGGCATTTCACCGTCGCCCAGTCAGAGACGCTGGCGGAGGCGTTCCGCGCGGCCGACGTGCCCGTCGCCCACCACGTCGTCGACTCCGACCACGGCCACGACGCCTTCCTCGTCGAGCCCGAGAACGTCGGCCCGCCGGTGCGGGACTTCCTCACCAACGGACTCGACGGCCGGGCGATCACTGATACGGCGGCTGACGACGAGGAACCCATCGAGGACGGCGACGAGGATTTCGCGCCGGTTCACAGCAGTCTGTTTTCGGGCTGAGACGGAGTTGCGAACGGACGCTGTCGGAGATACCGGCAGTTGCGCGGATAGCAGGCAGTTTTAGGTGCCCACTCGGCGTCTACCCGCCTGTATGTCCGACGACACAGACGGCTTCGAGACCCGAAGCCTCCATGCCGGCACCGATCCCGACCCCGCGACCGGCTCGCGCGCACCGCCGATCTACCAGACCACCTCCTACGTCTTCGACGACGCCGAGGACGCCGCCAAACAGTTCGCCCTCGAAAAGCCGGGGCACATCTACTCGCGGCTGATGAACCCGACGGTCGGCAGCCTCCAAGAGCGGCTGGCCTCCCTTGAGGGCGGCGTCGGCGCGGTCGCCACCGCCTCGGGGATGGCCGCCCTCGACGTGGCGACGTTCCTACTGGCGGAAGCCGGCGACAACATCGTCTCCTCGTCGTCGCTGTACGGCGGCACCTACACCTACTTCACCCACAGCGTTGAACGCCGCGGGATCACGACCCGCTTCGTCGATACCCTCGATTACGACGCCTACGCCGAGGCAATCGACGACGACACCGCCTACGTCCATCTCGAAACCATCGGCAACCCCGCCCTCGTGACGCCCGACATCGAACGCATCGCCGACATCGCCCACGAGCACGACACGCCGCTGTTCGTCGACAACACCTTCGCCTCCCCCGCGCTCTGTCGCCCGCTGGAACACGGCGCGGATCTGGTCTGGGAGTCGACGACGAAGTGGATTCACGGCGCGGGCTCGACGGTCGGCGGCGCGCTGATCGACGGCGGCTCCTTCGACTGGCTGGCCCACGCCGACGACTACCCCGAGATCGGCGCGCCCAACCCCGCCTACCACGGCGTCAACTTCGCCGAAACGTTCGGCGACGCCGGCTTTACCTACGCTGCCATCGCCCGCGGGCTGCGGGATCTCGGCAATCAACAGAGTCCCTTCGACGCGTGGGTGACGATGCAGAAACTCGAAACGCTGCCGATGCGGATGGAACGACACTGCGAGAACGCCATGGCCGTCGCCGAATTCCTCGACGACCACTCGGACGTGTCGTGGGTGACCTATCCGGGGCTCGAAAGCCACGAAACTCACGAGATGGCCTCGAAATACCTCGACGGCGGCTACGGCGGGATGATCACCTTCGGGCTGGAAGGCGGCTACGACGCCGCTCGCGGCACCGTCGAATCCACCGAGTTGGCCTCGCTGCTGGCGAACGTCGGCGACGCGAAAACGCTGATTATTCACCCGGCATCGACGACCCACCAGCAGTTGAGCGACGAGGAGAAATTGTCGGCGGGCGTCACCGACGACCTCGTGCGGCTGTCGGTTGGGATCGAGGATCCGCAGGATATCATCGACGATCTCGATCAGGCGATCACGGGGTCGAGTTAGGATACGTCGGCAGGTTAGATGATCTGCTCGCCGTCGTCATCGTAGACGGCAATGGCGTCGACCGGGCACGAGCGGGCCGAAAACTTCGCGTCGAGTTCCTTGCCCTCCGGAATCTCGGCAACAAAGACATCTTCCTCGGTTTCTTCGCCACCTTTCAGCACAGCCTTGCCGGCGTCCATATCCTTCTCGAAACCGTCCCACTCGGCAACGCACTGGAACATCCCGATACAGGTATCGCGGTCGAATTCGATCTGCATGCGTCGGTGTTGGGAGGTGGGCTACATAGCCGTGTTGCACGCGGAAGATTTGCAGAGAAACGGTGATGTCGTCTACAGGTCAGCGACGTCTTCGATCGCGTCGGTGAGTTCCGTGATCGACTCAAGGGTGTGTTCGCCCATGTGGCCGATCCGGAACGACTCCTCGCTGAGATCGCCGTAGCCGCTCGAAAAGACCATGTCGTACTCCTCGGAGACCTGTTCGACGGTGGCGGCGACATCGATGTTGCGGGTGTTCTCGATGCAGGTCACGGTCTGTGACTCGTAGCCCTCCTCGGGGAAGAGGCCGAAGTGCTCGCGGGCCCACTCGCGGGTGTACTCGGCCATCTCCTGATGGCGTTGGTCGCGGGCCGTGTGGCCCT
Source organism: Halonotius aquaticus (assembly GCF_003605575.1). Lineage (GTDB taxonomy): Archaea > Halobacteriota > Halobacteria > Halobacteriales > Haloferacaceae > Halonotius > Halonotius aquaticus. Next base: position 421,683 of record NZ_QKNY01000018.1, on the reverse strand, counting down.
CATCGAGCATGTGTTTCATCTGCTTGCGGTACGCCAGCATGAGCGAGATCGCAGGCGTCGAGTGAGTCTGGCCCTTCCGGTCGTAGTAGTCGAGACACCGCTGGAAGCCACCGTACCACGACGCGGAATCTTTCTCCAGTTCGCGCTCGTAGGCGGCATCGCTGACGGTACAGACGGCGAGGCCGGGCGGCATGGCGAAGGCCTTCTGGACGGAGGTGAAGATGCAGTCGATGTTGTGTTCCTCGACATCGATCTCGTCGCCGCCGAGACAGGAGATCGCGTCGACGACGAAGTAGGTATCCGGGTAGTCGCCGAGCAGGTCACCGATTTCCTCAACCGGGTTGCGCACGCCGGTCGAGGTTTCGTTCATCACCATGCCGACGACGTCATAGCCCTCGTCGCTGGCTTCGAGTGCGTCGCGGATGTCGTCGGGTTTGACGGCTTGGCCCCACTCGTACTCGATGCGGTCGACCTCCTTGCCGAGGCGTTCGGCGACGTTGGCCTGTCGCTCGCTGAACGCGCCGGAGGTCGGCACGAGCATCCGATCCTCGACGAGGCTGAGCGTCGTCGACTCCCAGAACTCGGTGCCTGAGGCCGTGAGGATGATGACCTCGTTGTCGGTGCCGAGGAACTCCTTGGTGTCCTCGACGATCGTGGTGTAGAGGTCGGTCATCCGATCCATCCGATGGCCGAACATCGGCTGAGCCATCTCCTCGATCACGTCGTCGCGGACTTCTGTCGGGCCGGGGAGATACAGCGTCTTCTCGGGATAGTCGCCGGTGTACTCTTGTTTTTTGCTCACGGAATCCACCTTGTAGCAGTAGGTCGTCAGCGAGGGGGCATGGTAGTTTTGATACTGCGCTGGCGGCGTTGCGACCGATGGCCCGCTGTCCGGAAATTTAAACCCCACCACCAGCCAAGGAACGCTAATGAAGCCAGCCGAGATCCCTAATCTGCTGCCAGGTGTCGCCGACCACCTCGCCGGCGAGGGGATCGAGGAGCTGTACCCGCCCCAAGCCAAGGCCGTCGAGGCCGGCCTCACCGAGGGCGAAAGCCTCGTCGCCTCGGTGCCGACCGCCAGCGGCAAGACGCTGATCGCCGAACTCGCCATGCTGTCGGCGATCCAGCGCGGCGGCACCGCCCTCTACATCGTCCCGCTTCGTGCCCTCGCCAGCGAGAAGAAAACCGAGTTCGAACGCTGGGAGGACGAGGGGTTCTCGGTCGGCGTCTCGACCGGCAACTACGAGGCCAGCGGCGAGTGGCTGGCCAGCCGCGATATCATCGTCGCCACCAGCGAGAAGGTCGACTCGCTCATCCGGAACAACGCGCCGTGGATCGACGACCTCTCCTGTGTCGTCGCCGACGAAGTCCACCTCGTCGACGACAGAAACCGCGGGCCGACGCTGGAGGTCACCCTCGCCAAGCTCCGCCGCATCAACGCTGAGATCCAAGCTGTCGCGCTGTCGGCGACCGTCGGCAACGCCAACGAAATCGCCGACTGGCTTGATGCCGAACTGGTGCAGTCCGACTGGCGGCCCATCGACCTCCGGATGGGTGTCCACTACGGCAACGCGATCAACTTCGACGACGGCAGCCAACGGGAGGTGCCGGTTGCGGGCGGCCAGCGACAGACCGAAGCCCTCGTCGACGACACGCTGAGCGAGGGCGGCTCGACGCTTGTGTTCGTCAACTCTCGGCGCAACGCCGAAAGCGCCGCCGAGCGACAAGCTGGCGTCGTCGAATCCCACCTCACGGGCGAGGAGCGCGCCGATCTCCGCGAGCTCGCAAGCGAGATCCGACAGGTCTCCGATACCGACACCAGCGACGACCTCGCCAACTGCGTCGAAGGCGGTGCGGCGTTCCACCACGCTGGCCTCGCCGCCGAGCATCGCAGCCTCGTCGAGGATGCCTTTCGGGATCGACTCCTGAAAGTGATCTGTGCGACGCCCACGCTTGCGGCGGGCGTCAACACGCCGAGCCGCCGCGTCATCGTCCGCGACTGGCGACGCTACGACGGCGAGTTCGGCGGGATGCAGCCGCTCGACACCTTGGAGATCCACCAGATGTGCGGCCGGGCGGGCCGTCCCGGCCTCGATCCTTACGGCGAGGCCGTCCTGCTGGCCAAGGACACCGAGACGATGGACGAACTCTTCGAGCGGTACGTCTGGGCTGACCCCGACCCTGTCCAGTCGAAACTGGCCGCCGAACCAGCCCTGCGAACGCATCTGCTGGCGACGATTTCCTCTGGGTTCGCCAACAGCCGCGAGGCCCTACTGGAGTTCCTCGACGCGACGCTGTATGCAACCCAAACCGGCGACGAGGGCCGGCTCGCAACTGTGACCGACACCGTCCTCGCCTACCTGGAGCGCAACGAGTTCATCGAACGCGAGGACGACACGCTCCGCGCGACGAACATCGGCCACACCGTCTCGCGGCTCTATCTTGATCCGATGAGCGCCGCCGAAATCATCGATGGGCTGCGGTACGCCGAGGAGAACCGCGGGAAGACGGCGGATACATCGCCTGTGAATCGACAGGACGGCGACTTGGAGCGACCGGCTGCCGACGACGGTGATGGGTTTGTCTCAGCGAGCGAACTCCAGTCGAACGGGGCTGACGACGATGTCGCCGCCGAAAGCGACAGTGAGAGCGACGAAACCGACGGCGAGGACGACGACACCGACAAGGAGCCAGCGCAACCCACGCCGCTCGGCCTCTACCATCTCGTCAGCCGGACGCCGGATATGTACGAACTCTATCTGAAATCCGGGGATCGAGAGACCTACACTGAGCTCTGCTACGAACACGAATCGGAGTTCCTTGGCCGCGTCCCCTCGGAGTACGAGGATGTCGCCTTCGAGGACTGGTTGGCCGCCCTCAAAACGGCGAAGCTGCTGGACGACTGGGCCAGCGAGGTTGACGAGGATCGAATCACGGAACGGTACGGCGTTGGCCCCGGCGACATCCGCGGGAAGGTCGACACCGCCGAGTGGCTGCTCGGCGCGGCCGAGCAGCTGGCCGGCGAACTCGGTCTCTCCTCCCGCGTTGGAATCCGCGAGGCGAAAAAACGGATCGAGTACGGCGTCCGCGAGGAACTGCTCGATCTCGCGGGCGTCCGCAACGTCGGCCGAAAACGGGCCCGCCGGCTCTACGAGGCCGGCGTCGAGAGCCGCGCCGACCTGCGTGAGGCCGACAAAAGCGTCGTGTTGGGCGCGTTGCGGGGCCGCGAGAAAACAGCCGAAACGATCCTCGAAAACGTCGGGCGACAAGATCCATCGATGGACGACGTGAACGCGGCTGAAACGGCAACTGCCGCGGTCGCCACAGGTGATGATGGCGCAGGCGGCGACAGCAGTAGCGACACCGTCCGCACCACCGGCGATGACAGCGACGACCAGTCCAGCTTGGGTGATTTCGGATGAAAACCGTCACCGCGACGACAACCATCGACGACCTCGATGATTTTCTCGCTGAGATTGAGGCGATCAGCGAGGCGACCGGTGCGGCGATCCAGTGTGTCGACGCTGACTACGTTGCCGGCGACCGCCATCTTCGGCGGGCGGTTGAACTCGCCGCCCGCGCCCGCGAGCAGGGCACGGCCGTCGCCCGCGAGCCGGCGGTTGAAATCCTGCTGTATGCGGCTGGGCGACGCCAGATCAACCAAGCACTCGAAATGGGCGTCAGCGAGGGGAAAGCTGGCGTCGTCGCCGTCGTCAGCGGTGGCGACGAAGCAGCAGCCGAACAGCGCGTTCGGGAACTGCTCGGTGCGACCGACGCTGACGAGGGAGTCCCTTCCGGTGACGCGGACACGATCAAGACGTTCTTCGATATCGGCGACGCCGAGATGGCCGTCGTTGACGGCGATCTGGAAGCGATCGTTCTCGAACGCGTTGCGCTGCTCGATGTCGAAACGTAGCGATTCTGGCTGATCCCCTTCGTTTCAACTGGAGATCAGCTGACGTGTGTCTGACGCACGGCCGACGCGCGTTCGTATCGTGGCGAACCGTCGGAAAAGATCAAACAGCTGAATAGTTCCACCAGGATTCGAACCTGGGTCGTTGCCCCCAGAAGGCAACAGGATTGGCCACTACCCCATGGAACTGCGCACTCGATGGAAGTGGATGTGTTTACAAAACCGTGTCGGTTCCCCGCCTGTGGGTGATTCTGCCACACGTATCGCTGTCAGTCGGAAGTGTTTCTCCCGTCTCCCGCGGCCGTATCAGCAGCTATTTGTTCGGTAGCAACGCTCCAACGAATATGTACATCGGCCGTTTCATCGTCGTCGGGCCGGGCGTCGGTGCCTACCGCGTCTCCTCGCGGTCGTTCCCGAACCGCCGGATCGCCGACCGCGATGGCCTGCTCACCGTCGAACCGACACCGGATGCTCCCGAGACGGACAACCCCTACGTCTCGTACAACTGCCTCCAGGTGGTCTCGCCACCAGCCAGCGACGACGAGTGGGTCGTCGTCGGCAACGGCTCTCACGTCGATCCAATTGCGGAGAAGATCGAACTCGGCTACCCAGCACGGGACGCACTCGCCGAGCCACTGCTCGCGCTTGATTACGAAAAGGACGACTACAACACCCCGCGAATCGCGGGCGTCGTCACCGACGATACGGCCCACATCGGCACCGTCCGCGACGACGCACTGTTAGTCAAAGCCGTTGACGAGCCAACGTTGGTGGCGACCTACGAGGAGGATAGCCCGCGAGCCTACGACTTCGACGCGGCCAGCGCGGCCGACGCCGCCGGGGCCGTCTACGATGCCGACTACGAGCACGCGATCTGTGCGGCCGCCGCGACCATCGACGGCGACGGTGTCAGCTACGCCATCGACAACGGCGAGTAGGACTCACCTCGGAAACGCGGGGCGGTGCGTCGGCGTGTCGCGTCATCGAACGATCGTTACCGGAACCGGCGCGTTGCGGGCGACGGTCTCGGCGACGTTGCCGAGCAGGAGCCGCGAGGCGAGATTGCTGCTGTGACTGCCGATCACGACCAGATCGAACCCCTCAGCGTGGTTGATGATCGTTTTCGCCGGCGAGCCGAGCTCGATCTCGGTAGTGATTTCGCGGTCGGCGTCGTCGGCGATCGCTCTGGCGCGCTCGAAGACGGGTTCGGCGCGGTCGGCGACCGCTGCATCGACATCGTCGGCGACAGCGAGACTCATCGCCTCACCCATGTAGGATGTCGGCCCGCCAGCGACATGGAGTACGGTCACCGCCGCCGAGGGAAACGCCGACAGTGCAAATTCAAGAGCAGCATCGGCCATCTCGGAGTCATCCATCGGGACGAGCACACGTGATACCATATCACATAAACGAGGCCATGGGGGATAAACCCGCCCCCGTCGGTGCCGTCGTTATGAGAAGCCGAAGACGGGAAGAAACCGGAAGACGAGATATGCCCCGATCGTCGAGATCAGCGGGACGACGTTCTGCATCAAGATCACCCGGGCGGTCGTTGAGGGGTTGAACAGATCGGCCGCCGCGGGGATATCCTCGGGATCTTCCTCGCCGATGTCGGGCAGTTCCTCACCCTCGGTGTCGGCGGCCAGCGAGCCAACGGTGACGCGGGCGTCGCTGGCTTGATCGCTGATCGATTCTCTGGAGGCCCGCATCGTCCGGGTCGCCCGCCCCCAGCCGAGGCCGATGATCGACATCGTAGCGATGACGACGAAACTGGCGGGGATCTTGATCGCCGAGAGGCCGATCACAAGCAACGAGCTGACGGTGGCGACGACGATCGCCGCTGTCAGCGGGAGCGAGGTGATGTCGCTGCCGAGGGTGTCCAGTGTTCGGCGGGCGATCGTGAACGCTCCAAGCGCGACGGCGACACAGGCGAGGATAATCCCGGGGTTCATCTCAAGGGCCCCGCTGCCGACCAGCGGCGCGATGGCGTTGGCAACGTTGCTGGTGCCGGAGCTAAACGCCATGATACAGCCGATCGCAACGACGACCGTGGTGCCGACCATCTCCCGTCTGGTCGTCCCCGGCCCAAGCGCGATTTTCGGGAGCGTTCCGGAGCGATCGACGGTCACCAGCGGGCCATCGCTTTGGACGAGGGCGACCCGCTTGTTGAGCGCGGCATAGAAGTACCGCCCGATGACCGCTGAGACCCAAAACCCGACGACGGGCGCGACAAGCCACCAGGTGACGATTTCGCCCATGACGGCCCAGTTCAGCGAGTTGCTGGCGAGCCCAAGGCCGGCGATCGCGCCGACGGCGGTCATCGACGTCGAGGCCGGGACGCCGAAGACATTGCCGACAAACAGCGCGAGGCCGATGAAAAACAGCACCGTGATGCTGGCCGGCAGCGTGAAGACGCCGGGGTTGGTGACGAGCTCCCGACCCAGCGTGTCGACGACGCGGCGGCCGATCGTCCATGCACCGAGGAAAAAGAAGAGGCTCATCAGCGCGGCGGCAACCGTCTTCGAGATCGTTCCCGCCCCGACCGCCGGCCCGAAGGCGGGTCCGGTGGTCGACCCACCGATGTTGTAGCCGACAAACATCGCAACGAGCACACCGATGAGTAATAATCCCTCTATCACGCCTCCCGTTTTGCTCTCGGGTGGGTTAACTCGTCGGATATCCGGTGACCACTCACCTGCGACCCAACCGATGGCCAGCCGTCAGCCGCTCACGGTCGCGGAGCGATCCCTTATGCCACCACGGCGACTACCACCGGGATGGCCACGCATACCGACATGGAAGCGTTGCCCGGCGTCGGGCCGGCAACCGCGACGAAACTCACCGACGCCGGCTATGAGTCCTACGGCGGGCTGGCAATCGCTAGCCCACGAGAGGTCGTTGCCGCCACCGATATCGGCGACGGCACCGCTACCGACATCATCGCTGCGGCCCGGGAGGCCGCCGACGTTGGTGGCTTCGAAAGCGGAACCGCGATCCGTGAACACCGCACCCAGATCGGGAAACTCTCGACGGGCGTCCCGGCTGTCGACGACCTCCTCGGCGGCGGCATCGAAACCCAGTCGATGACCGAGATCTACGGCGGCTTCGGCGTCGGCAAATCCCAGTTCAGCCACCAGTTAGCGGTGCTGGTACAACTGCCAGCAGAATACGGTGGTCTTGCCGGGCGAGCCGTGCTTGTCGACACCGAGGACGCCTTTCGGCCCGAGCGGATCGACGATATGGTTCGTGGACTTGACGGCGAGATCGTCGCCGCCGAACTCGACCGCCGTGGGATCGAGGATTCACCCGACGATCCGGCGACGATGGACGCGCTTGTGGCTGATTTTCTGGAGCATATCCACGTCGCCCGGGCGTTCAATTCCGATCACCAGATGCTGCTGGCCGAGACCGCAGCCGATATCGCCAGCGAACACGCCGACAGCGACCGCCCGGTGCGACTCGTCATCTTCGACTCCCTGACGGCGCATTTCCGCGCGGAGTACGTCGGGCGTGGCGAACTCGCCGCCCGCCAGCAGAAACTCAATCGGCACATCCACGATCTATTGCGGCTCGGCACCCTCCACAATACCGCGATTCTCGTGATGAACCAAGTCCAGAGCAACCCTGATTCCTACTTTGGCGACCCGACAAAACCCGTCGGGGGCAACATCCTCGGCCATGCCTCGACGATTCGGATCTATCTCAAGAACTCGAAGGGAACGAAACGCGTCGTTCGGCTGGTCGACGCGCCGAACCTCGCTGACGGCGAGGCGATCATGCGCGTCGAAACCGGCGGCCTGCGACCGGAGTGAATCGTGCCGACACCCGGTGTGAGCATCCCGTGACACGCCGGGTGGGATCAGCTGTTGTTCTCCTTAGCGTAATACTAACAATTAACTCCGGACTTGCTAATAGTAGTACCATCGCCTGCGATGAGTGATCCCACTGTCAACTCCCTGCTTGCCGTCAGCGATGGATTGTTTCTCGTGTTCGACGAGTCCGGGGAGCTTTGCGATTGGAACCAGACGGTCGTCGAGCGGACAGCGGCCGATCCCGAATCGCTGTCGACGATGACTCCCGGCGATATCGTCGCCGACGAGGATGCCGACACCATGCAGGACGCCATCGAGGCACTCGACGAGACCGAGCGTACCACCGTTGAGACCGTCTTGGTGACCGATGCCGGCGCGCGACGCCACTACGAGTTCACCTTACAGCAACTCACCGAAGCGGATGGCGAGCCGACCTATGGGGCGATCGGCCGGGATATCACCGAGCGCAAACGCGCCCAACAGGAACGGGAAGCGATCTTTGATCGCATGTCCGATGGCGTCTTCGCTGTCGACACCGGGTGGCACATTACCTACGCCAACGCCTTTGGGGCGACCGTGCTGTCTGAGGCGATGGGCAGGGAGCTAACCCCCGACGAGATCGAGGGCTGCCACCTCTGGGAGGAGATCCCCGAAGCCGTCGACACCGTCTTCTACGACAACTACCACGAAGCGATGGCGACTCAGGAGCCGGTGACCTTCGAGGAGTACTACGAGCCGCTGGACATCTGGTTTGACGTGCGGGCGTACCCCTCCGAGACCGGGCTGTCGGTGTATCTGTACGATATCACCGAACGCTACCGCAACCAGGCAGCTGTCGAGCGCCGCGAGCGCATCCTCCGGGAGATGCACGAGATCATCGCTGATCACGACCGTGGCTTTCAGGATCAGGTCGAATCCATCCTCGAACTTGGCCGGAACGTCCTTGAGACGACGTACGGCACACTCTCGCGGATCGACGGCGAGGAGTATCACTTCGAGATCGTCGCCAGCGACGACGATTCGATTCAGTCCGGCGATGTCGGCGCGCTGTCGGCGACGAACTGCGAACGTGTCGCCAGCACCGAAGAGACGGTCGTCCTCGGTGATGTCGCACGCGACGCCCCCGACCAAACTGACCGCGCTGGCTTCACCGACTGGGGGATCAGCTGTTATATCGGCGCGCCGGTCTACGTTGCCGACGGTGTCTATGGGACGTTCTGTTTCTACGACACCGACCCACGGGATGGCGAGTTTTCGACGTGGGAACAGACGATCGTCGATCTGATGAGTCGGTGGGTGAGCTATGAACTCCAACGCCAGCGGGCGACCGAACAGCTCGAAGCCAAAACCGAGCGACTGGAAGCGAAAAACGAGCAACTGGAGCAGTTCGCCGAGATGGTCTCCCATGACCTCCGAAATCCCCTAGAAGTCCTCACTGGCTGGCTCGAAAACGCCAAGGAAACCGGCAGTGAGGACGCCTTCGATCGCTGTTTCAACGCCCTCGATCGGATGAATACCCTCATCGACGATATCCTCACGCTGGCACAGGCCGGCTCTGTCATCGACGAGCGGACGCCCCTCGATATCGCGGTCGTCGCCCAGGCAGCCTGGGAGACCGTCGAAACGCCCGACTCGACGCTTGTCGTCGAGACTGACCGCACCATCAGGGCCGACGAAACGCGGCTGCAACAGCTCTTTGCGAATCTGTTTCGGAATGCGATCGAACACGGGGGACGCGACGTGACGATCCGGATCGGCTCGCTTGACGACCACGGGTTCTATGTCGAAGACGACGGCCCAGGAATTCCGGCGGCTGACCGTGAGGCTGTTCTCGAAAGTGGGTACACCACGAGCGACGATGGCACCGGCTTCGGCCTCGCGATCGTCGCTGAGGTCGCCGACGCCCACGGCTGGGAGGTAACGGTGACCGAGGGTGCTGATGGCGGTGCGCGATTCGAGTGTACGGGGGTGTGAGCCGATGCGGCTTTTCGTCAGCGTCGACCTTCCGTCGTCGCTTGTTGAGGCGGTCGCCGACGCACAGGCCCCCTTCGAAGCCTGTGCCGGCCTCCGGCTGACCGATCCAACCCAGGCCCACTGCACGCTCACCTTCCTCGGCGACACCGATCCTGACCGCGTCGACGAAATCGAGGCCGCCCTCGAAACGGCCGTCGCCGACGCCGGTGTCGGCCCGTTTGACTGTACGGTCGGCGGGCTGGGCGTGTTTCCCTCCATGGCGTACATCAGCGTCATCTGGGCTGGCGTCCGTGAGGGTGCCGGCGACGCCGAACTCACCGCCTTGGCTGCGGCTGTCGAAGACGAACTGACGGCGATCGGCTTCGATCCTGCCGACCACGAGTTCACCCCACATATCACCCTCGCCCGGATGGATGCTGCCCACGACAAACAGCGCGTCCAGCGGCTCGTCGACGAGACGGATCCGACAGTCGGGACGTTTCAGGTTGAGTGCATTCGCCTCACGAAGAGCACGCTGACCGACGACGGGCCGGTCTACGAGACCGTCAGTGAGATCCCGCTGTGATCGGCTGCGGTAGGGGAGTTTGATCGCCGCTGTGGTTCCTACTGGATGTCGACGCCGGAGAACACAAACCGCGGGCCGCCGTCGTTGCCCTCGGTGATCGCCACCTGCCAGCCGTGGGCCTCGGCGATCCGCTTGACGATTGTGAGCCCGAAGCCGGTGCCATCGCGTGTCGAGCTGTGGCCGGGCTCGAAGACCGTCTCGCGGTCGTCCTCGGGGATGGGTGGCCCGGTGTTTTCGACAACAAACGCGTCGGCTCCACACTGTTCGACACGAACGGTCACAGCAGCCCCGCCGTGTTCGATCGCGTTCCGAAACAGGTTCTCGAAGATGTGTTCGAGGCGACTTCGATCACCCATGATCGTCGTTTCGCCATCGAATTCGAGGTCGGCGTCGGCTGTCGAGACGTTGCCCCAGCAGGTGGCGACGACCGCCCCGAGGTCGACCGGTGTCGGTGCTGCGACCACTTGGCCCTGTCTGGCGAGGGTCAGCGTCTCCGAGACGAGCGTTTCGATCCGATCCAAGGCGCGGGTGATCGGCGGCAGGTGGTCGCTGTCGCAGTCATCGGCAAGCAAGTCTACTCGTCCCTGTGCCACGCCAAGCGGGTTGCGGATGTCGTGGGCGACGATGCCGGCGAAGGCATCGAGCTGTTCCTTCTGGCTTCGGAGCTGTCGTTCACGGCCGACGCGGTCGGTGATGTTGCGGGTCACCCCGATGATCTGGCTGACCTCGTCGCCGGTGATGACGGGTGTCAGGCTTGTCTGCCAGTGGCGCGCGCCGGTGTCGACGGGCACCTCCTCTTGGTACTGCCGTGACTCACGCTGGTCGACACACTGCCGGTAGTTGGCCGCCATCTCGCCGCCGAGTTCGTCGCCAAAGACGGCTGTCGGCGACCGCCCGCGGATCTCGCTGGCCGCGATCCCCGTGACCGTCTCGAAGGCGTCGTTGACGCGGATGAACTGAAATGTCGGCTCGGCTCCCGCGGTGTCGACGTCGAGAAAAAACAGCCCGTCATCGATCGTCGACAGCAGCGTTCGGTACTCCTCAGCAAGGGCGCGAAACCGATGATCTCGCGCCTTCCGCGTCGAGATATCCCGGGAGTTGATGACGTAGTGGCTCTCCGGCGTCGGCGTTGACGAGGCGACTGATTCGACCCAGAGATAGTCGTCGTCGGCCACGCGATGCCGGTATTCGACGGTTTCGACCTGGTGGGTTGTCGCCGCCTGCAGCGTCTCAAACGCTTCGAGTACCCGCTGTCGATCCGATGGGTGAATGTATTCAGCGACTTGTTCGCCGACCAGTGCGTGTTGGTCGTAGCCGTACAACGCTTCGATCGCCGGGCTCTCATAGCGAATCGTTCCGTCGGCATCGAGCAACGTCAGGAGATCCGTCGAGTGCGTCGGTAGCGTCTCCAGATCCGGGATCGGTGGCCCATCCGTGGTTTCCTCCGTCCGTGGCGTCCGCTCATCCATGGCATCTACTAGCGTCGAGAGCACATCACGCTACTGGTTAGCAGCGTGATGCTTGCTGTCGATCCCTCCCGATTTGTTCGGTGTGCTATCGACCGGATCAATCCAGCTGTGCGGCTCCGTTGTCGCCCCCGGAACCCTTTTGCGGCCGACTGGCTTATCGGCGTACAACATGGGAACAGGCTCTGACATGTATCGACAGCAGATCCTCGATCACTACAAGAGCCCCCGAAACTACGGGGAACTCGAGGATCCGGATTTCAGCCATACCGGCGAAAACCCCTCCTGTGGCGATACGATCCAGATGGACGTGAAACTCGACGAGGACAACGAGGAGATCGAATACGTCAGCTTCACCGGCGACGGCTGTGCCATCTCACAAGCCTCGGCGAGCATGCTCTCGGAACGACTTGTTGGGATGACCTTAGCAGAGCTAGAGGATCTCGAAACCGACGATATCACCGACATGCTCGGCGTGACAATCTCGCCGATGCGGATCCCCTGTGCCGTGTTAGGTAACCAAGTTGCCAAGGACGGCGCAAAGATCTATCAGGGCGAGCTTGATCCCGAGGACTACGGCGAGACGATCACCGAGGAGTAACGGCGGCGTCGCTCATCGATCAGTCGACCGGGTCAAAAAATCTACTCACCCAGCGATTAGGTGTGATACGACGACTCACAGCTCGCCGAGCAGAAGTGTTTGTAGCTGACCTCGCCGTCGGCCGTGGTTGCGATCACACGGTCAGTCGGCAGATCAACGATTGATTCGTCACACACGGCACAGTTTGGCGCGTTTTCCTCGGCGATTGTTGTGTCGCTCATACAGGCAGATGAATACTGGGTGAACATATAGTGCTGCTGCGGCTGTGCTATGCGAGCGCACACCCCGAAATTAGGTTGGATCTGCGAAGGCAATCGGTTACAACTGCTCGGCAATATCCTCGGCGAAATAGGTCAAGATCAGATCAGCACCTGCACGCTTGATACTCAATAGCGATTCATATGCTGTCGCTTCGAGATCCAGCCAGCCCTTCTCGGCGGCCGCATGAATCATCGCATACTCCCCGGAGACGTTGTAGGCGGCGACCGGCTTATCGGACTGTTCGCGCACGTCACGGACGATATCGAGATACGGTAGTGCCGGTTTCACCATCAGCACGTCCGCGCCTTCCTCGGCGTCGAGGGCGACTTCGCGGTGGGCTTCCCGCCGGTTTGCGGGATCCATCTGGTAGTGCCGCCGATCGCCGAAGGCCGGCGCGCCGTCGGCGGCTTCGCGGAACGGCCCATAGAAGGAGGATTCGTACTTTGCGGCGTAGCTCATGATCGGGATATGCTCGAAGCCAGCATCGTCGAGAGCCGTTCTGATCGCCCCGACCATCCCGTCGGTCATACTGGATGGGGCGACCATATCCGCGCCGGCCTCAGCCTGTGAGACGGCGATATCGGCCAGCAGCTCCAGGGTGTCGTCATTTTTGACCGTTAGCGTCGGATCGTCGTGGGCATGCGGTTCGAGGACGCCGCAGTGGCCGTGGTCGGTGTACTCACAGAGACAGACGTCGCCGATGACGTAGGCATCGGTGTTGGCGGTGATTTCACGGATACCGCGTTGCACAACGCCATCCTCGGCGTAGGCCTCGCTGCCGACCTCGTCTTTCGTGTCGGGGACACCGAAGACGATGACGGCCTCGACACCGGTTTCTTGGATCTCTTCGACGCGGGCGGCAGCCTCGTCGACGGGGACGCGCTCGTGGCCCGGCATCGAGCTGATCGGGACGCGCTCGTCGGTCGTCTCGTCGACGAAGACGGGCGCGATGAGATCCTGTGCATCCACGGTTGTCTCCCGCACCAGTGGGTGAATGCCGTCGGTACGGAGACGGCGTGGCCGGTCAGTCGGCGTAAATGACATACCGGATCGTCGGCCGCACCGCCCATAGACGTATCGCTCCGAAAACAGCCGAACCACACCTGCCCCGCTGCCCGTCAGCTACTCGGTTCGGTTGACATCGAGTTGATCCTCAAGATCGGCGAGTTCGGCGGAGTCGGTGAGCTCCTCCATGCGCTCTCGGAAGTGCTCCGTACAGAGGCCGACTTTCAGCCCGTCTTTCTCCGCCGCAAACGCCGCCTCCTCCTCACAGTAATGACAGCGCATACCTCACTGTAGGTGTGGAACCTGTTTAACTCACCGCTTTTCGAGCCGGCGGCGAAATGCTTCGACGGCCGACGGCGGTGGCCCGGCCTGTCCCAGCGTCGTTTCGTGGGCATCGCTGCCGCCGGTCGCCAGCAGCGAATGGCGGTCGATGGCGGCGTCGACGAGGTCGGTGTCGACCGCGTGGTCGTAGGGGTAGTAGCGTTCGACCGCATCAAGCTCGGCGGCGTGATCGAGGGCCGCGCTGGGATCGTCGTACCGAAGCGGATGGGCGAGGCCGACGACCGGACAGGCCTCGGTAAGGAGGTTGATCCCGCGGTCAACTGGTGTGATCTCTCGGGGGACATAACAGGGGCAGCCGTTTCCGATGAGCTCGTCGAAGGCTCCCTGAAAATCGTCGGCGGCGTCGCTGTCGGCGATCGCCCGCGCGATGTGTGGACGGCCGATACCGGGCTGTGGGTCGAGATCGAGAGCCACACCGAGCCGCGTTTCGACGCAGTCGATGAGCTGCTGAGCGCGCTCGATGCGATCTTGCTGGAGGCGATCAAGCTCAGCCGTCAGCTCGTCGGTGGATCTGACGCCGTAGCCCAGCAGGTCGAGTCGCTGGCGGTCGGTGTCGACCCGAAGCTCGATCCCGCGGATCACGGTCACCCCGTTGTGGTCAGTGATCGGCGCGTCAAGTTCGGGATGGATTCGATCATGGTCGGTGACCGCAACGAGATCGATATTTGCGGCGTCGGCCGCCGCCGGCACCTCCTCGATGGTCAGTGTCCCGTCAGAGGCCGTCGTGTGAACGTGGAGATCAGCGGCCGGCTGCGCCATACCCCTCGTCACCGCCGCTGTGAAAAGAGGCTGTCGGCCCCCGCGACGACAGCAGCTAGCGGCTACACTGCCGGCTCGTTGTCGGCGATGAACTCGATGGCATCGTCGAGCGACAGCGGGAGCCGCCCCGTTCGGTAGCCAGTTGTGGTTCCGTCCGGTCGACGCCGGAAGACAACTGCCGGTCGGTGGCCGACCTCCGGCTGCTCGGCGACGATGGGCTGCCAGTCTGCGTCGGGAAACGATGAACAGTCGACCAACAGCACGACGCCGCCGGCGTGGGCGTCGAGTTGGCCATCGGTCTTCGTTTTGACCGTCTCTCGGATCGCGGTCGTTGCGGCGTTTGCCGCCCGTCGATCCGGCGGCAGCGGGCGGGTCACCTCGACAAGGATCGCGTCTCTCCCGTCGTTGTCCGGCAGATCCGCCCGGAAGTCGATCGAGTGGCCGGTCGTGACCTCGATCTCCGGGGTGATCTCATAGCCCGCCTCGACCAACAGCTTCGCGACGTTGAACTCGCCCATCGCGGCGGTCATCCGCGTGAGATCAAGCTGTTCGGAGGTACCGAGCTTGCCGGCCATCTCCTCGCGGTACTCGTCGAGTGCGCCGGTGTGGAGGACGTCCTCGTAGTGCTGGAGGGCTTCCTCGGCGGTCGCGTCCGGGAAGCCGGCGGCGTGATCGATGAAAAACGACCGGGTGCTCTCGCGGCCATCCTTCGAGAGGAACACGGGCAGAAAGAACCACGCGAGGTGGTCGTAGGGCGCAAGCCACGGCGATTCCATCCGTAACTGCGCCAACAACTCGCGTTCGGCCCACCGTGAGACCGGGTAGGGTACCTCGCTGAACCCGTATTTTTCCGTTCGCCAGAGGCTGCTCGGCGTTTCGGTGTTACCGAGCCAGTAACCGCCGGGGCCACCGTCGACGCCATCGGGGCCGTCGTCGCCGTCAGTCCAGATGAAGAGGGCAGTGTCGCCGTTGTCCATCGCAAAGCGAACCGCGTCGTAGCCACTTGGCGGTCGGTACCACGGCCCGTCCATCGTCGCGCCGAGGTTGTCGTCCAGCGGCTGGAGCACCTCCGACCGGAGTCGGTCTCTCGACCACCTGCCGGGGGCATACCGGAAGCGAAGCGGTCGCGCCACGCACACATAGTCGCCTGCGGGGTAGTTACGTGTTCTGGCTTCGGCAGGTTGGCTGTGCGCAGCGATGCCGCTGACCGATATCTATTTATTTGGCAGCTTCCAAGGTATGGTATACCATGTCACTTGGCGACTACGACGAAGCTGAACACGAACGCCGGGAGCGAAAGAACGCGACGGTCGATGCCGATTTCGAGCAGGCCCGCTCCGAGTACGAGGGGTCGATGGAGTACGACACCGGCGAGTCCGCCGACGAGCTGTTGGCGCAGTTCGAACAGCTCCAAACCGAGTGACCTGCCGGGTCGCCGCGGTGACACCGTCTGTCGGGCTTTCATTCGCGTAGCACCGCTGCTATCGACCCATCGTTGTCATCGGCGTCGACAGTTGTCCTCAGTCGCGTGTCGTCGCTAAAAGCGGGTCGGCGGCTGTCCGCGTGAGCCAGATCGACGCCGCCGAGACGACACCAACGGCAACGATGTGGCCGCTGACCGCGACGAGCAACACCGGCTGGTCGAGCAGAAACGGCAGCAGGATGACCTGTGAGAACGCAAACCCGACGTTTTCCAGATCGGTTCGAACGAATTGGTTCGCAACGCCCGGCTCACAGGCGATGGTGAGCGCGCGCCACAGCGAGACGACAGCAGCCCACCACGAGGTGCCAATCCGGTAGCAGAGATCCCAGGCGACCAACAACACGAGGTAGACGACGACCACCGGCGGCTCGGCGCCGAACAGTGTGGCGATCAGCGGTTCGCCGGGCGACTGCACGTCAAACACGAATAGATGCGTAATAAGCGCGATAAACGCCAGCACCGACAGCACGACCTCGATGCTGGAGCCAAACAACAGCCGGTAGTATTTTGCTGGCGCGTCGATCGCCCGGTTTCGTGTACCTAGGCGGTGCATGGCGACGCTGCCAACCGTCGCGACGACGACGGCGGCCGTGCCGGCCAGGGCGGCCGACCAGAGATCATAGATCGCCGCAAACACGAAGATCCCGACCTGAAACAGCCCAAACTGGATGGCGACGGCGTGGGTGTTCGAAAGCTCGATCCCCGGGAGTCCGCCGACAATCCCTTCATAGACCCACGTGTCGCCGTACTCCTTGGCCATCAGTGTCTCCCGATTGACCGCCAGCTACTCGGAGCTATCGGTTTCGGTGTCGGCTCGCCGACGCCGCTCATGGCTTGCTCCCGCGAAGCAATCGCCCGAGGCGAGCTTTCGGGGTCGGTGTTGCTGCCGGCTCGTCAGCAAGCGCGTCGGCGACCGCTGCCTCGAAGCGGAGCCGATCGCGGGGGAGGATATCCTGGATTCGGGTGTCGGTGACGACAACGGAGTTTTTGACGCCGTCGATCAGCGGGCGGGCGACCGCGGGGTCGACATCGGTCACAAAGCGGATCCACCACGAGGACAGCCGCGGGGTCAACACCGGGACGGGGACGATCCGGAGCCGACCGCCGAGCTGGCGGCGGGTTTCCTTGAGAATCTCCGCGTAGGTCAACACGTCTGGGCCGCCGATCTCGTAGGTTTCGCCGGCGGTCTCGGGCGTTTCGGCGACGCCGACGAGATAGCTGATCACATCGTCGATGGCGATCGGCTGGCACTCGGTGTGTACCCATTTCGGTGTGATCATTACCGGCAGCCGCCCCGCGAGTTGCCGAATTAACTGAAAACTGATCGAGCCCGCGCCGATGATGATCGCCGCCCGGAGGACGGTGAGGTCGTACTTGCCACGGCCGAGGATGCGCTCGACCTCCCGGCGTGAGCGCAGGTGCGGCGAGAGGTTGTCGCGGTCGGCCCCAAGCCCGCCGAGGTAGACGACGCGGTCGAGGTCGGCGTCGCTGGCGGCTTCCGAGAAGTTGCGGGCGGCCCGGCGGTCGCGTTCGGCGTAGTCGCCGCCGGCACCCATCGAGTGGATCAGATAGTACGCGAGGTCGACATCGAGGGCGTCATCGAAGCTGCCCGGCTCCAAGACGTTGCCCTCGACGACCCGAACTTCCTCGGGGCCGTCGTAGCGCTCGCGGCTTCGGGTGAGGATCGTCACCTCATGGTCAGCAGCGAGAAGGGCGTCGACGAGGTTGCCGCCGACGAACCCGGTCGCGCCGGTGACGAGTATTCGCATATGTGCTGTACGGTCGGGACGCGAATAACTGTTGGCTCGAATGGTTTCACGACTGTCGGCCACGGCGGTCACCACTGGGCGTTGTTTCAGTCGTCTCGCCACTGCCCACTGACACCACCACGGGGGTGCTCTTGGCACTACCCGTGTCACTGACCAGCAGGGCAGACCGAGGATATATTCAATAGTACGATCGAACACACCTACTACACAACTATGCGCGGCGGCGACGATCCGGCTGGCTTTACAACACAGTTCCAGACCCGATTTTACTCCACCGCCATCAGGCGCTCCGATATCCAGAACGGCGTCTGTGAACTCGATGGCGACAGCATCTCACTCCGGGCCGGCACCCAATCGGTTGACATCGCCGTCGATACGGTCACGAACCTCACGATCGGCACCCCACCCGAGCGATTCGAGGATGCGTTTACAGAGGTCGTCGGCATCAAATTCTCTCCTGCAGACACCTCACACGTCTGTTTTATCGAGTACGACCCGGAGTACGCCGATGTCTTTGAGTATCACCTGTTTGCGAAGCCCATCAACGGCGCTACGGGCCTCGTTGAATTTGGTGCCCAGAAGGGTGGCCAACAGACGGACACAGCCGCCCAACAGATGGAGGTCGCGATCAAACCGGATCGGGTGGTGTTCACACCGGAGACAGGGGGCACCAAATCGATCGCCCTTGGTGAGATCGTAAATATTCAGTTCGGCAAACGGACGATCGGCGGAGGCAAACGGGATGTGATCAAGGTCGATCACATGAAATCCCACACCCGAACCACCAGCTACCTCTCGCTTATGCAGACCCGCCTGCAACGCCTGTTCAACCGCTATCTCCGGACGGAATACGCCCAACTCCAAGCGGAGATCGAGGAGACGAACGTGAGTGAGGCTGAAACCCAGTTAGTCGTCGGCTACTACACCACGCATGATCTCACACAGACCATGCACGCCCTCACTGACGGGAATACAAGCGAATTTGAGTCTCTCTATGAGCAAGCACTTGATCATGGATTGGTGACACATCCCGATGACGGCGTCGGCCTGACACAGAAGGGCAAGATGCTGGCGAATACAGAACTTGACACGGTCAACACCTAACCTGCCATAGCGTGTGGCCGCGTCACGGGGGCTATCGCTCCTCGTCACGCTGCCGCTGTTGGCGCATGCTCTGGCGGGTGAACTGCGGGCGCGCCCGCAGCCCGGTCGGTTGTTTGAACGACCGATAGAGGAAGAACACCATCGGCACTGTCAACGCCAGAATCGCCACCGAGATGCGCCACTGGCCGGTAAAGGAGTAGATGATCGACGCCGACAGCAGCCCGACGGCGACGATAATCGAGTAAGAGATGCGCTTGGCCAGCTTATCCAGCACGTGGTTTTCGTCGTCGATCTGGACGTTGACCGTGAGGTTGTCGCGTTCGACTGTATCCAACACCCGGTTCAGCTTCGGCGGGACGGTAAACAGCGCCTCGGCGGTGTCTTGTACCTGTTCGCCGGCCTCCGTGGCCAGCCGCTTGACCGTCTCTTCGCGGTAGCCCTGCTCGGTGAGGTAGTCGGTCGCCACCGAGATGAAATCGAAGTCCTCATCGAGGGTGACACAGACTCCCTCGACGACGGTCGCCACCCGGAGGACGAGCGCGAGATTGCGGGGGAGTCGCAGCGGGAACTCATAGATCGTCGACTCGACCTGTTCGATGATCTGGTTGACGCGGTACTGCTCGATGTCTTCGCCGCGAGCATCGGCGATAGCGAGCTCTAAGACGTTGCCCATGACCTCCCGATCGGCCGTCGGGCTGAGCGTCCCCATGTCGATCAGCGTATCGAGGATCGCGTCGATATCCTGGTTGGCGACGGCGATATAGAACTCGACGATCTTCTCTTGGATGAAGGGGTCGACTGTACTCGACATCCCGAAATCGTAGAAGATGATCGTCCCGTCGTCTTTCACCGCCAGATTGCCCGGGTGGGGGTCGGCGTGGAAGACACCGTCCTCGATGATCATCTGGAGGTAGACCTCTTGGAGCGTCGTCGCCAACTCGGTTCGATCGAGATCTTTCCCGTCGAGGGTCTCGATATCGTTGATCTTCGTTCCGGGGATGTACTCCATCGTGAGCACCCGCGGGCTACAGACCGGATCGATCGGCTCGGGGATGTCGATGGCGTCGTTGCCGTCGAAGTTGCCGCGGATCTCCTCTAAGATGTCGCGTTCGCGGCTGTAATCCATTTCTTGGCGGATCGTTTTGCTGAACTCGTCGGCGAGGCTGTCAAGCGAGAAGGCACGGCCCTCGCCGATGAACCGCACGAGGATCGGAATCGACCACCGCAACACCTTCAGATCGGCTTCGACAAGCGATTCGATCCCCGGTCGTCGGATCTTGACGGCGACCTGCTCGCCCTCGTATTCGGCGAGATACACCTGGCCGAGACTCGCGCCGCTGATCGGCTCGGTGTCGAAGTCGTCGTAGACCTCGTTGACATCACCCAACTCCTCTTCGATGACGAGCTTCGATTCCGCCCACGGCGCGGGCGGCACGTCATCCTGCAGACTCGACAGCACCTCGATGTAGGCCTTCGGGAGGATGTCGGGCCGTGTCGACAGCAGCTGGCCGAGCTTGATGAACGTCGGCCCCAGCATC
This sequence comes from Halonotius aquaticus, assembly GCF_003605575.1. Classification (GTDB taxonomy): domain Archaea; phylum Halobacteriota; class Halobacteria; order Halobacteriales; family Haloferacaceae; genus Halonotius; species Halonotius aquaticus. Next base: position 401,091 of record NZ_QKNY01000018.1, on the reverse strand, counting down.
AACAGCGTGTCTAAGAGTACCGCTGCGCGCTCGCGTTGCATCTCGCGGCTGACCTGCCGGCTCCCGCCGACGATGAGGAACCGCCGTCGATCCCGCAGGTAGGCGACGATCAGGGGCAGAAACCGGTAGGCGACGACGACGAACCGCCAGTAGGCACGCAAAGAGACCAGAGCGACCACCTACGCCGAGGCGTCGTCGATCGGGATCGGCTCCCCGTCGGCGTCGGCTTTCGGCAGCCGGATCTCTAAGACGCCGCGGTCGATCTCGGCGCTCGCCGCGCTCCCGTCTGCCTCGCGTGGCAGCGGCAACTCGGCGTCGAGAAACAGCGGCCGATCCTCCCGGAGATACTCAAACTCCGGGGGCACCGACTTCCCGCGGCGGGCCTCGACGACCAGCCGTCCGCCTTCGGTGTGGATGTCGGCGGTCTCGGCGGTCACCCCCGGAACATCGAGCACCAGCAGGTAGGCGTCGTCGGACTCCAAGAGATCAGCGAACACCGCATCCGGCAACTCCTGCAACGCATCGCGCAATGGTGACATACGCTCTTGTAGGGTCGGGAGGTCGAAAAACCCCGCGGTCGGTGCCGTTCTGCCGCGAGGCCGCGGCTTAAGAGGACGGCCCCGTAAGCGAGGCTATGCCACCCGAGGATCGACGCCGTGCCGGGTTCAAGGATCGAACCCGCCTTGCGGCCGCCCGCGAGCAGTTGCTGTCGGCGATCACGCCCCACGACCGCACCGAACGCCTGCGGCTATCACTGGCCGACGGCCGTGTGGTGGCGACAGAACTCACAGCCCCCGCTCCGGTGCCGAACTACGAACGCGCCGCGATGGACGGCTACGCCGTTCGCGCAGGCGATACCGTCGGCGCGTCGGATCGCAGCCCAGTCGTTTTGGACGCACTCGACCGCGAGGCCGACTGTCGACCCGACGGAGCCGTTCCCGTCCACACCGGCAGTGAAATCCCACGCGGAGCCGACGCCGTCGTCAAAATCGAGGAAGCCGACCCCGTCGGCGACGAGATCGAGGTCTTTGCGGCCCTCGCTGCGGGCACCAACGTCGGCCCGGTCGGCGAAGATGTCACCGAGGGTCAGTTGCTCTACGAGCCGGGTCACCGCCTTCGACCCTCGGATCTCGGCTTGCTGAAATCGGTCGGCTGCTACGAGGTCGAGGTCTACCAGACCCCCACCGTCGGCGTCGTCCCGACCGGTGAGGAACTCGTCGAAGCCGATCCCGAACCAGGCGAACATATCGAAACCAACGGGCTGACCGTCTCACAGTTGGTCGACCGCTGGGGTGGCGTCGCAACCTATCGCAACACCGTCACCGACGACGAATCCGCGCTCCGGGCGGCGATCCAGCGCGATCTTACGAAGGACGTGATCGTCACGACGGGTGGCTCCTCGGTCGGCGAGCGCGACCTCCTGCCGGAGGTCGTCGACGAACTCGGTGAGGTGCTTGTTCACGGTGTGGCGATCAAACCCGGCTACCCCGTCGCCCTCGGCGTCGTCGAAGAGACGCCGGTGCTCATGCTGCCCGGCAATCCGGTCGCTTGTATCATCACCGCCCAGCAGTTCCTCCGCCCCGCGCTCAAGCAGGCGGGTCACATGTCAGTTGAGCCGGTGCCGATGCAGTCGGCGACGCTGGATCGCAAACTCCCCAGCGAGCCCGGTACTCGAACGTTCGCTCGTGTCAAAACGAGCGCGGGCGACGGCGACAGCGAGACCGACGCTGGCGACGAGGAGAACAGGCTCACCGCAACGCCGATCCGCACCGGCGGCGCGGGTATCCTCTCCAGCGTCGCGCTGGCTGACGGGTGGGTCGTCATCCCCGAGGAGCGGGAGGGCTACAGCGCGGGCGAGACGGTCGCGGTCGAACACTGGGAGGCGTTGCCATGACCAAGGAGTTCCGCACACTGGCCGATCCCGAAACCGTCCGCGAAACGATCGCCGATCTCGATCTTGGCGGCGGCACTGAGCAGGTCGCTCTTCGCGAGGCCAGGGGTCGGGTGCTGGCCGAGCGCGTCGACGCCGCCATCGACGTGCCGGGGTTCGATCGGGCGGCGATGGACGGCTACGCCGTGCATGCCAGCGACACCGTCGGCGCGGGCGAGGTCGATCCAGCCGTCCTCGACCGTGCCGGCACGGTTCACGCCGGTGAGACGCCGGACGTGACAGTCGACCCCGGCACCTGCGTCGAGATTTCGACCGGCGCGGTCATGCCGCCCGGTGCCGACGCGGTCGTCGTCGTCGAGCGAACCAATGAGATCAACGGTGACGGCGACGCCGACAACGACGATACGGCCATCGAGATCCGCACCGCGGTCGCCCCAAGTGAGAACGTCATGCTCGCGGGCGCGGATATCGCCGCTGGCGCGCGCGCACTTGGCTCCGGCACCCGCCTAACGCCCCGTGAGATTGGCTTGTTGTCAGCACTCGGCGTCGACGAGGTGCCGGTTCGGGCGCGCCCACGCGTCGGCATCATCTCGACGGGCGACGAGCTTGTTCCGCCGGGTGAACCCCTCGACAGCGAGCGCGGGGAGATCTACGATGTCAACACGACCACGATCGCCGCCGGCGTCGAGGCCGCTGGCGGCGAACCCGTCGTCTATCCCCACGCTGGCGACGACTTCGAGGCGATGGAGAACCTCCTCCGACAGGCCGCCGACGAGTGTGATCTTGTACTCTCCTCAGGGTCGACCTCCGCCAGCGCGGTCGACGTGATCTACCGTGTCATCGAGGAGCGCGGCGAACTCCTGTTGCACGGCGTCGCGGTCAAACCAGGCAAGCCGATGTTGGTCGGTCGGATTGACCAGCACAACGACGCGACCGAGCCGTCAGCAACCGGCGAGACGGCCCAATCAGCCTACATCGGGTTGCCGGGGTACCCCGTCTCCGCGCTAACGATCTTTCGAATCTTCGTCGCGCCGGCGATCCGGGCCGCTGCGGGCCAACCCGAGCCGACGACTGCGACCGTTGACGGCGAACTGATTGCCCAGCAGCGACACGACGAGGGCCGGCTTCGTCTGACCTCGGTCGCGCTGATCGAGGACGCTGACGGCGAGCCGCTGGTGTATCCCGTGGATAAGGGCTCGGGCGCGACGACGAGTCTCGTCGATGCCGACGGCGTCGTTGCGATCGATCCTGATACCGACTATCTCGCAGCCGGCGAGTCGGTGACGGTACAGCTGTTCGATCCTGACGTGCGCCCGCCAAGCCTACTCGCGGTCGGTGAGGCTGATCCGGCGCTTACCGAGCTGCTGGATCAGCTCGACCGCCCCCGATTTCTCCCGGTGGGAAGCCGCGAGGGGCTACGCCGCCTTCGGGATGGAATCCCTGATCTCGCGGTCGTTGCCGGCCCAACCGACCGCGAGGTCGACGCGGTCGACGTTGGCGAGTGGTCACGGGAGTGGGGGCTGCTCGTTCCTGAGGGGAACCCTGACGGCATCGACGGGCTTGCCGATCTCATTGACGACGATATCGACTTCGTCAACCGCAACCGCGACTCCGGGCTGCGGGCCAGCTTCGACGCCGAACTCGACGCGCTGGCGGCGTCTCGCGGCGTCGACCGCCACGATCTGACGGCGGCGATCAACGGCTACGAAGCGACTGTGAGCGGGGTCGAAAGTCCCGCCCGCCGCGTCGCCGACGACCGAGCGGCCGTCGGGCTCGGCCTGCGAGCGACCGCCGACCGCCACGATCTCGGGTTCGTGTCGATCGGAACCCAATCCGTCCGGCTGCTCGGTAATCCAGATCGGGATGAGAAACCCGCAGTCGACGCGGTTGGGGACGCACTCGAAACGCTGCCGGCGGCCTGCTCGTCGCTTGCGGGCTACCACTTTGAGTGACGCGATGCTGTTTGTCTTGACTCGCTGATGCAGTACTCAAGTGCTTTTGTGTCGCCTACGCCTTGTCGCCATCATCTGCTGTCGACTCGTCGCCAGTGTCGGCTGCGTCTCCGGAATCGGCTGTCGCCTCGTCGATCTCGTCGGCCGCCCCTTCGATCGGGAGTTCATCAAGCTGGCCGGCGATCGCTGCCGCATCGGCGGCGACAGCCTCGTAGTCGGCACCGGCTTCGGCGGCGACCGCCCGGATATGGGTCGCCAACAACGAGAGCGTGTGGATGCTCGGGTCGTAGTCGCTGGCCGGATCTCTGGCGATAACGGTGTCGACGGTCTGATCGTCGCGGATGACACCGAGATGCAGGCCGGTGATGTCGTCGTTGTTCAGCAGCGTTCGGGCACGGTCGCGGTCGGACGCAAACGCAGAACGGTCGCTCATAGGCACTTTCGACGGAGAACGCTGAAAAAGACGCGGGTCGGGCGACCGTGGGTGTGATGCTGGGTCGTTAGTCGTCGGGTCGCGGCCGGCCGACGTAGATCGCACTGACGATCGAGAACGGGTCGTACACCGACTGGTGGCACTGGCAGTAGATCTTGTCCTCAGCATCGTAGTTTGCAGAGCCACCAAGCGTCTTGTAGCCCGGCACACAGCAGAAGTGCGTACACTTGTTCAGGTACGCCATGACGCCCTGATCGGTGCTGGCTTGCAGCCACGGATCGTCTTGGGCGGCTTCTTCGATCGCCTCCGAGCGGATGATCGCCACCGGCACAAGATTCTCGGAGTCGGCTGATCGCCACTTTGCCTGTGCTGGCTTGCCGAGGCCGGCCTTGCCGATCCCGTTGCCCCACTCGGTGTAATCATCGAAGTCGCTGATGTTGAACCGATCGCCCTCCGATTTTGCCTCCTGTTGCCACGCGTAATCGGGGGCTTCGGTGGCGACAAAGTAGTTGTCCGACTCGTAGCTGGGGACGAGTGCGTTGTTCGATTCGAGCCCGCAGTACTGGAACCACTCCTGGGAGTAGGTTACCCCAGAACCTTTGAAATCCTCCGCTTTGGCGACCTCGAACTCGACCCCCTGTTGCTTCTCCGTTGTTACTTCCGGCCAGACGCCCTTGATGAAGCCATCGTCGTCGATCTCGATAGGGATCTGTGGCATCCCACGTGGGGCTGGGCCACCCGTATTCTCGACAACACGGGCTTCGACCGTCCCGCCACCCGCACCTGAGGCGGTTGTCAGGGTGTTGACCGAGACCGCACCGGTTGCGCCAACGCCGGCCAACGCGCCACCGCCGACGACGCCTTTAACGAACCGCCGTCGCCCGGACTCCGGGGGATACTTGTCGTCTTCGCTCATGGCCGAAAGTTGGTCGCGGGCGTGAAAAGCATGACGAATATCGTGACCCTGAACTGACCGAAATCAGCCCGTTTGTCGGCTCTCGCGTAGTATATCTGTCGAAAACGCCTGGATAGCCGATGTGGTGAGACTTTTAGGAGTGGGTTGTTCTACCATACGGTATGTCTTTGCACAACCGAGGTGTGCGGCAAGATGTCCGTGAACTCGGTGCCCTACTTGGTGACGTACTGAAAGAACAGACCTCGACCGGTGCCTTCGAAACCGTCGAATCCCTCCGCCAGGCCGCGATCGCCTACCGCGACGGCGAGATCAGCTCCCGCGATGAACTCCGTACCACGATCGAAGGATTGTCCCCCGACGAAGAGGGTGACGTCGCACGCGCCTTCACGACCTACTTCGAGTTGATCAACCTCGCCGAGGAGCGCGAACGCGTCCGCGCGGTTCGAGAAGGCTCACAGGAAGGCACCCTCGATGACAGCCTCGATAAGACGATCTCCACGCTTGCCGACGACGGGGCCGACAGCGAGACTGTCGAAGGCATCCTCAACGATGTGCTCATCGAGCCGACGTTTACCGCCCACCCGACAGAGGCCCGCCGCAGCACGGTCAAAGCCAAGCTTCGCTCGATCGCCGACCACCTCAAAACGCTTGACGAACACAATCTCACCGATCACGAGGCCGACGATGTCTGGCAGGACATCAACGCCGAGGTGACCAGTCTTTGGCAGACCCGACAGGTGCGGCAGCGACAGCCCGAGCCACAGGATGAGGCCCGCAACGTCCAGTGGTATCTTGAAAACACGCTGTTCGATGTCGTCGGCGAGGTCTACAGCGAGTTTGAGGAGGTCATCGCCGACGAGTACCCAGATATCGACGTGCCAAAACTCTTCGAGTTCCGGTCGTGGGCCGGCAGCGACCGCGACGGCAACCCCTTCGTCACCGTCGACGTGACCGACGAAACGCTGGACACCCAACGTGAGATCGTGCTCGATCGCTACAAAACTCAGCTCAAGCGGCTTTCGGCTGTGCTGAGCCAGGACGGCAACCGGTATGCGACAACCGGCGCGTTCCAAGCCTCGCTTGAGGCTGACATGGAACGGTTCCCCTCTGTTTCCGAGGTCGCCAAGGAACGCTACCCCGAGGAGCCCTACCGCCAGAAGTTCGGCCTCATGCGGGAGCGACTCGCCCGCGTCGGCGACGTTCGCCCCGGCGGCTATGAGGACGAAGAAGAGCTTCTGGCCGATCTCGAAACCGTCGACGCCAGCCTGCGGAGCTACGGCGGCGTCGACATCGCCGATGCGTTCATCGAGCCGCTGATCCGCCAGGTCGACACCTTCGGCTTTTCGCTGGCCAGCCTCGATCTTCGCGATCACCGTATCCAACACACGAAAGCGGTCGATGAAGCCCTCGCCAACGAGGGGATCGACTACCGTGAGCTCGACGAGGAAGCCCGCGCCGAACTCCTGACGGAGGCGATTCTTCAAGACGAGCCGCTGATCGACATGGAGTCGCCGGGCGACCTCACCGAGGAATCCCAGAAGGTACTCGACCGGTTTGTCGCTCTCGGCGACTGGCAGACGGAGTACGGCACCGAGGCCATCGACACCTACTGCATCTCGATGGCCGAGGAGCCGAGCCATGTCCTCGAAGTCCTCTTCCTTGCCGATCAGGTCGATGTCGTCTCGCTGCCCGATCACGTCGGCCTCGACATCGTCCCGCTGCTCGAAACCGAGTACGCGCTCAACGGGGCCGACCGGATCATGGGCACGCTGTTCGAAAACGAGGCCTACGGCCAGGCCCTCGAGGCCCGCAACGACACCCAAGAGATCCTGCTGGGGTACTCCGACTCCAACAAGGAAAACGGGTTCATGGCGGCCAACTGGGATCTCTACAAGAACCAGCGACGCCTCGCGGAGATCACCGCCGACTACGATATCACGATGCGGCTGTTCCACGGTCGCGGCGGCTCGATCTCTCGTGGCGGCGGCCCGATGAACCGCGCGCTGCTCGCGCTGCCCAACGAGACCGTCACCGGCCAGGTCAAATTCACCGAGCAGGGCGAAGCCATCGCCGAAAAGTACGGCACTCCGCGGATCGCCGAGCGCAATCTTGAACAGATGCTCGACGCCCAGATTCGCGCCCGCAACAACGCCCTGCAGGAACCCGTCGAGCAGGTGCCCGACGAGTGGACGGCGGCGATGAACACGATGGCCGCGGCCGCACGCGAGGAGTACCGCGACCTGCTGGAAACCGATGGCTTCGTCTCCTACTTCGAGCAGGCGACGCCGATCACCGTTATCGAGAACCTCAACCTTGGCTCCCGGCCGGCCTCCCGTTCCGAGGAGCGTTCCGTCGAGGATCTCCGGGCGATCCCGTGGGTGTTCTCCTGGACGCAATCGCGGTGTATTCTGCCGGGCTGGTTCTCGCTGGCCGCCGGCATCGACGCCTATCTCGACGATGGCGGCGACCTCGATACCCTCGTCGAGATGTATGAGGAGTGGCCGTTCTTCCGGACGACGTTCGATCGCGCGACGATCGCGCTTGCGCGAACCGATCTCGAAATCGCCGACGAGTACGCCGCTCTCGCCGACAGCGAACTGCGCGAGGAGTTCCAGCCCCGACTTGAAGCCGAATACGAGCAAGCCGTCGACTACATGCTGGAGATCACCGGGCGCAACTCGCTGCTCCGCCGCGACTGGCTCGAAGAGAGTCTCGAACGCCGCAACCCCTACGTCGACCCGCTGAACTTGCTGCAGACACACCTGTTGAGCCAGACTCACCTCACCGATGCCGAGGAGCGAACCCTGCGGCTGACGGTCAATGGGATCGCTGCCGGAATGAAAAACACCGGATAACGCGTCGATTCGGCGGTTAGCGCGCTGTTCGCTACGTCTTGTCGGTTTGTCGTTCTCGCCGCTTTCTATGGGTTAGCAGTCGAGTCTGTCTCAGAATCGTATCTGCAGCGATATCGTGGAGGGGGAGTCGTCAGCGGGAGATGGTACCCACACGCCGCGGAGTGCCGCAGGTGGCGTGTGGGCGTGCCCGGAAAATCGCAGTGGAGTGACACCGCATACTGGGTGTGGTGATGGTGCTGTTACCGATTACGCTGTCCCACCTCCGTTGCCGGCGTTTCCGTTACCGTTGTTGCCGGGTGCGTTCCCGGCGTTGCTCGGGCCGTTCCCGTTACCGTTGCCATTGCTGCGTGGACTGTCGACCGCGTCACTGTCGTCGTCGGCAGCACTATTGTCGGCATCGTCATTGTCGGCTTCACCTGCGTTGCCCGGCCGATCCGGCCCGTTGCTGGCACCCGCATCATCCGGCGCGTTGCCGGCGTTGCTGGATGCGTTCTCAGCACCCCGATCGGCTTGCCCGGGTGCGTTGCCAGCGTTGCCGGCCTGTGGGGGCGCGTTGCCTGAGTTGTTGCCCGGTTGGTCAGGGGCGTTCCCTGCGCCGTTGCCCGGTTCCTCAGGCGCGTTGCCGTTGCCGGCTGCCGAGGAGACGATCGGGCCGAGTTTGTCGTACTCGCCGTTCTGGAACGCGGTGATGAGCTCGTGAATCGTCGAGACCTGATCAGGCACCGGCTCCGGCATCGCTGTTGGCGGGCCCTCGTCATCGTCTTGGGCCACAAGCGAGCCGTCTTCGACCGCGTAGACCGTCGTCTGGGTGACGTTGTCAACCGTCACCGCGATTTCGACCGCCGAGCGGTTCCCGAGGTCGAAGGCAACGGTGCCGTTCTCATCGGTCGCACCCACCGTGGTCTCGTTGACCGCGACAGTCGCGTTCTCAATGGGCGAGTCGTTTTCGGTCACCGTGACGGTAACCGTGCCGTTGTCGAGTGTCGCGTTGTAGGCGAACGCGACATCGGTCTCGTTGTCGGCATCATCAGTCTCGTTGATATCGTCGCTCTCGTCAGTGTCCTCTGACCCGTCAGCATCTGACGCGTCGTCATCGGACGTGTCGTCGCTGTCGTCCGTTTCGTTCGTATCCGTCTCGTTGGTCGGCTCGTCGGCAGTCTGGGCTGCGACCGCACCCGCGGCGATCGGGACGGCCAGCAGGCAGACGGCCATGATTACAGCCATGATCGTGGTTCGGTTCATTGCAATTCGGCCTACTGGCGGTACCTACTTCAACCCGGATAGCAGTAGCCTCGAATTACCGCGTTTTAGCCACAGTTGCGCCCGTTTTCGCCGGATTACAACTCAGAAAAAGCGTCAAAAGATTTTTATAAGAGTTACTGAACCGCTGCCAGCAAATTCTCAACGACACCGTTTGACCTGCGCAAGAAGAATTATGCTGATAGACGGTGTTTGAGTAGACAGGTGATGTCCCATGAGTCAAACTGAACTGGAGACAGTGACCTACGGCGATGAGTGGGACGAAGAGGCGTTCCGCGATACTGGAGCGGCGACCTTCGGCCACGCTGAACCGTTCGATCACGACAGTCTCGTTTTTGCGTCGGTTCGTGAAGCGTTCGACGACGAAAGCTAGTCCGCAGCCAACTCTTCGGCGACGACACTCACATCCAATAGCGCGGGATCGACAGCCAAGTCCGTCTGCCGTGTTGCGACCTCCGGCAGCGACTGCTCGCTGTAGACGACCACGCGCACATCCGGGTTCAGTTCCTTCGCAACCGGAATCCCGCTGGCCTCGCCTACGTCAGTCAGTACCAACATCGCGGCGTCGTCGATGCCGGCGGCTTCCAGCGTTGACGACGACACCACATCCTCGATTCGGGTGACGCTGAACCCCTCGTCGGTCAGGGCGTCGCCCAGCCCGTCGGGATCGGGGCCGGCGACGATTGCGGTCTCGCTCATTCGTACTCGATGGTCGCCGGCGGTTTGTGGGTCACGTCGTAGACGACGCGGGCGACGTTGTCGTTTTCACCCGTAATGCGGCTCTGAATGCGCTGCAGCGTATCCCAGTCGATCTCCTGTGCGCGGGCGGTCATCCCATCGCGGCTCTCGACTGACCGAACGGCGACGACCCAGCCGTGAACGCGGTTGTCACCCTTGACGCCCGTCGCCTTGCCGATCACGGCGGCGAATGCCTGCCACGGCTCGTACTCTTCGAGTTCTTCCTCGACGACGTGGCAAGACTCACGGGCGACTTCGACCTTCTCGGGTGTTACTTCGCCGATAATCCGTACCGCGAGGCCGGGGCCGGGGAACGGCATCCGCTCGGAAATAATCGCTTCGAGGTCGAGTTCGCGGGCGACCTCCCGGACTTCGTCCTTGTAGAGGTCACGAACGGGTTCGACGATCCCCTCGAAATCGACTACGTCGGGCAGCCCACCGACGTTGTGGTGGGATTTGATGTTGCCCTCGCTCTCGATGCGGTCGGGATAGATCGTTCCCTGAACGAGCTGTTTGGCGTCGGTCTCTTTGGCTTCGCGTTCGAACTCGCGGATGAACTGCTCGCCGATGACCTTGCGTTTCTCTTCGGGGTCGGTCACGCCTTCCAGCGCACCGAGAAACCGCTCGTGGGCGTCAACAATCTGGAGGCTATCCATGAAGGAGAACGTCTCGCGGATCTGCTCGGTTTCGCCCTTCCGCATCAGGCCGGTGTCGACGTAGACGGGTGTCAACTGTTCGCCGACCGCGCGGTAGGCCAGTGTCGCCGCTACGGAGGAGTCGACACCGCCCGACAGCGCGATAATCGCGTTGTCGTCGCCGATCTGCTCGCTGATCGATTCGACTGCGTCGTCGATAAAGTCGGGTGCGTTTACCATTTAGATGGTCGCCTCGGTTTCGGTGTCATCGTCGGTTGGTTCGCTCGTCGTTTCGGCTGTCTCTTCGTCGCTGTGTTCTGTGACCGCTTCAAGAAAGCTCACGAACGGCGGGCTGGCGCGATCGGGTCGTGACCGGAACTCGGGGTGGAACTGCGTCCCGAGGAAGAACGGGTGGTCGTCGAGTTCGAGCATCTCCATCCGGCGGCCAGAGACACCGGAGAACACCATGTTCCCGGACTCCAGTTCGTCGATATACTCGGGGTTGACCTCATACCGGTGGCGGTGGCGTTCGGTACAGGCATCGGCCTCGTAGATCTCGGCGGCCAGCGTGTCGGGTTCGATCTGGGTTTCGTGGGCACCGAGCCGCATCGTCCCGCCCATGTCGTCGATCTCCTTCTGTTCGGGCAGGATGTCGATGACGGGATGGGGCGTCTCCTCGTCAATCTCGGCGGAGTGGGCACCCTCCAAGTCAAGGACGTTGCGCGCCTGTTCGATGACCGCCATCTGGAAGCCCAGACAGAGGCCGAGGAACGGCACGTCGTTTTCGCGGGCGTAGCGGACGGCGTCGATCTTGCCTTCCGCGCCACGGGAGCCGAAGCCGCCGGGGACGATGATCCCGTCGGCCGACTCCATGCGCTCGGCGTGTTTCTCCTCCATTTCATCGGCGTTGACCCACAATACCTCGACATCGGTTCGCTGTTCGATCCCGGCGTGTTTCAGGGCCTCGTGGATCGACATGTAGGCGTCTTCTAGCCCGTACTTGCCGACCAGCGCGATCTTGACGCTGCCATCGCGTTCACGGGTGACGAGATCCCGCCAGCGTTGAGAGCGGTCGGCCTTCGGGACGGCGTTGTCGGCGATGCCGAGCCGTTCCATCACGTACTCGTCGAGGCCCTCGTCTTCGACCATCAACGGCACCTTGTAGATGTCGTCGACATCGGGATTCGAGAAGACGGCATCGGTCGACACATCGCAGAAGCGGGCGATCTTTGTTTTTGTCTTCTCGTTGAGTCGCTCCTCGTTGCGGCCGACCAGGATATCGGGCTGCAGGCCGATCGAGCGCAGTTCCTTGACGCTGTGTTGGGTCGGCTTGGTCTTCTGCTCGCCGTTCATCGAGTTGGGGACGAGCGTGACGTGCATGAACAGCAGGTCATCGTCGCTTTCCTCGCTGGCGAACTGTCGGAGGGATTCGAGGAATGGCATCGACTCGATGTCGCCGACGGTGCCGCCGATCTCGACGATACAGACGTCGGTGCCTTCGGCGGCCTCCCGGATGCGGCGTTTGATGTCATCCGTCACGTGGGGGATGATCTGGACGGTTTTGCCGAGGTAGTCGCCGGCGCGCTCGGCCTCAATGACACTCTGGTAGGTCTTGCCCGTCGTCACGTTGTGATCGGAGGTCATATCGATCCCGAGGAAGCGTTCGTAGTTACCGAGATCGAGGTCGACCTCGCCGCCGTCTTTGAGGACGTAGACCTCGCCGTGCTCGTAGGGGTTCATCGTCCCGGCGTCGACGTTGAGATAGGGGTCGACCTTGACCGCGGTCACGTCGAAGCCGGCATTCGCCAGCAGGCGGCCCGTGCTCGCGGCGGTGATCCCCTTCCCGAGCCCGGACATGACACCTCCGGTAACGAAAATAAACTTCTCCCCTAGCGTGGGGTCGTATTCGGTGGTCGGTTCGGGTGGCATACCGACTGTGCGGCAGGTTTCATGAAAACGGTTTCGATGGGGCTGACTGACTGTCGGATCGTTGAATTCTGTGTTGTGAATGCTTCGCATGACTGTGTCGCCGACCGGGCGGAGACCTAGGGGTTTTCTACACCGGCCGGTAGTGGATGGGTATGCGAAGCCTCCGGAAGCGTGTCGGCTACTTCCTCGTATTCATTATCGGCTTCGTCGTGGTGACCGCCGCTGTCTACGATTTTGGGATGCACAACCTTGAGCCCGGCCCCTACCCGCCGCCGGGCACAGAGATATCACTGGTACACTCCATGCAGGTTGTCGTCGAGACGATCACCGCGACGGGCTATGGCTCCGACGCGCCCTGGAAGAGCACACCGATGAACCTGCTTGTGATCCTGTTGGATCTCACCGGCGTCGGGCTGTTCTTTCTCGCGTTGCCGGCGATCCTGCTGCCGTGGTTCCGCGAACAGTTTTCGGTCTCGGTGCCGACCGCCGTCGACGACGACCACAGCGATCACGTCGTCATCTGCACCTATACACCGCGAGCCCGGGAGTTGATCGACGAACTTGACTCGAAGGACGTTGACTACGTACTCGTCGAACCAGACCACGAGCGGGCGGCCGACCTCTATGCGGAGGACTACACCGTCATCCACGCCGATCCACAGTCGGCGGCCGACCTTCGGGACGCCAATCTCGGCGCGGCCCGCGCTCTCGTCGCCGATGTCTCGGATCGGGTCGATGCCAGCATCGTCCTTGCGGCCCGCGAGGTCACTGAGGACGTGACCGTCGTCAGCGTCGTCGAAGATCCATCGCTTACCGCCTACCACGACCTTGCCGGGGCCGACCATGTTGTCACGCCCCGACAACTGCTCGGGGAGGGGTTGGCCCGGAAGGTGACAACCGCTATCGAAACCGATCTCGGGGACTCAATCCAGTTGGGCGAGGACTTTGAGATCGCCGAGATCTCCGTCCGGGCTGACAGCGAACTGGCCGGTCAGACGTTGGCCGACAGCGACATTCGTGATCGGTACAACGTCAACGTCGTCGGCGCGTGGCACAAGGGCGACTTCGAGACGCCGCCGCCGTTGGACACCCCGCTGGAACGCGGGATGACGCTGTTGGTGACCGGCGACCGGGCCGCCCTTGACCGACTCCGCACCGCAACCGGCTCGCGGATTCGACAGTTCGGTCGCGGGCGAGTTGTCGTCGTCGGCTATGGACAGGTCGGCCAAACGGTCTCGGAGCTGCTGTCGGCGGCCAATATCACACACACCGTCGTCGATATTGAATCGAAAGAAGGGGTCGATGTCGTCGGCGACGCAACGGTCACTGAGACGCTTACCGCCGCCGATGTCGAAACCGCCGAGTCAGTTGTGCTGGCGATCCCCGATGAGACCGCCACCGAGTTTGCGACACTGATCGTCCGCGAACTCGACCCGGAGACGGAGCTCATCGCCCGCGCCGAAACCGGGGCTGCGGTGCCGAAAACATACCGCGCGGGCGCGGACTATGTTCTCTCGTTGGCGACGGTCAGCGGGCGGTCGATCGCGTCGTTGGTGCTTGCCGACGAGGAGATTCTCGGCATCGAGACCAACGTCGAGATCGTGAAAACGACCGCGCCGGGGCTGGCCGGTGAGACGCTGGCCAGCGCGGCGATCCGAGAGGAAACCGGCTGTACGGTCGTGGCCGTCGAACGCGACGGTCGCACGCTGACGGAACTGGCGGCGACATTTCAGCTGGAACGGCGCGATCGGCTCGTCGTCGCCGGCAGCGACGCGGATGTCAACACATTCCTCGACCGGTTCTGTTGAGCGAGCGGCTCTACCCCCGATCGCTGCCGCTGTCGAAACCCGAATACCACCGCATGCCCAACCACAGGTATGACGCAGGTCGCCGTCGGCGGGCGGCTGCATTTCGGCTTTAGCAATCTCTCGCTGTCCCACAGCCGACTGTATGGCGCGCTTGGCGTGGCGCTCGATGCGCCACAGGTGTCGCTGTCGGCAACCCCGGCTGCATCGATCAACGCGCCGCCGGCGATCGAATCGGTTGCCGCCACGGTCTGTGCGCAACTCGGTGTCGATGGTGTCTCACTGCAGGTCGACCAGCAGCTCCCGACACACGTCGGGCTCGGCAGCGGCACCCAAACGATGCTGACGGTGGCAACAGCGGTCGCTGACGCCTACGACAAGGGAATCGCCGTCCGAGAGATCGCCCCTGCCCTCGGCCGCGGCGGGCGATCGGGGATCGGTGTTGGCACCTTCGAGGCTGGCGGGTTTGTGCTTGATGGCGGCCACCCGACCGCGCGGTTCACGACTGCTCGCCCACAGGACGGCGACTGGACGGTGCCGCCGATCGCCGCCCGCCACCGGATCCCTGACCACTGGCGATTTCTGTTGGTGATCCCCGACAGCGAGCCAGGCCGCAGCGGCGACGTGGAGGACGACAGCATTCGCGCGGCGATCGAGCGCGCCGAGCCGGCGATCGCCGATCGCATCTCGGGGCTGCTCACCCGGCGGGTGTTGCCGGCGATCGCCGCCGGCGACGCCGACCGCTTTGGCGCGGCTGTCGCCGAGATCGGCCGGCTCAACGGCGCGTGGTACACCGACGAACAGGGTGGGGTCTACCGGCCCCCGGTCGGCGAACTCGTCGACTCGCTGTCGGGGTCGCCGGCGATCTACGGGGCGGGGCAATCCTCGTGGGGGCCAACCGTTTACGGCGTCACCGACGCCGCCCACGCCGACGGGGCTCGCGATGCTGGTCGGGCAGCACTCGATGCGGCTGGGATCGACGGCACGGTCGATCTTGTGGCTGGTCGTAACCACGGCGCGCGGGTTGGCGGCGACCCGCTCGACGTAACGGCTAAACGGGCGTAGCCGTATCGCCACCTATGGTCGATATGCCGTTCGGCGTCTCCCGGCTGGATTCGATGCTCGACGGGGGCGTCCCCACGGGCAGCGTCGTGTTGTTGGCGACCGAACCCGGAGCCGGCGGCCGGAAGTTCGCCCAGACCAGCGCGGCGATGAACGCGCTGGCGACGACCGACAACGAGGCCTTCGAGCGTCACTATCGGGGGATCGACCACGAAGGGGTGATCGTCCCCGCGAGTGTTCACTACCTCTCGGTGGCGGCAACGACCGATTCGCTGGAAGCTGCTCTGACCGAGACAGTCTCCACCGAGATCGCCGACCGGGCGGCTGCGGGGATCACCTACCACGATCTCTCGGCGACGTATTTCGATGCGACTGACGTGCCGGCGGCGTGGTACCAGGACAGCGACGAGCCGCCATCGCTGCCGCCGGAGCCGGCTGCTGACGGTGACACCGTCTCTGATGGCGACTCCGACGACGCTGTCGAGAACGACAAAGCAGCTGATCCCTTTGACTACGGTGAGACCACTGCAACGATCCCCAGCGACGACGCCGGTGACAGCACCACCGCTGGCGACGGCACCGACGCCGGCGACACCGTGGCCAGTGACGCATCGTCGACAACGGGTGCCGGTCGCGACGCTCCGGGGGTGACTGACACCCCGGCGATTCTGTCGGCGTTGCGGGCGTCGCTGGACGACGCCGTCGGCGGGAACCTCGTCGTGATCGACGCGATTACCGATCTCGACGACCTCTCGGACGATGTGGTATCGTGGGCGGCTGTCGTCCGCCTGCTTCGCGGGCTGACACGGATGGTCACCGCCCGGGGTGGGTTGGTGCTCGTCGTCGCCGACGCGGAGGCGGTGACCGACGCCCAACTGGGCAGTCTCTCGGCGGCGACGACCGGGACGCTGTCGTTTGCCTGGGAGACCGGCGGCTCCCAACGCGCCCGCCTGCTGTCGATCCGGGAACTCCCCGGCGCGCTCGACCGGCTGGATCGAGACGAGATCGCCGCCTTCGAAAGCGAGCTTCACGATCGGGGCTACGATCTGAGCAACGTTCGGAAGATCCGCTGACCCCCGCGTTTTGGGAGTAGTCAACGCGCTAGTATGTCCGAAATGTTAACTACTAGGTGTGTTGCGGTACCATATGACGGATCACAAGCCAGCCGACGAGCCGGCGGCTGCCAGCCCGAATGGGGGTGACGGCGACGCGGCGTCGACGACCGACAGCGAGGTGCCGTGGCGGGATGTCACCGACAGCGCGGCGAGTGAGACGGTACCGTCGCCGTCGGGCGATACCACACCAACACAGGTGATCGCCGGGACGACAGCCTTCATCGAACCGACTGCCTACTGCCAGCAGTGTTCACAGTTCGATGAGTCGGCGGGTGAGTGTACCAACGCCGACACCGATATTCTCGAAACGCTTCACGACGGGCGGTTCCACGTCGCTGACTGCCCGGTCGTCACCGCCGACGGGCCGGCCTTCGACCGCGGACAACGAGATTAAACCGTCCCGGCCAGTACCGCGGGTATGCAGTTCTGCGACGAGTGTGGGACAATGATGGTCTCCCAAGACGGTGAGATGGTCTGTACCAACGATGACTGTGGGGCGACCGCCGACCGCGACGCTGACCGCGCCGACGCCTTCGTCTCAACGACTGAGCAGAGTGGCGACGAACTCATCGAAACCGAGGAAAACGATCAGTTCGAGGGGAAACCGACCGCTGACGATGTGACATGCGAGGAGTGCGGCCACGGTGAAGCGTGGTATACGATCAAACAGACCGGCGCGGCCGACGAACCGCCGACGCGCTTTTTTAAGTGCAAGGAATGTGGGTATCGCTGGCGGGACTACAACTGAACAACAGTTGACCACACCTTTTGTCCGCTCGTCATACCGGTATTACTCCTACCATCAGTCGTGCGGATGAAACCGCCCAACTGCTTTCTTCACCGCGGCGGAATCCCCGAGGAACGTGATCTGATCGCCGTACTCGATGGTTTCGTCGGCATCAGGGACGTGGGCGTCGTCGCCGCGGCCGATCTCGGCGATGAGACAGCCGCCCGGGATCTCGTCGGTGAGCTCTCGGATCGATTTCCCGGCGATGTGTTCGGCGGTCATCTCGATTTCGATGATGTCGTGGCTGTCGCCGAGGTCGTTCATCCAGCGGGCCAAGGCTGGCCGCTCGATCTGGTTGTCCAATGCGTAGGCGGCCGCCTGCGGTTCGTCAACCGCGCCGACGCCGAGGGCTTCGAACTGCTCGACGTTGTCGGGGTTGTTGACCCGGGCATATACGTCGTCGAGGCCGAACTTCGTCATCGCCGTCTGGCAGACGAGCAAGTTGATGTCGTCGTCGCCGGTGACCGCAACGAGGCCCTTCGCCTCGTCGATGCCGGCCGTCTGAAGGGTGGCGGCGTCGGTGCCGTCGCCGGCGACGACCTGGAATCCTTCCTCGCGGGCTGTCTCACAGTGGTCTTCGTCGTCGTCGACGAGGACGACGAACTCGTTTCGACTCTCCAGTTGGGTGGCGAGCGACCGGCCGACCCGGCCGCCGCCGACGATTATCATGCGCATTGGTGTCACTCCGAGTGCATCACCGATCTGTCGGGCAAAGCCCGCCTCGATCGCATCGGTCGCAAAGATGACGATGAAGACGGCCCCGAGCAGCGTCGCCGCCGCGGCATCATCACCGCCGGCGGCCAGCTCGATCGCAAACAGCGTCGCCACGCTTGCCGGGATGATCCCCCGTGGGCCGACCGCGGACAGAAACAGCCGTTCCGACCAGGTGAACTGCTCGATGCCGGTCGTGGAAATGAGTGCGACCAGCGGCCGAAGCACCAACATGAGCACCGCCACGAGGGCGACGCCGGCCAGCCCCAGCCCGAGCACTGCCTCGACGTCGACGAGTGCCGCCAGCGAGACAAACACGAAGGCGAGCAACAGCAGCGTCATGTCCTCGCTGAACTCCTCGATGGTCTCCCGATGGGGGATGTCGACGTTGGCGAGCACCATCCCGGCGGTTGCGGCCGCTGCGACCCCTGCCTCCGCGGAGACCGTATCGGCGACGCCGTAGGAGCCGATGGCCGCCAGCAGCACAGTGAACCGCGCTGATCGTGTCCCTTCGCCCGGCAGCAACTCCTCGCGGAGCAGATAGTAGGTTACCCCAGCAGCCACGACCCCGGTTGCCACGCCGACTCCGAGCCGTTCGACAAACGCAACTGCCGTATTCGGCCCGAATGCTTCCAGCAACAGCACCTCCTCGAAGATCACCACGGCTGCGATCGCCGCGGTCACGTCGTTGACGATCCCCTCGGTTTCGAGGGCCGCCGAGACGTGCGGTCGGAGTTGGACAACGTTGACAATCGGCGTGATGACCGTCGGGCCGGTTGCGACGAGTAACGCGCCGATGAGCGCGGCCAGCTCCCAGTCTGTGCCGGTCAACAGGCGGACGGGGACGGCCGTGCCGACAAACGTGATGAGCGCGCCAATAGTTACCAAGCGGAGGGAGGCGGTTTCGGCGGCGCGGATGCGGTCGAGTCGGAGCGCGAGTGCCCCGTCGAAGACGATAACCGCCACGCTGAGGCCGACGACCGTCGTCAGCCCGGCCCCGAACGTCTCAAGGCTAATGAGGCCGATCCCGACCTCGCCGAGAAGCAGCCCGCCACCCAGATAGAAGATGACACTCGGCACGCGCAGCCGACCCCCGAGCAGCTGGCCGGCGATTCCGACCGCAAAGATGGCAACGACTGTCAGCAGCAGACTCTCGGCCACACTACTCAGTTCGGCTGCGGCAGCAAAACTGTTCGCGGTCAGCGGGTGCTACTCGGCAAAAAATGGAACCGAACTGATCAGGCCGTATCCGACTCAGGATTATTGGCGCGTCGGTAGGAACCAACCATCTTCCAGAGCGTCTCGCTGATGTCTGTGTCAAGCGATTCGGCTTCGAGCTGTCGGTACAGGTCGTCGGAGACGGTGATCTGGGGCATCACCAGCACATTGCGGCGACAGGTGTATAAATTTACTGCGAGTACAAATCGAGTTAATTTCCTAGCGGTCGCCGAGCGTGGCGGCGAATTCGAGGATGCCAGCCCGCCCGTGGTCGTCGCGTCGTGCCCGGAGTCGGCCATCGTCATCGACAGTGAGATCGAACTGCTCGGCGACGGCGTCGACGGCGGCCTCGAATCGTCGCCGCGTTGCTGCCGGCAGCGCGTCGAGATCGCCCCGTCGCTGGCCGCCGTCGGTCGCGACCGCGGTCGATCCCTCGTCGATGTTGGCGTCGGCAGCGCGATACAGTCGGATCTCGGCTGTGTCGGCCATCGTCTCAGTCTGTAACAGCCGGATCACGGTTGCCGAATCCCGGTAGATCGTCGTCTCCGGCTCGGGGAGCCGCGTCGGGATCGACAGCTCGCCGGGTGGTCTCTCGGCCGTTGCCGACGTGCCCGTTGTCGATCTGTTGGTCAGCGAGTCGATCGTCGAGTCCTCGTCCGTCGTCGACGGGTCGGTGTTTTTCGCTCGCTCAGCGGTTGCCAACGAGTCCGCAAGCGAGGTCGTGTTCGCGGTGGCGTTGGTCGTCGTGCCGGCCCAGTTCTCGGTTGTCTGGCGTGTGGTCGCGTTCATGCGTATGAATGAAAGGGAGTGTGGTGAATCGCGGTGGGAGCTACTGCTCGATGCTGTCAGGCGGTCAGTTCGTGTGGATCAAGCCACAGCGTGAAGTTGTCATCCGCGTCGTCTTTCAGGAATCCCCGGAGGAACGGGCTCTCGGTGACGCTGCCGGTATCGAGGGCGTCGCTGGCCACCTCGTTGACCGCTCGTACCTCCTCGACAAGCCAGCCGACCGGCGACTCCGTCCCCAACGCGTCGGCATCGAGGACGATGATCCGCTCGGTCGCCTCGCCGCCGTCGGTCAGCAGTTGCCCGGTGTCGACCTCCAGCAGTGTGCTCGGATCGACGATGGTGGTCGTCTCCCCGCGAAGGTCGGTGACGCCCTCGACGTGGGGTTCGGTGTTCGGCACCGATCGCACCGTGTCGCCGCCAACGATCTCGGCGACGTACTCGATGGGAACGCAGTACTCCTCGTCGCCCAGCGTAAACGTGAGTACCTGTGTGGTGTCGCTCATTGTTCCTCCTTAGTTGCGGCTGGCCTCGAACTCGATCTCGCTGTTCTCGCTGAACGTCTCGACAAGATCGGCGATCTCGGTAACCATGCTGGTCTGTTCTTGATTGGCCGCCGCGAGTTCGTCCATCTCTTGGGCTAACAGACGCGCGTTGTCGTTTGCGTCGTCGGTCATCGCGGCGATCTCCTCGGTGCTGGCGGCCTGCTCGTCGGTCGCGTCGGCGACCTCTTTGATGCCGTCGTTGATCTCACCGACCGCGTCGCCGATCTGATCGAGGCTCTCGATGGCGGTGTCGACCCGGCCGAGGCCGTCGTCGATGCGGTCGTTGGCGCGCTCGATGCTGTCGACGGTCTCGTCGGTGTTGTTCTTGATCCGGGTGGCCATCTCCTCGATGTCCACGGCCTGCTCTTGGGTCTCCTCGGCGAGCGTTTTGATCTCGTCGGCGACGACCGCGAACCCGTCACCGGCGTCGCCCGCGCGGGCGGCCTCGATCGAAGCGTTGAGCGCGAGCAGGTTCGTCTGCTCGGCGATATCCTGGATCACGGCGACGATCTCGTCGATGTTTTCGACCCGATCCCGGAGCGCGGCGATGTCGTCGGCGACCTCGGTGGCCGCCTCGTCGACGGTGTCCATCGCGTCGATGGCGTCGTTGGCGGCGGCTTGGCTCTCCTCGGCCAGCTCGCGGGCGTTGTCGCTTTCGGCACGCACCTGATCCGCGCTGGAGGCGATCTCCTCGATGGTCGCCGAAAGATCGGAGGCCTCGCTGGTGACTTGGGCCATATTCTCGGCCTGCTCGCTGGCGACGCCGTTGACTTCCTCGGTGCTTTCGGCGACCTGGGTTGCCGCCGAGGCGAGTTCCTGGGTTGCGGTCTGGAGCTCTTCAAGCCGATCGCGCTCGATGACGACTGTCTCGGCGTCGGCGTCGGTCGTGACCGTGCCGCTGGCCTGTTGTGTGGTCGCCGCTCCCTGCCCGGCGGACTGTTGGGGTGCCGTCTGTGCGTCTACCCCACCGTCGGCGGCGAGTTGGGTGGTGGCCTCTGCGGATGCTTCTGGATGCTCGACTGTTTGCCCCCCGTCGTCGGGTGCGGGTGGAGTGCTGTCGACGGCGGTCGCATCGGTGGTGTCGACAGCGGTCGCATCGTTGCCCTCGATTGTGTCTGCGGCGTCGTTGCCGATGGCGTTCGTCTCTGTCGCGCTGTCGTCGACCGTGCTCGCGTTAATGTCGACTGCGCCCTTGTCGGCAGTTGTCTCACTCGGTGCCCTATCGCCCGCCGATGCAGCATCAACTGCCTCCTCATCGCTCGTCTGGTCTGTCGAATCAGTGCCCGGTGTCGACCCCTCGTCCGTCGACAGCAGTCCGGCGATTGAGTCAAGCATCACTTGGTACAACGGGTGAAACACACCTAACAGTACGTGCTAGGTGAATAGGAGCGATCACACCATCCCACGTCCTATCAATAAAGGGTCGCTGGGGTGGCGTGAGACGGCGGCGGTGGTGGGGCTCTATTCTGGGTTGTCAGGATCGAACAGCGATTCGACGATCCGGCGTTGAGCGGCCCAGAAGTGTTCGGCGAAGGTCGGCTGGGCGATCCCCAGCAGGTCGGCGACGGCCTCACTTGAAACCGCATGGGGCCACTCGTAGTAGCCCGCCTCGTAGGCCGTCTCGACGACCTCCTGTTGGCGGTCGGTGAGTCGCTCGGCGACGGTGGCCTCAAGCTCGGTGAGCGATCGCTCCCGGCGGGCGCGCTGTTGGCGGGCGACTGGTTCGATCCCCGGTGCGTGGGCTGTCAGCGTGTCGACGACCGCCCGCACTGTCACGTTCGGTGGGAGTTCAACGGTGATCGTCGCGCCGTCATCGTCGGCGCTCGCGGCGGCGATATTCGCGCCGTAGCTCTCGGTGAGTGCGACCCACCACGGCTCGTCGCTGGCGATCGACAGTGTGTCGGCCGCGCCGTCGACCTGCTCAACGTCTGCCGACAGCACTGTCTCTGCCGTTTCGGCGGCGTCCGCTGGCGGATCAGCAAGCCGGTAGACCGTTCGGGTCGTCCCGTCGCTGCGGTGGCTCGTCTGGCTGATTTCGACCGCACAGCCGACGGCGTCGGCCACCCGAACAAACGGCAGGTCGGTTGTGCTGGCGTCGAAGGTGACCTCGGTGACTTCTTGGCTGGTGTCGCCCTGCCGGCGTTCGCTGGCCCCGATCGCAAACGCGGTGAGATCGGCGATCGTCCTCAGCGTCGCCACCTCGTCGTCGCCGAGGTCGCTTCGGGTGGTGTAGACCCCAAGCACGCCATAGGGGACGCCCGCTCTGGTGATCGGGACGCCGATCGCGGCGGCCATCCCGTTGTCGGCGGCCGCGACCGCCCACGCGTCATCCCGTCCGGCGAGGTCGCTGGCGACGTGGTGGTCGCCGGTTGCCATCGCCTGGGCTTCGACGCTGTCCTCGCGGGCGGCTACAGCCGCGAGCTCATCCAGCAGGGCTGTCTCGCCGGCGCGGGTTCGGGCGGTGATCGCCTCGCTGTGGGGATCGGATTCGACGATCCAGGCCGCCGCATACAGGTCGGTGTCGACGAGGTGCGCACAGATCCCCGTCTCGATGGCCGCTCGCGTTGGCTCGCTCAACGCCGTGTCGAGGGCCTGCTGGCTGAGGGTGTCCAGCCGCCGTTGCCGACGGGCCTGCTGGCGGGTGTGATACTGGGCGACGAGATTTTCGATCCGGTTCGCCGAGATGGCATACTGTTCGGCCGAGCCGTCCTTGACAATGTAGTCGCTCACGTCGGCGGCGATCGCGCGTTTGGCGACCTCCTCGTCGCCTTTGCCGGTAAAGAGAATAAAGGGGAGTTCCGGATACGTCTCGCGGATGGTTTCGAGGAATTCGATGCCGTCTAACTCCGGCATCCGAAAATCGGAGACAACACAGTCGATGGTTTCGAACTCCGTCGCTTCGAGGGCGTGCTGTGGATTGGTCTCAGTGGTTGTGTCGATCCGGTCGCTTTCGGCCTCCAGGAGTGTCGAGGCCAACGCGACGAAATCCTCGTCGTCGTCGACCAACAGCACCCGTATCGACTCGCTGTCCGTCTCGGCCGGCGGGGGCGTCGACCCCGCGGCTGTGTCTGCGTCCGTCACGCTCGCTAGTGCACTCGCTCCCGGGTCGCTTAAAACCCACTTCCGCCGCCCACTGCGTCGTTCCCCTCCTGTCGGCTTACGATCGGGTCACGGCCGTCTGGGTGACGACATCGCTGATCGCCGCGATCCGCTCGGGCGTATATGTCCAAAACCCCTCCCAGTGGTTTGCACCACGGGCGAGAGCGTACAACGCCATCGGCTCGACGGTCGCCGTCGCCGGCTCGAAGATGACAAACCACCCTCGCCGGTGGAGCGCGGAGTCGCCGGTGTGGGCGGTCACCCCCAGTTCGTCGGGGACGGCGACATCGCCGACACCGTAGGCATGGACGTCGACATCGGTGGCGGCCAGTTGCTCGTAGACCTCGGTGGTGCCGGGTTCGTCGACCAGCCGGGAGAGTTGCTGGAAGCCAACTCGGAAGGTTCCCGCGCCGGCCTCGATGGCTCGCCGTTCGATCCGTCGGGAGACGGCGATCAACAACAGCTTCTCGCTATCCGAGTCGGGATACCCCCGCAGCTGAAACGGGATGTCGGAGAGCGCGGCCAACACATCCGGCAGCGTCGCCTCGGTGACCGGGCGACTGCCGGTGATATACACATCGGAGTTGATGAGCAACAGCGATTGCAGCAATGCGTCCACTGAAGAGGTGGCGACGACGCGGCCGTCTCGGCTGGCAACGACCTCGGCGGCCTGGTCGGCGTCGCCTTCGGTGACGGTGACCTGCTCGGTGCCAAAGAGCTGACTGAGCCGGGATCTGACGGGTGCGACTGAGGCGTCGGGATCGACCTGGACGGTCACCGTGGTCGCCGGCAACTGCGTGAATGGCCGCTCGATCACACCTGAATCGTAGACGGGCAGGCGGTTTAACTGTGCGCGTCTCTCCCACGATCAGTTCAGCCGGGTTTCGACATCGGTGAACACAAACCGCGCGCCGCCGGCCGTCCCATCGGTTACCGAAACGTCCCAGTCGTGGGCTGCCGCGACAGTGCGCACGATCCGCAGCCCAAATCCCGTCCCCTCGTCGTGGGTGGTATAGCCGGGCTCAAAGACGGTCTCTCGGTCGTCCGGGTCGATTCCGGGGCCATCGTCCTCGACGTAGAAGCCGTCAGGCAGGTCGCCGACACGAACCGTGACCGCCGCGTCGTGGTCGACATCGTCGACTGCTGACTCCGCATCGTCGACTGCTGGCTCCGTATCGACAGCCTGCGATCGATCGTCCGGTGACCCGTGCTCTATGCTGTTGCGAAAGAGGTTTTCAAGCAGTTGTCGGAGCCGTGATCGGTCGGCGACGATGCTGTCGGTGGCGGGCACCGCCAACGCGGCGTCGTCGGTTGCCACTCCATCCCATGCGTCTGCGGCAACCGCCGGCAGCGACACCGATTCGAGGGCGTCCTCATCGAGATCCTCGCCATCCTGTGCCAGGGTCAGCAGATCATCGATCAGCGTTGCCATCCGGTCGTGAGCGCGCTCGACACGCTCGAGACTGTCGCCGTCGCCGGCACCGCGTTGGGCGACTTCGACGCCGGCCTTTGCGACCGACAGCGGATTGCGGAGATCATGGGAGACGATGTTGGCGAACTCCGCTAAGCGCTCGTTTGTTTCGCGAAGCTGCTGTTTCTGGTCGAGTTGATCGAGGGCCGCCTCAACATCGGCAGCGAGAATCTTCCCCATCGAGACGGTGCGGTCGTCGAAGGCACCCGCCTGCGGCGAGCTGGCAATAAAGACGCCGTGGTCGCCAAGCGGCAGCAGCAACTCGCTTCGGATGGCGGTGTCGGGATTGTGAACGGTGTCAGCGGCCTGTACATCATCGTAGACGTGTGGCTCGCCGGTCTCAAAGGTCTCCCAGGCGATGCTGTCGCCGGGACCGAACGCTGGCGGCTCGCCGAACGCTTCCACGGTGGCGTCGGTCGTGGCGACCGGCGCGAGCACGTTGTCGCCGGCGTCGTACAGATGAATCCCACAGAGCGACAAGCCGAGCACCCCGCGGGCGGCGTCGACAGCGACGCTGGCGACCGCGTCGGTGGTGTCTTGCCCGAAGAGCTTGCGGTTCGTCTCGAAGAGCCGGTTGAGCCGCTGTTTGTGCTGTTTCTCCGCCGTGATGTCCTCGATTGCGCCGCGAACCCGAACAACCGCGCCATTTTGTTCTTCGGGCTCGCCGTAGACCCGAACCCACCGCTGGTCGTCGTCTTCGGGCTGAAGTCGCCACTCGCCTTCGAAGCCCTCCCCGGCGTTGATCGCCCCGTCGATGGCGGCCCGCACCGCCGGCTGATCCGACGGATGAAACTGCTCGATCGTCGTCGACAGCGTCAACTCGTCGCTGGCTGGCTGGCCACAAAGTCGTGTGACCTCGTCGGTACAGGACAGCGTTTCCCGCTGGATGTCGTACTCCCAGCCGCCGACGGCGGCGAGCCGCTGGGCGGTCGCCAGTAGTTCCCGATCGCGGTGCTGTTCCTGGGCGTCGCTCATCACACCACGCCCCGTTCCGTCCTGTCGGCGCGGCCGCCGGTTGCGGCTCTCGGCCGACCGTGCCAGTGGCGATTTTTGTGGGTGCCTTGATGGCTCACGCGTTGAATGGAAATACTCTCTGTCCTACCCTAATGCTATCCACTATGTGAATAGGGCTCCACACGAGCAGTGGGCCTCATAGTATAGGGTACCCTGTTGGTTCGGGGCTCACGTCGGTATCGACACCGCCAGCCTGCGGGCGGTGACCAGCCTCACGATGACGGGCCGAACGGGCCGTCGAGCCCCCGAGGGCCCACATCTCAGGTTTTAAGCACGCCGTGGCCCAACACAGCCTATGGGAATCCTCTCGCGCACCTCCTACGTTGTTCGGTCGAAGCTCAACGCCCTCCTCAACCGATCGGAAGATCCCACCGAGACGCTGGATTACTCCTACGAGAAGATGCGAGACGAGCTACAGGATGTCAAACAGGGGATCGCTGATCTGACGACCCAAAAGAAACGCTTAGAGATGCAGAAACGCCGCCTGGAGGAAAACGTCGACAAACACAACGAGCAGGCCCGCGAGGCTGTCCGGCAGGATCGGGATGATCTCGCCCGGAAAGCCCTCGAAAAGAAGCAATCGAAGATGACCCAGATCGAGGAGCTCAACGATCAGATCGCCGATCTACAGGCGACCCAAGACGACCTCGTCGACAAGAAAGACAAACTCCAGGGTCGCATCGAGGAGTTCCGCACAAAAAAGGAGACGATGAAGGCGAAATACGAGGCCGCCGAGGCCTCATCGCAGGTCTCGGAAGCCCTCAGCGGCGTTGGCGACGAGATGGGCGATGTCGCCCGCTCGATCGAGCGCGCCGAGGAGCGCACCGAGGAGATGGAGGCCCGCGCCGAGGCGATGAACGAACTGGAGGAAACCGGCACGTTCGACGACGCGCTCTCTGATGGCGATGAGATCGACCGCGAACTCGAATCACTGTCAAGCGGCAAGGCCGTCGACTCCGAACTCGATACGCTGAAAGCCGAGATGGGCGACGGTGACGGAGAGACAACTGATGCCGACACAGCCGACAGCGACGAAAACGCCGATGTCGAGGCCAGCACGACCGACGCGGACGTGGATGCCGAACTGTCGGATCTTGAGGCTGACGTCGACGACGCCGAGGTCGAAGCCGAACTTGACGAGCTTCGGGACGATGACGCCTAACCGGGATCTCTGACACCGCCTTTTTCACCACTACAACGCCGATTGTACCGGCCCGAAGACACTTACTCCGCTCGGCTGACTGTCGGATATGCACCGTCGCTCCTCTCTTGCCGGGCTGAGTCTCGGCACCCTCCTGCTGGCTGGCTGTGCCGGCGCGCCGACCGACCCCGACGACGAGACTGCTGACCGATCAGCCACGGAGTATACTGTTCACCAGCTCGGCGATTCCTTCACCGAACCGCAGTGGGCCACCGCCGGGCAGCCGACCGAGTCGGCCGGCGTTGTCGCCCGCTTCGAGAGCCGCGATGAACTGCGCTGGCTCGTCGACGACCGCGAGACGACGCCCGAGGCAGTCACGGCGTTCGTCGACGAAACCGATTTTTCGTCGGCGACACTCCTCTATCTGCAGTCGGTCGGCCCCACCGGCTGCTACCGCGAGATCGTTGTCGACGAAGTCGTTATCGACGACAACGCGATCACTGCCACCGCCAGCGCGGTCGACACCAGTGAAGAAGGAACATTCTGCACGCAGGCGCTCACTTACCCCTCGGCGTTCATCCGTGTTACCGGCGATGACCTCCCAGCGGCGACACGCGTCACACTCACCAACGGCTCGGGAGTCACAGCCGAGATTGACGCCGACGCGCCGCTGATCGATCCTGACACGCTTGCTGGCGGTGTCCAGCCAGACGGCAACCCACCGGCGGTGCCGACCGCCCTCGACTGTGCGACCGACGGCTTCGAACGTCACCCCACGTATGTCGACAACGACTCCATCGAGTACGGGACGCTCACCAATGATGACGGTGCGTCGACGTTCGCGCTTCGCGCTCGCACCCCTGGCGACGCTGTCGACGACCTCACATTCGAGCGCGGCGATGAGATCGAATTCCGGCTTGTCAACGTGTCGAGTACGTATCTAACGACTGGGAACGAACACAAGTACAATCTGCACCTACAAACAGAGAACGGCTGGGAGGAGGTTCGCGGCACGACTGGCGATGCCGACCGCCTCCCCTACACTGATATTGGGATCGGCCAACCCCCCGGCGAGGGGTTCACGTGGTCGTTCGAACTCACCGAAGATGGGCTGCTTGCGGGCCACGCCCACGAAGACGACCTGACGATCTGTCCCGACCTCCAGCCGGGTCGCTGCCGGTTTGCCTACTGGGGTGTTCCGGACGGCCATATCGCGGTTCAGTTCGATTATGTTGGGTGAACGACCAGATTTATCGCTGTCTGTAAAAATCGGGCGTTCGGCCGCGTTAGAACGTGATGATCTCGTAGTCATCGGCAACGAGGTCGCGGATACTCGGATGGCCGTCGTACTCAGCGAGAGTTGTCAGCCCGGAGGCGTCGACGGCGTCGGTGACATCGAACGCGCTCGCACAGTAGTCACAGACGGCGGCGTGTTCTCGAACCGCTTCGAAGAGATCATGATAGTCGCTGTCGGGGGCTTCGAGTTCGGGAACCCACTGGACGCCCGCGCCGTCGAAGATCAGTTTCACATCGTCGCCGTCGGTTTCGGCGAACTCCTTGGCGGCTTCAAGCGCGTTTGCGAGCCGCCCATAATCGGCGTGCGATTCGGTGCCTGCCAGAACGATGATTGCTGCGTGTGCCACATAGGATGGCGGCTCCCGGTGTGTATATACTACCGCCCGTCGTGCGTTGTCGGTACATCCCCGATTTGGGTGAGTGGTTGTTTGCCCGCTCGACAGCGCGCCGCTGTCGCCATGTTATTGTATCCCTGCCGGTGAAAGACCGAGTATGGCTCGCCGACTCCTTGTGCCGCTTGATGGTTCGCCGCCGTCACAGGAAGCACTGCGCTACGCGCTGGATACCTTTCCAGACGCGACGATCGTCCTTGTCCACGTCCTGACACCGGTTGACGGCAACGTTGGCCCGGATGGCCTGCTCGGCGATCCGGCCGGCGTCGTCGATGACCAGCGGAACCGCGCCGAGGAACTCTTTGATGAGGCTGCGGCGACCGCTGGCGACGACCACGAGATCGAACGCGAACTGCTGGCTGGCCGCCCAGCCACCGAGATCGTCGGCTGTGTTGAGGAGTACGACATCGACCAGATTGTCATGGGTAGTCACGGCCGCGATGGGGCCGCGCGTCTGCTGCTCGGGAGCGTCTCCGAGACGGTCGTGCGACGGTCGCCGGTTCCGGTGACGGTCGTCCGGTAAACGGTCGCCCGGTAGCGCGCGTTCGGTCGCCGTATCAACTCAGACTGCGACCAGCCGCGTCGTCCAGAAATCAGCAAACGCGTGTTCGATCGCGTCGGCTGGCTTCCCACCGGCGTCGGTACTGGCGGTGTGGTCGGCTAGCTCCGCAAGTTCGCCAACGATCACTTCCTCACCGGTGAGCACGACCCGGTCGGGATCGCTGTCCTCGATCAGTGTCTCGATCAGGTCGGCTGAGTCATCGAGATGTTCGTCGATCTGTTCGTCGCGGATGCGCTCGAAGCGGCTCTGGGAGAACCCGCCCTTCGAGTGCTCAGATTTGACCGAGCTTTCGAACCCCTCAAAGTCGACACGCTCGCCGTCCTCGTAGACGCCGACGGCACATACGTCGGCACGGACGACCGCAAACACCAGTCGGTCGACAGGCTGGAACCACTCGCGGTCGATGTCGAAGCGATCATCCCACGCGGTGAAGCCGTCGGGCATGATCGGCGGCCGGAGCGCCACCGAGAGGAGGCCGGCATCGTCGGTGTAGTAGAGCGTCGGCGCGGCTCCCCGAATGACGCCGGCACAGTCGTCGTCGACCGCGGTTGTGACAGTGTCGGGGAGCGTGTTGTCGTCGGCGATCGCCGCGCTGAGTGCGCCCTCTCGGCCTGTTTCGACTGATTCGAGCCGACCGAGCACACTGTCGAGGCGGTCGCCACGGAGTGATTCGGTGCGCCGCGGCTCGCGGTCGCGCTCCCCCCGTTGTTGACTGCGTTCGACGCGGTCTTCGAGTTCGGCGATCCGGTCTTCCAGCCGGTTGATCCGCTCCTCGGCGGCCTGCTTGTCGCTGACGGCGTCGGCCCGACGATCGGATTCGGCCTCTAGCTGTCGCTCCAAGTGGTGCTTTTCGTCTTCTAACTCCTCGATACGGGCCTTGAGTTCGGCGCGTCCGAGCAGCTTATCGAGCATGCCGGATGACCGCGGCCAGCGGACTTGAAACGTTGGGTCGGCGACCGGTTAGGTGCCGGCTGTGGGCTCCCAGCCTGCATACCGCAACAGCTCCATCGCGCGCTCGCGGTCGGCAAGGAAAACCTCCCGAGCGCTTGCGGTTTGCTCCGCAAGCAGTTCCGATGGCACCGCCAGCGTGCCCGACGGCACGCCCTCGTCGCCGCCAACCGGGAAGTGGGCGGTGTCGAGTTTCATCACCAGCGGCGCGTCCAGCCGTTCGAGC
The DNA here is from genome assembly GCF_003605575.1 of Halonotius aquaticus. Lineage (GTDB taxonomy): Archaea > Halobacteriota > Halobacteria > Halobacteriales > Haloferacaceae > Halonotius > Halonotius aquaticus. The sequence goes on along the minus strand of NZ_QKNY01000018.1, from coordinate 370,307 downwards.
CCCTCGTTGTCGGCATACAACTGCTTGTTGACGGCCTCGTGGTCGGCCTGTTGGATGACTGCGCGGTCGCCGTCGTGCGGTTCGACGTATAGTTCGCCGAGGTAGTAGCCGTCGGAAAATGGTTCAAACATTCGATTCACGCTATGGTATGCCGTACTATGATATAAGCCTTGCCGCAAGCTTTTATATCCAACCGCAATCAGATCGCTGGATCGACAGCTATTCTCTTGGAAGTTGGCGGTTCCAATACAAAATCTGGCTGTCGTATGAAAAACAGCTGTTTTAGTCGCGTTGTGGGGTTGCTTTCCGGATCAGTGCCACTCGACGTCGACCGATTCGAGGACGACATCCTCACGCGGTTTGTCGTTGCGGTCGGTCGGCACCGAGCCGATCTCTTCGACGACATCCATCCCGTCGGTGACCTCGCCGAACACGGAGTGTTTCCCGTCGAGATGCGGGGTGGCGTCGAGGGTAATGAAGAACTGCGAGCCGTTGGTGTTCGGCCCGGAGTTTGCCATACTCAGGATGCCCGCGCTGTCGTGGGTGAGGTCGTCGTGGAACTCGTCGTCGAACTCGTAGCCGGGGCCGCCGCGGCCGGTGCCGGTCGGGTCGCCGCCTTGAATCATGAAGCCCTCAATGACGCGGTGGAAGAGCACGTCGTCGTACAGCGGTTGATTCTGGACGGTGTCGCCGGTCTCAGGGTCGGTCCACTCCTTTGAGCCGGTCGCCAGCCCGATGAAGTTGCCGACGGTGTTGGGGACGCGTTCCTCAAAGAGTTCGACGGTGATGTCGCCGTGGTTCGTATGCAGAGTTGCTGTTGGGTTTGCCATAGCTGGTGGTTGGCCGGTAGGCGGAAAACAGTGCTGGCTTGCGCCGATAGCTTACAAACCCCGAGCCCATTGGCACCGATAATGCATACCGCCGATCGGGTGACGCTCGCGCGACTCCCCTCCGGCGTCCCCGTCGAGACGACGATCCACCGTTACGGCGACGGCGATGGCCCGACGTGCTACGTGCAGGCGGCCCAACACGGTCGGGAGATCAACGGCACCGATGTCCTGCGTCGCCTCCACGAGCGACTGACCGATTCCGCTACTGTCGGCCCTGTCGCCAGCGATCTCGACGGCACGCTGATCGTCGTTCCCGTCGCCGACCCACTGACGTTTGATCGCGTCGCCTACACGACGCCGGAACCCATCGACTCGGCGGCCCCGAACATGAATCGCTGTTGGCCCGGCAACAGTGCGGGGACGATCCACGAGCGGATGGCCGCCCGCCTGTGGGCCGAAGCGAGCGACGCCGACGCCATCATCGACCTCCACACCGGCAGTCCCGAGATGCAGACCCACACGGTCTATCTCCGCGGTGACGACGCCTCCCGCCAACTGGCCGAAGCCTTCGGCACCGACCTTCTGCTGGCGGAAGCCGCTGGTGACGAGGCCGACACCGAGTGGGACGAGCGCAACTTCGGCGGCAAGCTCCGCGTCGCAGCGACCCGTGCGGGCATCCCCTCGATCACGCCGGAACTCGGCTCAAACAAACAGCTCGACGACGAGGCGATCCAGGCTGGTCTCGATGGCCTCTTCGGCGTGTTTCGCCACCTCGGTCTGCTCGCCGACGACCCCGATCCGTGGGACGGCGTTCGCGCGCGCAACCACCTCGGTCGCGTTCGAGCGGCGGACTCGGGACTGTTCGTCCCTGACGCTGCTGCCGAACTCGGAGCCGATGTCGATGCCGGCGAGACGTTCGGCACCGTCTACGATCCGGCGACCTACGAGTCCCTACAGACAGTCACCGCCGACCGCGCCGGCGTCGTCTACTCGATCGCCCGCGAGGCAACGGTGACAGCGGGCCAGACGCTCGTCGGCATCGCCGAGCGACTGGACGGATAGCCGGTCGACAACAGAACGCTTTCCTACCGACTGGCAACTCATGGGCGTATGGATCTCTCGACTCAGCATGTCCTCGTCACGGGTGGCGCCGGCTTCGTCGGCTCACACCTCGTCGACCGCCTGCTCGCCGACGGCGCGACCGTCACCGTCGTCGACAACCTTTCGTCTGGCTCCCGCGACCGCGTCGCTGACGACGCCGAACTCGTCGAAGCCGATCTGACCGACCCCGATGCGCTTGACGGTGTTCTCGACGGGGTCGACCTCGTCTTCCACCTCGCAGCCTCAAAACTCGTCGACACCGACCGTCCACACGGCCAGTTCGAGGACAACACGCAGATGACGCTGAATCTCTTGGAGGCGATGGCTGACGCCGACGTGACGAAGATCGCCTACACCTCCTCATCGACGGTCTACGGCGAGGCCCCACGGCCAACGCCCGAGGATTTCGCCCCGCTGGAGCCGATCAGCGCCTACGGCGCGAGCAAACTCGCCGACGAAGGCCTGCTCTCGGCGCGCGCTCACAGCCACGACCTCACGGTCTGGAACTTCCGCTTCGCCAATGTCGTCGGCCCGGGGCTCCGCGGTGCCGTGATTCCGGATTTCATCGAAAAGCTCACTGACGACCCCGAGACGCTCACCATCCTCGGCAACGGCCGCCAAGAGAAATCCTATCTCCACATCGAGGATTGCGTTGACGCTATGCTACACATCGTCGCCACCGCTGACGATGCGATGAACACATACAACCTCGGGACACGGACGACCACCTCTGTCGACCGGATCGCCGCCATCGTCGCCGACGAGATGGGTCTCGATCCCGACTACGAGTACACCGGCGGCGACCGCGGCTGGACGGGCGACGTGCCGAAGATGCGGCTCTCGATCGAGAAACTCGCTGCCCTCGGCTGGGAGCCGAGCCTGAGCAGCGACGACGCTGTCCGGAAATCGACACAAGAACTGATCGACGAACTCTGCTGATTACGGCTGTTGGTCGCTCATTCCGCCGAAATGAGCAACAAGACGCGGCCGCTCTCAATTTTTAGGTGGGCTTAAATATCTCGCTACGAACGGCTGTGTATGACCAACGGCGACGACGCGGGGACAACCAATCGCGGGTTCCTCACGCAGCGTCGCCTGATGCTCGGCGGCACCGTCCTCGTCGTCGCCGGCCTGCTGTTTGCGTTCCGGGACGTCGAGTTCGACCGCGTCGCCGGCGAGATGGCGGCTGCCGATCCGTGGCTGCTGGCGGCAGCGGTCGCCGTTTACACGGTCTCCTGGCCCCTCAGGGGGCGACGGTACGGCGACGTGCTGGCGACGACCGGCCACCCGCTCGGAACCGGCTTTCTCACGCTGGCTGTCTTCCTCAGCCAGACGGCGAACCTCGTCGTGCCGGCGCGGGCGGGCGACGCGGTGCGGGCCTACGTCCTCCAAGCGCGCCGTGACGTGGACTACCCCGCGGGCTTCGCGTCGCTGGCGGTCGAACGCGGCTTCGACCTTGCTGCGATTGCCGTGTTGGGATCCGCCGCGACCGCGTGGCTTGTCGCCGGCGAGTCGACCGCACTGGCGGCGCTGACCACCGGCGACACCCAAACCGCGCTGCTGGGGGCCGTCGCCGTTGCAGCGGTGACGCTCATCGCTGGCGTGCTCACGCTCGGCGTCGCCAACGCGAACCGCTCGCGCAGCCGTCGGTTCGGTCGTCGACTCCGCGACACTGTCGCCGGGCGGCCACGATTGCAGACTGTGGTTGACGCCGCACTCGATTTTGCGGCCGAAATCGCCGTCGTCGCCCGCGATTCGCGGGCGGTCGCCGTTATCGGCGGCGGCAGCCTGCTGATCTGGTCGCTGGATGTCGCCACCGCGGTGCTCGTCCTCGCCGCACTCGACAGCGGGCTGGCGGTCGGCCCGTTGCTCGCGGTCGGCACGCTGGCGGTCAGCGTCGGCAACCTCGCCAAGGTACTACCGCTGTCGCAGGGAGGTGTCGGCCTTTACGAGGCTGCCTTCACCGGGTTGGTCGTCGCGTTGACACCGCTTGGGGCGAGTCTCGCCTTGGCCGCGGCGGTCGTCGACCACGCCCTGAAAAACGCGGTGACGCTGGTCGGTGGCGGTGTCGCCGTCGCCGTCCTCGGGATCGACCCCTCGACGGCCGCCCGGCGCGGTAGCGACGTTGATGCTGGCGGTGATGCTGACGCGACAGCGGCGACCGCGACGGAGCCGCCCGTCACCGGCGAGGCCCGAGCCGACGGCAGCGGCAAGGCGACGAGCAGCCCCGACGACTGAATCCGACACACCTTTTAGGATCACCTAAAGAATGGTGAGTACCCAAATGAGCCGAGACATCTGCGTTATCGTGCCGACGATCCGCGAGTACGAGTGTATGCGGTCGTACTTCGAGAACGCCCGCAAACACGGCTTCGATCTCTCGCGGCTGGATGTGATCCTCGTCACCGAGGACTTCTGTGAGACCGACGAGATGGAAGCGATGCTCGAAGAGGAAGACGACGTTGCCGGCGAAGTCTTTGATGGGACGCGCCGCGAGGAGTGGTACGAGGCCCACGGTGTGAGCGAGTACAGCCACATCGTCCCCGCCGCCAGCCACGCCGAGACCAGCTTTGGGCTCCTGTATATGTGGGCCGGTGACTACGACTACGGCTTCTTCATCGACGACGACACCCTCCCGCACGACGAGTGGGACTTCTTCGGCACCCACCTCGACAATCTCGCCTTCGAGGGCGAGATCGAGACCGTCTCCTCCGACGAGCAGTGGGTGAACGTCCTCTATCAGAACGCCGACGAACACGACCTCTATCCGCGCGGCTACCCCTACTCGGCGATGCACGAGAGCGTCGAAACCGAGCAGGCCCACGCCGAGCAGATCGTCGCCTCCCAAGGCCTCTGGACGAACGTGCCCGACCTCGACGCGGTCCGAATTTTGATGGACGGCGACCTACAGGGCCAAGCCCAAACCCGAACCTCGAAGGACGACTACGACGGCGATTTCGTCGCAAAAGAGGGCAACTATCTCACCGTCTGCTCGATGAATCTCGCCTTCCGCCGGGAGGTAATTCCGGCGTTCTACCAGCTGCCGATGGACGAAAACGAGTGGGACGTGGGCCGCTTCGACGATATCTGGTCGGGCGTCTTCCTCAAACGCGCCTGCGACATCCTCGGCACGCAGATCTACAACGGCGAACCGCTCTGTGAGCACAACAAGGCCCCCCGGAGCACCTTCGACGACCTCAACAACGAGGTGCCGGGGCTGGAACTCAACGAACACCTCTGGGAGATTATCGACGACGTGGGCGAGGAAGCTGCCGCGGCCGTCGACCAGTCAGGTGACGCCTTCGGTGCTGATCCGAAAGCCTACGCCGCGATCTTCGAGGCGATGGCTGACGAACTCGAAGGCGGCGACTGGGACGAGTACAACAACGGCGAGTTCTTCAACTACGTCGGCGAGTTCATGGGCGATTGGCTCGACTGCCTCGACGCGCTCGCCGAGACAACCCCGACAGCGAACCAGTGAGTATAAGTTGTTTTAGGTAGACCTAAAAATATGACACAGAACGCGGACGGCAATGGACTGACACACAGTAGTCGACGGCGGTTTCTCGCAGGCGCAGCCGGCGTCAGCGCGGTTGCGATCGCCGGCTGTACCGGCAATGACGGCGAGGCAACCGAGGAGCCAACCGATTCCTCGATCGGGCAGATCGGCTCCGGTCGCGCCGGTCGGCCAGCCCCCGGTGGGACACCGATCGCTGAACTCCCGGATCTCGAAGGCGAGTTGGAGCTGTACTCCGGCCGCAACGAGTTCCTCGTCGGCGAGCTGATCTCGTTCCTCGACGAGACCTATCCGGATTTCACGCCGAGCGTTCGCTACGGCGGTGGCAGCGATCTCGTCAACACGATCGACACCGAAGGCGACGGTTCGCCGGCTGACGTGTTCTACACGGTCAATGCCGGCAACCTCGGCGCGCTCGCCGACGCCGGCCGCACCCAGACCCTCTCGACGGAGATCCAGGAGACGGTCAGCGAGGAGTTCCGCACCGACCAGTGGGTCGGCACCTCCGGCCGCGCCCGCACCGTCCCGTTCAACACTAACGCCTACAGCGAGGGTGACATCCCCGACGACATCATGGCCTTCCCCGAGTTCGACGGCGACCTCGGATGGGCCCCGACCTACGGCTCCTGTCAGGCATTCGTCACTGCGATGCGCATTTTCGAGGGTGAGGAGGCGACCCGCGAGTGGCTGGAGGGCGTCGTCGACGCCGGGATCACTCCCTACGCCGACGAGTTCCAGGTCGCCCAGGCGATCGCCAACGGCGAACTCGACGCTGGCTTCACCAACCACTACTACATCCAGCGCGTCCTCGATGGCTCCCCGAGCGCGCCGATCGACACCGCCTTCACCAGCGGCGACGCCGGCGCGATCTTCAACGTCGCCGGCGCGGCCGTCGTCGACACGGCCCCGAACCCCGAACTCGCCCAAAACTTCGTTCGACATCTCCTCTCGGCGGAAGCCCAGGAGTATTTTGCGGTCGAAACGTTCGAATACCCGCTCATCCCCGAGGTCGAACCGGTCGGTGATCTCCCGACCGTCGACGAGTTGGATGTGCCGGAGTTCGATATCGCCGAGCTCTCCAACGTCCGGGCAACGATCGACCTGATGCGCGACGTGGGTATCAGCACGTAGGCCGTGTCGTTCGACCTGCGTTCCCTGCTGGCGATTGTCGCTCGGCCGCTCCGACAGCAGTTTCGTCGCCTCACTAGTACTGACGCAGCCACCCGCGTCAGCCGGCTTCGACGCCGGATCGGTTCGGGCACTGCCAGCTACCTCACCCTCGGTGTGAGTGCGGGGATCGCCGTCTTTCTCATCGCTGTCTTCGTCTTTCCGTATCACTCGGTCAATCACGACGAGGGGGTCTACCTCATGCAGGCGTCGATGCTGCTTGAGGGCCAACTCACGCTGGCCGGCGGCGATCTCGCTGACGTGTTTCGGCCCTGGTTCTTTATCGCGGACGGCGGCGAGCTCTACCCGAAGTACAACCCCGTACCAGCGGCGATGGTTGCGGTCTCGATGGCCCTCTTCAACGAACCACGGGTGACGCTGGCGGTCGTCGCCGCCGGCAACGCAGTGCTCGTGGCGATCCTCGGCTCGATGGTTGCCGACCGCCGCGTCGGGCTGCTGGCGGGCGTGCTGTTCGCGGCGTCGCCGATGACGCTGTTCACGTCGTCGGTGTTTCTGCCCTACGCGCCGACGACGCTGCTGAATCTCTCGTTTGCGGTTGCCTATCTCCACGGTGTCCGAACCGGGTCGCTGCGGGCGGCCGCGGCCGCCGGGGTCGCTATCGGGCTCGCCGCGTTCGCCCGGCCCTATACGGCGATTTTGTTCGCCGCGCCGTTCATTATCCACGCGCTGTGGTCAGTTACCCGCGAACTGTGGGTCGACGACCGCTCGCTAACGCGGCAGGTGCGGCTGGCTGGGAGTCGAGCCGGGTTCCGGTCGCTGCCGACCCCGATCCAGCGCAACACGCTTACCGGCATCGGCGGGAGCGCCTTTGTTGGGCTCACACTCGCGTACAACGCCGTCCTCACCGGCGCGCCGCTGACTTTCCCGTATCAGGCGTTCGCGCCGTTGGACGGGCCGGGGTTCGGGTTCCGTGAAATCCTCGGCTACTCCGTTGATTACACGCTTGCACTCGCCATCGAGTCCAACCGCTACGCGCTGCAGTTTCTCGGCACCCGGTGGTTCGTCGGCGGTGTCATCGGGACACTGGCGGCGGCTGGCGGCCTGCTCGTCGCCGCGCGGTGGTGGCGAAAGCGCGACCGCGAGTGGGGCTCAACGGCGGGCCTGCTGCTCGCGGGACTCTTCGTGTCGGTGCCGCTCGGCAACATCCCGTTTTGGGGCACCCACAACATGCTCGCCGAGTTGGACAATCCGGCCAACGGCCTGGTTTCGCATTTTGGCCCGTTCTACTACTTCGATCTCTTGGTGCCGCTGTCGATCTTTGCGGCGCTCGGCCTCGTCGCTAGCTGGCGGTGGCTCCGAGAGGAGGCCGCTTTCGACCGTCTCGCTACTGTCACGTCGCCCGCGGCTGCCCGGGGTATCGCCGTCGCTGTCGCGCTTGTCGCCGCCCTCGCGGTTGGCGGCGCGACTGCGGGCGCGGTTGCCGAACCGCTTGACCGCAACATGGCCTACACCGAGAAGTACGAGACTGCCTACGAGCCAATCGAGTCGGCCGACTTCGAGAACGCTCTCGTGTTTATTCCCGATCCCTACGGCCCCTGGCAGAACCACCCCTTCCAGTCGTTACGGAACGACCCCGGCTTCGACGGCGAGGTGGTCTACGCCCGCGACCGCGACGCGGCGGGGAACTTCGAGGTGCTGGCGGCCTATCCGAACCGGTCGGTCTACCGGTTTGCCTACCGTGGGGTGTGGACGCCGAATCCCGACCAACATGTCGCCCCGAAACTGGAGTCGCTGTCGACGCCGACCGGCGAATCACTACAGGCCGACACGCAGGTCGGTGTCGCCGAGCAGGTAACGCGAGCGATCGTCGCGCTCGAAGTTGACGATGAGACAGTGATCCGCGATATCGACGCGCCCGGCGAGACGATCACCGCGAACTGGACGCTCGACAACGGCTCGGCCCGACTGGTCGGTGTCGACGGGACGCCCGTCGCGGGCAACACGTCAGTCCCGATTGATCCGACTGAGAACGTCGGTCTCCGGGTCACCCTGGTCGACACCGGTGGCAACACCTACACCTACCAGCAGTGGACGGCGGTGCAGTCGACGCCGGCGGGCGTGCAGGCGGTCACCCCAGCGGAGCGGCGTGTCTGTCGGCTCACAACGGACTGTGATCCGGAAGACGCCTATCTCCCCGACGATCCGACGGCTCACCCTGAGTGGGTCGACTTCGAGACCACGGTGACGACGACTGGCTGAGCGGTGTCGCCGCCACTGAGGCGTGGCTTTTTGTCGATACCGTCCCTCTCCGTGGCTATGTCGTCGCTTGGGCTCCGGCTCCGAACGGCTTTTCGCCGGCTTCTGCGACTCGTTCGCCGAAAGCGACGTGATTTCCGCAGTTGGCTTGAGGATACCCGGAACTTCATCCATTTTTCGCTGCTGTTGGTCGTGCCGCTGTTGATCGGGCTGGTGACGTGGCTCGCCAACACGATCGACCTACTTCCGTTCCTGCTGTTTCCCCCGTTGGTTTCAGGCGCGTTCACGCTGTTTCGTGAGCCCGAATCGCAGTACGCCTCGCCGCGGCGGTTTGTCGGCGGGATGACGATGGGTGCGGTCTGTGGCTGGGTCGCCCTCGCCGTCAGCGCGCGGTACTGGTATCGGGTACCGCCTGAGACGTTCCAGATCAACCCGGGGGCGGCCGCCTTCGGCGTGTTGTTGACCGGGATCGTGACCTGGGCGCTTGACTTAGAGGAGTCACAGGCGTTTTCGACGGCGTTGCTGGTGCTCGTCTCAGGGGTCACCCAGTTCGTCTACGTCGTGAGCGTCTTCGCCTCCTCGCTGATCGTCGTCGGCGTCTTTGTCGTCTGGCGGCGGGAGATCTACGAACAGCGCGCCGACTACCTCTACCAGACCACCCACGCCGACGATCAGGTGCTCGTCCCGATGCGCGGCGAGACAGCCGACACCGTCGCCACCTTCGGCGCACAGCTCGCCGCCGCCCACGAAACCGGGAAGCTCGTCCTCTTTGGCGTCGTCAACGATGGAGAACACGCGACCGACGACGCCGTTGATACCGACGGCGGGGCGGAACTCCGGCGAGTGACACCGACCGGGGGTGCGGCGACCGGTTCGGCTGCCGACGGACGGGTCTCGACTGCCGCCGCCGATCTTCCGGCAGCAGCCCGCGAGACAGCCGAATCGCTCGAATCCCACGCCGAGTCCCTCCGCGACCGCTTCGATATCCCCTGTGAGGTCGTTGTCGTTGCCGGCGAGCCCGACGATGCTCGGATCGCCGTCGAAGCCGCCACCGAGACGAACTGCGATCTCGTGGTCACGCCCTACCAGACCGCCGACGGCGAGTTGACGCGGTTCATCAGGGGTCTGTTTGATTCGACCCTTGATGTGGTGGTGCTTCGGAGCAACGGCGAGCGGACGAGCTGGCGGCGGCTCCTCGTCCCGATCAAACACTACGGCGAGGTGGCCCACGCGATGTTGGATTTCGCCGAACGACTCGCCGGTGAGATGAGCTACGTCTCGGTCTGTCACAGCATCGACAGCGAGGGTGACCGCCGTACCGCCGAGGCGATGGTCGCCGATCTGGTCGAACCCTTCGAACGAGCCATCGAAACACGCGTCACAACTAGCCCACTGGAGTCGTTTCTCTCAGTACACGCCGACAACTACGATCTCACGATCCTCGGCTCAAGCACCGACCGTACCGTCGTCTCCCGGATCATTGATGCGCCGACGTTCGAACAGCTCAAAGAACTCGACTGCGATATCGCCATCGTCCATCGCGGCTAAGTTGTCACAGCAGGCGTGAACTATCGGAACCGCTCTTCGAGACCAACCTTCAGGATCGACTTTGCGATCTCCGCGCCGCCCTGAATCGGATCAAGCTTTGTTTCGCCGGCGCGCTCGGCGTAGCTGATCGGTGCCTCGCGAACCTCGTAGCCCCGCATGAGCGGGCGAATGAGGAGTTCTGCTGAGAGCCCCGTGTTCTCGGTCCACTCGATGGAGTCGATGACCTCCTTCCGGTAGGCGCGCATTCCGGTCGTCGTGTCGTGGACGCGCTCGCCCATCAGGACGCTCGCAATCGCGGCGAAGGCCTGATTGCCAAACCGGTTGAAACCCGGCATCGCTTCCGCACCGTGGTAGAGTCGGTCGCCGCTGACAACATCCGCGCCGTCGTTGATCTCGTCGAGGAACTCGGGAAGCTGTTCCATCGGATAGGTGTCGTCGCAGTCGGTGGTGACGACAACCGGCCGGTCGGCGGCGTGGATCGCCGCGCTGACGGCGACGCCGTACCCCTGTGGCTCCTGTTCGATGACGCGTGCGCCGTGCTCGCGGGCGATCTCGGGCGTGCGATCCGAGGAGCCGTCAACGCAGACGACCTCGGCCTTGCCGTCGGTGACGCGCTCGATGTCGTCGAGAACAGTGCTGATGGCGGCCTCCTCGTTGTAGGTGCCCATCACGACGCTTAGGTCGTCGAATGTGAACCGGTCTGTCTCCGTGTTGTCACCCTCGACGCTCGCGTCGGCGTGTTCAGCCCCGTTTGTCCGCGGTTCCGTGTCGGCCTCGTGCTGCAGTCCGTGACTCATTACCTGCCGTTTTGGCCGCTCCGGTTTATACTTTTAGGTTTACCTAAAATAGGATAGTTCGGCTGTCACACCGCCGTATCGACCGCATCGGCAACGCGGAGCGCGAGAGCGGCGATCGTCAGCGTGGGGTTCATCGCGCCGCCGGTCGGAAACACGGAGCTAGAAGCGATCCAGCAGTTATCGAGATCGTGGGTGCGACAGTCGGCGTCGACGACGCCGTCGGCCGGATCGTCGCTCATTCGGGTCGTCCCCATGTGGTGGTAGGCTGGCCCGGTGCTGTCGGGGCCGGCTGTCCATTCGATCTCGACGCCCAGTTCGTCGAGAATCGACCGCTGGATCTCGTTTGCGCGCTCGATGGTTCGTAAGGCCCGGTCGCCGACGTTCCAGTGGACATCCGGCACCGGATTACCGTGATTATCGGTCGTCGACTCGTCGAGGCCGATGTAGCTGTCCTCACGCGGCAATTGCTCGACCAACCCGCCCATGGCAATGTGGGTGCCGTAGCCGTCCTGCAGCCGCTCCAGTAGGTCGTCACCCCAGTCGTCGCCTGTGAGCGCCATCTCGACCGGTGAGGGGCCAGCATAATTGAAAAATTCGAGTTTAAATGGTGCAAACTTGTCGTCGGCCTCGTGGTAGAACTGGTGGCTCTCGCTGGTGAGAAAGCCGATGTGGTTCTGTCGGGTCGGCTCATCGAGCGTGCCACCCATCCCCGCAAAGAGGTGATCCATGAAAAACCGGCCGACCGCACCGCTGGAGTTGGCGAGGCCATCGGGGTATTGGTCGGATTCCGAGAGCAGGAGCAGCCGCGGGATCTCGACCCCACCAGCCGCGAGGACGAAGGCATCAGCCTCCTGTCGATGCTCGCCGTCCGGCGTCGCGTAGGTTGCGGCGGTGATTCGGTCGGCGTCGTGATCGAGCCGCTGGACGGCGGCACGGTCGATGACAGTCGCCCCTTTGTCTTCGGCTGACTCGATATGCACGGTGCCGTCGTATTTCGCCCCCGATGGACAGACCGGCTGGCAGGTACCGTAGCCGACACAGCTGCTCCGGCCGTCATAGGGCTCGGAGTTTCGCGCGTTCGGCACCGGATGCATGGCGATTTCGAGTTCGTCGCAAGCCTCCGCGAACAGGCTGTCGCTGTAGGAGGGCTCAAACGCCGGCATGGGGCGGGGCTCCTCGCGTGGCGGCGCGAAGGGGTTGTCGCCGCCGGCGACGCCGATCGCACGCTCGGCGGCGAGATAGTACGATCGGAGGTCGCTGTAGTCGATTGGCCAATCAGCACCGACACCCCGTTCGCTCTTCGAGTTGAAATCAGCCTCGTGGAGCCGCATCACCATCCCCTGCCAGTGCAGCGTCGAGCCGCCGACGCCCTTCGCCCGGGCGTGGTTGAGTGGGTAGATCCATTCACCCGAATTCGAGTGGGCGTCGCGTTCGGGATCGCTGTCCCACACGTCGGGGCGGTCGTAGGTGGGCCGGATCGCCTTCTCCTGGCGGGCGAGTCGGTCGTCAAAATCGAACCGCGGCCCGGCTTCGAGAACGACCACCTCGTGGCCGGCATCAGCTAAGCGGTCGGCGACGAGCGCGCCCGCCGGCCCCGCGCCGACGACACACACGTCGGCGTTGTCGACGGGCGTGCGGTCAGTCGCGCCCGCGCTGTTTTCGATGTCTTCGGCTGGTGGTCGCCCGCTCACGGTGTCGGCCCCCGTTGGTAGCTGCCGATCCCGCCGGCGTACCCCTGTGGGTTTTCGATGCCGACCAACTCGCCGCCGGTCGGCGAGCTGTAAAGCGCCAACAGGAGTTCGTTGACGACGTAGTATCGCACCGTCTCCCGGGTCGCTCCCTCCCGGCGCGGTTCAGCCGTGTCGACCGCCATCTCCCGGAGCACTGCATCACGCGTGTCGGCATCGAGATCGGCAAACCGGTCGTCGTACCACGAGTTGGCGCGGTCGTTGAGGGCGGCGACCGCATTGTTGACGGCGGCGGCGTGGCGATCGCCGGCCAGTCGACTGTCGAGGAAGGCGTTGACAAACTCGTCGACCCCGGAGACGGCATTCGGATAGACGACCTCGGCGGCGGCGACCATCGTCGTCCGGATCGCCGCCTCGTCGATATCGTCGGCCTGCTGGCCAGCGTTGTCGTCGGTGCGACCGACAGCGACGGCTGCGACGCCGCCGGCCCCGAGGGCAGCGAGCGCGGCAGCAGCATCGCGTCGGGTCAGTTCCATGGGCGGATTAGGTAAACCTAAACCTTATATCCGTTGGAATCCGACCGCCGACAGAACGGAACCGATACCGTTGTCCCCTCGGAACTGTTTCGCTCACCTACCGTCTCCTCTACCGATGACCTCACCCATCGACCGACTTCGTGCCATCGCCGACGGCAGTGGTGACCGATCAGTCGGGCTCACGCTGTTGGCCGGCGCGATCGCGGCGACGCTGTTGGTGCCGCTGACGTGGCTGGTACTTGAGGCGATCCGCGTTGCGCCCGACCGAGCGTGGGATCTCCTTGCGCGTCCGGCGACCGCCGACGTGTTGCTCAACACGCTGTTGCTGATGGGCGGGGTGACCGGGCTGTCGATTTTGATCGGCGTGCCGCTGGCGTGGCTGACCGTCCAAACTGATCTTCCCTTCCGGCGGTTTTGGTCGGTTGTCGTCGCCCTCCCGCTTGTGGTGCCGAGCTACATCGGCGCGTTCACGTTTGTCTCGGCGTTTGGCCCCCGCGGGGAGTTCCAGGCGATCCTCCAACCGCTTGGGATCGACCGCCTCCCGGAGATCTATGGGCTTCCGGGCTCGATACTGGTGATCACGCTGTATACCTATCCGTACGTCTATCTCACCGCTCGCGCCGGGTTGTTGTCGTTTGATTCGACGCTGCTTGAGGCTGCCCGGACGCTGAATCACGGTCGCTGGCAGGCGTTTCGTCGGGTGACGCTGCCGCACGTCCGTCCGTCGATCGCCGCCGGCGCGCTGCTGGCCGCGCTGTATGCTGTCTCGGATTTCGGTACGCCGGTCATCATGCGACTGCCGGTGTTTACCCGGCAGATCTTCGTGGAGTTGGATTCTTTCGGCCAGGACTATGCGTCGCTGCTTTCGTTACAACTGCTGGGGATTGTGCTCGTGATTCTCGCCATCGAATCCCGGCTTCGGGCTGATGGCGGCGGCCACGGCGACGGCGTCGGGACGGCCGGCGAGGAGCCGCTGATATCGCTTGGCGTCTGGCGGTGGCCGGCGACCCTGTTGCCGGCGGCGGTCGCAGGGTTGGCACTGCTTGTCCCGCTGTGGATCCTTGGGCTGTGGTTTGTGACCGCGGATCTGACTGCCCGGCCGTCGTTAGCCCTCCAGTTGTCGACAGTCACAAACTCCATCGGTGTCGCCGCCGCCGCCGCCCTCGTCGCCGTCGCCGCCTCCGTCCCGGTCGCTTACCTCGCGGCCAGACATGATTCACTCGCGGCGCGGGTCTTCGAACGGGCGACCTACGTCGGCTTTGCTGTCCCGGGGATCGTCCTCGGCTTGGCGTTGGTCTTCTTTGCGACTGGGTTTGACGGCCTCGATCTGCCCCTCCTCCCGGCGATCTACCAGACCGTGCCGCTGTTGATCTTTGCCTACGTTGTCCGATTTATGCCGCAGGCCGTCGGCTCGATCCGCACCTCGACGCTACAGGTCGACCCCAAGCTTGTCGAGGCTGCCCGAACGCTCGGGGAGACGCCGCTGCGGGCGTTTCGGACGGTCACGCTGCCGCTGGTCACGCCTGGCATTGTCGCCGGCGGCGCGCTCGTGTTCCTGACGACGATGAAGGAGCTCCCGGCAACGCTAATCTTGCGGCCGACGGGATTTGAGACGCTGGTGACCGTGATCTGGCGGGCCCAGGAGAACGCTTTCTATCAGTACGCCGTCGTCCCGTCGCTGTTGCTGCTGGTGGTGTCGGGGCTTTCGATGGTCGTGTTGTTGCGGCAGGATAGCTAACCGGCGGCCGATCGGCGCTTAGAACTCGCGGAGGTCGTCGAGAACGGCGGCTGCACTCCCGTCGGCGATGGCCTCGCGGGCGGCGGTCAGTCCTGCATCGAGGGAGTCGACATCCTCGCGCGCATAGATCCGGAGAGCTGCGTTGAGTGCGATCGCATCCGCGAACTGATCGTCGCGCTCGCCGGCCACCACCGCCTCGGTGATCGCCGCGGAGTCGGCGGCGACGTCGTCGACGTGGAGATCCTCGCTGTCGAAGTTCATCCCGTAGTCGGCGGTTTCGATCCCGAAATCATCGAAGCGCTCCGCGTCATCATCATCGCCTGCAGTCCATTCGGCGACCTTTGTCAGCCCGGGGCGGATATCGTCGTAGCCTTCCATCCCCTGGAACATGAGCACGCGGTCGAGGGTGTGGTGCTCGCTTTCCTGAAACGTCTCGACGACCTTTTTCGCAAACGCGAGATGGTAAAATGAGCCCAGATGCACGTCGGCGTCGGCTGGGTTGGCCAGCGTCTCGATGGTGTTGACGAAGGTGCGGACGCCCATCTGATCGCGGCGGTCGAATAGCTCGTCGATGGTGGGATTGAACGCGGGCTGGTAGTAGAATCCAAACCCGGTCGCATCGACCATCTTGGCGGACGTTTGGGGACTCAACTCGGTCGGGACGCCGAGTTCGTCGAGAACGTGTTTGTAGGCGTCCTGTTTCTGTGTCGGGACGCGGTCGCCGGAGTGGACGACGACCGGGGTGCCGGCGGCGGCGGCGACGACACCCGCGCCGACACCGAGGATCGCCGACCGGCCCTTGCCGTCGTAGTTGGCCCCGCAGTCGACGGGGTCGCAGTCCGGCGCGGCGGTGTCGACGTGTTCACACATCAGGTCGGTGTAGGCCGCCAACTCGGTCGGGGTGTTGCGCTTCCAGCGGTTGGCCAGCCAGAACGCCCCCAGCGTCGTCGGATCGGGTTCGCCGGCGATGATCCGCTCGAAGGCTTCGAGGGCTTGCTCGCGGGTGAGATCGTCGGCGGATTTATGCCCGGAGCCACAGACCTCCGTCATCAGCCGTTTCAGGGGCCACTCGCCGAACGTCGTCATCTGTTGGGACATAGACATGGTTCAGCCGTCGAAGACAAAAACATCCCGCTGTGGCCCAGTAAACCAACACACGAAAGATCCCGCAGTTGTAATGCCGGGCTATGAGTGACGATCGCCCCAACCCAAGTGAGGTGGGTACCGTTGAGGATGCCCCGCCGATCGAGGAAAAGCCATACAAGATCATCTTCGAGGCCAACAAATGCTTTGGCGCGGGTCGGTGTGCGGAGGCCTCCGACAACTGGGAACTCGATCTCGAAACCGGTGTTGCCTCCCCGCGAGCGTACTTTCTCGATGAATCCGACCTCGAGGAGAATATTCGGGCCGCCGAACTCTGTCCGGCAAAGAAGGATCGCGGTGTGATTCACATCATCGACCGCGAGCAGGATATCGAGATCGCACCTGATCCTCACGGCGATGGCACGCTCAGCGTCGATTGGTAGGGCACCAACCGAAACCGACTTTTGTCCGATCGGAGAACGGATAGACGCGCGAGGGTGGCTGAGCTAGGCCAAAAGCGGCGGGCTTAAGACCCGCTCCCGTAGGGGTCCGAGGGTTCGAATCCCTTCCCTCGCATTTCATGCCCGAGCGACAGCGAGGGCTGAAATCGGTCTGGATTCGAACTAGAGAGCGAAGCGAGCGACCGTAGTTCGAATCCCTTCCCTCGCATCGTGTATCCGAACGACAGTGAGGATCACGTATCGTTCTGGACGGATTCGAAACAGGGGGCAGCTTCGCTGCGATCGTGGTTCGAATCCCGTTCCTCGAATCACATATCCAAGCGACAGCAGCGGCTATCTCTCGGTATAGACGCGCTAAAAATGAGGCCCAGCGGTGCTGTGAGCTTAGTCGATTCAGAGCCCCAGCAGCTGGAACAGTTGCTGTGATAGGTATCCTGCAACGATGGCGGCGACGAACGCCATCGTGATGTACACTACGAACGTCTCTATCCGTTTCCGACGGTGTGTAGGCGTGCTGAACATGGTTGACCCCGCCTGAACCCTGCGGTATCAGACGTTATCGGAACTCTAGATTCCAGCTACTTAAATTGACACTGTCCGAGACACTTCAGCACGCGCTATGCGGTGCGGTCACTCTCGATTGTGGTCTGAAAAGGCAATACCGCCCACGCGGCAAGAAAAGTCCCGCGTAGGCGAAGTGCCTCAGATTGGTCCCCGCTGACGCTTCGGCCCTCCAAAGCGAAGCGTCACCTGTGAGTAATCGTGGGCAATACTTAATGATTCCGGGTTCGGCGAGTGACGCCGTTTGTCACGGCCGAAGAGAGGCCTTTTTTCGATGTGGCTCCTTCGATATGCTATGTCATCTCCGCCTGCTGGCCTTGCCCGCGCCGTCGACGCCCACCGCGCGTTTGAACCGGACTCGGACGCGGAAACGACCTTCGTCTCGACGACCACCGCCTTCGATGGCGTTGTCGACGCCGAAACAACCGACGACGGCGTCTCATTTTCGGTGACAGTGACCGTCCCGATGCTCAGCACGGTGACCGACGACGAGCTCGCGCCGATCGTCGAAGACGGCTGGTATGAAACGTTTGAGCGGCGTGTCACCGACGTTGGTGCGATCTTTCGCACCGAACGAGCGCTCACCCCACAGGTCACCCATGACGACCGCGAGGCTGTCGTGACCGTGACGCTCACCGACACAAACGTCGAGCGCGGCGTCGACGATGCGGCCGCACTCATCGACTTTGTCGAAGGAACCTACGTGCAAGGGATCATCCCAGGCTACACCTACACCGATCCGGTTGCGGGGCTGCTCGAACAGGCCCGGGCGGCTGGTGGCAGCAGCTGAATACCCGGGAGCCGGATTAGGTCATCGCGATGTAAGTCTGGGTGTCTTCGATCCCGTCGATCGAGCCGATCCCGGTGGCGACGATATCCTTCACGGCCGCCGGCGAGTCGACCGATAGCGTGGCGATGAAATCTACGTCGCCGGCGACGACATCGGCGCGCTCGATGCCATCGAAGCCCTCGATGGCCGACTTGACGCGGTCGACCTCGCTGGTATGTGCCTTGATGAGCACGTAGGCGGTGACCATCGTTAGGCACCTCCCGCCGCGACCGTGGTGGAGGGTTTCTCGCCGACGAGGAGCTGCCGTACCGCCGCCAACTCCGAGAAATCAGCCAATACGGCCAGCGAGTCGCCCGTCTCGATCGAGTTGTCGGGCAGCGGAATCCCCATCGGCTCCTCGCCTTTGCCAAAGGCGAGTATCCGAGATTCCGAGGGAAGGGCGACCTCACTGAGCGTGTAGCCGCGGATCGGTGATTCCTCGGTGATTGTGATCCGGAGGATCTGGAGATTTTGGGCGACATCGGCGATGGCGGTCAGCGACCCTCCGAGGAGGGCGTTTTTCGCGCCGATCGCACCGAGTCGCTCGGGGTAGACGACCTCGTCGACCTCGTCGGCGTACTGCTGGTAGATGCCCTCGCGGTAGTCCTCGTCGATCCGCATGACCGTTCGGCAGCCGTGATGTTTGCCGATCAAACAGGCCGCAAAGTTGACGTTGAGATCACCGGTCAGCGCGCCGACCGCGTCGGCGTCGTCGACGGTAGCCGATTCAAGAACCGACTCGCGGGAGCCGTCGCCCTCGATCACGTCGAAGCCAGCCTCGCGGCCGCGTTCGGCGATCGTTGGATCAGCCTCGATGACGGTCACATCATGGCCTTCCTCCCGAAGCACGCGGGCGGTTCGGAGGCCGACACGTCCGGCCCCGATGATAACGAATTGCATGTGGCAGCCTAACACGCTCGGCCCGCATAACTGTATCCCTGATTGCGATGCTTTCCCCGGGTGATGGCGCGGCAACGACACGGCCAGCCAAGGACAGTCGACACCGCAAAGAGTCGTCATCACGTAGTCAGCGTATGCTCGCAGTCATCAACTACGGCGTGTTTCTGGGGCTGGTGTGTGTCCATACGATCCTTGCGGCGGTCATGACGCGGTTTTTCCGGCTTCGATTGGACACGCAGGCTGGCTGGATCGGCTACTCGCTTGGCCTGTCGCCGATCCTACTGTTCATCTCGACGCTGGTGGTGACCGGTGGGCTTGGTCTCGGCCCGAATCTTGGCTCGCCGCTGGTGGTTTTCGCCGTTCTGATCGGGCTGCCGGTCGCCCTCGGGATGACGATCGATCTGCTCTACGTCGCCCAACCGGAGGATGTTGAACTCCCACAGCGATAGGATGCTGGACTACGTGGCTACGCTACGGCTACAGGACTGCGTCGAGTTGCGCGCGTACGTCTGCGAGAACCTTGTCCGGTGATTGGCTGGCGTCGACCCGCACAAATCGCTCGGGGGTGGCGTCGATCAACCGCTCGTAGTTTTGCTGCACCCGCTTCAGATACTCCGACTGTTCGAATTTGTTGGTCTTCCCGCTGCGCTCGGCGGCGGTTTCAGGATCGATATCAAGATAGATCGTCAGCGCCGGGGTGTGCGTAAACGGTTCGTGGATCGACTGGACGTAGGCGACGGGGTCGTCGATCTCGCTGTCAGCCAGCGTTGCCCCCTGATAGGCGTATCGGGAGTCGCTGTAGCGATCCGAGATGACGAGGTTGCCGTCGGCGAGGGCCGGTCGGACGACCCGCGAGAGATGGTCGGCATGGTCGGCGGTATACAGAAACAGCTCCGCCAGCGGATCGGCGTCATCGGCGCTGATCGATCGGGAGACCGCGTCGCCGTACCACGATTCGGTCGGCTCACGGGTAAAGACGGCCTCAGGGTAGGTCTCTTGGAGGGACTCCCAGACGGTCGTCTTGCCGCTGCCGTCGAGGCCCTCTAAGCTTACGAGCATACAGGCCACTCCGCCCGACGGCCTATCAAGCGTTCGCTCCGTGGCGCGGTTGGGGTGCTTGCTGCCTTGCCCACCCTGGCCACACGCTACTTTTAGGTCGGTTCGGTGATAAGAGATGGTATGCACGTCTTAGTCGCCGGCGGGAACGGGTTCATTGGCAGCCACCTCGTCCCCGAACTGCTTGCTGATGACCACGAGGTAACCGTACTGGCACGCAATCCCGACACCGACGCAGTGCCGGATGGTGTGGAGGCCGTCAGCGGCGACATCACCGCCTACGACTCCATCGAGTCAGCCGTCGCCGGCCACGACGCCGTCGTCAATCTCGTCGCGCTGTCGCCGCTGTTCAAACCGAAGGGTGGCGATGAGATGCACGACGAAGTCCATCGCCACGGCACCGAAAACCTCGTGCGGGCCGCTGAAGCCGGCGGTGTCGATCGCTTCCTCCAGTTGAGCGCGCTTGGGGCCGATCCCGACGGCGCGACCGCCTACATTCGCGCGAAAGGACAGGCCGAGGCGCATGTCACCGACTCCGATCTCGACTGGACAATCATCCGCCCGTCGGTCGTCTTCGGTGAGGGCGGCGAGTTCGTCTCCTTCACAAAGAAGCTCAAGGGGATGTTTGCGCCCGGTGTGCCGATCTACCCGTTGCCCGGCGGCGGCAAAACCCGATTCCAGCCGATCCATGTCGACGACCTTGTCGGCATGCTGGCCGAGACGCTTATCGACGACGCTCACGTCGGTGAAACCTATGAACTCGGCGGCCCCGAGAATCTCACACTCCGAGAAATCACGAATATGGTCTACGATGCCGAGGGCAAATCCATCACGATCGTCTCGGTGCCGATGGCGCTTGCTGGGGTCGGTCTCTCGGTCGGTGGAAAGATCCCTGGGTTCCCGATGGGGGCCGATCAGTACCGGTCGCTACAGTTTGATAATACGACCGCCGACAACGATATCGACGCCTTCGGGGTTGAGCCGGGATCGCTGACAACACTCGGCTCGTATCTCGCCGGCTGACGACCTGCGGGTTCGGTTGATGCTCGGTAGCCGGAAGCGCCGGATATCTTAAATTATAATGTTTCTGGTTGCGTTCTCACATCTCTGGATACTGAAATGATCCTGACAGCACTGTGGGTGTAACGGCTATTGGTTCGAATCGCCGATTTCGTGGTTTACTGTGAGTTTCCCGTCGAATCTGCCAGTGTTACGGGCTCACATGGCAAATGTCCGCATCGAAGCCGACCGAATCATGACAGTTCCGAAAGACACAACCTTTATTGCGCTCATGGCACTGTTTTTCTGCCAATGGAGAGGGAAGGTACCACATGAAACTCGCGATGATCGGCTTCGGACAGGCCGGTGGCAAGATCGTTGACAGGTTCCTCCAGTACGACAAGGAGACCGGCTCCAACATCGTCCGCGCGGCGGTCGCGGTCAACTCCGCGAAAGCGGATCTGATGGGACTGGAACGGATCCCCGAGGATCAACGCATCTTGATCGGTCAGTCGCGGGTCAAGGGCCACGGTGTCGGCGCGGACAACGAACTCGGCGCGGAGATCGCCGAGGAGGATATCGACGAGATCCAGTCGGCCATCGATAGCATCCCGGTACACGAGGTTGACGCCTTCCTCGTCGTCGCCGGCCTCGGTGGCGGCACCGGCTCCGGTGGCGCGCCGGTCATCGCCAAACACCTCAAACGGATCTACACCGAGCCGGTCTACGGCCTTGGTGTGCTGCCGGGCAGCGACGAGGGTGGGATCTACACGCTCAACGCGGCTCGGTCGTTCCAAACGTTCGTCCGGGAGGTCGACAACCTGCTGGTCTTCGACAACGACGCCTGGCGGAAAACCGGCGAATCCGTCCAAGGTGGCTACGACGAGATCAACAGCGAGATCGTCCGACGGTTTGGCATCCTCTTTGGGGCCGGCGAGATCGGCGAAGGCGAAGAGGTCGCCGAAAGCGTCGTCGACTCCTCGGAGATCATCAACACGCTCTCCGGGGGCGGCGTTTCGACGATCGGCTTCGCCGAAGAGGAGGTCGAAACCGCGTCCTCCGGCGGGTTGCTCTCGCGGTTCACCGGCGACGACAGCACCGACGACCTCGATACCGCCAACACGACCAATCGGATCACGAGTCTGGTGCGGAAAGCCGCCCTTGGGCGGCTGACGCTCCCGTGTGAGATCGATGGGGCCGAACGCGCCCTCGTCGTCCTCGCAGGGCCGCCGAACTATCTCAACCGAAAAGGGATCGAGCGCGGCCGGAAGTGGCTCGAAGAGCAGACCGGCAGTATGGAGGTTCGCGGTGGCGACTACCCGACGAAAGCCACCGGCCGGGTTTCCAGTGTCGTCCTGCTGTCCGGCGTGACAAACGTCCCCCGGATCAAGGAACTCCAGCAGGTCGCAATCGAAGCCCAGGACAACATCGACGAGATCCAACAGGAAAGCGACGACAACCTCGAAGACCTCGTCAACGACGACAGCGACGAACTCGAATCGCTGTTCTGAGTCGTCCTTGCGGTTTCGTTTTTCCCATCCCTCTCAGCTATGCGTACCCTCGTCCCATTCGCGGCTGTCGAGCCGAAAACCCGCCTCGACAGCGTGCTCACCGCCGACGAGCGCGCTGAATTTGCGCGGGTGATGCTGCGATCTGTGTGTCAGACACTGCAGGCGGCTGGCTCTGAGCCGATAGTTCTCTCGACGGCCGCACTTGAGGCGACCACGCTGCCAGCGGGTGCCTCGGTCGTCGTCGACGACCGCCCGCTGACAACCGCGGTCAACGATCAACTGACCACCGACACGCCGACGCTGATCGTGATGGCTGATCTCCCGCTGGCAACGCCGGATTCGA
The DNA here is from genome assembly GCF_003605575.1 of Halonotius aquaticus. Classification (GTDB taxonomy): domain Archaea; phylum Halobacteriota; class Halobacteria; order Halobacteriales; family Haloferacaceae; genus Halonotius; species Halonotius aquaticus. Next base: position 347,425 of record NZ_QKNY01000018.1, on the reverse strand, counting down.
TCCGCCGACTCACCGCCGCCAGCGACGCCGCCGGCAACGATGTCGACATCGCGATCGCCCCGGGACTTGGTGGCGGCACCAATGCACTTGTCGTCCGAGAGTCGGCGTTTCGGGTCGACTACCACGGCGCGTCGTATCTCGATCACCGTGAGATCGCCGCTGATCTCAGCGCGACCGTTGAGACTGTCGACTCCCGCCAGCTTGCAACCGACATCGACGAGCCGAGCGATCTCGCTGAGGTGCTGATCCACGGCGACGGCCCAGTCCGTGCGTGGCTTGTCGACGCTGGCTTCGAACTCGACCGGAGCGACGGCCGGGTCGGAGTTCGGCGACGATAGGGGCGATCAGGCCCGGAGCCGAGCAGTTTTTGCGCCTTCGGGGACGCGGTTTGGTATGTTCCCGGCGGCCGACGACTACGACATCGATATCGACATCGAGGAGTCGGCTGTCGACTCGCTGCTCGACGTTACCCCGAGCGATGTCGCGGCTCCGACCGAACTCACCTTCTCGCGAAATGTCTTTGTCCCGTTGACGACCGCCTGCCGATACACCTGTAGCTACTGTACGTACTACGATGTGCCCGGCGAAGCGACGCTGCTGTCGCCCGAGGCGATCCGCGATGTCGTCGAAACCGGTGTCGACGCCGGCTGTACCGAGGCCCTGTTCACCTTTGGCGACAAACCCGACGATCGCTATACTGAAATCCACACCCAACTCGATGAGTGGGGGTACGACTCGATTATCGATTATCTCTATGCGGCCTGCGAGATTGCCCTTGCGGAGGGCCTGCTCCCACACTCGAATCCGGGCGACATCACGCAATCGGAGTTCCGTCGCTTACGCGAGGTCAACAGTTCGATGGGCGTGATGTTGGAGACGACCGCCGACGTCGACGCACACAGCGGTGGCCGGCGGAAAACGCCCGGCCAGCGACTCAACACGATCCGGGCGGCCGGCCGCGAGGGCGTGCCGTTCACCACGGGCCTGCTCGTCGGCATCGGCGAAACGTGGCGCGACCGCGCCGAGAGCCTGCTGGCGATCCGCGAACTCCACGAGCGGTACGGCCACATCCAGGAGGTCATCATCCAGAATGTCGTCCCCAACGAGCGATCGGATTTCGACCAGCCCTCGGTCGACACGATGCGCCGGGCGGTGGCGATGGCCCGATCCGCGCTCCCCGAGGCTATTTCGGTGCAAGTCCCGCCAAACCTCTCGCCGACCGGCGAGTTGATCGATTGCGGTGTCGACGATCTCGGCGGCGTCTCGCCGATCACCGACGACTACATCAATCCCGACTACGCTTGGCCTGCACTCGACGAACTCAACTCGATCGCCGACGCCGCAGGACTGCCGCTGTACGAACGGCTCCCGGTCTATGACCGCTATCTACCGGCGTCGGTTCGGTGTGGCGACGTTTCACCTGCACCCGACCCGGTCGACACCGACGCGTGGCTGTCGACGCGGATTCGAGATGCGATTACCGCCGACACTGATGCTGGAGGTCGCTATCGCGCTGTCGCCGGTCGCAAGCGACAGCCGGTCTCACAGCCATAGGGTTGATCCCACCTCGCCAGCACAACCAACCTTAGTCGTCGGCAGCCAGTGTCTCCTCGGCTGGTTCGAGCATTGGTGTTCCATCGGCTCGTGGGCCGAGTGTCGGCCCGTAGGTATCGTCGCTACTGTCGCCCGTGACGCTGATCGGGCGTTTCGTCCGGTAATCGGTCGAGCGCTCGACGGGCCGGCGACCGATGGCGGAAATCATCTCGACGTAGTCGCCGACCCCCCGGAACTCGCCGTAGCTCCCGCCGGCGCGTTTGGTAATTTCTTCCGACAGGATCGTCCCCATGAAATCGTTCGCCCCGCAGTTCAGGAGTTTGAGTCCCTTTGCGTCGCCGTATTTGACCCACGAACTCTGGATGTTGTCGATGTTGTCGAAGAAGAGCCGCGAGACGGCGATCATCAACTCGTCTTCGGCATCGCTGGCACCGCCGTCGACAACGCCGTGGTCGTAGAGTGGCGTGTTCTGGTGGACGAAAGAGAGGGGAACAAACTCGCGGATCCCGCCGGTGCGATCCTGGAGGTCGCGGACGCGCTTGAGATGCATCGCGCGGTGCCGTTCGTTTTCGACGTGGCCGTACATGATCGTCGCCGTTGTGTCAAGGCCGGCAGCCATCGCGCCCTCCATCGCCTCGATCCACTCGTCGGAACCGATCTTACCGGGACAAACGACATCCCGGACTTCCTCGACGAGGATCTCGGCGGCCGTGCCGGGTGCGGAGTTGAGGCCGGCCTCCCGGAGTCGGCGGTAGACTGACTCGTAGCCCCAGTCGGTGCCGCGGCGGGCGTGATAGGCCTCCTCCGGGGTGATTGAGTGGACGTGGATCCCGTCGACCGACATCGCGTCGATCTGCTCGACGTAGGTGCCGGGGTCGGTCTCGTAGACTGCGGGTGGTTTGTAGTTGACCTCGCGGGCGGGTTCGTCGTAGTTGGCGAGGATCTCGTGGTGTTCGTCGGTGAGCGCGAAGGCTGGGTGGAGCCCCGAGACCGAACAGACCTCCGAAATGCCCATATCGAGACCATCCTCGACGATCTGGCGGGAGTCTGCGGGCGTCTTGGTGAACCCCGCGTGCTCGGCGTCGTGGTCGGCTTCGAACTGGTGGGCGGTATCCTTGAAATTACAGAACAGACAGCCGACATTGCAGGCGGTGGTGACGTTGTTGTTGAGGTTGGCAACGAAGGTCACGTCGTCGCCGACCTCCTCGGCGCGGCGGCGGTCGGCGAGTTCGAGGACGGCTTCCTTGCGCTCGTGGTCGATGCCGTCGCGGTCGGTGCCGGTCGTCAGGAGTTCGACAGCGTCGTCAACGGTCAGCCGGTCGCCATCGCGGGCTTTGGCGAGGGCGTTCTCGAAGGCCTGGTCGCTCTCAACGGTGTGCTGAAAGCTGATGGCGTCGGCATCGAGGTCGGCGGCCGACCGGCCAGTCATGCTAGGAGGGTTGGCTGTCCCGACTAAAAAGCGGTCGGTCGCGGCGGGGCCCACCGGCACCGGAACTTCGCGGCTGGCGGCGAGACGGAGAACTGAAAGCTTGATAGGCGTGGCCGCCGCCGGTTGGAGCATGACCAGCGTCAAGGAGTTTCGGGTCGACCGCGAGCCCACCGACAGCGACCTCGGCGCGGGCCGGTTTGTGTTTACCGACGCCTACTCCGTCTTCGACTGGGGACAGATGCCCGATGCGATTCCAGAGAAGGGAGCCAGCCTTTGTACGATGGGCGCGTTCAACTTCGAACGGCTTGCGGCTGCCGGTATCCCAACTCACTACGAGGGCGTTGTCACCGACGACGGCGAGGTCGTTGAACTCGCTGACTGCGAGCAGCCGCCGACGGAGATGGCGATCCAGTTGACGCAGGTACCCGACCTACCGTATCGCGGCGACGACGCCAACGCTGATTCCGACGGTGACGCTGCCGACACCGACGCCTACGATTATGACGCCTACCACGACGCAGCCGGCGAGAACTTTCTGATCCCGCTCGAAATCGTCTTCCGGAACACGGTGCCGGTCGGCTCCAGCCTCCGGAAGCGCGGCGACCCCGCCGACTACGGGCTCGATGTCGACGAGTGGCCCGATGAGAAAGTCGCACTCCCCGAACCGGTCGTCGAGTTCTCCACGAAGTACGAGGAACAAGATCGGTATCTTACCCGCGACGAGGCCGATACAATCGCCGGCGCGGCTGCCCTCGACGAGCTCGAATCTGTCGCGCTGTCGGTCAACGAGCTATTGAACGAACAGGCCGCAGCCGCAGGATTCACCCACGAGGACGGCAAGATCGAGTGTCTCTTCTATGATGGTGAGGTTCGCGTCGCCGACGTGGTCGGCACCTTCGACGAAAATCGGTTTTCGGTCGAGGGCCACCAACTTTCGAAGGAAGTGATCCGGCAGTACTACAAGCGCGAACAGCCGGCGTGGGTCGAGGCTGTTGCCGCGGCGAAGGAAAACGTCACCGACGCCGACGGTGCGGACTGGCGACCACTGTGTGAGATTGAGCCAATTACGCTGCCTGATACGGTGCTGACTGCCGTCGCCGATATGTACACCGCGGGTGCCAACGCCTACACCGGCACCGAGTGGTTTGACGCGCCGTCGCTGGACGACGCGGTCGACGTCGTCTCCGATCTATAGTTTCGTTATCTTAGTCGTCGGCGATACCCGGCGCCTCGCTGAGATCAAGATCGTCGTCGACCGGCTCGGTCGGATTGGCGTCCTGTGCTGTCGACGACAGCCCGAGTTGGTAGTCGTCGGGATCGGCCCCATCACGCAGACTCGTCCGACCGCGGTGGACGGCGACCGCGTCGTCGAGATGGAGTTCAACGGCTTCCAGTAGTGCCTCGGCCTCAAGCGGTTGGCCGCGGGCTTTGATCTCATCGATGAGCGCGTCGTCCGGCACGTCGAAGGCCCGCTGGGTGATGATCGGCCCCTGATCGAGGTCGGTCGTCACGTAGTGGGCGGTGACGCCGGCGATGCGAACGCCCTCCTCTTTGGCTTGCCGGTAGGCGGCCGCACCGGGGAAAGACGGCAGCAGACTCGGGTGGATGTTGATAATCCGATCCTCATACCGGAAGACGATCTTCGGGCCGAGGATGCGCATGTATCGCGCGAGGACGATCAGATCCACGTCGTGTTCGGCCAAGATATCGAGCATCCGATCCTCGTCGGGCGACCCCTTGCCGTCCCCGATATCGTAGAAGGGGATATCGGTCGGCTCGACCACGTCGCGGAGCGTCCCGCGGTTGCTGATGACCGCCGAGATTTCCACGTCGAGCTCGCCGCTCTCGGCGGCTTCCATGAGGGCTTCGAGGCAGTGGGATTCCTTGGTGACACAGACGGCGATCCGCCGGGTCTCCCGGTCGCTGGGGAACCGCACCTGGATCTCAACGCCGAGTTCGCGGCCCAGCTCTGAGAGGGCCTCGCGGAGCTCGTCGCGCTCACAGCTCATCTCGCCGGTGTCGACCCGCATCGACATCCGGAACAGGCCGTCACGAACGGCCTGATCGAGATCCTCGATGTTGATGTCGCGCTCGAACAGGAGGGTGGTGACCCGGGCGATCAGGCCGGTCTTATCGCCCCCGATCACGGTGATCTCGGTGAGTTCGGTTGTCATCGCCACACCTCCGTCTCGCCGTCGTGGTGAGTCATGCCCGGGCGAACGCCACCGCCGGGCAAAAGCGTGTTCATCCGGCCACAGACCGGCTTCGAGAGGCCTGCCGGGGAATGATTAAGTGGACAGCCGCGGTGGTGGTATTCAGATGGCTGACGATTCGGAGGGGATGTTGTCGTGGGACGAATCCGTGTTCCGCAACGAACACGTCTTCGAGATCGACTACCTCCCCGAGACCTTCCACCACCGGGAGAGCCAACTGGAGAGCCTGAAATATGCCCTCCGCCCCGCGGTCAGAGGGTCGCGGCCGCTCAACACGATTATCCGTGGGCCGCCCGGCACCGGAAAGACCACCGCCGTCCAGAAGCTCTTCGGGGAACTCGGCGGGAAAAGCGATATCGAGGTTGTCCGGGTCAACTGCCAGGTCGATTCGACGCGATACGCCGTCTTTTCACGCCTCTTTGAGGGCGTCTTCGAGTACGAGCCGCCGGCCTCCGGGATCTCGTTTAAAAAGCTCTTCGGCCAACTGACCGACCGCCTTGTCGAAGAGGAGACCGTCCTCGTCGTCGCCTTAGACGATATCAACTACCTGTTTTACGAAAACGAGGCCGGCGACACGCTGTACTCGCTGCTGCGGGCCCACGAGGTGCATTCGGGCGCGAAGATCGGCGTCATCGTCGTCTCCTCGGATCTCTCGCTTGATGTCATCGACGACCTCGACGGCCGGGTACAGAGCGTCTTCCGGCCCGAGGAGATCTACTTTCCCCGCTACTCGACCGACGAGATCGCTTCGATCCTCCGAGAGCGCGTCAAACGTGGCTTCCACGAGGGCGTCGTCGGGAGCCCGGAGCTCGATACGGTCACGGAGTACACCGCCGACAGCGGCGACCTTCGGGTCGGCATCGACCTACTGCGTCGGGCTGGGCTTCACGCCGAGATGCGGGCCTCCCGTACTATCACCGACGAGGATATCGAAGCCGCCTACGAGAAATCGAAACACGTCCACCTCTCGCGGTGTCTGGACGGGCTCTCGGAGTCCGAACGCGCCCTGATCGAGGTGCTGCTTGACCATGATGGCAAACAGGCCGGTGAGGTCTATGAGGTCTTCAGCGAGGAGACCGGGCTGGGGTACACCCGCTACTCCGAGCTGGTCAACAAACTCGACCAGCTTGGGCTGATCACCGCCACGTACGCCGATGTCGACGGGCGGGGTCGCTCCCGGGAACTCAGCCTTGAGTACGAGCAATCGGCCATCGTCGACCGCCTTGAGTAAGGTTTCATCGGGATCGCTGATCTGGCCGCGGCCGTACAGCGACGTCGATTGCCTCCGATAGCTGTATGTCCCTCCGTGAGACACCCTCGGGCATGAAATCGACTGGCGGCAGCGACGCCGCAAAACGCCGTGCCGGCGAGGCCGCAGCCGACACCGTTGAGCCGGGGATGGTCGTCGGCCTCGGCACCGGGAGTACCGCTGCCTATGCCATCGAGGCACTGGGTGATGCTGTCGACGACGGTCTCGACATCGTCGGCGTCCCGACCTCCTTCGGGGCTCGCCAACGCGCCATCGACTGTGGAATTCCCCTCTGTAGCCTTGATGAGATCGACGGGATCGATATCGTTATCGACGGGGCCGATCAGTTCGTCCGCGATACTGGCAGCTGTATCAAAGGCGGCGGCGCAGCCCACAGCCGGGAGAAACTCGTCGCCAGCGCGGCCGAAACCGTCCACCTCGTCGTCGATGAGACAAAGCTCACCGACGCCCTCGATCACCCGGTGCCACTCGAAGTGCTGCCGGATGCCCACACGGTCGTCGCCGATGCCGTCCGCTCACTTGGCGGGGAGCCGACGCTCCGCGATGCGGCCAACAAGGACGGTCCGGTCGTCACCGACAACGGGAATCTCGTCTGCGATGTCGACTTTGGAACGATTTCCGATCCCGCGTCGATAGCGACACACCTCTCGGCGGTGACGGGCGTCGTCGAACACGGGTTGTTCGTCGAGTGTGCGACAACCGTCTCGGTCGGACAGGCTGACGGCGTCTCGACGACGACGTACTGAACTCTCGGAGAGCGATGTCACTCCTCGGTAGTAAAAAAACAGGAACAACGAGTGCCGACTTAGAGGTCGCGCGGCTGCACCGTCTTCCGATCGTTATCCTCGGCACGTCGGGCTGCATCTTCGAGTAGCTCCTCGACTTCCGCATCGAGTGCGTCGTAGAAATCAGAAGCTACGTTCTTGTCGCTCAGGGCCTCTTTGACCGCTGCTTTGACGATAAGATCTGCCATGCAGTGCCTCGTACCCCAGCCTCCATAATAAGGATTACCATGTCCCGACACGCTTGCCCGCCGATCCGGTCGGCTTGAGTGCTGTGTGCACCGAATCGCCACCCCATCTATCTCCGGAGACGGTGGGTTTATATACGGTGCGAGTAGGACTGTACTGACGGCCGCCGACTGGAACTAGCCACCCACAGGCTCCCTCTCGACACCTACGGCCACCACCGGAGCAACTACCACAACAATGACCACGCTCGACGCCGATCACTACGTCTACATCCTCCGGTGTGCCGACGACAGCTACTATACTGGCTACACAACCGATCCTGAACGCCGACTTGCCGAGCACAACGCCGGCGACGGCGCAAAATACACCCGTGGTCGAACACCGGTCAGGTGTGTCTATCTCGCTGCGTTCGACTCGAAATCCACCGCGATGAGCCGTGAGTACGAGATCAAACAGCTCCGCCGAAGCCAAAAGGAACAACTCATCGCCGACACCGACGAGGCACCGTGGCCGGACGACGGTATCGATGCCGGCGATAAGTAATCGGTCGGCTTCGGCGGTGTGCTAACAGCTCTCGCGGGCTGCGCGCCGAAGTGGAAACGCTTTACCCCGCGCCACGGGATCGATTCGGTATGAAGGTACTCGTCACGGATCCGATCGACGACGCGGGGCTCGATCGGCTGCGTGAAGCCGGCCATGAGGTGCAGACCGAGTATGAAATCGACGGCGACGCACTACTGGATGCGGTCGCCGATGCCAACGCCCTGATCGTCCGCTCTGGCACCGACGTGAGCGAGGCGGTCTTCGAGGCAGCCGACGAGCTCGTTATCGTCGGCCGCGCCGGGATCGGCGTCGACAACATCGACATCGAAGCCGCCACCGACCACGGCGTCATCGTCGCCAACGCGCCACAGGGCAACGTCCGCGCCGCCGCCGAACACACGGTGGCGATGGCCTTTGCCGCCGCCCGCTGGATCCCGCAGGCCCACACCCGCCTGAAAGACGGCGAGTGGGCAAAATCAGATTATCTGGGCTACGAGGTCAACAACAAGACGCTGGGCATCGTCGGCCTTGGTCGGGTCGGCCAGGAGGTCGCCAAACGCCTCGACAGCCTCGGGATGGATCTCGTCGTTTTCGATCCCTACATCTCTCAGGAGCGCGCCGACCAGTTCGGCGCGGAGCTCATCGACGACCTCGATGAGTGTCTCGAACTCGCCGACTTCGTGACGATCCACACGCCGCTGCTTCCGGAGACGGAAAACATGATCAGCAGCGACGAACTCGAACTCCTCGAGGACGGGTTCCTCATCAACTGTGCCCGCGGTGGGATCGTCGACGAGGCCGCCCTCGCCGAGGCTGTCGACAATGGCTCGATGGCCGGCGCGGCCCTCGACGTGTTCGCTGAGGAGCCCGTCAGCGAGGACTCGCCGCTGCTTGATGTCGATGAGATCGTCGTCACCCCGCATCTCGGTGCGTCGACCGAGGCTGCGCAAGAGAACGTCGCCGTCGATACCGCCGACCAGGTGATCGCCGCGTTCAACGAAGAGCCTGTCCTCAACGCCCTGAACGCGCCGTCGGTTGACGAAACCGCCTTCCCGCGGATCGAACCATATCTTGGGCTCACCGAAACCGCCGGCAAGATCGCTGCCAACCTCCTTGGCGAGCGCATCGAATCGGTTGAAGTCAGCTACGAGGGCGACATCGCCGAGGAAGACGTTGACCTCGTTACCGCCAGCGCGCTGAAAGGCGTCTTCACGCCGCTGGAATGGCAGGTCAACTCAGTCAACGCGCCACAACTCGCGGAGGATCGTGGGATCGATGTCACCGAATCGAAAACCCGGCAGACCGACGATTTCCAGAGCCTCGTCAGCGTCACCGTCGAGGACGGCGAGGAGGAACTGACCGTCTCGGGGACGCTGTTTGCGGGCGATGACCCACGGATTGTCCGTATCGACGGCTACCGCGTCGACGCCATCCCGTCGGGCCACATGGTCGTTGCACGCAACAAGGACGCCCCCGGTGTCATCGGCTTTATCGGCGGCGTCCTCGGCGACAACGATATCAACATCGCCGGCATGTTCAACGCTCGTGAGACGATCGGCGGCGAAGCACTCACCGTCTACAATCTGGATGTCGACGTGCCGGATGCTGTCGTCGACCAACTGCTTGCCGACGAGCGGATTACTGATATCACGGCGATCACGCTCGATCAAGAATAGTTGCTCCTAACAGCGGTACTCGTTGCTCCTGATTTTGGTATTGTTGAACACCACTACGTCTGTAGTGTTGTCACTGGCTGTGATAGTGTACGTCAGCCAATAAAAACAGTCGAAGAGAGAAAGCGACAGCCAGCTTAGAGGATGTAGCTTTCGTTAGATTCGACGTTTCGCGGCGTCTTCAGCTCCTTGTAGGTCTGTCCGCCAGCCGGAGCTTGGACGATGAGCTTCACGGTCTCTGACTCCGCAAGCGGCTCAATGTTGCTTGCGGCTGTCAGATTGATCTGTGAGATCAGGAGGTCTTCCTGATCTTTGAGGACTGATCCGTCCTTGGGTTCCATTCCCTGCTTCTGGAAGTGGGAAATGACTCCGCTGTTACTCGTATTGTCTCCGTTGATCACAGTCGCATTGCCTGTCGGACTGGAGACCGTGTACGACGCTTGGCTCACGTTAATCGCATCCGACCCGGATGCCAGCCGAAGCGACGCATTCAGCAGAGTAATCTCGCCATTTGAATCAGCGTAACCAAGTACTTCTCCGACTTGGATGACATCACTCACTTCGGATGTCGTCTCTTCGCCGGTTTGCTGTGCTTGTGCCTGCAGGAGGCCTGCAGTGTTGATCAGGACACCAGCCGCAATCGCTGCGACCAGAACCATCGCGATGAACACGATGAGCGTCCCGATCCCCACCTGACCTCGATCGTCTGTGTCGAACATGGTATTAGTACGCCTGCCCGGAACGGGTCAGACGACATGCGAAATAAAAACGAGGATGGGTATATAGCTGACTCACGAGTTTTCAATTCTAATAACTGGAGCTCTGATATATTGACACCTAAGTCGCCCACAAACGCCGTTTTGCCGATACGAACTCAAAAATGATATTGCGAGTGAAGGTATGCATCGAAGACGATAGCGGAAAATAAGACGCCGCCAGCAGGCCGCTGTTAGCCGATACTAGTTGTCATCCGATCGCAGAGCTCGATAGCCAAGATAGGCGAGTCCAAGCCCTCCACCCACGATGGCCGGCAGCGCCGACGAGTCGGCTACCTTCGAGAGTTGCTGTGCCAGGCGTCCGGCCATAGTATCATTACCGTCGTTGATATGCTCCAACACCGCATCGGTGTCGTTTGGCACCGGTTCAGGGTCGCCGCCAGCCTCGAAGGCGGCGTCAGGGTCTTTCAGCAGGTGACCGGTCGTGAGACAGACAACCGATTCGTCGGCCCCGATCTCGCCGCTCGCCCGGAGCTTGCGGAGCCCGGCGAGAGAGGCCGCGGAGGCGGGTTCGACGCCGATCCCTGCACCGGCGAGTTGTCGTTGGGCGTCGGTGATCTCGTCGTCGCTGACGGCGACAGCGGTGCCGCCGGTGTTGTAGATCCCCGGCAGGGCTTTCGGCGCGTTAACCGGGTTGCCGATGCGGATCGCGGTCGCCCGGGTTTCGACGTCATCCCATCGTTCGACCTCGTCGCGGCCGTTTTGGACAGCGTCGACCATCGGGGCCGCGCCCTCGGCTTGGACGCCGGTGAGTGTCGGCACCTCGCTTTCGTCAAGCGCGCCACTCGCAACGAGTTCGCGGAACGCCTTGTAGAGGGCGGCGGTGTTGCCGGCGTTGCCAACCGGGAGGACAATCCGATCGGGGTACTCGCCGTAGTCCTGGTAATGTTCTTCGAGGATCTCGAAGCCGATGGTTTTCTGGCCTTCAAGCCGGAAGGGGTTCAGCGAGTTGAGCAGGTAGACCTCACCGAGGCCAGCGAGTTCTTGGACGATATCGAGGCAGCTGTCGAAGTTGCCGTCGACTTCAAGAATCCGCGCGCCATGGAGGCTGGCTTGAGCGATCTTGCCGGCAGCGACCTTCCCTTTCGGGAGCAACACAAGCGTTTCCATGTCGCCACGGGCCCCGTAGGCCGCCAGCGCCGCGCTCGTGTTGCCGGTTGAGGCACAGGCCAGCCGCCCGACACCGAGTTCCTTGGCGACGGCGACGCCGACGGTCATTCCGCGATCCTTGAACGCACCGGTTGGGTTCATTCCCTCGTGTTTGATCCGGAGACTGTCGACGCCGATCTCCTCGCGGAGCCGTGGCACCTCGTGTAGCGGCGTATCGCCTTCTGGGAGCGTCACACCTTCCTCAAAGGGAAGTGCCGCGTTGTACCGCCAGACGCCGCTGCCCTCGAAATCCTCGAAGGTCGGCGCGTCGGCGTAGCGAACCTCAAGGAGGCTATCGCAGTCCGCACAGGTGTAGTGGATCTCCTCGAAGGGTGCAAACTGCTCGCCGCAGTCGATACATTCCAACCAGACGCCATCGTCGGCACACGCCGGCTCCGACTGTGGCGGCGCGGACAGCTCAAGACTCATTACGTGCGTATGGTCGCGGCGCGGTAAAAAGCCGGTCGGTTATGGCTCGGCGCGGGCTCCAAACTGGTCGATCTCGTCGTGAACAGACTCTACCCATTCATCGAGGGCCGCATGCAGCATCGCTCTGGCCTCCTCAAGCTCGACGGCGGTGTACTGATAAACGTAGCCGCCCGAATCAAGCAGGCGTCGCTCCCGTTCGAGCAGTCCCTTTCCTTGGAGAGTCGACAGCGACCGGTTGACATTGCTCCGATCCCGATCGAGGACAGCCGCCAACTCCTCGACGGTGCTGCCGGGGTGGTCATGCAAGGCGAGATACGTCCGGCGTTCGTGATCCCGAATGCCAAACACACAGGACAACAGGTGGGTGAAATCAAGATCGCTGTCCTCGGCGAGATCGTCGGGTGTCGGCGTGGAGCTCATATAACTGATGTCGGCAGCCGGGCCCTAAAACTACGCCGACTCCTCGGGGGCTGCGGCGTAGCCGCGCTCCTCGATGCACGCTCGCATTGCGGCCTCATCGCTGTGTTTGTGCAGCCGGGTCGGGGTCTCACAGTAGTAGGTCTCCCCGTCATACCGGAGGGTGATCTGGTGTTGTTGGTTGAGTAGCTCGACACTCACCTGGAGTCGATGGCCGTCATGAAGGGCGTCGATGATCTCGTCGGCCGATAGCTCGCCGGAGTCGATGGTGCGTGTCGCGTCCATGCGTTTGTGGGGTCAGTGGCTTGAGCGTCGCTCAGTTTGTCGTCGATTGGGTATCGTCGCTCGGGGGCTCCGGGGCTTCGACCCCTTCAGCGGCCTCGGCGATATCGGTTTCTTTCTCGGTTGTGACGTGCCAGCGATCGATCGTATCCTCGTACTCGCCGAGGCGTTCGGAGACTGCCGTTTTCAACTCGTCGTCGTTGATGTTGACCTCGAAGACGAACTGCTCGTCGTCGTCACCGCGACCCTGTTGTTTGATGTTCGCGCTGACGAGTTCGTTGTCGAAGTAGTACGGCGACAGCTGTGTCATCACGTTCTGGTAGACCGTGTTTTCGACGGTGCGAATCGCTTTCCGGCCGACCGAGTCGGCTGCTCTGGTGACGTAACCGATGGAGTCTTGCCAGTTTTCGACAGCTCCCTCGTCGTCGCCGTTTTCCATCCGTTTGTAGGACTCCGAGAGCTTCTCGCCGGCCTTTTTCACGTCGTCGCTGGCGGCCTTCCCGGCTTTTTCGCCCTTTCCTTCGGCGACGCTGGCCTGATCGGCTGTCTTCTCGTTGACATCTGTGTTGAGCTGTTCGTGGGCTTTGGGTCGCCACTCGTCCCACTCCTCGAAGGCTGCTCGAATCTCATCGGCGGCGTCCTCGATATCTTCCTGTCGGAGGGCTTGGGTGATGCGCTCGCCGTGTTCGACCACATCGTCCCACGCGCCGTTGATCTTGAACCCCGAGATGCTCTCTTCCATCTGCTACGCCATACTAACGCCGTCCCGGTACATAAACGTCGCTACCGCCCGCCGCGCCATCGGGGCTGTTTTTACCATCGCTGTCTCCTGCTCACATATGCCAATCGAACAGCGCGAGGACGCATATCTGGTTACCCACGCCTTGGCGAAGGATACGCTGTCGACGCTGCGGTCGGCCGACACCGCGCAGGTCGCCTTCCGGGAGGGGTTGATCGAACTTGGGCGGGTCTGTGGCTATGAGATCATCGATGGCGCGATGGACACGGAGTTTGTTCCGATCCAGACACCGCTGGCTGACACCACCGGCGAACGTGTCACCGGGCTCGACGATGTTGTCATCGTCACCGTCCTCCGGGCAGCCACACCGTTTGTCGAGGGGCTGATGAAGGCGTTCCCGCAGGCTAGACAGGGCGTGATCTCTGCCAGCCGCGATGAGGCGGCGGGGATGAACGACGACGGGGAGTTCCCGATTACGGTCGACTACGTCAAACTCCCCGAGATTACAGCCGACGACACGGTCATCGTCGCCGACCCGATGCTGGCGACGGGATCGACGATGTGTGCTGTTCTTGATCACGTGATCGACGCCGCTGATGGGTTCGAGGAGCTGATTGCCCTATCAGCGGTGTCGGCTCCGGAGGGCGTCCTGCGGGTCAGCGAAAGTGTCCCCGAAGCCGACGTGTTGACCGTCGCCATCGACGACGAACTCGACGACGACGGCTTCATCGTGCCGGGGTTGGGCGACGCCGGTGATCGGGCCTTCGGGACAGTGTAAGCCGCTTGCTCAGGAGTCGTCGATACTGACTCGTCCACTCGTCGCGTCTCGCAGTCGTTCCCGCAGGTCGCTGGCCTCTGCGACCGGCACCCGAACGGCGAACGCGGCCGCTTCTTCGTAGCTGGCATCGAACTCGACGCTCTCGGATTCCAGAATCCCGCGCACTGTTCCCGAATCGTCGTACTCAACGGTCGCTTCGAACCGCTCGTGTGGAACATCTTCGACGATCCCAGCCGCCGCAACGGCTTCCTTGACCCCCCGCGAATACGCTCGCGCCAACCCGCCGACGCCGAGGTTCGTCCCACCGTAGTATCGGACGACCGCGGCGACGACATTGCGGATCTCTTGTTGGACGAGGACGTTGAGTGCGGGGTCGCCAGCAGAGCCGCTGGGCTCGCCGTCGTCGCTGGCCCACTCCCGCAGCATCACCGATCCCGGCTGGCCGGCCGAAGCAGTCCCAGCCGGCACACGATAGGCGGGCACGACGTGTGTCGCCTCCGGGTGGTCGGCTTCGACCTCCTCGATGACCGACTCGGCAGCCTCAACGGTCTCGACAGGCGCGACGTAGCCGATGAACTCCGAGCCGTTGACCTCGAAGCTGGCCTCCGCGCGCTCGGCGACTGTCCGAAAGGACTCAGACACACGAACTGGTTGGCCGGCGGACGGCTTAAGCGATACTGGTCAGTTGTCGTTGCCGGCGTCGGTATCGACAGCGTCGTCGCCCTCGCTGTCGCCATTGGTGTCAGCGGCGTCAGCCGCCGCCAATCCCAGTCGATCAGGATGGTGGACGTAGTAGAGCCCGGCGAAGGCAACGACGCCGATGGCTTCGACCGCAACCGCCACCACCGCCAGCGGCTCGGTCGCCAACGCGTCGGCTGCGTCCCCGCCGTGGTACATTGGATAGCCGATGAGCAGCGCGGCGAGGGTACCGCCACCGAGTGAGCTGAGTCGCCGGTAGCGATAGCCGCGAAAGACGGCGACTGCAACCGTGATCAGGAGGACGGCAGCGGGCACAAAAAGAAACGGTCGGCTGTCGGTGACCGACTCGGCGAGCATCGCAGGCGACAGCCGCGGGATCGCCCACAGCAGATGCAGCGCGGCCGTCAGCAACGCGGCCTGTACCGCGACGATCCGGACGGCTCGCTCGACGCGTTCCATCTCAGAACTCGACCCGCCGGACGAACGGGAGGTCGCGGATCGTCACCAGCACGTCGCCGGGAATCGACTCGTCGGTGATGATGTAGAGCTTTGGCTCGTCGGTGAACTCCGGATCCTCGCTGATGACCTGCCGGATCGAGATGTCGGCCGCGGCGATCCGGTCGGTGACCGCGGCGACGATGCCGGACTCGTCGGCGGCGGCGACTTCGACCGTCAACACGGTCAGATCCAAGACGGGCGCGAGATCCCGCAAGCTTGGGATCGCGCCGATGTTTGCGAAGATGCGCTGGAGTTCGGGATCGTCGCGGATCGCGTCGGTCGTCGAATCGACGACCCGGCGGTCGACATCGATCTCGCGGGCGATCCCGGTAAAGGGGATCTCGATACCGCCGGAGACGACCCGACCCTCCTCGTTGACCGAAAACCCACGTTCGAGGAGCAGCCGGATCACCGCCTGCTGGCTCGGGCTGCCCTCGAACTTTTCCATTATCTCATCGAACATGGCTTACCCCTATAGTTGGCCCTTCGTACTCGGCGTGTCCGTCCGGCGGTCGTCGATCCGGGTCGCGTCGTCGAGTGCGCGCGCGAAGGCTTTGAACAGGGCTTCGACCTCGTGGTGGGCGTTGTCGCCGTCGACGCTCGCGTGGACGGTCAGCCCGGCGTTCATCGCCACCGACTCGACGAAGTGCCGCGCCATGTCGCTGGTAAAGTCGCCGATATCGGTCTGGGAGAACTCGCCGTCGAAGACGAAGTACGGCCGCCCGCTGATGTCGACAACGACCGAGGCGAGGGCTTCGTCGAGCGGCACCCGACGGTCGGCGTACCGAACGATCCCGCGTTTGTCGCCGAGGGCTTCGTCGAGCGCCTCTCCGAGGGTGATCGCCACGTCTTCGACGGTGTGGTGGTCGTCGACCGCGAGGTCGCCGTCACACTGCACCGTGAGATCGATGAGGCCGTGAGTCGCCAGCGCGGTCAGCATGTGATCGAAAAACCCGATCCCGGTGTCGACTTCGCTGTCGCCGTCGCCGTCGAGATCGAGGGTGAGATCGATCGTTGTCTCGCCGGTTTCGCGGCTGACGGCCGCCGCGCGGGAGCCCGCGTCGCTCGCTGAGGAATCGCTCATAGGTGTGTTCAGAGCGTGGGGGCCTATGGTGGTTTCCCTCGGCGACGCCCGTCAGTCAGGGTCGACTGCCGCCATCGCATCTTGGAGTGTGAACTCGCCCTCGTAGAGTGCGGTGCCGACGACGACCGCGGCTGCACCCGCCTCGCGGAGTGCGCGGATATCCTCGATGGTCGCCACCCCACCGCTGGCGACGACGGGGATCTCGACAGCATCACAGACTCCCTCGACGAGATCGGTGTTGACGCCGGCGAGTTGCCCCTCAACGTCGACATCCGTGAGCAAGATCGCGCCCGCGCCCAACTCTTCGTACCGACCGGCCGCCGCGGCCGGATCGAGGCCGGTGCTCTCCGTCCACCCCGAGACGACAACCTCGCCGCCTTTGGCGTCGAGACTGACCATCACCGAGCCTGGCTCGTGATCCGAAATGTCGGCGACGATCTCGGGGGTTTCGACCGCGGCGGTGCCCAGAATGACGCGGTCGACGCCAAGATCGAGCAGCTCAACGGCATCGTCGACGGTGCGAATCCCACCACCGATCTGGAGATCGACCGAGGCGGTCTCGATAATCGATTCGAAGGCGTCGGCGTTGACGCGTTCGCCCTCGAAGGCACCATCGAGATCGACGAGATGCAGCGTTGATGCGCCGCGCTCGACCCATCCCTCGGCGGCGTCGACGGGATCGCCGTACCGCGTTTCGGTACCACGCTCGCCGGCGACGAGTTGGACAACCTCGCCGTCCTGTACATCGACCGCCGGGATCACCTCAAAGTCGGGAAACGGCTCGGACATACCCTCGGCTTCGACGGCTGACTGATAAAACGCGTCGGTCGGCGCGTCGGCTCAGAGTTGGATCTGCAGGAGGCTGCTGACGACCTGCCGGGTGAAGATCGCCACGCCCGCGCCGAGCCACGTCAACAACACGAAGTGAACGTAGGCGGTTGCCTTGTTGCCGCCGTCGATCGTCCGGATCATTAGCGACGACAGCGCAGCGTTGAACAGCACGACCAACAACAGCAGATACTCGATGACGGGGACGTTGTACGCCTGGGTGTAGATGAGTTGGCCGAACTCCGCTTGATCCAGCGTCAACGCCCCGGAGAACTCCCCGAGGATGTTGGCGACCTCAAGGCCGATGAAGAAGGCGAAGACGGCCGCCGCCGAGATCCCGTACAGTAGCCCGATCAGTGTCACCGTCTCTTGGCGACGCTGCTCGCGGAGTTGATTGATCGTGTTCATGTTCTGGCTGATGAGCTCGCCCAGCACCTGTGGCGTCCCACCCATCTGACGCCCCACGAGATACATCTCGCTGTACTTCTGGATCAGATACGATTTGGCCTCCAGTGAGAAATCGCCCCACGCGTTCTCCGGGCTGAGCCGCATGCTGAGTCGCCGGTAGAGGCGGTTGATGACCGGGGTGAGCCCACCGAAGTCCTTCTCGCGGAGCGTTTTCAACACCTCGACGGTCGTCGCCTGCTGGGCGGTTTCGGCTGTCCCCAACGACCGAATAAAGTTCGGATACTGCTCGTCGCGTTCCTTGATCCGCTCTTCTTCCATGCGCATGACAATCCCGGTAATCAACAGCGGCGTCACCGGGATCGAGACATACAGCGGCAGCGGGACGGTATCAAGGAAAAAGAGCACGCCGTCGATCCCGGGGCCGATGCCGAGAAAGCCAAGCCCCATGAAGAAGATGATCGACAACGAGCCGAGGCTGCCGATAAAGATCGCTGCCCACAGCTCTTTGTCCTCGATAAATCGCGGCTCCGGAAAGTACCACACCGGATCGTAGGGCGCGATGTTCCGGATGACGAAGAAGAACGCCACCTGGACGAGGAAGAACAACCCGATGACTGCCGAGACGGTCACTGTCGGGTTGACGCCCGTCAGGATCGGGAGGACGATGGCGAAGACGAGCCCGAAGGTCATCGAGAGGATCATCGAGATGTAGAGATCCTCCATCACTTCGAGGTTGGCCAGTTGGCCCTCGTAGATTGTCTCGTAGTTCTCGATGATGAAATCCTGCTCGTCGAGCATGAACTCCTTGAGCTCCTCGCCGGCCTCAAGGGTAAACGCCAGTCGCTCATAGAGATCCGACATCACCTCGCTTGGGACCTCCTTGGCTCGCCGGCGACAGGCGTCGTCGATACTCTGATTCCAGGTGTCGACAAGCCCGACAATCTGACCTAACTCGTCGGCCAGCGCACCGTACTCGTCTTCGGCTGCCAGCCGACGAAACACCTCGACACGGTCGATGTTTGTGGTTGACAGCACCGTCAGATGTGTCATCGCCAGATGAAACTTATCCTCGATCTCGGTTCGCTTCTGAGTGATGTAGAGCTTCGGATACAACAGCCCAGTCACCCACACCAACAACCCGAGCAGTGGGATCGGGATCTTCGCGGTCACCGGGATCTCAAGGACAATCGCCGCCGCGATCGACAACAGAAACACGCTGAATGTCGGCAGAAAGATGAGCACCATATACCGCCGCCGCGACATATCCAGCCGACTGTAGGAGGCTAATACGTCGGAGACAAACGCCAACAGCGAGTTCAGCCGGTCGCCGGAGCCCTCCTGTGTCGCCATAAGCCACCTACTTGATGTCCGGCGCCGTACTCATCGTGAACGGGAGCCCTTCGACGCCGTCTCGCTGGAAGGATTCGATGGCGTCGTTGACCTCGTGGTAGCCGAGAATCCCCTCCTGGATCATCCGTTCGACAACCTCCGCGCGGTGATTCAGTGTCTCGTAGATCTGTCGGGTGTCGGCGTAGCCAAGCAGGGGGGCGATCTGTTCCTCCAAGACGTAGGAGTTGTTCATCCCCTTGAACGTGTGTTCGTCCTCGACGGGATCCCACTCGAAGACCTGCCGGGTCACGACGCCGCCCATCTCCGAGGAGTACCCCTCGATCTCTTGGACACTTGTGACACGGCGCAGCACGTCATCGCCCTGTTTGACACGGTTTTGGAACAGCGCGACGTCGGCGA
The DNA here is from genome assembly GCF_003605575.1 of Halonotius aquaticus. Lineage (GTDB taxonomy): Archaea > Halobacteriota > Halobacteria > Halobacteriales > Haloferacaceae > Halonotius > Halonotius aquaticus. Next base: position 327,936 of record NZ_QKNY01000018.1, on the reverse strand, counting down.
TCCCCATGAACGTCTCAGGGACGTTGATCGGCTCGGAGGTAAACCGCTGGATCATGGTGACGATATCGGAGGCGTGGAACGTCAGCATGACCGGGTGGCCGGTCTGGGCGGCCTGGAAGGCCATCCGCCCCTCGGCCCCACGAACCTCGCCGACGATGATGTAGTCCGGCCGCGAGCGCAGGGCGGCCGCCACAAGGTCGAACATGTCGACCTCGGCGTCCTCGTCGCCCATCCCCTCACGGGTCAGCAGTTGCTGCCAGGTGTCGTGGGGTGGGATGACCTCGGCGGTGTCCTCCGCGGTGTAAATCTTCGAATCTCGGGGGATAAACGAGAAGGAGGCGTTGAGCGTCGTCGTTTTCCCGGATGCGGTCTCGCCGACAACGAAGACCGTCTGCTCGTTTTCGAGGCAGATCCAGAGGTATGCCGCCATCATCGGCGACAGCGTTCCCCAGTGGGTAATCTGCATCATCGACAGTGGGATCTCCTGGCCCTGTCGGATCGTCAGCGATGGGCCCTTCAACGAGACATCCTCAGAGTAGATGATGTTGATACGGGAGCCATCGGGCATCGTCGAGTCGACGATCGGATTTGAGTCCGAGATCGGATCGCCCATCCGCTCGCCCATGTTTTTCAGCCAGTTGTCGAACTCATTGGGGGTGCCGAAGTCGACCGTCGTCGGCAACATCCCGAAGGTGGCGTGGTCGACGTGGGTCTCATGGGGGCCAATAACGTGAATATCCTCGTTTTGGTCATCGCGCATGATCGGCTCCAGCGGTCCGAAGCCGACGATATCGCGGTTGAGCCGGTAGCGAATGCTGTCGTAGGTGTTCTGGTCGACTTTGACCTTCCCGAAGTTCCAGAGCTGTTTGACCCGGTCGTAAAACGACATGTCGCCGTCGGTGACGTAGGTGGTCTGATCGAGCAACTCCTCGATGAGGTCGTCGTAGCCGGCGTCGTCGTCCGGCGACTCCTTGTGGCCGCTCATCGACAGCAGCTTTCGCTTGACCTTCTGGAGGGTAACCGTCTCATCCTCCGAGAGCGTCGGTTCGATGGTGTAGTATTTCGTCTTCTGGCCGAGGTCACCGTAGACGTGACAGTAGACCGCACCACCGACCGGATAGATGACGTTCGGCCGCCGGGTCTCGTAATCCTCAGGATCCTCGACCAACATCGGGAACTCCCCGGCAATCTGTTTGAACTTCTGGAGGTGTTCCCGCAGGTGTGGCCGTCGGTTGGCGACCTGTCTGAGTTCGTCCGACGGTGTTGCCGTTCCTTGATCGGTCATCGTTAGGCCACACTCCGGCTTTCGATGACGATCCCGGTGCCGGAGCGCACCGAGAACCCGATGCTGTCACCGACCTGTTCGCCCATCCCGGCGAACCGTTTCACCGAGATCGACCGCCGGGTCTCGCTGCCGACCTCTGCCATCTCCAACTCAAGGAAGACGTCGGCGATCGACCGGAACGGATCGATCGTGTCGTCGTCGACCGTCGAGGGGTCGACGGTGATGATGATGAGTTTCCCCATCGAGATCATATCCCGGAAATACGAGATAATCTCAAGGGCAGCCTGTCGCCCTTCGTCGTTGCGCACGAGGGATTCGAACTTGGGATCGTTACGGAGGATCGCATCGAAGGTGTCGATGATGACGACCTCCGGTTCCCACATCGCCTCGGCGTCCATCAGGCGTTTGAGCAGTTCTTTCCGCTCTTTGTCTTCATTGCCACGCAGCGCGCCACCGCTGTCGAAATCTGCGCTCAAAAACAGGAGCTGTTCCTCCAATAGCTCCGAGGTGATATCGTAGGACAGCGAGTGCATCTGATTGATAAATCCGCTGACAGTCAGCTCCGTCGAGAGATAGGTAACCGTCGTGTCCTCCTGTGTAAAGCCGTAGCTAAACCGCTGGCTCAGCGCGCTTTTGCCCGCCCCGTAGTCGCCCTCCATGAGAACGATACTACCGGGTGGGAACCCGCCGCCGAGCTCGGCGTTCAACTGGTCATGGCCTTCGAGCCCGATCGACAGGATATCACGACGTGCTGTGCTCATTGGTCAGTTCCTGAACTCATATACTTCCTCATCGCTATTGATTGTTAGGTATAATCTGTTGTCGCCGGTTTGGACAAGACTGTCGTCGATCTCGATGGCCATCACGTCACCGGTACGGGCCACCGTCTTTGCACCGTTGGCGTCGGTGATGGTGAAGTCACTATTTGTCACAAACTGCCCATTCAGCACCATATCAACGGAGTCTGGACGTATGAAAATCGCCTGTGAGCCGGTATTGCGGACGTGAACGGTCAGATTGCCTGTTGTTGTGTCGATGGTTGGATTCGCGGGATCGCTCACGATATCGATATCCGTCCGCACCTGCTGGCTGACATCGAGACTGCCGTCCTCAACGGCGTTGCTGACGCGTTCGACGCCGGTCGTCAGCGTCCCTGCGACGCCGGCGGCAACAACGAGGCTGGCGATGAAGATGATCAGATGGGAGACAGAAACACTAGCCACGTTAGATCACCACTGAATCACTGACGCCGTGTTCGGTGACGACACGTACCTGATTGACACCGCCGAGGCCCGCATTGGGATCAAGCGTTAGTGTTTCACCCGGCAGCCAGAGGTCGGTGGCTGTGTTGCCACCCACATCAGTTGTGACGGTGCTTCGTGGTTGGTACTCGCCGTCAAGCAGCAGATCTGTCTCGTCGACCGGGAGTGTTGTCGAGCCGTTGTTGGTGACATCGACTGTCCCACCAGTTGCCGCATCGATCCGGATGTCGCTGTCGGCTTGATCAAGGGCGCGATCCGCTTGGTCGGCATCAGCCGCTTGCACGCGCTCGTAACTGTTCGCCATTGCCGGATAGAAGATGCCGAGGGCTAAAAACAGTGCGGCGAAGATGAGCGCGGTTGAGGCACTGACGCTAAAACCCATTGTTGTCCGGGGTAAAGCTGTCCCAGCGGTCGATAATGACCGATGTGGCGGTGGTACCGTTGAGCTGCATGATGTATTTCAGACTATGTATGTGATGCTCACGTGTAAGGTACTCGGTGCCTGGGCGGTCGATCTTGTTGCGATCGACGTTGCCGAACCCGGAGAGGAACGATCGGAGGTGGTCGGCGACGGCGGGGTCGACCCACTCGATGCGCTCGTAGTAGTTGACCGCGCGCGCGGCGTCGGTGACGGTTGACTCATCAACGAGGAACTCCAGCCACTCCATGATCACGAGATCGCCAAGGTAATCGCTTGGCAGCGTCGTGAGGTAGGGCTTCTCACGGGCCGTCGAGAGGTGATCGGAGGTGACGTACTCGAAGTCGCCCGCCCCGCGCTCTCGGATCGGCGACAGCGGCCGTGAGCCGCCGGCCTCCTCGTGGCCGCCGCGTTGGCTCTGGGCTTGGCCACCACCCTGTTGGCCGCCAGCCTGCTGCTGTTGCTCTCGCTGTTGGGTTTGTTGGCGACCACCGGCCGGCTGGCCGTCGGCCTGCTGTTGTCCGGCTTCCTGTTGGGCTCCTCCGGTGGGTTCGGGCTCTGGCTCCGGTGTTCCGCCGGCGGCGTCGGCTGGTTCGGGTTCCTCCTCGAACCCCTCGTCGAAGCCGTCGCCACCCTGATCAAAGGCATCTTCGCCGTCATCGAAGGCGTCACCGCCCTCGTCGAAGCCGTCGCCGCCCTCGTCAAAGGCGTCGCCACCGTCATCGAAGGCGTCACCGCCCTCATCAAAGGCATCCTCGCCGTCATCTAGTCCGTCGTCTTCGTCGTCGAAGCCCTCGTCGAAGGCGTCCTCGCCGTCATCGAAGCCCTCATCGAGCCCATCGGATGAGGACTCATCGTCGATGTCGGCATCGAGATCCTCCTCGCCACCATCGTCGAGGTCATCTTCGTCGGCCCATTCGGCATCCCCGGAGTCGTACTCGTTTTTCAGTTCGCTGAATGATTTTTCGCCGGACATATCTTGATCACTTGCATCTCCTTCGAGGTCGTCACCAAAGTCATCTTCGCCGCCAAGGTCGTCCTCGAACCCCTCAGCACCGTCATCGAGGTCATCTTCGAAGCTCTCGGCATCACCGTCATCGAGATCATCGCTGAACTCGTCGCCGTCGTCGAGGTCGTCGGCGAAGTCATCGTCGTCGGCATCGAGATCGTCGGCGAAATCACCGTCGCCCATCTCGTCTAAGCTGTCGTCCATGCCGCCGGCCTCGTCGCCGCCATCGTCTGCGGGTTCGATCTCTTCTTCGGTCAGTTCGTCGTCGAAGAAGCCGTCGGCGTCGGCGTCCATCACCGAGTCGTCGACGTCCTCGGCCTCCTCTTCGTCATCGTCGAACAGGCCGAGGCCGCCGCCGTCGCCGCCGCCACCGCCGAAGCCGCCGCCGGCACCGCCACCACCACCGCCGTCGTCGACGAAGGGGTTGATGCCGCGGGTCACCATCTCGTAGATGTCAAGCAGGTTGCGGACATCCTCTTCGACTTCCTCGACGCGCTCGCTGATCTCGGTGTTTTCCTCGCGGATGGTGCCGACCGTCGAGGAGAGATCAGACACCTCGGTTTCTAGCTCCTCGATCTGGTGGGCGAGTTCGTCGGTGTTGCCGCCGCCACCGCCACCGCCGAAGTCGCCACCACCGCCGCCACCGAAGTCATCGTCCATCCCGCCGAAATCATCATCCATCCCCCCGCCACCGAAGTCATCGTCCATCCCGCCGAGGTCATCATCCATGCCCCCGCCGAGATCATCGTCCATCCCGCCGCCAAGGTCGTCGTCCATTCCCCCACCGAGGTCGCCGTCCATGCCCCCGTCGCCGCCACCACCGCCGCCGCCGGCGTCTTCCTCACCTTCGAGGATACGGTCGATGATACTCGCCCCGACCAAGCCGATGGTTGCGGTCGTCACGACCCACGCCGAGAGATTGCCCCCGAGTTGGGCACCGATCTCTAGGGTGGGTACTGCGACGAGGAGTGCGATGCCGAGACCCATTGTAACGGTTTATGACCACCGATACACTTGAAACCACCCATCCAACTCTCAAAACTGATATCTAGCGTCAGACACATATCAGTGCTGATAGTTCCCGTCAGACGTTAGATCGTCTGTGTCGTGTTGTCCTTGGCCGTCTGAATTGTCACCGACTCGCTTGCTGGATCGAAGCGGATCGACCGGCCGTGGCTGCCGCCGACATCGGTGCCGGCAACGTCGATCCCGTAGTGCTCGAAGGCCTGTTTGGCGGCGGCGATGTTGCGGCTTCCGATGCTGTCGCCATCCGAGGAAAACGAGAGCATCTCGCTGCCACCGACAACCCAGCCCTCCAGCCGCCGTTTGCTTGCTCCGGCCTCGATCATCTCCTCGATCACCAGCGGGAGCCCGGTATCAACGAATTTCGCGGGGTTGCCATCGCGGCTCTCTTCTGCTGTTGGCAGCATCACGTGAATCAACCCCGAGACATCGTTGAATGAGTCCCGAAGGACAATCCCGAGACATGAGCCAACCCCGCTGGTCGACAGTACCGTGTTATCGGTTACCACGGCATATTCGGCGATGCCGACCTGTTTTATTGGCGCGCTTTGTTTGCGCTGCCGATCCCGTGTCACGAGCGCCTCCCGACGATTAGTCCTGTGCCGGCAGTGCCGACAGTGCCCGGGCTAGTTCTCGCTCGTTGGGCAACGCGTAGATATCACACTGCCCCTCGTTGCCATCGATCTCGATCGTTGAATCGATGACAAAAGCGTAATCCTGCTGTTGGCCAAGCTTGCCGACGACCGGGCTCATGATCGACTCGCCCATGTCGTGGACGAAGTTTGGCGGGGAATGCTCGATGCTCGTCTGGAGCACGTTCGCCCAACCATCGATGAAGCCGCTGGTCATGATGTTGCCGAGCTCCTTGATTGCGCCTTCGGTCATCGAGCCGATCTCATCCTCCGTCGAATCGCCGGGCATCATCGCGTTGGCGATCGTGATGGCGGATTTCTCGTCAAACAACACGACGAGATACCCGCTCGGCAGCCCTGTCAACTCGAAGACGACGCCGACAAACTGGTCGTTGCCGACCTGCTTTGGGACGCCAGACAGCGGCACGAACCGCAGCCGGCTCACATCGACGTTGGTGTCGAGGCCGGTCATCATGCCGATCTGGCCGGCGGCGTTGCCCGCCCCCTCCTTGGCCAACTCCTCGAAGGTGCTGAGTCGGTTGACCGGGATCTGGTTGCCCTGGTCGTTGCCCGACAGCAGCTGCACGAATTGGCGGTACTCCGGCAGCATGTACAGCGAGAAATCGAGGTCGACGTCCATTCCCGACAGCTTGCTCTCAAAGAGGAACACGCCGTGGTTTTTTGCTGCCTCGATGGCCTGATCCGGCAGGATGCGCGGCCCGTTGGCCTCGGTGTACCGCGGCGGCGTCATGTTGATCGCCGTATCGAGGTGGTTGGCCCAGCCGTCGATGAAGCCGCCGATCATGATGTTGCCGAGTTCGGTGACGCTGCTTTTCGCGATGGTGCTGCCTTTCGAGGAGTAGTCGGTGTCGGTCGCATCCAACAGCAACTCTTGCAGTACGAGCGCGCGCTCGCGTTCGAGGGCCAACACCGTTTCACCCTCTAGGCCGCCCTGTAAGCCGAGTTCGACGCCGACAAACGAGCGGTCGGCGAACGTCTCCGCGAGCACCGACTCGGTGACGAGGCTGACGTCGGTGACATCGACATCCATCTCGATACCCGCCAGTGTCGACAGCGATTTGGCGGCCTGTTTGGCCCCTTCGGAGGCGAGATGGTTGAACTGCCCCAGCTCCCGGATATCGACTTTCATACTAGGCCGGGATGACGTCGTTGATCTCGTTGAGGACGTTTGGCTTCTGGAACGGTTTGGTAATGTATCCCGACGCGCCGGCCTTAATCGCCTGTTTCATCTTCTCCTCTTGGCCGACACTGGTACACATGATCACCTTCGCGTCGGGATCATTGTTCGTGATCTCGTTTGTCGCCTCGATCCCACTGCGGATCGGCATGACGATATCCATCATGGCGATGTCGGGATCCTCCTCTTCATAGAGGTTGACCGCTTCGACACCGTTTTCGGCTTCCCCAACGATTTCGAAGTCGTCTTCGAGTATCTCTCGGAGTAGGTTCCGCATGAACTCCGAGTCGTCAGCGATCATCACACGCTTTGCCATATATCGAACATAGGACACCCGAGGTAATATAAACACTCCCCTATAGCTATCAGCCCTGAGAGTAGTGCCGGCGCATCACGGGGGGCTGACGATGCTAGAGCACTCACCGTTTGGCTGTCGGTGAGACGTTGCTCACCGATTCTCTGACGGCGGCACGGTGAACGACCCTTCCTCGCGGATCGCTGATAGCAGATCGCTGATCGAATCATCCGGCTGAAGCCCATATCGCTTGAGCATGGCGTAGACGCTCTGTACCGGGTACTCAACCTCGAGTGTACTGCCGGCGAGAATGATCCCAAGGGCGGCTTCCGGCTCCATCTCGTCGGTTGTCTGGGAGGCGTACCACCGCAACAGCCCCTCTAAGGTTTCGGCAACATCGTCGGAACTCATCCGCCCGCGCTTGACACTCCCCTCGATGTTGACTGTCGCGTCGAACCCGTAGGCTGTCTCGGTTGAGGTGAGTGATTCAGCGAGAAACTGGCTGACAGTCTGTTGGGTCAACCTGACGGCTGGCGGCTCGGCTGCGCCCTCGCTGTCGTCGTCTGTGTCGGCCGGTGGCTCTTCTGCTGTGTCGTCATCGTCATCTCCACCACCGCTTCCGCGTGGCGCTTGCTCGGTGTCGTCGTCACCTTCCGCGCTCTCCTCAGCATTGTCGTCTGTGTCGTTTGCTGTGTCGTCGCTGGCAGGGAGTTGTGACTCGGTCGAACCCGATTTTCCTTGTTGTTCGGGGTCTGGATCGACGGGCGTGTCGTCGGGTGACACGACATACCGTCCTTCGGAGAGTGATTCGACTTTCGGATGATCGGTGATATCGAGCTCATCGGGCGCGAGGATTCCCTTTTCTTGTGGGTCGTCCTCAGGATCATCCGAACTCATAGGGGTAGCTTCTGGCGTTGCGATAAAGAGTGTTGTCCTCGGATCAATTGGATGCCACGCAGGTCAGAATCCCTCGGCTGCGATGACATACATCACAACTGTTGGTACCAGTGGACGTATGATTATGCGTTGAGCGTTTCTGCATCAGGGCCGAACCACTGATAGTCTCCCTCTGTTGGGTTCTCTCCTGGTGGGACGAGTGCAGCCTCGATGTTGTCGCTAAGACGACTGACTGTATACACGCCGGGGATCGACAACAGAAACGCGCCGGTGTTCTGTGGTGGAATATTGTTAATCGATTGCGAGAGCGTCTCTTCGGGATTCTCCTCAAGCAGGGTACTCGGCTCCTGTGGAGCCGTATAGATCCGTGCATATATTGTTCGGTTAACGGCCTCGTCAGTTGGATTTGATATCTGTCCCGTGACTTGGCCTTCGCCGGCGTTTGTTTCGATCCCGATGCGAGCGATCACCGGCTGTGTCGGGCCGTCATCTTCCTCATTACCACCGAGCAGGCCACTACACCCAGCTAGTCCAACTGACATCGCTGTGCTACCGGCCATCAACAGTCGCCGTCTGTCCATACGGTATCCAACTAGTACAATAGTAATAATTGTTACCTTGAGTTACCGCAGAGGAGTAATCTACCGCAAACTATTCCGTATGTGTTCAGTCGCGACTTTAGGATTGAGTGTGAAAAATAAAAAGCGAAGGAAACCGCTGCGTCAGAGGATGTACGTTGAGTCCTCGAAGATCCGTCGCGGTGTCTTCAGCTCCTTGTACGTCTGTCCGCCTGCTGGAGCCTGTGTGATTAGGGTCACCGTTTCTGAAGAATTGAGTGGCTCAATTCCACTTTCACCTGCGAGATCAAAGTTGACAATCAGAACATCTTCCTGATCGGAAAGAATTGATACCCCATTGTCCATACCTTGGAGCTGGTGATGCGTAATGTCGTCGTTGACATTGTTGTTACCGTTGACCACGGTCGCATTACCAGTTGGGCTAGAGAGAGTGTACGACGCTTCACTCATGTTGATCGGGTCAGACCCCGACGCCAGCCGAATCGTCGCATTGAGCTCTTCGATCTGATTGTCAGTGTCGTTTTCGATCCCAACAACTTCACCAATTTGGACGACGTTGCTGACTTCGGCAGTCGTCTCTTCGCCTGTTTGCTGTGCCTGTGCTTGTAGGAGGCCTGCGGTGTTGATCAGAACACCAGCCGCAATTGCTGCGACCAGCACCATCGCGATGAACACGATGAGGGTTCCGATCCCCACCTGACCTCGGTCGTCTGTGTTGAACATGGTTTGGTACGCCTGAGCCCGTATTGGACCAGACGGTATCTGGGATGTGACAGTCGATGGTAATAAAAATGACTACCAAATTATCTGTTCTGATAATAGTGCAATTAGAAGAGAATGTACCTGTAGCCAACAGTAAGACACAAACCACCAATGACCAAGCATGACGCTACTCTTGGCAGTAGCGGTTTTTGTGTTCTCTCAGAAAAGCCCAGAACGAGAGCGTCCGGGCGCAAGCGTACCAAACCCATACACAGTACTCGGCGTCAACGACGCCGACGTTACTGTGTCAACGTTGACCCACGCAGAAGCGCGGGTCGTGCCCACAGTCGAGATTAGAGGATGTAGGACTCACCCTCGTTGATCCGTCGTGGTGCTGTAACCGATTTGTACGTATTGCCACCTGCCGGAGCCTGTGCGACGATCTGTAGCTCCCCGTTGTCCTCAAGTGGCTCAAGACCGGAGCTGTCTAGATTCATTTGCACAATTATTAGATCCTGCTGCTCCGAAAGGATCATATCATCGGAGTTGTTGGTACCTCTACTATCGCCTTTAACTGTTCCCTGTTTTCCAACAAGTTTAGTTACAACATTACTGCTCTTTGGATCGCCGCTTACAACGGTTGCGTTGCCGTTTGTGGACACCGTATACGATGCCTTACTAATATTGATCGGATCCGATCCTGATGCAAGACGGACAGTCAGATTGATCGTTTTTATCTTTTCGCTACTACTAGGAGCTGTACCAACAATTTCGCCGACCTGAATAACATTGCTAACCTCGGCGGTCGTCTCTTCGCCTGTTTGCTGTGCCTGTGCTTGTAGGAGGCCAGCGGTATTGATAAGCACGCCAGCAGCTATCGCTGCAACGAGCACCATCGCGATGAACACGATAAGCGTACCTATCCCTACCTGGCCGCGGCGTTCTGTGCTGAACATGGTTTTGACCCCGCCTGAACCCACGAAAGGTCAGACGTTATCACGATTTTACTATCCCAGAATAATAAATATGGCGGTGAGATAGCGACTGTCGGAGACTCCCTGTCTCTTCCCTCTCCTCTATAACGGGTGGAGCGTAGCGGAGACACGCTTCGAGGCGAGTTCCGTTACAAGCCAACACGGTGACTTTCGTGGCACATTCACACGGCGAGGTTGTGGTTAGAGGATGTACGCATTGCCGTCTTTGATTCGACGAGGTGCTTGGAGTTGTTTGTAGGTACTTCCGCCCGCGGGAGCTTGCGTGACGAGGGTGATCTTATCTGACTCTCCGAGTGGATCCAACGCAGCTGTCTTTGCGAGATCGAACTGGACAATCATCAGATCGTCTTGATCTGAGAGGATGCTTGTCCCGTCCTCAAGCCCTTGAGCTTGGAACAACGAGATGGCATCGTTCGTCCGATTGTTTCCGTTGACAACAGTTGCACTGCCGTTTGTTTCAACGGTATAGGAGGCTTCACTCAGGTTGACTGGGTCGGAGCCCGACGCGAGGCGAACGCTTGCGTTGAGGATATCGATACGCCCGTCGCTGGTGTTGTCCTCACCGATGACTTGGTTTATTTGGACGATGTTGCTGACTTCGGCGGTTGTTTCTTCACCGGTCTGTTGGGCTTGTGCTTGGAGGAGGCCGGCCGTGTTGATGAGGACACCTGCGGCGATTGCCGCGACGAGCACCATCGCGATGAACACGATGAGCGTCCCGATGCCGACCTGGCCTCGGGTGTGTGACTCGAACATAGTGTGACTTTGCCTGACCCGGAACAGGGCAGGCGTTACCTGAAATCCCATTGAGAATACATATAAAAATGATCCTCAAATTATCTTTGTTGAAAATAATGTAATCTAAACAGAATTGTTATTTGATTGTTGATCTTATAGGAGGACACTAGCGAAAATAGACCAGCTCACTACGTTATAACACGGGGCGATTCTGATAGCTATCAAGCAGTGACGCCGCAAACAGGGTGAAGCCAGGAAACGAATCGGAGTTGAAAACTGCCCCAGCGGAAAGAACAGGCTTTAGGAGACGATGTAGGATTCGCCCTGATTGATCCGGCGCGGTGCCTTCAGGGTGGCGTACGTGCTCCCACCTGCCGGAGCCTGCACAATGATTGTTATATCGTCTCCATCCTCAATGGAAGTGATCCCATCTATACCTCCTCCACCGGTGGCAGTACCGTCTTCAAGATTAAATTCGACAACCATCAGATCATTTTGGTCTGCTAGGATCCTCGGTTTTTCGTTGAGTCCTTGTATCTGGTGGAACGTCACTGGACCACCGCTGCTGTTTGCACCGCTAATCACCCTTGCAGTTCCCCCAGTATCGATTGTGTATGATGCTTGACTTAGGTTGATCGGGTCAGCACCGGCCGCCAGCCGCATTGAGACATTCAGTGTATCAATTTCCCCCGCTGTGTCGTCAGAGTCGCTAGAAGTCGTATCATAGCCAACTGCTTCACCAATCGCTATCCGATCACTAACCTGTGCCGTCGTTTCTTCACCTGTGGACTGTGCTTGCGCCTGTAGGAGGCCAGCGGTGTTGATAAGCACCCCAGCAGCGATAGCTGCCACTAGAACCATCGCGATGAACACGATGAGGGTACCGATCCCCACTTGACCCCGGCTTGCTGTGCTGAACATGGTGTGTTCCCCCGACTGGATACCGACCGCACTCCAGTCTGTTATCGATATATTATGGGTATATTGTGTTAAATCTAACGCCGAGTTGTTTCACGGCAATTCGACGGTAGCCACGCCGAGAGCCGATACCCCTCCGAAACGGGTTCCTAACTGTTCTGTCGCCTCTTTGGGTCACTGTGTGACGTGCTACTACGATCGACACGTCACCACCACGCTGCTCTCTTTCCTCACCCTCGTCGTCGACGAACCGATTCACCACCCTCTCCTCGATTCCCAGATGCTTGGATATTAGTTTTGATACTCACGGCTGTGAAAACGTAATAAACTCCCCACCGATACGCTTTTTGCCCAGTCGTTGGTAGCTATCACAGAATGGCATCGGAGGAGCTTATCGAGGTGCTTGGCAACAAGTACAACACGGATATCCTGTCGGCGACGACAGAGCCGAAGTCAGCCCAAGACCTCAGCGACGAACTCGACGTGCCGATCGCCACCTGTTACCGGCGGATCGACGAACTGACCGACGCTGATCTGCTGACGTTGCACGATCGGCCGTTGTCGGATGAACACCGCCGGATCAAGGTCTATCGCCGAAATGTTGACAAAGTTGAGGTCAGCTTTGAGGGCGGCGTCTCCGTCGATATCGCCGAACGCTCGGCGGTCAAAAACAAACTCGACGATGTCTGGCGGACGATGTCGAACTGACAGGGGCTGTCAGAACGACGGCCCATCGCCGCCGGGGCCGGATTCCCCAGCCATCATCGAGAAGCCGCTGGCTTTCTCGTAGACGGTGATCCCGCCGTCGCTGATCTCCATCGGGAAGATGTCGGTGTTGATATCCTGCTTTCGCATCTTCGCCACCCAGACGTAGCGGTTGACTCCGGAGTCAGTCGGCGTCTGGATAAAGTAGATGTTGCCATCGGTGAGGAAGTTTTCCAGGCCGATCTCGGTGTCCGGGAACACCGCGCCCTGTTCGTTGATCAACAGCGAGGTCAGCCCGTGTTGTTTGAGAATATCCGAGAACTTCAGCAGATAGGTGCGTTTCTCGCGTTCATCCTCGAAAAACAGCTGAAACATCGTCAGCGAATCCAAGACGAGCCGATCGTACTCCGATTCGGTAAACACCTCCAGCAGTCGATCCATCGTTTCGGTGAAGTTGCCGTCTTGGAGCATCTCACGTTTGTCGTAGATCTTGATCTCATCCTCGTCGACAAGCTCACTGAAACGATCGAAGCCGATCGACTCGGCGGCCATCTTGATATCCTCCGCGTTTTCCTCAAAGGAGATGTAGATCCCGCGTTCGCCATGATCGATGACACCCGAATACAGGTAGTTGATCCCGAAGAGACTCTTCCCCGTCCCGGGGTTCCCGCTGACGAGGACGGTCGCGTTGTTGACGATCCCACCGCCGAGAATCGAATCGAGGCCGTCGACGCCGGTCTGCACTGTCTCTGGCATGCGGGGTCGTACGACCGCCCCCTAAATGAGCCCACCGGCTCCGGCGGGCTGTGGCCACCCGCATGCATACCTTTATTTCTCTCAAACGTACATTGTCATCTAAGGCCGTCCGACGGCCGTCTGACACGGATTTATGCTGCGTCATGACTCCAATAACACATATGCGGGTGGCTAGCGTCCGACCGGTCGAACACACCGGGTTACAATCGCGGGTGGGTCGGCGATGAGCGACGAGACTATCCTCGTCGTCGAGGACGATCCGACCGTTACCCATCTCTACAACAAGTTCCTCGAACCGGAGTACACCGTCGTCACGACGACGACCGCTGCGGAAGCGATCGATGTGCTTCACGGCGAGGCCGCCCCGGACGGCGAGGAACTCCCGGACTCGATCGATGCCGTCCTCTTGGATCGGCGACTCCCGGATGACCCCGGAGAAGTCGTGCTTGACGTGATCGAAGCGGAGGAGATGGAGTGCCGGGTGGCGATGGTCACCGGTGTTGAGCCTGACTTCGACATCATCGATATGGGCTTCGATCTCTATATCCTCAAACCCGTCACGCGGGATGAACTGATGGAGGCTGTCGACACGCTGTTCACTCGGTCGGAGTACGGCGACCTGCTCCAGGAGGCGGCGTCGCTGGCCTCGAAACGCGCGCTGCTCGAATCCCAGAAATCCGATTCCGAACTTGACGCCAGCGACGAGTACGACGACCTCCTCGATCGCCTCGAAGCGCTTGACGACGAGCTCCTTGATCTCGCTGACACGCTATCAGCCGATGACTATCGGGTGATGTTCCGGGATATCGGCGGTCAGTAAGTTCCTTACGACGACAGTTGTTCACCAACAATCTCGTCAGCAACAGCGACGAACGCTGATTGTTCTCCGGCTGGGATCGTCGCCCCGGCTGCCACGTCATGACCGCCGCCGTCGCCGTCGACCGCGCGGGCGGCATCTCGCATCACCACTGAGAGATCCAGCCCCTTGCCGGTGAGTGTGTGGTTTCCGCGTGCGGAGACCTTGATCTCCTCGGCGGATTTCTCGGCGAACCCGACGATCGGCAGCTCCCGGCGGATTCCTGATTCGCCGATGGCCATGCCGGCGATGATACCGAGTATCGTCGCTCGGATCTCGCCGCCGGCATCGAACCACTGGATGTTGTCCTCGGTGGTGACGCCCTCGCTTGTGACCCAATCGACGCCCTGTGAGAGGTTTTTGCGGTGGTTTCGGAGCAGTGTTCGAGCCTGCTCGAAGGCCTCCTCGCGGTCGCCGAGACAGACCGCCAGCCCGACATCCGCACGCTCGTACCGCGCAGTCGCGTTCAACAACGTTGAGAACTCACTGGCATCTCGCAGGACGGTGCCGGGCTCCTCGTGAGCGAGTTGGTAGCTCGTCCCAACGAGATCGTCGATCCGACCGGCCGGCACGCCGCTGGCGACCGCGCGTTGAATCAACGCGCTGAGCAGCGTCTGTCGTTCCGCATCGGTCAGATCGACCCAACACCGCCAGCCATCGTCAGTTTCAAGCTCTAGATCGAGATCGGTGAGAAAGTCGATCGCGCCCGCAGTGTCGTTTGAGATCCCCGGAATCTGGGCTTCGGTCGCATACTCCAGCAGCTTCGGCAGCGGCCGGGTCTGCTTGCCGTAGAGGGTGATGTCGGTGCCGGCCTCGACGACGCCGGCAGCAACCCCCTCCTCGACGATCGCCTCGTTTGCACCGGTCAGCCCGTCGACGCCGGCCTGTCGGTCGCCGACCGCGCCGACGACCGCGAGCGCAGCGAGATCGCGGTTGTCGCCATCTGGATTTTCGGTCGGTGTTTGCCCGGTGGGTGTGCCACCGTCAGCGGCTGGTTGGATTGCTGCGAGCGCGCGGGCCAACACGTATGTTGTGCCCGCCCCCGAGAGTTCGGTCGCGCCGTCGAGCCCATACAGCAACGGATTGAGATGGTACTCAGTGGTCGCGTCAGCCGGCTGGTGGTGATCGGCGATGACGGGGGTAAAATCGCCGGCGGTTTCGTGGTCGGCGATGATACCGAGTTGGCCGCTGCCGAAGTCGGTGAACAGCACAGTCTCGTGGTCGGTTGCGGCGATCGCAGCGATCTCATCCTTGTCGAGCTGCTTCGAAAAGACGGTCTCGAACTGTATCCCGGCGCGTTCGAGTGCGGTCGCCGCGATGGCGGCACTTGTCAGCCCGTCGGCGTCGATATGCGAGGCCAGCACCACGCTGTCGGCCGCCAGCAACCGCTCGGCGCAGGCGGTGGCCGGCTCGGCAAGTTCGGGAACCGGGGGACTCGAAGCCATCACCGATGGGTTGTGCGGTATCGGATATAAGCCTCCGGCTCTCCCACCGTCAGGATTCGATCACCCCGTGTAGCTTGGTGCTGCTGCTTCAACAACCTGGGTTGCCAACGCCTCGAAGGTCGCCTCCTCGGGGACGATGTCGACAGCGATCCCGTGGTCGACGGCGGTTGCTCGGGTCGGCTCGCCGATCGCGCCGACAACAGCCGCATCGAGCCCGTCGATGGCGGCATCCCGGAGGCCACGGTCGGCGGCTGCATCAAGGAAGTGTTCGACCGTCAGCGAGGAGGTAAATGCGACCGCTTCAAGCTCGCCGTCGGCTGCCAACTCGGTGCTCTCGCCGGCGTCGGCCGGCCGAACGAGACGGTAGAGAACGGTTTCGGTCACGTCGGCCCCAGCGTCGACGAGGCCGTCCAGCAACACGTGGCTGCCGTGGTCGCTGCGGGCGACGTTGACATCGCTGCCGGCGACCTCCTCGGCGAGTAACTCGACGAGGCCAGCAGAACTGTATGTTTCTGGTTCGCGGTCGACCGTCCAGCCAGCGTCGGTGGCCGCGGCGGTCGTTCCCGAGCCGATGCTGACAAGCGTTGTCTCGCCGGGCTGCCAGCCCGCCTCGGCGGCGAGTTCGATCCCGGTTTTGCTCGTGAAGACGACGTAATCAGCGTTCGATTGTGGCACCGCACCGGTCGGCTCGATTTCAAGCATCGGATCGGCGATCGGTGTCGCCCCCAGCGAATCGAGAAGCTCGACGGCGTCGGTCAACCGATCGTCGTTAGGCCGGAAGACGGCCACGCGCACCTCGCTGCTCATGGCTTCCTCCCGCCGTGGTGGGGATCGCTGTCGCTCCGGTTCAACAGAAAGTCGACAACGTTCTTCCGGGTCGCAGCCACGTCGCCGATAACCGTGATCGCCGGGGGTTCGATCTCCGCCGCATCCCGCACCTCGACAATCGAACCGAGCGTGCCGGTGGCGACGGTCATCTCCGACCAGGTCGCCCGCTCGACGAGGGCGACCGGTGTTTCCGGAGTCATCCCAGCGTCTCGCAGTGCCTGTGTGTACAACGGGAGTTTTCCAACACCCATCAACACGACGAGCGTCCCGCCGGTGTCGGCCAGTGCCTCCCAGTCGACGGCTGATTCGTCCTTCGTTGGATCCTCGTGGCCGGTGACAAAGGAGACACTGGAGACGTGATCCCGGTGGGTCAGCGGAATCCCGGCGACACCAGGAGCGGCGGTCGCGGAGGTGATCCCGGGGACGACCTCAAATGGGATGTCGTTGGCTGCGAGGTGTTCCATCTCCTCGCCGCCGCGACCGAACACAAAGGGGTCGCCGCCTTTCAGCCGGACAACTGTCTGACCGGCCTCCGCAAGTTCGACGAGCCGGCGGTTGGTGTACTCCTGTGGTGTCCACTCGCCGTCGGCGCGTTTGCCCACATCCTCACGCTTGTCTTCGGGGATCTCTTCGAGTATCTCCGGGCCAGGGAGTTTGTCGTGGAGCACGACATCCGCTGTCGACAGCAGGCGTTTGGCCTTCACCGTCAGGAGTTCTGGATCACCCGGGCCACTCCCGACGAGATAGACCGTCGCGGGATCGTCAGCCATTGTCCTCCCGGGTTCCTGTCGTGTCTGCGGTCGCCGCGGTTTCGGCGGCCTCGATCAACTCGGCGGCACCACGCTCCCGGAGGTCGGCGGCGAAGTCTGCGGCGGCTGCGGCGTGATCGGTGATCGGTAGATCACGGGTCGCCTCCACGGTCTCTTCGCCGTCGGGGCCAAGCACCTGCGCGCGTGTGTGAACGTATTCGCCTTGTACGATCGCGCTCACGCCGATCGGCGCGATACAGCCACCGCCAAGTTCAGCCAGCACCGTCCGTTCGGCGGTTGTTTCGATCCGACTGCGGGGGTGATCGACGACCTCCCGAAGCTGGTCGATTACGTCGTCGTCGACGGCGGTGACCGCGATCGCGCCCTGGCCGGGTGCGGGGACGAACTGCTCTCTGGGCAGCCGGTGGGTTGGGACGCTCTCGAGCAGGTCGCTGCGCCGCAGGCCGGCTTCCGCAAGGACGATCGCATCCATCTCGGTGTCGACCTTTCGACCCATCGCGTCGCGTTCGAGATCGGTGAGATCGTTGAACCACTCCTCGGGTGAGCGGTCGTAGTCCGCGTCATCGTTGTCAGCGTCGTTGGCGTTGTCGTCGTCGGCAGCGTTGTCACCGCTGTCGACGACAGCGGCCGCATCGCCGACGATCTCGTCGAGTTTGCCGACCGCTTCGAGTCGCGCCTGGTGTTCCCGCTGCAACGATGGCGCGAGCAGCTTTTCGAGGCGGGTGTCGACGTTGCCCCGGAGGGCGACGATATCCAGATCCGGGCGGGCGGCCAGCAGTTGGGCCTTCCGGCGGAGCGAGCTTGTGCCGACGACCGCGCCCTCTGGGAGGTCGTCGATATCGCCGCCATCGGGTGTGACGAGTACGTCGCCGGACGGCGCGCGTTCGGGTACGGCGGCGACGACGAGGTCGGCCGGCATCTCGGTCGGCATATCCTTCAGGGAGTGCACCGCGGCATCCAGGTCGCCGTCAAGGACTTTCTCGTCGAGCGCCCGGACGAATGCGCCGGTCTTCCCGAGGCGGTGGATCAGCTCATCGCGGATCTGGTCGCCCCGGGTGTCGACCTCGGTGAGCGTCACCTCCCGGCGTCGGGAGTCGAGCGTGGATTTGACCGTCGTCGCCTGCCGGCGGGCGAGTTCTGAGCCCCGCGTTGCGAGTCTGACGGTCGTGGTTGATGACATACAGCCCTCTCTGGGCTCACCGTCTAAAAGCCCATCAGTTCCGGCAGCGACCTACAGCGCCTCGGCGTAGGCGGCAAGGGTTTCCTCGATGTCGGCTTCGGTGTGGGCATAGGAGATGAACTGCGATTCATACTGGTTGGCCGTCAGGAAGACGCCCTGGTCTTTCATCGCCTGCCAGAACAGCCGTTCCCACCGCTCGGTGTCGGCGTCGGCAACGTCCGCGCCGGTCTTCGGGCAGTGATCGTAGTGTTGACAGTCCGGATCCTGTTGACAGCCCGCCCCGCACTGTGAGCCCCGATCGGTCGCGCCATCACGGGTAAAGATGACCTTGAACATGCTGTCGGTGCCGACGACGGTGTACTCCGGGGCCTGATCGGCCAGAATATCCCGGAGTCCGCTCCGAAGCTGCTCGCCGAGGCTGTTGACATGGTCGTAGACATCGTTTTCGGCGGCGTACTCTAGGTTCGCCAGCCCGGCCGCCATCGTCACCGGATGCCCCGAGAAGGTTCCTGACTGGAACACATCCCCGGAGGGGGCGAACTGCTCGATGAGTTCGGCGCGGCCACCGATCGCCCCAACCGGGAAGCCGCCGCCGACGATCTTCCCGAACGTCGTCAGATCCGGTGTGATCCCGAACTTGCCCTGTGCGCACTGCAGCCCGCCGACCCGGAAGCCGGTGATCACCTCATCGAAAATGAGCAGCGAGCCGTGGTCGTCGCAGAGCTCTCGGAGGGTTTCGTGAAAGCCGTCGACGGGCATGACGATCCCCATGTTGCCAAGGATCGGCTCAGTCAGGACGGCCGCGATGTCGTCGCCGTGTTCCTCAAAGACCGCTTGGGCGGCGTCCGGGTCATTGAACGGGATTGGCAGGGTATGCTGGGCGAACTCCTCTGGGATGCCCGCCGTCGACGGCTGTGGGTTGTTGGCGTCGCCTTCGACGAGCGTCGACTCCTGGGCCCCGTGGTAGCCGCCCTGCATGACGACGATCTTATCGCGGCCGGTGTGGCCGCGGGCGAGTCTGACCGCCGAGACGGTTGCCTCGGTGCCGGAGTTGACAAACCGCAGCATCTCGACGCTTGGGACGTGGCGGGCGACGAACTCCGCGAGTTCGACTTCAATTTCCGTTGGCGCGCCGTACATCGGTCCGTCGGCGGCGTGGGATTGGATCGCCGCGGCGACCGGCTCCGGCAGATCATGGCCGTACAGCAGCGGGCCATACCCCATCACATAGTCGAGATACTTGTTGCCGTCGGCGTCGATGACGTGGGCACCGTCGCCGCGCTCAATGAAGAATGGGTACGGTTTCGTCGCCCGCACCGAGGAGTTGACACCGCCAGCCAGTACCGAGAGGGCCCGGCCGTACAGCTCGCGTGACCGCTCGTGGTTCATACCGGCTTTTTTCGCCCCCTGAACTTGTGGGTATCGACAGCTCCTCGCCTGAAGCGGTTGCCTGCCAGCGGCTGTTCGAGTGCTGCCGCTTGTGGGGTGATCGAGTCGTGAAAAGGGACGACAGGACGGAAGCCTGTCAGGTGAACTACCAGGAGTGTCGTCGGATTCGTTGGGCTTGGTGTGGTGAAATCAGTCAGAGGTGTGTCGGCAGCTGTCAATCAGACCGCTTCGGTACCCTCCTTGCCTGTCCGCACCTGGATCGCGTCCTCAACATCGAGGATGAAGATCTTGCCGTCGCCCGGCTCGCCGGTGGCGGCTGCCTCCTTGATCGCGGTGGCAACCTCCTCGGCGTCGACATCGGCGACGACACACTCAATCTTGACCTTCTGGTGGAGATCGACCGTGTACTCCTCGCCGCGCCAGCTGCCTTTCTTGGCGGGCTGGCTGCCACGACCGGAGACGTTGGTGACCGTCAGCGAGGGCGCGCCGACCTCGGCGAGGGCCTTCTTGACGTCACCGAGTTTCTCTGGGCGGACGACCGAGAACACCATCTTCAGATCGGCCTCTTCGCCGCCGTCGGTGCGAACCTCACGGCCGCCGTCGGTTCGGAGTTCGACATCCTCGCTGCCGCCGTCAGTGCGGATCTCCTCGTCGTCAGTTGGGCCGAAGCCGTCGGTGGCAACGCGGTCGCCACCGAACTCGGGGTAGGTCTCGACGCCGTGTTCGGAGAGGTCGAGGCCATCCTGTTCGTGGTCGGGGGTGACGCGTGCCTCACCCATCGCTTTGAACACGTACCAGATGATCGCGGTCGCGGTGAGCGTCCAGCCGCCGATGATGACGACACCGACGAGTTGTGCGAGGAACTGATTGACAACCGAGTCAACGACTCCCGGCACGGCAACGAACGGCATCAGGAGCGTGCCGAGCACGCCTGCACTACCGTGAACCGGGAAGACCGCACAGACGTCGTCGATCTTGAGTTTCTCCGAGACGAACTCGAAGACGATGGGGAGCTGCGCACCAGCGAGGAGGCCAACAACGATGGCCCCCCACCAGCTGGTGGTGTTCGTGATCGCGGTGATGCCGGCCAGTCCGGCGAGCATTCCGTTTGCGGTGTACAGCGTATCGACCTTGCCGGATTTGAGGTAGGCAACGCCGGCTGCACCGATCGCGCCCGTGGCCATGGCGATCGTCGTCGTCATGACGATGAGGCTCAGCGTGTTGGCACCGTCACCGAGATCGAACGCTCCGGCGGTACCGACGTTGAAGCCGTACCAGCCGAAACACAACATTAGCGTGCCGAGAACGGCGAATGTCATCGAGTGACCGGGGATGACGTTCAGCGAGCCGTCCTCGCTGTAGCGATCCATCCGCGGGCCGAGGATCGCGGCGGCCGTGAGGCCGGCGATACCGCCCATGCCGTGGACGATCATGCCGCCGGCGAAGTCAGCGAACCGGGGAAGGCCGAGCAGTTGGGTAATACCCGCTCCCGAGGGAGCCGACCACGTCATCGCAATGACCATCGGGTAGATCACTGCAGCCAGCAGGAACGTGTAGGTGATGTAGGCGCGGAGTTTCGCGCGGCCGGCAACTGCGCCCGACACAATCGTCGCGGCGGTCATTGCGAAGACAGCACCGTAGAACCAGCCGACGTAGCCGCCGGCACCGGCAGCGGGCGAGAAGCCGCCGCCGGTCATGAGGCTACTGAACCCGGTGCCGATGAGGAAGAACACGGTGACGCCGACGGCCCACGTCAGCATGTTCTTCGTAAGCTGGTTTGCGACGTTCTTCGAGCGAACCTGCCCTGCTTCGAGCATGGCGAAGCCCGCGTGCATGAAGAAGATCAGGAACGATACCGTCAGGATCCATGTGTTGTTGATCGCTTCGACCGCTGTGGCTAGATCTGTCATTGTTGTTGCTCCGTTGAATCGCGTGTGCTTGGTTTACAATTCGGTTTCATTTTGTGATCACGCCGTGTGTTTGTGCTCTGAATCACGATCGTGACTGATGGTGTGGACATATATAATGGTAACCGTTTACAATTCAAGAAATAGTACCTAAATTATATACGAGCGTCAAATATGAAACCAAATAATATGCATATAAGGTTTCAGATGCTCGATGCGTGAGCTGACCACCGCCGGAGAACGAAACAGATGTCGACCGATGGCGGTGATCGTTTCGGCTGGAGATTATGTCCTCGCGGGCGGCACCCGCGGGGCGGCGGCACGCCTCGCCGACACATACTTCACTCAAAAACAGGTCGTCGCTGTGGGGTGTCGTTCGTCTCGACGCCCCCTGGCGGCGGTACTCTGGTTTCAGGCCTTCAGTTACTCTGGTTTCAGGCCTTCATTTTGGACGCGCATGACGGCCTCGCCGTCGGCGAGGTTCGGCGCGTCGACCAGCCGGACGATCCGCTTGTCGCCTTTCGATTTGCGAAGGTAGATCCGGAACGTGGAGGTGTGGCCAAGGATGTTGCCACCGATCGGCTGGGTCGGGTCGCCGAAGTAGGAATCAGGGTTGGAGGCGACCTGGTTGGTGACGAGAATCGAGGTGTTGTAGAGATCGCCGATCCGCATCAGGTCGTGGAGGTGTTTGTTGAGTTTCTGTTGGCGTTCGGCGAGCTCGCCGCGGCCGACGTACTCGGCGCGGAAATGCGCTGTTAGGGAGTCGACACAGACCATCCGGACGGGCCACTCGCTGTCTTCGTGTTCGCCGGCGAGCTCCTTGGCCTTCTCGGCCAGCAGGATCTGGTGGTCGGAGTTGAACGCCTTGGCGACGTGAATCCGATCGAGGAAGTCGGCGACGAGGGCTTCCATCGTCTCCTCGTCGTCGATTGAGCCCTCCATCTCGCGGTCGTCAAGCGTTGCCTGGAGGATCTCGTCGTCGAGGCCGCGCACCATGTCGTCGATCCGCTCGGGGCGGAACGTGTCCTCGGTGTCGACGAAGATCGCCGAGCCGCGGAGCCCGCCCTGTTCGGGCGGCAGTTGGACATTGACGGCCATCTGGTGGGTGACCTGGGATTTGCCCGCACCGAACTCACCGTAGACCTCGGTGATCGACTGGGTTTCCATCCCGCCACCGAGGAGATCGTCGACCTCATCGATCTGCCAGGAGAGCTTGCCGATCTCTTGGCGGCGTTCGAGGATCGTTTCGCCGGTCTCAAAGCCGCCAACATCGGCGGCCTCGCGGGCGGCGTTGATGATGTCGCTGGCCGTGCTGTCGCCGATATCGGCCTGATTCGAGAGCTCGCCCGGGGAGGCGACGGCGATGCTCTGGTAGTTGTCGTATCCTGCGTCGACGAGTTTGTCCGCGGTTGCCGGCCCGACACCGGGCAGCGTTTCGAGTTCATCCTCAGCCATTGTGCCCTGACGTTGCTCGCTTTCGCATATAAAGCCTCGTTAACAGCGTAGTGAAAGTAAAATGTGATCGACGAGATCTGACTATCGGCTGATGATTCGGTACGTATCAGCGGTACCAACGGTGGCGTGGTCGATTACGCTGCCATCACTATTCCCACGGGTAGCCGCCGGGACGGTCGGGCCACAGCGGATACCAATACTGCTCGTCGGCTTCGATGTCGAGCTCGCCGTCCAGCACCGATTGGAGTTTGAACTCGGCTTGGTTGTCTCGTTCGTGGTCGCCCTCCGGCACAAAGGGGTAGTATGCCCCCCGCCGGAAGGAGTAGATCCAGTAGGCGTGGTCGGTACCGCTCTTGTCGAAGGCGAAGACGGCCGCCAACAGCCGGGAGCCATACCCCTGTTCGATGAACGTATCGGCCGCGAAATGGATCGTCGTCAGTAGATCCTCGGGATCGGTGTCGTCGAGGACAACCCAGCTGTAGCCGTGATCGTCGCTGTGGGTGTCAAACGTGGTTCCCGTGTCGGATTCGCCGGCCTCCAGAATCGATTTGACCTCATCGACAGTGTCGCTGAAATCCGTACTATCGACCGACGAAAAGCAGAGTGCGGCTTTGCCGGCGTTCTCATAGCCGAGATCGGCCTCCATCGTCATATACGCCGTCGACATCCCGAACAGATCTTCGGGGTCGGCCTTCCGTGTCGCGTCAGTCTCGGCGGAAACGCCGAAGATCGACCGAACGGTGTCCATCAAACCCATAGCTAATTGTTGGTGGCCGGCGGTAAAAGGGTCGTCGTCGCGGCTCCGCGTGGAAGTCGTCAGCGGCTCAGGCCGTTTCCTGTTCGCGTTCCAGCTCGCGGAGTTTCTCGATCCGTTTCTCCGTCGGCGGGTGGCTGCTGGCGAGCTTGCCGACGATCCCCGAGCGAATCGGGATGATGAAGAACGCGTTCATCTCGGCCTGATCGCGGAGGTCATCGTCCGGCACGCGATCCATCCGACCGTCGATGCTCATCAGCGCGGAGGCCAACGCCGAGGGGTTGCCCGTGATCGACGCCGCCCCGCGGTCGGCCGCATACTCGCGGTACCGGCTCAGCGCGCGGATCAGGAAGAACGACACGACCCACACGAGCAGCGAGGCGATGATCGCCACGTACACCGGCGCCTGATTCCGGCCGTCGCCGCTGAACAGCCAGCCCCAGCGGACGACGATGAACGCCAGCGTCGAGAGGAACGAGGCGATGGTCATCACCATCACATCGCGGTTTTTGACGTGGGCGAGCTCGTGGGCGATGACACCCTCAAGCTCCTCTTGGTTCAGTGTGTTCAACAGCCCCTGTGTGACCGCAACGGTCGCGTTTTGCTGGTTGCGGCCTGTCGCAAACGCGTTCGGGACGCGGGTGTCGGCGATGGCGATCTGTGGCTTCGGCAGGTCGGCCTGCTGGGCTAACCGCTCGGTTGTGCGGTGCAGTTCAGGGGCCTCGTTTTCGTCGACGACGCGGGCTCCCATGCTGTAGAGGGCGAGTTTGTCGCTGAAAAAGAGCTGGGCGAACGAGAACAGCCCCATCACGACGACGATCCCGAGGAGGTTCCCCCAGTAGACCGCCAGCACGCCGATAAAGACGATGTAGAGGGCGAACAGGAGAAACATCGTGAACACCATCCGTCCACGGAGTCCCCAATCTGTCTTCCATTGCATACCTATCGGTAGTTGTTCAACGGGCTAAACCTTACCGAAGCAGCCGGTCACCGTTACTCCTGTCCAGCCATTCGGAGCCGCCGTCCAACTAAGAAGTACCCGACCGACAGTCCGGCGTAGGCCGCCAGCCAGAGCACCGGGGTTTCGAGTGGAACCAGCTCCGGGGCGAGTGTCCCCCCGGCCGCAAGCGTCGGATACAGCCACAGACCGATCCGTGGCACCGCGACAAAGGGAAGCAACGCGAGGCGTTCGGCGATCGGGCCGACCACTACTGCGAGGGCCAACAGGACAACCGCGAGGCCCCCACGGAGCCACCACGGTTTCGGCGCGGCGGCGACCCGATCGATGTCGGCGGCGACCTCCGCCGAGACGAACCGCGACACAACGGCTCCCGCCACCGATGGCGACGCGCCTGCGGTGCCGCTACCGCCTCCAGTCTGTCCCGCCTCGGCCTCGCCTGACCCCCACGCGGCATCGGAGTCAAGTACGTATTTGTTGTAGAGCTCCTCGGGATCCTCACCCAACACGCTTTCCGGCGCGCGCTTGGAGTTTGGCCGTCCGGTTGGCGTTGTTGACGCTGTCTCGGCTGTGTCCTCAGTTTCGGCCTCAGGGGTGCTGGCGGCCGCGGTGGCACTCTCGTTTGCCGCCGTCTCGGCTGCCTCATCGGTCGGTGTCGACGCTGCTGTCTGTTCGCCCGGTCGCCGACGGTCGTTTGGCCGGCGATTCGCGTTCGGTTCCCGACTCGCGTTCGTGCGTGTGCGCGAAGAGGTACGGCTGTTGTTCGTTGTTGACGCGTTCGTCGTCGATGTGCTCGTTGTCGACGCGCTCGCTGACGACGACGAACCGCTCGATCGCGGCTCCGAGAGCCACGCTGTCGGCGACTTTTGTCGTCCGGCCGCGTCCCACTCCTCATAGCGATCGGTGCCGGTGGCTGGCCCTTGGTCGTCGATGAAGGTGTCGTAGGCGGCCCGCGACTCGCTGTCGGTCAGCGCGTCAGCGGCGTCGGTCACCCGATCGAACTCACGCTCGGCGGTTGCCTGCTCGCTGCTGTTGTTATCCGGGTGAACCGAACGCTTAGCCAGTTTGCTTGCGCGCTTGATCGTTTCCTCGCTGGCATCGGGGTCGACGCCGAGTCGCTCGTAGTAGGAGTCGGCCGACGGCGTTCCCCCATAGCTGTCTGGCATTTAGGGCTCACGCAGTGCCGGCAACTCCTCACCGAGGTCGTCGATCTCCTCGGGGGAGTGTCTGAGCGCCGATTCGATCGCGGTTTCGACCTGCTTGCCGGTTTTGAGATCCTCGCCGGTCACCTCAAGCTGGCCGTCGGTCGTGATCCGAAACTCGACGGCCAGCGATGGCTCACCCGGCGGCCGCGGCGGGATATCCCGCAGGACGGCGGTGCCGATCTTGGTGTTTTCCGCGGCCGTGTCGCCTTCGCCCTGATAGACGCGAATCTGCACCGAGGTCTGGCCCTCCTCGACGGTGCCGTAGCTCTCCTTTCGTGTCGAGGTTGGGATCTGTTCGTCCTGTTCGATGATGTGGTCGATCGAGCCATCCGAGAGTCGAACCCCAAGTGACTGCGGTACCACATCGATCAACACGATATCATCGGTTTCGCCGGGCAACATCGCCGAGGCGTCCGCGCCGCTGTCGTCGATGATCTCCGCTTGGATCGCCGCGCCGAGGGCGACGGCCTCCTCGGGGTTGATCTCATTTGAGGCCTCCTGGCCGAAGTAGTCGCCGACGAGCTCCTGGATGTGGGGCATCCGTACCGATCCACCGACGAGAAGCACCTTGTCGACGTCGTCGGGCGCGTAATCGGCCCGCGAAAAGAGGTCGTCCAGTGGCTCGGTTGTCGCGGCGGCGAGATCCGCAGTCAGCTCCTCAAACTGCTCGCGGCTCAGCGTCTCCGCAAAGGTGTAGGACTGCTCCGGAACGACGAAGGGGACGCTCACATCCGTCGACGGGAGATCCGACAGCCGGTGTTTCGCGCTTTTGGCCTCCTGTCGAATTCGCGCTAACTGTTCAGGGTTGTCAGCGATGTCGACCCCGGTGTCGGCGTGGATCTGCTCGATCATCCAGTCGACGATCCGCTCGGTCCAGTCGCTGCCGCCAAGCTCGTTGTCGCCGGCGGTATGCAAGGTTTCGACGCTGTTGATCTCGTAATCGATCTCGACGAGCGTCGCATCGAAGGTGCCGCCGCCGAGGTCGTAGACGAAGGCGAGTTCGGCCTCCCCGGAGCCGAGTTTGCTCTCATGGAGCCCGTAGGCGAGACAGGCCGCACTCGGCTCCGGCAGCAGGCGTTCGACATCGAGGCCGGCGATCTCGCCGGCGGTTTCGGTTGCGGTGCGTTTCGGATCATCGAAGTACGCTGGCACCGTGATCACCGCGCTGTCAACGTCGCGGCCGATGCTCCCCTCGGCTTCATCAATCACATGCTCGAGAATCAGGCTGGAGATCTGTTCGGGGAGGTACTCCTCGCCGGCAACCGAGATCGGTTCCTCGCTTCCCATCTCGCGTTTGATCTCGGTGACCGTCCGTTCGGGGTGTTGGACGGCGAGATTGGCGGCCGTCTGGCCGACGTTGACCTCGCCGTCCTCGGTGAACTGCACCACCGAGGGGATGACCGATTCGCCGCTGTTGCCCGTCGTGATCACCTCCGGATCGCCGCCGGCGACGTAGGCGACCGCGCTGCGTGTCGTCCCCAGATCGATCCCAACGGTGTAGCCTGAACCCATACTGACAGCGTCGGGTTCTCCACACATAAGCGGTGAGGTCGCGGCGGCGACGGCAGCCGATTCGCGCCGCTTAACCAGCCGCCGCGTCTATCGGCCGATGATGACTGAGTCACGCGGCTTCTGTCCGGAGTGCGGCGAGACGGTCGCCGAGCGGGCCGAACCGCGGCCCGGCGCGCCGCGGGCCGACAGCGACGCGCTCTGTGATAGCTGCTATTTCGACGAATTCGACTTTATTGACGCACCCGAGCGCGTGCAGGTCTCGGTTTGTGGCCGCTGTGGCGCGGTGCACCGCGGCAACCGCTGGGTCGATGTTGGTGCCGTTGACTACACCGACATCGCCATCGATGCCGTCAGCGAGTCGCTGTCCGTCCACATCGACGCCGCCAACGTCGAGTGGGGCGTCGAGCCCGAACAGGTCGACGAGACGACGATCCGGATGCACTGCACCTTCTCGGGGGTTGTTCGTGAGACCCTGCTTGAGGAGGAGTTGATCGTGCCCGTCCGGATCGCCAAGGAGGTCTGCGATCGCTGTGGCCGGATCGCCGGCGGCTACTACGCCAGCATCGTCCAGGTACGTGCTGAGGATCGTGAGCCAACCGACGACGAGGCCGCCGAGGCAATCGAGATCGCCGAGAGCTACGTCGCCGGCAAGGAAGCCGATGGCGACAGAGAGGCGTTTATCACCGAGATCGACACCGATGACGACGCCGGTCCGACGATCAAGCTCTCGACGAACAAACTTGGGCAGGCCGTCGCCAACCGCATCACCGACCGCTTCGGCGGCACCGTCGACGACCACCCAACCCTGGTGACCGAGGACAGCGATGGCAACGAGGTCTACCGGGTCACCTTCGTCGCTCGCCTCCCAAAATACACCGCCGGCGACGTGGTCGACCCTGAGGACGGCGACGGGCCAGTACTGGTACGGAGCGCACACAACAATCTGACAGGCCGACGACTCACGACCGGCGACCCCTACGAGGCAAGCGGCAACGGCGATGGGCTGCCCACCGTCGAACCGATCGGCCACCGACGGGATGCTGTTGAGACGACCGTCGTGACAGTCGAGGACGACCACTCGATCCAGTTGCTTGACCCCGAGAGCTACGAGGCGAAAACCGTTGCTCGTCCCGATTTTGTTGATCCCGACGCTGAGACCGTGCCAGTCGTGAAAGACGGTGGCGACGTGTATATCCTCCCTGAGTCGTAGTGAGAGACGGCAGAGTGGTGTCTGCGCCGGCGTACGGCTGTGAGGCGAAGTGATGTGGTTGCACCACACCAGTGACTACTGCGTCGGCGGCTCGGCGGCAAGTGCCTGAAACGTATTTCGTACTGTCACCGGCGTTACCGAGGCGACCTCGGCGACCTCACGCTGGGTTACCTCAGCATCTAACTCCTTGGCAGCCGTGTATAGACAGGCCGCGGCGACTCCGCTCGGGTTGCGCCCGTTGGCAATCCCCTCTTCTTTCGTGCGGTCGACAAGCGCCTGGGCGCGGCGTTCGACAGCACTTGACAGTTCCAACTCGCTTGCATACCGCGGGAGGTACTCGGCGGGACTGGTCGGCTCGACTGGCAACCCGAGTTCACGGTTGAGCGCGTCGTAGGCAGCCTGAAACTCCGCGCGGTCGGCCTTTGCTGTGGCGACTGTTTCCTCAATGGTTCGGGATACCGTGTTGATTCGACAGGCGGCGTAGACGCAGGCCGCCGCAAACCCTTCCAGTGAGCGACCCCGAAGCAGACTTTCCTTCTGGGCGGTGCGGAACAGCGAACAGGCTTGATCGCGCACCGGTGTCGGCAGCGACTCCGTGCTGATCAGCCGTCGAATCTCTTGGAAGGCATAGAACTGATTGCGGTCGCGTTTGCGCCCGATCCGGGCGCGGTTGTGCTGGCGTCGCAGTCGGATGAACTTCCGGCGGCGATGCTCGCTGAGGTCTCGATCGTAGCCGATTTCGGTCGATAGCCCTCTGTCGTGGCGGGCCTCGGTCAACGGCGCGCCGGTTCGTTTGGGGTTGGTTCGACTATCGTCGAACGATCGCCACTCGGGGCCGTGGTCGATGCGGTCGGTGTCGACGACGAGCCCACAGTCGCTGCAGACCGTTTCCTCAGCCTCGGTTCGCAACTGCCCGTCGCAGTCGGGACAGCGGGGTTGTTTGGGAGCCATACTGCAACCCCCAGTATTCGCACCGAGCAATATATTAGTTAGATACGTAACAAGTGTGTGGGCTTGTGGACGTTTTTTATCCGATGCCGCGACCACGGTATGGCCTCGTAAGCCCGACTGGCGGCCGCTTAGCCCTCGCTGATCGCGTCTTCGATGGCGTCGAGTTCGTCCTCGGTGGGCTCTGGGTTGGTCGGCGAGATCGCGTGAATCGGCCCGCCGCCGTCGCCCTCGAACCGCGGGATGATGTGGACATGCGCGTGGGGGATCTCCTGGCCGGCGGCCTCGCCGTTGTTGATCCCGATCGTTGTCGCGTCGGCGTCGACAGCCTCCTCAACAACTGGTGTCAACTCGTGGACGACGCTGAACACGTCGCTGGCAATCTCGGCCGGGAGATCATCGAGCTGTTCGTAGGGCTCTTTCGGGATGACGAGTGTGTGGCCGCGGGCTAACGGGTTGGCATCAAGAAACGCGAGCGTGGTGTCGGTTTCGTGGACGATACGCGCTGGGATCTCACCATCGACGATCTGCTCGAAGATCGTTGGCATGGGCGGCCTTTCGACCGGCGGCGATATGAACGTTGGTGGCGGCGCTCCCGGTCGCGGAGAGCATCACCGAAGCACGTCAGCGATGGCGGGGGCGACGCTCACATCGCTGACCGCGCGTTCGATAGTATCGGTGCCGATGACAGCCTCGACGCCGGCGGCGGCGAGTTTCGTTCGTGCCGCGCCGGCCAACACGGGATGGACGCAGCAGGCATAGACGCGGCCCACGTCGTGGTCGTGGAGGGCATTGATCGCGCCACTCATCGTGCCGCCGGTAGCGATGATGTCGTCGACGAGCACCACATCCCGTCCCTCGACGGTGGCGTCGCTCGGTGTCACCTCGACCGCGCCGGTATCGTAGTCGCGTTCCTTCTCGAAGTAGTCCACCTCACCCTCGCCGTAGGCGTCCCGCGTCGTCGTCGCCAGTGCGGTCGCGCCCTCGTCGGGGGCGACAAACAGTGGCTCCGAGAGGTCGTCGAGCGGGTCGGCGAGGGCGGCGGCCGCATCGACCGCCTCGGTCGGCACGGTGAAGAAATCGGTCACGTCCGGCTCGTGGGGGTTGACAACGATCACCCGATCGGTGCCAGTCGAGATCGCCTTCGCCATCGCGCGGGCCGAAACCGGCTGGCCGGTTTTGAACGCCTGATCCTGCCGGGCGTAGCCGAGATACGGGATAACCGTCGTGATATCGGTTGCGCCGGCCTCTCGGACTGCATCCTGGAGTTGGAGGAGTTCAATGTGGGCATCGTTGGTCGCCGTCGAGCCGACGACGATCGCCGCGTCGTCGTCGAATTCGGGAACCGAAAGCAGCGTTTCGTCGTCGGTGAACCACTCGTAGGTCGGGGTCGTCAGCGTGCCGACGCCGGTTGCCGCAAGCGCGGCCGCCACCGACTGGGAGCTCGGTGCGGGTACGATCGTAGCCATACGACCCCTAGTTCAGCCACACCTAAACGGGGTTTCGGTGTGCGTCGCTTACGAGCCATCCGTGCCGCCACCGATGGCGACCCCCCGGGCCCCGGGCAGACCGAGCCGCTGGTGTCGCCACCCGTCGCCGGCGGTAACACACAGCGTTCCGTCGTCGGTAACCGCCGCGACGATCCCGCGGTCGGCTGTGAGATCGACGATCGGTGCCTCGACCGGTGGGGTTGTCGTCGTCCACGCGCCGTCGTCGGCCGAGCGAACGAGCAGGCCCGCATCGCCGACGGCGTGAGCGTGGCCGTGGCCGTCGGCGGCAACCGCCCGAAACGCGCCATCGGCGATCGATTGCCAGCCGTTGGCCAGCCGAAACAGGCCATCGGCTGTCGCCGCCAGCGGTTGGCCGATGCCGGTCACCGCACGGACATCGGTGAGACCGGTGTTTGTCAGTCCGTCGTCATCGATGCGGTAGACGCCGTCGGCCGCTGCGAGTAGGCCGGCATCGATCGCCCGAACCTCGTCGGTCGCCCCAAGCCGTTCCCAGGCTGGCGGCTCGGTGACCGTTTCGGCGTGCTCGCCGCGGTAGACGACCCCATCGCCGTCGGCGATGATCAGCCCCTCGGGTGTGAGAGCGACAGCCGATACCGCGTCGATCGTGTCGCCACCGATGGCGGCGAACGTCGGATCAGGCACGTCGGCACTCCGGTCGGCGGCGTCGATATCAGCCGCGAGCAACCCCTCATCGGTACCAACGACGAGCCGGTCGCCCGTCGCCGCAACCGCGGTTGCCGAGCCTCGATGGGCGAGGCCGAACGCCCCGATCTGGTCGGCTGAGACGGTGACAGCGGCGACCCCGCTGTCGGTGCTGACGAAGATATCGGTGACACCGGTTTTCGCGCCGAAGACCCGCTTTTCGGTCAGCGTTTGCATACCCGTTTCTCGGTGGCCGGCGGACAAAAAGCCAGCCGACTCCGGCGTCGACGACCCTGCCGACGGCACCGCCCCAACGACCCGGAGTGAACAACGTTATGCAGGTCCCCACGCAACGGGCGGGCATGCGTCGTTACGATATCGGGAGCACTGGGCTGGCTACAGCGACACAGGAGGGGTGCTGATGCGGGTCGTCGCCAAATTTGGTGGGACGAGTCTGGGTACCGGCGAGCGGATCAACCGCGCGGCGGATTCGATCGCCGCGGCCGTTGAGGCTGGCCACCAGATCGCCGTCGTCGCCAGCGCGATGGGATCGACAACCGACGATCTGCTGGACGACATCGAGTTCGATGTCTCCGACGAGGATCGCGCGGAGATCGTCTCGATGGGTGAACGCACCAGCGTCCGGATGCTGAAGGCAGCCTTAGCCGCGCGGGAGGTCAACGCCCTCTTTTTGGAGCCCGGCAGCGACGAGTGGCCGATCATCACCAACGATGTCGGCGAGGTCGATGTCGAGGCGACAAAGAAACGCGCCACCGATCTTGCGGGGCAACTCGACGGCGTCGTTCCCGTCATCACCGGTTTCCTCGCCCAAAACGAGGGCGGCGATATCACAACGTTGGGCCGTGGTGGCTCGGATACGACCGCGGTCATGCTCGGCAACTACATGAACGCCGACGAGGTCGTCATCGTTACCGATGTTGAGGGCGTCATGACCGGCGACCCCCGGGTCGTCGAAGGCGCGCGCAATGTCGGTCGCATCTCCGTTGATGAACTCCGGAATCTCTCCTTCCGCGGGGCGGAGGTCGTCGCCCCGAGCGCGCTGTCGTACAAACACGAACACCTCGATGTGCGGGTTGTCCACTACCAACACGGCGATCTGCTGACCGGCGGCACCCAGATCGAAGGCGAGTTCCAGAATCTGATCGATATGCAGGAACAGAAACTCGCCTGTCTGACCGTCGCCGGACGGTCGATCCGCAACAGCCCCGGCATCCTGGCTGATCTCTCCGACGCGCTGCGGAACGCCGGGATCAACATTGACGCCGTCGCCAGCGGGATGGATTCGATCACCTTCTACGTCGACAGCGAACTGGCTGATGAGGCCGAACCAGTGCTCCACGAGCGGGTCGTCAGCGGCAACACGCTCTCAAGTGTCACCGTCGAAGACGACATCGCCGTCATCCGGGTCACCGGCGGCGAGCTCCCGAACCGACCGGGCGTTATCCAGAGTGTCCTGACGCCGATCGCTGACGCCGGGATCAACCTCCATGACGTGATCACGAGTGCGACCTCGGTCGCGCTGTTTGTCGCTTGGGACGACCGCGAAGAAACCTTAGAGATCGTCCAACGTGAGGTATAGTGACGCTCGGGTGGTCGCTACCGCCCGTCACGCAGTCTCGTCCCGATTTTTCTCGGTAGTTCTGCGTCCTCGACAGCGTCGATCACGCGGTCGATATCGTAGGCGACGCGGTGGGTTTCGACATCGACGTTGGCAGTATCGGCGTCGCCGCCCTCGTCGATATCCAGCACCGCAAACGCGGCCTCCGGGTCGCCGTCGCGTGGCTGGCCGACGCTGCCGGGGTTCATGACGACGCCCTCGTCGAACTCCCGGACGCCCTGCACGTGGGTGTGGCCGGTGATTGTCACGCGGGCGTTGTCTTCTAACATTTCGGGCTCGAACTCATCGGGGTAGGTGTAGCGATCCGGATTCTCGGGGTGGCCGTGTACGATCAGGATTTCGCCGCCGTCGATGGTTCGGCGGTTCGGGAGGGAATCGAGCCAGTCGATAGCGTCCTCGTCGAGTTTCTCGCGGGCGTAGCTGACACCGGCGGCGGCCATCGAATTAAACCGGAAGCCGGTGTCGCTGGCGACCGCGCGGTCGTGGTTGCCCATGACGGTCGCGGCGTCGAGTTCCCGAACACGGGCGACGCATTCGGCGGGCCAGGGGTTGTAGCCGACGACATCGCCGGCACAGAGCCACCGATCGACCGCGGGCATCGCGTCGATCACGGCCTCGAAGGCGGGGAGATTACCGTGGATGTCAGCCACAACGCCGTATCGCATACCGGGGAGTTGCGGTGGTGGCGAAAAAGGCGTTGGGGCGATCACAGCCTGACGCAACCCTTACCCGACGCGGCGTCGAACGAGCGGATATGACAGACGATGCCGACGATCGCTCACATGCCTTCTCCGAGGGACAAGGCGTCGACGAGGACTACGAGGAGTTCACCCTCGATCCGACGGATCTTGGCGTCGATCCCGACCAGGTCGACCCGGTCGACTCCCGCGTGCTGACCGACGTACTCGACAAGCACAACGTCTCTGCCGAGCAGGTCGACGTGCCGGAGCTCATCGATGTCGGGCTCTCCTACATGGAGATCAACCGCTTCGAGGAGGCCACCGCCGCCTTCGAGCGCGCCGCCCGCTTTGCTGACGAGGACTCGATCGAGGCCCAGGAGGCCTGGGTCAACAAGGGCGTCGCCCACGGCCAACTGGAGGAGTTCGATCAGGCCATCGGAGCCTACGAGGAAGCCCTCCGCATCGACGAGGACTCCGAGCACGCGGCGACCGCCGAAACCAATCTCGCCTACGCGCTATGGGAGTTTGGCCGCACCGAGGAGGCACTCGAACACGCCGAGCGCGCCGTCGAGATCGACCCCCGGTTCCCGCAGGCGTGGTACAACCGCGGCTTCTTCCTCAGCGAACGCGGCCTGACCGAGGACGCGCTCAACGCCTTCGACAACGCGATCCGGCTGGGGATGCGCAACGCCGAGATCCTTGAGGAGAAAGCCCGCGCCCTCGAAGAGCTTGGTCGTGAAGAGGAGGCCCAGGAAGCCATCGAGCAGGCCGAAGAGATCCGCGCGGAGGCTGAGGAAGAGTTGACCGAGGAGTTCTAATGTTACTGCGGGAGCGGGATACAGCCAAAGGTGTGCTTGTCTCCGTCTGCGATGAGGACTGTCTCGGTGAGACCTACGAGGACGGCGATATCTCCTTGGAGGTGACCGAGGAGTTCTACGCTGGCGAGGAGGCGACCGACGCCGATCCCGAGGCCGTTATCGACGCCCTGCAGGGGGCGACTGTCGGCAACCTCGTCGGCGAGGAGTCGGTCGGCGTCGCCGTCGACGCCGGCCTGATCGACGAGGAGCGGGTGCTGGATGTTGACGGCACCGAACACGCCCAACTGTTGTGGATTTAGCTTGTGTTTTCGGCGTAACGAAACCGTTGCTCATTGCATATTCTTAGGCGAACCGAAGACGTGTTACCCCCGGGGGCCCTACAGGCGGGTAATGAGTACGCAGGACGCCTATCCGATCGATGTCGAGGCGATCCGGGCTGATTTCCCGGTGCTCGACCGCAACGTCGGCGGCGACGTGACCACCCCCGGCGAGGGCGAGGACGACACCGAACCGCTGGTGTATCTCGACAACGCCGCGACCAGCCAAACGCCGAAAGCTGTCGTCGACAGCATCGTTGACTACTACTACAGCTACAACGCCAACGTCCACCGCGGCATCCACCAACTGAGCCAGGAAGCCTCCGTCGCTTATGAGGAGGCCCACGACACGGTCGCCGACTTCATCGGCGCCGACGGCCGCGAGGAGATCATCTTCACGAAAAACACGACCGAGGCGATGAACCTCGTCGCCTACGCGTGGGGGCTGGCCGAACTCGGCGAGGGCGATTCGGTCGTCACCACCCAGATGGAACACCACGCCTCGCTGGTGACCTGGCAGCAGATCTGCAAGCGCACCGGCGCGGAACTCCGGTTTATCGAGATCGACGACGAGGGCCGCCTCGATATGGAACACGCCGCCGAGTTGATCGACGACTCCACGGAGATGGTCTCGCTCGTCCATATCTCCAACGCGCTTGGGACGATCAACCCTGTCGAGAAGATCACCGAGATGGCCCACGAGGTCGACGCCTACTCCTTTGTCGACGGGGCCCAATCCGTGCCAACGCGGCCGGTCGATGTCGGCGAGATCGACGCCGACTTTCTCGCCTTTTCGAGCCACAAGATGCTTGGGCCGACCGGGATCGGCGTGCTGTACGGCAAAGAACACCTGCTTGAGTCGATGCAGCCGTATCTCTACGGCGGCGACATGATCCGAAAGGTCACCTATGAAGACTCAACATGGGAAGACCTCCCGTGGAAGTTTGAGGCCGGAACCCCCTCGATCGCTCAAGCGATCGCCCTCGATGCCGCCATCGAGTATCTCGAGGACATCGGGATGGCAAACGTTCAGGCCCACGAGGAGTTGCTGGCGGAGTACGCCTACGATCAGTTGAACCGCTATGACGATGTGACGATCTACGGCCCGCCGGGCGACGACCGCGGCGGCCTCGTCGGGTTCAATGTCGACGGCGTCCACGCCCACGACCTTTCCAGCATCCTCAACGATTTCGCCGTCGCGATCCGGGCCGGCGACCACTGTACCCAACCGCTTCACGACACGCTTGGGGCGGCAGCCTCCGCCCGAGCGTCGTTCTACGTCTACAACACCCGCGAGGAGATTGACGCCCTCGTCGAGGCCGTCGACGACGCTCGACAGCTGTTTGCCTGATCGCGGCGACAACCCCGCCGGTTCAAAAGAGTTTTTCGCGCCCCTCACCCAGTCGACGGTAATGACTGCCTACACCGCGACCGTGACCGTCCGCCTGAAACACGGCGTCCTTGATCCGGAAGCCGAGACGACCAAGCAGGCCCTCGAACGCCTCGGCTTCGAACTTTCCGAACTCCGCTCGGCCGATCGCTTCGAGATCGACCTCGAAGCCGACGACGCCGCCGAAGCCGAGGAGCGCGCCGAGTCGATGGCCGAACGCCTGCTGGCGAATCCGACGATCCACGACTACGAGGTGTCGGCGGCCCCCGCCGCGGAGTCCGCATGACGGTCGCGGTCATCCAGTTCGGCGGCTCGAACTGCGACCGCGATGCGGTTCGCGCCCTGGAGTCTCTCGATATCGACGCCGAACGCGTCTGGCACGAGGACGGCCTCCCAGCTGATACCACCGGCGTCGTGGTTCCCGGTGGCTTCTCCTACGGCGATTATCTCCGAGCTGGCGCGATGGCCGCCCGCTCGCCGATCATGGACGAGGTTCGGGACGCTGCCGCCGACGGCACCCCGGTTCTCGGCGTCTGCAACGGTGCCCAGATCGGCTGTGAATCCGGCCTCACCGAAGGTGCGTTCACGACGAACAAGAGCGCGCGCTTCCAGTGTGAACACGTCCACCTGCGGGTCGAACGCGCCGATACGCCGTGGACTGAGCACTTTGAGGAAGGCGACGTGATCGAGATCCCGATCGCCCATGGCGAGGGTCGCTTCGAAATCACCGAGGAACGATACGATGACCTCGTCGACAACGACCGTGTGCTGTTCCGCTACTGCGATGCCGACGGCAACGTCACTGACGACGCGAACCCGAACGGCTCGACGCACAACGTCGCCGGCATCCTCGGTGAGCGCGAGTCGGTCGCGGTGTTGATGCCGCATCCCGAACGGGCGACGCTGCCTGACGTTGGCGGCACTGACGGCGAAAACATTCTGACCGGATTCCGCGCGTAATCTGACTCGACGGCCTCTCGCTTACCGTGTTAACGGCATTGCGTAGCTCGTCTCTTCCTCGATCACAAGCTCCCACGTTCGCTCACAGTCACAATTCACCTGCTCGAACACCGAGGGATCCTGCCGCAGATCGAAATCTTTGATCGCCTTCTGGACTCTGTCATCGCACTCCCCGCAGTTGTGCGGGCCGCGATCCGAGCCGTGACCGACCGGATCGGAGACGACGATGGCATCGACATCGGCGGTTCGCTCCAGTACGTCGGCGACCGACCAGAGCCACGGCGGGCGGTAGCCCCCTGCCCGAAACAGTTCGTTGACCATCGTGTACTGCTGGACGTTGCAGGGGTTCATCGATACCGTGTG
The DNA here is from genome assembly GCF_003605575.1 of Halonotius aquaticus. Taxonomy (GTDB): domain Archaea; phylum Halobacteriota; class Halobacteria; order Halobacteriales; family Haloferacaceae; genus Halonotius; species Halonotius aquaticus. The sequence continues at coordinate 289,788 of NZ_QKNY01000018.1, read as the reverse complement.
ACAGCCATCGACGGCGGCACAGCGGCGCACGGAGTCGACCATGTCGTCGCGGGCCTCTCGCTCTGAGAGGAAGGGCGGCTTCATGAGGAGATAGGCCTTGATCCCCGCGCCGGCATCCTGTGCGGTTTCGCAGGCGGCCTCGAAGTCAGCGAAATCGAAGTACTTGTTCACGCAGTCGTGGCGAACCCGGTCGGTCGCGGTTTCGAGGCCGACCGCGATATCAACAGCGAGTCCGTGGTCGGTGAAGTCCGTGATCTTCTCGTGGTCAACGAAATCGGGCAGCGATTCGACGACGATCCGCTCGCGGTCGCTGAACGTTTCCGCGATTGCCTGCCGTGTCTCCGCGCCGACCTCGCGTTCGTCGAGGAACGATCCGGAGGTATAGATTTTGATGAGGTCGGCGGGTTCGTCGGCGTTGTTGGCCTCGTGGTCGAGGCAGGCCTGAATCTGATCCATCAGCGCGTCGTGGGCGACGCTGCCGCCCTCGACGCTTTCGGCGACATAGCCACACATCGTACAGCCGCCGGCCCGTGCCCACCGGCAGCCGCCGGTGTTGAGAATAATCGTCAGCGAGTCGTAGACGCCGCCGGGGGTGTTGTCCTCGTCGAGCCAGACGCGAGTCGGCTCGTGGGGGTCGTAGTGTTTCTCCTTCAGCCCGCGGATCTCCCGCATGACGGAGTTGTGGGCGTCCATCCCGCGGTCTTCCTCGTAGACCTCCGGACTTGGCTTACTCATTGCTGACCTTATTCGACTGGACGGTAAAACCACATCGTTGCGAGCAGGCCGCCGACCGCCGCGCTCGCGGCGTTGAGCCCGACTTCGGCGACCGCAAACGTGCGCCACGAGATTGTTGCCTGCAAGAGTTCGGTGCCGACACCGAACAGCGCGACGAGGCCGACGATGCTGGCGACAGCACTGATTTCGACGCGACGCGAGCGAGGACGCCCCGGCCATCCCTCGCGTGCGACCGCGATGACCCCAGCCGCAGCGAGCGTCACGTAGCCGACGATATGGAGCAGCGTCGTGGTGTCGACGCTGCCGGTCGGATCAGTCTGTGGCGTCGCTGCCGGAACCGGAATCACGGAGGCAACGAGCATAGCGACTGCCAGCACGACGACCGCAAGCCACAGCGTCGACACCGACTGGTCAGCTCTCTTCATGCGGTGTCGTCGCCGCGTTACTCCAGAAACCGATCGCTTACGTCCTCGTCGGGCACCATACACTGGTCTTTCCGCCCAAACCAGTTATACCGGTTGTCGGCAACGAAGTCATAGATTTCGTTGCGGACGCTTCGCGGTACTAATCGAGCAAGGACGAGCGCGGCGTAGGGCCAGCCCAGCAGTTCGGCGACCCGGATCGCCGCGTCGGATTTCGTCTGCACTGAGTTGCCCTCAACGAGGATGACGGTGTCGAGGTCGTCGGTGTCGAAGCCGTGTCGCTCCTGGAGGGCGCGGCCGATCTCCGACTGTAGCGGCGCAAACGCGATCTTGCCGGTTGGATCCCGCGGGATGATCTCCTGAACACTTCGATTGCAGAGGTTGCAGACGCCGTCGAACAGCAACACCGGCCGGCCGCCAAGCTCGGCCAGCGGATCGCCGTCGGTTGTCACCGGTTGGTTACTCATTGGGTGCCTCCAGTCCAGCGGCTGCTTGTGCCGGCGGTCACATCAACCCCGGGGCTATAGTATCGCACTGGTTCGCCATCTGGGTGTTCGAACCCATCGGCGCGGAACAGCGTGTTTGTCTCGGTCTCGGCTTCGGCCGGATACAGCGTCCACGGCTCGTGGTCGACATCGGTGTAGCGCAGCGTGCCATCCGATCCCTCGGTGTAAAACCGGTAGCGTTCCGTGAGGAACCGCGCCTGTGGATCTGCACTCGAATCGAAGGCCTCGCCGCTGGGCCTGTAGGTCGCGGCGTAGTGCGCCGGTCGCGCCCCCGGATGCCGACGGCGACTGTCGAATCGGATTCGGTCGCCGTCACCCTCGAGGCTGATCCGGGCGTAGTAGTACGGCAGATGCTGGGTCACGCGCGCGCCGAGCACGCCGGCGATCCCCTGTGCGTCGAGGCTGAAAAAGTAGATCCCCGGCTCGCCATCGCAGGTGACGTAGGTGCGCAGGTTGAGTTCCGGCAGCGGCTGGCCGACCGCGGCCGGCAACCCCTGTGGCCGGACGGCGACGTTGGTGTACGGCACGACCGAGAGCCAGCCCGAGCCGTCGTAGGTGTCGACGGTGAGCGTCTCGGGAAGCCGTTCGGCGATCACGTCGGGGTCGACCCGCCAGTTTTCGAACAGCAGGTGTCGCCACCCCATCGCCAGTGGAATGCCCATACGATCACTTGGGGCTGTAGCAACATAGGGGGTTCGCTCACGGGATAATCGACCGCCAGCAGTAGAATCGTTGGGCGTCTGCTGTCGGTGTCGATACATCAATGACACCACTGCACTGTTGACGAGGCTCAGCGTGTGGTCACCGGACGATGTTCAGAGACAATAGGTAAACAGGCGGGTCGACCAGCTAATCAACTGCTTCCCTGGTGGACTGAAAGGGCGAGACGCGCTCGGCGAACCCGGACGATGTAAGCACTGCAGGAGCGAGCGAAGCGAGCGACGAAGCGCGCAGCGAGTCCCGGGAGTCGAGCGCGTCGAGGGCTTTCGACACCCGTTACACTCCCACAACTGCGCATCTGCATACTATCGGTCGCTGACACACAAAACCTATCCGCCGCGCATCGTAGCCCCGAGTATGTCGCTGCAGCCAGTTTCCCGTGGCTCGAAGCACCTGCCAGCAGTGCTGTCGGCACAATCCGTGAGCCCTCCCTCGAACGTATGACCGACGCCTCGCCCCTCGCCCGGTTCCGCGCGTCGGCGACCCGGCTGTTCGGCACTGGTGGGCCGCTCGCGCCGGCTGTCGCCGCGGCTCGTCGTCGACTCCGCGTCGACACCCGTGCGCTGGCGGCAATGCGGATCCTACTGGGATCGATTCTCCTTATCGACCTTGCCCACCGTGCGCCTGGGATCGAGAAATACTATACCAACAGCGGTGTCTACCCGCTGGCCGTTCACGAGGCAACCTACACGCAGTTCGCCGGACTGTCGATCCACGCGCTTTCGGGATCGCTGTGGTTTCAAGCGCTGCTGTTCGTGTTGGCCGGGCTGTTCGCGCTCGCCTTCGTTGTCGGCTACCGAACGCGGCTCGTCGGCTTCTGTTCGTTCGTCCTGCTGGTGTCGTTGCACGCGCGCAATCCGGCGGTGCTCAACGGCGGCGACATCCTGTTGCGGACGCTGCTGCCGCTGACGTTGTTGACGCCGCTCGGCGAGCGGTGGTCGGTCGACGCTGTTCGTCGAGGCGAGTATCGTGAGGCGGTGATGAGCGCGGCGACGACCGCCGTCCTTGCTCAACCGCTGGTCGTTTTCACGCAGAATGCGGTGCTCAAACACCAGGGTGAGACGTGGTACGCCGGCGAGGCTCTCCAGATCGCCTTCGCCAACGACGAGATGACGGTGCTGCTTGGCAACTATCTGAGTGCCTACCCGACGCTGTTGGAAATTCTCAACTACGGCTGGGTGACGCTACTGGCCGGTTCGATTGGCTTCCTGTTTTTCACCGCCGGACGGCTCCGGGCGGCCGCCGCGCTCGTCTATATCGGGGCCTTCCTTGGGATGGTGCCGACGCTGATGGTCGGGCTGTTCCCCTTCGTGTTGACGGCCGCGGTGATCCCGTATCTGACGCCGCCGTTCTGGAACGCCGTCGTCCGTGCGCTGCCGGATGCAGTGACGACACCGCCGCCAGCGGGCCGACTCGGCTGGTGGTTCGGTGGGGAGCCGATCGAACGCCGACTTGCCGAGGCGGCAGCCCGACGCGGTCGCGGCGACCTCGTTGCCTTCGGCCGGGCCTACGCGGGATCGCTGCTGACGATTCTGGGTGTCTTCGCGCTCGTCTTCGTGCTGCTGTATGGTGTCGGCCACGTTGCCGAGTACGAACCACCATACGAGGACGAGGCGACGGCGATCCTCGATCAGTCGTGGGGACTGTACGCGCCGAATCCGACCGACTCCTACAGCTGGTTTATCACCAACGCCACCCTCGACAACGGTTCGACGGTGGCGGCGTTGGGCGACAGCCCCTCGTTCGATCGCCCGCCGGATGCGGCGACAACCTACAACTCGTTCCGTGAACGGAAGTTCATGTCCGCGGTGAGCGGCGACAACGATGGGGCCATCGGGCGGGGCTACGCCGAGTGGGCCTGCCGACAGGCAACCAGTCGCTACGACCAACCGGTCGAATCGATCACGCTCTACCGGATGATTCAGCCCAGCCCGATCGATGGAACGTACGACGAGCCGACCCGGCAGACGCTGATCGAACACGACTGCGAGGCCGGATAGCCCCTCGGTGACCGCTATCGCTCGCGGACGTGTCGCACCGTGGAGGCGACGCCGCGGGTCGAGTCGACCATCTCCGGGCCGCTCATCTCGGCGCGGCCGACGGCGAAGGCGGCCGATCCCTGGATAACGACCTCGTCCCCCGGTCGGATGTCGTCGCTGGCGTCGACGACACCCGGTGCGAGGACGCTGCCGTGAGGGACGAACCCCTCGATGTCGACCGTCTTGGTCGGTGCATCGCTTGCGACCCAGCGATCCCCGCCGGCGAGTGTCATCGCCAGCAGGCCGTACTGCGGCACCATCGTCGCCAACTGGTCGCCGTCGTCGTTGCGGACTTGGAGCTTGGGGTAGCGCCCCGTGGTTTGGATCTCGATATCGCCGAACAGCGCGTCGCCTGCATCCTCGCCGAACTGGTAGTCGGCGATGGCTTTGATCGTGTTGTGCTGGCGTTCCCGCTTGGAGAATTTGAGTTCGCCCTCCAGTGCGCCAGCGAGGTTCGCCAGCGAGTCGGTGTTGGTCGGGTGGCCCTCAACGGTGTACTCGAAGTCGAGGTCGCTGTCGGCTTCGACGCGTTCGACGATATCCCGATACCCGTGATCGGGAACGTGGGCGACGACGCGAGGATACTCGTTGCGCCGGAGGTACTGCCGGAGGACGCTGGCGACAAACTGCTTTTCATCTTCCGACCAGCGGCCTGTCACGACCGAGTCGTAGTGTTGGGCGGGGTAGGTCAGTTCGAGTTCCGGCGGGACGATGCCGATGGGCGAGGTCATCGAGACCGTGTGGCCGCGGTAGCCGATGGCGTCGTGGAACTGGCCGTGGCTCTGGGAGTCGCTGTAGGGCTTTCGGGCCGAACACGGGACGAGCACGAGGGGGTTGTCGAAGCGGTTGCGGTACCGACTCGTGACGCGCTCGGCGAACCGTTGGATCTCGACGCGCCGGATCGTGTCGCTCGTCGCCGCCGATATCTCGCTGGTTCGGAAGACGGGCGTTCGTGCTTCGAGATAGCTGTACTGGTCGTCGAACTCCCGAAACGCGGCGGTCAGCCAGTTGTCGTGGCGGGCTTGGCCTTCGATGTAGTCTCGCAGGCGACCCGCCCGAACCCGCTCGCGGACACGCCGCAACTCGGCCTCGAGGGCGGCGACGTTGTGCTCGATACAGTCCTCGCGGTCGAACTCGTCGCGGGGTTGCTGGCAGGCCGGACAGCTACAGGGGAGTTCGTCGAGATCGTCGAGGAAGGCTTCGTTGTCGCTGGTGAGGTATTTGCCTTGGCTTCCCTTGACCTTCGCCAGTTTCGCGTCGAACCCATCGACGCCGGCGTAGGCCAGTAAGGCCACATTTCGCGGCGTTGCAACCCCGGAGAGCACGAGCGCGGTGTCGGCCGGCAGCGCATCCTTTGCGCTGATGATCGCGTCTTTGAACCCCTCGCCGTGGCCGACAAAGCCCGCGGCGTCGCTCAGGATGTAGGCGTCGGCCCCCTGTGGTGTTGGGGTGTCGCTGGCGACGACCGCAGCGGTCGGAAACTCGGTATCGCTGTGTTCGGTGCCGAAGGCGTCCTGTACATCCTCGCGGCTGCCGGCCGGCAGCGACCGGTGCGGGAGGATCGTCAGCGACCCCTCGTCGCCGTCGGGAACCTCGCGGTCGGCGTTCCACAGACTCCCGCTGTCGACGAGTACGTCGTCAACGCGGGCCGGCGTCGTCACCGGCTCGGCAAGCCGGAGTTCGCCGATCCGGGCGGCCCCGTCGCGGTCGAGGACTTCGAAATAGTCGGTCATTGCCTTCCGTCGACTGCCGACGGGCAACTATCTTGCCTTTGGAATCGACCACACTGAGCGCGTGGGCCGAGCGTTTTTCGCGCTGCCGTCCGATAGGCCGGTATGGATCGGCTTGCCGGCGCGTGGAACGAGGCTGAAACCGAAGCCTTCCTTGATTCGTCGACGGTGCCGCTGCGGCTCTCCTGTCACGCCAACGGCGAGTCGCTGTGGATGCTCTCGCTGTGGTTTCTGTATCGTGACGATGCCTTCTGGTGTGCGACCAGCGCGAACGCCGACATTGTCGACTATCTCGCCGATGATGAGCATGTTGCCTTCGAGATCTCGACCAACGACCCGCCGTACAAGGGGGTTCGCGGCAACGGGGCCGCCACCGTCGAGGCCGACCCCGAGAAGGCGTTGCTTCGAGAGCTGTTAGCGCGGTATCTTGGCGGCACCGACTCCGACCTCGCCGACCGTCTCCTGTCGCCAGAGCGCGAGGAGGTCACAATCCGGATCGACCCTAACCGGCTGTACACGTGGGATTTCAGCGACCGGATGCCGGAAGCGTCTCCCAACGAGTGACTGTGTGGTACTACTACACCCGGAGCGTCACCGTTAGGCCGCACGCGCCGCAACTGACCGCATGGCCGACGACCACGGGGGGTTCGAGCACATTCGTGACACCGTCGACGGGCACCCGATGGTCAGTCTCATCACGTACGCGCTGCGGTACTGGCCGCGGCTGCTTGTCGGTGTCACGACGGCGGTCATCACTCGGTTTGCCCGACTGGTTCCGGCGTTGATCGTCGCGGCGACCATCGATCGTGTTGTGCTCGGCGAGGCCGATCCCGGCCTGCTTACCGATGTGGGGTTGTTGCCGACCGGGGCGATCGTCGGCGAGGCCGCCCGGCTCGAACTCCTCCGGCGACTCGTCGTCATCGCGGCGGTGGCGTATCTCATCAGATCGGTCACCCGGTTTGCCTCCCGGTATCTGCTCCAATCAACCGCCCAGAAGTACAGCGTGATCTCCGCAACGACGCCTACGATCACCTCCAGCGGCTCTCGATGACGTTTTTCGTCAACAACCAGACCGGCGCGATGCTGTCGGTGCTCAACAGCGATATTAACCGGCTCGAACAGTTTCTCAACTCCGAGTTCCGCCAACTCATCCGCGTTGTCGCCACCGTTTCGGGGATCACGATCATCCTCTGGAGCTACTCGCCGAAGCTTGCCGCGATCGCGCTGCTGCCGGTGCCGCTGATCGGCCTCGCCAGCGCGGGGTTTCTCACGTGGATCGAGCCGCGCTATCAGTCGATCCGTGAGACCGTCTCCCGGCTGAACAGCCGTCTCGAAAACAACATCGCCGGCGTTGATATCATCAAATCCTTCGACCGCTACGAATTTGAACACGAGCGAGTCGCCACACAGAGCGAGCAGTACCACGACGAGCAGATCCGCGCCCTCCGGCTCCGACGCGGATTTTTCGCCGCCCTTCGGCTGATGACCGGTGTCGCCTTTGTCGCCATCCTCTTTGTCGGCGGACGAGATATCATCCTCCTCGGCGACGCCGGTGGGTTGTCGACGGGCTCGTTCGCGCTGTTTTTTCTCTATCTCCGGCGGCTCTACTCGCCGATGCGCCGGATCGGGCGGTCGGCCAACAAATACCAGCAGGCCAAATCGAGTGCCGAACGCGTCTTCGGGCTGCTCGGCCACGCCCCCATGATCGACGACCCCGACGACCCACACGACCCGGCGTTCATCGGCGGCGATATCGACTTCGAGGACGTAACCTTCGGCTACGGCGACCGTGAGCCGGTGCTTACCGACGTGTCGCTGTCGATCGAGCGCGGCGAAACCATCGGACTGGCCGGCGAAACCGGGGCTGGGAAGTCGACGCTGACGAGACTTGTCCCCCGGTTTTACGATGTTGACAGCGGCAGCGTTCGTGTCGACGACGTTGATGTCCGGGAGTATGCCCGCCAGTCGCTCCGGCGGGGGATCGCCATCGTCGGCCAATCGCCGTATCTGTTCTCCGGGACGGTTGCCGAAAACATCGCCTACGGGGATCGGGAGACGCTGACCGCGCTCCGGAACGGTGAGTCGGTGCCAGAGGCCGTTGTCGAGGCGGCCGATGCCGCCGAAGCCGATCGATTTATCCAGGATCTCCCGGACGGCTACCGCACCGAGATCGGCGAACGCGGCGTGAAGCTTTCCGGTGGCCAGCGACAGCGGCTTGCTATCGCGCGGGTGATCCTCAACGATCCCGCGATCATCATCTTCGATGAGGCGACCAGCGATGTCGACACCGAAACCGAACAGCACATCCAAGCCAGTCTCTCGCGGCTCATCGCCGACCGAACCGCGCTCGTGATCGCCCATCGGCTGTCGACGATCCAGGATGCCGACCGGATCGTGGTCATGGACGACGGCGAGATCATCGAACAGGGGAGCCACGACGATCTGCTGGCGACAAACGGTGCCTATGCGGATCTCTGGCGCGTGCAGGTCGACGAAAACCCGGCGACAGCCGACTAATCCCCGTCGTCGTGGATGGTCGAAAGCGACTCGATCTCCACCCGCTCCGGTACCCGATCGATCGCATCCCGATGCCAGTCGTTGATGGCGAGTGTAAACTCGGTGTCGGGGTTGGCCTCGACAAGTGCCCGAACGCCGTCGGCCGCGGCCACTTGCCCCGCGCGATCCGGCCGGTCGGGAACGGCCGCGGTAAATGGGTAGCTGTCGGAGAGTTCCCGTGGGAAGGGGCCGAACGGCGGGACAACGCGCCATGCGTCATCGTACTCGTCGCCGTCGGGCGCGCCGCCCTCGGTCAGCAGCAGCCGATCAGGAACCGCAAGCCGGTCAAGTCGCTCGTGGTGGCGCAGAACTTCGGGCCGGCGCGCGCTCTCGGCGGAGGTGTGGAAGAACGTCCCCTTCGAGACGGGATCTTCGGCTTCGAGCTGGTCGGCGTGATCCAACAGCGCGCGGTAGCCGTCGTACATCGCCGGATGGCCGCGGGCGCGCCGTTCAACGAGCTCCAGTAGATTGCCGCTGCGGATCGCCTGCTTGATCCGGCGGAGTTCCTCGAAGGTGACATGGAGGTTGTGCTCGGCGAGCAGTCGCGTTCGGGTGTCGTCGTCCTCGCTGCGGAGGTCGGCGGGCGTTCGCTCGCTACAGATCGGACACGAGCAGGGCAAGTAGTCGAGGTCGTCGAGCTGCTGGGTACCGGCGACGGTCAGATACCGACCAGCACGGGCGTACAGCGCGTAGGCGGCGGAATCGAAGAGATCACAGCCCATGGCGACGGCTAAGGCGAGCATCATCGGGTGGCCCGCGCCGAAGAGGTGCACGGGACAGTCCGCACCGAGGCCGCGTTTCGCGGCGGCGACGGCCTCGACCATATCGTCGTATCGGTAGCTGTTCATCAGCGGGACGACTGCACCGACCGGGAACACGTCGAGATCGGTCGCGGCCGCGTGGGCGGCGGCGTCCTCGCGGAGATCGGGGTGCGTCGATCCCTGCACCGGCGCGTTCAGCAGTATCTCGCCAACGTCGATGGCTTCGGCGTCGGCCAGCGCCTGCTGGGTCGTCGCCAACTCCGATTCGGCCTGCTCGCGGCTCACGTCCGGCGGCGTCGGAATGTCGACCGGCGTGCCGATATCCGAGCCGATGGCGTGCTGGAACTCGATGATTTCCTTCGTCGTCACCTCGACATCGCTGTATTCGGAGAGCTGGAAAGAACCCGAATCGGTCATGATCGCGCCGTCGAACTCCAGCATCGCGTGGAGGCCCTCGTCGAGTGCCTGCTCGCGGAGCGACTCGGTCTCCCGGATGATGTAGGAGTTCGTGATCAGGATCTCGACGCCGAACTCGGCTTCGAGGCGGGCGGGCTCGATCGTGAGCCGGTTGGGGTTGATCACCGGCATGAGCGCGGGCGTCTCGATGGTTCGGTCGGCCCGTGGAACCTCCAGTCGGCCGATCCGCCCGGCGGCGTCGGCGTCCCGCATCTCGAAGTGGTCGCGCATTACCCGTCGCTACCGCGGGCTGGTCGGTAAGGATTGCGTTCGCTCGCAGCTGTCTCCTGGCACTGAATACTCGCTACGCCGAAACAAGACTGAGGAGGACGACAATCCCTGCCACAGCACCGAGTACTGCGGCACCCGACGCGATAGCCATCTGATAGTACTTCCAATTTTGCACGGTACCTACGACAAGCAGGGCGACGATACCGATGGTAAATGCGTACGCTGCCGTTGACAGTCCTGCCCACCCGAGTGTTGATTCTAACACCTCTCTGATAAAAACTGTCGAGAAAACGCCGGTGAACAGACCAACTACGCCACGCTTGATCTCGGTTGCTGGCATGACACTGTCTTTGCTTTCCTGTCTGTCGCGTATTGTGTGGGATGTATCGCAATCGATCTTTTGGTGTATCTCTCTCGCCCGGATCACTTAGTGGCTCAACTCATACTCAGTCGATCACATCGAGAAGTCCACCACTGCCGATAGCCGACGCTGAATGGGTGGGTTCGGTAGCTATCTGAGCGTCGAGGCGTCTGGAACAGGGTCTTTTGATCTCGGCCGTCGCTGTCGGCGGCGATTAGCCGCCGACGCGACAGTGTTGCCACTCACTACGGTCGCCCATTCTGGCGATAGCTATCGGAAGAACCGCTCGTCCAGTGCTTGATTCGCTGGAACGGATCGACGAACGCCAAGCATTGTCCACGCTGCGCGGAGCACCATCTCGCAAAACTCAATGAACGACCACTCCCAGAGGTGGCGGCCGCCGCGTCGCGGCGCCGCCACGTACTTCCAGTGAAGATATCGCCAGCTGTTCTGGAGGACGAGACTTACAACAAACAGCAGCAGCCGCAACCCAGCGTCACGAGAACTAGTCATAGCGAGGCTCTGCTTGGCCAATCGGTAGCTCGATTCGATGCCAAACCGCTTGCTGTAGTGGTGTCTGGCATCACGTGGTGTGTCGATGAACGGCGCGTCAGCGGCGTAGCCGTGACGCGCCACCCCGTACTCGTCGTACCGTCCTCGCTGGTAGACACAGTCGATGAACACGGGGAATGTTACCTTCCCAGCGAGTTCGTGCTCAATTTCACGGCTCCAGCCGCTGTTGAGCTCGTCTTGGATCGTTTTGCCCCACTTGATGATCGGCATCACGTAAGCGTAGTTGTAGGCGTACAGCAGGGTGAGACAAGTGCTGTTGTAGAAGCCTCGGCCAAGATAGACGGCCTTGACGCGGAGGTCAAGGCCGTCAAGCAGTTCGAGGAATTCACCGAGGACATCACCGGTGGTTTCGCCAGCGGTTAGCTGGCGAACCGCCAGTGTATACCGTTTGTTTCGCACTCGTACGTAGAGCGTCGCATAGGCGTGAAATGACGTAGTACCGCGTTTCGCTTGCGAGGCGTACAGCGCCTCTGTTTCCTCCTCGTTACCGTAGTAGGGATCGAGGTGGAGGTCAGTACAGACCTCCACCGGTCGATCAGGCAGCGTCTCAACCGTATCTCGCTGGAGGAGTGTATCTCCAACCGATTCAACGGCGTCAAGATCGAATTGATCGGTGAGATATCCACGGACGGTATTGGCGTGGGGTGATTCCTCGGTCTTCTCGCAGATGTGGTTGATCGAGGTTCCGCCGGCGCTGGCGCCGGCGAGAACCTCGTAGAGTTCCTCCGTCGTGGTCTCAACGTTCTCTCCGAGGTCAATCGAAAGTTCCTCTTCGAGGTTGTTGACGACAAAATTAAGCAGATGTTTCTCCTTTAGCTCGTTGTCAGCTCGGGGTGTTTGCACACCTTCTCCGAGCGGACACTTCTACTAACCCGATGTGATCGACTGATACTGCAACAGCGTCAGTGCCGACCGCCCATCGTTCAGATCGTCGTTGACAACGTTGTCGAGATACTCGTCGTAGCCGACCGTCTCGACCCGGATGCTCTCGTTGGCGTCGAGTTCCTGTTCGGCCGTCGGCTCGCAGTCGTAGGCGACGAAGTGGTGATGCACCGAGTTGGCGATCCCGTTCGAGGGCTCGGTCGTCAGCAGGTGTTCGATCCGGTCGGCTTCGTAGCCGGTTTCCTCGCGGAGTTCGCGGTGGGCCGCGTCGGTTGGCTCCTCGTCGCCTTCCATTGAGCCAGCAGGCAGTCCGCGGTTGACACGGTCGACAGCTTGTCGCCACTCCTCGATGATGACGATATCGCCGTCGGGTGTCAGCGGCAGAATGACGACCGCCGGCGACTCGTCGACGTAGTGGTAGTCGGTTTCCGTGCCGTCCGGGAGTCGAACGTCGTCGCGTCGCACCTCAAAGCCCGGGCACGCGTAGTCGATGTCGGTATCCAGCGTCTCCCAGCGGAGCGGGTCGTCAGCCATACCTGCCCGTTGCTCGGTGGCCGCTAAACGGCACCGGTCTCCGGTGTTCGTCGGCCGCGTCGTCAGTAAGCGTTTACCCGCTCAGCGGCATCCGGATAGCCATGACAACGTTCGTCGTTGCGACCGATTCGGTACATACGAGCGCGGCTCTCTGTGACTATCTCTTTGACCGCGTCGCCGAGGACGATACCGTCCATGCGATCAACTCCATCCACGACGAGGACGCCGACCCCGAGGCGATCCGCGACGGCAAGGACGCGCTCAACGCCGTCGCCTCGCGGCTGGCAGCGGTGACGACCGTCGAGACCAAGCAGTTCAGCCGCGGCAACGTCCCCGCCGAGGATATCCTCTCGTTTTCCGAGGAGGTCGATGCCGATGAGGTCGTCCTTGGCGTCCGGAAGCCAACTGAGACAAGCAAGGTCGCCATCGGCAGTGTTAGCGAGCAGGTGTTGCTGCACTCGGATCGCCCGATGGCGGTCGTCCCCCGTGAGTTGGAGACCTGATACAGGCCACCGACGCCGACGGCCACTCGGGACACGAAAGACGCTTGAGGGTCGCCTGCGATCCTTCGGCAAATGGCTACCGCCTTCTTCGATCGTCTCGCCGACCGGATCGCCACCGTCGACAGCGTCGTCTCGGTCGGTCTCGACTCTCAACTCGATCGACTGCCCGACCACCTCGCCGACCACGACCTTCCGCAGTGGGCGTTCAATCGCCGGATCATCGACGCCACCCACGAGCATGCGGCCTGCTACAAACCGAACGCCGCCTTCTACGAATCGGCTGACGGCTGGCGCGCGCTCCGGGAAACGATCGCCTACGCTCACGGAAAGGACGTGCCCGTGTTGCTGGACGCCAAACGCGCCGACATCGGCAACACGACCCGGCAGTACGCCGAGATCCTCGACGAAGTCGACGCGATCACAGTCAACCCCTACATGGGACAGGACTCCCTTCAGCCGTTCTTGGATCGCGCTGACAAGGGTGTCTTTGTCCTCTGTCGAACCTCAAATCCCGGCCGCACTGACTTCCAGGGTCTCGACCTCGACTCGGGTGGGACGCTTTACGAGCGCGTCGCCGACCGTGCCGTCGCGTGGAACGAACACAACAATGTCGGTCTCGTCGTCGGCGCGACCGGCCCCGACGAACTCGAAGCGATCCGCGAGCAGGTGCCCTCCCTGCCCTTCCTCGTTCCCGGTGTCGGCGCGCAGGGCGGCGACGCAAAAGCCGCCGTTGAGCACGGTCTCCGTGACGACGGTGTCGGCCTCGTCAACTCCTCCCGTGGGATCATTTTTGCTGGTGAGGACAAAGGCGACGACTTTGCCGCTGCTGCGGGCCAGTCGGCCAAACAGCTCAAACAGCGACTCAATCAGTACCGCGGCGACGACTGAGTCTCACTGTCTCCGCTGGATCCAATCGCATCGTCCGGCCGAGAGATTTTCACCGGTGGAACCCCTACAGCGGGTGTGAACCGAGACGGCCTGCTCATGGGGATCGCGGCGGTGTTTATCGGGATCACCGCGCTCATGCTGATCGCCGGGATCGTCGTCTCCCCGTTTTTCCTCCTTGTCGCCGTCCCCTTTGGCGGCGCGGCCTATCTCATGTGGTATCAGGCCAGCGGGAAGCTCGCCGAACGCATCCGTGCCGACCCGGCCGGCTACGCCCGATCGACCCGCGGCGGTGACGGCCCGGGCGGCTTCGATGCCGGCCCCTTCGAGGGCCGCTTCACCCGCGAGCGTGCGAACCGTCAGCGAGCACGCGGACAAGGCCGCCGCCGTCGACAGCGTGCTCGCGGCGGTGGAAGTGTCGGCCAGCAGACCGGTCTCTCGAAGTCGGCGGCTGCTGACATTCTTGATGTCGACGCCGAGGCTGACGCCGAAACGGTGAAATCCGCCTACCGTGAGAAGGTCAAAACCGCCCACCCTGATGCCCCCGAGGGCGACGAAGACGAGTTCAAATCAGTGAAAAAAGCCTACGAGACGCTTGGTGGGTAGGCCACGCGCGGGATGGTTTGTGCATACTCCCGACCAGTACAGAATTCACTTGTGACATGTATTGTCACACCACGGAAAGCGTTTTTACTGCCCCTTGCTAACGCCTCTCTATGAGCGCGGATCGGGCCGCCTTAGAGCAGGCCCTAGCGCACGGCGAAGAGGAAGGCGGTCACATCGAGTTCAAGGAACGACTCACCCGAGCCCTCCATCTCGAAGACGGCCGAAAGGAAAGTCTCGTCGCCCAACTCCGCCATCGCGTCCTTTCCGGCGACGGCGAGGCCATCTACGTCGTCGGCGTCACCGACGACGGCGGAATCGCCGGCATCTCACAGGACGCCTTTTCCGAAACGATGGATGTCCTCTCCCTCCTCGCTGAGGAGGCCGACGCCCATATCGACGATGTGGAGACGTGGGGGGCCGGTGACAGCGGCCTCGTCGGCATGGCAACGATCCGCGAGGGAGCGATGCTGGCGGCCGACGACGGCCACATCGTCATCGGCACCGCCGGCCACGTCGACCACGGGAAATCGACGCTCGTCGGCTCGCTTGTCACCGGCGAGGCCGACGACGGTGACGGTGCGACCCGGGGCTTTCTCGACGTGCAGCCCCACGAGGTCGAACGCGGGCTGTCAGCGGATCTCTCGTATGCGGTGTATGGGTTCGATGCGACCGGCGACCCGATCCGGATGGATAACCCGCATCGAAAAAGTGACCGCGCACGCGTGGTGGAAGAATCCAACCGCCTCGTCTCCTTTGTCGACACTGTCGGCCACGAGCCGTGGCTGCGAACCACGATCCGCGGCCTCGTTGGGCAAAAACTCGATTACGGCTTGCTGGCGGTCGCCGCCGATGATGGCCCCACAAAAACGACCCGCGAACATCTCGGCATCCTGCTGGCGACCGACTTGCCAACCATCGTCACGATCACCAAGGTCGACACCGTCAGCGAGGAGCGCGTCGCCGAGGTCGAAAAGGAGGTCGAATCGATGCTTCGGGATGTCCAGCGCAGTCCGCTTCGAACCGATCGCTACAGCATTGAGACCGCCGCCGAAGAGTTGAGCGAGACGGTCGTCCCGATCATCCGGACGAGCGCGGTTCGCGGCGACGGGATGGACGACCTCGACCGCCTCTTTGGCCAACTGCCGAAGCGCGCCAGCGACGACCACGGCGAGTTCCGAATGTATATCGATCGCACCTACAGCGTTACCGGTGTCGGCGCGGTCGCCTCGGGGACGATCAACTCGGGCCACGTCGAAGCCGGCGATGAACTCCTCTTGGGGCCGATGGCCGACGGGGAGTTCCGCGAGGTCGAAGCCCGCTCGATCGAGATGCACTATCACCGCGTTGACGCTGCCAAAGCCGGCCGGATCGTCGGCATCGCGCTGAAAGGCGTCGACGAGAGCGAGATCGAACGCGGGATGGTGCTGCTGCCGAGACACGCCGAGCCGAGGGCGACCCGTTCGTTTGAAGCCGAGGTGATGGTGCTCAACCACCCAACCCGAATCCGGGAGGGCTACGAGCCGGTTGTCCATCTCGAAACGCTCAGCGAAACGGCGATCTTCGCGCCCGAGGGTGGCAAACTCCTGCCCGGCGACACCGGGACGACGGAAATCGAGTTCAAGTTCCGCCCGTACTTCATCGAGGAAGGCCAGCGGTTCGTGTTCCGGGAGGGCGCAAGCAAGGGTGTCGGGACTGTGGTGTCGACCGACACTGGCCAGCCATCGACGCCGGCTGACGACTAATCGTGCGACCCCGTTGCCAACGATTCGAACTCCGCGGCCGAGGTGCGGGTGCCTTTCGTAATGAGCACGTCGCCGGCTCGCAGCGTCGTGTCCATGTCGGGTCCAACGAGCCACCCGTCTTCCGGGCGACGGATCGCGATGACACTCGTTGAGACGTCGACGGCCGGCACCCCCTCGACGATCTCGGTGCCTGCAAGCTCGCTGTCGGCATCGATCTCGACACGGGCGATGAGTTCGTCGCTTTCCTGGACTGCGAGTTCGACGACCGGATGGACACCGATGTTGCGCAACACGCCCTCGCTGATCGAGACGGCGGCGTCGCTGATAACCTCGGTGCTGATGCCGAGATGGATCAGCCCGCGCAGCGCGACCGGGTCGTCGGCCTCGGCGGCGGCCTGCAGCACCCAGGCCTCAAACCGCGACTGAAGGGCGTCGACCTCGACTTCCAGATTGGCGACCTCTCTGGCCAACGCCTCGTTATCGAAGAGGATCGCGCCGTAGGCGAGATCGACGGCCAACTCCGAGAGGTTCTTCATTAACACGATGGAGTCGACGGCGCGTTCGAGATCCGCCATCGCTGGCTCGGGGGCCGGCTCGGGGTCGTAGTCATCGCCGGTCAACCGCTCGTAGACCCCACCGATCGCCGCCTCGGGGCCCCGGAGCAGCGTCACGTCGCCGGCCTCGATCGTTGTTTCCGGGCCGGGGTTGCGAATCCACTCGTCGCCGCGGCGGACAGCGATGACGCGAATACCGGTTTCAGATTCGAGATCGATCGCTTGGAGCGTTTGACCGGCGTACCCCGAGTCATCGGCAACGGTCCCCCGAACCAGCAGCTCAACGGCTGCCGACAGCGCGCCCCGCATCGACGGCGGGAGGCCGATCTCCTCGATGACGATCTTGGCGATATCGCCGGCGGCATCGGCGATCGTATCGGCAGCCTCGACGACACCCAAGACGGGTGCCAGTGCCTCAGCTTCATCCGGGCTGCGAGCTGCCAGCATGAGACTCATCCGGGCGCGCACCTGCAGCACCTGCATCTTCGCTTCGAGCTCTAAGACCTCGTGGGCGATCTGGTCGCTTTGGTGGAGTACCGCCGAGTAGGCCAGATCGATGAGGAGTTCCGAGGTGTCTTTCATCTCGACGAGCAGCTCCTTGACGCTCACCGGCTCATAGGAGACTGACTCCCGAAGCCCCTCGACTTCGAGTGGTTCCATGCGCTACCCCTCCCGTGGCATCGAGTTAAGTGTTCTCACGGCCCTGCTGTCGCTGTCGTTGCAGCCACATCACCACGCCGCTCAGCCGGGGCGTGTCGCTACTGCAGCCCGAACGATTCGGCGAGGAGTTCCTCGTTAGTTTCGCCGACGACGTAGGTGTCGCCGTCGACGACATCGATCGTCACCTTTGCGGGCGCGAAGACGGATTCCGGTAGCTCGTAGAAATCCCAGCCCGCCTCCTCGAAGATTTCTTCGAAGGGTACGCCGTACTCCTCGCGGGCACTCGATGGCACCTTATCGAAGACGGTTGATTCCTCCCGCACTTGGAGATACACCTCGCCACCGTAGGCGAGGGCGTCGTTTGTCCGGGCCATCGCCACCGACTCGTTGTAGCTGACCGGCGCGACCGGCGCGCGGCCGGTTGCGGTCAGGATCTCAGTTGGTGGATACCCCAACTCGGAGAGCCGGAAGACCGCCAACTCGGCGGCGCGGGCTGCCATCGAGACGCTGCCGGCCGTCGACCCGGTCGCGTAGGTCGGTAAAAAGAGGCTGCCCGGGTCGACACCGGCGGTCTCGGCGATGTAGGTGGCGATCTCGTCGTCAGGCAGTTCGACGCTTTCGATGGCTAAGACAGCGAAGTCGAACTCGTCGTAGTAGCCGACGCGCTCGAAGTCGGTTTCTTCGCCAACGAGCGCGCGGGCCGGCCCCGAGCCCAGCCCATCGAAATCGCCTAAGTCGAGCTCCCAGCCGGCCTTCTGGGCACACAGCAACGCGATCGGTGGGTGGTCGGTTGTCAACTCGACGTAGGGGATCGGCGCGTCGGCGATCCGATCCATTTGGGTGTAGACCGTCGCCAACCCCGCGGTCTGGATGTCGGCCAACATGAGGCCGGCTTCGACCCCGCCGTCGACGCCGACGCCGAAATCGAGGATGGTCGCCCCACAGTCGAGTTCAGTTACTGCGATGCCGAGTTGGTCTGCAAAGTCCAACGCCTCATCGATGAGTTCGATCGCCGAGCGGTTGATGCTCTCCATACGGGTGGGTTGCTCGTGATCTCCTAAAGAGATTCGTCGTCGGTTCCGGGTGACCGATCCGTTTTCGCCGGTCGACCCAGTTCGGCTTCAACGGCATCGACCTTCTCGGTGGCTGCCTGATCGCTGGTGCGTTTGTGATCGATCTTCAGTACTGTACTGACGCGGTCGCCGTCGACGGCCTTGTGGGCGTCGCCGACAGCCGCGAGCAAGGTGTCGATATCGCTGGCCTCGATGACGGTGCCCATCGGATTCGTCTCGTAGCGCACGTCGTGGTCGTCGAGGGCGTCGACGGCCTTGGCGACCTCGCCGGCCATGCTGTCTTCGATCACCGGGGCGACGCTGAGCAGTGCGATGACGGTCATTGGAGAGTCGTCGTGTTCGACTGTCCTAATTCCGCTGATTTGTGGGCTTCAATAGATGCCGCTCACGGATGTTGTGTGTGAGAGAAAGTGCGTCGGCCGAGATTTGAACTCGGGTTGTAACCATGGCAAGGTTACGTGATACCACTACACTACCGACGCCCTGTGCATTTCATTGTAACCGCCGATGACTGTATAAGGGTTGCGAAACCACCCTACCGAAGCCGCGTCTGTGGTGCGACACGCCGGGCGTCGTCGCCTGCGCTTCCTGACTCTCAACGGCCGTTTCACAGCGTGAAACGCTGCCTTCAGTTTCTTATCTCGTAGGCAACTATTCGCCGTTACCGTGTCCCCACCGCTATCTCGTCGTGCGACGCCACGCTGGTGGAACCACAACAGCGGAATCTATCAGCGCGCGGTCGAGACAGCGTCGCCCGTGAATCGGCTGTTTTCTCTGCTCCACGTGGCTGTCGCTCTCTCCCTTGCTGGTCGAATGCGGATTCGGCGTCGACGCCGACTGGGACAGCAACTTACCATCAGAGGTGACCAACGGTAGCACATCACTATGCCTCGACAGAACTCCCAACCGACACCGACTGACGAGGCGGCACCGAGGGGGCCGCAACTGCTTGCATCCCGGTCGGTCGCCGGCATCCTGGTTCATTTTATCGCCATCCCAACCGGTGTCGTTGGCGCGGGACTCGTCTATCTGCTGGCTCGCAACGAGTTCACGAAGCAAAACGCTCGCAACGCGCTCGACTGGCATCTCACCGTGTTGGGGCTGACAGTCGTTACCTTCGGCTTGTTGGTCAGCTACACCGAGGGGACTGGACAAGGGGTCGCCGACATCGCTGTCTTTTCGCCACCCCTTTCGACGGGTATCGGCCTCCTTGTGCCGCTGTTGCTTACCGGCTGGGGTGGCGCGCTGGTTCTCACCGTTGGGCTCGGACTCATTGCGATGGGGAAAGCGACGTTCGGCTCGGCGTGGCGGTATCCGTTTTCGCTACCGCTTGTGGAGCGCTACGGCGAGTTCGTGGCGGTCGACAACACTTGGCCGCTCAGTATCGGTGCCTACGTGGCATCGCTCCCGGTGGTCTTTTCGGCTGTGTTTCTTGGCTCCGACGAAGCGGCCGTGTTCGTTGTGTCGACAGTCGGATTGATTGTCGTGCTCGCGGTGTTGACGCCGCTGACCGTCGCTGGGCTGTATCTCCACGGCGATCGGGATCGCCCGCAGGACGCTGCCTGGCAGCCGTCGGTTGTCGCCCATCTCGGCGTTCCGGGTGTGGTTGGCCTGCTTGGCTATGCTGGGTCGCGAGCCTTCACCGACTCGCTGTACCCATTTGGCGACGGGCTATACGTGTTTTTGGCCGCGCTTTGGGTGTCAGCCGTTGTTTATCTGGCTCGCTGGTGGACGACAGCCGCGGAATGACTCGGTTGGGCTGCTACTGCTCACTATCACCGCGTTAGCTCCCCGAGGCATCGTCGACGCTGTTCGCATCGGAACACGCGGGGTCGCTACATATCGCTGTGGGCTGCGGTGGGCACACGTCGCCACCCGCTGTTGTTCGCTATCGCCACTCCTCGGCATCCGGCTGTGACTGCAGTTCACCTTTCGCCTGTCGGTTATGCGGCCAGAAGGTGAGTACCACCACCGCCGTATAGTAGAGGCCGACCGCAACGCTCACGACGAGTCCCGGCACCCGGCCGACCGCCGCCGTCTCGATGAGCCCGGCCGGTGTTCCGGTAAACACGGTCAACCGAACGAGCCACGCCCCGAGCAACACCGACAGCAAGGCGAAATACACCCGCTGGAGCCGCCGGGAGGCCGCCTCAACGATCGGTGTTTTGACCGCCGGCTCCCGAAGATCATCACTGAGGAGTTCCCGCCAATTGGATTGTTCGACGCCCTCGGAGTCAAGCACGTTGGCAAAGACGTTCTCTTCGAGAATCCGCACCCGTGATCGCCAGATGTCGTAGACGCGGTAGCGACGGGTCTCGATCCCCAGAAAGACGGTTACCATCACGACCCCAAGCAGCAGGATGTAGTGTGGTCGGCTGTCGCCGGAAAACGCCCACGTAAGCAGGCTTGCCGTGAGGACGACCGCCCAGTTGGTCGTCCTATCGATCCGGGTGCGCCAGGCAGTTGTTCGGCCCAACTCACCCCGATACGCATGGCCCATGAGCGACAAAAAATCGGTGCGATCACCGGCTGCCTCGCCGGCAACCTCACGTTCCTCGGGTGATTCCGGATCAAACTCGTCGGACGAGTCTGCCATACACCCGCCTACTGCCAGCCGACAGGTAAACCCCATCGCCGCATGCGCCCCGGCGCGGTGTCGCTGGCGTGGCTTTCAGCCCCACTCACAGGATGATGACGAACACCGGGTATGAGGTGACGATCGCCAGCGACGGCGTTAGCACCCACATGGTGACGATTCGCTTGGCTGCCGCCGGGTCGAAGAGGCTTCGCGCGTCGAGATCCGCCGGCCCTTCAGCACCGATGTCCGGGACATCTGGGGTCTCAGCCGGCTTCTCGGCCGATTCCTCGTTGCGCGCAATATCGCCGATCGTCGGCCCGGTCGGCGCGTCCTCCGCGCGCGAGGTGACCAACGCGCCCGTCGAGACATCGACAGTTGTCCCGTCGGCGGACGGCGTTGCCAACTCTGCCAGCGTCGCTGCCCGACTCGCTCGCCCCCAGCCGAGGCCGATAATCGTTGAGGTCGTACTGACGGCGAGACTCGCTGGAATCCCCAACGACGAAAGAATCGTGATGACCGTACCGCCGACGACCGAGACGATCAGCGAGGCGAGAATCGGGAGCTCCGTGATATCGTCGCCGACCGTTTCCAGCGTGCGACGGGCGATCGTGAAGCTGCCAAGCCCGAACGCTCCCACCGCGAGCAGCACACCCTGATCGACGGTGAGCGAGCCGCCCGCCCCGACGAGCGGGGCGACGGCGTTGGCGGCGTTCGACGCCCCCGCCGAGAACGCCATATAACAGCCGATGACGATCACCGACAGTGAGCCGACGATATCCTGCAGTGAGGCGTTCGGATTGATAAACGGCCGTGGGATCATGCCGGAGCGATCGAACTGCACGAAGTGGAGCGCGAACGTGGTGAACGCGATATAGCGGTCAAGATAGGGGTAGATGTAGCGGCCGACCACAACCCCGATCACCAGACAGACCAGCGGGGCGACGATCCACGCGGAGACGATGACGAACATGAGTGCCTGATTGAGGGTACCGGACGCAAGGCCCAAGCCGACGATGGCACCCACAGCAGTCATCGACGTTGAGGCCGGAACCCCGTAGAGATTTGAGACCAGTAGCGACGCGCCGGTGAAAAACAGGACGGCAACACTGGCGAGGGGTGTGAACTGGGCTGCTGGGACGATACTGCTGCTCATCGTGGCGATGACTTCCCGGCCGACAGTCCACGCCCCGAGAAAGCCGAAGGCAACGAACAGTGCCCCCGCCGTTGTCTTTCGAACGAGCCGGGAGCCGACCGCCGGGCCGAAGGCCACGCCCGTCGAGGAACCGCCAATATTGAAGCCAACGAACACGGCGACACCGATCCCGACGACGGTCAGGAGTGCTACCATCGATATGCGCCACTAATGCCAAACGGTGGTTTATGCGTTCTGAACAGTGCCAGTCAGGCTCGCTGGCATCGAGATGTCACACCGGATTCGAAGCGTACTCCCACCTCCCTGCCGATAGCAGGCGGTCGCGATCCAGTGACGCCACCTGTTCCACGAAAAACGATCTGAACGAGAGCGAGTCGCCTCCTACGGCGTAATCACGGCCCGCCCGTCGATCTCACCGTGCTCCAACTTTTCGGCAACCTCGTTGACGGCGTCAAGATCGTACCGGGTCGTATGCAGATCGACCGCCTCGCGTTCGACCAGCGCGACCAGCTCCTGGAGTTCGGCGTATCGCCCGACGATGTTGCCCTGGAAGGCGAACTCGCCGTTGACGAGGGCCTGGGCTGGCTCGTGGATGTGGCCGCCGTAGCCGATGATGTGGTGGTCGCCGCCCGCGGCACAGATATCGGGTGCCAGCGCGGTCGTCTCGTCGGCACCGACGAAGTCCAGCACCTGCGCCGCGCCGACGCCGTCGGTGATGTCGCTGACCACGTCGGCTACGTCCTCACTTTGCGGGTCGATTGTGTAGTGTGCGCCGAGGTCGTCAGCCAACTGTCGGGCCGACTCTTTGATATCGACGGCGACGAGGTCGGCCGCGCTCATCTCGTTGAGACACTGGAGGCCGATGTGGCCCAGCCCGCCGATGCCGATGACGACCGCGGCGTCGCCGGGGTTGAGGCCGTCGACGGCCTTCTTGGCGGCGTGGTAGGCCGTGATCCCCGCGTCAGCGTGGGGTGCGATGTCGGCGGGATCGACGCCGTCGGGTAGCGGGATCACCGCGCGTTCGCTGGTCAGCAGCTCGTCGGCGAAGCCGCCGTCGGTCGTCAGCCCGTTGAACGCATCGTTCTCACAGTACATCGTTTCGCCCTGCCGGCAGGGCCGACACGTCCCGCAGGTCTGGACGGGGTGACAGATCACCTGATCGCCCTCCTCGACGAGGCCGACCTCCTCGCCGGTTTCGATGACGGTACCGGCGTTCTCGTGGCCCAGCGTCATCGGCAGCGGTTGGGGGACGTACTGTTCCCACATCCCCTCGATGATGTGGTTGTCCGTCTGGCACCAGCCCGCGCCCTCGACGGCGACGACGACTCCGTCGCTTCTCGTCACCTGCGGTTTCTCGATCTCGTCGATTGAAAGCCCCTGCGTCATGTCGTCGGTATACTCGTGTAATCGTGCGGCGCGCATACCAGCATCTCTTGCCGAACCATAATAAACATTCATTAACATTGTAGGTGAGCAGTATGACCGATGGTGTGACATGACACGGTGAGTGGGATTCGTTCACAACCTAAATTCGGCCGTATCAGCGGCTGATGAGCGTGTGAACGGGACACAAGGGGCGGCCTGTTCCGCTATCCTTTTAGGCTCTCGTCGGAAAGCCAGGCTACAGTCTAGCGACGAGACAGACCGATGGACGGACTCACACTACTGATTCCGTCGTCGGTCGTCCGGGAGGCCGAGGACAAACGCGAGGCAACTCGCAAGCTCGGCTACGTTGCCCGTGCGGCAGCGGTGTTCCGGGCCGACCGACTCTGCGTCTTCCCCGACAGGGAGGGCGAACGTCGGTGGGGTGAAGCCTTCGTCCGCATCGTGCTGCAGTACGCCGCGACACCGCCGCACCTCAAAGGCGAGGTGTGGGGCAAACGCGACGAACTGCAGTTTGCGGGCGTGCTTCCGCCCTTGCGGCTCTCGTCGCAGACCACAGCCGATTCGTCCGAGTCGGCTGTCAACCAGGGAATCGTGACCGAGGTCGGACCTGAAGGCCGCGTCCGGGTCACTTGCGGACTGCAACACCCGATCTCTCTCACGGTGCCGCCGTCGATGGCGACACCGGCCGAGGGAGAGCGCGTCACCGTCAGGATCTCTTCGAGAGAACCGGTTCGCGCGCGCCTCGTCGACGAGCCCACACCGGGCTTCGACGTGGCGACTGTGAACCTGTCGGCCGCCCTTACCGACGCCGCCGGACGACGGATCGCCACCTCCCGTCATGGACAGCAGCTGTCCATCGGGCGACTGGCGGAGTTCCGTCCCGACTACCGGGACGGGCTGACCGTCGCTTTCGGCGCGCCGGGCCGCGGGCTGCCGGAGATACTCGGGATTCCACCCGAGGCGATCTCGGCTGCTGACGCAGCCGGGAGATCCAAGCCATACGGTTTGGACGACGACCACGTCGACTCCGATCCGGGGTTCGACCGCTGGCTCAATACGATTCCGCGACAGGGCAGCGAGACGGTGCGAACCGAGGAAGCGATGTTCGCGTCGCTCGCCTGCCTCACACTCACGGAGTAACCACATGCCACAACCAAGCAGACCACGCAAAGGCTCGCTGGGCTTTAGCCCCCGCAAGCGTGCGGACTCAGAAGTCCCACGCATCCGCTCGTGGCCTGACGACGACGGCGCACCCGCGCCGCAGGGCTTCGCTGGCTACAAGGCCGGCATGACCCACGTTGTCATGGTCAACGACGAGGCGGACTCCTCGCGTGAAGGGATGGAGGAATCCGTTCCCGTCACGGTCGTCGAGGTACCGCCGATGCGGGCGGTCGCGCTCCGAGCCTACGAAGACACGCCGTACGGACAGAAGCCGGTTTCCGAGGTCTGGGCCACCGAGTTCCACGACGAACTCGACCGCGCCCTCGACCTGCCGGCCGAAGATACCTTCGAGAGCGATTCGGAGGCCCTTCGGAACGAACTCGACGCCGGGAACGTGGACGATCTGCGATTGATCACCCACACCGTTCCTGACGAGAGCCCCAACGTTCCGAAGAAGAAACCCGACATCATGGAGACACGCGTCGGCGGCGGCTCACTCAGCGAGCGCGCCGACTTCGCCCTCGAACTGCTCGAAGACGGCGGCGAACACAGCGTTGACGACGTGTTCCGCGCCGGCGAGTACCTCGATGTCTCCGGGATCACGAAAGGGAAAGGCACCCAAGGCCCCGTCAAGCGGTGGGGCGTCCAGAAACGGAAGGGCAAACACGCCCGCCAGGGATGGCGACGTCGGATCGGCAACCTCGGTCCGTGGAACCCCTCCCGCGTCCGTTCGACGGTGCCACAGCAAGGACAGACCGGCTACCAGCAGCGAACTGAGCTCAACAAGCGCCTGATCGACATCGGCGACGGCGACGAGGCCTCCGTAGACGGCGGCTTCGTCAACCACGGCGAGGTCGACGGCAACTACGTGCTCATCAAAGGGTCGCTGCCAGGGCCGAATCAACGGCTGCTGCGGTTCCGCCCGGCCATCCGGCCGAACGACCAGCCGCGCCTCGATCCCGAGGTTCGGTACGTCTCAACCGCATCCAATCAGGGCTAACTATGCAGGCAACAGTACGTGACCTGAACGGTGACGACGCCGGCTCGGTCGAGCTTCCGGAGATCTTTGAGACCCACTTCCGTCCGGATCTCATCCAGCAGGCCGTTGTCGCCGCACAGGCAAACCGGAAACAGGCCTACGGTGCCGACGAGTTCGCCGGGCTGCGAACGCCCGCCGAATCGATGGGCAGCGGCCGCGGCATGTCTCACGACCCCCGACAGGACGGCGTCGTGAAACGCGTCCCCCACGCCGTTGGGGGCCGCCGTGCACACCCACCGAAGGCCGAGAAGGAACAGGGCAAATCGATCAATAAACAGACACGACAGCTGGCAACGCGCTCGGCGCTTGCCGCCACGACCGACGCCGAGCGCGTCGCCGACCGTGGCCACGAGTTCGACGACGATCTCGACCTCCCGCTTGTCGTCAGCGACGAGTTCGAAGACCTCGTCAAAACCCAGGAGGTCGTCTCCCTGCTCGAAGCCCTCGGTGTCGCCGACGACATCGAGCGCGCCGACGAGGGGAAGACGATCCGTGCCGGCCAGGGAACGACCCGTGGCCGCAAGTACCAGGAGCCAAAATCGATCCTCTTCGTGACCAGCGAGGAACCCTCGAAGGCCGCCCGCAACCTTGCGGGCGCTGACGTGGCGACCGCCCACGATGTCAACGTCGAGGATCTGGCACCGGGTACCCACGCCGGCCGACTCACGATCTACACCGAAAGCGCGATTGCGGAGGTGGCCGACCGATGAACTCGATTCTCGAACATCCGCTGGTCACCGAGAAGGCGATGGACGAGATGGACTTCGACAACAAGCTTCAGTTCATCACCCACATCGACGCCGACAAGCCGGCAATCAGCGACGAGATCGAAGAACGGTACGACGTAACCGTCGTCGACATCAACACGCAGATCACGCCGGATGCCGAGAAGAAGGCGACGATCACGCTGAGCGAGGACGACGACGCAACTGAGATCGCCTCCAGAATCGGGGTGTTCTAAGATGGGACGACGAATTCAGGGACAACGACGCGGCCGTGGTGGCCCAACCTTCCGCGCGCCATCACACCGCTACAAAGCCGAACTGTCGCACAAAAAGTCCGAAGACACCGATACGATCTCCGGCGAGATCGTCGACATCGAGCACGATCCCGCCCGGAGTGCCCCCCTCGCAGACGTGGAGTTCGAGGACGGCGACCGACGGCTCATCCTCGCCCCCGAGGGAGTCACCGTCGGCGAGACGATCCAGGTCGGCGTCAGCGCGGAGATCAAACCCGGCAACACGCTGCCGCTGGGTGAGATCCCCGAGGGTGTGCTCGTCTGCAACGTCGAGAGCTCCCCCGGCGACGGCGGGAAGTTCGCCCGTGCGACGGGCGTTTCCGCCCAGCTGATGACCCATGACCGCAACGTTGCGGTCATCCAGCTCCCAAGCGGTGAGGTCAAACGGCTCAACCCCGAGTGCCGCGCCACGATCGGCGTCGTCGCCGGCGGTGGCCGGACCGAAAAGCCGTTTGTCAAAGCTGGCAACAAACATCACAAGATGAAGGCGCGCGGGACGAAGTACCCCCGCGTCCGTGGTGTTGCGATGAACGCCATCGACCACCCCTTCGGTGGCGGTGGCCGCCAACACCCCGGCAAGCCGAAATCGGTCTCGCGGGACGCCCCGCCGGGACGGAAGGTCGGCGATATCGCCTCGAAACGCACCGGACGTGGCAGCACGGGAGGTAACTAATGAGTACTGAATACCGAACCGGCCGTGAAGGTGAGTTCACCTACCGCGGTCACACGCTCGACGAGCTGCAGGCAATGGAGCTTGACGAGGTTGCGGAACTGCTTCCCGCTCGACAGCGGCGCACTATCACCCGTGGACTGTCCGCGGAACACCAGAAGCTGCTGGCAAAAGCCAGAGACAGCACCGAGGAGGAGACGGCGGACAACCCGCTCCGAACCCACCTGCGGGACATGCCCGTCCTGCCGGAGTTCGTTGGGCTGACGTTCGCGGTCTACACCGGACAGAGCTTCGAGCGCGTTGAGGTCAAACCCGAGATGATCGGGCACTACCTCGGCGAGTTCCAGCTCACCCGGAGCTCGGTCGAGCACGGACAGGCCGGGATTGGCGCGACCCGCTCCTCAAAGTTCGTGCCGCTCAAATAACTATGGGAATCAACTACAGCGTCGAGGCCGACCCCGACACCACCGCGAAAGCGATGCTTCGGGAGCGGCCCATCAGCCTGAAGCACAGCAAGGCCATCGCCCGCGCGATCAAGGGGATGCCCGTCAGCGAGGCCCTGGAGTACCTCGATGCGGTCATCGCCGAGGAGCGGTCGGTGCCGTTCAAACAACACAACACCGGTGTCGGTCACCGCTCGGATATCGACGGCTGGGATGCCGGCCGCTACCCCGAGAAGGCCGCCGAGGACTTCAAGAAGCTCCTGATCAACGCCCGCAACAACGGCACCGAGCAGGGCTTCGATGGCCCGGCCATGGAGATCGTCCACGTCGCCCCCCACAAGGTGGGCGAACAGCAGGGCCGTACCTCACGAGCCTTTGGCCGCGCCAGCCCCTCGAACACCACGCTCTGTGATGTTGAGCTGGTGCTTGAAGCACCGGAGGAGGAGAACTGATGGCCGACGAACAGCAGTTCATCGAAAACGGCCTCCAGCGCGCCCAGATTGACGAGTTCTTCCAGGAAGAGCTCGACCGGGCGGGCTACGGCGGGATGGATATCGCCAAAACGCCGATGGGCACCCAGATCGTCCTCAAAGCCGAGAAGCCAGGGATGGTCATCGGCAAGGGTGGGAAGAATATTCGGAAAATTACCACCACCCTTACCGAGGAGTTCGGGATGGACGATCCGCAGGTCGATGTGCAGGAGGTCGACGAGCCGGATCTCAACGCCCGGATCGTCGCCGACCGCCTCGCCAACGCGCTCGAACGCGGCTGGTACTTCCGGAAAGCCGGTCACACCACGATCGACCGGATCATGGAAGCCGGCGCGCTCGGCGCGGAGATCGTCCTCAGCGGCAAGGTCACGGGCGCACGCTCACGCGTGGAGAAGTTCAACCGTGGCTACATCAAACACAACGGCGAACCCGCCCAAGACGTGGTCGACGAAGGCCAGGGCGTCGCCGTGATGAAGCTCGGCACGATCGGCGTGACCGTGAAGATCATCCCGCCGGGCGCAACGCTGCCCGACGACTTCGCCATCCACGAGGACGTCGAGTTCGAACCCGTCGAGCAGGCGGTCGTCGACGCCGACGATGACGAGAGCGTCGAGGAGCTGCTTGCCGGCGAGCCCGATGAGGCCGCACCCGGCGAGGATGAGGATGTTGAGGTTCCCGACGAGGATCCCGCCGAGGCGATCGACGAGGAGATCGTCGAGGAGGTCATCGAGGAGGAGACCGACGACGAGGAGTCGGCTGCTGACGATGACGACGATGCCGATGCGGACGACGGCGACGCCGACGAGTCAGCTGACGCCGACGATGGCGACGGCGACTCCGTTGCCGACGAAGACCTTGACGAGGATGTGGCCGAAGAGGCCGCCGACCTCGTCGAGGAGATGGAAGACGCAGACGACGCCGACGAGAAGGAGGCGGATAACTGATGGCGATCATCCGACCCGAGGAGCTCCGCGACATGACGGCCGCCGAGCGCGAGGTCGAACTCGAAGAGCTCGAAACCGAGCTGCTCAACACGAAAGCCCTGCAGGCCGCCGGTGGCGTGCCTGAGGATCCGACCAAGCTCAAAAAGCTTCGGCGGGCCATCGCGCGGATCAAGACGATCCAGCGCGAAGAGGGCGATCTCGACGGCGACGCAGACGAGACTGAGGAATAACGATGCCACTCACACCCGAGACACTCACGCGACACGAACTCATCGGCGTCCCGATCAGGGTCGCCGACGCGCCCAACCCCGACCTTGTCGGGCTCAGCGGCCGCGTCGTCAGCGAGACGATGCAAACGTTCGTCGTTGCGACTGACTCGGGTGAGAAACGCGTCCCCAAGGCGGGGACAACATTCGAGATGGCACTCGATGTATCGACCGCTGACCAGACTGCAGGCGACACAGATGAAGCCGCTGCGGCCGGTGTGGCAGACGCCACAGCGGGCTCTCAGGCCCCTCGGGCCGCAGGGTCTCCGTTCGAACTCGGCGAGGATACTGCGGGGGTTCGCCCCCGTCAGTCTTGGCCGTCGGGATGTTCCGCAAACCCCTTCGCGGGTGGATGCGAGGGCGGAGTCTACGTAACGGTGGATGGACACACCTTGTGTGCGCGGCCTGCAGCGCGGACTGAACGCACAGGAGATTCGAAATGGCGATAGGACTTGACGTACCCATGCCCCCGGAACCCGAAAACCCGGAGGCGTATGACTACGAGACGTGTCCGTTCTACGGACAGCTACCCGTTCGAGGCCAGACCCGCAGTGGGACTGTTGTCTCGACGGATATGGCAAAGACCGTCATCGTCGAGCAGGAGTACGACGTGTTCGTGCCCAAATACGATCGGTATATGAAACGCCGATCCCGTATTCCGGCCCACGTTCCCGGCGTACTCGACGGACTCGATGTTGGTGACGAAGTAACAATCGCGGAGACCCGCCCGCTGTCGAAGACGAAATCCCACGTTGTCGTCGCAACCGGAGGCGATGCCTGATGGAGGCCCTCAAAGCTGACGTGACACAGGGCCTCGAAAAGGGCTCGCTGATCACGTGTGCCGACAACAGTGGCGCGCGCGAACTGCGCGTCATCAGCGTGGCTGGCTACTCCGGAACGAAGAATCGACACCCCAAAGCTGGGCTTGCCGACAAGGTGACCGTTTCGGTCACCAAGGGCACGCCCGAAATGCGGCGGCAGGTGCTGGAGGCGGTCGTCGTCCGTCAGCGCAAGCCGATCCGCAGACCCGACGGCATTCGCATGAAGTTTGAGGACAACGCGGCCGTCCTCATCGACGAAAACGAGGAGCCCCGCGGCACCGACATCAAGGGGCCCATCGCACGCGAAGTCGCCGAACGCTTCGGGAGCATCGCATCCACGGCGAGTATGATCGTATGACGACACAACCACACAAACAACGACAGGCCGACGCGACCGCGTCGCTCCACGAGCGACACAAGCAGGTCATGGCCCCGTTGTCGAGCGACCTCCGCGAGGAGTACGATCGCCGCAGCGTCCGCGTCAACGCGGGCGACACCGTCGAGGTGCAGCGCGGCGATTTCGCCGGCACCGAGGGTGAGGTGCTGACTGTCGACCTCAAGGACGCTGTCATTCACGTCGAAGACGTGACCATCGAGACGGCCGACGGCGAAGAGGTTCCCCGGCCACTCGATGCCAGCAACGTCACCGTGACCGCGCTGACTCTTGAGGACGAGCGGCGCGAGGCCCGACTCAGCGGCGAGGAGGATAGCGCATGAGCAACCACCAGAAACGACTCTCAGTGCCGAACTCGTGGCCGGTCGAACGCAAGACCGAGAAATACACGGTCAAAGCAGGGGCTGGCCCCCACGGCGAAGACGGGGTGCCGCTGCTCGTGTTGCTGCGGGACGTGCTGGGGTATGTTGACTCCAAGAAGGAAGCGCGCTACGCGCTCAACCAGGATTCGATCCTCGTCAACGGCGATGCGATCAGCGACGAACGCCGACCGATCGGCATGTTCGACATCATCGCCTTCACCGAACGCGAGGAGTATTACCGGGTCTTCCCCGATGAGGGTGGCCGGCTCGCGCTGACGCCGATCGACGGCGACGCCGCCGGCAGCCGCCTCGGGAAGATCGACCGCAAGGAGCAGGTCACCGGTGGCGACTTCCAGCTGACACTCCACGACGGCACCAACGTCCGCGTCGAGGATGCCAGCGAGTACGCGACGAACGATTCGCTCGTCATCGACAACGACGACAAATCGATCGTCGCCCACTTCACCTACGAGGAGGGCGCGCTCGTCACCGCAGTCGACGGCCAACACGCCGGCGACATCGGCGAGATCGATGAGATCGTTGTCACACAGGGCAGCGGCTCCAACACGGTGTACGCGAACAACGAGAGCGGCGGCTTCGAGACGGTCGAAGAGTACGTCGTCGTCATCGACGAGAACTTCGTCGACGACGACAGCGAGTTCGCCGCCGGCAGCGACGCTGCCGACGACGATGCGGCTGACGACGTCGACGAGGAGGCTGATGCCGAATGAGCGAATCAGCAGCAGAGTTCCACCCGATGCGCCAGCCACGGATCGAGAAGGTCGTCGTCCACATGGGCGTCGGCGAAGGTGGGCGTGAACTGCAGAACGCCCAGGAGATCCTCGAAGAGATCACCGGCCAGGAGAGCGTTCGCACGCTCGCCAAACAGACCGTCCAGGAGTACGAAATCCGCGAGGGCGATCCGATCGGTGCGAAGACGACGCTCCGCGACGAGGCCGCCGAGGCCTTCCTGGAGACGGCGTTGCCGCTTGCTGATATCTCCCAAAGTCAGTTTGACGACACCGGGAACATCAGCTTCGGGATCGCCGAACACACCGAGTTCCCGAGCCAGGAGTACGACCCACAGATCGGTATCTACGGGCTTGACGTGACCGTCACGCTCGTCCGGCCGGGCTACCGGGTCTCGAAACGTGATCGGGAGACGCGGTCGATCCCGTCCGAACACCGGATGACCCCCGAGGACGCAACGGCGTACCTCGAATCCGAATTTGACGTGGAGGTCGACGAATGAGTCAGAGCGAACAGACAAGCGACGACAGCGAGGAGACAACCACGGACGCCGCCGACACCGAGACCGGCCAGCAGCTTGAGTGCCGCCGGTGTGAGCGCAAACAGGGGCTTGTCGGGAAGTACGACATCAACCTCTGTCGGCAGTGTTTCCGTGAGGTCGCCCGCGATATGGGATTCAGGAAGTACAGCTAACTATGGCAGGCAACGATCCACTGGCCAGCGCGCTTTCGGGCATCGATAACGCCGAAAGCGTCGGCCATCTCGGTATCACCGTACAGCCCGCCTCGAACACGATCGGCTCGATCCTTGAGGTCTTCTACGACCGAGGATACATCGACGGCTTCGAGTTCGTCGACAACGGCAAAGCCGGCGAGTTCGAGGTCGAACTGAAAGGCGCGATCAACGAATGTGGCATCGTCAAACCCCGTTACTCGGTTGGGGCAGACGGCTATGAGAAATGGGAGAAGCGGTTCCTCCCGGCCCGCGATTACGGCTCTCTCATCGTCACAACAAGCCACGGCGTCATGAGCCACTACGAGGCCCGCGAACAGGGCATCGGTGGCCAAGTGATCGCATACGTCTACTAACAATGACCAGTACAACAATCACACTTCCGGACGACGTCTCCGCGACGGTCGATCATCTCGACCTCACCGTCGAGGGGCCCGACGGCAGCGTTTCACGCCGCCTCTGGTACCCCGATGTCGACGTCAGCGTCGAAGACGACGAAGTCGTCATCTCGACCGACGCCGAGGACGCCAAGACCACCGCGACGGTCGGCACCTTCGAGAGCCACGTTCGCAACATGGTTCACGGCGTCACCGACGGCTGGGAGTACAAGATGGAAGTCCACTACGCCCACTTCCCGATGCAGGTCGATGTCGACGGCGACGAGGTCGTCATCGAGAACTTCCTCGGGGAGAAGGCGGCCCGACGGACGCCGATCCGCGGCGACACCGAGGTACAGATCGACGGCGAGGAGATCACCCTGACGGGCTCCGACAAGGAGGCTGTCGGGCAGACCGCCGCCGACATCGAACAGCTGACGAAGGTCACCGACAAGGACAACCGCGTCTTCCAGGATGGGGTTTACATCGTCGAGAAGCCGGCGAAGGCAGGAGGTGCCTGAGATGGCCGACGATACCCCCGAAGAGCTGGAGGACATCAGTGGTGTTGGCCCCTCGAAGGCTGACGCACTGCGCGAGGCCGGCTACGAGTCCGTTGAGGACATTCAGGCCGCCAGCCAGGGCGAACTCAGCGATGTCGACGGCGTTGGCAACGCACTTGCGGCGCGAATCAAAGCCGGCGTCGGCGACCTCGAAGTCAGCGAGGAGACCGAGGCCGAGGTCGAAGACGACACCGAGGAGGAAGCCGACGAGGCCGAACCCGACGAGGATGTCGAAACCGAGCTTCGGGCCCGCGGTCACGCTGACAAGACGCCCGAGCTTGACGAGGAGACCGAATCAGCACTCCAGCAAAAACGACGTGAGGGCAAACCCGCCTTCAAGCGAGATGACTACCACATGAAAAAGCGCACGCCGGAATCCTGGCGCGCGCCGCGTGGTACCCTCTCGAAACAGCGACGCGGCATGAAGAGCCGCGGCCCGAAGGTCGCCCCCGGGTTCCGATCGCCGAAAGCCGCCCGTGGGCTCCACCCCAGCGGCTTCGAGGAAGTCCGTGTCCACAACACCGACGACCTCGACGACGTTGATGGCGACACCCAAGCGGTACGGATCGCCAGCAAGGTCGGCGAGCGGAAGCGTGAACGGATCGAGGAGATCTGTGAAGACGAGGAGATCCGCGTGCTGAACCCAACCTACATCGAAGTGGAGGTCGAATCCGATGACTGATCTTGGTTCCCAGAAGCGGCTGGCCGCTGACATCCTCGATGTTGGCGAAAACCGCGTCTGGCTCGATCCCGGTGAACAAGAAGAGATCGCCGAAGCGATCACCCGCGACGACATCCGCGAGCTCGTCGACGAGGGGATCATTCGGGCGAAAGACGCGAAGACGAACTCCCGTGGCCGAGCCCGCGAACGCGCCGAAAAGCGTTCCTACGGCCACCAGACCGGCGCCGGCTCCCGCAAAGGGAAATCCGGGGCCCGTGAGGCACGGAAGGACGACTGGGTCGCCCGCATTCGCGCCCAGCGTGCCCGCCTCAAGGAGCTTCGCGAGGACGGAACGATCGACCGAACACAGTACCGCGAGCTGTACAACAAAGCCAGCGGTGGCGAGTTTGACAGTGTTGACCGGCTGGAAGCGTACGTGCGAACGAACTACGGCATTGAGGTGAACGCATAATGGCAACTGGACCACGATACAGCGTGCCGATGCGCCGCCGCCGTGAGGGTCGCACTGATTACCACCAGCGGTTGCGCCTGTTGAAATCCGGCAATCCCCGTCTGGTCGCTCGGACGAGCAACAGCCACGTCAGGGCGCAGCTGATCACCACCGGCCCTAACGGCGATATCACCCACGTTGCCGCCACAAGCGAGGAGCTCGACGACTACGGCTGGGAGGCCCCAACGGGCAACGTTCCCAGCGCGTATCTGACCGGGTACCTCTTGGGCAGCCGCGCAGTCGCGGAGGGCCACAGCGAGGCCGTCCTCGACATCGGGCTGCACACGGCAACGCCGGGTAACAAGGTGTTTTCGGTACAGGAAGGAGCGATCGACGCGGGCCTCGACATCCCCCACAGCGACGACGTGTTAGCCGACTGGTCGCGTAATCGCGGCGAGCATATCGCCGACTACGCCGAGCAGCTCGACGAGCCGCTCTACAGCGGGGACTTCGACGCCACTGAACTACCTGAGCACTTCGACGATGTGCTCGAGACACTGCAGGAGGACGTATGAGCCAAAGTAACAACGACGGCTGGGAACCGCGCACGCGGCTCGGCCGCAAGGTACAGGACGGCGATATCACGACGATGGATCAGGCCATGGAGTCCGGCCTCCCGCTGAAGGAGCCCGAACTCGTCGACCAGCTCCTCCCGGGGCTGGAAGATGAGGTGCTTGACATCAACATGGTTCAGCGGATGACCGACTCGGGTCGCCGGGTCAAGTTCCGCTGTGTCTGTGTCATCGGCAACCGTGATGGCTATCTCGGCTACGCCCAGGCCCGCGACGAGCAGGTCGGCGGTGCCATCGAGAAAGCCATCGACGTCGCCAAGATGAACATCATCAAGGTCGACCGTGGCTCGGGGTCTTGGGAGGACTCCGCCGGTGGCGTCAACTCCCTGACCCGGACGGCCGAAGGGAAGGCCGGTTCGGTGACCGTCCAGATCAAGCCCGCCCCACAGGGGCTGGGACTGGCCGCAGCCGAAACCGTCCGGCACATCCTTGAGCTCGCCGGTGTCCAGGACGCTTGGACACAGTCTCACGGCAACACCCGGACGACGCTCAATCTCGCCAAGGCGACCTACAACGCCCTGGAGAACGCCGGCGAGGCGCGGACACCACAGCGCGCACAAGCGGTGCAACAGGAGGCCAACGAATAATGCAAGCGATCGTTCAGCTCCGCGGTGAGGTCAACATGTCACAGGGCGTGCGTGACACTCTGGAGATGCTGAATCTCCACAGCAGCAACCACGTCACGTTTGTCCCCGAGACCGACACCTACCGCGGCATGATCACGAAGGTCAACGACTACGTGGCCTTCGGCGAACCGAGCGTCGAGACGGTGGCCACGTTGCTGCGTCGCCGCGGTGAGCCCGAGACGGGCGACGGCGACATCGATGACGCGTGGGTCGCCGACAACACCGATTACGCCGATGTCGACGCGCTTGCCGAAGCCCTCGTCGACGAAGAGACGACGCTTCGCGAGGAAGGCCTCGCCCCGGTCGTCCGACTGCACCCGCCACGCGGCGGTCACGACGGCATCAAACACCCGGTCATCGAGGGCGGCCAGCTGGGTCGCCATGAGACCGAGGATATCGACGCGCTGCTGGAGGCGATGCGATAATGGGATCGAAAAAACGCAGACAACGCGGCTCCCGCACCCACAGCGGCGGCTCCCACAAAAACCGGCGCGGTGCCGGTCACCGTGGCGGTCGCGGTCGCGCGGGTCGTGACAAACACGAGTTCCACAACTACAAGCCGATCGGCAAACACGGGTTCACCCGACCGGATTCGCTGCAGGATTCGGTTGCGGAGATCAGCGTCCAGAAACTCGATGAGGACGCGGCACTGCTGGCGGCCGACGGCGTCGCGGAGACCGACGGTGACGCCTACGTCATCGACGCCCGCGACGTTGCCGACGCCGGCCACGATGTCGATGTGGTGAAGGTGCTCGGCGACGGCCAGGTTCGCAACGAACTGGTTGTCACCGCCGACGCCTTCAGCGCCGACGCGGTGGCACTCATCGAGGAGGCTGGCGGTGCGGCGGAACTCACCGAAGCAGGCCAGAAAGCGGAAGATGTAAACGACGACTCTGACGAGGACTAATACATGGGTTGGAAGGAGGCCGCCGAACCGGTTCTCACCCGCATGCCGACAGTGGCACGGCCGGAGGGGCACGTGCCGTTCAAACGGAAGCTCCTGTGGACCGCGAGTGTCCTCATGGTGTATTTTTTCCTGACGAACATCCAGCTGTTCGGTTTGGGTGGCCAAGGCAGCGACATCTTCGGACAGTTCCGCTCGATCATTGCCGGCGGGCAGGGCTCAGTCCTGCAGGTCGGGATCGGCCCGATCGTCACCGCCTCGATCGTCTTGCAGCTGCTCGGTGGTGCGAACCTCCTTGGCCTTGACACGGAGAATGATCCACGCGATCAGATCCTCTATCAGGGGCTCCAGAAGTTCCTCGTCGTCGTCATGACGGCACTGACCGCCGCGCCGATGGTGTTCAGCGGCGGCTTCCTCCCAGCGAATCAAGCCCTTGGCCAATCGCTTGGGGTTGGCACCTTTGGGGTGCAGCTGATCATCTTCGCGCAGGTGTTCGTTGGCGGCATTCTCATCCTGTTTTTGGATGAGATCGTCAGCAAATGGGGGGTCGGCTCCGGTGTCGGCCTCTTCATTATCGCCGGCGTGAGCCAACAGCTCATCGGTGGGATCCTCAGCTGGCAGGGCCTCGGCACGACAACCGGGATCCTTGCGAGCTGGTACGGAATTCTCTTTGGTGACCTCTCGCTTGGGCCGACGTTTACCGGCCAGTGGTTCCAGAGCATTCTGTTCGACCCGGGAAGCATCCTGGCGTTGTTCACGACACTGTTGATCTTCGTGATCGTCGTCTACGCCGAATCGGTGCGAGTTGAGATCCCGCTGAGCCACACCCGCGTTCGCGGGGCCCGTGGCCGGTTCCCGGTGAAGCTGATCTACGCGAGCGTCCTACCGATGATCCTCGTGCGGGCGTTGCAGGCGAACATCCAGTTCGTCGGCCAGATCCTTTACAGCCAGCTTGGCAACGGGCTGCCGGCGATCCTCGGTCAGTACAGTGACGGCCAGCCGATCGGCGGGCTGTTTTACTACCTCGCGCCGATCCAATCGCGGCAGGATTGGATGTGGTTCCTCGGGCTGACGCCCGGCGGGATCGACCCCTGGCAGATCGGGATTCGGGTCGGGATCGACCTGATCTTCATGATCGTCGGCGGGGCGATCTTTGCGATCTTCTGGGTCGAAACCACCGGGATGGGCCCGGAGGCGACCGCCGAGCAGATTCAAGACTCTGGGATGCAGATCCCTGGCTTCCGGCGGAACCCGCAGGTCGTCGAGAAGGTCATGGAGCGGTACATCCCGCAGGTGACCGTTATCGGCGGCGCGCTGGTCGGCCTGCTTGCGGTGATGGCGAACATGCTCGGCACCATCGGGAATGTCTCCGGTACAGGGCTGCTGCTGACGGTCTCCATTACGTACAAGCTGTACGAGGAGATCGCCGAAGAGCAACTCATGGAGATGCATCCGATGATGCGCCAGATGTTCGGCAACGAGTAGTCGCCACGCCGATTTTCCGCTTCGATTTCTTTCGTTGATTCAGCTGTGACACGGCTTTGAGCGACCGTGCTGTCCGCCGACAACCGCTTGTCTCATTCGTCATAATCCCAAGAAAAGCACCCGTTAAGTGTGCTCGTCCCCTACAGTAGGTATGTCGGAGGCAACCGATTTAGAGACGCTGCGGCGTGGCACGTCGTTGGTCAAACGCGGCTTCGCACAGATGCAGAAAGGCGGCGTCATCATGGATGTCGTCAACCGCGAACAGGCCCGGATCGCCGAGGATGCCGGCGCGGTCGCGGTAATGCATCTCGAATCCGTTCCCGCGGACATCCGCAAACGTGGCGGCGTCGCCCGCATGGCCGACCCCGGCGCGCTGGAGGAGGTCGCCGAGGAGGTGTCGATCCCGGTGATGGGCAAATGCCGGATCGGTCACACCGCCGAGGCTCAGATTCTCGAAGCCGCGGGCGCGGACATGATCGACGAAAGCGAGGTACTCACGCAGGCCGACGACCGCTACCACATCGACAAAACCGAGTTCACCGCGCCGTTCGTCTGCGGAGCCCGAAATCTCCCGGAAGCACTCCGGCGGATCGACGAGGGCGCGGCGATGATCCGCACCAAAGGCGAGGCCGGCACCGGCGACGTGAACCAGGCGGTCACCCACCAGCGCAACATCCAGCGATCGATCGGCAAGCTCACCGGGATGGCCCACGAGGAACGCGACGAGTGGGCCCGCGAACACGGCGCGCCGCGGGAGCTGACCCACGAGACCGCCGAGATGGGCCGGCTGCCGGTCGTCAACTTTGCTGCCGGCGGGATCGCCACGCCCGCTGACGCCGCGTTGATGATGCAGCTCGGCTGTGACGGCATCTTCGTCGGCTCGGGCATCTTCGGCGCGGAGAACCCCGAAGCGATGGGCACCTCAGTTGTCGCCGCGGTCAACAACTATGACGACCCCGAGGCCCTGAAAGAGATCGCCAAGGATCCTGGCAAAGGAATGCGCGGCCAGGCGAACGTTGATCTCGACGAGGATGAAAAACTGCAGGGTCGCGGCGTCTAACTCGGCACAATAGCAACGCTGTTAACGCGGTATTTCCGGCTGCGCTGTTCGCGCCGTTTTCTTCTCGCTTCTGTTTACTCGTCTCTCAGTGACAACGACTGCATACGCTACAGAATCGTCGCACCGTCGCTTACCTGCGTCTGATAGACGCGGGCATCGACCTCGTGGTCGTCGAACGCCGTCAACATCGCACTCCCGACCGCCCGCTGATCGCGTGCACGACAGACCGCCAG
Source organism: Halonotius aquaticus (assembly GCF_003605575.1). Lineage (GTDB taxonomy): Archaea > Halobacteriota > Halobacteria > Halobacteriales > Haloferacaceae > Halonotius > Halonotius aquaticus. The sequence continues at coordinate 250,062 of NZ_QKNY01000018.1, read as the reverse complement.
CACCGACGGGCCGGCTCCGCTGACGGTCACGCCAGTTGCGCCGGCGTCGACAGCGGCCTCGCGAACCGCGTCGTAGCCGGTGATCAACTCCGCGCGGGCGGGCGTCACCAGCGGATCATCCATTCCGCGACCGACGAGATCAGGATCGCCGCGACACATCCCGACAGCCAGCGTCGCCGCGTTGCCGACGGTCTCGACGACCTCCGCCATCTGTGCGGTTTCGGGGACGACCCGGCGGGCATCCCGCGTCGAGACGGCGATCTCCGGCAGACAGGCGACAAGCGAGATGTCGGTGCTGACGGATTCGACCCCGTCGGCGGTGGCGATCGTGAAGCCCCCAAGGATTGATGGGGCGACGTTGTCGGCGTGGGCCGTCCCGGAGACGACGGCCTCGCCCTCGGCGGCAATGGGGACGAGCTCTGATCGGCTGAGCCCGCGATTATAGAGTTCGTTGAGCGCGACGGCCGCGCCGGCTGCCGACGCCGCCGAGGAGCCCAGCCCCGAGGCTGGCCGGACGCCTTTGTCGATCTCGATGTGGGCCGGCGCGTCTAAGGCGTCGACGACCGCGCCGACGGTGTTGGCGTCGGGATCAGTCGGGATATACTGGCTGCCGACCCCGGTGATGTCGATGGTCGTCTGCTCGGCGCGTTCGACGCGGATGATGTCAGCCGGCCGATCGAAGGCGACGCCGAAGACATCGAAGCCGCTGCCGAGGTTCGCGCTCGTCGCCGGGGCCCGAACCGTAATCATGCGTTGGGGTTATCGCAGTCGCCCGAAAAAGGTAGCGAAGCCGGCCGCCGCCGGCCGGTGGCTGCCGTCGTGCTCATCGGCCCGCGATCGTCATCCACGGGCGGTGACGTAGACCATCGGGCCGATGACCAACAGCGTCAACCCCAAAAAGAGGTAGACGTTTGGCAGCAGCGACGCTGGCGTCAACACGAAGATCACGCCGAACAGCATCGTGTTGATGCCGATCACCTGTTGTGATTTCAGTGGGAGTGCACCGAGGGTCGTGAGGACGAACCCGAGCAGCAGGAACTGCCCGATGTTGTAGTCGACCAGGATCGCGTCGATGAATAACGGCAGCATGCCTAGTAGGAGGTGTCGTTGAAACGCGCATTAAAGTTCCGTTCTCTGTCGCCGCAACTGCCGGTGTCTCGCCTTCCCATCTGTATTGGGACTGTCATTACTCCGGGCCGGTGATATCCAGCGGCCGAATCCAGCCATACCAGACGACGACAACCATCCCGCCGTAGCCGGCGATATAGACCAGTTCCCCCAGCGTCGTGAACCCGAGTTGGCCGAGGCTCCACCGGGCGACCCCGGAGCCGGCGACGCCGACGAGCAACACTGTCGCCAACAGCAGGGCATCCGTGCTGAGAAACTCCCGCAACGTCGTCTCTGCCATACAACCGATTGGATCGCCAGCCGTGTCAACCTCTCGGTTATCGTCGCCACGACCTGTTGTCGGCGCTCAACTACGGTACCGGGGTCACCGACAGATCGCGGTCTTCCATCGCCTCGATGATCGCCTCGTGGTCGGCGGTTGCCTCATAGTAGAAGACGAGATGAAACCGCCCGTCTCGCAGTAGCTGCTGGCACTCCCAGACGAATTCATCGTCCTCTAGGGTTCGCCCGTGGAACTGGTTGGAGGCGAACTCGGGGTCGTCGTTGCCGGCGTAGATGTAGCTTTCACCCTTGTCTGTGTGGGCGGCGATCACATCGTTGAGGTCGACGGTGAGCTCCTGCATTTCGAGGTCTTCCTCACCCGAGAGATCGGTGTGGACAATGACACCCGCCAACTCGATGTCGCCGGGTTCGAGTAATGCCTTGGTTCGCTCGTAAAGATCTTGATCGAGCACGTCAGCCATGATGCCAACACCTCGATCAGCAAGCAGTAAACGACTGCCGATTTCCGGCTCGCGGTGGTCGATTCGACCCGGTCGTTCTCTGTGGTCGTTTTGACGCCGCGCCTCAGTCGGCGGTGACAGCCGACTGCGTATCAACCATCGCCAACACGTCGTCGAAGAAGCCAAGCGAGTCGTGTGGGCCAGGGTTGGCTTCAGGGTGATACTGGCGGGTGATGATCCCACGTTCGTCGTCGGCCAGCCCCTCTGCGGTGTCGTCGTTGACGTTGCGCTGGGTGACCACAAGATCGCCCGGGTCGGAGACGGTGTAGCCGTGGTTTTGGGTCGTCATGACGACCTGATCGGTCTCAAGGTCGCGGACAGGCTGGTTGACGCCGCGGTGGCCGAAGGCCATCTTCTCGGTGTCGCCGCCGAAGGCGCGGGCGACGATCTGCTGGCCGAGACAGATGCCGGCGATCGGAATTTCCCCGGCGAACGCCTCGACGAGCGACTGGGCGTTCTGGAAGTTTGCGGGATCGCCCGGTCCGTTGGAAATAAACAGCACATCGGGATCGAGCTCGCGGATCTCCTCGGCGGCGGTCTGACACGACAGGACGTGGACGTCCGCGCCGCGCTCCGTGAGCGAATCAATGATCGATCCCTTCGCGCCACAGTCGATGAGGGCCACGTCGGCCTCGCCGCCGCCGCGGTGGACGGTCGGCTCGGGCGTGGTCACCTGCTGGCCGATCTCGGTATGGTCGCTCATCTCCTTGCACTGGTCGAGTTCGGCTTTGGCGTCTTCCGGGGTGACGTCCTCGCCGGCGGCGATCCCGCATTTCATCGCGCCATCTTCGCGGATGGAGGTGACGAGATCACGCGTCTCGATGTGATCGATCGCGGGGACGCCCTCAGATTCGAACCAGGTTGCCATCTCCTCGGTGAACTCGCGGGCGACGGCGGCACGCGGGTGGATGCGACTCGATTCGAAGCGGTCGGCGCGCACCCCGTAGTTGCCGATTAGCGGATACGAGAAGGTGAGTACCTGCTCCTCGTAGGAGGGATCGGTGAGGCTTTCCTCATAGCCCGTATAGGCGGTTGTGAATACGAGTTCGCCGCGGGTGGTGCCCGGCGCACGGCAGCGCGCTTCCAGCACGCGACCGTCGGCTAACGCGATGTAGGCGTCTGACATTACGAGATACGTATCGGTGATCGCTAATAAGTGCGTCGTTCGAAGATTCGTTACGAAATTCGTAATCGGTAAGGGCCTGCCGGCACATCTCACGGCATGGACGATCTCGACCGGCAGATCCTCTCGATCCTACGGCGGGACGCCCGGACGCCCTACACCGAGATCGCCGACGAGATCGGCACCTCGGAGGGCACCGTGCGCAACCGCGTCGATCGGCTTACCAGTGAGGGGATCATCGAGCGGTTCACCGTTACCACGCGCACCGGGAATGTGAAGGCGATGATCGAAGTCTCCGTCGACATGAACGTCACCACCAGCGCGGTCTCCGAGCGGATGGCCGACTGGGAGGAGGTCGATTTCGTTTGGCAGGTCTCCGGCGAGGACGATATCGTTCTCGTCGTCGACTGCGTCGATACCCAAGCCGTCAACGACCTGATCAGCCAAGCCCGCGAGTTAGACGAGGTCAAGGGAACGAAAACGCGGCTGATTCTCGATGAACGGCTCGGGTAGAGCGTCACAAACACTTTGTTAGATTCCGAATTCGTTGTGATATGGCCGACGACGAGGACACCGACAGCGACTCGCGGTCGTGGTACGAGTGGGCGGCTGATATCGTGCTTGAACTGTTGAGTCTCATCTGATTGCTACCACGGAACCCTGCTGCGACCCGTATCGAACCCTTATTGACCCCGCTGTGTACATACCAACCTATGAGTGCTGACGACGCGGGCGACGACCGCCACGCAAACGCCGGCCAGGACGTGATCGCCGTCGACGCCGACGACACCGAACAGGAGTTGGTCAACCGCCTCGACGCCCACACCGGCGATGGGATCCGTCATCGGGCGTTTACCTGTCTCGTTTTCGACGGCGAGGGGCGACTCCTGCTCGCCCAGCGCAGCCCGGAAAAACGCCTCTGGGATACCCACTGGGACGGCACCGTCGCCTCCCATCCCGTCGAGGGCCAAAGCCAGGTCGATGCGACGATCCAGCGACTCGAAGAGGAACTCGGCGTCACTCCCGACCAGTACGACGAGGTCGAGCTTACCGACCGATTTGAGTACAAACGTTACTATGAGAACGCTGGCGTCGAGTGGGAGGTCTGTGCTGTCCTGCAGGTGACGCTCGAAGATACGACGCTCGATCCCGACGAGGAGGAGATCGGCGGTCTGTTGTGGGTCGACTACGACCACCTCCACAAACACCCAGAGTGGTACCGCCAACTGCGACTCTGTCCGTGGTTCGAGATCGCCATGCGCCGGGACTTCGACGCCGAGTAACGTTCTTGAGGCCCGGCTACGTGTGATCGGTATGGATCGCCGCGGTCGATCGCTGCTTGTCGTCGCCTTTGTCTTTTTTGCCATCAGCACTGTCGTTCCAGCAGCGGCGGCGACAGCAGCACCCGCGACAGCAGCGTCGACAGCAACGCCCGCGACATCAGTCGGGGTGCCACCGTCGCCACCGATAACCCCGACTAGCCACTCGCAGTCCGCAAACACGAGCCTCGGCTGTGTCGATGGGATCTGCCATGACGATCCGATCAACGTCACGCAGGTCGACGGGCTGGACGCCGCTGAACGCGATCGCCTGCTGGCCCGCTCGATGGCTCGCGTGGAGTACCTCCGCGGCGAACCCTTCACGGAATCGGTGCCGATCCGGGTTGTCGACAGCGAGACGTTCGGCCGCGATGAGTTGGCACCCAACGGCTCCGACCGGCGATACACCCGCTGGAACGATCAGGTCTGGAAGGCGCTGTTCATCGTTGGCGACAACACCAGCACACAGACGGCGATCACCGACACGCTGACCGGCTCGGTCAACGGGCTCTACAGCCCGACACGCGACGAGATCGTCATCGTCGCCGACGATCCTGATGCCCCGCGGGTCAGCGAGGCGACGCTGATTCACGAGTTGACCCACGCCCTGCAGGATCAACGCCACGACCTCACCAGCCCCCGGTTCAGGGGCGAAACACAGGACGCCGATCTGGCGGTGACTGGCCTCTATGAGGGCGAAGCAGGCTACATCGAGGATCTGTACAGACAACGCTGTGACGATGATCGCTGGCGGTGTCAGCGAGCGTCCCCGACCAGCGGCGAGGGTGGGGCGAGCAACCGCGGCATCCTCACGGTCGTCCTCCAGCCGTACTCCGACGGCCCGGGGTATGTCCACGAGATCGTCACCACAGAGGGGTGGGCGGGTGTCGACGAGCGGATGGTCGATCCCCCGACGACGACCAGCGAGATCATCCACCGCGAACCACTCAACATCTCGCCCATTGAGCCGTCGACCACGGCGACCGCCGGCTGGCAACGCTACACCCAACCGGGCCGCAACGGCACTGAGGTCGCCGGCGAGGCGTCGATCTTCGTCATGTTCTGGTACCAGGCGACGACCGTCCGAGCCAATACCGTTGATCCGGGGACGCTGTATGAATCCGAGGGCGACTACGACAGCCGAACCTACAGTGCGCCACCCTCCGACGGCTGGGCTGGCGACGCGCTCGTCCCCTACCGCCGCGGCGACGACGACGGCTACGTCTGGACAACCGAATGGGAGACGACTGATGACGCCACCGAGTTCCACCGCGCGTATACAGCCATTCTCACGGCGCGCAACGCAACTGAAACCGATCCCGGCATCTACGAACTTGACGACGATGCCTTCGCCGGGGCCTACGGGATCGAACGCGACGGCACCCGGGTGCGGATCGTCCACGCGCCGACGACCGACGGACTGCGAGAGCTCGCCCCCGGGCTCACACCATCAGCGACGAGCGAGCAGATCCCCGGCTTCGGTGTCGCCGGCGCGCTCCTCGCGTTGCTCGCTGCCGGATGGACCCTCGCGTGGTCGGCCACCCGACCGCGAGACTGACGACAGCGACCCGCGGGCCACCGGGCTTTTTGTGACCGCCGCCGAAGCCGGGCTATGCGCGACCTCGATTTCGATATCATCTCGCCCGAAGCCATCCACAGCGGTCGGGCGACCGACGCCTACTTCGAGCGCACCGACGCCGCGCTCAAACATGCTGATCGCAACCCTCGGGTCGTCGCCGAGGTAACCGCCGACCAGTTCCCGACCGGCGAGTTCGAACTGCTCGCCGGTGTGAAAGACGCGGCCGCACTGTTGGCCGACCGCGCGGTTGATGTCGACGCGATCCCGGCGGGCCACTGTTTCGACGGCGGGCCGGTCATGCGAATCGAGGGGCCGTATCTCGATTTTGCCCGGCTGGAAACCGCGCTGCTCGGCTTTCTGTCGCACGCGTCGGGAATCGCAACCGCCGCCCGACGCGTTCGGGAGGCCGCCCCCGATTCGCCGGTGTTGTCGTTCGGGGCGCGGCACGTCCATCCCTCGATCGCGGCGGTCGTCGAGCGATCCGCGCTGCTGGCCGGCCTTGATGGATTCTCGCATGTTGCTGCCGGCGACCAGATCGACCGCGAAGCCAGCGGCACGATGCCACACGCCCTCCTGCTGTGTTTCGGTCGCGGCGAGCAGGAAGCCGCGTGGCAGGCCTTTGACGCCGCCGTCGGCGACGATGTCCAGCGGATCGCCCTCTGTGACACGTTCAGCGACGAGGTCGACGAGTCGCTCCGGGCGGCTGACGCCTTCGGCGACGCGCTTGACGGCGTCCGTCTCGACACCACGGGCTCGCGGCGCGGTGATTTCTGGCATATCATCCGCGAAGTCCGGTGGGAACTCGACGCCGCTGGCTACGAAGATGTTGACATTTTCCTCAGCGGCGGGCTCGGCGTCGACGACCTTCGGGAGCTACGCGACGTTGCCGATGGCTTCGGGGTTGGCAGTACGATCTCAAACGCCGATCCTGTCGATTTTGCCCTCGATATCGTCGAAGTCGATGGCGAGGCGATCGCGAAACGCGGGAAGCTCTCCGGCGTGAAATCGGTCTACCGGACGGCCGACGGCGGCCACCACGTCGGCCACCGTGCGGGCGACGCACCGGCCGACGGCGAACCGCTCTTGGAGCCGCTCATCCGCGATGGCGACGTTGTCGACGACTTCGATCTCTCGTTGTCGGGAGCCACCGAGCGGGCCGCCCGCGACGCGTCGCTGGTCGGATTTGGTCGGACAGACCGGGTGTAGCACGCTCGCCTCGCGGGGTTAGAGTGCTTCGACGCTGCCGCCGTCAGGTCGCTCGCGGAAAACTTGGCCTTCGAAAAGGGTGATCATCGTGTCGTCGTCCTGCCAGGCAACCGGGGAGACATTCGCCTTCTTACAGACCAAGGAGAGATACTTTTCTTTGCTCCAGTTTTGTTCGACGGGGAGTGTCGGATAGAGCCAGGCGTGGTCGTTGCCGGTGTCGAGGGCGACGCCGTGGGTGCCGAGTTCGATATCTTCGATGGGATCGTTTGTCAGCAGCGTGTTGCTGACGACACAGACCGAAATCGAGAGATCCGAGAGCTCCTTTGCGCCGATCTCCGAGCCCGCCGAATCCGACGAGGCGGCCTGAATCGCCGCGTCGACGATGGCGTGACCGAGCTGGTCGTCGGTGCGATAGGCCCCGGCACAGCCGCGGAGTTGCCCCCGTCCGCGTGTTGATTGGATACGGACGAACGCCCCGGTTCGGGCGTAGAAGGCATCTCGCATGCTCCCTGGGTGTTCGCGTTGGCCATGAAGGACGTACGATTCGACTGCTTCCCGCGCAAGCTCGACCGCTCGTGCACCGTCATCATAACTCAGCTGAACGGTCTGTGCCTCGGACATAGACGTATCCATGGGGGCTGCCGACTTCAATTCTTCCCATTCGTTGTGCAGGAATCGCGGTCGACGACCAACTGCCCCACCGAACCGTTTATCCGACCGCTGAGTCCATATCAATCGGGTAGAGAGAGCCCGATCCCCGTGGGCATGGTGCCAGCGGGCACCCCCCATGAGGAAAGTCCCCCCACCGTTCGGACAGGTGACCGGGCGCAAGCCCGGAGTCGGAGACGGCTGGCGCTGAAACAGCAACGAGACCCCCTGCCCCGACCGATGAGGTGCGCGAACCGATCCGTAAGGAAAGGGAGTTAATCCACCGAGGAATGCGGGTTTCGCCCGCGAGACGGGCAGGAACGGATGGAACGGTGAATCCTCACCGGTGCAAGGTCGCGTCAGGCGGTCGGTCGGCCACGCGGTGTGGTCGCCGGCCGCCGAGGTAGTCCGAACACGACGCGACTGCTCAGCCGAATGTCGGGTCGAAACAGAAGGGGGCTTACTCCTCTCAACCCGGAGTAATTCGTGAGCGACAGGTGAACTCTTTTCGCCGCCGCGTTGGAACAGCCAGTTGATGCGCGCGTTCCGCCTTGCCTACGACGGCCGGCCGTTCTACGGCTTCCAGCGGCAGCCATCGGTGCCAACCGTCGAGGGTGCGCTGTTCGACGCGCTCCGCGCGCTGTCGATCCTACCGCCGGAGGCCAACAAACCAACGGGCTACGCTGCGGCGGGCCGCACTGACGCCGGCGTGTCGGCGGTCGCTCAGACGGTCGCCTTCGAGTGCCCCGAGTGGCTCTCGCCGCGCGCGCTCAACAGCGAGTTACCGGCGACGATCCGGGTGTGGGCCAGTGCCGATGTTGACGCCGACTTCCATGCGACTCACGACGCGGCGCGACGCGAGTACGTCTATGAGCTCTACGCGCCGCCGAACGGAACCGCCCACCGACCGCTCGATGGCCGCCCCACCATCGACGACAACCGGGCTGCCGACGCGGTCGACGCACTCAGCGGCCACCATGATTTTCACAATTTGACGCCCGATGACACCGGCACCGAACGTGATATCACCGCCAGCATCGACCGCGACGGCGACGTGCTGGTGCTCACCGTCGCCGCCGGTGGTTTTCCGCGCCATTTCGTCCGCCGGCTCGTCGCGGTCGTCCAGGCCGTCGCCAGCGGCAGCAAGTCGCTGTCATGGATCGAGTCGCTGCTCGGCGACGACGCGGTCGATCCCCAGCCGCAGACAGCGTCGCCCGAACCGCTGGTGTTGTCGGCGGTCGCGTACCCCGGCGTCGACTTCGAGTGCGACTCCCGAGCCGCGGCCAGCGGCGTCGGCGCCTTCGGCAAGCGTGCACGCGATGCGTTCGTCGGCCATCGCGTTAGCACGACGTTGGCCGATCACCTCAACGATGCGGAGGACAACCTTTAGGCGCGCTGTCGGCCACCTTCCTGTATGAGTACGGTTCCCGAACGGGCCGAAATCGACGAGCAACACAAGTGGGCACTCGGATCGATCTTCGAATCTGACGACGCGTGGGCCGAACACTTCGAGACGGTCTCCGGGCGAATCGAGGAGTTCGAAGCCTACGAGGGACGGGTCACCGAGAGCCCTGAAACCCTGCTGGAACTGCTGGAACTCCGCGAGGAGATCATGCGCGAGGTCGCTCAGCTGTCTGTCTACGCAAACCTTCGATCCAGCGAGGACACCCGAAATCAGGAGTATCAGGCACTCTCGGGGAAAGCTGAAGCGCTCTCCTCGGAGGCCTCCAGCGCGACCTCCTACATCGAACCTGAGATCCAGGAGCTGACCGAAGACGACATTGATGCGTTCATTGAGGAGGAGCCGGCTCTCGCCGAGTACGAGCACTTCTTCGATGACGTGCTTCGGGGCAAGCCCCACACGCGCTCGACGGAAGTCGAGGAGCTGCTGGCGGAGCTGGGCGAGGTCACGTCGTCGCCGAGTGAGATCTATTCGATGTTGTCGAACGCCGACATGGAGTTTCCGACCGTCGAGGATCCAGACGGCGAGGACATCGAGATCAGCCAGGCCAACTTCACGACGCTCCAGAAACACGAGAACCGTGCGTTTCGCCAGCGCGTCCATGAGGCTTACTACGACGAGTGGGAGACCGTCCGCAACACTGTCGGCACATCGCTGAAAAAGCAGGTTCGCAAGGACGTGAAGGTCGCCCGCGCACGGAACTACGAGACAGCCCGCGAGGCTGCTCTCGATGGCCCAAATGTCCCCGTCGAAGTTTACGATACGCTCGTCGAGACTGTGCATGACAATCTCGATTCCCTCCACCGCCATGCCGAGATCAAACGCGACGCGCTCGGCGTCGACGACCTGCAGATGTGGGATCTCTACACCTCGATCACCGGCGAGGAGGGGCCGGATGTCGAGTACGAGCAGGCAAAGGAGTGGATCATCGAGGCGGTCGAACCGCTGGGTGAATCCTACCGCGATCGACTCGCCGAGGGGTTGGATAGCCGGTGGGTCGATGTGTATGAGAATCGCGGCAAACGCTCCGGCGCGTTCTCCTCGGGCACCTACGACACCCAGCCGTTCATCCTGATGAACTACCAGGACGACATCTCCTCGATGTTTACGCTGGCCCACGAGTTGGGCCACTCGATGCACTCGGAGTTGGCACAGGAGGCCCAGCCGTGGCACGACGCAAGCTATGAGATCTTCGTCGCCGAGGTCGCCTCGACGGTCAACGAGACACTGCTCACCCAGCACCTGCTTGAGACTGTCGACGATGACGAACTCCGGCTGCACGTCCTCGACGAATACCTCGAACGGTTCCGGTCGACGCTCTATCGGCAGACGATGTTTGCCGAATTCGAACAGCGGATCCACGAACGCGCCGAGAACGACGAGCCGCTGACGCCGGACGTCTTCGACGAGCTCTACGGTGGGCTCAAGAGCGACTACTACGAGCCAGCCGTCATCGACGACCGGATTCACCGCGAGTGGCAGCGAATCCCGCACTTCTACTACAACTTCTATGTCTACCAGTATGCGACCGGCATCTCTGCGGCGGTCGCCATCGTTGATGGGATTCTCGGCGATTCAGCTACCGACGCAGTCGACGAGTCGGCTGCTGCCGACTACCGCGAGATGCTGGCCGCCGGCGGCAGCGTCTACCCGATCGAGGCCCTCGAACTCGCCGGCATCGACATGACCAGTGCCGACCCCATCGAATCGGCCCTCGGTGTCTACGATACGTATCTTGATCGGATCGACGAGCTGCGCTGAGCCGTTCGATCGGTGTCGCTGACAAGAACCGTGGTACCACGGCACATTCCCCGCGACCCAAAGGCACATTTACCGGCAGACCGAATCACATGATGAATGTCACGTAGCCCGTCGATTCCCGACCGCCCACGGCTGGATCTGGATCCTGAGATGTCGCCCGCCGAGCGGCTGTCGGCACTCAAGAAACACTTTAAGCGGCTTATGGCTGTCAACGAGGAGCTCGAAACCCGGCTTTCGGAAGCCACCGAACAGCGAACCGACCTCCACCAGGAGGTCAGCCGGCTCAAAGATCGCAATGAGGCCTTGAAGACGGCCGCCCTCTACATCGCCAGCGTCGAGGAGTTGACCGACGACGGCAACGTCGTCATCAAACAGCACGGCAACAACCAGGAGGTACTCACCGAGGTGACGCCGGAGCTGGAAGACGAACTCGAATCCGGCGACCGCGTCGCCATCAACGAATCCTTCGGCATCCAGCAGGTGCTTGACGACGAGACAGATGCCCGAGCACAGGCGATGGAAGTCACCGAATCCCCCAACGTAACCTACGACGACATCGGCGGGATCGACGACCAGGTGACGGAGGTGCGGGAGGCCGTCGAAGACGCCATCGAAAACCCAGAGCAGTTCGACGCCGTCGGCATCGACCCACCGTCGGGTGTGCTGATGCACGGCCCACCAGGCACCGGCAAGACGATGCTCGCCAAGGCTGTCGCCAACGAGAGCGACGCCACGTTCATCAAGATGACGGGCTCCGAACTCGTCCAAAAATTCATCGGCGAGGGCGCACGGCTCGTCCGCGATCTGTTCTCGCTGGCCGCCGAACGCGAGCCAGCCGTGGTCTTCATCGACGAGATCGACGCTGTCGCCTCCCGGCGAACCGATTCGAAGACCTCCGGCGACGCCGAGGTTCAGCGAACAATGATGCAGTTGCTCTCGGAGATGGACGGGTTCGACGAGCGCGGCGAGATTCAGCTGATGGCCGCCACGAACCGCTTCGATATGCTGGATGAGGCCATCTTGCGTCCGGGCCGCTTCGACCGCCTCATCGAGGTGCCGAAGCCGAACGCCGAGGGTCGCGAGCGCATCCTTGAGATCCACAGCCAGCAGATCAACGTTGACAGCGATGTCGACTTTGCTGACCTCGCAGCCGAGCTTGATGGCTACAGCGGCGCGGACATCGAGAGCCTCATCACCGAGGCCGGGATGTTCGCCATCCGCGACGACCGGACGACCGTCTCCCGGGAGGATATCGACGACGCCCGCGAGAAACTCGACGCCAATGAGACCGACGACGGCGTCGTTCGGTACCGTCACTAATCCCGCTATCGACGACTGACGGCGGTATCCACCAACAGCAGCTACGTGACCCCGTTTCATTTCTCGTGGTGATCCGTAACCGATTACCCGCCGGGCCGCCGCGGTATGGTAATGACGACGATCCACGTCGCCGGCGGGATCGGCCGCGCCCCCACGGCGATGGCTGCCTACGACGCCGCACTCGCCGACGCGAACCTCCACAACTACAATCTGGTTGCTGTTTCCTCTGTCATCCCGGCCGACGCGACGATCGAGGTTGTCGACCGCGCGCCTGATCTTGGGGCAGCCGGCAACCAGTTGACCGTCGTTGAGGGGCGGTCTGTCGTCGCCCCCGACGAGGCAGCCGAGACGGCGACGACCGCAATCGCGTGGGCGACCGGGCCGGGCCCCGGACTGTTCTATGAAGCCTCCGGCACCGATCCCGACGCCGTCGAGGCTGCCGCCCGCCGCGGACTCGATGCCGGCTGTGAGCTCCGCGAGTGGGAGTTTACCGATCGCGACACGCTTGTGTCCACGGTCGACGCTGACGGTGGCGGCCACACCGCGGCGGTCGTGCTCGCAGCCTACGGCGACAGCGAGCCGATCTGCTGACGCGGTTGACCCAACGCCGCCCGGAGGATCGCCGTCGCCGACGCCTTTTTATCACGGCCGCACCTATTCTCCTTGACTCTCAAATGAACGGAAACTATCCGGGGGCAGGTGCCGGGATGGGCATCGACGACCAGCCAACCGCCGATGTCGAACTCTCGGGCGGCCAGAAGCGCGCGCTCCGACACGCTGTCGCAGCCATCGTTTCTGAGACGGAGTCGTATCTCCCGGAGGGCTACCATGTCGGCTCGGAACTCCAAGACGGCGGCCCAACCGCCACCGTTGCGGTCGACCCGCCGGCCGGCCACCCCGTGACCGCGGGCTACACGCCCGACGTTGATGAGCTGGAAGCCGGTCTCGACGACGAGACCCAACGCGAGGTCGCCCAAGGGCTGGCTGCCAGTGCTGTCCTCCAAGTGATGGACGCCGTCGGCGACGGCATCACGCCGACAGCCCGATAGCTATCGCGGGTTTCTGACGGTCGCAGTCGTCGGTTTGCGGTACGTATTTGTCGTTGACGCCACCAGCGTCGCGTATGCTGCCGGAGGCCGGGAGCTACTGGCTCGTTCGCTTCGTCTTCCAGCGCGGCCTCGCGGTCATCTACCTGCTGGCGTTTCTCGTCGCCGCCACGCAGTTCCGTCCGCTGGCCGGTGAGGACGGGTTGCTCCCGATCGAGGAGTACGTCGAGGGTACCACCTTCTGGGAGCGACCCAGTCTGTTCTATTTCTTTTCGAGCGACCGCACCATCGGGCTTGTCGCATGGACTGGTGTTGCCCTCTCGACTGTCGCCTTGCTGGCTGGCCCCTACTGGCTGCCCGCGCCCTACGCCGTGCCGGCATCGATGCTGCTGTGGCTCCTGCTGTGGGGGTTCTACCAGTCGTTCGTCAACGCCGGCCGCGTCTTCTACGGCTACGGCTGGGAGTCGATGCTGCTGGAAACCGGCTTTCTCGCTGTCTTTCTCGGCGCGGGGCCAAGCCAGCCGCCCGTGGTCGTGATCTGGCTGTTGAAGTGGCTGCTGTTCCGCAATATGTTCGGCGCGGGGCTGATCAAGATCCGCGGCGACGACTGCTGGCGCGACCTGACATGTCTTGACTACCACTACGAAACCCAGCCCATCCCGAACCCGCTGAGTTGGTTCGCCCATCGGTTGCCGGATCGGTTCCATCGGCTCGAAACACTGGGCAACCACGTCGTCGAACTCGCGGTGCCCTTTCTTTATTTCGCCCCGCAGCCGTTCGCCGCGGCCGCCGGCGTGGCGACCATCGGCTTTCAGGGCTGGCTTATGCTCACGGGCAATTTCGCGTTCCTGAACGCGCTGACTATCGTCCAGTCGGTCGCGCTGTTCAGCGACGGCGTTCTGACGACCGTGTTGCCGATCACCGTCCCCGCAACGACGGCAACGCCAGCCTGGCTCTCAGCGGCGTCGATCCTCCTTGCTATCGTCGTTGCCGCGCTCAGCATCCAGCCGACCGCGAACATGCTCTCGCGGTCGCAGGTGATGAACACCGCTTTCGACCCGCTCAAACTCGTTAACACCTACGGCGCGTTCGGCTCGGTGACGACCGACCGCTTCCAACTGGTCGTTGAGGGGACGACGGCGAGCAATCCTACCGAGGACGACTGGCAGGCCTATGAGTTCAAGGGCCAGCCTGTCCGCACCGACGAGCGACCGCCGCAGTGGGCGCCCTACCACCTGCGACTGGACTGGCAACTTTGGTTCGCCGCGATGCGACCCCAACCTGGCCCGCGACAGCGGTGGTTCACAGCCTTCCTCGCGGCCCTCTTCGAGAACGACGCGGCGACGCTGTCGCTGCTCGAATCAAATCCGTTTCCCGACGCGCCGCCGGAACAACTCCGCGTGCGTCGCTATCGCTACCGCTTTGCGACCCGCGAGGAGCGCGCCGAAACCGGCGACTGGTGGCGACGCGAACGAGTAGGGACGTACGTCATGCCGGTATCGGAATCCGACTTGCGCGAGGGTGGAATCGGGCGTCGCCGTGTGCTCTGAGTCGCTTCCGCGTGGCTGCGCAAACGGTAACCTTCTCGTCGGTGCCGCGGCAACAACGCAAGCGATGGAACGGTTCGTCCAGTTCATCGTCGCCGGCGGTCTCGCCCTCCTCGCTGGCCTCTGGGGGAGTCAGATCGTCGACGCGTCCTCGCAGGCGTGGCTCGGCAGCGTTGTTGTCGCCGTCGGTGGCGTTCTTGCGCTCGCAGTCGGAATCAACAGCCAGCTCGACTATTGAGCGGTGTCGATACCGCCAATCAGGCTAGCTCCCGCAGTTCCGCCAGCGCGTCCTCGAGATCCCGGGTCGATGTCGCCAGCGAGAAGCCATCGATCTCGGCGAGGGCGGGAGCGTGTTCCCAGAGGTCGTCTGCCTCGATTCCATGCAGGACGACCGCGTTCGGGGTCGGGGTGACGACGCGCATGGCGACCAGCGGTCCCTCGCCGCGGCTCACGTTGGTGAAAACGAGGCCGCGGTCGGTGCTTTGGCCATAGAGCCGATAAAATTCCTCGTTGCTCAGGCGGGTGATCGTCTGGATGCTGTTGATGACGGTGTGGCCGTTGACGTAATCCCACTTGCCCTCGCTGACCTCGGTAGCGTCGAGGGCGTCATAAAAATCATCGAGCGGGAGTGCAGCCGGATACTCCCGCAGGTCGTGGACGATGTCGCTCTCGAAGCCGGCCGACAGCACGCGGCCGTACTGCCGGATGTGGCTGCCGCCGCGGGTCTCGTCGACGTCGAGCAGGGCGGTGACCAGCCGGCGGACGATGCCGATGCCGGGGCTCTCCCGCCGACCGCTCTCGTAATCCGAGATCACCGACGACGACACGTCAAGTTGGGCAGCCAACTCCGTCTGGGAGATGTTGAAATCGGTACGCCATTTTTTCAGCGTGGCTCCGGGATCATCACTCAGTGTGACCTCACCGGCGATCCGGTGGGCGAGATCCTCACGTACGGTCGTCGTCATCGCCGACACACCGCCAGTTGTCCCATATCACCGCTACCGACGGTTTGGGAAAAAATCTGTCGAACCACAGGCTAGACAACTGTCGTACGTCTCTCGCCGGCCGCTGGTGTTGTCGTGTCGCCCGGCCGGTCAGGGTTGTTCCTTGCGACCGGTGACCGACTCGGGGTCAAGTCGGTAGAGTTCAAACTCCATCGCTGTCGCTGGCGTCTCGTGAATCGTCACGTAGGGGATGTTCATCCGGCGAATGCTTTGGGCGGCCCCGCCCTCGATCGCGGGTTCGGAAATCTCGGTGAGCTGCCCACGGGCGATGACGCTCCGCCAGGTGCCGGTGTCGTCGGTAATGACCAACGACGCCGTGACGCCGTCGTCGACAAACCGGCGTTTCTCGCTGTCGGGGGCAAACCCACACCGGATGTAGAACGCCTCGGCGTCGTCATCGTAGCCGTAGGAGATCGGGATGGCGTATGGCTCGTCCTCGTCGGCGAAGGCGATCACGCCGGTGCCGCCGGTACCGAGCAGGGCACCGATCTCGTTGTCGTCCATCGCGTGTGATTGATGATCTGTCATACCACACACTTTCAGGACAGTCTGCATGAATCTACCGGCTATCGCAGCCACAGCGTTCTATCCTCCACACGGAGATTTATATCCGTTCCCGCGGTATACTCAGCTAATGACGATGATCGTCCGTACTGAGGACGTACTCGGCGGAAGCCCCCGAATTGCGGACACACGCGTTGGTGTCCTCCACGTCTACGAACTAGTCGTTGATGGTGATCACGAGCCAGTTGATGTTGCCGACCAACTTGATATCTCTCTGGGTGCGGTGTATACCGCGCTGGCGTACTACCACGAACACCCAGCGGAAATGCGTACCTTCCGCCAGGAGCGTGATACTGCTGAAACGACGCTTGCAGAGCAATCGCTGTCTCCACCTGAACCCGCGACGTAGCCGTGACGTTTCTTGCTGACGAACACGTTCCTCGTGTGTTCGTCACGACGCTTCGCTCGAACGGCCATGACGTTCTCGAAGCGAAAGCTACCGTCGCCGCGTCGACGGCCGACAAACGCCTCCTGGAATATTGTGCTGAGAACGGCCATATTCTGCTCACACGATAAGAAGGATTTTGCCGGCGACCTACAGGAAACTGTCACCCACGCCGGGATCGTCGTCTACACTGACGGGAACTATCTGCGCGATGACCCCGAGGCTGCGGTGCGGACGCTTGAACGTGTCCTTGCCGCCTATCCGCCCGACGAACTCGCTGACGCGCTCGTGTGGCTCGATGAGTGGCGTCGGTAGCGCAACCACTAAGCAAGCGACGAGCCACATCCGGATAATGGCTGATTGGACCGAACGCTACCGTCCGACCACCCTCTCGGAGGTTCGCGGCAACGACAAAGCCCGCGATGCGTTCCACGAGTGGGCCGAAACGTGGGACGACCACGGACAGGCGGTGATCCTCTATGGCTCGCCGGGGGTCGGCAAGACCTCCGCGGCCCACGCGCTGGCCAACGATATGGGCTGGGAGACGGTCGAACTCAACGCCTCCGACCAGCGAACCGCCGACGTGATCGAGCGGTTTGCCGGGCGGGCGGCGAACAACGCCACCTTGGCTGGCAGTGCGGGCGGTGGCGGCGCGCGCGGCGGCGACACCGAAAGCCGCCAACTCGTCATCCTTGATGAGGCCGACAACATCCACGGCACCTACGACCGCGGCGGCGCGTCGGCGATCACGAAGCTGGTCAAAGACGCCAGCCAACCGATCGTCCTCATCGCCAACGAGTTCTACGAGATGTCCCGCGGCCTCAGAAACGCCTGTGAGGACATCGAGTTCCGCGATGTGTCGAGTCGATCGATCGTTCCTGTCCTCCGGGATATCTGTCGCCGCGAGGACATCGAGTACGAACAGGACGCCCTCGACGTGATCGCCGACACTAACGACGGCGACCTCCGGGGGGCGATCAAAGACCTCCAGGCCGCCGCGGAAGGCCGCGATGCGATCACGGCCGAGGATGTCGTCACCAGCGGCCGGGATCGAGCGATGGATCTCTTTCCGTTTCTCGATGCCGTTCTCAAGGAAGAATCTGCTGAGGAGGCCCTGCAGTCGGCCTACCGGGTCGATGAGACACCCGATGACCTGACGAAGTGGCTCGAAAACAACCTGCTGGCGGTCTATGAGCCCAAAGAGGCCGCTCGTGCCTACGACGTCTTAGCCAACGCCGACCGCTGGCTGGGTCGCGTGCGCGCCACCCAAAACTACAGCTACTGGCGGTATGCGACCGACAACGCGGCCGCCGGGGTTGCTGCCGCCCGCGACGGTACCTCTGGCGGCTGGACGCGCTACAACCGCCCGCAGTTTTGGCCCGGCTCCAACGAGACCGCAGACGAAGTCTGTCAACGGATCGCCGAGCGGAGCGGGCTCAGCATCGACACCGCCCGCCGAGCGGTGTTGCCCTTCCTGTCGGCGATGACACACCACTGCAAACCTCGAGAGTTGACCGTGGCGATGACGGCGGCCTACGACCTCGACGAAGCGGCGGTCTCGTTTATCACCGGCAGCGGCGAGTCAACGAACAAGGTTGAGTCGATCGTCGCCGACGCCGAGGAACTGCGTGCGGAGGCGATCGAAGCCCACTCCGGCGGCGCGTTCGCCGGGGGCACACTCGACGGCGGCGACGCCGATGGGACGGACAGCGATCCTGCCGCCTCCAGTCGTGGCGACGACAGCGAGGCAAGCGGCTCCGCTGTCGACGCCGACACTGACGGCGATGCCACAGCCGAGACTGCTGATGACGATGAGAATCAGGCCGGGCTCAACGACTTTATGTAGGCGGCGGGCACGCCTTTCATGACTTGTCGACGATGCGTCCTACTCTGAGTGCTCGGTTCCAAACGGTGTCGACGGCGACGGTGCCCTCCCGAACAGTCGCCAGAGCCCGGCGGAGACGAGCACTACTGCGGCCACATACAGCCCGAAATTGAGCAGTTGGACGGTCGGCGTGTAGACGATGAGATCCCGGCCGATCAGCATGGTGCCGACGATGATCACAAGGGCGGCACCGGCCAACTGCCGGCCGAGCCGGTCGACGCCGGTCAGCCAGTGCACCGTCGCCAACAGTCCGACAACCGCGACCAGCGACACGGCGTAATACCACGCTTGGGCGCCCGGCGAATACTGCAACAGCGGGACGCCACGGCTAAACAGGCCACTGACCAACAGGGCGACGAGGGCAACACCGAGGGCGCGTCGACTCCGTGTGCGTGGCGGGCGACTGTGGTGCTCGCGGTAGGCGTAGATCGTCGTCAGCGACAACAGCGTGAAGATCGACAGCGCGGCCACGAGGTGCGCCGCATGCGTCGGAACCGCATACCCCCACGGCACGAGCCCGTTGATCGTCACGGTGATCGCGCCGATCGAGATCTGCAGCGGGAGCAGGACAACCGCCCCGACAGCGGCGCGTGTCGTCCGCCGATCACCGCGTTGCCACGCCCAGCCGGCCGTCCCGAGAATGAAGAAGCCGGTGATCATCGCAACGAACCGGTGGAACCACTCGATAAAATCCGGGTTGATCGTCAGCGTCGGGATCAACTGGTCGGAACACAGCGGCCACTGGGCCTGACAGGCCAGCCCGGAGCCGGTCGCTGAGGTGTAGACGCCGAGGGTAATCAGCGACACCGTCAGGGCTGTCGTGACCGCCGCAAACCGTCGAAACGTGAACCAGTTTGGGCGTTCAAGCATTTGCCGCAAGTCGGGCCGCTGGCTATTTAGGCTTGTTCACACGCGCGTTCACTGCATTCGGACGGCGGTGCTCCGGCTTCAAGTAGCTGCAATCTAAGAGCGTGATATGCCACCTGCAACGCCGCCGTTAGCCGACCGCCGGGCACGACTTGCTACCTATCTCGATGCGACCGATCTCGCGGCCGTCTGGTTTGCTCGTCCCAACAGCTTCGCGTGGCTGACCGGCGGCAGCAACGTCGTCGACCGCGAGGGGCCGGTCGGCGTCGCCGCCGCCGGCTACGACCGCGAGGCTGGCTTCCGCGTCGTCACCGACACCATCGAAGCCCCGCGGCTCCGCGACGAAGAGCTTCCATCCGAGTTCACGGTCGCCGCCGCCGACTGGTATGCCGACTCGCTGGCCGAGGCTGTCGCCGAGCGGTCGCCGACGCCGGCCGCTGCCGATTTCGACGTGCCGGGCTTTGCGACGGTCGACCCAACAACACTCCGCCAGCCGCTAACCGACGCCGATATCGATCGCTATCGGGCGGTCGGCGCGGATGTGGCCGCGGCCATCGAGGCTGTCGGGCGGTCGATCGCCGCCACGGACACCGAACGCGAGGTCGCCACCGAACTCCGGGCGGCACTCGAAGCCCGCGGGCTCGTCGCGCCGGTGGTTCTCGTCGGTGGCGACAAGCGTGCTCAGGGGTACCGCCACTACACGCCGACCGAGACGGCACTTGGCGACTACGCGTTGCTGTCGGTCACGGCCCACCGCGGCGGCCTCTATGCGAGTGCGACCCGAACGGTTGCCTTCGACGCGCCCGACTGGCTCGCCGACCGCCACCATGCTGCTGCGGCCGTCGAGGTAAGCGCGCTGGCGGCGACCCAGCAGGTTGCAGCCGACGGTGGCACCGCCGGCGACGTGTTTGACGCCATCCAGCGGGCCTACGTCGCTGTCGACTGGCCTGATGAGTGGACACACCATCATCAGGGTGGGGCTGCCGGCTTCGCTGGCCGGGAGTGGATCGCCACGCCCGATCACGACGCCTCTGTCTTCACGCCGATGGCCTACGCGTGGAATCCGACCGTGCAGGGCGCGAAAAGCGAGGGTACCGTCTTGGTCACTGACAACACCATCGAACCGCTGACGCTGCCCGACGCGTGGCCGACGATCGATGTGGCCGCCGTTGACGCCGTCGACGGCGACGCCACACTCACCCGGCCAGCGGTGCTGCATCGGGATCCCTAACGCGATTTGAGCCTTCGAAACCCCTTTGAGGGCGTCAGGACTGGTCACACATATGTCATGGCACGCGATCGATAGTGTCGACGAAGCGATCGAGGAAACTCGGTCGTTTCTGTCCCCGTTTGCTGTCGGTCGATGGCTGAAACTCGCCCTCATCTCGATCTTCGTCGGGACGGGCGGCTCCGGCCTCGGCCTGTTGAACCTCCCCTCCTCGTTCCCCGGCGATGGCCCTGCCGGTGGCAATGTAACCCCGGATGAGAACATCACCGCTTCGCCGACGGGTGGCGAGTTCGCCCCCGACGGTAACGTGACCGCCGGCGCGCCGCCGACCGGTGAGGTGCCGCCGCCGAGTGAACTGTTTGAGATGGCCGGTGCCGAACTCGGGCTCCTCGTTGCGATCGGCCTCCTGGCATTCGCCATCGTGCTGGTGCTCGGCCTCCTCACGGAGACGTTGCGATTCGTCTTCTACGACGATCTCCAGACCGACACGGTTCGGCTCATCGAGCCGGCCAAACGTCGATTCGGCCAGGCGCTCCGGTTGTATGTGTTTAAATTTGGGCTCGGACTGCTGACTGTCGGGCCGCTCGCTGGACTCGTGGTGTTCTTCGCAGTTGCCGACATTCCGGTTGGCCCGCTGGTGTTTGTGGCGGCTGGCCTCCTTGTCATCGGCGTCATGCTCCTCTCGACGATCGTGAGCCGGATCACAAGCGAGTTTGTCGTCCCGACGATGGTCGTCACCGACAGCGGCGTCCTCGACGGGTGGCGGCGATTCTGGCCCGTTTTCCGCGGGCAACTGTCACAGTTCGGCGTCTATCTTGTCGTCCACTTCCTGCTGCTGTTGGCGGTCGGCATCGCCCGAGCGATCCTCTCGATACTCGTCTACGGGATCGTCCTTACCATCGGTGGGGTCATCGCTCTCGTCATCGTCTTCGGCGTCTTTGGGAGCGTCAGTGCGGTGACCGCCTCCAACGCCGCACTTCTGGTGTTAGGCCTGCTGGCGCTGGTGACGCTGTTGATTGGCTGGGTGTTGCTGTTACCGGTGCAGGTCGCGGTGTTGACCTACGTCACGAACTACGAGGTGGCGATGCTGGCGGCCTGTGA
Source organism: Halonotius aquaticus (assembly GCF_003605575.1). Taxonomy (GTDB): domain Archaea; phylum Halobacteriota; class Halobacteria; order Halobacteriales; family Haloferacaceae; genus Halonotius; species Halonotius aquaticus. The sequence goes on along the minus strand of NZ_QKNY01000018.1, from coordinate 228,107 downwards.
CGACGATCTGCGGCTGCGACCCCAGACGGACGCCATCGACGACGGTGGCGAAACGGCGGTCGTCGAGTAATCGAAGTTCGTTATCCGAGACGCCGCTTACGGCACAGTTTTTTACGCATATATCACGATTATTTAGTTAGTCCCGCAGTCTCCGACCCGGGTTCACGCTGCCTCAAGCGGTACCCCATCCATGTCACGCTCGGCCTCACTTGGCGTCCTCCTTGATCACGCTCAAGACAAGATCGCTCTCCTCGACGACGACGGGCGGTTCACCTACGTCAACGACGCAGCGCGGCGCATCCTCGGCTACGAGCCGGACGATCTCGTCGGCACCAACACTTTCGACTATCTCCACCCTGACGATGTCGATGCGGTTCGGGAACGGTTCACCGAGACGATCAACCGCGAGGGATACACCGCCGGTAGCGTCAAATACCGCTTTCGAGCGGCCGACGACTCCTGGGTCTGGCTGGAAAGCCAAATGTCGAACGTGACCGACGATCGCCTCGATGGCTACGTCGTCAGCTCCCGCGATGTTACCGACCGCGAGCGCACCAAACAGGAGTGCCGGACGCTGTCGACGCGCCTCCGTGAGCTGTCGGCAACGACCAGCGACGTGTTGTGGCTGTTCAGCGGCGACTGGTCGGAGTTACTGTTTGTCAACCCTGCCTACGAGTCGGTGTTCGGATAGCCGATCGAGGCCATCGAAGCCGACCCCGAGGCGTTCCTTGCTGCGGTTCATCCCGACGACAGACCGGCGGTGACGGAGGCGATGGACTGTCTCGTTGACGGCCAATCAGTTGAGATGGAGTACCGGGTCGACGCGGCGACAGAGTACCAACACTGGGTGTGGGTACAGGCCGAGCCGATCATCGAAGCCGGTGATGTCGTCCGGATCGCCGGTTTCGCCCGCGATATCACCGACCGGCGCCGCCGCGAGCGACAGCTTGCGGTGATGGACACGCTCCTCAGACACAACGTCCGCAACGACATGGGCGTCATCATCGGCAACGCCGAGCTGATCGAGGAGACGGCGCCCGAGGCCGCCGACCGCGCCGCCGTCATCCGGCGCACAGGCGAAAATCTCCTCTCCAGCGCGGAGAAACAGCGCGGCATCATCGAGGCGCTGACCGACGGGAAATCGTCGGGCCCGCTCGATCTTACGGCGGTCGTCGGAGCCGGCGTCGAGACCGTCCGCGACCGCTATCCCGATGCCGAACTCACGCTGTCGACGCCCGAGACCGCGCCGACCTGCGGGATCAACGCGCTCGAAGCGGCGGTCGTCGAGTTGATCGAGAACGCCGTCACGCACAACACCGACGACTGCCCGACTGTCGACGTGACCGTCGCCGTCGACGACGCGGTCACGCTGACCGTCGAGGACAACGGTGTCGCCATCCCAACCATGGAGGCCAGCGTGCTCACCGGCGACCATGAGATGGACGCGCTGTACCACAGCAGCGGCCTCGGCTTCTGGCTCATCTACTGGGTCATCGAACTCTCCGAGGGATCGATCGCGGTTGAAACACGCGAGGCCGGCGGCAACCGAATCCGGGTGACGCTGCCGAAACGAGACAGGTGAGGCTGTCGAAACGGGCTCTGATCTGATCGAACGCGGCGAAACAACCGGTTGGTCTTGTCACCAGTTGGTATGCAAGATGAAAGGCGTGCATCTGCGATTGAGAAATACGACAGCGTAAATTATGGCAGTTAACAATAATTAGCGCAAATATTTATGTATTGTTAAAAGCTACGAGCATAAATGAACAGAACTACAACTAAATGTGTCAAATACGGACGAATTTACAATGTTAGTGTGAATATACGTTGCCCGCGCTGTAAGACACCTAAAAGACCACCGACGGATAGAGGACTGATGTGGATAACGTGAGTGACCGACTCACCCTGCGTATGTTGCACGGCTCCATCTCCCAACTCTCCGACCGAAGTACGAGTTCGCCATATTCGCCACCGCCACCGGAGCTCTGACACCACCCTGATCGCAGCGGGAGAACGGGTCGATCGCCGGCCGGCGGAGCCAGTACTTTTGTGACTGCCCCGGCATCAGCGTGGTATGGGATTAGATGACGATGCACGCGAGTACCACCGGGAACCGCCAGCGGGAAAAATCGCAATCGAGACGACGAAACCGACCAACACCCAACGCGACCTGAGTTTAGCGTACTCGCCGGGCGTTGCCGCCCCCTGTCGCGATATCGACGACGATCCAACGGCCGCCTTCGAGTACACCGCGAAGGGCAACCTCGTCGGCGTCGTCTCCAACGGCTCGGCCGTCCTCGGCCTCGGCGACATCGGCGCGCAGGCCTCCAAACCCGTCATGGAGGGCAAGGGCGTCCTGTTCAAGCGGTTCGCCGACATCGATGTCTTCGATATCGAACTCGACATCAGCGATCCCGACGCCTTCGTCGAGTCGGTTGCCGCCATGGAGCCGACCTTCGGCGGCATCAACCTGGAGGATATCAAGGCTCCCGAGTGCTTCGAGATCGAAAATCGGCTCGGCGAGCGGATGGATATCCCCGTCTTTCACGACGACCAACACGGTACAGCCATTATTTCGGGTGCAGCCCTGCTGAACGCGGCCGACATCACCGGCAAGCCCCTCGATGAGTTGGATATCGTCTTCTCTGGGGCTGGGGCCTCGGCGATCGCGACAGCCGAGTTCTACGTCTCACTCGGCGTCGACCACGACAATATCACGATGTGTGACTCCTCGGGGATCATCACAACCGACCGGGATGACCTCAACGAGTACAAACAGCGGTTTGCCCGCGATGTGCCCGACGGTGACCTCGCCGACGCGATGGACGGTGCGGATGTCTTCGTCGGGCTCTCTGTCGGCGGCATCGTCTCCCAAGAGATGGTGCGCTCGATGGCCGACAACCCGATCATTTTTGCGATGGCCAACCCCGATCCCGAGATCGACTATGAGTCGGCGAAAGCCGCCCGCGAGGACGACGTGATCGTTGCTACCGGCCGCTCCGATTATCCAAACATGGTCAACAACGTCCTCGGCTTCCCGTTCATCTTCCGTGGCGCGCTCGACGTCCGGGCGACCGATATCAACGAGGCGATGAAACGCGCCGCCGCCGAGGCGCTGGCAGAGTTAGCCCGTAAGGACGTTCCTGACGAGGTCGTCAAAGCCTACGGCGATCAACCCCTCCAATTCGGCCCCGACTACGTGATCCCGAAACCCCTTGATCCACGGGTGCTGTTCGAGGTCGCCCCCGCGGTCGCCGAGGCGGCGATGGACAGCGGCTGTGCGCGCACCGAGATCGACGACCTCGACACCTACGCCGAACAGCTAGAGGCCCGGCTCGGCAAATCCCGTGAGATGATGCGGATCGTCCTCAACAAGGCCAAAAGCGATCCCAAACGCGTTGCCCTCGCCGAGGGCACGGATGAAAAGATGATCCGGGCGGCCTACCAGCTCGACGAGGAGGGGATCGCCGATCCCGTACTCCTGGGCGACGAAGCCGAGATCCGCCAGACGGCGGATAGCCTCGGATTGGCCTTCGAGCCGGAGGTCGTCGACCCCAGCGGCCGTGAACTCGACGCCTACGCCGACCAGCTGTATGAGCTACGGCGTCGCAAGGGGATTACCCGCAGCGAGGCGGCCGAGCTCATCGAAGGCGACACCAACTATCTCGGCAGTGTGATGGTCGAATCCGGCGACGCCGACGCGATGTTGACCGGGCTCACCCACCACTACCCCTCGGCGTTGCGCGCGCCGCTGCAGGTGATCGGCACCGCAGACGACGCGAACTACGCCGCCGGGGTCTACCTGCTTGCGTTCAAAAATCGCGTTGTCTTCTGTGCCGATACGACGGTCAATCAGCACCCCGACGCCGACGTGCTGGCGGAGGTCACCAAACACACCGCCGAGTTGGCCCGCAGTTTCAACGTTGAGCCGCGAGCCGCCATGCTGTCGTACTCGAACTTCGGCAGCGTTCGCAACGAGGCGACGGCCACCATCCGGGAGGCTGTCTCACGGCTCCACGGGGACGGAGCGGTCGACTTCCCGGTTGACGGCGAGATGCAGGCCGACACCGCAGTCGTCGAGGATATCCTCAGCGACACCTACGATTTCGCGCAACTCGACGCGCCCGCAAACGTCCTTATTTTCCCGAATCTGGAGTCGGGCAACATCGGCTACAAACTCCTCCAACGGCTCGGCGGCGCGGCGGCGATCGGCCCGATGCTTGTCGGGATGGACAAGCCGGTACACGTTCTCCAGCGCGGCGATGAGGTCAAGGATATCGTCAACCTCGCCGGTGTCGCCGTCGTCGACGCCCAGGACTCCGGCTAACAGCCGTTAGGACGCGTCGCTGTCGGCGGCTTCTGCGGTGGCGATCGCGCCGAGCATCTCCCAGCCGTCGCTGTCAGTGGGTTGGCGACCGACAAGCACGTCCTCGTTGTCGTCACTGGAGACAAGTCGGTAGCTGGCGTCGTCGTCAACGCGGCTGCCCTCTGCCTGAAACTCCTGTTGGAAGAACTCCGTCCATTCGAATTCGAAGATGGCTTCGGTACCATCGTCCAGCGTCAGCCGCACCGGATCAGGCGTCACGTTGTGAATCCGCTTTGCGATCGGGTTGAGATCGGCCATACCCCGGGTTCGCCTCCTGGCAGTAACGACCCTTCGATTGTGGGCCGCCCATCGATCTTCGACAGCAAGGCGCGCCGCGGTGCAACGCCGTTAGGTAGCTTCGCCCCAAATCCGGGGTATGACCGATTCCGACGCGACTGACGCCGAAGCAGAGTACGAACGCTGGGTCAGCGAGATCAAACAGATGCGGGCGGACAAAGACGAGTTCTTCACCGAACATTCACAGTCGCCGATCCAGCCCGAGGTACGGGACGATTTCGATGGCCTGTCGTACTTCGAACCTAAGCCAGAATTCCGTGTTCCGACACGCGTTCGTGTCTACGGGAACCCCGAACCGATCGAACTCGACGTGACCGCGGGCCAACCGATCCGCTACCTTCGCGCCTATATCTTCGAATTCGAACTCCGCGATGAACGCCAACAGCTCGCCGGCTATCAACAAGAGGGCGATGATACGGATACGATCTTCATCCCGTTCCGCGATAAGACGACCGGCCAGCAGACCTACCACCGCGGGCGGTATATGGAGACCGAACCCGACGAGGAACTCACAAACGGCGACACCGTCACGCTGGATTTCAATCTCGCCTACAATCCCTTCTGTGCCTACAGCGAGACCTTCGCCTGCCCGCTGCCGCCGGAGGAAAACTGGCTTGATGTCGTCGTGCCGGCCGGCGAGCGGAAGCCACCCGAGGAAATCGTCGAGTAACCAACTGTTGAACACAGCGGCACCCTTCCCTGGTTGTCGCGTGACAAATTTTGTCACCGGCCAGTGTAAACGACGATCGACAACGATAGCCGATAGCTATCAGCCCGACTTGTTTTACCGATACCACCGCCGCAATCTGTGAACCTGTGCTACACAATGGATTTAACCCACTGTACGTCCTCTACTGTGTAGAGATGCTTAGTGAGATACGCCGTGCAAACAGCGACACCCGTGTTCAGTATGTGTTGATGGTCATCTTCGGTGGGCTCTGTATTCTTGCCGCGTTTTCCCCGTTCGAATACACGCTCCGGATGACAACCGTTGGCACCCTGTTCGGGTTTACTGCCGGCATCTGGGTGTCGCACCTCGTGCAGGTGCTTCGACGGGCCATTGACGCCAACAGTGCCGCCAGCCAACCACAGGCTGACTAACATGAGTCCACCAGAATCTTCCTCTGACAGTACGACGTCACCCACGGACGCAGGGTTCCTCTCGGGCATTGAGTTTCTGACCGGCGAGGATCCAAATCTTGGCTCGTTCCTGTTGACGATCGGCGGCGTCACCTGCGTGTTTATCGCGCTGTTTCAACTCGGCCCGGTTGAGCCGCCGGTCTCACATCTGCTGACCGCCGGTGTACTCATCATCACTGTGGTCAGTGCCGGGTTTGCCGCACTCCTTGATTCGCTTGGGTATTTCGATGCGACGACGCCGGAGCAAGGTGACGAGACACCCCGTCCGACCGACGCAAAGCGACCGTGGGTTCCGGCGGAACCGGTGTCTGCTTCGTTGCCGCCAATGCTCAACTTTGATCAGCAACTGCAGGCACTCAGCGAGCAGTATGACGGCGATCTCCCTGAGCAGTTCGACCCGTTTATCACGGAGTACAAGCGGCTCAAAACGAATCCTAGTAACCGATCGACTATCGCCAGTGATCTTCGGGCCGCGCTCAACCCGATCGGGACGATCCTTGATGCGGAGAGCCCAGCCTACGATCACTACGAACAGATCAGCGAGGGGCTGTTCCGCTATCTTGGCGATGCTGCCGAGCACTTCACCGCTACCGATCCGGTCTTCTACAACAGTAAGGGGGACAACCACGCTGTGGCCGATATCAACGATGAACTCGGGCGTGCCGAGGTCACGATCGACAACGACGGCGAAGCCATCGATATCGACCTCGTTGTCGAGTTCTATGACGGCGAGACACTGCTATCGAGTCGGAGTTGTCCGGTTGGCACTGTCGCGTCCGGACAGAAAAAGACGGTCGACACCGACGTGTTCATTCCCGCCGCTGCCGACAGTGCAACGACAGTCATCAAACCGGCTGACGGATAGCTGAACGCTCCGTTGCTGCCGTCATGCGTTCGTTCCTCCCAGCCAGTCTATTTCACCACCACGCTTGCATCACGTTGATCGCGTTCAAGTGCCTATTTCTCCGGGGCTCTTAGCTAACTGTGTGAAACAACGATCAGCTTAGCGATATTGTTATTGGGTGGCATGCAAGATGGAGAGCGCATATTCAGCACGCTATCGGAGAATTTCAACACAGTAACCAAGTTATAGTTCTTCTACAAACAACAGAAATCGGTTTGCAGAAGTTGAGACCGGTGCTCTCAATGCATATGCTCTGAGCGACATGGTAGTTACCTCAACTTATTATCATCTGTCAATATCTGGCGTTCTACATGAACTGGACTGAATTTGTGCCTAACCTGTGGCCGATTTCGGCAATCGACTAAGTCAGTTTCCCGGCCAGTACGATCTGTATGTCATCGGGTATCTCTCGGAAAGCGTTTCTTCGCGCAACTGGAGTCGCACTTGCTGCGACTATCGCGGGGTGCAATAGCACAACTGACAACAGCGAACCGGACACCAGTACACAGGCCTCTCCGCCATCCGAACAACAGAATGACGACTCTCCGACGTTCGGAAATTTCTACGTCGGCAACGCAGACACAAGCAGTAGTACGGTCATCGACGGACGTGCTGAAGTCGTATATACACGGCCCGATACGGCCACCGACAAGTCACCCGTCGTAATGGTGCCCGGTCTTGGGTTGTCACCGTACATTTATCGGACGACACCTGACGGTCGACGCGGCTGGGTGGAGTACTTTGCCGAAGCTGGCCATCCAGTGTATGTATTCAATCCCCCTCGAAACGTCGATTCAGGTGGCTTAGACACTGCTGCCCTCCAGAACTCTGACTCTGCGTCACTCTCTCGCTGGTCTATCGATCGAGCATGGCCGACGTGGGGGTTCGGCTCTGAAGTCGGTGACCCATACGAGGACGTTCGATACCCGGTCGAGTCAGTCGACCAACTCGTTGCGTCATTCCCCGCATACGTTAGCACTGGTGGCGGAGGTGGCGGTAGACAAAGTGGAAGCCAGACGGGTGGACGTGGCGGTGGGAGTCGGTTTGCACCACCCCAAGAGACTGCCGCCTTAGAGGCGCTTCTCAATCGTGTTGGTCCGGGGGTGCTGCTCGTTCACTCAGCGGGCGGTAGTTCCGGATTCACGGTTGCACAAGCTATGCCAGACCTCGTTGAACGGATCGTCGCAGTTGAGCCAGTCGGTGCGCCGACTGACCCCCAAACTGTGGCGGAGATGGGTGGCGATGCACCGTTTATGGGTGTGTATGGCGATTATGTCGACGAGCGTGGACAGACTGGTCGCAAGGAAGCAACACAGACAACTGCAGAACTCGCAGGAGAGACAAGTCCCGCATCGACGCTGCTTAGCCTTCCGGACGAAGGGATATCCGGAAATACACATCTCATGATGCAAGACGATAATAACGGTGAAATCGCTGATCGAATTATCTCTTGGATTGGTGATTAATTCGAGGCCGTCGTATCGTTCGAACCGAGACAGAATATATTTGCACCGACCAGATGAACACTTAATAGATGCGGCAGTTGCTCTGGTGGCTCATTGGTGGCTCTCGTGGAGGCCGCAATCGGCTTCGTATCCTCCGCGCACTCAACGACCAGCCACGAAACACCAATCAATTGTCGAATGACCTAGATTTGAACTACAAAACAGTACAGCACCACCTCGAAGTCCTCGAAGAGAGCAATATCGTGACCACGGAGGGCGACAAGTACGGGCAGATGTACTTCCTCTCAGACAGAATGATGAACAACCTCGATATTATGGAAGACGTGGCGGAACAGGCCGGAGTTGATGATGATTCGTAACTGGATCAAGAGTCCACTTGGAACGACAGTAGCGAGTGCGACCGTCGCGAGTGGTATCGCACTCTTAGTTGCACTCTTCACAACGATTCCATCCCATGGCCCACCGTCGAGGGCGCTCTCCTCCCAGGTTGAACTGCTTATTCGAATGGAGGTTTTTTTCACAACCCTAAATCTCGTGTTACTGGTTGTACTCCTCGCCATCTACGTGCAGCTTTATCGCGATCTTCCGAACAAGTACACAGCAAGCCTACTCGTCCTGAGCCTTGCGCTCTTCCTCTACGCGTTTTCTTCAAATCCGTTAGTCCATAACATATTTGGCTTCCGACCCCGGCCAAATATCGGTGCGTTCGTGTTTATTCCGGATTTCTTCATTGGGCTCGCGATCCTGGTTCTTCTCTATCAGAGCCAGACATGACTTCGTCCCTGTTTTCATTTATCCGAACAAGTCTCCGCGGGTAACGCGTATTGATCAGTTAGCCAAGAACTGAACAAGTGGAGAAATCCAAGATTCACTTCGACTGCCCACACGCAAAGTCCGTACTGACTTCACGCTCTACATCTTGCACAGTTCGATCTCCCAGATTTGAGACAAATACCGCTGTTTCACTATCTTCGGTAAGAACCTCTCCGGGCATCAGTGCACCTGCCACCGCTGTTGTGACTGTCAGTGACCGACACTACGTGAAGTCGAGAGAGCAGAACGCTCAAGACAGTTGCGTCCAGACTGTCGGGCAGTATGGATATACCGAATCAGGCCGGTATCGGGATCGCACTGTTCGTCGTCGGGGCGTTGCTCTTCATCCCTAGCTTGCTCTGGCAGGAGGGACTGCTAACGTACAGCATTCTTCTTATCGCTGCTGTGTTGTTGACTACCGGCACCTATCTCTTTGGCACCAGCGGCACCGAACGACCGGTCTAACGGCTTACGTTCCTTTTTCAACTGCTCAAAGCGGGTTTCCCTCGCTGTCACGCGAGACTGACAGTAGAATGATGGCCGGGGTGGGCTCCGAACCCACGATCTCCGCATATCCCAGGTACGAGGCTCGGCAGGCCTCATGGGAGCGGACGCTTCCAAGGCGGTACCGCACCGAATCTCAGTAACCCTATGAGTGCGGCGCTATGTCCAGCTAAGCCACCCGGCCGCACCCCAATATACCCTGATCCGGTTCTTTAACCTTCTCATCTACGGCGGTCTCTCGGCAGGCGATTTGTCGGCTATCCGACCCGCCGGCTGCCCGTTGCTTTCGCTGTCAATGCCCCTTTTATACCCAATGAGACAGCCGGATTTATGACCCACCACCGGCATCATATAGCAATGAGTCTGCCCGACGCACTTACGTCCGCACTGGGCGAGGAACCTGCCGTCGCGGAGGTCTCGCTGGGTGGCGACGACATCCTTGCGGTCACGCCGACGCGGACGCTCGTCTACCGTGCTGAGGGGCTCCTTTCCGATGAGGCCGTCGAGGAGTACCCTCATGACGCCGAACGCCTCACGCTGTCGGAGGGCCGCCGGAAAGCCAAGCTGACCATGGAGTACGGCCTCGATGGCACCGAGACGCTGTCGCTGCCGTCATCCCGGATCGACGACGCGCTGTTCCCGATCCTCGCTGGCGTCATCAACGCTGCCGGCGTCACCGAGCCCGGCGAAAGCGTCCTGAAGACGTTCCGATTTAGTGAGATCACGCTGATCATCACCAGCCGGCAGGTCGTCAAACATATCGGAACACCGGTCTGGACTGAGGACTTCGAGACCTTCGAGTACGCGTCGATCACCGACGTAACCTTCGAGGAGGGTAGTGTTGCCACCACGGTCGTCCTCACCCACGACGGTCGGCAGGATCGGTTTAAGATCCCCAGCGACGACGCCCGCGCTGTCCGAGAGGCTGTCGTCGACGCGGTCTGTGCGTTCCACGAGGTCGACAGTATCGACGCGCTGCGTGCGCAGGTCGCTGCGGCGGCCGACGACGAGCCGGACACACCAGTCGATGCGGAGGCCTCGGCCGATCAACTCGACTTCGGCGAGGGGATCGATCCGCTTGGGGCGAATCCACCAGACGTTGACCCCGAGGGCAACCCAGACGCAGCCACGGAGTCGACAGAAAGCGAGTCTGTTGGCGATGAGGCGCTCGCGGCGTCGCTCGGCCAAGGCGGTAGCGACCAATCATCAACCCCTGCCGAGAGTGAGCCCACGACGACCGCCGACAGCGGGACGACGCCCACCAGCGAGAACCCGTCGTCGACGACCGCCGACAGCGAGGCCGAAAGCCAGCCGACGACCACTACCACCGGAACCGCAGCCGATTCGACGACGACTACTGACGCCGCGACGCCCGAGACGACACAATCGAGTGGCTTTGAAAACTCCGGGTTTGAGTCCGCTGGCCCTGTCGATGAGGATGATCTGTCTGAGACGGTCGCCACCCTCGCCGAGCGGATGAACCGCCAAGAGGAGCAACTGGCCCGCCAGAACGAACTGATCGAGACGTTGATCGAAGAGCTCCGACGCGGTCGATAACAGCCGTTTTTCTTGTTGATCTAATCGTCGCGGCCAACGACTTTCCGAATACACGCCGAGCCAAACGGCCCGAGTTCGCCGGTCTCAAACACGATGAAATGGCCCGTTGAGAGCCCCGCACCACATCGCTGACAGGTAAACTCGCCGTCGCGGGCAACGACCTGCTGGTCGAAGCGGACGAAGCTCCCGCCGCGCCGCACCTGAATCCGGCCATCCTCGCGCTCGATGAGCCCCCGTTTTTCGGCGGTATCGAGGATCTCCCGGGTGAGCGATGGGCTCGTGGTCACCGTCTCGATCCGATCGATCACCGCCGACAGCGGCAGCTCGTCGGTTTCGAGGTGTTCGATAAGCGTGAGTGCGAGTTCGCGTTTCGCCGCCCGACGCTGGGGAGCGTCGCCGTCGGGTGTCTCATCGGCCGCCGGATCGCCGTCGGTCACAGCCCGGCTTCGCTGCCGGCGCGCATAATCGTTCCGTCAACCGGGTCGGTATCGCGTCTACAAACGACTGCTGTGGGCGTCGACTACGCGTCTTCGTCGTCTTTCATCTCAGAAAGTTGATCAATGAGATTGTCTGTATCGGCATCGGATTCGAACGACATCTCGCCGTCGTGGTCGTTTTCGTGCACCGCGACGCCGTCGCTGTCGTCCGTCTCGACGTCTTGATCCTGCTGTTCGGACTCGTCGTAGCTTCCAAATCCCATACTGATCGAACTACCCGTCGCCCACAAAAACCGACCGATGTTGCCATGCCGTCGCCTCGTCGGCACCGACCCGGCTCTCAGCCGCGTTGCTTTAGAATCCGGTCGATGATCGCCCGCGAGGACAGCAGTTCCGCGTCGTGGCTCGGCTCGCGGGTGCTTGCCCGCTCGATCTCACAGTCGATGCCGCGGTCGGCCAGTGTCTCGCTGATCGCCGCGGCGTCGTGATGCTGGTCGTGGCCGAGGACGATCACATCGGGATCGATCTGCTCGATCGGCACGAAGATATCTTCGGGGTGGCCGCGGTGGGCCGCATCGACGACGCCGAGGGCACCGACAGTTTCCTGTCGCTGGCGATCCGAGAGGATCGGCGGCTCCTTGTGGGTGACGTTGGCTCGCCGGGCGACGATGACGTGAAGTTCGTCGGCGTACGTCGCAGCCTCCTCTAGGTAGTGGATATGGCCCGGATGCAGCAGGTCGAACGTGCCCTGGGCGACCGCGCGTGTCGGTTCGGTCATCGCTCGGACTCCTCGCTGCCGGGGTCGCGACCCTCGGCCCGCAGTTCGGCGTCAATGTCTGCTTGTGTGAAGTCGAAAAACTGCTCCTCGGGGAGGTCGACATCGAGCACATCGAGTGATCGGGGGTCGCCATTGCTGTTGAAGGCCTTCCAGTCGCGCCAGCCGTACGGTGAGCCGATGATGATGTGGACGTTGCCCTTGTGGAATGTTTTCAGATCCGCGTCGCTCGGTCGCAACACGCCGTTTGGGTGGGAGTGCACCGAGCCGACGGCCTTGCGGTCGTTGGGGATCATATTTGATTTGACCGTCGCACTCTGGGGGTCGGATTTGGTGCCGGGAATCACCAACACGTCGGTGATGACCTGGCCGCGCCGTTCGAGATCGAACTTGCGGGCGTCCTCGCCTCGAAGGAGGCCCATATACTCGTTGGGGTGGGTCGCCTCGCTGGCTTCGAGTGCAAACTCCAAGGTCTCACGGGCGATGCCGAGGATCTCACTCGAACGGAACAGCCGCATTGCCATCTCTTCGGCCGGGCGGCCATCTAAGCGTTCCGAAAGCCCCGGCGAGCGGAGATAACAAGCTTAACACGTTGGTCACTCCTATCGGACGTATATGACTGATGAGTCCGCCGGGGATTCCGGCGTTCGGGATGATTCGCGTCCCGTCGTGTACGATCTCGCCCCTGACTGTACGATCACCGATGTCTCACCGGACGAACACTACCACGCTGTCGTCAACGGCGTCGTCGACTACGGCGTCTTCGTTGACATCTCCGACAACGTCTCGGGGCTGATCCACGAGTCGAATCTTGATCGCGCCTACGACGTGGGCGACCGCCTCGTTGTCACCCTTGATTCCGCAAAGGACAACGGCGATCTCGCCTTCGATCTTCCCGCGTTCGACGACTACCGGACGGAGCTTCGCGAACACGAACCGGATATCACGGCGATCGATGACCTCGAAACCGGCGAGACCGTCACCGTCGAGGGGCAACTCGTCCAGATCAAACAGACCGGCGGGCCGACCATCTTCGAGGTCACCGACGGCACCGGGATCGTCAGCGGTGCGGCCTTTGAGGAGGCTGGCGTCCGAGCGTACCCTGATGCCGCTGTCGACGATGTTGTTCGGATCAACGGGGCGGTTGAACTCCACGACGATGTTCGGCAGTTGGAAATCGAGTCGCTGACGATCCTCGCCGACGACACGGCTGCGGCTGCGGCTGAGTCGATCGATGAGACGCTTTCCGAGCGGGCGACACCGGCCGACATCGAGCCACTGATCGAATGGCCCGCGTTTGAGCCGATCTTCGAGGATCTGGTGGATCTCGCCGAACGGCTGCGGCGGACAGTTCTTGAGGGTCGCCCGATCCGTATCCGGCATCACGCTGATGGCGACGGGATGTGTGGGGCGACGCCGCTGCAACTCGCCCTAGAAAACTTCATCACCGAGGTACACGCCGATCCCGACGCCCCCGAACACCTCTGTAAACGCCTGCCGAGCAAGGCTCCCTACTACGAGATGGAGGACGTGACGCGGGATCTCAACTTCGCCCTTGAGGGCCAGGATCGCCACGGCCAGAAGCTCCCGCTGTTGGTGATGCTCGATAACGGCTCGACCGAGGAGGATGTGCCGGCCTACCGGAACCTCGCCCACTACGACATCCCGATCGTCGTTCTCGACCACCACCACCCCGATCCGGAGGCGGTCGACCCACTGCTGGACGCCCACATCAACCCCTACCTCTACGGCGAGGACTACCGGATCACGACCGGCATGATGTCGGTCGAACTCGCCCGGCTGATCGACCCCTCGATCAGCGATGATGTCGAACACGTGCCGGCGGTCGCCGGCCTCTCGGATCGCTCGAAAGCCGACGTGATGCCGCGGTTTGTCTTCCGCGCGAAGGAAGCCGGCTACGATCGCGACGATCTCGAAGCCATCGGCGAGGCCCTCGATTACGCCGCCCACTGGCTGCGCTACAGCGAGGGCAAGACCCTCGTCAACGACGTACTTGACGTGGGCTGTGACGATTCCGATCGCCACGAACGCCTCATTGAGTTCCTCGCTGAGCGCGCTGAACGTGACGTGGAACGTCAACTCGACGCCCTTGAGCCGCATGTCGAACACGAAAGACTCGACTCCGAGGCGCATCTCTACCGCATCGATCTCGATAACTTCGCCCATCGGTTTACCTACCCTGCGCCCGGCAAGACGACCGGCAACCTCCACGACCGGAAGGTCACCGAAACCGGCGAACCCGTGATCACGATCGGCTACGGCCCGGATTTCGCCGTGCTCCGCTCCGACGGCGTCCGGCTCGATATCCCCGAGATGGTGACCGAGCTCAACGAGGAACTCCCCGGCTCCGGTGTTTCCGGCGGCGGCCACCTCGTCGTCGGCTCGATCAAGTTCGTCAAGGGTCGCCGCGAGTCGGTGATCGACCTCCTGGTCGAGAAGATGGCTGACGCCGACCTTGACGAATCGCTGTCGAGTACGGCTCCGCTGGAATAACGCGGTCGGCTACTGCCTCCTCAGTTCTCAACAAAGACCAGCCACCGCTTCGCGAGCAGCGCGGTGGCACTGATCACGGCGACAGCGACGACCACGAGCCCGGCCAGAAGCTCGCCGCTTGGGAGAACACTGAACCCACCGCCGTCGCCGCCGGCCTGCCAGTCGCCGGTGAAGACCTCTCGGTAGTAGTCGGCGACGGCGGCGTCGGTGACGGCGATCGCCACCTCGCGGTTGTTTTCGGCGGAGTTGTCGTTCCAGTTGAGACTGCCGATGACCGCGGTGTTGTCGGCGACGATCCCCTTGGCGTGGATTTTCCCAAATCGGTCGTTCTCGTCGGCGACCCGAACGCTGAGCGGGACGGTGTCGTCGACCACCCGATCGCGCAGCGTCTCCGCCAGCGCCGTGTTTTCCTCCTCGGCGTACCAGGTTCCACTCAGCAGGATCCGCACCTCGACGCCGCGATCGGCCGCGCGGATCGCCGCCCGGAGCAGCCGGTAGTCGCGGTCGCCGATCGACGGCTGAATAATGAGTAGTTCCTCCTCAGTGTTGTTGATGCGTTCGACCAGTGCCGATTCAGCGTTGTCGGGGGCAGCCAACACCCGCAGCTTGTCGGCTGTCGTCGACATCGGCGGGTGGCGTTGTGGATACGAGCCGGTCGCCGCCTCAGCTTCGACGGTCTCGATTTCTCCTCGGACAGTCTCCCACTTCGGGGTATCCTTCCACGTTGTATCGTGTTCAAAGATCGCGGCCAGTTCGTTGGCGACCCCCGCCGAGTCGGCGATCAATCCCCAGCCGCGGCTGTCGGCTCCGCCGGTGCCTGATGGCTTCCAGTTTTCGGTGAGAACAACGGCGGTGTCGTCGGCGACGGCGTACTTGGCGTGATGATACCGAAATCGTGCCGCATCGCCGGTCATCACACGCACGTTGACGCCGGCGGCGGTGAGTTCGTCGAGGACGGTCGCCTGCTGTTCCGTCATGCCACCGACCGGGCCACCCTCGACGAGGATGGCCACGTCGACCCCGCGGTCGCGGGCGGCGATCAACTCGTCGACGACCCGTTGATCGGTCAGCGTGTAGGCCGCGAGATAGAGTCGGTCGTCGGCGTCGTCGATCGCCTCGATCGGTGCGGCTGGATTATCGGGGAGGACGAACGCCTCGACTGACGCGTCGGTGACGGTGGTGGGTGCTCGCGGCTCGAAGCCCGCGGGCTGCCAGCGTGGCTCGCGATCGGCGCGCCACTGCTGGCTTTCCGGGGCGTCCGCGTAGCTGACAGTGTCGACGACGCTGTCGCCGCGGCGAAGGGTCAGCGTCTCACCGCTGACAGCGAGTTGGAAGCTGCCGTCGGTGGCGACCGGGATTGCGTTCGTGTAGGTCGCGGTTTTGTCGGGGTGTCTCGTCGCGGCGAACCGTCCAGTCCGGTCGTCCGGCAGGTCGACGACCCCCTCGCCGTCGGTGAGCGTCCAGTTGCCCGGTTCGGTGATCGTGACAGTTGCATACTCACCGCGGTTTTCGTCGGTCGTCGGGTTGGGATAGAGTTCGACAATCTCCCCTGTCGTTGCGGTGTCTGTTGTTGCGCTTGCCATCCCCACAGATGGCGCGGCGATGAGGAGGCAGCCACAGACGAGGAGCCAGCCAAGCGCTCGGAGCCAGTGGTGCCATGCCACGCGGGGTCTGCTGCGGCTTCGGATAAAAACATCCGGTCGGAGCCGGTTACACCGCAGGTAAGAACCCTTATTTTCGCCCGCCGGAATCTCCCGCGTATGACAACGCTCCCCGGCCCGACGCTCGGCGTCGTCGGCGGTGGTCAACTCGGTCGTATGCTCGCCGAGGCTGCCGCGCCGCTCGGCGTCGAGGTGATCGTCCTCGATCCGACACCCGAGTGTCCGGCCTCGCTTGTCGCCCGCGACCAGATCGTCGGCGACTTCGACGACCCCGACGCAGTACGGGAACTCGCCGCCGCAAGCGACGTGCTCACCTTCGAGATCGAACTCGCCGATCCTGATCTGCTCGAATCGGTCGCCGACGAGTACGACGTGCCGATCAACCCCGATCCCGGCACCCTCCGGACGATTCAGGACAAACTCGTCCAGAAGGAAGCCCTCGCCGACGCCGGCATTCCGGTGCCGGATTTCATCGGGATCGGCGGCGAGAAAGACCTCCGGCTCGCAGTCGAGGAACTCGACGGCGTGATGCTCAAGGCCCGCGAGGGCGGCTACGACGGCCGTGGCAACACACCCGTTCAGGAGCCTGACGAGGCGGCCGCCGCCCTCGACGAACTCGGCGTCGACACGATGGCCGAGGCATTCGTCCCCTTCGAGCGCGAACTCTCGGTCATCGGTGTCAAGGGAGCCGACGGCGTCGCCACCTATCCTGTTACCGAGACGATCCACGAGGAGGAGATTCTCCGGGCCAGCGTTTCACCGGCCCGCACTGACGATCAGACACGTGATCGCGCCCGCGAGGTCGCTCGTGATGTCTTGGAGTTTCTCGACGGCTACGGCGTCTACGGGATCGAACTCTTCGAAACCGAGGACGGCGAAATCCTCGTCAACGAGATCGCGCCGCGGCCACACAACTCCGGCCATTGGACGATCGAAGGTGCGCGCACCTCGCAGTTCGAAACCCACGTTCGTGCCGTCCTCGGCTGGCCGCTCGGATCGACTGACCTCCGAGAACCAACTGTCTCGGTAAACATCCTCGGCGACGTGGCTGAGCCCGAGGCAGCGACGCTCCACAACGTCGATAGCGTCCTTGAATCGCCGAACGCCCATCTCCACTGGTACGGGAAAAAACAGGCTCGCCCGCTCCGAAAGATGGGGCATATCACCGTCACTGATCCGGACGCTGACGCCGACGACCCCGGCGACCGCGATGCGCTGCTCGACCGCGCGGAATCGCTCCGCGATGGCGTCACCTTCGTCGGCGAGTAGCGCAACCACAACACACTTGCCGCCGCTGGGAGCATCCAAACCAATGACAACCGCACCCGAAGTCCAAGAGCTGATGGATCGACTCGAAGCCGAAGCCGCCCAGCAGCGCGATCCGGAAACGACCCCGGATGTTGGCATCATCATGGGTTCGGATTCCGATCTCGATGTGATGGCCGGCGCGTACGAGGCCCTCGAAGAACTCGGCTTTGCCGAGCAGACCGACTTCGATAATCCACCCGAGAGCCGGTTCACCTTCGAGAGCTATGTGGTCTCCGCACACCGGACGCCGGAACTCATGACCGTCTACGGCGAGACTGCTGCTGACCGCGGGCTCGACGTCATCATCGCCGGTGCGGGCGGAAAATCCGCTGACCTGCCGAATATGACCGCGTCGATCGCCTACCCGATTCCGGTGATCGGCGTCCCCGTCCAGGAGAAGTCCGTCGACAGCGTCATCGGGATGCCGACCGGCGCGCCGCTGACGGCTGTCGATGCCGGCAAGTCGTTTAACGCTGGGCTCTCAGCGGGTCAGATCATCGCGCGTGAACACGAGGAGATCGAGCAGGCGTTGATCGAGTACCACGACTCACTGCAGGGCGGCGTCGGCGATGTCTCGAAAGCCCTCCACGATCTCGGCATCGATGGCTTCCGCGACCACGACGCGTAGGTTCTGATCGCCGGTCGCTGCGTCAGCCCACGAATGCCCACCTAGCCGGTAGAAAATCAATGCTTATGAGGGCCGGGCGCAAACGCTCGTGTGTTACGGAGTATATCGAATGTCATGGCTAGCTATCGGGGCACTGGCGTTGGTCGGCATTGCGATCCCGCTTGCGATGATCGTGGTGTCGGCGTTGTTGCGTCCAGCCGTCCCAGAAAGTGGTAAGAAAACGACCTACGAGAGCGGTGAGATCCCGACCGGCTCGGGGCGCGTCCAGCTCAACATCCAGTACTACATGGTCGCGCTGCTGTTCGTCGTCTTCGATATCGAGACGGTGATGGTCTTCCCGTGGGCGGTCATGTACCGCTCCGCGTTGGAGGCGGGTGTCCCCCTATCACAGGCGCTGCTCCCGCTTTTGGCCTTCATCGGGATTCTCGTCGTTGGTCTCGTCTGGGCGTGGCGCGTCGGTGCGGTACAGTGGACGCGGAGTATTCGCGCGGCCACGCAGAAAACGGAGCGACAGAACACATGAGCAGCGACAATCAACAACCGTTCGTTACCGACAGTTCGAAGGTAGGCACAGAGACCCGCGAGGCACGGCTCTCGGGACAAGACAACCGGTTTAATTCCCGACTGCGGGAGGCGTTTGGCTCCTCGCCGTTCATCCTCACCAAGTTCGATAAGTTCATGAACTGGGTGCGGGGCTCCTCGATGTTCATGCTGCAGTTCGGGATCGCCTGCTGTAGCATCGAGATGATGCACACCTACGCGGTCAAACACGACCTCGACCGCTTCGGGGCCGGCGTCCCCCGCGCGTCGCCCCGGCAGGCCGACGTGATCATCATCCCCGGGACAATCGTCTCGAAGTTCGCCCCGCGGATGAAACGCGTCTACGACCAGATGCCCGAGCCGAAGTTCGTCATTGGCATGGGCTCCTGTACCATCTCCGGCGGCCCCTTCCAGGAGGGGTACAACGTCGTCAAGGGTGCCGAGGAGGTCATCCCGGTTGACATCCACGTCCCGGGCTGTCCGCCGCGGCCGGAGGCGCTCATCTACGGCGTCGCCAAACTCCAAGAGCGGATCGCCAACGGTGAGTCCTCGCCGGTGACGGTCAAACCTTACGAGCTTGAGGAGTTCGGTGACCTCGAACGCGATGAGATCGTCGACCAGCTCGCACAGGAAATCGATGTCGAGGATCTGGTCATGCGGTACAACTGGGCTGATTCACCATGAGCGTGGAACTCCCTGCCGACACCGACGCGGTACAGACCCCTGAGGAAATCGCTGATCTCCTCGGCGACCTCGTCATCGGCCGTGAGGAACACCTGAACGCGCCGGGCTTCGTGATCAAACCCGACACAGTCGTTGACGCCCTGCGTCGCCTCCGCGATCAGGCCGGCTTCGATCACCTTTCCTGTGTCACCGCCGAGGAATACGAGGATCGCTACGAGTCGATCTACCATCTGACGAGCTACGACGACCGCACTCAAGAGGTCAGCATCGTCGTCCCTGCCGACAAGGAAAACCCGGTCAGTCAATCGGCCAACGAGGTCTTCCGGACGGCTGACTGGCACGAGCGAGAGGCCTACGACCTCATCGGCATCGAGTACGACGACCACCCTGATCTCCGCCGGATTCTCCTCCCCGAAACGTGGCAGGGCCATCCGCTGGGGCAATCCTACGATCAAGATCAGCCGCAGGTCGTCCCGCTACGGGAACACCAGAACCCGCTGTTGGAGGATCAAAAGGCCGACAACGACAGCGAGACGATGTACCTCAACATCGGCCCGCACCACCCGGCGACCCACGGCGTCCTCCACATCAAGACCGTCCTCGACGGCGAGCAGGTCGTCGATCTCGAACCCGACATCGGCTACCTCCATCGGTGTGAGGAGCAGATGTGTCAGAACAGCACCTACCGCTACCAGATCATGCCGTACCCCGACCGCTGGGACTACATCTCGGCGGGGCTGCTCAACGAGTGGGCCTACGCGCGGACGGCCGAGGAACTCGCCGACATCGAGGTGCCCGAATACGCCCAGATCATCCGAACCATGGGCGCGGAACTCTGCCGGATGGCGGCGCACTTCCTCGCGCTGGGCACGTTCGCCCTCGACATCTACGGCGACTTCACCGCGCTGTTCATGTACTCGATCCGGGATCGCGAGAAGGTACAGAACATCCTCGAGGAGCTGACCGGCCAGCGGCTCATGTTCAACTACTTCCGGCTCGGCGGCGTCGTCTGGGATCTGCCGGAGCCCCGCGAGGAGTTCTTCGAGATGACCCGGGACTTCCTCGACGATCTGCCGACCGCACTGGAGGAGTACCACGACATGATGACCTCCAACGAGATCCTGCAGGTGCGGACGGTCGACACCGGTGTCCTCCCGCCGGAAGTCGCCAAAAGCTACGGTGCGACCGGCCCGGTCGCCCGCGGTTCGGGCATCGATTACGACGTGCGGCGTGACGACCCCTACGGCTACTACGAAAACCTCGATTGGGATGTCGTCACCGAGGACGGCTGTGACAACTTCAGCCGCCTGCTCGTCCGGATGCGCGAGGTCGAAGAATCAGCCAAGATCGTCGAGCAGTGTATCGACCTGCTTGAAGACTGGCCGGAAGACGAGCGTAACATTCAGTCGAACGTCCCGCGGACGATCAAACCCGACGACGACACGGAGATCTACAAAGCCGTCGAGGGCGCGAAAGGCGAACTCGGGATCTACATCCGATCGGACGGCACCGAGAAGCCCGGTCGATTTAAGATCCGGAGTCCGTGTTTCTCGAATCTCCAGACGCTGCCGGAGATGTCCAACGGTGAGTACGTCCCGGATGCGATCGCATCGCTCGGCAGTCTTGACATCGTGCTCGGCGAGGTGGATCGCTGATGGCTGGCGTTCTCCAAGGCGAGGTCTTGCTGCCGGAACAGATCGCCGACCTGCTCGGCCTTGAGGGCGCCCTCGGCGCGGCTGTCGGCGCGCTCATCGGCGCGTTCGTCGTCGGCAACGTCATGTTGGCGTTCACCGGTGTCGCCGGCCCGTGGGCGAAACGGAAGATCACGGCCGCCTTCACCGACCGGATCGCCGTCAACCGGATCGGTCCGTTTGGGCTGTTCATCATCATCGCCGACTCGGTGCGGCTGCTCTCAAAGGAGCTGATCATCCCGGATGGTGCCGATCGCCCCTCCTATGATCTCGCGCCGCTGATCCTGCCGGCGTCGGCGATGCTTGGGTTCGCCGTCATTCCGATGGGGAGTCTCGGCCCGTTCAACATCCAGCTTGCCGACCCTGAGGCGGGGCTTGCCCTCGTCTTCGCGTTCGCCTCGATCGCCTCGATCTCGCTGGTGATGGGCGGCTACGCCTCGAACAACAAGTACTCGCTGATGGGTGGGCTGCGGGCGGTCGCCCAAAACATCGCCTACGAGATCCCGCTGATCGTGACGGCGATGTCGGTCGTCGTCTTCACCGGCTCGCTGCAGCTGAGCACGATCGTCGCCGAACAGAGCACGACGCTAGTCTCGATCGCCGGTGTGTCGATCCCGGCGTGGTTCGCTTTCGTCAACCCCTTCGCATTCGTGTTGTTCCTCGTAGCAAACATGGCGGAGATCGGCCGCAATCCGTTCGACATTCCGGAGGCACCGACCGAGATCGTTGCCGGCTACCAGACCGAGTATTCGTCGGTGTACTTCGTCCTGTTCTACCTCGGGGAATTCCTTCACGTCTTCCTCGGTGGGGCGATCATGGCGACGATCTTCCTCGGTGGCCCAGCCGGTCCGGTGCTGCCAGGGTTCGTCTGGTTTGTGATCAAGATCTGGGCGTTCTTCCTGTTCACCCAGTGGGCGCGGTCGGCACTGCCACGCGTTCGTATCGACCAGCTGATCGAGATCGGTTGGAAGGGGATGCTCGTGCTCTCCTTCGCTAACCTGGTGCTCACGGCCATTATCGTGGGAGTGATAGCATGATCGGACTTCTCAAAGGGATGGCGACGACGATGAAACACGCATTGGACGGGAAGACCTTCACGGTCGAATACCCCGAAACAGCACCTGAGGTCAGCCCGCGGTTCCGCGGTGTCCACAAGTTCAGTCAGGAACGCTGTATCTGGTGTCGACAGTGCGAAAACGTCTGTCCGAACGACACGATCCAGATCGTGATGGACGACCAACGAAATGGAGAACAGTACAACCTCCACATCGGGCAGTGTATCTACTGCCGGCTCTGTGAGGAGGTCTGTCCCGTCGACGCCATTCTGCTGACCCAGAACTTCGAGTTCACGGCGGATACGAAGGATGAGTTCGCCTACAACAAAGAACAGCTCAAAAACGTGCCGTGGTACAAGGGGATCGACCCGCTGAACTCACGGAATCCGGATCGGGACGCCTGGATCGGCGAGGGCGACGGCGAAGTCGACTACCAGTAATCGCCCCAGCCGCTCCACGCTGACCGCGCTGTCTCACCGCGTCGTGTTGCCCCCGCAGAGCCGTGAGGCCGTCTGTACAAACGGCTGTTTTGCGGATCAGTCTCGAAATCTTCAAAGGGATTCCATCGGGACATACAGGTAATGGTTTATGAGACCATCGCGTTCGCGCTGTTCGCCCTCCTGACGGTGGGCTTCAGCTTGGGTGTCGTCCTCGTCGACGACGTGTTTCACGCGTCGCTGCTGTTGGGCGCCTCCTTGCTGAGCGTCGCGGTGCATTACGTCCTGCTGCAAGCGGAGTTCATTGCAGCGATGCAGATCCTCGTCTACGTCGGCGGGGTTCTCATCTTGATCACGTTTGCCGTGATGCTGACGCGACGCGAGACCGACCTGGAGGTGACCAACGTATGACCGATACCGACGGCTCAGATAGGGCATCTGCGGCGTTGGCTGTGACCGCGTTGTTTGCCGTTCTGGCAACGATGGCACTTGGGGCCGCTGGCAGCTTCCCCGAGCCAACTGGCTTCCCGGCTGACGCCTCGCTTGTCCACAACATCGGCTACGCGCTGTTTGATATCGGGATCGGCGAGATCCCTGCGGAAGGCTTTCTCGCCGCGTTCCTGATCATCGCGCTGGCACTCGATGTCGCCCTCGATGCCGCGATCTACCTCGCCAAACGCGAGGATGAGGGCTCGATCGTCTCGGCACTCACCGACGGCGGCCGCGATATCGTCGCCGGCGACGTGGCCGAGCGTGAGCCCACCGATGAGGGAGGTGACCGATAGATGGTGCCACCCGAATACTATCTGGTGTTGTCGGCGGCGATCTTCTGTATCGGCCTGTTCGGCATCCTTACCCGGCGGAACGCGCTGTACTTCCTGATGTCCGCCGAGCTGATGTTGAACGCGGCGGTCATCAACCTCGTCGCGTTTTCCTTCCAGTGGGGCAACCTCACCGGCCAGACGTTCGCGCTGTTCGTGATCGCGCTGGCCGCCGCCGAGGTCGCCGTTGGGATCGGGATCGTCCTCGTACTGTACCGCAACTTCGGTGAGATTGACGTGCTGAACGCCGACTCGATGAGGTGGTAACCAATGGTATCAGCATCCGCATACGTTCCGGCAATCGTCCTGTTGCCGTTCGTCTCGTTTATCGTCGCACTGTTCGGCCGTGACAACCTCCCGAAACGGGGGGCCTACGGTGGCATCGCCGCGACCGCGGGGTCGCTGGCACTGTCGCTGTGGGTGCTTGTCTCCGTGCGCAACGGCGCGGCCTTCCAGGAAACCTACTACACATGGGCGACCGGTGTCGGCAGCCAGCCGTGGGGGCTGACCTTCGGCGCGCTGATCGATCCGCTGTCGGCGCTCATGCTTGTGATCGTCTCCTTGGTCGCCATGCTCGTCCACATCTTCAGTCTCGGCTATATGAACGACGAGGACGAGCGTGACCTGCCGCGGTACTACGCTGGCCTCGGCCTCTTCACCGCCAGCATGCTGGGGTTCGTCATCGCCGACAACCTGCTCATGGCGTTCATGTTCTTCGAGCTGGTGGGATTGTGTTCGTACCTCCTGATCGGCTTCCACTTCCGGGAGCCCGGCCCGCCGTCGGCGGCGAAGAAGGCGTTCCTCGTCACCCGGTTCGGTGACTACTTCTTCCTCGTCGGCGTCGTCGCCGTCTTCACGACCTTTGGAACCGCGGCGTTCGCCGGCACGGAATCGTTCCCTGCCCTCGCCGAGGCCGCGCTCAACGGCGAGGCGACCGTGTGGACACCCGGCGGCCTTGAGGTGTCGACGTGGTTCACGATCGTTGGCCTCCTGATTCTTGGCGGCGTCATCGGAAAATCCGCGCAGTTCCCGCTGCATACGTGGCTGCCGGACGCGATGGAAGGCCCGACGCCGGTTTCGGCACTTATTCACGCCGCAACGATGGTCGCTGCCGGTGTCTATCTCGTTGCCCGGATGTACGGCTTCTACGTGCTCTCGCCGACGACGATGGCGATCATCGCCTTCGTTGGTGGTTTCACCGCGCTGTTTGCGGCGACGATGGGTGTCGTCAAACGCGAGCTCAAACAGGTGTTGGCGTACTCGACGATCTCACAGTATGGCTACATGATGCTTGCACTCGGCTCGGGTGGCTACGTTGCGGCTGTCTTCCACCTGACCACGCACGCGTTCTTCAAGGCCCTCCTGTTCCTCGGTGCTGGCTCGGTCATCATCGCCATGCACCATAACGAGGATATGTGGGATATGGGCGGCCTCAAGGACAAGATGCCCGTCACCTACTGGACGTTCCTTGCGGGCTCGCTCGCACTCGCGGGCATCTTCCCATTTGCTGGCTTCTGGTCGAAAGACGAGATCCTGTATGAGGCGCTGATCCACGGCCTCGACGAGCCGCTCATCCTCGGTGCCTACGTGATGGGGCTGCTCGCGGTGCCCGTCACCGCCTTCTACACCTTCCGGATGGTGTTCCTCACCTTCCACGGCGAGCCCCGGAGCAGCCTCGCCCGCGACCCTCATCCGGTTCGGTGGAACGTCAAAGGGCCGCTGTCTGTCCTCGGCGTGCTGGCCGTCGTCACCGGCGGCATCAACATGGTGCCGGTACAGAAAGTCCTCGGCATCGAGGGCATCGACTACCTGCACCTTTGGCTCGACAACCACTGGGGCGGCATCGAGGGACTCTCCTCACACCACTACGCCGAGCTCAACCCCTACAGTAGCCAGTACCTCTTCGGCGGCGAGGTGTCGACCGTGCTCGCCGGTGCGGCTGTCTCGCTTGGGCTCGCCCTCGGTGGCCTCGCGCTTGCGTGGGCGCTGTACAACGTGGCTGATCCCGCCGAGCACACCGACAAACTCGGCGGGCTCAAAGCCTTGTTGTACAACAACTACTACCAGGATGAGTTCCAGGTCTGGGTCGCCGACAACACCCGCGCGGTCGCCGGGAGTGCCGACACCTTCGATCAGGGTGTCATCGACGGCGTCGTCAACGGTGTCTCCTCGGTGAGCCTGCTGAGCAGCGAGCGGATCAGACGGATTCAAAGCGGCGTCGTCAGCAACTACGCCCTGCTGTTGACCTTGGGGCTGACGACACTGCTTGTTGTCTTCGGCCTCATCGGAGGGTGGTTCTAATGATACTCGAAGCACTACTGGCGGTCACGTTCGCAGCGGCCCTGCTCGTCTTTGCGGCCCCCGACGAGTACGCACCCAAACTCGCCTTCGGCCTCAGCCTGCTGCCGATCGCCGGCAGCCTCTATCTGTGGTCGGCCTTCGAGACCGGCGGCAACGCGCTCACCGGCGGCGAGATCGCGTTTAACACCGTTGTCCCGTGGCTGGAGGTCGCCGGCTACCAACTGCAGTGGTACGTCGGCCTCGACGGCATCAGCCTGCCGCTGGTGATCCTGACGACGTTCCTCACGTCGCTGGCGATCGTCAGCGCGTGGACACCGATCGACGACCGCAAGAGCCAGTTCTACGGCCTCATGTTGCTGATGGAGGCGAACCTCATCGGCGTCTTCACCGCCCTAGATTTCTTCCTCTGGTTCGTCTTCTGGGAGGCGGTTCTCGTCCCGATGTACTTCCTGATCGGGATCTGGGGCGGCCCACGCCGGAAGTACGCCGCCATCAAGTTCTTCGTCTACACCAACATCGCCTCGCTGGTGATGTTCATCGGCTTCATGATGTTGGTGATCGGCCTGCCGGTCAACAGCTTCGGGCTGCCGGAGATCACCCAATCGCTGGCCGCGGGCGAGCTTGGCAACTTCTTCTGGCTGCCAAGCGAGACGCTGGCCTTGGTCGCCTTCGCGGCCATGTTCATCGGGTTTGCGGTGAAGGTACCGGTCGTACCCGTCCATACGTGGCTGCCGGACGCCCACGTTGAAGCCCCGACGCCGGTGTCGGTGATGCTGGCAGGCGTCCTGCTGAAGATGGGGACGTACGCCCTGCTGCGGTTCAACTACACGATGTTGCCCGCACAGGCAGAGTACTTCGCGGTGCCGATCGCCATCATCGCCGTCGTCTCCGTGATCTACGGCGCAATGTTAGCCCTTGCCCAGGAGGATCTCAAACGGATCGTTGCCTACTCCTCCGTGTCGTCGATGGGCTACGTCCTCCTCGGGCTGGTCGCATTCACCGAGTTTGGGCTTGGTGGTGCGACGTTCCAGATGATCGCCCACGGCCTGATCTCGGGGCTGATGTTCATGGCCGTCGGCGTCATCTACAACGCGACTCACACCCGCCTCGTCGGCGACATGTCCGGGCTGGCCGATCGGATGCCGATCGCCGTCTGGATCCTCGTCGCCGGCGCGTTCGCCTACATGGGACTGCCGCTGATGGCCGGCTTTGCCGGGGAGTTCTTCATCTTCGTCGGCTCCTTTGGCTCGACGGTGTTGCCGTACGCGCCGGTCTTTACCGCCGTGGCGATGTTCGGCATCGTCATCGTTGCGGGCTACCTCCTGCGTGCGATGCAGGGAACCCTGTTCGGCCCGTTCAACCTCGAAACCGACTACGACCTCGACCGCGCGCCGATCCACGATGTCGCCCCGCTGGTCGCGCTGCTGGCGGCGATCATCGTGCTTGGCGTTGTCCCCTCGTTGTTCTTCGATATGATCCGCGATGCAACCGTTCCGCTGCTTGAGTTGTTGGGAGGTGGGGCGCCATGAGCCTCCTTCTCCAAGGTACCGCGACCGACTGGGTGTTCAGCGTGCGCGCGCTGCTGCCGGTCGTCCTACTGGCGCTGACCGGCCTCGTCGTCTTCGGTATCAACAGCCTCCGGCCCGACGGCCGTGACAACAAGCTGTTGGCGCTGACCTCGATCGCCGGCACGCTGTCGGCGCTGGGCGTCGCCATCTGGTATCTGCTCGCTGGCACCGGCCAGCCGACCCACGGCGGCGCGATCAGCCTCTTCAGTGGGGCGATCATCGTCGATGGCCTCGGGCTGTTCTTCACGGCCATCTTCACCAGTGTCGCCACGCTCGTCATCGCCGCCAGCTACGACTACTTTGAGACTGACGCCAACCCGGCGTCGTTCTACTCGCTGTTGCTGTTGGCGACGACGGCGATGGGGCTGATGGCGGTTTCGAACTCGCTGGCGACCGTCTTCGTCAGCCTTGAGATGGCGTCGCTGCCATCCTACGCGCTTGTCGCGTATCTCAAAGACAATCGCGGCAGCGTCGAGGCCGGCCTGAAATACTTCCTTATCGGTGCGGTCTCCTCGGCTGTCTTGGCCTTCGGGATCAGTCTCGTGTACGCGGCGACGGGCTCACTGCTGCTGCCCGATATCGCCGCCCAGATCGGCTCGGTCGGCGATCTCAACGGCGTGCTCGGGGTCGGGATCGTGATGGTCGCCGGCGGCGTCGCCTTCAAGACGGCGTCGGTGCCGTTCCACTTCTGGGCACCGGAGGCCTACGAGGGCGCGCCTGCGCCGGTTTCGGCGTTCCTCTCGTCGGCCTCGAAGGCTGCCGGCTTCGCGGTCGGCTTCCGCGTCTTTGCGACCGCCTTCCAGCCTGCCCTCGACATCGGCATCGACTGGGGGCTGCTGTTCGGGATTCTTGCGGTCGTCACGATGGTGCTTGGCAACTTCGCGGCGGCGACCCAAACCGAGGTCAAACGCATGCTTGCGTACTCCTCGATCGGACATGCGGGCTACGCGCTGATCGGGCTGGCGGCGATCACCGCCGGCGCGAGTGCCACCAACGCGACGGTGATGGGGGCGGCGATGGCCCACCTGTTCGTCTACGGCTTCATGAACACCGGTGCGTTCCTGTTCATTGCGATGGTCGAACGCTGGGGCGTCGGCCGTACCTTCGAGGATTACGCTGGCCTCGCCGAGCGCGCGCCGATGGCGAGTCTCGCCATGGCGGTGTTCATGTTCAGCCTTGCCGGCCTCCCGCTGTTCGGCGGCTTCCTCTCGAAGTACGTCCTCTTCCTTGGGGCGATCAACGCCGGTTTCTGGTGGCTCGCGGCGGTTGGTGCGGTCACCAGCGCGCTGTCGCTGTTCTACTACAGCCGGGTCGTCAAGGCGCTGTGGCTTGAGGATGCGACGACTGATCTCGACGCCATCGGCGACGCACCGACCGGCCTCTACGCCGCGGTCATCGTCGCCGGCGTTGTGACCGTGTTGCTCCTGCCGGGCTTCGGGCCGGTCATCGAGACCGCCGAGGCCGCCGCGGCCGCGCTGTTCGCCTGATCACCCACCTGTCGTCGACACGGCAGGGTCTTCCCGAACTCTCACCAACCTACGTCTATGATGCGTCGGCTCGTCCTCGGTGACCACGCCGTCGGCAACGCCGTCGCGACCAGCGTCGCCGACGAGCCCGGGACGCTGTATGTCGTCACCGACGACCGCGGCTGGTCGACCACGCTCCGGGAGGCCGGGATTCGGGCGACCGAGGGTGATCCGACCGATCCAACACAGTACCCCGACGATGCCGACGTGGTCGTTGTCGCTGCTACCGACGACGCTCGCGGCTGTGCGATCGCCGAGTGCGCACGGGTGGCCTTTCCCGACGCGACGCTGATCGCGGTCTGTACCGATACGATCGACGAGACCCAACGCGCAGCCTTCCACCGCGTTGCCGACGACCTTGTCGAGCCAGCTGACGTGGTAGCCACCGAACTCCAGTCGATCGCCGGCGACGACCGCGGCGACCGGATGGCACGGCTGTTGGCGGCGATCCGGCCGCTGTCGGAGCCGTTAGCGGTTGTCGCCCACGACAATCCTGATCCTGACGCCATCGCCAGCGCGATCGCCCTCACCGAGATCGCCGACCATGTCGGCGTCGACAGCGAGGCCTACTACTTTGGGGAGATCACCCACCAAGAGAACCGTGCGCTGGTGAACCTGCTGTCGCTGTCGTTGACGGCGACGACCCCGGAGTCATTCGCGGTCGATGACTTTGGGGCGATCGCGCTGGTCGACCACGCCCGTCCCGGCGTCAACGACGGGCTGCCGCCGGAGACGATCGTTCGCCTCG
Source organism: Halonotius aquaticus (assembly GCF_003605575.1). Lineage (GTDB taxonomy): Archaea > Halobacteriota > Halobacteria > Halobacteriales > Haloferacaceae > Halonotius > Halonotius aquaticus. Next base: position 198,366 of record NZ_QKNY01000018.1, on the reverse strand, counting down.
TTGTCGACCACCATCCCCAACGCGAACCGATCGACGAGCGCGGCGGCTATCTGGATATCCGCCCGGCACTGGGGTCGACGAGTACGATCATGGTCAAGTATTTCCAACAGCTTGGCCTGACGCCCGACGAATCGTTGGCGACCGCGCTGCTGTATGGGGTTCAGACCGACACCGACGGCTTCACCCGCGGGGTCGCCCCCGCTGATTTCGAGGCTGCCGCCTTCCTCTCGGCGTACGCCGATGAACGCGCGCTCACAAAGATCGAATCGCCGACGATGAGCCACAGCGTCGCCGACACGCTGGCGGCCGCCATCGACGGCCGGGAGGTTCGTGGCTCCGCGCTGGCAAGCTGTGTCGGCCGGCTTGCCGAGCGGGACGCACTCCCGCAGGCTGCCGACAAGCTGCTGGATATGGACGGCGTCGAGACGGTCATCGTCTTCGGCTACGACGAGGAGACCATCTATGTTTCTGGCCGCACCCGCGGTTCGGCGGTCGATCTCGGCGAAACGTTGCGTGAGGCCTTCGATCAGGTCGGCAGCGCGGGCGGCCACGCGACGATGGCCGGCGCGCAGGTACCGATCGGTGTCCTCGATGCTGTCGAAGACTGGGAGACGCTATCGGTTGTCGTCCACGACACGATCGCCGGGCGGTTCTTCGAAGCCCTCGATACCGCACCTGAACCAGGCAAGTACGGCCATCCGTTGGTGCGGTTCCCGCCGGAGTAACGACCGTGGTTTTTTCAGGTGGCTTCCTGTAGAGCCGCTGATGGACAGCGAGCCACAGGTAGCAGCCTATATGACGCGGTCGGTCACAACGGTCGACCCAACCGATACCGTCGGGGCTGTCCGCGAGCAGATCGACGGCGAGGACGGCCACAACGGGTTTCCGGTCACCCGTGACGGCCATGTTGAGGGATTTGTCACCGGGCGGGATCTGCTTGCTGCCGACCCCGAGACAACGGTTGCGGCGGTGATGAGCGAGGAGACGATCGTCGCCGATCCCGAGATGACGATCACCGACGCCGCCCGGGTGATCGTCCGCTCCGACATTCAGAAGCTGCCGGTCGTCGATGACGGCGAACTCGTCGGTATCCTCTCGAATACGGACGTGATCCGCAGTCAGATCGAGCGGGCGACCCCGGAGAAGGTCGCCAAGCTGAGCCGCACGCTCACCGATCTCCACGGTGTCGAGCTTACCCAGGAACGCCGACAGGTGCCACTCGCCGAGCTTGTGCCAACACAGGCGGAGGTGTACGCCGATGAACTCGACGGGCGGCGGTACGAACTCGAACGCGGCCTCGCCGAGCCGTTGGTTGTGATCGATGCCGGCGGCGACGGTGAGCTGTATCTCGCTGACGGTCACCACCGCGTGCTCGCGGCCGACCGCCTCGGGATCGATGAGATGGACGCTTACGTGATCGTTCCCGCTGAGCCACTGGCGTTGGGCATGGCCAAAACCGCCGCCGAGCAGGGGTTGTCGTCGATCGGCGACATCACTATCATCGAGCAGGATCGCCACCCGCTGGTCGAAACGACGACGCAGCTACAGGGGTAGCAGCCGCCCACTGATCGCTGGCGCGGGAATTGTTCAAACCTATAAGGTAGCCCGGAGTGGAACCAGTATGAGCAATCGACTGCTGTTGCTTGGCCCGCCTGGTGCTGGTAAAGGAACCCAAAGCTCGCGGCTCGCCGACGAATTCGATCTCGAACACATCACAACTGGCGACGCGCTTCGGGCGAACAAGGACATGGAAACCGAGTACGGCACCCCACGGGAGTATATGGATGCCGGTGAACTCGTCCCCGACGGCCTGGTCAACGAGATCGTCGAGACCGCCATCGACGAGGCCGACGGCTTCATCCTCGATGGCTACCCACGAAACCTCTCGCAGGTCGAGTATCTTGACTCGATCACCGAGCTTGACGCTGTTGTCTTCCTCGACGTTGGCGAAGACGAACTCCTGCGCCGGCTGACGGGTCGCCGTGTCGACCCCGAAACGGGCGACGTGTACCACACCGAGTTCAACATGCCCGACGACGACGAGATCGTCGAGCGACTCGAACAGCGCGACGACGACACCGAAGAGGTCGCCGCCGAACGACTGGAGGTCTATCGCGAAAATACCGAGCCTGTCGTCGAGCACTACCGAGAGACCGGCGACCTGATCGAGGTTGACGGCGAAGCCGATCCAGACGGCGTCTTTGATCGCATCGTCGACGCTGTCGGTCTCGACGACTGATCGCTGCGCGGCACCGGCAGAGTACAACCTTCTTATTCACGCGTTGCCAACGAGGGCACAATGAGTCGAATCGAACGCAAAGTTCGCTCGTTGGTCACCGCCGACGCCGAGATGAAGGCGGCCATCGAGACGGTACTCGACAGTGCCACCGACAACGAGGTGCAGTGGGTCGATGTCCGCGATGAGATCACCAGCGGCCAGTGGGGCCGACTGATCGAGAAAGGGATCCTCGTCGACGGCGACAGCGGGTTTCAGATCGAATCCCCCGATGCCGTCCGTGCGGGGCTCACAGAGGAGAGTGCAACCGACGAGATCGAATCGTCCTCCTGGACAAAGTGGGACAAGGGCGCCGCCGGGCTGACTGTCGGCCTCTTTGCCGGCTACGCGTGGGCTCCAGCCCGCAATGTCGTCGCCGGGGCGATCGATGTCGTTCTCGGCCCGCTGACGAACATTGTGCCGTTCTACGTCGTTGTGATGATCATCGCGTTGGCGACCGGGCTGTACTCGACGCTGCTGCGGGTCGCGCTGATGGACACCGAAAAGATGGGCGAGTACAAGGCCCGCATGGACGAGATCAAGCAGAAACGCGAGGATGCCAAGGAGCGCGGCGACGAGGAGGCCCTCGAAGAGATTCAACAGGAGCAGATGGAGGCGATGGGCGACCAACTCGGCATGTTCAAAGAGCAGTTCCGCCCGATGGTCTGGATCATGTTCCTCACCATCCCGGCGTTCCTCTGGATGTATTGGGCGCTCGGCTTCCGCGGTGGGGTCGAACACTACGCCTTCCAGAACATCGTCATCCCGTTTGCGGGTGAGGTCTCCTGGACGACCGGGATCGTCGGCCCGATGCAGATCTGGATCGTCTGGTATTTCCTGTGTTCGATGGCGTTCAACCAGATCATCCAGAAGGGACTCAACATCAGCATGACGCCGTCCTCGAACTGAGCCGGCTCTTTCGGTGCCGCTGGCGTCCGTGTGCGACCGCGCACCACGGGCGCGCTGAAGGGTAATCTCTTTTAGGTGGACGGCCGCAGGACGGATATGTTACTCACCGTCTCTGGCCCCCCCGGCAGCGGGAAATCCACGAACGCTGCCGCGCTCGCGGCGGCCTTTGATCTCGATCACGTCAGCGGCGGCGATATCTTCCGTGAGTTGGCCGCTGAACGCGGCCTTTCGCCCGTCGAGTTCAACGAGTTAGCCGAGGAGGACGATCAGATCGACCGCGATCTCGACGCCCGACTGCGGGAGATCGCCGTCGAAGACGACGACGTTGTACTGGAGTCCCGGCTTGCTGGTTGGCTCGCCGGCGACCACGCGGACGTGAAGATCTGGCTTGACGCGCCGCTGGCCGTCCGCGCCGACCGCATCGCCGACCGCGAGGACAAATCGGTCGCCGTCGCCCGCGAGGAGACCGAACGCCGCGAACAAAGCGAGCGCAAGCGGTATCAGGAGTATTACAATATTGACATCGCGGATCTCTCGATCTATGACATCACCTACAACACCGCCCGCTGGGGCCCTGAGGCTGTCCAGCGGATGCTTACCACCGCCGTCGAGGCCTACGATCCCGACATCGATGAGGGGAAAGCCCCTGTCGAGGGCGTTGTCTACGACTTCTGAGCCCAGCTCCAATGAGTGATCCACTTCGCGCCGCGCCCGACGATCGCACGCCCGCCGAGTTGCTAGCGTTCGGCGTCGTCAACCTAGATAAGCCCGCCGGCCCCTCAGCCCACCAGGTCGCCGGCTGGGTGCGGGATCTGGCCGGCGACGCCGTTGACGACCTCGTTGCCTCGGCTGCTGACGACGAGGAGTCGACACCGAACACGGAGTCACCCACGGTTGACCGCGCGGCGCATGCGGGGACGCTGGATCCGAAGGTGACGGGCTGTCTGCCGATGCTGCTCGGTGACGCCACCCGGATGGCGCAGGCCTTTCTCGAAGGGCGCAAGGAGTACGTTACGGTCTTGGAACTACACGGCCCACAGCCGGCGGATTTCGAGTCGGTGTTGTCGCGGTTTGAGGCACCGCTCTACCAGAAGCCGCCACGGAAAAGCGCGGTGCGTCGCCAACTTCGCGTCCGAGAAATCTACGCGCTGGAGCTGTTGGATCACACCGACCGCCAGGCGTTGCTCCGGATCGCGTGTGAAAGCGGCACCTACGTTCGCAAGCTGTGTCACGATCTGGGGCTGGCACTCGGGACGGGCGCACACATGGGCCATCTTCGCCGCACCGCGACTGACCCCTTCGACGACACCTCCTTGGTCGATCTGCATGAGTTCACCGACGCGCTGGCGGTCGCCCGCGAGGGCGACACCGAATGGCTGCGGGAGATTGTCCAACCGGCCGAGCGCGCACTGGAGCATCTGCCGAGTGTCGTCATCGCGCCCTCGGCGGCCGAACAGGTCGCCACCGGCGCGCCGGTGTACGCGCCGGGTGTGATCGAGGGGCCAGACAGCGCGGTCGATGACGACGCGCTTGTGGCCTGCTACACGCCCAACGGGAGTGCGGTCTGTCTCGGGCGGCTCGTCGGCGACCCCGACGCCGACAGCGGTGTTGTGGTTGATCTCGAAGCCGTGTTGGTGTAACCTCGATCCACAATCGCGCAATACATTCAATACACGCCAGTACAACCCATCTGTATGCCGATCACCAGCGACGAGTTTGAGGAGCTCTCGGTGGACGCCGGCGAGCCCGCGGCCGGCACCAACGCGGATCGGATTCTCTCCTTTCTTCGAGAGCACCCGGAGACAGCGTACACCCAAAGCGAGATCGCCGCCAACACCGGCGTGAAATCCGGATCGGTTGGCCCGACGCTCGTGCGACTCCGCGAGCGTGGGCAGGTCGATCACCGGGAACCCTACTGGCGCATCAGCGACCACGAACAGAGCGTCGACGCCGCCGGTGAACACGCAGCGGCAACGCTTACCGAGCGGGAGGAGGCGGATCACCCGCCACAGCTGAGCGAGTGGGAACCCCACGCCGTCGATCCGCGCACGCTCCGCGATGACGAGTGACCGGTTTCTCGCTGGCGACGTGGTGTGGGCTCCTGATCCGTATCGCACCGGCTCGAATCCGCGGCCATGGCTCGTTCTCAGCGCGGATGCGGTTCCGTACCGAGGGGAGGAGTATATCTGTGCAGGGCTCACACTGAGTGATCTTCCCGCAAACATCGCGGTCACCGAGAGCGATTGGGTTGCTGGCTTCAATCCTGACAAGCTTTCATACTGTTCTCCATGGGTGCTCGCAACGATCAAACACGACGCGGTCGCAAATCCACAGGGACAAGTGACCAATGAGTTCACCCGGCGGATCATTGCTCGCAGCAGCGAGTATCTGTCCGGCGACATCGAGAAGCAGCACTGAAACCACCCGACACAGCCGGCGGCGACGAGCGAAACAAAGGTGTTAAACGACCGCCTCGCATTTCCTCGGGTGCGGGACTGTGGGGTAGTGGTATCCTCTGCGGATGGGGTCCGTAGGACCTGAGTTCGACTCTCGGCAGTCCCACTCTCTTTCCGTTCAACACGATGGAGCCGTCACTGCAGCGTTGCGTAGCTGAGGAACCCGATGGCGATCAGCTCCAGCAGTCGCATCCCCAAGACGACCTGCCCGGCCAGCGGATCCATGCTGTACAGCGCCTGCATACTGCTGAAGAAGAACGCAAGCGCGATCAGATTCTCGATGAGCAAAACGCTGCTAAACCCGAGCAGGCCGAGGATCATCGGCGAGCCGAACTGCCGATAGTTTCGCACCCAGACCGAAACGAGAATCAGCAGCAGCACGCTGTTGATGCCGGCGACGCCCATCGCGGCTGGGGTTGCGATGTTTGCGATCATCGCTATTCGACCTCCGCGGCGATCTGTTCAAACGTCTCGCTGTACTGCTCAAACCGATCGGTGAGGAAGTACAGCTTTCCGTAGTCATGCTCGCTCGGCTCGACGACATCGTGTTCGTGTAACATCTCTATGTGGTGGGTGATCGTGTTGTAGTCGACATCCAGTGTTTCAGCCAGCTCGTTTGCGTTCTGTGGGCGATCGCTGAGCTCCCGCACGATGCGAACCCTGTTGACACCGCCACGGCTCCCGGCAAAGAGGTACCACAGGGATTTCTCCATTAGTTAGGCGTACTCCATGCGGCAGTGGCAAATCGCTTTCCACATGGAACGATGGGCTCTCCATGACTGGTACTCTGTCGTTGGTTTGTAGATCGCACTCGATCACCCGCAGGCGGCACGATAGCTGTCTCGTCACAGTAAGTAGCTAAATAGCTTCTTCAAGAAGCGATCAAACTCCGTTCAAACTTCGCGCCCTCGATGCCGACCGAAATTTGAACTGAGTGTGAACAGTGTTTGGTCGAACCTTGCAAAATACCCTTTGAGAGGCTGGCTGTGGTGACGGTATGGCACGCACACGACGACGATTGCTGCAGGCGACCGGCACGGCAACGGTGGTCGCGCTTGCCGGCTGTGCAGGCACCGACAGCACACCTGATGAGGAGTCAGACGAATCGATTGACGATGGCTCAATGGACAATGAGACAATGGATGGCTCCATGGATGATGACTCAATGGACGGCTCCATGGATGATGGCTCAATGGACAATGAGACAATGGACGGCTCCATGGATGATGGATCGATGGACAACGAGACAATGAACGACTCAATGGATGACGGCTCGATGGATAACGAGACGATGGACAACGAAACGATGAGCGACGATACCTGAGTTGACACCTGATGTTGCAGCCACACTCACCACTGGTGCGTCTGCGCGGCGACACCACCGATGTTGGGAGCTAACCTATGGATCGTTCTACTCAATTCCGAGCACAGGTGTCTGATCACAGCACCGAACTGCTCGTCGCGCTGCTTGCCGGCATCACCGGCGTCGCCGGCTCGTATGCGGTCGCTGGCTACACCCGCCAGTTCATCGTTGCGCCGATCGACGCGCTGGTCGTTCGGCTCACTCCCGGCCGACTCGTCGCGTTCGTCATCGAGACCATCGGCGATGAGGGTCACCTGCTGCATATCGCTCTCTCAGTGGGGCTCGCCGTCGGCCTGCTTGGGGCGATTGCCCTACTCGGCGTCCGTGTCGCCGACCGACTCACGCAGTCGACACTCGGGATCGTCCTTGCCGGCGGGCTTGCGTGGGGTGTCACCGCGGCGATCACGGCCGACCCCTCGCTGGCGGTCGGTGCGGCCGCGCCGGTGTTGGTGTTCACCGCACTTGGCGTGCAAGCAGGCGACGCAATCGAGCACAACCCTGCCCGGCGGCGCGTCCTCGCCAGTGCAGCCGCGTTTATCGGCGTTGCCGCCGGTGTCGGCCGCCTCGCCAATGCTGGCGGCGGCGATGGTACCACCGAGCCGGTCAGCGAGGCGGTCGCCGACCGGCTGCAACAGGCCGACGCCCAAGCGCTTGATATCGACGGCGACGTACCGGGGTTAGTCAGCGAGATCGGCGAGTTCTACAACGTTGACATCGCCGAGTTCGATCCCGAAGTCCCAGCTGACGACTGGTCGATGACGATCACCGGCGAGGTCGGCGACGACGTGACCGTCAGCTACGACGAGTTGACCGCGATGCCGACCGAACATCGCTACGTGACGCTGCGCTGTGTCGGCGAAGATCTCAACGGCGAAAAGATGGATACCGCCGTCTGGACTGGGACGCCGATCAAGTCGCTGTTGGACGAAGCCGATCCGGAGGGCGAGTGTGACTGTGCGATGCTGCGGGCGGAGGACGACTACTTCGTTCAGTTCCCCGTTGACGCGCTTGACGATGCCTTCCTCGCTTGGGAGATGAACGGCCAGCCGCTTCCGCAATCCCATGGCCATCCGGTGCGCGTCCTCGTGCCCGGTCACTGGGGGGAAACGAACGTCAAGTGGCTCAGCGAGATCGAACTACTCGACGAGGCAATGGACGGCTACTGGGAACAGCGCGGCTGGCACGGCACCGGCCCGGTCAACACGGTCGCCAAGCTGTGGAGCACCACCACGCTCGACAGCGGCGCGATCGAACTGGCGGGTCACGCCTACGCCGGCACCCGCGGCATCGAACGTGTCGAGGTTTCGACCGACGGCGGGTCGACGTGGGAGGACGCCGAGCTCTCTGAGCCGCTGCCCGGCGACGACGTATGGCGGCAGTGGCGACACGAGTTCGACCCCGACGGCAGCCACGAGGTGGTCGTCCGGGCGGTCGATGGTGAGGGCACTGTTCAGCCCGAAGAGCGGTCGGATTCCTATCCAAGCGGTGCGACGGGATGGGTTCGGCAGACAGTGAATATGATGGGTGCATCGGGCTGACAACTGTTATCCTGAAGTAGCAAAACATTACATCCCGGAGCGACCACTCTGGAGTATGGAACTAGATTCGTACATCACCACGGAGGAAACGGAGCTCTCGCCGGCGGTCGTCGTGACGACGGCCCTGCTGGTCGCGGTGTTTGCGCTCGGCTTGCTCTACCAACTCGTCGGCAGCTTCCTCTAGTTCAGGTTCGGCGACTCACGCGTCGTATCCGCGTGTGAGCGAACCCATAGCTCGCCGATCCGCGAGAGCGTCGTCCGGTAGGATTTGCCGATCTCCTCCTGTTCAATGTAGCCCTTGCCGCCGGGACCGAGGCGGTCGACGTTGTAGATCACCTTCGATCGGAAGCTGTCGGTGTACTCCTCGTTGAGATCGCGGGCGAGTGCCTCCGCAAGCTCGCTGACCGAATCGAACTCGCCGTGCTCGCCAAGGGTAAAGAGAATGAGCTCCTCGAAGGGTTTGACACTGGAAAAGGAGGCCACCGGGAGCTCGACGATATGCTGGCCGTTGATCTCCTTTGCGCCGATGGTGCTGCCGCGTTCGTCGAACTCCGCCAAGAGATTGGCGGTGCTCTCCAGCCGTTCCTCAACTCGCTCGCGGTCGAACTCCTCGGCCTCAAGCAGGTCACCGAGGAGTTCACGTTCGGCCCGGAGCTCCTCGGCCAACTCGGTTTCGAGATACTTCTCAGGGGCGGTGTAGTAGGTGTGAATTCGGTCTCTATCCTCTTGGCGTTCGACCATCACCGAGTGGGCCGCGGTTGCGAAGGCGAAGCTGACGGGCCGCGGCATCGAGCAGACGTTGACCCAGACCTCCGCGCCGCCGTCGAGTTGCTCGTTGATAAGTTCGAACGCGCCCTCGAAAGCGGCATCGTAGTCGTACACGTCTTCGAGGCGGATCCGGTCGGTTTCCGCGCCGAGCAGGCTCTGGAAGTCGGTTTCGAGTTTAGAGGCCAGATTCCGAGAATACTCGACGTTGGCCTCGCTGCCGACCGCGCCCTCAAGGAGGATCGCTCGATCCACGTCGAACTGATCGCGGATCAGCGGCGCGATGAGCCGGTCGTAATCGAAGCCGACCGGGACGATGTGGGTTTGCATATCCTACACTACGCTGGGGTAGGTAAATATCTCCTCACACGGCGGGCTCGGGGAGCCGTCTACTCGATGTCGATATGATAATACCCCCGTCGTGCCGGCCTGATATCGACGGTGTACACACCGTTTTCGGTCGCTGTATGGGTGATGGTGGCGACGCCGGTGACATCGGATTCGACCACCGTCTCACCGTTTGGGGCGACGATTCGTGCGACGGTCACCGCTCCTTCTTCGTTTTCGACCTCGACGCTGATCATTTTTCCATTGGCAACCTCAATTTCCTGGGTCTGATCAGCCCCGCTTGCTCTCGTCTTTGTTGTTCCAGCCCACCCGGAGCAGCCGGCGATCCCGACAACACCGGCTGTTAGAACGCCAGCACTGAATCCTCGCCTCGTTGCCATAGCTCCGTGTACGCCACCCCACGGCTAAAACAACGCCTGCTTTGCTGCCTTATTCGTTTCCGCCGTCACCGGATTCGTCATCGACCTCGCTGTCGTCTTCGTCTGTGTCGCCTGCTTCGTCGGGGAGTATTTCGATCGCACTCACTTCCAGCGGGATCTCGCTGAGTCGTTGGCCGATCTCCGTGCGGGCGACCCGTTTTGCGTGTTCCTCCTGTTCGACGTTGAATACGTCCATCGTCAACTCAAGGGCGACGAGGGCCTCATCGGCGACGATGTAGGCCGGCGGCAGCTCATCGCCGTCGGGGCCGGTCGGCGACCCCATATCGATCTCGACGTAGTTGAGATCCGGGTTCAGCAGCTCGCCGGTCTTCGAGATCGCAATGCGGACAGCCTCATCGACTGTTTCTACGTCGTACACCGATACCGCAGCGTCGACGACGACTCGGCAGTCCATGTGCGTCTGTAGCACGGCGGCAAGTATGAAAGTTCGGCTGCAACGACAGCTCCCCCGAAGCCGTCGCTCTCGACTTACTCGCCGCCATTTCGGAGGTAATGGAACACGTAGGTCTGGACGTAGCCGGCGTACTCGCCGCCGAACCGCTCGCGGATCGCCCGCGACGTTTCGGCGTAGGTGCCCTGCTCACAGTCGGGGTAGTACTCCTCGATAGCAGTCCGAATCCACGTATCCAACGGGATCGCTTCGAGGTAGCCAAGCGAGAACAACAGCACGCAGTCGGCGACCTTGTCGCCGACGCCGACGAACTGGGTGAGATACTCGCGGGCAGCCTCGTACTCCCGACCAACGGCATCAGCCGGGTCGGCCTCGCCGCCGGCGACCATCTCAGCCGTCCGTTGGACGTACGGCGCGCGGTAGCCGAGGCTGAGATCGCGCAACTCCGCTTCGGTGCGGGCGGCCAACGCCTCGGGCGTCGGAAACGCCTGATAGGTGCGGCCGTCGAACTCGACGCTTTCGCCGTACTCGGCGGCGAGTCGTTGTTGCATCCCGTGTATTCGGCTCACCCGCATCTGGGCCGAACAGATGAATGAAACGAGGCAGGCAAACGGCGGATCGCGGACGAGTCGCATCCCGCGGTACTGCTCGAAGGCGCGGTCGAACAGTGGCTCGTCGGGCGCGTCAGCGGTGATTTCGGTGAGATCGTCGTCGAGCCGCAGGAGGTGGGTGAGGATCGGGACGGCGTCGGTCGTCGACTCCCACTCGATTCGGTCGTCGACCTGCCGGACACGGACGACAGCCTGCTCGTCGCTGACGCCGTCGAGCGGCGGGACGACTGTTTCGTACCACGCCTGCCCACCGTGGGCGTCGTCGGTGGTGTACATCTTCCCGTCGAGCCGACTCCACAGATAGCTCTGGCCGCTTTCGACCGTCGACTGCAGATCGAAGGGGCCGTCGAGGTCGTCGACCGGAATGACGCCTGTCTCCATTACACAATAGGTCGCAAACAGCGGGTTTCGGGGTTTCGGTTCCGCGGCCGAGCGTCGTTATCGAAGCTCGATCATCGTCATCGTGCCGAGCTTGTTTGCGATGTCCTCGTCAAGCCCATCGCTGGTAACCCGCCACGTCCAGTTGCCCTCGGCGGTGCCGGGCGTGTTGAACCGGGCGTGGCTGTCGAGGGCAAGCAGATCCTGCATCGTCGTGAACGCCAAGACCGCATCGGATCGCCAGACGGCCTCGATCATCGACCAATGGATGTCGCCGCCGTCGACACCGAGGTTGTAGTGGAGACACTCGCGCTGGCGGTCACCGAGATCGTTGTAGTAGCCCTGGAACGTGTTGGTGTCGTGGGTCGACGTGTAGCCCACGGCATTTTTTGGGTAGTTCATCGGCTGGTGGGTGTTGCCGTCCTGACACCAGTCGGCGTACTGCGGGACGCGCATGCCGGGGAAGCCGAACTCGTCCATTAAGGCGTTGAGTTCGGCGTCCGGGAACCCGAGATCCTCAGCGATAAACGGGAGTTCGCCAAGCCGATCCCGAATTGTCTCGAAGAAGTCGTAGGCGGGGCCGTCGCGCCACTCGCCCTCCGCTGCGGAGTCAGCATGGGTTGGGATCGCCCAGTATTCCAGAAAGCCTTGGAAGTGATCGAGTCGCGTCACATCGACCTGTCCAAAGAGCCGATCAAGCCGGCGGGCCCACCAGTCGTAGTCGTTGTCGGCGAGCGTCCCCCAGTCGTACAGCGGGTTGCCCCACTTTTGCCCATCGTCGCCGCTGTTCGGCGGGACGCCGGCGACCGCTGTTGGCCGATTCTGGTCGTCAAGTTGGAACGCCTCGGGGCTGGCCCACACGTCCGCGCTGTCGAGGCCAACGTAGATCGGCACGTCGCCGACAAGTTTGATATCGGTGTCCTCGGCGTCTTCTTTGAACGCCTGCCACTGTTTGTCGAACCAGTACTGGACGAGCACGCGGTACTCGATTTCCCCGCTGAGTTCTTCGCGCGCCTCGTCGAGCGCGTCATCTTCGCGGGTGCGGATCGGCTCGGGCCAATCGATCCACGCGACGCCGTCGTATTTCTGTTTGAGCGCGCGGAACAGCGCGTAGTCCTCGACCCACGGCTCGGAGTCGCGGAACTCGGCGAGGGCCGCACGGTCGTCCTTGGTTGCCGTCTCGTCGAACCGCTCGTGGGCGGCTCTGAGCTTGTCGCGTTTGTACTCGGCGACGCGCTCGTACTCGACGGCGTGGGGGTCGAAATCGGGGACAGGTTCGAGATCGTCGTCGGTCAGCCAGCCGTCGTCGACGAGTCGATCAAGGCTGATCAGCAGCGGGTTGCCCGCGAAGGCCGAAAACGACTGGTACGGCGAGTTGCCATGGGCCGCCGAGGTCGGCCCCAGCGGGCAGAACTGCCAGTAGGTCTGTTCGGCTGTCTCCAAAAACGAGAGGAACTCCCGGGCGCCCGCGCCGAGATCGCCGATACCGTGTGGCCCCGGCAGCGAGGTGAGATGTAGGAAAACGCCGCTCGTTCGATCGAATTGCATACCCTCATTGTCGGGGGCATCCGTGTCAAACGTTGTGGTCTTCGGCGGCCGCGGTGGCGACGAGCCTCGCTGTCGACCTACGCCTCGTCGCTCATCGCACCGAAGACGCCATCGGCGTCAGCGGGCACGTCGAAGTCGTGGAAGTGTTCGCCTTTCTCCTTCGAGAGGATGTTGAGCGCGGCGGCCGCGCCGTCACCGGCTGAGATGACTGCTTGCCATTCTTCGGCGCGTACCATCGCGCCGGTCGCGTAGGCGTCGTTGACGCTGGTTTCCATGTCGACGCCGACATCGACGACATCGCCGTTGAAGGCACAGCCCAGTGACTCGGCGAGATCGCGGTTGGCACCCGTCGCCAACACGACGTAGTCGGCGTCGTAGCTGCCCTCGGCGGTTTCGAGGCTGAAAGCGTCGTCTGTCGCGGTCACGTCCGTGACCTCCTCGCCTTGGTGTCGCTCGACGCCGAAGCTATCGACCTGTCGGCGGGCGGTCTCCATGAACGCCGTGCCGTCCTGGGAGCCAACGCCGAGATAGTTGAAGAGGTGGGCTTTGTGCATCCACGTTCCGTCAGTGTCGAAAACGCGGGTCTGGAGGCCGTTTTTCTGGGTAAACAGTGCGGCACTCAGACCGGCGGGGCCGCCGCCAACGATACTCACAGTCGCGTCAGCGTCAGTCTGACTCATGTCACGTCAGTGAACCGCCAGCCGTAAAGAACTACAGGCGACATCGATGTTACTGGTGGGTTGTTGAAAAGTGTCGTGCGGCCGCCAACTGGCAGCCAGCGTGACAGTACCAAGCCGACCCGGGCAAGTCGGCCGGTGCAGCCTGTCGATCCGGGCAGGGTCGACAAGCATAACGCGGTCGTCCGGGCAGGGCGACCGACAGGATCGCCGGGTTGTCAGAGGCACTCCGGCAATTACTGTGTTAGTGGGGTATAGCTTTACATCACCGTCTGCACGAACGCGTCGCCGCGTGACGAACGTTTAAATATATCACGGTTGTTTATACCGGTATACGGGGTTCCCGCACGTTCACCAATGGTTGCCACTGACCCATCCGATGTGTTATCGACGCTTATTCAGCGGGAGTCGGTGTTGTACGCTGTCGATGTCGCCGGCTGTGAGAAACGCGATATCGTCGAGGCGGTACCACCCTCACGCTCGACTGTCGATCGAAGCATCCGTGATCTCGAAGCCGCTGGCCTCGTGACCCGATCGCCGGAGGGCTACCGGCGGACGCTCCTCGGCGAACTGTTACTCTCGGAGTATTACCGATTCAAAGCTCAGACGGCCGAACTGCTCTCGGCGGGCGATGTCTTTGCTGAACTCCCGCCAACCCAGCAGATCGATCGGTCAATGCTTGATGATGCGACGATCATCACCGCCACGCAGGCGACGCCCCATCAGCCGATCTCCGCGCTTTGCGCGCTGCTGGGTGAGGCCCAGTCGATCCGCATTCTTTGTCCGGCGGTGTTCCCACAGCTGATCGAAGCCTGCACGTTGGCGACCGACAACACGGAGACCGTTGAGATCGTCGTCACCGATTCGGTCGTGTCGGCACTCGTCGACACCTACCCCGACTCCCTGGCTGCACTCCAGGAGGCCGGTGCCGACCTTCGCTTGCTCGATACAACGCCGTCCCACGGCCTTGTCGTCGTCGACCGCCCCATGGGATCGACGGCCGGCTTGCTGGTGATCGACGACAGTGGCGGCCGCGCGCTGATCCGCAACAGCGGCGACGACGCCGTCTCGTGGGCCAACAGCCGCCTCGATCACTGGCGCGGAGAGTCGACGCCCCTCCCGCTGACCGAACTTGACGGCGAGGAATCGATGCTGCGGTAAGCGTTGCTCCCGGTCGGTGGTAGTGGGTTGGTACTGCTGTGATCAACGCACCAATGTCTGACACCTGTCTGTCGACCACGAAATCTTATTATCGGTGCCCCCAACGGTAGGTGCATGGACGGGACTCCCCAAGAGATCACGACGCTCGTCGGCCGCGAGGTTTACTCGAACAATGGTGTGTTTGTCGGCGAGATCGAGGACGTACAGCTGAACTTGGATGCCGAATCGGTCACGAGTCTGGCGGTCGGCGAACTCAACGACGAACTGTTTGCCGACACTGTCGGCCCCGGCAAGGGTGTGTTGATCCCCTATCGGTGGGTACGAGCCGTCGGCGACGTTGTCCTCGTCAACAGCACGATCGAACGCCTCCAAGAGACCGACGAGACCGACGAAGCCGTCGCCTAAGACCCGTTTGTATCGCTGCCTTCGACGCCCAGCGCCGCAAAGAGCTTCTTTCTGACAGCTTCCTCGGTCAACTCCAGCAGCGTCTCGCGGTTGTCTTCGCTGGCCTCGATGCCGGTGAAGATCCCCAACGGTACCTCGACGCTGCCCTGGGTGGAGTGGCCGATAATATCGCCGCTGTTTTCGAAGGCGCCCTCAAGGACGCTGCCGATATCGATCCGGATATCCTTCGAGCGGGCGGCAACGATGATCTTCTCGTCGACGATCCCAAAGACCGCGCTGGTAGTGATCCCTTCCAGATCCAACAGATACTGGGCGGCCTGCTCTAAGGCATCCCGATCGCGGATAAAGCCGGCTGTCGAAAACAGATGACTGCCCTGTACCTCGCGGCTCTGGATCGCCTCGGCCAGCACATCCAGCGTCTCCGGCGACATCGACGGCGACTCGACCTGTTCGAGGGTGTCGTGGTTGGCGAAGGGGTGGAGGTAGGCGGCGGCGGTCAGATCCGCGGGTGTCGTATCTCGCTTGAAATCCAGTGTTTCCGCCCGAATCCCATACAGCAGGGCGGTAGCAACCGTCTCGCTGGGGCCGAGATCGAACTCCTGGAGATATTTGGTGAGGATCGTCGACGTCGAGGAGAGGTTTGTCCGCACGTCGACGAAGGGGGCGTCGACCTCCTCGTCGGGTTCGTAGTGGTCGATGAGAATATCGATCTCGAAGGCCGGGTCGTCGCTGCCGGACTGGACGTTATCGACGAGGGCGATTCGGTCGTACTCCTCGATTGCGGGCTCGTCGTCGCTGGCCAGCAGTTCGATCCCAAGCAGGTTGACGAATGCGCGGTTCTCTTGGTGGCCGATATCGCCCTCATAGCGGATGTCGGCCTCGACGCCGAACTCGGCGGCGATCGCCTGCAGCGCGGTCGCACTGGCGATCGAATCGGGATCAGGGCTGTCCTGTGTGAGAATCGCCAGCCGGCCCTCCGTCGATTCGAGGATATCGGCGAGTTGCCGGGCCTTATACTGGAGTTCGCCGGATTCGAGGCTGCGCAGCGCGGAGTCGGCGATCACCTCCGAGGGGTTGACAACGATATCCGCCCCGAGCTCGCTGAGCTCGTCTTGGCTGACGGGATCGGAGGCTCGAACGACGATGTACTGATCGCCGCCGGCCTCTCGGATCGCCGCGACCGCCGCCTTGTTTGCCTCGATATCGGAGGCCAACACCAGCAGGATATCGCGGTCGGCGACCGCCTCGGCGACCGAGGGCTCGCTGATGTCTTGTACCGTCGCGTTGAGATCCTGATCGCGCAGGGCCTCAACCCGGTCGGCGTCCTTATCGAGGATGAGCACGTCGTTATCCGCCTCGGCAAGATCCTCGGCGACGGCGTGGCCAACGCTGCCACAGCCAAGGATCGCGTAGGTCGACCGTGAGGAGCCGGTCACACCAGGGCTCATTGTTGTCGATACTCGCTGCGGTACGCACTTAACAGCGTCCGTTTCGACAGCAGCCGCCCCGCACCCGGTGGTGGTCGGTGGCGATAGCGCCACCGATTAGGCGGGTCGAAAGGAAACCCCTTTTAGGCGGTGTCCGGTAGCCTACGCCGAGGGCTGGTAGCTCAGTTTGGCAGAGCGACGGACTCTTAATCCGTCGGTCGCGTGTTCAAATCGCGTCCAGCCCGCTCTCTTACCGATTGATTTGGAGTTGATGGAATCACCGTCAATAGAGCCATCACCATGTTGCCAACCGCGCGCTTCCGCCATGTTCAAGCCGACGCGGACTGACAGCCCGGTAATGACACGCACCGTCTGGATCAAAGCCGACGATGATGTCGGCGACTGGGAGACGCGCAAACAACGGATCACGACCGCCATCGAGGCCGGCGTCGACTGGGTACTCGTCGACGAGGACGATGTCGACCGCGTCCGCGAACTCGGCGATATCAACGTCGCCGCCTTCCGCTCGGATGCTGACATGGTCGATGAGGCTGAACCAGCCGCCGAGGGTGCGGCCGCCGACGCCTACTTCGTCGGCAAAGACGGCGAAGGCGACGGGACGGTCGATCTCCCCTCGGATTTCGCCGGCTCCGCCGACCTCTCGACGCTCCGTCGCGGTCGCACCGGCCCGCAGGGCGCGTACGTTCGGATCTTCGATGAAAACTATGAGGCCTTCGCCGAGGCCGCCGCCGAAGATGCCGACTACACCGTCGTCATCGGCGAGGATTGGACGATCATCCCGCTGGAAAACCTGATCGCCCGTATCGGCGAGGAGACCGATCTGCTGGCCGGCGTCACCACCGCCGAGGAGGCCCAAACCGCCTTCGAGACGCTGGAACTCGGCGCGGATGGCGTCCTGCTCGACACCGACAACCCCGACGAGATCCGCAACACGGTCGACGTCCGTGATGCCGCCGAGCGTGAAACGCTCGATCTGACGTACGGCGAGGTTCTCGATGTCGAACGCGCCGGGATGGCCGACCGAGTCTGTATCGACACCGGGAGCCTGATGGATCACGATGAAGGGATGCTCATCGGCTCGATGTCCCGTGGGCTGTTCTTCGTCCACGCCGAAACCGCCGAATCGCCCTACGTTGCCTCCCGGCCGTTCCGCGTCAACGCCGGCGCGGTACACGCCTACGTTCGGACGCCCGACGGCGGCACGAAATACCTCTCGGAGCTCAAAAGCGGCGACGAGGTACAGGTCGTCGACACCGACGGCAACACCCGGGAAGCCATCGTTGGCCGCGTCAAAATCGAAAAACGGCCGATGTTTCGGGTGGAGTTGGAGATCGACGGCGACCGCATCGAGACGCTGCTCCAAAACGCCGAGACGATCAAGGTCGCCACCAGCGAGGGCCGAAAGGCCGTCACCGATCTCGAAGCCGGCGACGAGATGCTGCTGTACTACGAGGATGTCGCCCGGCACTTCGGCGAGGCCGTCGAAGAGAGCATTATCGAAAAATAAGCCCAAGCCGGTGTCGATTCGCCTCTCGACACCGACCATCGGTTTTTAGACGCTGCCGACTGCCTGTAGGCGTATGACTATCGAAGAAAGCGACCTCCCCGGCGTGGGGAAGAAACACGTCGTCGACATCGGCGACGGCGATCTGGTTATCGTCACTCACAACACGGGAAAGCGGGAGGTGTTTCGGCGGCCCGATCCGGATGCGGATTCGGAGAAACTGTTTGAGCTCTCCGATGACCTCGCCCGTACCATCGGGACGATCCTCGAAGGCGCATACTTCCAGCCCATCGAGGCCGAAAAACAGGAAACGACGCTGCCTGGTGGGCTGCTGTTGGAGTGGTATGAGGTGCCGCCCGGCTCCCCGCTCGCGGCGACTACGATCCGAGCGGCCGATATCGGTGCGACGACCGGTGCCACCGTTGTCGCCATCGAGCGCGACGGCGCGACCGTCGAAAGCCCCGGCCCGGAGACGACGCTGCAGGAGGGCGATACCCTCGTCGTCACCGGCACCGACGAGCAGTGTGCGTCCTTCGAGGCCCTCCTTGCCGGTGAGGCATGATTGCGATGAGACTACAGCCGGTTGCGAACACCCTTTCCCGACGAGGAGTGGATCTGTGTGGCTAACCTGCTCGAAGTCGGCGTCATGTTCGCAGCAATCGCCACTGTCGGCTGGGGAGCCGACCGGCTTGGCCAGTCAGTCATCCCCTTCTATATCCTCGTTGGGATGGCTGCCAGCGAGTACGTCTTTGGTCGCCTCCCGCTCGCTGGCGGCGATCTCTACATCGCCGAAACCGAGTTCATCGCGATCGGCGCGGAACTTGGGATCGTCTTTCTCCTCTTTTTTCTTGGCTTGGAGTTCAACCTCGATCGCCTGCTTGCGCGGCGGCGACAAATCAGCACCGCGGGGACGATAGACGCGCTCATCAACTTCCCGGTCGGCTTCGCCTTCGGTTGGCTGCTGTTTGGGTCGGTGCTCCCGGCCATACTGGTCGCCGGGATCGTCTACATCTCCTCATCAGCTATCATCACGAAATCGCTGTTGGATCTGGGCTGGATCGCAAACGACGAGGCCGAACCGGTACTCGGCACGTTGGTGTATGAGGATCTGTTGATCGCGGTGTATCTCGCGGTGACGACCGCGGTTGTGCTTGGCGGTGGCGACATCCGTGCGGCGGCGACCGCTGTCGGTATCGGGCTCGGCTTCATTGCCCTGTTGTTCGTCGGCGTCCAGTTTGGAACCCCTGTCTTGGAGCGACTCCTCGATGGCGACACCAACGAATCCGTCGTGTTGCGGACGATCGGATTGACCGTCGCTGTCGCCGGGATCGCCCTCTCGCTCGGTGTCAGCGAGGCGGTCGCGGCTTTCTTCGTTGGGATGGCCGTCTCCTCGACGACACATGTCACTCACATCGAGGAGCTGCTTGAACCGCTTCGGGATGTCTTCGCCGCCGTCTTCTTCTTTTGGATCGGCCTTGTCACTGATCCACTTGCGGTCGCTGGCGTCGCCGGGGCAATTGCAGCCGCGGTTATCGTCTCCACGCCGACGAAACTCCTCAGCGGGTTTCTTGGCGGGCAAACCTTTGGTCTCGACACTCGGCGCTCGACGCGGGTCGCACTCGCGATGACGACTCGCGGGGAGTTTTCGTTGATTATCGCCACGCTGGCGGTGTCGGGGGCTGCCAACGGAACGCTTCCACAGCCGGTCGCCGACCGGATCAGCGCGTTTGCCGTCGGCTACGTGTTGGTCATGGCTGTTGTGGGGACGACGCTGATGCGATATTCGGCTCCCTTCGAGCGGCTCGCTGGTCGACTCGATGGAACAGAGCCGCAACCCACGTAATCTGACACAGCGGGCTGTATCGCCTACCTGCTCAGTAGCTCACTTCGGCTGATCGGGCTCGGTCGATGTGTCGTCGACTGCGTCGGTGTCGGCAAGCGGCTCGGTACACCACGTGCAGAAATCGAGATCCGCATCGGTCGGCTTACCGCAGTGCGGACACGAGCGTGTTCCCTCCTCGCTTGGTTCGTCGTCGCTGCCGATCCCGGCTGTCGACCGGCCATCAAGATACGCCAACAGCGTCGCATCAAAGACGCTGACGGCCGTGATGACGAAGATGGTGAGCCGCACCTCCATCGGGATGGCGTCGAAATCAAAGGGATCGAGCGTCGAGGGATCCGGCACGTAGTAGCTGAGTAGCAAGATTCCCGCCCCAAGCGTCACCGTCAGCCACAGCAGCGAGCGTTTCCAGCGACGAAGATACGCGTGACCGACCCCCGGCACCCCAATCATCGCGCCGGCGAGGGCGAGAAGGGCGGTCACCAACACCCGTCGTCGTGCGCTGTCCATACCCCGGATTAGACCATGTCCGTGTTAAACATCGTTGTTCGTCGGCGTCGCTAGCCCGTCGACTAACTCCCGGAGTGTCGCAAGCGGGTACTGCCCCGGCGCGGTCGCCTCGGCGGCCTCGACCGGCGCGTAGCCGATCGCCGAGCCGTAGATCGGGGCGACCGCGCGGGTGTGTTGGCCGGCCGCGCCCATCCCCATCGTCGCCACCGTCTTGCCGGCTGCTGTTGCCTCGTGGGTTGCGGACAGCAACGCAAGCGCGTCACCGCGGTCGTGGGCGGTCGTAGCGAGTTTGCCAACTGTGCCGGCGTCGGCTGCGCGATCCAACAGCGCGGTCAGTTTCTCGCGTGGCGGTGTCGCCTCAAAGTCATGGATCGAAGCGATCACGGGCACTCCCGCCTCGCGGGCACTCGTCCGTACCTGTTGAGCGGTCTCGGTGTCGGCCGCAGCCACACTCCCATCGAGGGCGCGGCATTCGAGGTCGATCGCGGCGACGGCATCGTCTTCAAGCGCCGTCTCTACGGTGAGAAGTCGCTCGGTCTCATCGCTCGCGCCGCCGGCTTCCCACGCGGCGCGGTTGGTGGCGATAATCGGAAGCTCGCCGTCGTAGGCGCTCAGCTGTTCGAGTGGGTCATCAGCGAGATCAAGTCGGAACTCAACGGCGTCGGCGTGCTCGCGGGCCGCCGGCTCATCGGCGAGGCTGTCGGTCGAGGCGGCGAGAACAAACTCATCAAAACTGAGCGCAAAATCGGGCATACAGGTGGATGCATGCCGGTCGGCAAAACCGTACCGTCTCTCGCAGCTGTCGATGCTGCCGTCAGGTATCCTCAGGCGTCCTCAAGCAGTGGGTCGCCGGTCATCTCCTCGGGCGTCGGTAGTTCCATCAACTCCAACAGCGTCGGCGCAAGGTCACAGAGCGCGCCGCCGTCCCGCATCGTCTGCCCGCCGTCGTCGCCATCCGGCGAGATGTAGATGACGGGTGCGGGATTGAATGTGTGAGCAGTGTGGGGGTCGGCTTCGGTACCCATGTCGTCGGCGTTGCCGTGGTCGGCCGTCACGATGAGATGGCCGCCAGCGGCCTGAATCGTTTCGGCAAGCCGGCCAAGCTGCTCGTCGACCGTCTCGACGGCGCTGATGGCGGCCTCGTAGTCGCCGGTGTGGCCGACCATATCCGGGTTCGCGTAGTTGACAACGAGCAACTCGGGGTCGTCGGCCTCGATGATGTCGATGGCGGTGTCGGTCACCGTCTCGGCGTGCATCTCGGGTTGGAGGTCGTAGGTTGCCACCGCCGGGCTTTTAATGATCTCGCGGCGCTCGCCGTCGAACTCGATCTCCCGGCCCCCGTTGAGAAAGTAGGTTACGTGGGGGTATTTTTCGGATTCCGCAAGCCGCAGCTGGTCGAGGCTGGCGTCGGCGACGACCTCGCCGAGGGTGTTTGCGGGCTGTTCCGGCGGGTAGGCGACATCAAGGTCGAACGTCTTGTCGTACTGGGTCATCGTCACCAGCTTGGTATCCGGCGGGCTGGTCTCGACCCCCCACTCCGGCTCGATGTCGGCGAGCATCCGCACCAGTTGGCGGGCGCGGTCGGCCCGGAAATTGACGAAGATGATCGCATCGCCGTCGGCCAGTGCCGGTTGGTCGGCGACCAGCGTCGGCTCGATGAACTCGTCGGTGTCGTCGCGGGCGTAGCTGTCCTCGACTGCCGCAACCGCTGTGTCGGCCTCGTGGTCAGCCTCGCGGTTGACGATCGCATCGTAGGCGCGGTTTGTCCGCTCCCAATTAACGTCACGATCCATCGCGTAGTAGCGGCCGGAGACGGTAGCGACATCACCGGTGCCGTGGTCGGCGGCCGTTTCTGTGATCGTTTCGAGATGGCCCGCGCCGGATTTCGGGGCTGTATCTCGCCCGTCGGTGAAGGCGTGGGTGACTGCGTCGACACCGCGATCGGCGGCGAGTTCGATGAGCGCTTGGAAATGAGAGATATCCGAGTGGACGCCGCCGTCGCTGACCAGTCCCATCAGGTGTACCGCGCCGTCGTGGTCGTCGGCGTAGCTGAGGGCGTCATTGAGCGCGTCATTGTCGCGGAAGCTGCCGTCGTCGATCGAGTCGACGATCCGCGTGTAGGCCTGTCTGACGACCCGGCCCGCGCCGATGTTGAGATGGCCAACCTCGCTGTTGCCCATCTGGCCCTCTGGGAGGCCGACGCGTCGGCCATGAGTGCGCAGCGTGCCGAACGCGCCTGTCTGGCGCAGTCGGTCGAATGTCGGTGTCTCGGCCGCCCGCACCGCATCGCGGCCGTCGTGATCGCCGAGTCCCCAGCCGTCAAGTACGATGAGCGCGCCTCGCATGTGTCGGCCCTCGCCCGCTGGGGTAATGACAGTTCCCTTTGTGTCGATGCCTGTGGTCGTCGTTTCTGCGCAACGACCCAGCAGTCGCTGTGTATCGACGCCCACTGTGGTGGAATCGCCGGTTTCCACCCATTCAGCCGTGCCGGTGGGTTTTTTGCCACTGGCCTCCTCACATCGACCAATCGCCGCTGCTCGGGGGAGCACACCTGTCTATGAGTATCAGTCACACCGACCGCTCGTCAGAACGCGCGGTCATCGATATTATCAACATTCTGAGTGTTGCGATCCTGCTGGTCATCACCTCCTCGACAGCCGCTGTCGTCGGTGCGGCGGTGTTTAGCGGTGAGTTTGACGACCGCGGCCTACAACAAAATCAGGCCGACGATGACACTCCTGACAGAGATGTCTCGGTCGATACCCAGTCGACTGCGGTCGGAACGACTGTCACATGGACAAACCCCGGTGACGCCGCCTACGTCGAAATCCGTGATACCGAGGGCAACCTCCTCGACACACTGCAGGTCTCCGGCCAGGAGAAAACCGTCGATCAAGATCAGATCGAGGTCTATGCGATCTACGAGGACGGCACCGAGACGCAGATCTACCAGGCCGGCGAGGGGTGATCGCGCCAATCGCCACGGTTAGGCGTCGTCGAGGCCGGCGTCAGCGAACGTCGCCATCTCGGTGTGGGCCCGGCAGGCCGCCCGGTAGGTACCGATCGCAACCGCCGCACCGGTGCCTTCGCCGAGGCCCATCTCGTAGTCGAGACAGGGCGGACTGTCGAGGGCGTCCAGTTGCACCGCATGGGCCGGCTCCGTTGAGACGTGCGAGCCAAGCAGATAGTCGCTGACGCGCTCGTCGATTTCGGCGGCCACGACGGCGGCTGCCCCCGTCACAACGCCGTCGACGACGACCGGAATCCGCCGGCTGGCGGCCGCAAGCGTCACCCCAACGAGTCCGCCGATCTCGAAGCCGCCGACACACCGGAGCACGTCAAGCGGGTCGTCGGTGTTGGGATCGGTCACCGCGAGTGCCCGCTCGATCGTTTCGATCTTTTGCTGTCGGGTTGCCTCGTCGATTCCGGTGCCGTGGCCCGTTATCTCCTCGACCGTGGTCTCAGTTAGCGCGGCGGTGATCGCCGCGCTGGCGGTCGTGTTGCCGATCCCCAGATCGCCGAAGCCGATGACACCAGCCTCGGCGGCGTGCTCCTCGACGAGTGCCCGCCCGGCAGCGATCGACTCGTGTGCCTGCGTGGTCGTCAGTGCGGGCTCGACCGTCATGTTCGCGGTGCCATCGGCGATATGATGGTCGATGACGCTCGCTGGCACGTCCCCGTCGACGCCCATGTCGACGACGTGGGTGGTGATCTTGTTGGCCCTAGCCAGCGCGTTGATCGCGGCATCGCCGCTGGCGACAGCGTCGACCATCGCGGCGGTCACCGATTTCGGGTAGGCACTGACGCCCTCCGCTGTGACGCCGTGGTCGGCCGCCAGCGTGAGGATCACTGCGGGGTCGACACTCGGGGTCGGCGTCGACTGCATGGCGGCGATATCGACGGCCATCGATTCGAGGCGACCGAGGCTGCCGGGCGGTTTGAGTAGCTGTGTCTGTCGCTCCTGTGCCGCCTCGTGGGCCGTTTCATCCAGCGGTGGGATCGACACCGCGATTGAGGTGTCGTCCCCAGCCGATGTCGACGCGTCAGTCATCAAAATCCGGCAGATCGTCGGGGGCTTCGTACTCCGATTCCCAGTCGATATACTCGTCGTAGAGTACCTCACAGACCTGCTGGCCGAGTTCGGTCAGCCCGGCGTTGATCGCCGACACCGTCGCCCAGCTATCGAGGTCGGGATGGAGATCGCGCTGTTTCCAGTCCTCGGGGATGCCAGGGGCGTGGTAGCCGACCCGGTCGGCAAACCCATCCCAGAAGAAATCGAAGTGCTGGAGCATCTCGATGTCGATGACGATCTCGAAGCCGTCGTCGTCGAGATCGGTGTCGGCGGCCCACGCCTCGAAGGCCTCGGCCCACGCGCCTTCCCGCAGAAAGGTCTCGATCTCCTCGCGTCGGTAGTCGGTGTCGCCGACGACCTCGGCGTCCTCGTACTCGTTTGGATCGACCGATTCGAGCGTTGGGGGGTCGGGCGGCTCGGCGGTGACTGGCATACCCCAGCTATACCGACGCGCGGAATAAGTGTGGTCGTCGCCTGGGTGGCTCGCCGCCGCTGATCGGACTGTTTTTGCCGGCGGCGACGCCCCTCCGTGTATGGAACAGACGCGACGCGCGCTGTTGGCGTCGGTTGCGACGGGTGCGGCTGCGGTTGCCGGCTGCGCCGCGCCGCAAGGGACTGACAGTGAGGGCGGCGAGAGCCCATACACCCGAGTCTACAACGAGGTACTGCCTGCTGTTGTCGTTGTCCACGTTGCCGAAAACGACCGGAAGGTAGGCCAAGGATCCGGGTTCGCGATCGATCCGCGGACGATCGTCACCAATCACCATGTCGTCGACCCCGGATCTGAGGTCACGGTTCGGCTGGCTGACGGCCAGTGGGCTGACGCCAGCGTTGTCGGCTCGGATCGACACAGCGATCTCGCGGTACTTGAACTCGATTCATCGGTGTCGGTGCCGAAGACGCTGTCATTCGTGACTGAGCCGACGCCGGTCGGCGCGGAGGTCGTTGCCATCGGCGCGCCGTTCGGCCTCAGCGAGTCGTTGTCACGGGGGATCGTCAGTGCACGCGGCCGCTCCGTCCAAGGGCTCAGCCGGTTTTCGATCCCGGCGGCGATCCAGACCGACACCGAGGTCAACTCCGGTTCCAGCGGCGGCCCGCTGGTCGACCTCGCGGGCGACGTTGCGGGCGTCGTCTTCGCCTCGCAGGGCGGCAACGTTGGCTTCGCGGTCTCGGCTGAGCTGGCAACGCGGGTGATCCCCGAACTCCGTGAGACGGGGAGCTACGACCACTCCTATCTCGGCGTGACGATTCTCACGGTCGAACCACAGATCGCCGACGCCAACGGCCTCGATCGCCCGCGTGGCGTGTTGGTCGTCGAAACAACTGACGGCGGCCCCAGCGATGGGATCTTACAGCCGAGTATCACCGGCAGCGACGACGCGGACTCAGATTCTGACGATAGCAACGATAGCGACGCCGACGACCCCCCAACAAACGGCTCCGAGCCGACACCTGACGAGCCAACGCCAGACCAGCCGCAATCCGGCGCGGCGGCTATCCCGACTGGTGGCGACGTGATTCTGGCGATCGGCGGCAGCGAGATCGACAATACCGACGAGTTAAGCCGGGTGCTTGCCTTGGAAACCCGCCCCGGACAGACAGTCCCGATCCGAGTCCTCCGAGATGGCGAAGAGATCGTCGTCGACGTGACGCTTGGAAAACTACCGGACGCGTAGCTACTCGTCGGGGTCGTCGGAAAACAGATCGTCCGGCACCAGTTCGTCGTCGCGGTCAGGTTCCGGCTTTTCGACCTCGATCTCGTCTGGATCGCGCCCGGCAGCATCGAGGATCTCATCCGAGACGCTGATCGGACACTCACTGCGGACGGCGAGGGCGATGGCATCGCTGGGGCGGGCATCGAAGGCGAACGTTTCTGGCTGGCCGTCGACGTATCGCTCGGCGTCGATCTTGGCGTAGAAGGTACCGTCGGCCAACTCGTCGATCCGGACGCCGTCGATCGCGCCGCCGAACTCGGTGACCATCTCGACGAGCAGATCGTGTGTCAGCGGTCGCTCGAAGGGCTCGCCCGAGAGGGAATGGCGGATCGACTGTGCCTGATCGCTGGTGATGAAGATCGGGAGGTATTCGTCGCGTGCGGTGAGGATGACGGCGGGGACGTTGGTTCCGTCGGGACCGACGCCCATTCCGATCCCCTCGACCGCTGCATCGTGTGACATACTCACCCTTTGGGTGGGACGTATGAATAGCTGTTCCTGCGGGTGGTGGTGGCTCCACGCTCCACTCGCTGTGGCTGCCAAACGCTGACTCCGACACTGGTAAACCCGCCGGTGGACAAACGCGGCCAATGACTGAGCCCGCGGATCGACCGCCCCGAACCGAGCCATCCGACGGCGAAGGGTCGGTATCGGTCATCGGGACCGCCCACGTCTCCCAGGCCAGCGTCGAGGAGGTCGAAACCGCGATCGCCGACGAGCAGCCGGATATCGTCGCCGTCGAACTCGACGACGGTCGCTACCGCCAACTGAAGGGCCACGAGCCCGACGACCTCGACGCCAGCGACCTGCTGCAGGGAAACACTGTCTTCCAATTTCTCGCCTACTGGATGCTGTCGTACGTCCAAACTCGTCTTGGCGAGCAGTTCGATATCGACCCCGGCGCGGATATGCTGGCCGCCGTCGAATCCGCCGAGGAACACGGCATCGACGTCGCCCTCGTCGACCGCGACATTCAGGAGACGATCCAGCGGTTCTGGGCGCGGATGACGATCACCGAAAAGCTGCGGATGGTCGGCGGCCTCGCCTTCGGCGTCACCGACAGCCGTGTTGTCGGCGTGATGGTCGGCCTCATCGTCGGCCTGGTCGCCGGTCCCGCACTCGCCCTCTTTGGTGGCGCGGTCGGTATCACCGAGGCGGTCTATCTTCGCGCTGCCGCAAGCGGCCTGCTCGGCCTCGCTGCTGCCCTCCTCATTGATCAACTCGCCGGCCTCGCGCTTGGTGCTGATCGCCGTTTAGTTGCCTCGCTTGGCGGTGGCTGGGCGGTTGCCTCCGTCGTTGCCGCCTCCGGTGTTGCCGACGCCCTCGTCGGCTCGCTGCTTGGCGGCTTCGCTGTGACGATCATCGGCAGCCTCACGCTTGGCCTCGTCGGCGGGCTCGCACTCGGGCTGGTCGCTGCTGTGGTGATCGGGCTGCTTGGCCCGAGTGGCCCAGCACCGGAAGGTGGCATCGACGAGATGGACATCGAAGAGCTGACCGACGCCGACGTGGTGACGGTGATGATGGAGGAGTTCCGGCAGTTCAGCCCCGGCGGCGCGGAAGCGTTGATCGACGAGCGCGACGCCTACATCGCCCACCAGCTTGTCGGCCTTCGGGATGCTGGCTACGACGTGCTGGCGGTCGTTGGTGCCGGCCACCGCGCGGGGATCGAGGGTTATCTTGACGATCCCGCCTCGTTGCCGCCGATGAACACGCTGGTCGGCGAAGAGACCGGTCGCGGGATCCCGTGGGGGAAGATCATCGGGATCGTGCTCTCGGTCGCGTTTGTGAGTTTCTTCGTGCTGTTGGCGATGGCCGGCGTGCAAAACGCCTTCCTGCTGCGCGTGTTCGGCGCGTGGTTCCTGATCAACGCGGTGTTCGCCGCCGGCTTCGCCAAGCTTGCTGGCGCGCGGTGGTCGTCGGCCGGCGTCGGCGGTGCGGTCGCGTGGATGACCTCGATCAATCCCGCCCTCGCGCCCGGCTGGTTTGCCGGCTACGTCGAGCTTCGGCATCTGACGGTCAACGTCGGCGATATCGGGACGCTCAACGATCTGCTCTCCGATGAGAGGAAACCGATCGGCGAGATCCTCGGTGAGATGTTCGATGTCCCACTGTTCAAGCTGATCATGGTTGTCGCCCTGACGAACGTCGGGAGCATTGTCGCCAGCGCGCTGTTTGTGAGCTACATCCTCCCTCTGCTTGGCACCGAACTCGGCGGTGTCGATGGGATCTCACAGCTCATGCTTGACGGCGCGCGCAACAGTGCGGAACTGATCTGGAGGACGATCACATGAGCACCGCCTATCAGATCGGCGACTACGAGTTCAGCACGCGTGAGGTGCGTGATCTGCTGGTCGCCTGGGCTGCCTTGGGGCTGGCCTTCACGATCTTTTTCGCCGGCGGTGGGCCGAACCTGCTGGCGATGGTCGGCCTTCCGCTGGTCGTGTTGCTCGGCGTGAGTCTGTTGACGGCGGGTGTTGCCTTCCTGCTGCACGAACTCGCCCACAAGGTCGTCGCCGTCAACTACGGCCAGGTCGCGGAGTTTCGGGCCGACTACAACATGCTGTTTCTGGCTGTGATGAGCGCGCTACTCGGGTTCATTTTTGCCGCGCCCGGCGCGGTACACCACCGCGGCTACCTGAACGCAAAAGAACACGGCCACATCGCCATCGCCGGCCCGGTGATGAATCTCGTGTTGGCGGCGGTCTTTCTGCCTGTGTATCTCGGTGGCATCGGGCTAAATCTAGGGCTGCTTGTCTTGCTCGGCCAACTCGGGATCATCGTCAACCTGTTTCTGGCGGCGTTCAATCTCGTGCCGTTCGGCCCACTTGATGGGAAGACCGTTATCGGGTGGAGCAAACCGGTCTGGGGCGGGACGTTCCTCCTGAGTGCGGCGTTGACCTACATCGCGTGGACGACGCTCGATATCAGCATCATCTAAGCGACCCGCCGAATCATCGCGCTTTTGTGTTCGCTGCCCGCGCTGTGAGGTATGACTGACGACGCGGACGACGAACTCACCTACGCCGACACGGGCGTCGATATCGAAGCCAGCGAGTCGGCGACGGCCGCGCTGATCGACGCGGTCGGCGACAGCGAGGGCGACTACGCCGGCTTACTCGATATCGGCGACCGATATCTCGCCTTAGCGACTGACGGCGTCGGGACGAAACTGCTCGTCGCCGAAGCCCTCGGCGATTACTCGACGGTCGGTATCGACTGCATCGCGATGAACGTCAACGACCTCGTCGCCGCCGGCGTCCGGCCGGTCGCCTTCGTCGACTATCTCGCGATCGACGAGCCCGACGACAACTTCGCCGAACAGATCGGCGAGGGGCTGGCCGCCGGAGCCGACCAGGCCGATATCGAGCTCGTCGGCGGCGAAACCGCGGTGATGCCGGAAGTGGTCAAGGGCCTTGATCTCGCGGGTGCCTGCGTTGGCCTCGCCGACAAAGACGGCCTTTTCGACGGCGCGGCCGAACCGGGTGATACGCTCGTCGGCTGGGCGTCCTCGGGAATCCACTCCAACGGGCTCACGCTGGCGCGGACGGCGACGACCCGCGACCACGAGTACACCGACCGCTGCCCGTTTGAGGGCTACGAGACCATCGGCGAGGCCCTACTGGAGCCGACGCGGATCTATACTGAGTTGTTGACACCGATGCGCGCCCACGGCGTTCGCGGCGCGGCCCACATCACCGGCGGCGGCTGGGGGAACCTCCAGCGGCTCGGCGAGCACCGCTACGTCGTTGACGACCCCTTCGACGCCCAGCCCGTCTTTGACTTTGTCCAAGAGCAGGGCAACGTTTCCGACGCCGAGATGCACACGACGTTCAACATGGGTACCGGCTTCGTCGCTGCCGTCGGCGACGACGCAACCGCCGCTGATCTCGCAGCCGCGACCGACGGCCGGGTGATCGGTCACGTCGAAGCGAGCGACGACCACGACGCCGGAGCTGGCGTCTCGATTCGCGGCCTCGATCTGTAGCAGAATCGACCGATAGCAGCGTCGCTCGCGGGCTGAAAATTGCGTTGCTGGCGGCTAAAACATACCCGTTGCTCACGACTAGAGACACACGTCACAGAACGGGGTTGGTTACACATGGAGTCCCGCAGGCGTGACGTGTGTTCCTTCAATATATACACCCCAGCTACTAAATCGTTTGTAACGCGGTAGCATGGGTCGTCAGGGACAGCGTTAATATCGCTTAGCCCGTCCTTCACGAGGGTTACACATGGAGATTCGCACCGGACTCTCGTACGGAGACGCATTGCTGGTTCCACAGCGGTCGGCTGTGGATAGTCGAAGCGAAATCGACCTCACCGCACGGTTGACGCCGTCGCTCTCGCTGGACATCCCCGTCGTCAGCGCGGCGATGGACACCGTCACCGAAGCCGACACGGCAGCCGCACTGGCCGACCTCGGCGGACTGGGCGTCATCCACCGCTTCCTCTCGATCGGGGAGCAGGCCGCGGAAGTCCGCGAGGTCGCCGAGCAGGGCGGCCCCGTCGCCGCGGCGGTCGGCATCGACGAGAACTATCTTGACCGCACGGAGGCGATTTTGAACGCTGGCGGCGACGCCGTCGTCCTCGATGTCGCTCACGGACACATGGAGCGCGCACTCGACGCCGTCGCGGAGATTCGCGCGGAGTACGATCCCGAACTGATCGCCGGCAACGTCGTCACGCCCGATGCTGTCGAGGATCTGTACGACTCGGGCGCGGACTGCGTGAAAGTCGGCGTCGGGCCGGGTTCGCACTGCACGACCCGTGAGGTCGCCGGCGCGGGCTACCCACAGCTCTCGGCGGTCGATGAGTGTGCTGACCGCGCCGACGAACTCGGCATCACGGTCATGGCCGACGGCGGGATTCAGAACTCCGGCGACGCCGCGAAGGCACTGATGGCCGGCGCGGAGACGGTGATGATGGGCGGCTTCTTCGCCGGCACCGATGAGGCACCGGGCCGCGTCGTCACGCGCAACGGCGAGCGGTTCAAACGCTCTCGCGGGATGGCCTCGACGGCGGCCAACGACGACCGCGAGGATAAGGACATCAACGTCGATTCCGGCGAGGGCGTCGAGGCGTTGACGCCGTACAAAGGCCTGCTCGCGCCGTTGACTGAGGAGTTCCTCGCTGGGATTCGCTCGGGGCTGAGCTACTGCGGCGGGCAGACGATCTCTGAGGCCCGCGAGAACGCGGTGTTCGTGAAAGTCTCCGACGGCGCGAAGGAACGCGAGAGTGCCCACGGCGTGCTCGTGGAGTCCGGAATGGAGCAGTCGGGGCTTGAGCAGGTCGTTGAATCGGACTAAGGGATCAGCTTGGTTCTCATCCACTCTTATTGCTTTACCGATTCACCAATACCAATTCAGCAATTTACCGAATGGTGTATAACCGAGTAAACGAATTACGATTAGCATATACGTTGCAGACCAGAGTGAAATCTCCCATACCGGTTTTCTAAACTCCTCATATGAGGTATTGCCATAGCCTACATACAAAAAACAGGCATGGTCACGAGCAAAGACAACTGCTGGAAAGGCTAGAAATAACAAAATATTGCCTGATGAGATGGTAAATAGTCCAGATGGGATACTAATAGCGAAATAAAAGAGAACTAGAACAAACACACTTCTTATGAACTTAGAAAACTCAAAATCATCGAGTAGATCAGATGGTTCTGCAAGCGTAGAATCGATATTATTAGATAACTCCTTCCAAGATTCTCGATTTCTTCTTGCCCTGGTTCCCCAATATGAAATTGTCTTGAGGTCTCTCCAAATTGGCTCAAACTTATCTCCACGAGTTTCTTTTTGGTCAAATTTAGCATACCACCAGATTAGATAATCAAGAAATACAAATTCATGCAAAATAACTAAAATAAACAAGATAACTACCGTTGTTACCGAAAAGTGTAGCAGAACCGAACTACCGGACAACTCTGAAAAATATTCGGAAAGTGAAATAAAAATCACGATCACACAAGTCGCTGTAAAAAATTCGATCAACCGTGTTGTCCGGTTCATGATTTTGTCTTCTTGCGCGTAAGGACTGGCTATTGCGATACGTCGAATCAAGGTGATTAATAAGACTGCTGATGCAGCAACTTTTCCAATCCAAGGTGCTTCCTGAGTTGGAAATGTTAGAACTACAGTTGCTAAGAAAGCCGCTAAGGCGATTTCAAAATCAACTACGCTCTCGGTGTCTGATTTTTTCCAGAAGTCTTCAGCAAGATCCTTGTCCTTGTCTCTATCCCGAGTCATTGCTACGAATAAATAATCCCATTGTCATAATATTAGTCTCCACGTTTGTTTGCATGGTGGGTGTTGACGAATGATTCACGCCAGAACACAAGCGTTGTTACCGCGCCACCTGAACACCCGCTATGCGAATTTCGAGTCGCGGGCAGGGCGAGGCCGGCCGCGAGCGGCTGACGCTCACGCCCGAAACCGTCGACGACCTCTGGCATCTCTCCTACGTCCTCGAACCGGGCGATCTCGTCTCCGGCGACACCACCCGGCGCATCCAACGCGACGACGACCAGATGCGCGACACCGGCGGTCAGCGCGAACACCTCTCGGTGACCATCGAGGTCTCGGATGTGGAGTTCGCGCGCTTCGCCAACCGGCTGCGCGTCGGCGGCGAGATCACGGGCTGCTCCCGCGAGGATCAACTCGGCCACCACCACACGCTCAACGTCGAAGCCCACGACGAATTGACGATTGAAAAGCAGTTCAAGGCCGACCAGATCGAGCGCATCGAGGAGGCCGAGGAGGCCGCCGACAGCCCCGATGTCGCTATCGCCACCGTCGAGGAAGGCGAGGCTTACATCCACCTCGTCAAGGAGTACGGCGTCGACGAGTACGCCTCCTTCACCAAACCCACGGGCAAGGGCGAGTACTCCCGCCCGCGCGAGGAACTGTTCGCCGAGTTAGGCGACGCCCTCGGCCACCTCGACACCGACGCGATCATCCTCGCCGGCCCCGGGTTCACGAAGCAGGACGCCCGCGACTACATTGAGGAGGAGTACCGCAACCTCGCCGACCTGATCACCGTCGTCGACACCTCCAGTGCGGGCGGCCGCGGCGTCCACGAAGTGCTGAAACGCGGCGCGGTCGAGGAGGTACAGGACGAAACCCGGATCGCTCGCGAGGCCGAAACCATCGACGAACTGATGGAGCGGATCGCCGACGGCGCGAAAGCGGCCTATGGGATCGACGAAGTCCAGAAGGCCGCTGACTTCGGCGCGGTCGAGGAACTGTTGATCCTCGACAATCGCCTGCGGGACGAACGACAGGGCGACGGCGACTGGGAGCTCGACATCAACGACGTGATCGAAACCGTCGAACAGCAGGGCGGCGAGATCACGGTGTTCTCGTCGGATTTCCAGCCCGGCCAACAGCTCGATAGTTTCGGCGGAATCGCCGCGCTACTACGGTATCGCCTACAGTAATTCCTGCTCCCGCGATCTATTTTCCAGTCAACGCGTCGCTCGCTGGGGCGAACTCGATTGTCGAACCGAGACCCTGCTCGCGAGCACGCTCATAGAGCATGCCCGCCGCCGCCACTGTCTCGATGGCTGTCCCGCCGCTATCGAAGACGGTGATTTCGTCGTCGCTCGTCCGGCCCGCGGCGTTGCCGGCGACGATATTGCCGAGTTCGGCATGGATATGCGACTCAGTCACGACCCCTGTTTCGATTGTGTGCAGCAGTGCCCCGGCGTCCTGTGTGGCGCGATCGCGGAGATCCGGGACATAGGTGCTCCGTTCGATGGTCGTGGTATCGAGTTCGCGTTTGCTCGGATTGTACTGTCCCATTGCGGTCACATGCGTCCCGGGAGCCAACTCGTCGCCGTCGAAGACCGGCTCGCCAGCGGTCGTTGCGGTGATGACGATATCTGCGTCGGCGACGGCGGCCGCACTCGAATTGACGGCGGTGACATCGACGCCGAGCGTCTCGGTCATCTCGTCAGCAAATGCCTCTCGGTTGGCCTGTGTCGGCGAGTAGACGTCGACCGCGGTGAGATCCCGCACTGTCGCCGTCGCGCGGAGCTGCCCACGCGCTTGCGGGCCGGAACCGATGAGGCCGACCGTCTCGGCATCGTCGCGGGCTAAGGTGTCAACGGCGACCGCGCCGGTCGCGCCGGTTTTGAACGGGTTCATGCTCGCGCCGTCCAGCAGCGCCAGCGGCTCGCCGCTGTCGGCGTCGAACAGCGGTGTCATGAACCATGCGTCGCCCGCACCGAAGCCGGCACTGTAGGTATACCCGCCCATGTAGCCGTCTTCGGGGAGGATCGCACTGTAGCTCGTCAACATGCCTGCCGGATCGTCACCGAACAGCGCGGTGCGGGGCTCGGCTGGCGCGCCCTCCCCGCGCTGCCGATAGCCGTCGACGACGCGCTCGACGTACTCCGCTGGTGTCGCCAGTCCCGCCACATCGTCGCTGGTGAGAAATAGCGTCTCAGTCACACATCCATCTCGACGCCACACGGGCAAAAAGGGTCGTCACGGAACGATTCGCGCGCTATTCGGCGTTGACTCGCTGGGACGCCTCGGCCGATTCCGCCGTCGGCTGGGTCGGCATGTTGACGAACAGCGCGTGGCCGATGATGAGCGCGGCAACGCCAGCCCCGACCGGGATCGCGGTGGTGAGCTCGAACCCGGCGAGCGTGAGGAGGGTGGTGAGGCCGACCAACACCAGCGGAATCACGCCGAGTACGTAGTCGTAGTACTGTGCCATGGCTATTGTATACTACGGCAAAATCACTAATAAATTTTTCTCGTGGTTTGTTCGTGACTTCTACGTGGCCACATCAAACGTTTCTATAACTTATAGCAATGCTACGGTTCCCGACTGTGCGGAAGGTTCAATCGCTCACATCACAGCGTTTATGCGATTCTTTCCGAAACAGACACCCAACAGCATGTTCGGCCCTCCCACCTCCGAGCGTCCAGTATCGACGCCGTCGCTGGTAACCACACTCGTGTCGACGGGCCACCGATGACCGACGAGCCACCGGCGATCACCGCCCGCGAGTTGACCAAGACCTTCGACGGGGAGCCGGTCGTCGACGGGATCGATCTCACCGTCGAGCAGGGCTCAGTCTACGGGTTTCTTGGGCCAAACGGCGCGGGCAAGACGACCACGATGCGAATGTTGACGACGCTGACCGCGTCGACCAGCGGTGACGCTGCGATCCTCGACACATCGATCACCGACCGCGAGGGCGTCAGGCAACACGTTGGCTATCTGCCCGAGGAGCCACCGGTCTTCGACGAACTCACCGGCCGCGAACAGCTCCAGTATTTCGCCCGCCTCCGCGACCTCCCACCGGGGCCGACCACCGACCGAATCACTCAGTGGCTCGACCGTTTCGATCTCACCGACGACGCCGACCGCCGGCTCGACGACTACTCGAAGGGGATGCGCCAGAAGATCGGGCTGATTCAGGCGCTCCTCCATGAACCCGATGTCGTCTTCCTCGATGAGCCGACCAGCGGGCTCGACCCCCGTGCCGCACGCACCGTCATCGACGCCATCGACGACTTGACCGACAACGGCCAGACGGTCTTCCTCTCGACGCACATCCTCTCGGTCGTCGAGGAACTCGCCGACACCGTCGGCGTGCTCTACGAGGGCCAAATCGTCGCCGAGGGCGCACCGGCGGAACTGACGGCAGCCGCCGAAGCCGGCGACGATTCGACGCTGGAAGACGTGTTCCTGTCGGTGACGACCGAATCGTCGACAGCGGCGACGGCTGTCCCCGACAACAACGATGTCGACACCGCTGGCGTGCCCGACGCGGCGGCGACGGAGCGATAGATGTCGGTCTCGTGGCAGCGAACCCGGACGGTCGGTCGTACCGAACTCCGTCGTCGCTGGCGGACCCTGCGGGACAATCCGAGCCAACTGCTCGGGATCGCGCTGATGGTGTTGTTTCTGCTCCCCGCCGTCGGCGTCATTGTCGGCGGTGCCTACTTCGCTGGCAGCGCGCTCACCGGCGCGGTATCGACGCCGATCCGTTTCGCCAGACAGGTCGCCGTCGGGATCTGGCTGGCTACCGCCGTTTTCGGCGGGATCCGCGGCTATACGTCGCTGCTCGATCCCGACAACCGCGACGGGCTGCTGACGACGATCTCCCACGGCCAGCTGTTGGCTGGGCTGTTCGCTGCCGAGGCGACGGTACTTGGGACTCCAACAGTCATCGTCCTCGCACTGGCGGCCATCGCCTTCGCTGTCGGTTCCGGCTCGCTGGCTGCCGCGCCGGTCGTCTTTGTGGCGGCCACACTGCTGGCAGCGACCGGCTTTGCCACTGGGGTCGGGGTCGCCCTCCTGGTCAAGAACGGCGGTGTTCGCTCCCGGCTGCTCTACCGGCTGCGAACGGTCGCCTTCGTCGCCGGCTTTCTGGCGTACTTTGCGGTTCTCTTCTCGAACTCGACCTCGGACGTCCTCGGCCCGCTGATCGGGGTTCTCACGCCGACGCCCATCGGCTGGGTTGGCGAGGCCGCACTGCTCGCCGCCGGCGTTGACGCCTCCCCTGGCCGCGCCGGCGGTGGGCTGGTCGTCGTTGCCGGTGGGCTCGTCGTTGGCGCACCCGTTCTGACGCGGCTGGCGGGCTGGCTCTGGTACGCCGACGGGCTCGAAACGACGAAATCGACGGCGACGCCGACCGACGCGACCGGCGGGCGAGTTCTCAGTTGGCTTCCCCAGCCCATCGCCGGCGTCGTCGCCGTCGATTGGACGCGGGCCCGCCGCGCGCCGATCTCGCTGTCGTATGCGATCTACCCGGCGTTCATACTGGTGACGCCGATCATGGAAACCGTCCAGACCGGCAGCGTTGCTGGCTCGTTCCCGGTGTTGGTGGCGTTTTGTGGGGCGTGGATCACGGGTGCGTTGTTCACGCTCAACGTCGTCGGCAACGAGGGGGCGGTGTTGCCAGCGACGGTGTTGAGCCCCGATCCGGCGCGCGCACTCGTTGGCGGCCACCTCGTTGCGGGCGCGCTCCTCGGCCTGCCGGCGACGACGCTCGCGGTCGTCGCGCTCGGAATTGCCGGCCCGCAGTCGCTCGCGTCGGTTGCGACGCTGACCGTCGGGACAGTCGTGCTGGCGGGCTGTGCCGGCCCGATTGCGACCGGGATCGGCGCGGCCTTCCCGCGACACGAGGCCGTCAGCGTCTCCCGAAGCCGGAAGGCGATTATTCCGAGTACGTTCGCCTTCGTCATCTACTCGCTGATCGTCTCCATCGTTGCGCTCCCGCTGTTGCTCACGCACACCGGTGTCATCACCCACCTCGTCGCCGACACCCTCGGCGTCTCGCCGGTCGTCTTCGGCGGCGTTGGGATTGCCATAACGGCGGTGCTGGGCGTCGCATTCGGCCTGTTTTCGTTCCTCTATGCGCGCCGAACGGTCGAAGGCTACCGGATGGAGTAGAACCGGTCGCGGCTTCTTAACCGACGATCTTGAAAAAGAGCCAGCGGAACCCGGCGATCAGCGCGCCGGTGAGCAGGAGCGTGATCGCCACGAAGATCGGCGCGAGCCCACCCGTAAACACCGTCGCTCGCAGCGCGAATCCCACGAATGCGGCGACTACCCACGCCCGGAGCCCCAGCGGGATCGCCGCCTTCGCGGACTCGCCTGCGCCCGCGGAGTAGGCCCCGATCACGACAGCACCGATGAGCCACCCGATGACGAAGGGTGCGTAGACGCCGCCCGCGTGAGCGAAATCGATTCCGCCCTGATCGAACAGTGAGCCGTGCTGTACCATGCCAATCGTCAACACGCCGAGGATCGCCAGCAGATCCCCGACGGCCAGCGGGAGGCCGGCCGTATCGACGCGATCGTTGAGCATACCAACCCCTTCGACTGGGCGGTAAAACGTTCAGCGGTTCGTCCCGACGACGGTGTACTCGAATCCCGCGTCGAGTATCTCGACTTCAAACCCAGCGTCGGCGAGCAGCTCGGCGAGTTCGGCCGGCGTGTGGAACGTCGAGTTCATGCCGATGCTGTGTTCGCCGCGAGCCAGCAGCCAGCCAAGCGGGTGGCTCGGATCGAACTCACGAACGACGAAGACGCCGCCCGGTCGAAGCACGCGCTGGGCCTCGCTGACGACGGCTGCCTGCGCTGGCATATGGTGGAATGCGTCGACGACGATTGCGGCGTCGATAGTATTGTCGCCAACAGCCAGCCGACCGGCATCGCCCTGCACCGTCGCCAGCGGGCCAGATGGATCAGCTGGTCGTCCTGGCCCACTGGCCGTCCGTGCTTGCGCGCGACGCAGCATCGGTCGAGAGATATCGACGACAGTGCGCTCGGCGGCGTCGACGGCGATGGTCGCCCGGCCGGTGCCGCCGCCGAAGTCAAGTAGGCGGTCGATGTCGCCGTCGGCCCGCGAGAGGGCTGCCGCCAGCGACTGCTGATCAGCTGCCGGCATCACCCAATCGTAGAGGCGGGCAACCCGATCGAAGAAGCGAACGTCGCCGAGGCCGTGCATACGTCGTCCTCGGGGGCCGTCGGCAAAAGCACTCTTGTCGGTGCCGCCGCTATGCCGGTGTATGGAGTTCGCGCTGCTGGGCTGGGCCGAGGCCGACCCCACCTTGCGGCTCGATTACCGCCGGTTCAGCTACGCCGGGAAGTTCGTCACCGGCGGGACTGGCGTGGCGGTGATCCGCGGCGACACTGCCGAGCGCGCGACAGAAACTGTGGATACCGATCCCGAGTCGGTGGCGTCGCTGCCGGACGGCGTCGACGAAGCTGATTTTGCCGACAACATCCTCGCCGCGATCACGTTTAGTCCGGATCGAACTGATCCATCGACGCTGAAAATCCGCTATCTGACGGTGCGGGACGATCTTCGCGGTGACGGCCAACAACTCGGCCCGCAGCTGGTCGCATTTCTGACCTCGAAGGCAGCCGCGGCTGGCTACGACCGCATCGCCATCGCGGTCAACAACGCCTTCTCGTATCACGCGCTCTACAAGGCCGGCTTCACCTACACTGACCGGGAGACGGGACTGGCCGAGCTTGTGCTTGATCGTCCCATCGGTGAGCCAGCCGTCGCGTCGCAATCGGGCTACCAGCGCGGGCTCGACGTCTTCCGTGAGCGCGAAGGGTTGTCGACGGCGGAAACCGAGTTTCTCGCGGAGCACGGTGACGTTGCGCCACCGATGTTGCTGTCGGCTGTCGATGATCAGTAGCTGACTTTTACGAATTGACTCGAGAGTTTCAAGCCGCCGGCATCCGTTCGCTCGATATGGGAAATTCGGATCTTCGCTCGCTGGCGGCCCTCTCGGAGTGTCCGTTCGCGGATATTGAGGGCAGCACCGTCGCTGTCGACGCCCACAACTGGCTGTATCGGTATCTAACGACAACGGTCAAATGGACTGATGACGCGATCTACACCACCGATGACGGCACTGAGGTCGCTAACCTGATCGGCGTCGTCCAGGGCCTCCCGAAGTTCTTCGAACACGACCTGACGCCGATTTTCGTTTTCGATGGCGGCGTCACCGAACTCAAGGACGACGAGGTCGAGAAACGCCGCGAGCAACGCGAGCAGGCCGAAGAACGCCTCGCGGAAGCCGAAGCCGCCGGCGACAGCATCGAAGCCGCTCGCCTGTCGGCCCGCACCGTCCAACTCACCGAGACGATTCAGGAGACGACCCGTGACCTGCTCGCCCTGCTTGACGTGCCCTACATCGACGCCCCCGCCGAGGGCGAGGCCCAAGCGGCCTACATGAACAAGATCGGCGACGCCGACTACGTCGGCAGCGAGGATTACGACACGCTGCTGTTCGGCGCGCCCAGCACCCTCCGGGAGTTGACGAGCAAGGGCCATCCCGAACTGATGGAACTCCAGCCGACCCTCGACGAGCACGAGATCACCTACGAACAGTTGGTCGACGTGGCGATGCTCTGTGGCACCGATTTCAACGAGGGCATCAGCGGGATCGGGCCGAAAACCGGCGTCAAACTGATCACGGAACACGGCGACCTCTTCGGCGTCTTGGAGGCCCGCGGCGAGCACATCGAGTTCGCCGACCGAATCCGGGAGCTGTTTTTCGATCCGCCGGTCACCGACGACTACGAGATAGAGAGCGACATCGACCCGGATCTCGACGCCGCTCGCGCCTATGTTACTGAGGAGTGGGAAGTCGACGCCGACGAAGTCGAACGCGGCTTTGAGCGGATCGAGTCAGCTGTCGTCCAGACCGGCCTCGACCGCTGGAGCTGATTCTCGAAGTCCGCGCGTTTTTGTGGGTTGCCACCGGGTATCCGGTATGGACGCCGCCGACATCGAGGCCGCTATCGAAGCTGGGATCGAGGATTGTGAGGCAACCGTCAGCCGTCCCCGCAGCGTCGACGAGGAGTTCGAGGACGCCCATTTCGCCGCTACTGTCATCTCGCCGGCTTTCGAGGGTGAAACGCTGGTCGATCAACACCAGCAGGTCTACGACGCGCTGGGCGAGCACATGACGACCGACATCCACGCCATCGAGCTCACGACCTACACGCCCGCGGAATACGAGGCCCACGCCGAGTAACGGAGCGAAACGCAACACCTGCACGGCAATCAGTAGCTTTTACCCCGGATTCGACCGTTGGTTTTGGTATGTCAGACGACTACCGTACGGAATCCGATAGTCTCGGTGAGATGCAAGTCCCGGCCGACGCCTACTGGGGTGCCCAGACCCAACGCGCCGTCGAAAACTTCCCTATCTCAGGGATCAGCTTCGGCCGCCGGTTCGTCCGCGCGCTCGGCATCGTGAAGAAAGCCTCGGCGCAGGCCAACCGCGATCTCGACCTCGTCGACGACGAAATCGCCCAAGCGATCATCGATGCGGCCGACGAGGTCATCGCCGGCGACCACGACGATCAGTTCCCAGTCGACGTGTTCCAAACCGGGTCGGGCACCTCCTCGAATATGAACGCCAACGAGGTCATCGCCAACCGCGCCGCCGAACTCATGGGCCACGAGATCGGCGACCGCGCTGTCCACCCGAACGATCACGTCAACTACGGCCAATCAAGCAACGACGTGATCCCGACGGCGATGCACGTCGCCAGCCTCGAAGCCCTCGCTAACGACGTTGTGCCCGCACTCGAAACGCTGGCCGACGAACTCGCAGAGAAAGAAGACGAGTTCGATAGCGTGGTCAAAACCGGCCGCACGCACCTCCAGGACGCAACGCCGGTTCGACTCGGCCAGGAGTTCGGCGGCTACCGCACCCAAATCGAGAAAGGAGTCGACCGCGTCGAGAGCGCACAGCCCCACCTTGCCGAACTCGCGCTTGGCGGCACCGCGACCGGCACCGGCCTCAACACCCACCCCGAGTTCCCTGAGCGCGCCGCCGAGTATATCGCCGAGGAAACCGGGCTGCCGTTCCGCGAGGCTGACAACCACTTCGAAGCCCAAGCTGCCCACGACGCGATGAGCGAGGCTCACGGCGCGCTCCGAACCGTGGCCGGCTCGCTGAACAAGATCGCCAACGACCTCCGCTTGCTGGCCTCCGGGCCGCGCAACGGCCTCGGCGAGATCGAACAGCCGGAGAACCAACCGGGATCGTCGATCATGCCCGGCAAGATCAATCCCGTCGTCGCCGAAGCAGTCAACCAACTCCACACACAGGTTGTCGGCAACGACGCCGCCGTCTCGGCTGGCGCAGCCGACGGCCAGATCGATCTGAATCTCTACAAACCCGTGTTGGCCCACAACCTCCTGCAGTCGGCCGAGCTCATTGCCAACGGCTCCGAGGTCTTCGCCGAGCGGTTCGTCGCCAAACTGGAAGCCAACGAGGAACACTGCGCCGACCAAGTCGAGCAGAGCATGGCGCTGGCGACCGCGCTCAATCCGGCCATCGGCTACGACAAGGCTAGCAAGGTGGCAAAACAGGCACTCGCCGAAGGCAAGACCGTGAAAGAAGTCGCTGTCGACGAGGGATATCTGACCGAGGAAGAAGCCGACGAGGTGCTTGATCCCGAATCGATGACCCACCGCGTCATTCTTGGCACCGACGAATAGAACCGGTATCTTCTCTATTTTCGGCTTAGGCTTTCTCACCGAGATATGGCTCACAGACGCGTTCGACGCCCTCTTCGAAGCTGATCTGTGGCTCCCAACCGGTCGCTTCGTGGAACTTCGAGATGTCGGCCATTGTATCGTGAACGTAGCCGTCGAAGGGGCACTCGATGTATTCGGGATCGATGTCGGTACCAAGCGCGTCATTGATCATCTCGACCATCTCGTTGAATGTGTAGGCTTCCTCGGTACCGACGTTATAGACGCCCGTCAGTTCGTGGTCGGCGGCGAGTTCGCAGGCGCGGGCGACATCCTTGACGTGGGTGAAATCCCGCGTTTGGCTGCCGTCGCCGAACAGCTCCGGAGCCTCGCCGTTGGCGATGGCGTCGGCGAACTGCGCGACCGTGTTGGCGTACTCGCCTTTGTGTTCCTCGTTGCCGCCGAACCCCTGATACACAGAGAAGAAACGCAGCCCGGCCATGTTCATGTCGTGATGGTGGGCGTAGTACTCGGCGTAGCGTTCGCGGGCGAGCTTTGAGGCCTCGTAGGCAGTCTGGGATTCGACAGCCATACTTTCCGGCGAGGGTTCAGTTCGACTCCCGTAGATCGAGGATGTTGAGGCGTAAACAACGGTCTCACAGCCGTACTCTTTGACCTGTTCGACGGTATTGACGAAGCCCTCAATATTGACACGGCAGCCGCGTTGTGGGTTTTCCTCGTGCATGTTCCGCGAGGAAAGCGCGGCGAGATGGAACAGCACATCGACATCGGCCGGCAAGTCGTCATCGAGCACCGAGGCTTCGACGAACTCGACAGTGTCGTCGAGATTTTCCGGTGTCCCGAGATAGGTATCGTCGACAGCGATTACTTCGTTGTCCGCAGCAAGATGGTTGGCGAGATTCGAGCCAATAAAGCCCGCGCCACCAGTGACGAGAACGCGTTGGTTCTGCATACTCGCATCTTACCACCGCGATTAATGACTATGTTGATTCTGCG
The DNA here is from genome assembly GCF_003605575.1 of Halonotius aquaticus. Classification (GTDB taxonomy): domain Archaea; phylum Halobacteriota; class Halobacteria; order Halobacteriales; family Haloferacaceae; genus Halonotius; species Halonotius aquaticus. Next base: position 155,007 of record NZ_QKNY01000018.1, on the reverse strand, counting down.
TTAGGTGAAATACCTCCTGCTGAGAGGATCAGCGTCTCGACTGCATGTCAATTAGTGCGGCGTACGTTCCCGACGCCTCGATCAACTCGCTGTGTGTCCCGGATTCGACAATCTGGCCGTTCTCAAGGGTATAGTTCGATCAGCGTTCTGGATCGTCGACAACCGGTGGGCGATGGCGATGATCCCAACCTCTCGATCCATCGATTCGATCGACGCTTGGAGGTTGGCTTCGATACCCGAATCGAGATCGCTGGTCGCCTCATCGAGGACGAGAAAGTCAGCGTCGGTCAGCAGCGCGCGAGCGACGGCGATCCGCTGGCGTTGACCGCCAGAGAGCCGGACGCCATCGTCGCCGAGCTGTGAGTTATAGCCGTTTGGGAGCTCATCGACCATGGCGATCTCACAGACCCGTTCGACCTCTTTTCGGGTCGCTTCACGGTTGCCTACTGTCGGATTTCCTTCAAGTGTATCATCGAAGATGAACAGTCATCGGCGGACAACCGCGATCTGCTCACGCCACCCCTGGAGATCGAACGTCCTGATCGGCGTGCCGTCGGCGAGAATCTTGCTGGCATCGGGCTCGTAGAAGCGAGCCAGTAGCGAGACGATCGTCGATTTGCCCGCCCCGGATTAGCCGACGAAGGCGACAAACCCGCCGCGAGCAACGTCGAAGGAGATGCCATCGAGCACCTGCTCGTCGTTGTTGTAGCTGAAGGCGACATCGTCGAAGGTGATCTCCTCGACTGACAACACAGGCCGGATACCGAGATTCCCGCCGCTCGGATCGTCTCATACCAGATATCAGCAGAGATTTATATTTCCACATACTATCTTTCCTGTGGCACTGCGAACAGAATTGACAACAGGTGCGTGGCTCTGTCTGTCTGTTGTTATTGTCGTCCCCGTTCTGCTCCTGCTGCTGTGTCTCTCTCGGCTCTCGAACAACCGCCCGGCTGTCGCCCGCGACGAGACGTGGATCCCGACGGTCAGTTTAGTTATCCCGACGTACAACGAGGCAGCCATTATCGAAGACCGGCTCACAAACCTGTTGGAGACGACGTATCCGGCGGCACAACTGGAGATCGTCCTTGCTGATGACAGTACGGATGACACCGCTGTCCGAGCGAGAGCGTTTTTCCATCGAAGGGAGACGGCTGCGACGTTGCGTGTGGTCGACACCGGTGACCGGGGTGGCGTCGCCGCTGCCCTCAACGAGGCGATACCCGCTTCGTCCGGAGAGGTTATTTTCCGTACGGACGCGGATGCACGGCTCGCACCCGATGCGATCCCCAAGGCAGTCGCCGTGTTAGCTGACCCGTCAGTCTCGGGTGTTACTGGTCGGCAGACCGACGTTATCGGCGGCTCGATCGTTGAGTCGGATTACCGAGACCTGCTTGCGATGCTCCAGTCGTTCGAGACTCGTCTCGATTCGACGTTTCTCGTTCACGGCCCGTGTTTCGCGTTTCGTCGGGCCGAGTTCGAACCCCTCTCGGTCGACACCATCGCCGACGACACGGCGATTGCCGTCCAGTTGCGTCGGAACGGCGGTCGCATCGTGATGGATCCGGCGATCGAGTTCGCCGAGTGCGGTAGCTCCTCGCTCTCCGGGCGGCGCACGCGGAAGGACCGGCGTGCGGTCGGCCTCCTCCAGCAACTCCTTCGACACCGTGACGCGCTGGGGAACTACGGTCGATACGGCTGGCTCGTGCTCCCACTCAACTGGGGCCTGATGATCGTCGGCCCGTGGATGGTGGCAGCGACTGCCGCTGTCGGCACGCTGTTCGGGCTGGTCGCTGCCGGGCCGGCTGGACTGCTGGTTCCCCTTCTCGGGGGGCTGTTTTTGATCGCCGGATCGAAGGAACTACTCGGTCCACTGCAGCCGCTGCATGCGGTTGTCGACGCCTACCTCTCGTTGCTCATCGCCAGCCTGCGATTGGTGTGGGGGGACGTCGACGTGGCATGGGAGATCGATGACGCGATGCGGGAGGGACTCTGAGTATGCACATCGGCTTTGTTACCTCACAGTATTGTCCACACACCGGCGGTGTCGAAACTCACGTCGAACAGCTCGCAACCCGGCTGGTCGACCGCGGCCACACCGTCACCGTGATCGCTTCCGACGCCGCCTCCGGACTCGCGGAGACGACCGTTCGTGACGGCGTCTTTGTCAGGCGGTTCACACCGGTCGGCCCGACCGACGCCTTCCATCTCGCCGTCGGAATCGCCCCGCTGGTTCGACGCAGCGAGTTCGATATCGTCCACGCACACAACTACCACTCGTTTCCGTTCGCGCTCGGCACTCTCGGGAGCCGCGTACCGGTCGTCTGTACCCCTCACTACCATGGTGGTTCGGCTGATTCGCTCCGTGACAGACTGTTGTCGCTCTATCGGCCTGTCGGTCGGGTTGTCTTCGGAAAGGCTGCTGCAGTCGTCGCCGTCTCGACGTGGGAACGGGATCAGTTGGCAGCGGACTTCGATGTCGGGTCGACGGTTATCCCCAATGGGATCGATGTCGACCGGTTCCAGTCGGTGACCCCAGTCGACAACACTGATCCGACTCTCCTGACGGTCGGTCGGCTAGTCGAGTACAAAGGCGTCCAACACGTAATTCGAGCACTGATCGACCTCCCCGAGTATCGGCTTCGTGTGGCTGGCGACGGGCCGTATCGCGATGCTCTCGAAGCCTGTGCCCGTGCGGAAGGCGTCGACGACCGCGTGGAGTTCCTCGGCTACGTTCCCGATTCGGAGCTCGCACAACAGTACGCCAGCGCCAACGTGTTCGTCTCGATGTCGTCGGTCGAAGCCGCAGGGATCACCGTCGGCGAGGCGCTGGCCGCTGGGACACCGGCCGTCGTTCGGCCCTCGAAAGGGCTCCGTGACTGGGCCCGGCGGGACGACTGCGTTAGTGCCGACCCTGCGTCGCTGGCTGACGCTGTCGGTCGTGCCCAGCCATTGAGCGCGCCGAACGAGCCACTGCCGACGTGGGATCAGGCGGTCGACGATCTCGAATTCATCTACCAAAACGCGGTCGAGTCGGCCGACTAATGCGGACGTTCAGTCGTGAGGCGGTCGACTCACTGGAACTCATCGAGTGTCCGGCTGATCGTTGCACGGAAGTGTTGACTGACGAGCAGTAGTGAGGAGAAGTACACACCCACCCCGATACCGATGAGCAGGCCGAGCACTGTGAGTCGGTCGGGGTTCGTCACCCGCGAGAGCCCTTCGACGACGCCGAACATCACGCCAGCAGCGAACAACTGGTGTCCGACTGGTTTCGGGAACACGGCCCCATCGAACAGTTTAACGGCCATATACTGGTACACAACGAGGCGAACTGTCTCTGCAATCACGGTTCCTGCGACGACGCCAAGCAGACCGTAGAACTGCCCGAGACCGACTGCTGCTGGCACATAGATACCTGTAACGAGTAGACTTACCCGAAAGATGATGTCTGGGCGGTCGACACCGCCGATAGCCGAACTGAATGGTTTTTGATATGCGGTCAACACCTGCATTAGTGCGATCCCGACGAGAACGGCTCCGGGAGCGTTCCCGAAGGTCGATCCAAAGAGCCCCGACTGCATGATGGCATCCGAGATCGCAAACGCGCCGAACAGAACCGGAACCGAAATCAGCCCGGAATACGTGGCCGAGTTGATGAGATCCCGCCGAACATCTCCGCCCACTGAGTCGACACCGCTCGATTTGACCGAGAGCACACTGCTGATTGTGCTTGCGAACAGGGCTCCCGGCTGTGCGAGTTGTGAGGCAAGCGTATAGTAGCCGACAGCACTGGCCCCGGCAAACGAACGGATCAAAAGCGGATCCGCGGATTGATAGAACCGTCCCAGAAATGAAGAAGGCACCGAGTAGCGAGCATACTCAAACGTCCGGTCGACTGTTTGCCTTGTCGGAATCTTTACAGAGGGACGAACTGAGAGCCAGACGAACACTCCTGTGACGACAGTAGCGATACCGAACCCGATGATGACACCGAACGCCTGAAATCCTGCCACCAGCACCGCGACCTGTGCGCCGAGCGTTAAGGCTGATCGAAGACTATCAAACCACGTTCCTCTCGCCGGGTAGCCGATACCTGCCTGATAAGAGTTCATAATAGTAAAGAATCCGAGCGATGCGACGACGATGGCGACGCCGGCTGTCAGTGGAATCGATCCGAAGTACGGGACGGCTATCGAATGTGCCACGAATAACCCCACGACGGTAACAGCTGTTACTCCTCCGTGAATTAGCAGTCCGAACGTCAGATATTTTTCGGGGTTAGTGTCGACTTCTGCAATCCGTTTTCTGATGACATCTGCGATACTCTCGGAGAGCGACAGTATGAAGAATCCTGCCGCGAGAACCGTCCGGTAGCGTCCGAGGCCGTCGCTCCCCAGTGACCGAGTGAGGACGATAACCCCCGCGAACCCGAGTACGGCTTGGATGAATTTTGCGCCGACATTGAGGAACGCTTCTCGGCCGATCGATATGTTTGTGGTATCTCGTCCGACCATCACATACCCTCCTTAGACTGATGATGGGAACGAGATCCGTCGGCTGGTAGTGCGCTGTGGATGCTGATATTCTGTCGGCGGCTGTGTCTGCCGACGCTACAGTTTATCCATAGACTGTGAGATGGAGACTGTTCGCCGGTAACTACCGTTTGAGGGGTTTGTGTATTAATCACAGGTATCCTAGCTCCCGCAGTCGGTCTGCGGTGCCGTCGTCGAGTTCAAGCGAATCTACCGACCGGCTCGCCTGTGCGACCGTCTCGATATCCGTCTCGAAGGCGGCATCGAGCTCGTCGATATCGAACTCACCCGCCCCCGTCTGTTCCCAACAGGGCCGGTCGGGATTGAGTCGGTAGGTTGCCCCGTTGCCGTGGTGGTCCCAGACGTGTTTCACGCCGTCTCCGTACAGTGCCCGTGTGACCATGTTGTCCTCCGGCGGCATCTCCCCGGCTTCGAGCTGTTCCATCGAGCCACTGTTCCCGATCCGCTCGGCGCGAACGTCGGTGCCGGTGATATCCGGACGCTCTCCGTTCGCCAGTCCGACCAGTAGCTCCGGCAGTTCGAGATGTGAGACGAGGTCGGTCTGTTGCTCCTCGTGGTCGCCCGGTGCGTTGAGAACGACCAGCGGGACGTGCAGCAACGCTTCTGTAAGCCGGGTCCCGTTGTGGCCCCAGTGTTGTTCGTCGGTCAACGCGAGGTCGTTTCCGTGATCCGCGGTGACGACGACGGTCGTCTCGCGGTCGGTGGCCGCCTGTATCCGGTCGACGAAGTCGATGATGCGACGGTCGAGATAATCGATCGATGTGCCATACAGATCCCGGTACCAGCCCAGCGTCTCTTCGTCGCCTGCCCGAATCCGCCCTTCGAGGTCGACAGTCCGAGCCGTCCACGACAGCGGGGCGTCGTGGAGCGATCGGTCGTAGCCGCGAGCGTGGTGAACCGGTCCGTGGGCGTCCATGAAGTTCACGAAGCCGAAGAACGGCTCATTCGAAGATTCGATCTGCGTCCCAAGCTCCCGTTCGAGCAGCGAGGCACCGTCATCGAACGGTTTCGGGAGGGGAAGCCGTTGGAATATCCGGTCGAGTTGGACTGCTGCGCCGTTTGCGAGGCTCTTCAGTGGGTAGTCGTGTGCCAACGCACTCCGAAGGAACGCCACCTGCCGAGAGAGTCCAGTTACTTCCGTCTCCTGACCGAACCGGGCGACATCGATTCCCTCCGGGAACCGTTGATCGGGAGAAACATCGGAGAAGCTATCGAACAGCCTGTCGAACCCGAACGACGACCCCGCCCACACATTCGAACTCGCACCGAGTGCCTGATATTCCGGGAGTTCACCGAGGAACGTGTCTTCCCGATCGATGACCGAAAAGTTCCGCTGGTAGGCGTGGATCCCGTGTTCGCTGGGGAGCTGTCCGGTAAACATAGAGGCGTGACTCGGGGCACTCCACGAACTCGCCGCCCGGCAGCCGTCGTAGACGATATCCGCTCGGTCGACGAGTCGTGGCGCGTACTCGTCGAAGAAATCCTTGCGAACCGTGTCGAGACACAGCAAAACAATATTCCTCATTGGCTATGGTTGTCCGGTCGATTAGTAAGTACTCTTCGAGACTGTTTTCGGGTCGTTCAGCGGTAGCCGAGGTCCGTGAGTCGCTGTTCGACGGCGTCGTCGACGCTGGCAGTTCGATCCGCCGACGACGTTTCGACCCGCTGTCTGTACTCCTCTATCGGAACCCCGAACAGCGTCGACTCGTAGTCGGAGACGTCTACGTCCTCCGCCTCAAGCTGCTGCCACGAGGGTCGGTCCCGATCCAGCCGGTACCGATACCGGTTGCCGAGGGAATCCCACTGGTATTTCGCGGTGCCCTCGTAGGCGACCCGTATCGCACGATCCTCGTCACGGAGCGGCGTCGCGTTCGGGTTCACCGGGATGTTGAACCCGATCCGTTCGGCCGGGATCACGTCGTCGGTCACGTCCAGAACGGTTCCGGTAGCCAGCCCCGTCAGGAGTTCGCCGAGACGGAGCTGCGAGACGTAGTCGTCGACGATCTGATCCACTCCTTCGGGTGGATTCAACACGAGCAGTGGGACGTGTAACAGTCCCTCCGTGAGCCCGCTCCGGTGGGCGAACAGCCGGCGGTCGGCCTCGTAGCCGAGATTCTCGCCGTGGTCGGCGGTGACGACCACTGTCGTCTCTTCGTCGGTCTTCGAGTGGAGCCAGTCGACGAGGTCGTTGACGACCTGGTCGAGGTAGTCGGTCGCGGCGGCATACAGATCCCGGTGGTGTTCGATATCGTCCCGGATCTCGTCAATCTCGCCGTGCTCGACGGCTCGGCCGTCGAAAGCCCGCGAGGACCACGACGGCGAGGCGTCGTACAGACTGCTGTCGTAGGCCCGAACGGGTGTCAACGGTCCGTGAACGTCCATGAAATTGGTAAAGAGGACGAACGGTTCGGGGGCCGCTGAAACGAGTCGTCTCGCTTCACGGGCGACGATGTTTGCGCCGTCGTCCAACGGTTTCTCGAAGGGGGCATCCGCGAGCCTGTCGTCGATCTCGACGAGCACACCGTTGGCGATACTCGAGAGTGGGTGTTCGTGGCTGAGTGCCGACCGGAGAAACGCGAGGTATCGTGCGAGGCCGGTCTCGTCGGCCTTTTGCCCCCAGCGTTCGGCGTCCAACCCTTCCGGGAACCGTCGATCCGGCGAGACGCTCCGGTAGGCGTCGAACAACCCGTCGAATCCGAACGCGTCGCTCGCATATACGTTCGCACTCGCACCGAGTGCCTCGTGGTCAGGGAGGTCGCCGAGAAACGTCTCCTCTCGTTTCAGTCCTGAGAAGTCACGGTCGAACGTGTGAATCTCGTGTTCGTGCGGTAATGTCCCGGTGAGCATCGAGGCGTGGCTCGGGACGCTCCAGCCGCTGACCGCTCTGGCCTGTACGTACTCGATGCCCGCCCGGTCGCGCAGTCGTCCCGCGTACTCGTCGAAGAAGTCTTTCCGGATCGCGTCGAGACAGACCAACACGACATTACGCATTGATCTCAGCTTTCAATGGCGCCATATTAAATTGAGTGGTCTGTCCACTCGATCCGATAACTGTTCATTACTTTACCCTACTCTTCGTTCCGCCTTTCGTGAACACGCTTATTGTCACGCTCGATGCGGTTCGCCGTGACCACCTCTCGCAGTATGGCTACGAGCGGGACACACTCCCGGTTGCCAACCGGCTGCTTGAGGCCGGTGGTGTCAAGTTCGACCAAACGATCGTCAACGGCACGTACACTGGCATCTCGTGCCGTCCATGCTCACCTCCCGATACGATGGCAACAGTGCCGTCCGTTCCGGCCCGACGATCGGATCGGCATTGCCAGACGATGTTCGAACCGGGGCGATCCACTCAAACACGTTTTTCGCGTCGAAGTTCGACGATGTCCACGGGATGGATGTCTACGAGGATTTTGTCGGTCAGGCAAGCCACGACGAAGCCGTCCCGACGACCAACAAACTCGCCCGCGGGCTGTTCGATACGGTTCGTCCAGCCCTACAACGACTCGGTGTGTTCGATCTCGCCCGTACGGTTCAGGAGGCTGTCGTCCCGGCCTCGCTCATCCACGAGGTCGCCGTTTTCGAGAGTGCCGAAACCACGACTGATCGGGCACTCGAATTCATCCGGGAGGCGGAGGAGCCGTTCTGCCTATGGGTTCACTACATGGACCCCCACCGACCGTACGCGATCAACGCCGATTCTCCGGCCTACGGCCCTGATCTCGACCGATCCGAAATCCTCGATCTGATGGCGAATGCGGGCGTCGACCCGGAGACGATCGACGACGACCAGCGATCGCTGCTGGTCGACCTCTACGACTCGGCGATCCGGTACACTTCCGAACACGTCTCGCGGTTGTTCGACGGGCTGGCCGACGATGGACTGTGGGAGGACACGTCGGTGGTTCTCACGGCGGACCACGGCGAGGAGTTCGGCGAGCACGGCCTCTACTTCCACCGGAACCATCCGTATGAGGAGCTGATTCGGGTGCCGATGTTCATGAAAACGTCCGAGGGAACATCGAACCTTCCGCTGGAGGTCGACGAGACCCGTGAGTTAGTCGATATCGCACCGACAGTTTGTCGCTTACACGATGTCGACCCACCGGAAGCGTTCCTCGGAACGGATCTCAGGGAGTCAGCTCCCCGCGAACCGATCACGCGTGGCTCGTTCGCTGCTGATGTTCCAGTTGTCGCCGTTCGGGCTGACGGCTGGAAATATATCAATATCGGGGACGACGCGGAGCTGTACGATCTCGCAGCCGATCCCGCCGAACGAACCGATCTCTCCGCCGATAACCCGGAAAAACGCCGTGCGTATCGGTCGAAGATTCCCAACCGACTCCTTGAAGACGGCGACGGCGGTGTCCCCGACGATGTCACCGACGAGGCACGACAGCGGTTGGAAGAACTCGGCCATCTCGACTGATCGTTGGTGGCACGGCTACGGTTCTGCGTATTCCACGAACGCCTCGTATCCTGCCTCGCTGAACGATTCGCGGTCGACTTCGAACCCGTATGCCGATTCGAGGTCGGGGAGCGTTTTTTTCACCTCAGCAATCTTCTGTTCTAGCGTTCCTTTTCGTTCAAAACTGGGTGGTGCGTCATGGTGTTCCCGACCGTTGGCCTTCCAATAGGCGTAGCAGTGTGTGAAAAGATCATACGGTTTCTTGAGTGTATTTAAAATAAAACCACGGTTGCGTTCGAGAATCCAGTGTCGCTCGTGGGAGAGCGACCAGCGGAGCGCGGACGCGAGTGTGATGCCTGACTGGAAATCACAGATCTTTCCATGTATATCACGCCGGAGTTCGTCCCGCCAGTTCATGTGATATCCGATCTCCTCGGAGATGGGACCATGATCGATCCATAAGGGTGTGTCACGGACGAATAGGCGTCTGTACAGATCACGATCTTCGGCCCCTCCAAGATCGTAGTACGGCACGTCAAGCAGGAGTTTGCGAGGTGCCATGTTGATGCCAGTCCCGGATAGGAAGTACGGGTAGTCGACGACCGATTCGATCTGATGATAAATAGAGACGAAGTCCCTGACGATACCCTCAAAATAGCAATCGTCGGTGTCCATTGATTCAAGCACATATTCACCGCGAGCTTCTTCGAAGGAAATATTCCGGTCACCGCCAAGATGATTGCATTCGTCGGCGCGGTCGAGAATGGCGCGAAGATTAGGGTATTCGGCCTCCAGTGAGCGGAGGATGTCACGGCTACCGTCCGTAGAGCCTCCATCGACAACTACCACTTCATAGTCGTCTTCAGGAATTTGGTTCACCATACTCCGGAGTGAGGGCTCAAGTGTGTCTGCCATATTGAAGTTGCAGACAGCAATAGAGTAGATCGGATTCGTCATCGGTCAAGAGTCACCGAATACTCTCTAGGTAGCCAATGATACTAAACCCTCTCATATTCTCGTTCGTACTGAGCGGCGATGGTGTCCCAAGTTAGATTCTCCTTGACGTATCTCTGTGCGTTCTGTCCATACTCTACTCGGTTGTTGACGATGCGTTCGAGTTGACGCTGATAGGATTCGATATCACCGAATTTATATACACCACCAATGGGTTCGTCGTATACGTGTTCTGCCACGCCACACGTATCAGCAACCACAATAGGAGTGCCGGCAGCCATCGCTTCGACCGCAGTCAGGCCGAAACCTTCAAAAATACTCGGAAGTACAAATACGTCCGCCTCCCGATAGGCACTCATCAGTTCTTCGGAGGAAAGTTTTCCTTCCCAACGGGTTTCAAATTGTTCTACCTCCGATATATAATCAGTTGAACACGGGCCAACGAGTCGAAGGGAGTATCTCTTTGGGGTATGTGCAGCCGGAAACGCTTGATTCTTCCTCGGTTCAATACGACCTACGCAGAGAATCTCTATCTCGTTGTCAATCACCTCGTTCTGCTGGATGAATGATTTATTCACACCGACCGGAATTACACGATTTGGTTCGATACCATGATTCGTCGCGTCAATAACGTTCTGGACGGCAGTCACAACGGTACGTGCAGCTCGGGAAGCTGCAAATCTTTTTCCTAATAGCTCAAGCTTCGCTCCGGCCCTGAAACGTAAAGAAAAGCTACCTGGACGGTGTTCCTCTACAGAGTTTGCGGCATCCACGGAGTGAATCGAGAAGACATCCGCATCAGGAACTGGCCGCCATGCATGGATAATATCAAACGAATTATAATCGATCTCTCGACGAACTCTGAGATAGAACCGAACGAGACGGTCTACACCCGGAGATAGATTTTCACCGATAATCCGCGCCGGAACATCAACGGTTGCACTCTCGCCTTCATCCGAGACAACCACAATTTCGTGACCCCGGTTAGAGAGTGACTCAGCTAATCCAATCGTGGTTCGCTCAGGCCCTTTGTGTGCCTCGCGATCTGCTTCTGGAAGCGTCCCGATCAGACAGATTCTCATGACTAGTCTCTCCGAAATCGGACAGTCAGAGTACCGGCCATATATGGGGTACCGGATACCCAATCTCCAGGCCCGTATACATCAACGAACGTTCGATACAGTGGTGATAGTTTCGATAATGGGCCTTCGAACCAGACCGTCATAGAGCGGTCTTCAAGTGCGAAAGGAAGATCATAGTAATAGTTACGTGTCCCACCGCTTGCGAAAAATTCCGGCGTCGTCCATGTCCATGTGTTCTTATGCGTCGGATCCGTCTTGTTCGGACGTCCAAGAGGAACATCAAATTCCAACCATCCCCCTGGTTTCAATATTCTTGAAGCTTCTTCTAGCGCGCCTTCGACATCGACAAGATGCTCGAACACATGTCTCGCAATGATGCCATCAATGGTTCCGTTCTTGATCGGCCACGGCTGAGAATCAAGATCGAATTGGATATTTAGACCGGGAAGTTGGGCAATATCTGCCGTTATTGTAGCTCGTGGATCGGGATCTGTACCGGCGCCCAAGTCAATGATGACTGGCTCTGACTCCTCCATAGAATTAATTCTGAAGAGGTTGCATTAAGAACATGGGTTTTATTACGATATCGAGTGTTACTTAAATACGTTTGCTTATCGCTGTTGGTAAGTTCTTTGCCTCGGCTTCGGCAAGTGAACTACAACCTATCAGCTCTTCGAGCAACTCAGTCACCGGATCTCGGTCTCTCTGTTTGCTCGGTAGTTGGTTTTCCAAGACAAGTTCCTGATCGATCGGCTCAATTGGCACTGCCTAGTTAGCGACTTTCTCAGCTGGCGTTCGATATCTAACGATTGATGCGGTCGCTGGACAACCGGAATACCTCCTCACAGACCGTCCTTCGATCGTGAACCTTGTCCTCTGGGGCCTCGTCGCTATTGCTGTCCTCTATAATGTCCCCGAACTCGCAGTTGAGGTGCTTCGATGAATCGGTATGATTTGCAGGTACATACTGACGCGTCCCCCTGTTCGCGAGCCAGCCCCGAGGATATCGTTGAGGCGGCGGTTGACGCTGAGCTGGACGGGCTTGCGATCACGAATCACGACACGCTTGAAGGGTACGATGCGGTAAACGCACTCGCACCGGAGAGTCTGACCGTGATTCCCGGCGTTGAGGTAACGACGACACAGGGACATTTGCTCGCTCTCGATGTGACCGAGGTACCGCCACAGGCCGATCCGTTAACGGTCATTCACGCGATTCACGAGCAGGAGGGGCTTGCTATCCTGTCGCACCCGTTTGACAAATTCCGGGAATACTACACCGACGAGTTAGACGAGATTGCGGCCCACATCGACGGCGTCGAAGTACTAAACTCACGCTGTATCGTTCCCCATTACAATCGGAATGCACGCTCGTTCGCAGAGCAACATGACCTCTCTCTCACGGGCGGAAGTGATGCCCACTTTCCGATGGAAGTAGGACGGGCTTACACGAAATGTGATGGGCCGGTCCTTGATGCGATTCGGGAAGACTTAACAGAGACTGGTGGTCGAGGAGGCTATCTTTCCGGCCATATTGCAACCAAACTCAACGATGCGCTAACTTGCTTGAACATATGAGTGGCTATCTATATCGGATTCAGAACGCTGTGCGGAAGCATGGGCTCTGGGTAACAGCACTGTTGACAGTCGCTGTCTTTTTCGGGCTCTTTTTGTTTGGAGATGCCCCCGCAGTCGTTGACGCGCTTGACTCACTTGAGCTGTGGCGGATCGGTGCCGTATTTGCTCTCGTGACCGTGAGTTACGGCATCCGCTTTCTGAAGTGGGAATATTACCTTCGTGAACTCGGGATCGATGTCCCAGTTCGAACCAGTCTCTTGGTATTCGTGAGTGGATTGATGATGGTGATCACGCCGGGGAAAGCAGGCGAAGTCTGGAAGGCGTGGTTTCTCCGTGACGAGCAGGATGTCCCTGTGAATCAGACGGCACCGGTTGTCGGTGCAGAACGCGTGACCGACCTCTTGGCGTTAGCAGCGTTTGCGTTCCTCGGAGTCGTGGTGTACCGACAATCGTCCACGACGTTGATCGGCGTCACTGTGGTCTTTCTCGTCGGGGTTGCGCTCCTCCAATGGCGAACCATCTGTCTTCGAATTTTGGTACTCTTGGAAACAGTACCAGTTGTGGGTTCTTATGCCGATGAAATCCGAGAGTTCTACGAGAGCACATACAGTCTCTTCCAACCGAAACCGTTGGGGGTGGCACTCGTGATCAGTCTCGTCGCGTGGGGTCTCGAAGGGCTCGCACTCTGGATCGTGTTGGAAGGGTTCGTCGCGGACGCGTCGGTGCTGGTGGCACTATTCGTGTTCGGGCTTGGCTCCGTGGTTGGTGCTGCGAGTCTGTTACCCGGTGGTTTGGGTGCTTCTGAGGCCAGTATGGTCGGAATGCTCGTCGTCCTCAATTACTCGCGGGCGATTGCTGTCAGTTCAACGCTGGTAATCCGAGTGGGCACCCTCTGGTATGGGGCTGTGCTCGGTACTGTAGTATTCGTCAGCTATCGGTATGTTCGGGATCGCGAAGATATCGATTCATCGTGAATGATCGCCAGATGTTTCATCGTCTTGGCCTCCGTGTCCACGGACGAATTCGTACAGCGGACGGGCGATGAGGAGAACTGACACTGCTGCAGTAAGTAGAATGAGTCGAATATCCGTTTGTTGAATCGCACCAGCTGAAAACGTCCGAAGCGAACGCCCAAGGAGCACATAGAATATCGCCCACGGTAGTTCACCGATGAGTGTCCCAGCAGCGAACGCCTGTACCGAGACTCCTGCGAGTCCGGCACCATACGAGACGGCGTCTGCGGGTGCGGGTGAGAGTCGTACCGCGACCATTCCACGAAGTTCGCCCGTTGTCTCGACGAATGTTGTCCCGTGTTCTACAAATCGGTTGAAATACCCGAATTTGCCGTCGAACCGAGCAGCGATGAGATACGGGGGAAAGCACGTGAGGAGCGTTCCAAGCAACACTAACGGAATCCCGTCTGGGAACCCAAAGGCATAGCCGATGAAAACAGAAAATATACTGAGTGGCCATAGGAGGAACGGCCGTACGAGATAGAATACCGCCAGCCCGACGGTAAGAAAGAGCCAATACCGATCACCTAACTGTGTCAGAGGAAAGAACTCTGTCGGCGTATAGAGGAATCCAACGAGAGCGAACAGGCAGAGGCCCAGAAACAGGAAAAGCGTACGCAAGAGCTGATTACGGGGTAGATTGGTCATCGTGGTGCATATACGTTCGTTGTAAAATAGAACAGTGCATTGTTTTGTCGCACTCACTTCGTGGCAAATTCATCCTACGGTATCAGAGTTTGTGTTCCACATGCCGTCTGGGTGTTCAAAATCTGCGTCAACATGGATATACACCACATCTGCAGTGTGATCGGTGAAACCCCGGAATCAACGGCCGAGGACTACGATCTCGACCTCTGCCAGTACATCAAGCTCCCGCGTACTACTGTATGTACCGGGGGAAGGTAGCGGCCTAAGGCCAGATTCTCGTTGCGGCCACGCTAATACCTTGATCGAGCTTGCGACTCCGATAGGCACACTTATTGACACATGTCCATCGCCAGAGCCGTTCTGTGAGCGAGGAGGGTTTATCCACGACTGATTTTACAGGGTTTATCTCGCTCTTTAATTTCACCAAGAAACAGAGTTTGAGGTACTGTAATGACGTGCTTCCAGCGGACGAGCCCGCATGCTTTCCCAATCTTGTTTGACTAGCCGTCGACACTGCTCAACGAAGTCGAGTAGATCGATTTCCATGGACAGAGTCGATTCCTTGTCTTCACTCTTCTAACCCCTGAATTCAGCCGAACAGATCGATATTCAACAGAGTAGGGTAAAGAAGCACTCAAAAACATTCTCGAAACTGTGTTGGGACTTGACAACAATATATGTAAAAATATTGTCTCACATATACCCCAAGTCTTCAAGTCGCTTCTGTGTCGCCTCGTCGACCTCGGCACCAGAGTCGGTTTGCACCCCGCGATCCGAAATCGAACCGAACCGCTCGTCGACAACACCATCGTCGGTCCCCGAGGCGAGCCACGATGCCGACGCGCCCACGAGGTCGACACGCCCTCGTTTCTCGCGCCACGAGAGGTACTTTCGAACCGTCTCCTCATGGGGTTCGTAGACGGCCCGACAGTCCCCGTTGAACCGGTAGAGATCCCCGGCATACCGGGAGGCCCGTTCTTCCATCGGCTCTTCGAGGCCGTGTGACGAGACGACGACCGGCTCGTCGGGAACGAACGATGCCTCCTCGCCGGCGAGCGTCTCTTCGACCACGGTTGGGAACTGTGTGAGGCTCGCCGGCTCGTCGACGCGGTCGCCCTCGCTGCCGCCGGGCGGACGGACGACAAGCGGGACGTGACACAGTACCTCGTGGATGCCAGCGCCGTGGGCCGCGACGCGGGCGTTCGGTCGTGGACTGTCCCGGTCGCCACGGATTCGGCTCGGCTCGCCGAACCCTTCGCCGTGGTCGCTGGTCACGATGAGGAGGGTGTCGTCGAGGACGCCCCGGTCGCGGAGGGTTTCGACGACGCGTTCGATCTGGCTGTCCATCTGGTGGATCGTCCCGTCGTACAACCCCTCCAGTGCCTTCCGTTGCCACCACGGTCGCTGGCCGCCGTTGAACTCCCAGACCTGATCGTCCATCTCGTCTTGGAGCCCCCGGAGCTGTTTGCCGCCCCACCGGTCGTGTTCGTCGGCCGGGAGGTACGGGAGGTGGGCGTCCATGAAGTTGATCGTCGCAGCCCACGGTTCCGACTGTTCGGCCTCCCAATCGAGGAACAGCTCGCCGTACACCTCGGCAGGCGTCGACGAGGTAAACCGATCCGGGAGCAGTCGCGGGTAGTCCCACGCAAGTTTGGTGAACGCGCCATTTGCGAGCGACTGGAGCGTATCGTCGCGACCGAGACACTCCCGGAGGAACTGGGTGTACTGTCCCTGTCCCTCCGAGAGCACGAAGTTCGAGGGGTCGATAGCGTCGGGGAACAGCAGGTTCCGGGCGCCTTCGACGGTGTCGAAGACGTCGCGCAGCCCGCAGTCCATATCGGTGATCCACGTGTTCTCTGAGAACACGCCCGTGGTATACCCATCACCGTGGAGTTCCTCGAAGATCGTATGACCGCCTTCAAGCTTGTGACGCGCCCGCGTGATACGGTGTTCGACGACGTGGTAGCCAGTGAAGATGCTGGTGTGGCTAGGAAGGCTCCACGTTCCGGGGCTGCGGGCCTGTTCGTAGACGGTCGACTCGTCGGCAAGTTCGGACAAATACGGTGTTGTCTCGTGTTCGTGACCGTATAGCGAGGTGTTCCGCGCACGGACACTGTCCATGATGATTAACAGAACGTTCGTCATTCGTCACCTCCAGCGGGCGGTCGCCAGACGGCACTCTCCCAGCCGTCGGGATACTCGCCGCGATTCGGCGAGAGGAGACCGAGCTTCCGCAACAGGAGTTTCGCCGCCTTCGGCACCATCTGTCGGGGGTGTCGACGGACGAGATACGAGAGCCACTCGACGTGTTCGGCGGTGGAAAACTCCCCGGCTGCGTCGTGGTGGGGAATCAGCCGCCGGGGAAGCCGGATGACCGACGCGCCGGCGTTTCGACACCGGACGACGAAGTCGGTGTCGCCACCGTGCGGTCGGGATTCATCGAAGCCGCCGATACGCTTCCAGAGCGACTTGTGGAAGATGATAAACCGACCGAGGACGCCGTCCATCGGCCAGTAGTCTTCGAGTCCAGCCAGATGGAGCGGATGCATCCCATCGATCAGCCACGCGGTGAGCCGGGTCGGGAATGTCACGTCGTCGTCGACGAGGACGATCCACTCGCCGTCGGCCCGCTCGATGCCGCGGTTCCGAGCGACGTTAAGCCCCTCTTCGGTGGCGATTATCGGATCGATCCAATCCGGCAGACTCTCGACTGTGAAGTTCCGCTCCCGTACGGTCGGGATCACGACCGAAACCGACTCGAAGACTGACTCGGGGTCAACTGCGTCGTGTGGCCGCTGGTTCCGACTCCGTTCCGCTTCGAACTGTGACTCGCTGACCATGCGCTTGTTGCTAGTAGTTCTGATAACGCCTACGTATAAGCTCTGCGAGGCAAGTTTATCGTGGGAAGACGGACTTCCCGCTCTCCTACTCCATGTAACCGAGATCAGCGAGCCGCTCCTCGACGACCGCCTCGCGTTCGGCTTCCTCCGCCCGGCTCTCGCCGCGCACCTGTGGCGCTGGGATCGCCTCTGGATCGAGATAGCTGACGGTTGGCTCCTCGGCCAACAGCCCGGACTGCACCGTGCCGTCGAACTCCGGGGAGAGCGGTTCGCCCATCGCAGCGAATAGCGTCGGCAGCAGGTCGACGATCGACATCCCCTCGATCTCGCCGCTGCCGAACAGTGGCCCCTTGGCGGCGATCAGCCCCCGGTAACGGTGTTCGAAGTTCTCGGTCGGGCTCGTGTAGCCGCCGGTTGGCGACCAGTGAGTGATCGCGTGATGCCCAGGTGCGGGCCGCGAGATTACGTCTGGCATATCGGGACTCGGGTCAGCGTATGCCTCTTCAGGTGTGAGTACGTCACGGAAAATCGGCTCGCCGTCGACAGCCAATGCTTGAAGCTCAGAGACAAGTTGCTCTTGGAGCTGATCACGCTGATCGGAACTCACTTGTGGGCTCTCAAAGCGATCATCATTGAGATATAAACAGCCATACCGGAGCTGCCATGCTGTCGACTCGGGATAGTCTATATCTGGTGTGGAAGCTTGGTGAATTCGATCACCCAATCCACTCCCAAGAAGCCGATTGTGGATCAATCGAAAAAAGTCGTATAACCGTTCCGATTGACTTGATAATGCCTGTGCGGTCGAGACACCAAGTTCTACTGCTTGATTAGCGATGCGGCCGCTAACACTTTGATTTTGATTGTTATTATTGGATGCTAACGAGAGATAATCCTGTTCGTACAGCCAATCAGAGAGATGTATTGTATGGTGTTTATGTTCGAATCCGTGATCGCTCATCAGTATGACATTCTCACCCATATTCGCGAGCTGTTCGACTGAGTCTGCAATATCTTCGACAATAGTCCGATAAAACCTTTCTTGTTTTTCTTTTGAAGTGATTTTTGAGAGCATATGTCCTGCCCAGTCAGTAGATGAGAATAATACAAAACCAAATTTAGGGTCGTGTTTTTCAAATGCTTCTTTGGCGAACTGTTCTCGCGATGCAATGATATCACGAAGGTGATCACGATAAACATCCTGTCGCTGTTTTTTTGAGTGGTCATGCATTGGATTGTATTTCTCGTATGCATCAAGATCATGGAGCGGTTCCGGAACCATCTCTGATTTTGTCTTCTCCAACATTGACGACTCAACGAGTGTACCATCACTAGCTGGAACACGGCCCGCGGAAGCGGGGAGATTAAGAAAGAGTGAATTATCAAGAAAATCGTATATTGCTGCATCCGTTGTATTTGGTTTCACTGGACCATATTCATATTCATCTGATACATGATTCATATTGTGGACACCATGGCTTCCCGGATCTTTTCCAGTCGCAAATGATGTCCACGCAGGAATTGTTGTCGGTGTGTCGACACTCATCAAATCTCCAGAGATTCCCGTATCTTTCACATGTTCTAAGTACGGAAATGAAACATCAAATCTTTCTAACATATTGTACGAAAGACCATCAAGACCGATGACAAGCATCTTCATACCTCTTGATGTTCGAGTTGAAATAATAAGAGTTTCGAGCTACCCAGTATTGCCAGACCGATATTCGGTCTACTACAAACTGCTCTGTTGAATAGCGGCCACTGAGCAGAAGTTGGACAACATTAATTCTGAGATCACAGATCTCAGTTGTCCATACCCGGCTCAATTTCTACTACCCTCGATAAGAACTACTATTCAACAGAGCACTACAAACATACCTGATGAACAGTTTTCAGGTGTTTTTGGGCATCTCTTTCACAAGCCTTATTGACTGATTGAGACTGTGGCAAACTAATGAAAGATGCCGTGCTCGACTACATCCGGGGAGTAAAACAGGCTGACTCTCCCGCTGATGTGTTGAAACAAGTGTATCACATTCCAGTGTTGGTGGCTCTCATCGCGTTCATGTTGGCCGTCCGACTCCGCGCATTGGAGAATTTCCAAACCGATGGCGGCGTGACGTTCCGCGGCAACGACCCGTGGTATCACTTCCGGCAGACCAATTATCTGCTTGAGCACTTCCCGACGACGATGCCGTTCGATCCGATGACGAACTATCCAACTGGCACGAGCGTCGATCAGTTCGGGACGCTCTACGACCAGCTCGTTTCCGGCTTTATTCTGCTTACCAGCTTTGGAGACCCCTCAACCGAGTATGCCGGGTTGATCATGCTTGTTGCCGCGCCGGTGTTCCTTACTGCGACTGTCGTCCCCGCGTACCTTATCGCAGCCAGATTCACCGGCCGATGGCCGGCACTTGTCGGAACTGCGGTCTTCGCCCTTCTTCCTGGGACGGTGCTTCGATACAGCTTGGTCGGTTACTACGATCATAGCGCGGCTGAGGTCTTTTTCCAGACACTCGGGGTATTTGGCTTCGTAACCGCGATCGCCGTCGCCCAACAATCACAGCCAGTTTGGGAACTCGTCGTCGACCGTGATCTTGACGCGCTCCGTCGGCCACTGGTTTACTCCGTCGGTGCCGGCGTTGCGGCAGCACTCTACATGTGGGCGTGGCCGCCCGGTGTGCTTCTCGTCGGATTCACTGGCATCTTCTTTGCACTCAAAATCACAACCGATGTATACCACGACCGGAGTCCAGAACCGATGGCGTTTGTTGGTACAGTTTCGATGATGGTCACCGGATTATTGATGTTAGTGCCGCTAAAGAGCTTCACAATCGGTAGTGCGACTCAACATTCACTCCTCCAAGTGATTCTTCCGCTCGGTGTTGGGCTCGGATCTCTATTCCTTGCGTATCTTGCTCGACAGTGGGAAACACGAGAGTTAGATCGAACCTGGTATCCAATTTCTGTCGGTATATTGATCATTGTGTCTGCGACAGCTTTCTCTACCTTCGTTGTTGATTTGACTGGTGCACTCATCGCCCGTATCGGGTTTAGTGCCGGTGCGGGTTCGAGGACGATCGGTGAAGCGACTCCACCACTCGCAGATAACCCTCCCTTCGAATTCATTTACAGCGAGTATCGACTTGCACTATTCACTGCAATCGCTGCGGCTCTCGTTATCCTCGCTCGCCCACTGATCCAAAGCAACGATACACGCGACACAGGCTACGTCGCCGCCGCCCTCACAACGGTCGGCCTGATATATCTCGGCTCACCTGTCGTCGACCAGATCGCTGGGATCTTCGGAACGAGCTGGCAGGTGCTTGGCTTGCTCATCAGCACCGGCCTGATCGTCGGTGCCACCCTCCGCCATCGCTATGAGGCGACCGAGCTCTATCTCCTCGTCTGGGGTGCGTTCATTATCTCCGCGGCGTTCACCCAGGTTCGGTTCAACTACTACCTCGCCGTCGTCGTCGCTGTGTTCAACGCAATCTTCATCGCCCAAGTCTCTGACTTGCTTGACATTCGTTCGACCGTTGGTTCAGTACGGGAATCCGTCGAATCACTCGAAGGGTGGCAAGTCATGGCCGGTGTCACGATCGTCTTCCTTGTCCTCGCGCCATTTGTGTTCCCGACGGTTGCGGCATGGGACACCGCTGGGCCGAACAGCAATGGCCCCGGTGCCGTGGAAATCTGGGATGGCAGCTTAGAGTGGATGAACGAGGAGACTCCAGCCCCTGGAACACTCGAAGATCCTGACGCCGAACCCATGGATCCAACAGGAACCTACGAACGACCCGCCAATGGTGACTACGACTATCCAGACGGGGCGTACGGCGTCCAATCGTGGTGGGACTACGGTCACTGGATAACTGTCCACGGCGAACGCATCCCAAACGCCAACCCGTTCCAGCAAGGTGCGACTGAGGCCGCGAACTATCTACTCGCACCAAATGCGACGGCCGCACAAGACGCCCTCGACGAGAAGATGGGCGAAGACGGCCAAACGCGGTACGTCATGATCGACTCCCAGATGGCCAACCCGAACTCGAAGTTCTCTGCGCCGACAGTGTTCAACGATAATGTAAGCTTCAATGAGTTCATTGACGTTGTGTACAAGTCGCAGGGCCAACAACTCCAACCGGTTCGACTTCGCACACAGCGGTACTACGAGAGTCAGATGATCCGGTTGTACGCCTATCATGGCAGTGCAGTCAATCCAGCCCCGGTTGTCCTCGATACTCAACGACAGACCGTGCCAACACGAGGCGGTGGCCAAACGACGGTTCGAACCTTCGAAAACGGCGTTCAGCGGTTCCAAACGCTTGAAGCAGCCAGAGACTACGTCGAAGAGAACCCTGGCGCACAACTCGGTGGCATCGGCGATAACCCGACCGAACGCGTTGACGCCCTTGAGCACTATCGCCTTATCAAAGCCAGCGACACCACGAGCCGCAATTATCTTCGCAGCTACCGCCGACTCCAACAGCAAACAAACGCTTCTGCCGGCTCGCTGCTCCGGAATAACCCCTCGTGGGTGAAAACCTTCGAGAAGGTGCCTGGTGCAACGATCGAGGGCTCTGGCGCGCCAGCCGGCAGCGAGGTACAGGCCTCCGTTCAGATGCAGATCCCCGTCAGTGACAGACAGTTTGTCTACACCCAGTACGCCACTGCTGACGCAGACGGTACCTTCGAGCTCACGGTGCCGTACTCGACGACGGGCTACGACGAGTTTGGCCCCGAAAACGGCTACACGAACATCAGCGTGCGCGCAAACAGTGAGTACCGCCTCCAAGCAACAAGTGACGGCGCGCTTTACACCGGCACCGCGACTGTCGATGAGGCACAGGTGGTCGGTGTCGACGACGCGGCCGTTGATGTCGAGTTGAGCGAGGAACAGCCGCTCCAACTCGGCGGCCAATCGATCCAAGCGAGTGGGTAATCCGCAGATGAGGTCTGACGCCCGGCGATGATTACGCTTCGTGCGTTTGTTGGCATCTACCTACGTGGGCTCTGTATGGGCGCGGCCGACGCTGTCCCAGGCGTCTCCGGTGGGACGATCGCCCTAATCACCGGCATCTACGAACGCCTGATCGCCGCGATCACCGCCGTTGAGCCGAGCCGCCTTCGTCGGATTGTTGCCGGGATCGACCCGGCAAACCGGGCTGATGCCGCCGACGCGCTTCGAGAGCTTGATGTGGGGTTTCTCCTTGCAGTTGGTGCAGGAATTCTCACCGCCGTGGTGACGATCCTCCGCGTGGTGAGCGTCCTGCTCGACGTTGCGCCTGTCGGCACCTACGGCTTCTTTTTCGGCCTGATTGGGGCTTCGGCGGCCGTCCTCTACAGTGAGGTTTCGCTGGCGACGCGGGGCCGGAAGATCGTTGCTGCCGCTGGTGTCTTCCTCGCGTTCAGTCTCTCGGGATACGCTGCGACCGCGGTCGGCACGTCGCTGCCGATTGTTTTCGTCGCTGGTGCGATCGCTGTCACCGCGATGGTGTTGCCCGGTGTATCGGGCTCGCTGCTGTTGCTCATGCTCGGTCAGTATGACTACATGTCGACGACGCTCAGCACCTTCACTGATGGGCTCGTCGCCGCCGTTCGTGGCAACGGCACGGTTGCCCTTCGTGAGACGACACCATCGATTGTCGTCTTTCTGCTCGGTGGCATCGTCGGATTGTTTACGGTCGCCCACGCGGTGCAGTGGGCACTTGCGCACTACCGGAAGGCGACGCTGGTGTTTCTGGTGAGTCTCATCGTTGGTGCGCTGCGTGCCCCGGTCGTCCAAACCGGGATCGAACTTACTGAGGCCGGACGCGGCTGGACGCTCGAATTGATCGGGCTTTTCGTTGCTGTCGCCGTCGTTGGTGCCGCTGTCGTCGTCAGCATCGATCGACTCGCTGGTGGTGTTGGGGTTGGAGACCAGTCATGAAACCGTAACGAGGTTGTGCAGCTACCCCTCGTCAATCAAAACTATATTTGCCTCCGACTTACCGTAGAAAAATTAACTACGTTGCATCTACAACCAATTGGTATGTCGACCGCTGTTAAAATGGATGAGGAGGCGAAAGCTGAACTTGAGGCACTGCAGGCTGAGATCAAACTCAAAACAGGAAAGAAGGTGACCCAACAGGAGATCCTCTCCCAATTAATACGCTCAGTAACCGACGATAGATCCACCTTTATTGACTCCTTTCGTGACGGAGAAGTGGCTCTGAACGAGGCTGCCATTGAACAGTTCAACAAGGGGCAGATTTCCTCAGGTGTTGAGACGGATGAAACCGATATTGACGAGATCCTCTACGGATGAGCGTGTTCGTCGACACCGGCGTTTTCTACGCTCACCACGATACCGACGCCAGCCGACATGCGGTTGGTGCCGAAGCGTTGACCGAGGTTCTCCGGTCACCCGAATACGGCCGGGTCATGACAAGCGAATATATCTACGACGAGGCGGTCACGCTGACTCAGATGCGAACCGGTGATGTTGAGGCCGGCCTTGAGCTTGGCCGACGGATTCGAGGTGATGGCTATCCGTCAGCGATCGAACTCTTGTACTCTTCGCGGCGATTGTTCGACCGTGCTGTGACCGTCCAGCATACCTACGCCGACCACGAACTCAGTTTCACTGACGCCTTTTCTGTGGCCATGGTGGAATCCAACGATATTGATTGCCTGTTGAGCTTCGATGATGATTTTGATGGGGTCATTGATCGACTCGCTCCAGAAACCCTTGCCTCGGAATGATGGTGGTTTGATCAACCGGAACTCAACAGGCTGAACAACGTGCTGATCCCCTCTGTACGCTCCTGTTTCTCTCGAAACCCTGTTGAGTGTTGATCTGAAATCTACCGAAACGAGAGAACCCTGAGTTGTCCACGGGTCGTGGTACCACACGACTTCGAATTTCGAAACGAAGATGCGGATCTCGCAACTTTTCGTCGGCCTTATTACGATGAGCGTATTCCCCGAGGATAATGAGCGATGAGTCAGCGACAGACGAAGAGGATCGCACGATCCTGTTGATCGGCAGCGGCCCGATCCAGATCGGACAGGCCGCCGAATTCGATTACTCCGGCGCGCAGGCCTGCCGGGCACTCCAGGAGGAGGGCGCACGCGTCGTCCTCGTCAACTCCAACCCGGCGACGATCATGACCGATCCAGAGATGGCCGACGAGGTGTACATCGAACCGATCAACACCGAGGCGATCAGCGAAGTCATTCGAAAAGAAAACCCCGACGGCGTCATCGCCGGACTGGGCGGCCAGACCGGCCTCAACGTTACCGCTGAACTCGCCGAGGAGGGCGTGCTTGAGGAGTACGATGTCGAGATCATGGGCACCCCACTCGACACGATCTACGCGACCGAGGATCGTGATCTGTTCCGCCAGCGGATGGAGGAAATCGACGAACCGGTCGCCAAATCGACGACGATCTCGCTCGATGAGGACGAATCTGTCACTGATTTCGACGAGGAAGCCTTCCGCGGCCGCGTTGAGGACGCCTTGGAGGAGGTCGGCGGCCTCCCAGTCATCGCCCGCACGACCTACACGCTCGGCGGATCGGGGTCGGGCATCGTCGACGACTTCGAGGAACTTGTCGAGCGCGTTCGCAAGGGCCTGCGTCTCTCGCGGAACAGCGAAGTCCTCGTGACGGAATCCATCGAGGGCTGGGTCGAACTCGAATATGAGGTCATGCGCGATGCCGACGACTCGACGGTCATCATCTGCAACATGGAGAACATCGATCCGATGGGGATCCACACCGGCGAGTCAACCGTCGTCACACCCTCCCAGGTCATCCCCGACAAAGGCCACCAGGAGATGCGCGACTCCGCGCTGAAGGTCATCCGCGAACTCGGGATCGAAGGCGGCTGTAACATCCAACACGCCTGGCGCGACGACGGCACCCCAGGCGGCGAGTACCGTGTCGTCGAGGTCAACCCCCGTGTTTCGCGCTCCTCGGCACTCGCCTCGAAGGCGACGGGCTACCCCATTGCCCGTGTGACCGCGAAGGTCGCCCTCGGCAAACGCCTCCATGAGATTACCAACGAGATCACCGGTGAGACGACCGCGGCCTTCGAGCCCGCCATCGACTACGTTGTCACCAAGGTGCCGCGCTGGCCGATCGACAAGTTCGACGACGTGGACTTCGAGATCGACACCGCGATGAAATCGACCGGTGAGGCGATGGCGATCGGCTCGACCTTCGAGGAATCGCTGATGAAGGCCCTGCGCTCCTCGGAGTACGATCCAGCGGTCAACTGGAACGAGATCGACGGCAAAACCCTGGAAGCCGAGTATCTCGAACGGCCCTCGCCCGACCGTCCCTATGCCATGTTTGAGGCCTTCGATCGCGGCTACTCCGTTCAGAAGATCATCGACCTCACCGGAATCAAGGAGTGGTACGTCGAGCGGTTCAAACGCATTGCCGACTCCGCACAGGCCGCCCAAGAGGGCGACTTTACGCCCGCAGCGACATCCGGGTATACGAACAACGAGATCGCCGAGATCGCTGACGGCGGCGTCGATGTCGACACCATCGAACAGGAAGTCCCGGGTCGCAACTACAAACAGGTCGACACCTGCGCCGGCGAGTTCAGAGCTGAAACTCCATACTACTACTCCGCGCGCCTACCGGAGTTCCACAGCGGCCCGCTGCTCGGCGACGAAGCCGCCGGCGAACTCCGCGTTGACAAGGAGACCGAAAGCGTCGTTGTCGTCGGTGGCGGCCCAATCCGGATCGGCCAAGGCGTCGAATTCGACTACTGCTCAGTCCACGCTGTCCAAGCACTCCGCGATCTGGATGTCGAAGCTCACGTCGTCAACAACAACCCAGAGACGGTCTCGACCGACTACGACACCTCTGATGGGCTGTTCTTCGATCCAATCTCGGCCGAGGAGGTTGCCGACGTGGTCGAAGCCACCGGCGCGGATGGCGTAATGGTGCAGTTCGGTGGCCAGACCTCTGTCAACATCGGCGACCCCCTCAAAGACGAGATCGACCGCCGTGGGCTGGATTGTGAGATCATGGGAACGACCGTCGAGGCGATGGATCTCGCCGAAGACCGCGACCGGTTCAACGAACTGATGGACGATCTCGGCATTGCCCAGCCGGAGGGTGGTACGGCGACCTCGGAAAACGAGGCCCTCGAACTCGCCCACGACATCGGCTATCCAGTTCTCGTCCGTCCGAGCTACGTCCTCGGCGGTCGCGCGATGCGCGTTGTCCACGACGACGCCGAACTCGAACACTACATCGAGGAGGCCGTTCGCGTCTCGCCCGACAAGCCGATCCTCATCGACGAGTTCCTCAGCGATGCGGTCGAACTCGATGTCGACGCCGTCGCCGACGGCGAGGACGTGCTGATCGGCGGTATCATGGAACACGTCGAAAGTGCGGGCGTCCACTCCGGTGACTCGGCGTGTATGATCCCGCCGCGCTCGCTCAGCGAAGAAACGCTCGCACGCGTCCGCGAAGTGACCGAGGATATCGCCACCGCCCTCGAAACGGTCGGCCTGCTCAACGTCCAACTCGCTGTCCGCGATGGCGAGGTCTACGTGCTTGAGGCCAATCCGCGCTCCTCGCGTACTGTCCCCTTCGTCTCGAAGGCCACGGGCGTCCCGATCGCCAAACTCGCCGCAAAGGTGATGACCGGCCGTTCGCTGGATGAGATCGACGCCGCCGAGCAGATCCCCGAACAGACCAGCGTCAAGGAAGTCGTGTTGCCGTTCGACCGCCTGCAGGGCTCAGATCCACGCCTCGGCCCGGAGATGAAATCGACCGGCGAGGTCATGGGCAGTGCCGACACCTTTGGCAAGGCCTACGACAAAGCCCAAGATGCCACCGGCAAGCCGATCCCGAAATCTGGCACCATCGCGCTTGACCTCTCAGCTGAGGCCTTCCCAGACCCCGATACCGAGGCCGGTGAGGAACTGGCTGATGGCTTCGGTGAGTTCTTCGAGTTCAGCGAGGCCGTCGATCTGATCGATGCCGCCCGCGCTGGCGAACTCGATATTATCGTTTCGCGTGACCGCGATCTGCTCGAAGTCGCTGTCGAGGAAGAAATCACCTACTTCTCGACGCCGGCCAGCGCGAATGCCGCGCTTGAAGCGCTCCAGGCGAGTGATGAACCGATCGACGTGAAATCGATCGCCAGCCGCCCGAAACGCGTCGAGCAGTGGGGCAAGTAGGCTAACACTGCCGCACTTTGTTGCTTGACTGATTGACGACTTACGACAGTTTATCCAGCGCCGCAAAGAAATCAGCTACCGGCCCGACGAGTCGCACCGGTGTTTCCGCCCGCGAAACGGTGATCTCTGCGGGTGTTTCAATCTCGTGAGGGCGTCGTCCGTCGCTGACGACGACAGCGTGGTCGGCATCGTCGACAGCTACCGTTACCTCACAGTCACCCCCAACGACTAGCGGCGGCATTCCGTCGACGCTGCACATCTCGTTGACGATCAGCGCGCCGATTGAGGGGTGGACGATCGGGCCGTCCTCGCTGAGATTGTAGGCCGTACTCCCGGTTGGTGTGGCGATCATCACGCCGTCGGCGTGGCTGTGGGTGTACTCCGATCCGTCGATCGTCACCCGGAACGTCGCGCCGCCGCCGGGGCCGCGCCGTGGCCCGGTAACGACGATCTCGTTGACCGCGGGGATACTCTCGAAACTCCCACACTGGGCGGTAAGCCGTGGTGCTTCTCTGATCTCGTGGCTGTCTGCTTCGATTGCGTCGACGGCCTCCCGAACGGCGGCGACCGCGTTCTCTGGGCTGACAGCGTTCAAAAACCCAACCTCGCCGAGGTTGACGCCCAACATCGGCGTGCCGCCGGCGGCTCGTGCGGCAAATAGAAAGGTACCGTCGCCGCCGATGCTGACGACCAGATCACAGGCCTCAAACGCGCCCACGTCGCTGTTGGCGGCCGCGTCGCCGACCGTGTCGGCCGTCATCGTCGGCTCCCCCAGCGCGGCGGCGGTGGCAGCATCGAGCCGTGTCGACACCCCGTCGTCGGCGAGGGCGGCTTGGATCGACTCGGCGACACCCACCGCCCGGCTGTTGTCTCGTTGTGCAACGAGGCCGACTTCCATACTGCGGATTCTCACCGAGGTGGCAAAAGGGCTGTGTCAGCCCACTGTGTCCGCCCGCCTCGCTAGCGTCGGTCAGTCGTGGCGTGTCAGACAGGTCGGGAGGCCGATTAGCTCGACGGGCTCGGAGTTGTCGGGCGAGTAGACGACGAACTGGCCTTTCTCCATGTAGGGCACCTTCGACTGCAGATTTGCGGGGATGTTGACGCTGTTGATCGCATCCTCGTCGCCGAGGTTGAGCACCAACTTTGTATTCAGTTGCTTGAACACCGGATCGGCGATATCCTGTGGATCCTGGGTGATGAGAAAGAGCCCAAGCCGCTCCTTGCGACCTTGTTTGGCGGCTTCAGTAAATTTCTGGACGACCTTGCGGGCCTGGACGGTGTCGGCATCCGCAAGGAAGTTGTGTGCCTCGTCCATCCCCAACACGACCGGTGTCTCCTTGATTCGGTCGCTGACAGGCGCATTCGAGAGCTTGTTGTCGATCAGATACGCCGAAACGGCAAGCACACACAGCTCCTTTGCGCGACTCGATGAGAGGTGGTAGGTCGGCACCACCGTCAGCCCGCCGGGGCGGACAAGCTGGTGGTCGAGGTCGGTGATCGGCTTTGCTGATTGGTCGAAAATCCCCGATGGCATCCCGAAGACGCGTCGCTTGATCGCGTCAAAGGTTGCCTCGTGGACGCGGCCGGACTCGTCGAGCTCCTCTTTCAGGGCCGGGTCGTCAAGGAAGCTTTTGAACTGGCTGTAGGTACCTGACTCGCCGTACTGTCGGAAGAACCGATTGAGCAGCGTTTGCAGCCCCGAATACTGGTTGTCGTTGAGGCTGCTGCCGGCGACGAGCCACGGCCGCTCCTTGGTCATCGAGAACGGTACTGTAAACTGGATCTGCTCGGCGCGGTGGCCTTCGCCCGGATAGCTCGTCCCGTCCTCGGTTGGCACGAGCGCGATCGTGTCGTCGACGCCGCCGTAGGCGACGTTCTCCCGCTCCAGTTTGCGGGCGAAGGCGTCGTCCAGTTCGGGGTTGTCGTCGTGCATCTGAGCGTACTCGTCTTGGGGGTCGAATTGGACGACCGCCGGCGAGACGGTGCGGCCGTCGTCCATCGGATACGCGCGCTCGTCGCTGAGGTACTGCCGGAGGATGTTTTTCGAGGCATGCGTTTTTCCCGAACCGGTGCCGCCGGCGACGAGGGTATGCCGGAAGACAAGCGGATCGCCAGCCTCGTAGTCGTCGGTTAGCCGGTAGTCGATCGTCGGCGGCTGGGCGGCGGTCTCGACCTTTTCGCCGCCGACCGAGAGATGCCCGAGGAAGACACCCTCCTCGGGGATGTTGAGCCCGGTTTTGATCTGTTCGCTGTCGGTCGCCTGTTTCAAGATCGCCCCCGGCTTGGGGACGCGGTCGGTCATCCGGCGGTTGAGTTCGACCTCGCCCTCCTCGTCGTACTCCTCGTAGAGCACGGCGACGGGGTCAAGATCGGCCATGAACTTGTAGTCGCGTTCCTCGAAGGTCGACTGCCGCATCATCCGGCGGGCGTGGATCTCGGTGGCGTCGTCGGCGTGGAACTCCTGGGCGTATTCCAACCCTGTAATCCGACAGAATAGCGTTTCGTCGTCCGGATAGGGAACAAGGAGGTATTTGCCGATCCGCACGGCCTCGCGGTTGCCGGTCGTGATGAATGCCCGCAGCGTCGTCTCATCGTCGTCCTCGGCGACGCGAAGTCCCTGAGAGACCGATAGCGCGCCCATGCCGGTGTCGTCGCCCTCCACGTCGGCGGCGATGCGCTCGAAGCTGTCGCGGTCGTCTGTGTCGTTGTCGCCTTGGCTGTCGGCCACGTCGGCTCCCGCGTCGCCTGTGGCTGTCCCGCCGTCAGCCGACGACACCGAGTCGGATTCTGCCTCGCTCCCGCCGGTGTCGTCGGTCACGTCACTAAAATCCTCCAGCGTCATACAGTGGGGTGCCACCCTGGGGGTAAACTCCTTTCCCCTGTTGTCGACGGCGGGGTCGCTGGCTTTTATTCGCCGGCGACAGTACCGATGGGTATGGATTACGACGCAGACAGCACCGCACTCGTCGTTGTCGACATGCAAAATGGCTTCTGTCACCCGGATGGCTCGCTGTATGCCCCCGGCAGCGAGGACGCTATCGAACCGGTTGGCGACCTCGTTGACCGCGCCCACGACGCAGGGATGCCGGTCGTCTACACCCGGGATGTCCACCCGCCGGAGCAGTTCGATGATGCTCACTACTACGACGAGTTCGATCGGTGGGGCGAACACGTCGTCGAGGACTCGTGGGACACCGAGATCGTCGACGACCTCACTGTTGCCGACGACGATCACGTCGTCGTCAAACACACCTACGACGCCTTCTATCAGACCGAGTTGGAGGGGTGGCTAAACGCTCACGGGATCGACGACCTCCTGATCTGTGGCACCCTCGCCAACGTCTGTGTGTTCCACACCGCCGGCAGTGCTGGGGTGCGGGATTTCAAGCCGGTCGTTATCGAGGACGCGCTGGGCTACATCGAAGAGGGCGACCGCGAGTATGCGGTCGATCACTGTGCGTTCCTCTTTGGTGAGGTTACGACCAGCCAGGAGTTGTCGATCTGATGGCCCCGGGTGATCTCGAAGCTGTTGCCGACTGGCCGAACCTCTACTACGTCGACACCGGCATGTACGATGTCGCCGGCTACGGCGCGGTCTACATCCTCGATACCGCCGAGCCGGCGGTCATCGACACTGGGATCGGCACCAACCGCGAGTACATTTTCGACGCCCTCGATGACCTCGGTATCGACTCGTTGAGCTACATCCTGCCGACCCACGTCCACCTCGATCATGCCGGTGGCGCGGGCTTTCTCGCCGAGGTGTTTCCGGACGCCGAGGTACTTGTCCATGACCGCGGGGTCGACCATCTTATCGACCCGGGTCGCTTGATCGAGGGAACGAAGGCCGCTGTCGACGAGATGTGGCCCTACTACACCGAGCCACAGCCGGTTCCCGACGGTCGGATCGCCGGCCTCACCGATGGCGATGAGGTTGATCTCGGTGATCGAACATTGACAGCGCATGCGGCACCGGGTCACGCTCCCCACCAACTCGTCTTCGAGAGCGACGGGCTCGTCTTCACCGGCGATGCCGCCGGCATCTACGTTGCCGCCCGCGATGAGATCCGCGTCACGTCGCCGCCGCCGCAGTTTGATGTCCAGCAATGTATCGACGACGTCTCGATGATCCAGTCACTTGATCCCGACACCCTCTGTTTCGCTCACTTCGGGCCGCGGAGCTACGACGAGGGGCTGCTCGATGGCTACAAACGGGGTCTCATCGAATGGGTTGAGGCGATCCGCCAACAGCGCGACCGGCAGTCCGACGACGAGGCGGTCATCGATCACTTCGTCACGAACACCGATCTCACCGAGATCTGGGGCACCGAGAAAGGGTGGGCCGAAACGCGGCTCAACGTTCGCGGCGTGTTGGCCGCCCTCGATCAGGGCCGTGTCGATATCGACGACCCGTCGTAGGCACCAAAACGGCGAACGACCCAGCAGAGACAGATACGGTCGAATTATGCTGCTGTCGGGTGATTTTACGCCCGCAAAACGCCGATTTACGGCGGTACAATCACGGTTTGTCGACGCCGAATTCTCGGCTGTATTTATCACCCTCTCAGCCATGGGTGGGATGTATGCAGCCCTCCCAATCATGCCCGCCGGAATCAATCGACGATGTCGCTGTCGAAGAGATCCTGTCGTTGCTCGCCGACAACTACGTCCGGTCGATTCTGGACGCGTTGGCTGCCGGCCCGAAACCAGCAGCCGAGATCGCCGACTACTGTTCGGCATCGACCGTCACGATCTACCGGCGGTTGAACCGCCTCGAAGCCGCCGGGCTCGTCGCCGTCGAGACACAGATCGCCCCCGATGGCAACCACCGCGCGCAGTACCGCGCTCGCCCGGCATCGATCGCTGTCTCGATCACCGAGACGGGACTGACCGGCGACCTCACGGTTGAGTCGACAGCTGAGCCGCCTGCCGGCGACTACAGGCATCGCCCGGCGTCGACCGTGGGCGATGATTGATCCCACCCCATCGGTCGTTTCAGCCACGGAGACGACGCTGGGAGGTTTATAATGCTTGCCGGCAAATCCCCGCCCGTGTCGTCGCTGCCCGAGTGGATCGACGAGCGGATCGACCGCAACCTCGATAACACCCTGACGCAAGCCCACGTCGTCGAGACGATGCTGGACGCCGATCGACCCTTCTTTTCGATCCGCCAGCTCCAGGCGCGGATCAAACCCGACGTGTCGACGGCGACCGTTCGCAACCGCCTGAACGAACTCCAGGCGATCGATATCGTTGCCACCGAAACCTATCCTGAGTCGATTACGCTCTATTATATCAACCACCCAGAAGCCGAGTGGCCGCTGTCGCCGACCGGCAAACGTCAGCTGGCGAGTGATTCACCGCTGGATCGGCTCTCAACCCGTGGCTTTCTCACGATGCGCGATACCGCTGGGATACGGACGCTCGCGCTTGCTGGTCTCCAGTTGACACTGCTGTTGTTAGCTCTCGGGGCCGTCCTTACGATCGCTGGTCTCGATATTGGGTCGACAACCAGCGATGTTGTCTTCTGGGGCACAGCATTTGACCTGTTGGCGATCAGTCTCGGAATCCTTGTTATCGAACGACTTGTCCGGTGGCTGCGTCAGCGGGTCGGATCCAGTGATTTGATACCGGGGATGTGAGTATGTATACTAACGACCTACCCGATGTCCCCGCCTGACTCTCCTGATGGCCCTGAACTGCTCGCTGAACGCTCCGTGTTGGGTATTTTCATTCACCCGATTACACTGTTTACCGGCTTTTTCGGCGTCGGTATCGTGGTCGCCGCCGTTGTCTACTTGCTTTCCTCACACCAATTCACCCGAGCCAACGCTCGCAACGCGTTGAATTGGCATCTCTCGGTGTTTTTGGTCGCCTTCATCGGTGTGATCTTGTTTATTCTCGGTGCCGACGAGGGCACGGCAGCCACCACTGAGGTAGTCTCGCTGCCGATCTTGCCGGAGCCATTAGCGACTCCGTCCGTCATCATCGGTGCGATACTGCTCTTTTTGGGAGGGGTTGGCGGGCTGCTGACGATCGTGTTCAGCATCGCCGCGACGTTCAAAGCCATCTTCGGCAGCGCGTGGCCCTATCCGTTCGCCCCGGATCTGCTGGCGTGGCTCGGTGGATTGGATCTCGGTGACAGAGGCGACTGACCTCGCTACTGCTCAGCTCGGTGACTCACCTCACGAATGGCGGCCAGCTCTTCGTGGGTGTCGATATCGGTGAAGGCCTTCGCATCGACGTGGGCGGTCACGGTTCGTTCTGAGACAACGATGGGATCAAGCGCCGAGATGAATGCCGCA
Source organism: Halonotius aquaticus (assembly GCF_003605575.1). Taxonomy (GTDB): domain Archaea; phylum Halobacteriota; class Halobacteria; order Halobacteriales; family Haloferacaceae; genus Halonotius; species Halonotius aquaticus. Next base: position 121,427 of record NZ_QKNY01000018.1, on the reverse strand, counting down.
AGCCCCCCGTCGCGATGATTATGCGCTGTCTCACAGGCCGCGGCGGCTGCCCGCACATGCACGACTGCCGGCAATGATCGCTGTTGCCCTCCAACACACGGCACCGCCCCGGTTTTGTTCTGTGCCTGGCCAAACAGATACTCGATGAATCCCGCCGGGACAAATGGCATATCACAGGGTAGGATCGCCGCATACGTCGCTTCGGTCGCCGACAGCGCGGTTCGCAACCCGGCCAGCGGCCCGCGATCAGCGACCGGATCGATCGCAAACCGGGGGTCGTCGTCGACCGCTTTGGCGAACGCTGCCTGCTGGTCTTGTCGACAGTTGATGATGAGTTCGTCAACCGCCGGCGACAACGCGTCAGCGACACAGCGGAGCAACGGCGCGCCGTCAAGCGGTGCCAACGCCTTGTCGATGGTCGGAAATCGCTCGGAGCGCCCCCCGGCGAGGATCAGCCCTGCGCGACCGGTGTCACTGTGGGTTGCTGCCTTATTGTCCTCGCTCGACGGTGTCTCCGAGAGATCGTCATCGTCGGTTAGCGACACGGTAGCTCCTCGCGTTGCCGACGATCAGTGTTGTCGTCGGCTGACCGCATCGTTGCTTTCTGTCGGTATCGGTCGCTGTCTGTGGGTGAGGTATTGTGTGTGATCTGGGGACTGTTCGGCCGTCGACATTTGGGTGATGGTATGGCCCTCATCTCGGTTGTGACTATCATACTCCTCGGCCCGGCGGGGTAAAATACTGCCCGTTAATGTGTGTCGATTTGTATGGTTATTGGTCGATAATTATCTGGCCTATAATTATATATTAGGGATTAGTGTCTATTCAATTCACATAATATCTGTTTTTGTTGTGGAATTGGGAATCAGTATATGTGGTTTCGAAACTGCGTACGCGTCGGGTCGTGTTTGTCGTGGCGCTCGACCGCCCACGCGTGGGTTGCTTCGACGGTCTTAAGCGAACTTAGCTAGAAGCTGTGTGGGATGAGTGACCCGGCGTTGACCGTTGTCGAGTTCCTCCTGACGACCCACGTCTACAACGAGACACGCTCGTTAGACGAGAACGATCTCCCGCCGCGCTTCCGGCAGGTGTTTTGGACCGATACCGACACGGCTGACGATACCGACGAGACCGATGCATCGACAGCCGACGAGCCAGCCCCACCGGGTGAGATTGCCCGCCCGCTGAAAGTGACCGAGTCGGTCGCGCGCACGGCCACCGGCGTCGAACGCCCATGGGAGGCCGTCTCCGGCCTTCTGTTCACCCAGCGCGATGACTTCTCCGGGGAGATCTCGCTGACCCAACCGGAGATGGCCATGGAGTGGTATCTCGAACGCGCCGACGACGAGCAGTTGGCAACAAACCCCACGATCGCCTCCGCGGCCGAGGACGAAGACGGCGTCTCGGTGACCTACGAGGACGCCCGTGAGAACACCCGCCCGATCCAGGCCGACCGTGTCTGGATCGACGCGCTGCTTTCGCAGTATTTCGACGAGGACGACGACGCCGAGATGTTGGATCTCGTCTCGGTGCGTGCCCCCGAGGAAATCGAGATGACCCTCGACGACCTCGTGCTCACAACCAATCAGGAAGAGGAGATCCAGAAGATCGTCAAGGCGATCGAACACCGCGATTACCTCGCCTCGATCGGACTTCGCGAGATCGGCAAACTGCTCTTTGTCGGCCCGCCGGGCACCGGCAAGACGACGATTTCCCGCGCGCTGGCGCACGAACTCGGCCTGCCGTTTGTCGAGGTCAAGCTCTCGATGATCACCAGCCAGTATCTCGGTGAGACGGCGAAAAACGTCGAGAAGACCTTCGAGGTCGCAAAGCGGCTCTCGCCGTGTATTCTCTTTATTGACGAGTTCGATTCGGTCGCCAAAACCCGCCGCAGCGACGAACACGCCGCGCTGAAGCGCGCGGTCAACACCCTGCTCAAATCGATCGATGACATCTCGCTGATCCGCGACGATGTCCTCCTGATCGGCGCCACCAATCACCCAGACCAACTGGACGCCGCAGCGTGGCGACGCTTCGATGAGATCGTCAACTTCCCGAAACCGGATCGCGGGATGCGGTCGGATATCCTTGAAGTCATCACCCAGCCGATGGAGATCGATGGCTTCGATCCCGCGGTGATCGCCGAACACACCGAGGGCCTAACCGGCAGCGACCTCCGCATGGTGCTCCGAGAGGCTGTCCTTGAGGCCCTGACCGAGGAACGAACCGAACTCACCCAGGACGATCTGATCGCCGCTGTCGAGGACTTCGAGGAGCGGGACAACCTCAAGAACATGGACATGATCGACGGCGACGGCGCGGCGCTCACCGGCAGTGCCGACGATCACGATGATCATGATCACAGCGAGCACGATCACGACCACGACGATGTGGACGACGGGGCAGCCACCACTGACGACGCCGAAACGCCACCGCAGTAGGGAACCTCAATGAGCATGCGCGTCACTCTGCTTGGCACCGGCGATACGACGGGGACGCCGACCGTCGGCTGTGACTGTGCAACCTGCGCTGACGCCCGCGCTCGCGGTATCGAACGCAGCCGGTTTTCCGTCCACATCGAGAACGAACGCACCGACGAGTCGATCCTTGTCGACCTGAGCCCGGATTTTCGCCAGCAGTTTCTCAGCCACGCCGTACCACTGCCCGACGCTGCGGTCGTCACCCACATTCATTTCGATCATCTCGACGGCCTTGGTAACGCCTACCGCGTCTTCGATGACCTACCCGTCTACGCTGCCAACGAGGTCGACCCCGAAACCGGCGAATCGGTCGCCGAAACGATCCGCCGTAAGTACGACTACCTCGATCGGGTGTCGGTGCACGATGTGACGCCACTGGCGTCGATTGAGATTTGTGGGCTCGAACTCACGCTGGTACCGGTCGAACACCCACCGCTGCTCTGTTTTGGACTTGTCGTCGTCGACCCCGAAACGGGTGCCAAACTCTCGCTGTCGGGTGACACCAGTTACGATATCCCTGTTGACTCTCGCGATCGACTCCGCAACCCTGACCTGTTTCTTGCCGACGCCATCGTGCCGGCAGCGCTCTGTGATCGCCACCCGCTTGGCGGGAGCCACCACGACGCCGACGGCGTCCCGCGAAGCTTCGGCACCAAACATATGACTCGTGAGGGCGCGCTGGCGTTGGCCGACGAGCTCGGAGCCGACGTGACACGGCTGGTACACACAGCCCACTACTATCCGGCTGACGAGGCGTTCGAGGAGCCGCTGGCCGTCGACGGCGAGCAGTACCGCCTCGATGGAACCGGTGTGACCCGCCTCGATACCGCGACAGCTGAATCCGGGACGACGACGGACTGATTCGGTCGCCGCGGCCACTCAGAATAATTTGTAGTACTGCTCGGCGTCGCCAGCCGCGTTTGCTCGCGCGACGCCGGCTTCGGGATTGTCGCCGCTCCAGCAGTCTCGCTCAGCGGGTGGCGTTACTGCCATGGCACTGTGGGTTTCATGCGTTGCCAGCATCTCACGGAGCAATTCAAGATGTGCGTGCAGTGGGTCATCGCTGTCGGCCTCGGTAAACAACACCAGTGCGGTGTCGGCTGGCAGGTGATCGGGTAGTGCGGCTTCATCGGCAGTGATCACGCGTTTCGTAAGCCGGGAGTTCGCAAGGTTGTGGAGAGACGCACCGACAGTTGGGTCGATGGAATCGCTGTGTACATCGATAATCGCCATCGTCTCGCGTCGGAACTCGGTGAGCCGCACCGCACTCCAGGCGATCCACGTTCCGTCATGTGGTTCCCCCTCGTGAGGGGCCGCAAAGTCGAGTCGCCGGACGGTTTCGGCGAAGTCGCCATCGAACAGCGCGTCGTAGCTCGCTGGCGGCTCACCTATCGAATCGGGATGGGCGGCGACATACCACGCACACAGCATCCCGAGGTGTTCGTCCAACGCCTGTGTGAACTGGGTCATCGCCGTCTCGTGGGTGCTGTTCTCGTCGTCGCTGTTGTCACCGCTGCCGCCGTCATCGCCGATATCGGTGGCCTCGCCGTCGCGGTCGGTGTTGTCGGCGTCGCTGTCGCCATCGCTATGCTGTTGGGCGTCGGCAGCGTGTCGGACAGCACCGCCCGAGGTGTCGGATCGGGCTGTCGACTGCCCGGTGTCGGGTGCCGCCGTAGCCGATCGGTCGACGAAGACGACGACGAGATACGCCCCGAAGAGCGTCACCGACAGCTGCCCCGACAGAAAGATCAGCTGTGACCGCGGCACCACACCGATCAGCGTCGGCGCAAGCTCGAACAGATAGAGGAGATAGACAACGCCAACAGCGACACTTGACACTAGCAGGGACAGATACGGCCACTGCAGCAGGTCGTCACTGAGTTCGGGTGTCGCTTGCATTGGATTGTCTAACTACCGACACCAACATTAATCATTGGCCGTTGCCGGCTCAGAAGTCGTCGGCGAACTTGCTACGGTTGTTGATGTCGATCTCGCTGACGCTTGAGCCGTCCCGGCTCGCGGCAAAGACGATCGCCTCGGCGACCTCCTCGGGTTCGCTGGCCTCGCCTTCTTCGAAGACGTCCTCGAAGGCTTGCCCATCCGCGGCTTCGAACTCGGTGCGAACCGCGCCGGGATTGACGACGGTCACCCCGACGCCGTCGTCGCCGACCTGGGCGGCGACGCTCTTGGCGAACCCTCGCGTCCACCACTTTGAGGCTGCATACACCGCGTTGTACGACCGCGGGTACTGCCCGGCGAAGCTGCCGAGAAAGATGAGATGGCCGTTTCGCCTGCGGACGTGTGGGATCGCCGCCCGCGTTGCATAGAACATCCCGTCAATGTTGGTTTCCTGCATCGTCTCGTAGGCCGCCGTCGACATCGTTTCGACATCGCTCTCGCGGGCGAGTCCGGCGTTGTTGACGAGGATATCGATCCCGCCGAATTCGGCGACCGTCTTTTCGATCAGGCTGTCGACAGCGGTCTCATCGCGGATATCGGTTGGCACGACCAGCGTGTCGACCGAATGGTCGGCGTCGATTTCGTTGGCTAGCTCCCGCAGACGGTCTTCGCTGCGCGCGGCGAGGACGACGTTGGCTCCCGCGGCGGCGAGGGTGCGACAGGTTGTCGCGCCGATCCCGCTGCTTGCACCGGTGACGATAGCGGTCTGTCCGGCAACTGCTGTGGTGGGCATACGTCTTCCAGCATCGCCACGGTAGAAGCTGTTCTGGAATCACGGCCCCACATGATCGGGTAGCAACGACCAGAGCCAGCAGGCCGCATAAAACCTATACTGCTATCGCTCGATTACTGTTGTATGGGCCTCAGCAAGGATTTCCTCAACGGGATCATCTCACTCGTAATCAGTGTCGCAATCACCGTCGCACTGGCTGGCGACGATGACAGCTACACGCTCAGCGATGTCACACTCTCGGTGGCGATCTCGGCGTTCCTCTCGGGATTTTTCACCAGCTATTTCGCTAAATAGTCTGCCTGTGGCGTCGATCTGAGCCGGCGACGACATCCTACAGGAACCGATTTAGCCCACTCTGTGATCGACTGATACCGTCTGGATCGGCGACCCACGGGCTTCGCTCCTCGCGGATCGCTTCCTGATCAATCTCGTGCGGATCGGCTGGCTCGTAGCCCGGACACGACTCGCCGCAGTCGGTTGCCGGGTCGACGACGTGATCGTAGAACGCACAGTACGGGCGCCCATCGTCGGTAGGATCGGCGTGCTCACACGCCGGGAGGTCATACGTGCGCCACCCCTTCCCGTAGGCGCGCTCGGCGATCCGTCGTCGCTTGCGTGCCTTCGCCTCGGCGTCGACGACGGCGATATCGGTGCGGAGCGGCTCGGCGTTTGTGGGCTCAATTCCTGGCTCACTGGTCGACAGCGGCGTCGGCTCACGGACAACCGTGCGTTCGCCCTCCTCGGGATCAAATCGCCAGACACCGACCGCCTCAGGTAGCCGATTGAGATGCGCCCGTGTCACGTAGCTCTCGGTGGCAAGGATCACCTTATCGAAGATCCCCAAGGCGATGTCGACGCGAAGCTGGCGGTCAAGGTCGCCCGGTTGGTCGAGATCGGGTTTGTTCTCGATGCCGACCAGCGAGTCAACCCAGTCTGGATAGCGGGTCGTCTGCCGAACATATCGCCGACCGTTGTGTCGCTCGACCTCGAAAAACCCGCAGTCGACGGCGCGGTCGACGACGCTTCGGGCATGGTCGATGCTGCAGTCGAAGGCGGGTCGCCAGTCGATGGCTTCGCCGGCGCCAACGTCGCTTTCGATCGCCAGCGGCGGGATTGTTTGGCTCGTGATCGCTGCTCGGTCGGCGAGCGCGTCGGTCGGGCGGACACAGCACAGATCCATGATCCGACCACCGGGGGTGGCGACCGTGCCGCCGAGTTGGCGAGCGATCAGCCAGTCGGTTGTGGCTTCGAGATGGGCCGCCAGTGCCAACTCGAAGCGAAACTCCATACTCCCTGTTGGCTCTCGGCAGACAAAAACCGGTCGCCACCGCGTTCTTCGAGCGGTCGCTGGCGTCCCGAAATCCGTATCCCGGGGGGTCGCCTACGATCGGTATGCGCCGGATCATGCGGAACGCGCTGTTGCTGACGGGCTTTGTTGTCGTCGCGCTGCTGGCGGTCGGGGCCGTCCCGAGCTATCTCGGCAGCGGCGAGGCCTACTATCTCGAAGCAACCCCGACCGACGAAACCGGAGCCGCGGTCAACGCCACCGCGATCAGCGAGCGGCGGTTCCCGTATCTCACGACCGCCTTGACCGCCGATGACGGCCGCTCGGCCGGCTACCAGCGCGCCCTCGGCGGTGCCAAAACGTGGTTTACCCACTCGCCGTTCGACGAGTTCGACGCCCTCCAGCGACTCGATGGCGAGGCCGTCCGCGACGATGGTGACCGCGTCCTCGTCACCTACGAGGGTGATCGCTACAGCGTTACCGTTGCCAGCGACGGGGCCGGTGGTGACCAACAATGAGCGATTCTGACGACAATGGTGGCGACAGATCGGTCGACACCCACGAGCTATCGACGCTCACTGCCCCCGAGTGGCCGGTTATCGACTCGGTCGCCGAGTACGACACCGGCTGGTTCACTGGTGGCTACGATCTGGTCGAACAGCCGGATGGCTCGACGAAACGCTACTACTGGGCGGAGCTTCCGCCGGCAACGGTGATCGTGGCGGTCACCGACGGCGAGCTGCTGTTCGTCGAGCAGTACCGTCCGACTATCAGGGAAACCCAGTATGAACTCCCGGCTGGCATTGTCGAACCCGACGAATCATTTACCGAGGCGGCAGCCCGCGAACTCCAAGAAGAAGTCGGATTCAAACCTGGCGAGACCGAACTGCTCCAGGATTTCTGGTGTTCGACCGGACTGTTGCGACACCGCCGTGGGATCGTCCTCGCCACCGAGTTGACACCGGCTGAGCGAACACTCGACTCCAACGAGTTTCTGGTACCGAAGTCTGTACCTGTCGAAGAGGCACTATCAGTCGCGCGGGCCCAGCCAACGAACGATGCTACTCTCGAAGGTATCTTGCTAGCAAAAGAACATGGAGTCCTGTCAGCTTAGTCGTCCTGGCGGATCGTCAGCACCGGCGTTGCTGACTTTCGGACGACCTTCTCAGTGACACTGCCGAGGAAGGCGTGTTCGACACCGCTGCGCCCATGGGTGCCCATCGCGATGATATCGATATCGTTCTCCTCGGCGTACGCGAGGATCTCCTGATCGGGTTTGCCCTCACGACAGACACAGACGGTGTCACAGCCGTCGGCTTCCAACTCGTCGGCGATCGCCTGAGTGTAGCCTTCACCCTCGGCCCGGAGCACCTCGTTGACATCGACGCTGCCTTTCGCCATGCCGCTGGTGCTGGCTGGCTCGCCTTTCCGCTTGAACATGCCCGTCCGCCAGTTGCCTTGCTCGTCTTTGTCTAGTGTGAGTGAGGCATCGCCGCTGTCGGGTGTGACGACATACAGGACGTGAATCGTCGCATCATAGGTATTCGAAAGCGTCCGAACGTGATCCATCACTGTCTCTGCGGCCTCGCTACCGTCCGTTGGATAGAGGATGTTATCGTACATGTGAACTGCCTCCTTTTTGACATACGAAGGATCATTACATAAGTGTAGTGCTCATTCTCGATGGATTGCAGGTCACGACAGCGCGCCTCGCAGTACCTTCGCGGCAACAAGCACCGGATCCCACACGGGGCTAAACGGCGGCGCGTAGGCGAGATCCAGCCGTTCAACCTCAGCGACGGTCAGCCCCGACTCCAACGCTGTCGCCAGCGTGTTGATCCGGACGGCTGCCCGGTCGGCTCCGACGATGGTGCCACCTAGCAACCGCCCGGTTTCACGGTCGGCAACGAGTGTTACGTCGGTTTCGGCCCCGCCAGGGTAGTAGCCGGAGCGGGAACCGGCGGTGATCGTTTTGCGAACCGGATCGAAGCCAGCCTCACGGGCGGCGTCAGCGTCGACAAGCCCGACCCGCCCGCATTCGAGATCGAAGGCTTTGACCACGGCTGTCCCGGCGATATCGCCGACGGGTTCGGACTCGCCGGCGACGGTCGCACCGATCGCCCGCCCGCCACGGTTGGCGGTCAGCCCAAGCGGCATCCATGTGGGTTCGCCTGTAACCGTGTGCCGTGCGGTCGCACAGTCGCCGGCCGCATACACATTCGGTAGATTTGTCCGGCCGTACTCGTCGGTCGCGATCGCGCCGCCGACACCGAACTCGATGTCGGTCTCGGCCACCAACTCGGTGTTTGGTGTGATGCCGACGCCAACGACGGCGAGATCGACCGGCTGCTGGCCGCCCTCGTAGCTGATCGCCTCGATTTTGTCGTCGCCAACGAGACTCTCAACGGGGGTGTCTGTGTGGACGTGGACGCCCTCGGCTTCCAGTTCGGCTTCGACCCGGTCGGCGACAGCCTGGCCAAACGGCTGGAGGACGTGGCCCGAACGCTGGAAGAGGTGGACATCGAGTCCGCGGCCCCGAAGCGCTTCGGCCATCTCGACGCCAACGTAGCCGCCGCCGACGATGGCTGCGGTTTCGGGGGCTGGCTGTTCGGCGTTGTGGGCGACCCGTTGGCGGTCGGCTGGCGTGTCGGCGATCCGTGCCTCGTCGTAGGTCTCGGGGACAGCGATGTAGGCGTCGATCGCGGCGGCCGCATCCATGTTGTGCAACGTGAACGCGCCATCGAGGTCGCGGAGATCGAAGGGGCCGGTCGTCGCCCGGCCACCGGTGGCGACAAGGAGGTCGCTGTAGGGTTGTTCGATCGTTTCGCCGTCGGCGTCGACGGTGACGACGCCGGCGTCGGGGTCGACAGCGGTCGCCTCGTGGCCACGCCGAAGATCGATCCCGCGCTCGTCGGCCTCGGCTGGCGACAGCGACAGCAGGTCGCTCAACTGCTCGATGCGGCCCTCGATGAAGTAGGGCATCCCGCAGTAGGCATACGAGATCCACCGACCTTTCTCGAAGACGATGACCTCCTGGTCGGGGTCGACGCGGCGACACTTGCTGGCGGCGCTTAGGCCGGCGGCGTCGGCTCCGACGACGACAAACGGATCTGTCATAGCTGGTAGATCGGCTGGTGGCGACAAAAGACTCCCCCCGCGCTCCGTGTCACACTGTCGCTCAGCCAGTGAGTATTTAGCATCTCAGGTCGTTGCCATCGGTATGGTGCAGGAGCGCGTCATCCGGTTTCTCGCCACGGGTCGCACCAGACGCGTGCTGATAGCCATCCGTGATGCGACCATCTCGCCGTCGATCGCGCTGGTGCTCATCTCGACGACGCTGATTTTTCCGCTGACGCTGTATGCGCTGTTGGTGTGGAACACCGGCCCGCTGATGGGCGTGCTGATGGGTGTGATCTTCGCAGCGGTGTATTTCCTCATGACGATCCTCTTTGGGATCATCTTCTACTACAAGGACACCCGAGAGTTGCCACTGCCCTGAGTCTTCTCGCACGTCCGTCTCGGGTTCCACCGGTCGCCGAGAGACTTTTCACCGCGGCTCGGCACCCACGCGGTATGGATGGCGAGATCTCCCCGTCGACGGTGGCTGACCTCCATGCAAGTGACGCGCCACCCCGCATCGTCGATATCCGCAACCCAACTGCGTTTGCGCGCGAACATATCCCGGAGAGCGTGAACATCCCCTTCGAGGAGCTACCGGATCGGGTCGCGGAACTCACCGACGCCGACCGGATCATCACCGTCTGTCCACACGGGCAGGCGAGCGTGCAGGCTGCCCGGCTGATCGGCTCGTATGAAGGCACCACCGACTGCCAAGTCGAGAGTATGGAAGGCGGTCTCACCGCGTGGGATGGGCCGCTGGCGTCGACGACGCAGTCCGCCGACGAAGGCCCAGAGGCTCCGTTTTAATCCTGCTGTCGGCGGCTCGCAGTGAGTGATAGCACACCCATCGCCACAGCGAGCATCGCCACGCCGACACCAAACCCGGGTGTGTCGTCGTCGGTCGCCGTGGGTGGTGTGGTACTGTTCTGATCGTCGCCTGTCTCGTTGCCGGTGGTTCCTTCGATATCATCCTCATCGAGGGCTGGCGGGTCGCTGTCGATCGTTCCACCGCTCGTGCTGTCGGCTGCGCTGACGGTAACGGTGAAGCTGTCGACGCCGGCTGTGACCCGGTAGGTTCCCGGCTCGGTGAATATCTGTGTAACTGTGTGGGTCGCGCTCTCGCCGGGTCGCAATCGCCCGCGTGCGACCGTTTCTGTCTCATTGACACGGAACGGAAGCGCGTAGTCGCCGACCGTCCCACCGATGTTTTCGACTGTCAGCCTGACTCTGAGTGTTTCGCCGGCAACAACGGCCAGTTCCTGCCCGCTGAGCGCCGTTGTCCGCGTTGGCCCCGCAACGGTTATCGGGTTATCGTCGGCCAGCCGGTAGCGAAACTGGGCCGGTGATCCACCGAAGGCAGCGGCGTGGGCGGTGCGGTTCCACATCTGCGGCCCAGCGGTCGTTGTCGTGTAGCGGTCGGCGACGGCGGCCACGTCGCGGTCGGCTGCGTTTCTGACCGCTTGCCGGACGGCTCGGTCGTCAATCGGCGCTGTGGCGCTGTTGAGTTCCCGGAAGACTGTATCGAAGGTGGCCTCTCGGTTGGTCGCTACCCGAATCCGACGATCGAGGTCGCCGGCGACGAGTCCGCCCTTGCGGTAGTTGGCAAAGTCATCCCACCGATCCGGATCGGTGAGTACTGCTCGCCGCTGATCTGCGGCTGCACCGGTCGCCAACTGCCGGCGGAACGCCTCAAAGTCGATGCGGCCGGTCTCAAGCGGCAACAACGCAGCGTAGTATGTTGCACTTCCCTCGGTGAGCCATTCGGCACTCGGAGCGGCGGTGTAGTCCTGCCGGGTGTGGACGTACTCGTGTACCCAGACGTTCGAGGGCGTCGCCACATCCTCGGCGTCGCGCACCCAGAAATCCGAATCTCCGACTTGGAGGCCGCGAACCGTCCACCTGACCGCACCGGTCGGGGCCGCGATCATCAGCACTTCTTTGTCTCGGTCGCCGACCTGGAGTCGACCGGCTGCGTTGGCGACCGAATCGAGAATTGCTCCCGGCTCGGCTTCGAGATCGGTCGCCGTGGGGATCACGAGTCGCAGGGTCTGACCGTGGGCCCGCCGGGTGCGAACGTCGACTGGCCCCAAGAATGCCATCCGGTCGCCGGCGACGCCGGGGCCATCGATGGCGGTCTCTCGATCGAGTTCGAGGCTACTGCTCCCGGTGTAGCGGCCGGTGATCCCAGTTTGAGGGATCCGGACGAGCGCCCATGAGTCGGTGTCGGCAAAGAGATACTGGCCATCGACCGACAGCGGCCCCTCTCGATCGGAGAGCCGGTTGGGATCGACGCGGTAGGTGACCGTGGGTCTCGCGTCCGTACCATCCCAGCTGTAGTCGTCGTCGCTGGCGTGGCTGAAGCCATCGGTGTCGGTGACACGGGCTCGATCCGGCACCGACGCAGTGAGTTGGGTGACACGGTCGGGGATCGAGACCGCGACCTGCACGGTGATCTCGCCAACTCGGTCTGGTGTCCGATCCAGTGTTGTCGTCACCGTGAGACTGTCATCCGAACTCGCTTGTAACGTCGCCCCGTTATCGGCCTGCTGTCGAAGGGTCGTTGTCGGCGTTGTTGCTGGCGGCGTTGTCGGTGTCGCTGCAGTCGTTGCTGACGGTGTTGTCGCAGTTGCCGCTGGCGTTTCACCAACTCCAACTGCCGGAACGATCCCAAGACAACAGCCGGCCACGAAACAGACGACAAGCGTGGCCCGAACAGCGTCCATACGCATCGGACAACTGGGGGAAGGATAAATCTCTGGCAGCGATCGGTGCCTATTCGGTGTTGACGACGACTATACCTCTCGACTGTACCGAAGCGCAAACAGCCCGACTGCGACCGCTGCACCACCGATCCCGAAGCCGGGGATCTCGATTTCTGTGGGCACCTCAATTGGCGATTGCGTCGCCGGTGGATTCTCGGTTGCTGTCACGCGAATCTCTTCGCCGCCGACAGCGATCCGGTAGCTCCCGGGTTCGGTGAACCGCTGGTCAAAGCGATGCGTTGTCGTCTCTCCCGGAGCCAGCCGCCCCGTCCGCGTCGTCTCGTAGTCGCCGACATCGAAGGGAAGTTGGTAGTCCCCGGTCGTCCCGCCGACGTTTTCGACGGTGACTCCCACCGAAACCGTCTCGTTGACAGCGACAGTGAGATTTTCGCCAGCCGCCGGGAGCGGGCGGCTCGTCCCGTTAACGCTGAGCGGCGTGTCGTCAGCAAACCGGAAGGCAAAGCGGGCGGGCTCGCCCCCGAAGGCGACGACATGGGCGTCGCTGCCCCACATGGCGTCGACTGTCGCTGCGGTCGTCGCTGCGTCGGCCTCGTTGGCGACCCCCTCGCCGGCGATGCGGTCGATATACCCCGAAACGTCTCGGGCCGTCAACTCGCCGTCGTGGCTGTTGATCGCCCGGATGACGGTATCGAGGCTGGCCTCGCCGTCGGTCGCTACCCTGATCCGGCGGTCAAGATCGCCAGCGACGAGCGCGCCCTTGCGATAGTTGGCGAAGTTCTCCCAGGTGTCGGGGTCGGTCATCACTGCTGATGCTTGGGGTTCCTCTTCTCCCTGTGCGAGAAACCGCTGGAAGCGATCGAAGTCGACGCGGTCGGCCTCCAGCGTCAGCAACGCGGCGTAGTAGGTTGCTGTCGCCTCGGTGATCCACCGGGCGTCTGTCGCCGCGTTGTAATCCTGCCGGGTGTGGACGTACTCGTGAACCCAGTTGTTTGCCGGCGTGTCGAGTGGTTCGTCAGCCCGCACCCAAAAGTCGCTGTCGCCGGTCTGAATCCCTCGAACGGCCCACTCGATGTCACCGGTTGGGGCGGCGATCATCAGCACCTCGTCGTCGCGGGCTCCGACCCGAAGTCGGTCGGAGGCGGTCGTCACCGACTCGAAGACCTCGCGTGGCTCGGCTTCGAGGTCGGCAGCTTCGGGAACGACGAGCGTGAATGTCTGGCCGTGGGCTGTCTGTGTCCGCTGCTCGTAGGAGCCGAGGAACGCGATCCGATCGCCGGCGACGCCGGGGCCATCAATGACGGTTTCTCGGATGATCTCGGGGTCGTCGCCGACGATCCGGCCGCTGATGTCGCCGACCGACGGGATCTGAACGAGCGACCAGTTGGCGGTGTCGGCAAACCGGTAAGAACCCTCGGCTCCGGGCTGATCGGCTGCACTACGAACGTTTGCGTCGATCCGGTAGGTGACCGTTGCCGGGTTGCTGTTGCTGTCCCATTCAACGTTGCCGTCGGCGGTGCGGGTGAAGCCGCTGGTCGCAACCACCTGTGCGTCCGCTGGCAATTCGAGTGTTAGTTCGGTGAACTGCGAGGGGATATCGGCGGTGACGGTCGCGGTGATTTCCCCGACCCGATCGGGGGTTCGATCCAGCGTCGTCGTCAACCGTAATTCGTTGTGTGTCGACAGCGGTGTTGGTAACGGCGTGTCGGTTGTCGCCGATTCAAGCGACATCGACGCGCTTGATGCGGTTGTTGACGTAGCTGGTGTTGCTGCTGTTGCTGCGGTCGGACTTGCTGGAGCGGCCGCAGCCGCGACCGGTGCTGTGAGTAGATTCGCAAGTACTAGAAGTGCAACAACTGAGGCCCGCCACGTCGACATAGCTGATTCAACGCCTTGAAGCCGCATAACGGTTCCCGACGGTGAGTGGTGCTGGATAAAAAGCAGGCGTCGGACGGGAGGCGGCTAGGTCACTAGCTCACGCAACCGTGAACCCCTTATCGCGGAGGAAGTCCTCCACGCGACCCTGGTGGTTGCCCTGGAGTTCGATGGCGTCATCCTCGATGGTACCACCGCAGGCGAACTTGGATTTGAGATCCGACGACAGGCTGCTCATATCCACGTCACCGGGGTCGAATCCTTCGATGACCGTTACCTCCTTCCCGTAGCGGCGCTCGTCGATGCGGATGTTGATCTGTTGAGACTCTTTGGCAACGTCCTCGCAGACGCAGAGTTCATCAGGCAATCCGCACGTCGAGCAGACTTCCGACATTACAATCGGCACTACAGGATGGTCATATTAAACAGTGTCGGGATTTACAACCGGTCTCACGGCACGTGTTGGGAGCTACAGCTGTCCAAACCGGCCAGATTGAGCTTTCCAGGCGTTTCTCTGCGGCCTCGGAACCGACATCCGAGCGATTATACCGCTCGCGGACGGCCTCCCGGCTATGACTGCGGTGACGGGGCTGCCGCCGATGATGGTCGACCGCAAGGACGAGGTGACGCCCATGTTGGGTCAGTACGTCGAGCTTTGTGAGCAACACCCCGACGCACTCGTTTTATTTCAGGTCGGCGACTTCTACGAAGCCTTCTGTGAGGCCGCCGAGGAAGTCGCCCGCGTTTGTGAGGTGACGCTAACGCAACGCGAGGATTCGACCGGCGAATACCCGATGGCGGGGATCCCCATCGACAACGCGGCCTCCTATCTCGAACGCCTCGTCGAGGCTGACTACCGGGTCGCGCTGGCTGATCAGGTCGAAGACGCCGAGGAAGCGAGCGGACTCGTCGACCGCGCAGTAACACGGGTCATCACCCCCGGCACGGTCGTCGAAGACGAATTGTTGGCGGCGGGGTCGACAACCTACGTCGCAAGCGTCGTCGAACGCGACGCGGCAGACGGAGATCGAGACGGCTACGGTATCGCCGCGGTCGATGCCTCGACCGGCGAGTGTTTGGTCACGACCGTCCCGACCCGCGGCGACGTACGCGAAGAACTCGACCGCATCCAACCGAACGAACTGCTCGTCGCTGACGACGCGCCGACGGTCGCCCCCGACGGCGACTGGATGGAAAGCGCGGTCGATGCCGAGTTGTTCGACTCCACTGTTGCCCGCGATCGCCTGACCGAGTACGTCGCCGACCCCGACCGCCGTCTCGACAACCACGCCGAGCAGCGGGCCTGTGGCGCGGTGTTGGCCTACGCCGAGTACACGCAGGGCGACAACGGCCCGCTCGAATACGTCTCGCGGATTCGTCGGCACGACCAACGCGATCAACTCCGCCTCGACGCCGCCGCGCTCCGGAGTCTCGAACTGTTCGATAATCGCGGCCCCGGATCGGGTGCGACGGTCTTCGACGTGCTCGACGAAACCGCGAGCGCGCTCGGCCGGCGGTGTCTCGACCGCTGGCTTCGCCGGCCGCTGGTTGATCGCGCGGCCATCGAAGCCCGTCTCGACGCGGTTGAGTCCCTCGTCAGCGACGGCGTCGTCCGCAGCGATCTTTCCGATTTGTTGGCCGAGGCCTACGACCTCGAACGCCTCGCCGGCCGCGTCTCGCGGGAGCGCGCCAACGCCCGCGACCTCCGCGCGCTGCACGCGACGCTGTCGATTGTCCCCGACCTGAAGGAACTCATTGCCGACATCCCCGCGCTCAGCGACCACCATGACCGCCTCGACGAACTGGACGACGTAGCCACATTGATCGACGAGGCGATCAGCCCGGAGCCGCCGATGGAACTCACCGAGGGCGGCGTCATCAAGCAGTCCTTCGACGACGAACTCGATGCCCTCAGAACGACCGAACAGGCGGGCCGCGAGTGGGTCGCCGACCTCGAAGCCGCCGAACGCGAGCGCACCGGTATCGACTCGCTGTCGGTCGGCCACAATCAGGTTCACGGCTACTACATCGAGGTGACGAACCCGAACCTCGATGCGGTGCCCGACGACTACACGCGCCGCCAAACCCTGAAAAACGCCGAGCGGTTCTACACGCCCGAACTCAAAGAGCGCGAAGACGAGATTTTCGGCGCGGCCGAACGCGCCGACAGCCTCGAATACGACCTGTTCTGTGAGGTTCGGGAGACGGTCGCCGCCGAAACCGACCGGATTCAGGCGTTAGCGACCGCGATTGCGGAACTCGACGCGCTGTGTTCCCTCTCTATCGCCGCGACGGAGGGCGATTACGTCCGCCCCGAGTTCCAAGCCGCCAGCGACGACGCCCAAATCTCGATCCACGGCGGCCGCCATCCGGTCGTCGAGACCACGCAAGCGGAGTTCGTCCCGAACGATACCGACCTCGCTGGCGGCGACGTGGCGATCATCACCGGCCCGAACATGAGCGGGAAATCGACCTACATGCGCCAAGTCGCGCTAATCTGCCTCCTCGCTCAGACGGGAAGCTTCGTCCCTGCTGAGGCCGCCACCCTCCCGGTTCTCGATCGGATCTTCACCCGTGTCGGCGCGAGCGACGACATCGCCGGCGGCCAGTCAACGTTCATGCGGGAGATGAGCGAACTCACCGAGATTCTCCACGACGCGACCGACAACTCGCTCGTTCTTCTCGACGAGGTCGGCCGCGGAACGAGCACGGCCGACGGCCTCGCTATCGCTCAAGCGACGACCGAGTTCATCCACGACGAACTCGACGCGACGACGCTGTTCGCGACTCACTACCACGGACTGACCGAACTCGCCGACGAGCGCGCTGGCGTCCACAATCTCCATTTCGCGGCGACACGCGAGGGCGACGACGTGACCTTCCTCCACCGCGTCGCGCCTGGCGCGTCGTCAGCCTCCTATGGGATCGAAGTCGCTCGGATGGCTGGCGTCCCGACACCCGTCGTTGATCGCGCTCGCGATGTCGTCAAAACGACAACTGGCGACGGTGACGCTGGTGGCGACGATGTTGACAGCGAAGGTGCCGATACCCCGACTGAACCGGCAGCCAGCGTGCCAACCACTGACGACGCCATCGCCGATGTGCTGGCAGAGCAGGCACTCGACGCGGAGGCCGTCGCCGCAGTCGTCGATGAACTCCACGAACTCGATATTGCGACGATGACGCCGCTGGAAGCACTCAATACGCTGGATTCGCTTCGATCCCAACTCGACGAAGAGTGATCGGAATCAAATACCCGAAGCGGCTAAACCGGTCGCGCCTCCAACCACGCTAAAACAGCATGCCGTCCCAACTCACCCGGCTCGACGACGCGACGGTCGCCAAAATTGCGGCCGGTGAGGTCATCAGCCGCCCGGCACGCGTCGTCAGCGAACTCATCGACAACGCCCTCGACGCGGGCGCGAGCCGGATCGATATCGCCGTCGACGGCGACGGCACCGAGCGGATTCGCGTCGAGGACGACGGTCACGGCCTCTCGCGGGGGGACGCCGAACTCGCCGTCCAGCGACACACGACGAGCAAGCTCCCAGCCGACGCGGACGCGTCGCTGACAGCGGTCTCGACGCTCGGCTTTCGCGGCGAGGCGTTGGCCGCAATCTGCGATTGCGCCATCGTCGA
This sequence comes from Halonotius aquaticus, assembly GCF_003605575.1. GTDB lineage: Archaea > Halobacteriota > Halobacteria > Halobacteriales > Haloferacaceae > Halonotius > Halonotius aquaticus. The sequence goes on along the minus strand of NZ_QKNY01000018.1, from coordinate 103,616 downwards.
GATCGTGACCAACGACGGCGACGCCGTCGGCACGGAACTCCGCGCTGCGGACGGCGAGGTGACTGTTACCGACACCGCCCGCGGACAGGGGACGACGGTCACGGTCACCGATCTCTTCGCCGACCGCCCGGCCCGCCGAGAGTCACTTGCCTCTGCAGCCGCCGAGTTCAGCCGGATCAGCGATCTCGTCGCCGACTACGCGCTGGCCCACCCCGATGTCGGGTTCTCGCTGCGCCACGATGGCACAAAGACGTTCTCGACCCCCGGCGGCGGCCTGCGCGACGCACTCCTCGGCGTCTACGACGCGGATATCGCTCGCAACGCGACCGTCGTCGAACGCGCGACAGATATCGATATCGAGGACGGAACCGGATCGTTCGATCTCCGCGGGATTCTCACCTATCCCTCGGTCACGCGCTCGACCCGCGAGCACGTCCGGATCAGCGTCGCCGGCCGGCCCGTCTCGGATTCCGGACTCCGGCAAGCAGTTATCGACGGCTACGGATCGCTGTTGCCCGGCGACCAGTTCCCGATCGCCGCGGTCGATATCGAGCCGCCGACCGGAGCCGTCGACCCGAACGTCCACCCGGCGAAACAACGGGTCGGACTCCGATATCGAGACGCCCTCGAAGCCGCAGTCGAAGACGCCGTCTCGGAGGCGTTGTCAACGGCCGACGCGCGCCGCGCCGAGGCGGCCGCGACCGATCTCACAACCGAACTCGATGGTGTCGACCGCAGCGATCCCTTCGCCGACCTCCGTGTCATCGGCAGTTTTCGAGAGCTCTATCTACTCTGTGAGGATGACGACGAGCTACTGGTGATCGATCAACACGCCGCCCACGAGCGGGTCAACTATGAGCGACTGCAGGCCGCCGTCGGCGACGACGCGATTCCGACGGCGACACTTGAGCCGGCGGAATCGGTGTCGGTGTCGCCGGCAGCTGCATCGCTCGCTGAGGAGTACGCCGACCTGCTTGCGGCCCTCGGGTTCGATGTCGAACCGTTCGGCGGCGGGACGCTACGGGTGTCGGCGGTGCCGGCCCCGTTCGGTCGCGTCGCCGACGCCGACACGTTGCGAGCGACGCTCGACGAGTTGGCTGCCGGTGAGTCGCCGGCCGATCCACGCGAGACGTTGCTGGCGACGCTGGCCTGTCAGCCGTCGCTGAAAGCCGGCGCGGAACTGTCACTGGAGGACGCAGAGTCGCTATTGGCGCGGCTCGGTGAGTGTGAGCAACCATTCGCGTGTCCACATGGGCGGCCGACGATCTGCTCGATCGACGAGACAACGCTTGCGGCTGGCTTCGACCGTGGAGCGACGCGCTTCGAGTAATCACACTGGCGACGTTACCATGCCTTACAGTCGGGACAAACGAACTCGCCGTCATCGAGCCACTGCCGTTCGGTCGTCGCGCCACAGCGGGCACACGCCGTGCCGTCGGGCTCCCAGCGATAGGTGGCGGTTACCGGATCAGCTGTTGGATCAGCCGCCGCAGTCACCTCGTCGTCGCTGTCAGGATCGTCGTTGGCTTCGGATTCCGAACTGTCGTCAGTAAACTCAGTCAGTGGCCGGTCCTCACTCATCGGTCGCTAGTGGCGCGACGGCATAGTAAAACCGGGCGATCAGTCGTTGTCGCCAGCGGTTACGGTCAGCGTTCGCGGCGGAGCCGGCCGACGACGAACTCCTGTTCGAGATCGCCGAGGAACTCGCCGAGCCGTGGGCCCTGGGTCTCATCGAAAAACAGCCGGTAGCCGGCCTCGAAGAGGTCGCCCGGTTCGATCCCGTGGTCGCGGGCGGTGTCGTAGATTTCGGATTGGATCGTCTCGCCGTCGTGGCCCGCGGCGACGACATCGGCCAGCGAGTCGAGAGCGTCGCTCGTCGCGTCGTCGAATGCCACATCGGGTAACTCGGCCTGCAGGCGGTAGTTGTAGGCGTTGTCCATCCGCTCGGCCCAGGTGCGGGCCTGCTCGACGCGAGCAAGGGCGGCTTCGACGGTCGCCTCGTCGGCGTCATCGGGGATATGGCCCTCGTCGCGGGCCAACTTCTCGCGGAGGTCGCGGTCGTCGACCATGCCGAGCACCGCCGCAAAGGTGTAGGGCAGTCGGATCGGTCGCTCGTCGGTAACGTTGCCGACGACGTAGGGGTAGGCTGCCTCGGCGAAGGCGGTCACCGACTCGTCGTCGACGCCCTCGTAGTAGGCTTCCTCGAAGCGGTCGAAGTCGTCGACGAGTTGGTCGAGCCGCGAGAGGTCGAGGTCGCGGGCCTTCTTCGGGTGCAGCGCGAAGAAGTAGCGGATGATTTCGGGTTCCAGTAGCTCAAGCAGTTCGGGGACGGTGACGATGTTGCCCGCTGAGGAGGACAGCGCCTCGCCGTTGAGCGTGAACCACTCGTAGACCATCGGCACCGGCGGCTCAATTCCGAGGACATTCTCGGCGATGTCGACGCCGGAGGGCCACGAGCCCTCGGCGTGATCCTTGCCGAACGGTTCGAAGTCGACATCGAGCACCTGCCACTGGCCGGGCCACTCGAACCGCCACGGGAGTTTGCCCTCGCGGAACGTCGCAGTCCCCTCGTGGCCGCAGCCCTCGATGGTCTCGTCGCCGACTTCCATGTCGGTACAGACGTAGTCGACGGTTTCGGCGTCGAGGTCGATGTCGGTGACCGTCTCGGTCAGTTTGCCGCACTCCTCACAGATCGGATTAAACGGGACGTAGTCGTCGTCGGCCTTGGCCTGATACTCACTGAGCACCTCGCGGGCGGTGTCAACGCGGTCAAGGACGCGCTCGACAACCGGATCGAAGGCTCCCTCGCCGTAGAGCTCGGTGTTGGAGTACATCTCGATATCGACCCCAAGTCGATCGGCGTCGGCTTCGAGCAATGCGGCGAAGTGGGCGGCGTAGGAGTCGCGTTCGCCGAAGGGATCGGGGATGTCGGTGTAGGGCTTGCCGAGGTTGCGGCCGAGCGCGCCGGCATCAACCTCGCCGAGACCAACGATCTGTCCGTCGGGATCGGCTAATTTGCGGGGCAGTTTGCGGAGCGGATCGCGGTCGTCGCTGGTGAAGACCTGCCGCACCTCGTGGTCGCGATCGCGGAGGGCTTCGGCGACGAAATAGCCGCGCATGATCTCGTTGACGTTGCCGAGGTGGGCGACGCCCGACGGCGAGACGCCACCCTTGATGACGATCGGGTCGTTGGGGTCTCGCTGCTCAATCTCGTCGGCGACACCCTCGGCCCAGAAGTCGTGGTGCTCGTCGTCTGGTTCGTCGACTGGGGTGGCTGTCTCGTCGTTGCTGTCGGCGTCAGTGTCGTCCGTGCTCATTCTGTCGTGATCCACTCCGCTGGTTCCTCGCCGCCTTCAGGGATGACATCGGTGCCGGTGTGGCTCCCGTTGAGCACCGCATCGGTGATGTTGCTGGGATCGGTGCCATCGAAAACGATCGCCCGCATCCCTGCCCGCTCGATGAGCTTTGCGGCCAGCAGATCGACCGGTGCCGAGGAGCCTGCATCCCGGCTCATCGGGACGACCAACTCGACGAGTTCCGCCGGCGACATCGTCGTATAGCGGATCGCCTCGGGATCCTCGTTGGGGTCGGCGTCGTAGACACCGTCAGTGCTGGTCGCGTAGGCCAGCAGGTCGGCATCGACGTACTCGGCGAGGGCGGCGGCGACGGCGTCGGTGGTCTGGCCGGCCATCACCCCACCCATGATCGCCACATCGCCGCGGTTGAGCGCCTCGCCGGCATCGGCGTAATCTTCCGCGGGCGTCGGGTTTGTGCAGGTATCGAGGGCGGCGATCAACAGTCGAGCGTTGAGCCGGGTGGCGGCGATCCCGAGTTCGTCGAGTTCGACCTCGTTGCCGCCGAGCTCGCGGCCAGCGGCGATGTAGTCGCGGGCGACTTCCCCACCGCCGACGACGATGCCGACCTCAAAACCGGCGTCGACAAGCGATTCGATCGCCGCGGCGTGGGCTGCCACCTGCTCGGCGTCGAGATCCGGTGCGAGGACGCTCCCGCCAAGTGAAAGGATGACCTTCATTGCCATCCGGTATCCCCGAGTCGGCCTTAAGCGTTCTCACACGGGGAGCCGCGACCGGTTCACCGCGATTGTCAGCCGCTATGCGTCGTCGCCGAACCGATCGGCGAGGTCGCTGAACTCGTCGATGACAAGGATCTCGATCGGGCTCGGCGCGCCGTCGGCCCCAAGGCCGACGATGATGTGTTGGTCGTCGGTGTTGTCGACGGTGACACTCGCCTGCCGGCTGCTCGTCTCGTTGATCGCGCTGTCGAGGTCGACCGTGACGGTGTACTCTCCGGCGTCGGTAAACACGTCGCCGTAGGCCGGTGTCGAACTCGGCTCATCTGTGTTTTCCTCGTCGTCGCTGTCGCTTGGCGCGACCGTGAACGACTCCGAGAGCTGCGTCTCGCCGTTCGGATCGACGACGGTGACGCTGCCGCTCTGTTCCTGATTGGTACCGTTGAGCACGTTGACGTCCTTGAGGATCGCCCCGGCGATGCTGTTCATGATATCAGTACAGCCGGCCAGCCCTGCGAGGGCCGTCGCCCCGCCGGCGGCTAGCAGCCGGCGTCGGGTTGTGTGAGTTGTTGTGGGGCTTTCGGTCGCTTGGTCGGTGGGTGGGCTGTCACTGCGCGGCGATCGGTTCGAATCCATTGGTGTCTTGTAGACTCCCTCGACTCAAAAACCGGGGCGGGGTGTTTCTCGGTGTGAAACAGTGGTCGTTGCGTGAGCGGATCCACCGAGACGCTAACACTCAAGGACATCGGCGGCGGCAGATGACCCATGCAGACGCTCTGTGTGGTCGGCGATGACGCCTCAGCGGTCGCCGACGCGCTTGCTACCCGGATCGCCGAGACGTACGAGGGTCGGGTCGCCACCGTCGACTACGGCGATGCTGTTGACAACGTCGCTGTCGACGAAGGCGATCCCACCGACGCCGACGGCCGATTCAGCCTCACAAGCAAGGGTCAGTGGGTTGGTCGCGGCGATGACCGCTCGCTTGTCGACCTCCTGGATTCGCTTGCGCCCGACTACGAGTACGCCGTCGTCGCCGGCACAAGCCATCATCGGCTGCCGACTGTCGTTGTTGGCGACAGCGACCCTGAGCCAGCGAACGTTGTCGCCGAGGCACCGACCGCCGACGCCGTCGATATCGCCGCGCTCGCCACCCGGGTTGATGATTTCGAGCCACACGTGACCTTAGAGACGCTCATCGACCGGGCAGAGGCCTCGCCGCTGGCCGAGCGATCCGGCGCGATTGCGACGTTTACCGGTCGCGTTCGCATCAAAGACAGCCCCGAGGACGACCGCACCGAACACCTCGCGTTCGAGAAATACGAGGGTGTCGCCGACGAACGGATGGCCGCCATCAGCGACGACCTCACCGACCGTGAGGGCGTCTTCGAGGTGTTGATGCACCACCGCGTTGGCGTCATGGGCCCGGGCGAGGACATCGTCTTTGTCGTTGTGTTGGCGGGCCACCGCGAGGAGGCGTTTCAGACCGTCGAAGATGGCATCAACCGCCTGAAAGACGAGGTGCCGATCTTCAAGAAGGAAACAACCGAGGCCGACGAGTTTTGGCTCCACGAGCGAGGGGGGTAGGCGGCGTTGCTGCCGGCAGGCATGGCGACGACGACAAGCGTTTATGCCTCTCAGTCACGTACTCATGGGTAATGGGTGACGATGGCTGAGCCGGAGTCGATTCCCCGCCCGGAGGGGCTTGAGACGTGGTACCAGCTCAGTGACGTGCGGATCGACGGCGATCGGATTATCTACTACGGTGAGCCGTTGATTCCCGAACAACGACTCCACAAGGAGCTGTGGCCGGCGTTTCAGGAAGCCGGCTACGAACTCAAGCTTGCGACCCCCCGTGGAGCCGATGGTACCGCCCTCGTCGCCATCGAGTCCGGCAGCGTCGGCAACGACGGCGTGCCGTGGACAAACATCGCGCTGTTCGCTGCGACGATCATCTCCACGCTGTTTGTCGGGGCTGTCGGCTGGTATTTCGTCCCGTTTTCGGAGCTCGTTGCCAATCCGCTGGCGGTGCTACAGGCCTGGCCCTTTACCGCCGCTGTCCTCGGCGTGCTCATGACCCACGAGTTGGGTCACTACGCGATGGGCCGGTACCACGACGTGACCGTCTCGCTGCCGTATGTCATTCCCTTCGTGTTTCCTTTCGGCACGCTGGGGGCGATCATCAAGATGAAAAGCCGGATGCCGGATCGCAAAGCGCTCTTCGATATCGGCGTTGCCGGCCCGATCGCCGGTCTCGTCGCCACCATCGTTGTCACCGCCATCGGGCTCTCGTTGGGCCCGGTTGAACTACCAGCCCGCGTCGTCGAACAGTCCCAATCCGCCGAGTCGATCGTGTTCAACAATCCGCCGCTGATGGATCTCATCGCGTGGGCGATCGGTGAGCCGGTAGTCTACAGCGATCCGGGGCTCAATCCCCATCCGGTCATCATCGGTGGCTGGGTTGGGATGTTTTTCACCTTCCTGAATCTGCTCCCGGTCGGCCAACTTGACGGCGGCCACATGGTGCGCGCGATGGTTGGACAGCGACAGGAGACGATCGCCGCGTTGGTGCCGGCTGTCCTCGTGACGATCGCCGGCTATCTGTACTACGTCCGTGATCTCGGGCTCAACGACTCGGTCGGGCTCTGGGCGTTTTGGGGGCTGTTCTCGCTGGTTATCGCCTACAAGGGGCCGGCAGACCCAGGTGACGAGACGGCCATCGGGCTGCCACGTCTGGTGGTCGGCCTGCTGACCTTTGCTCTCGGCTCGCTGTGTTTCATGCTCGTGCCGATTCAGGTCGGTTGACCGCTCGCTTAGAGTGACTGAGATCGTGTTGGTGAGGGCACATGGTTTTGTTCTCTGACTAGTAATTGTTGTGTCGTAGTATGACAGCCAGTCCCCAACACCCCAGATCGCGGCTGACCGCTGGCGGCGTTGGCACCGACGACGTCCCATGGTTCGGGGGACAGCCATGACTGACCCGGACGATGTGGCGGCCGCTCAACAGCAACTGTTCGAGATCATTCGCCGGGACTGTCCGTTCGACCAGAAGGCCCGCGACGCCCTCCAACTCGGCGTCTCGTATCTTGGCGTCGACAACGGTCATCTTACGCGGATCGACACCGCGACCGACGACTGGCAGGCGATGGTCAGCACCGACGCCGCCGACGGTCACACCCCGCCGGAACTCGAACTTGATCTCCGAGAAACCTACTGTCGGCACGCGATCGAGTTGGGCGACCAGCAGTCCGTTCCCGACGTGTCGGCCAGCGAGTGGGCCGACGATCCGGCCCGAGACACCCGTGAACTCGGCTGTTATCTCGGGACGCCGATCGTCCTCGACGGGGAGCCACGCGGCACCGTCTGCTTTGTCGCTGCCGAGGGCCGCGAGCCCTTTACCGACGCCGACCGTCAGTTCGCCGAATTGCTGGCCTGTCTACTGGAACGCGAACTTGAACGTGAGACTGTCGCCACCGCGCTCACCAACCAGACGACGCTGGCGACGGTGCTCAACCGCGTGCTGCGGCACAATCTCCGCAACGAGATGTCGGTCATTCGGGGGTTCACACAGCTCATGGCCGCCGACACCGACACCGGGCACGACGATACCGTCTTTGAACATATCGACGACCTCCTCCAACTCTCGGAGAAAGCCCGCGAGCTTGAACGGATCGTCACCAGCGACGCCGACCGCACGACCGTTGATATCGTCGCCCTCGTCGACAGTCTCGTTGACGCTGTCGACGACGACTACCCGGCGGCGTCGATCTCGGTTATCGCTGACGGCTCGATCACGACAGCCGTGTTACCAAGCTTCGAACGCGCGCTCATGGAGTTGCTCGACAACGCCGCCAAACACGGCGGTGACGCGCCGACGATCACCGTGACCGTTGAGACGGTACCGGATGCCGTCGAGATCGAGATTGTCGACGACGGCCCTGGCCTCAGCGAGCAGGAGATCGACGTGTTGGATACCGGCACCGAAACGCCGTTTACCCACGGCAGCGGCCTCGGCCTCTGGCTGGCCCACTGGATCGTCAGCAGCCACGACGGCACGATCGACGCGATGGCCACCGACGCGGGAACGGTTATGACCGTCTCGGTGCCGCAAAAACCCGCGATGAAGATCAGCCACGACCTTCCGGAGCTGACCCGGGCCCGAGACACCTATCGGGCGGCCGTCGAGGGGGCTTGCGATGCGATCGTCGTCGTCACCGACGACGGCCGAATCGTTGAGGCCAATCCCGCTGCCGGCGAGCTCTTTGGCGCCGATCGGACCGCGCTGCTCGGCCGTGTTCTCACGGACTTTTTCGCCGAGGGGGTCACCGTCGAGACGATCTGGGCCGACCCCGATCTCAGCGAGCGGGCCACGGTCACCGCCGTCGACGACGCCGGCTGGAGGCGTATTATCGAATACACCGCTACCCCGGAGATCGTCACCGGCCATCACCTCTTTGTTGGCCGTGACGTGACCGAACAGGTCGCCCGCGAGGCGGAGTTGGCCCGCAAAACACAGGCGATGGACGAGGCCCCGATCGGGATCGTCCTCACCGACCCAACTGCCCCGGACAACCCCATCATCTACGTCAACGACGCTTTCTGTGAACTGACCGGCTACACGGCCGAGGAGATGCTCGGGCAGAACTGCCGGTTTCTGCAAGGGCCAGCCACCGACGACCAACGGGTCGCCGAGCTCAGCGCCGGGATCGAAAACCGCGAGTCAACATCGGTGACGCTGCGAAACTACCGCGCTGACGGCACCCCATTTTGGAATCACATCACCATCGTCCCGGTCGCCAGCGGCGACGACGAGCGCATGGTCGGCTTTCAGGAGGATGTGACCGATCGGATCGACCGGCCGGTGTCGCCGGCGGAGCCACCGAACTCCGCAGAGTAACCCGCTTACTGCTGTGTGATCGCCAGCGTCGTAGAGCCGCGGCCACCGCTCGTGAGTCTCACCTGGTTGGTACCACTTCTGGGTGGTACCACTTGTTCGGATTCATGCGCGTCAGCTCAGGCTCTCAGTACGTGCTTCCGCACCGAGTTATTACTGACTAAAACTAAATACCAAATATTATTATATCAAAGCTTTATTTTAATAACTACAGATGAACCTCAATAGACGCCAGGTGTTGGCTGCCGCCGCGACAGCGGCCGGCAGCGGCGCGCTTGCAGGGTGTACTGACGATGGATCAGCCGCCGAATCAGCCACGACAGCAACGACCACCCAAGCCTCGTTTTTCGTCTTCGGGGATATCGCCGAGCATGTTGCCGGTGATGCGGCGACCGCTGAGCTGCTTGTTCCTGTCGGGCAACACGGTCATGGGTGGGAGCCCGGCCCGCGTGTTCGGGAGGCCATCCGCGATGCTGACCTGTTCGTCCACGGCATGACCGGCTTCCAGCCGTGGGTTGACGACATCACCGCCGATCTCGACGCCGACGGTGCCGATGTGGCAACCGTTGATGCGAGTGCGGATGTTGATCTGCTGGCGATCAGTGGTGGTCACGATGAGCCTGCCGGCGAACACGACACGACACATGACGGCGACCACAATGAGACAGAAGCCGATGGCGACCACACCGAAACAGCGCACAATGAGACAACTCACGACGGCCACAACGAGACAGCGCACACCGAGGAAACCGACCACCACAGCGACGAGGAACACGATCACGGCTCCGGGATGGATCCACACTTCTGGATGGATCCGCTTCGCGTGAAGACGGCGACCGATACCGTCCAGCAGGCCCTCGCGGCTGTTGACCCCGACAACGCCGAGGCCTACGCCGACAACGCCGCGGCGTTCCAAGACGACCTTGACGGCCTCCACGAACAGATTGAGTCGACAGTCGCCGACGCATCGAGTGGCATGCTTCTCGTGGCGGGACACAACGCCTTCCAGTACCTCAGCGACCGCTACGACGTGACCGTTGCCTCCCTCACGAATGTCTCGCCGGACGACCGGCCGACGAGCCGCGATATTCAGCGCGCACAGGAACTCATTGAGACCCACGACCTGCAGTACATCTGTGCGGATCCACTCGAATCACAGCGGGCTGCCACCCAGCTTGTTGCCGACACCGACGCCGAGGCGGTGCTACCGCTGACGGCGATTCCGGGACTTACCGACGAGTGGGAACAGGATGGTCTCGGCTACATCGAGATCATGGAAACGGTCAACCTCCCGACGCTCGAACGAGTTTTTGACGCATAATGGTGCTCCTCGATGTCGATGACGTCACGTTTGCCTACGGCGACCAGCCGGTCATCGATGGTGTTTCACTTGCGGTTGAATCGGGGGCGTTCCTCGGACTCGTTGGGCCGAACGGCTCGGGGAAGACAACGCTGCTTGAACTCATCATTGGGCTGCGCCGTCCAGACTCCGGCACGGTCCGGCTGTTCGGCGATCCTACCCACGAATCAAATCACGGCGAGCGGATCGGCTTTGTCCCACAGACGGTGAGCGACACAAACGGCGCGATGCCGATCACCGTCAGAGAGGCTGTCCGGATGGGGCGGTACGCACACACGCTGCTGGGTCGATTCACCGACGATGACCGCGCCGCGATCGATGCAGCCTTACAACGCGTCGGGATCACCGACATCGCTGATCGCCGGATCGGCCGGCTCTCCGGTGGGCAACGCCAGCGGGCGTTTATCGCTCGCGCCCTCGCCTCCGAGGCCGATCTCCTCGCGTTGGATGAGCCGACTGTCGGTGTCGATGCCGAATCCAGGGAGGCGTTCTACGATCTCCTCCATGCGCTGAACGAGGAGGGGATCACGATCATCCTCATCGAACACGATATCGGCATCGTCACCACACACGCTTCGGAGATCGCCTGCCTCAACCGGGAGCTATACTTCCACGGCGACCCCGAGTCGTTTGTTGAAACCGACGCACTGGCCGACGCCTACGGCGGTGGCCAATCACTCATTCACCACCAGCACTGATGACACCACTCTCACTTTCCGCGTCGACACCGCCTGCAGTGCTCGCCCAACTGAGTGTCGACGCTGCCGTGCAGTTCGTCCTCGATAGCGTGTGGGGAACCGCCCTTGATGGGATCGCTGGGCTCACCGGGATCGACATGCTTGCCTCGCCGTTCATGCAGCGGGCGTATCTGGCTGCGATCTGTATCGCGATTATCGGCGCGCTCGTCGGCAGCTTCCTCGTCCACCGAGAGATGGCGATGATCGGCGACACGCTCGCCCACTCGGCGTTCGCCGGCGTCGCCGTCGGGCTGTTCGTCAACGCGACGTTTTCGGTCGTCGTCGCACCGTTCGTGACCGCACTGCTGGTCGCCGCTGTCGCCGCGCTGCTCGTGCAGTCGTTGGTCGATTACGCTGGGGCCTACCGTGATACCTCACTCGCGATCGTCCTGACGGGATCGTTTGCGGTTGGGAGCATCCTCGTGACCGCGACCGATGGGGGAATCGCTGTCGGCATCAACGCCTACCTTTTCGGCTCGCTTGCCACTGTCTCCCGATTGAACGCGGCGATCCTGCTGGGGTTGAGCGTCGTCGTAACCGCCGCCGTCGCCGTCGCCTACCGGCCGCTCGTCTTCGTCACCTTCGACGAGATCGGGGCCCGTGCCGCCGGGATACACGTGACCCGATACAACCAGCTGCTTGCTGTGCTGACGGCGGTCGTCGTTGTCGGCGCGATGCAGATCATGGGCGTCATTCTCGTCGCCGGGATGCTCGTGATCCCGGTTGCGGCGGCAACGCCGGTTCGAGGCTTCAAGCGAGCTATCGGGGTTGCCGTCGGAGTCGGTCTCATTGCCACGACAGCCGGTGTGACACTCTCCTATCAGTACGACATCGCCGCCGGCGGGACGATCGTGCTCGTGGCGATCGCGCTCTATACGGTAAGCAAACTCAGCGTGCGGGTTCGCCACCGGCTCGCTCGGCGAACGCAGGCGTCCTCGGCGGCAGCCGCTTCGCAGCCGGTCACAGCCGACGGCGGAGACGACAAATAACGCTGGAAGCGTTTTGGATCTGGTCATCCCCAGCTCGCCGTCGATCGCTTCGTCCTCCCGTACGGTTGTACTGGGAGCAAGTGCGGGTGAAATCATGCGACGCGGTGTGTCACATAGGTTAAGTCCTTTCACTGACAACTACGCCTATGCATTCTGCCGCCTACCGCGAACGGCTCTATGATACGTTCGCGGAGCCGGGTGTCGATCTTGGTGCTCGGATCGACGACGCCCTCGCCATCGGGACGGCGTATCTCGACCTGCCGGTCGGCTTTTTTACGCGGATCGAGGACGGCCAACAGGAGATCGTCCATGCCACGGGCGACCACGATCTCATCCAGCCGGGTGAAACCTGCCCGCTCGACGAAGCGTACTGTCGCCGCACCATCGAACTCGACGGGGCACTTGCCATCCAAGACGTGTCGGTGTCGGCGATCAACGAGCAAGCCATCGAAACCTTTGGGCTCGGCACCTACATCGGCGCGAAAGTCGTCGTCGACGACGCGGTCTACGGCACTGTCTGTTTCGCCGACCACGACCAGCGAGCCGAGTCGTTTGCGGAATCCGAGGCGCTGTTCGTGGAGTTGCTGGCAAAACTCGTCGGGAGCGCGCTCGAACAACAGGCCTATGAGCGTGATCTCCGTGAGCAAAACGAGCGACTGCGTCGCGAAAAAGAGCGGTTTGAGGGCATCGCCGAAACCAGCTTCGACATCCTGTTTCGTGTCGACGACGCCGGGCAGTTTAGCTACGTCTCGACGGCCATAGAACGCGTCTTAGGGTATCAGCCCGCGGAACTGACCGGTGAGCCCTTCACCGAGTTCATCACCAACGAATCAGCCCGCGATGCAGCCATCGCCTACGACCAACTGCTGGACGGTGAACCGATCGAAAACATCGAACTCGAGTTTTGTGCCACCGACGGCGATATCGTCGTCATCGAGGTCAATGCGACGCCGATCACCGAGGCCGGCGAGATCGTCGGCGTGCAAGGTGTCGGTCGCGACATCACCACCCGGAAAGCCCGAGAAGAAGAGCTTCGGATCAAAACCAGGGCGATCGACGACGCCGACATCGGGATCACGATCGCCGATCCAAGCCAGCCCGACGAGCCGCTGGTCTACGTTAACGGTGGCTTTGAGCGAATTACGGGCTACGATGCCGACGAGGCCATCGGTCGCAACTGCCGGTTTCTCCAGGGTGAGGCGACCGATCCCGACGCAGCCGAGCGGTTCCGTTCGGCGATCGAAACTGAATCGTCGGTCACGGTCGAACTTATCAACTACCGCAAGGACGGGACGCCGTTCTGGAATCGCACCCAACTCACGCCGATCTTCGATGATGACGGCGAGCTAACTCACTACCTTGGGTTTCAGACGGACGTGACCGAACGCCGCCGGACGGAGCAGTTGATCGCGCTACTCAACCGTGTGCTGCGGCACAACCTCCGCAACGATATGTCGAAGGTCATGGGGTTTGCGAACCTCATCAATACGGGCGAAACTGAATCGCCGCGCGCAACCGCCGGTCGGATCGAAGGCGTCGCCGCCGACCTCGTTTCGCTGAGCGAGCACGCCCAGACGCTCGAAGCAAACGCCCGCATCGAGCGGGAGCCGCGACGGCTCGATCCGACCACGATGCTCGCCCGGATCGTCGCCAGCCACCGTGAGGCACATCCGGCGGCCACCATCGACGTGACGCTCACGACCGACCGGGATATCTGTGCCGGCGCGGAGCTTGAAGACGCGCTCTCGGAGGCGATGACAAACGCGATCACGCATAACCCAGTCGCCGAGCCGGGTGTTTCAGTGACCGTCAGCGATGTCGACGAGTGGATCGACATCGAGATCGCCGACGACGGCCCCGGTATCGATCCGATGGAGGCGGACGTTGTCGCCGCCGGCAGCGAAACTCCACTCGAACACGGCTCGGGGCTTGGGCTCTGGCTGATCAACTGGATCGTCACCCGCTACGGTGGGGCCTTCGAGATCGACGGCGACGACGGGACAACCGCGACGATCCGGCTCCCGGCGATCACCGATGCCGACACCGTCGCCGATGTCGTCCGACGGCCGACGGTGCTGTTCCGGTAGCGCGGTCGCTCGGGGTTAGCCGTGTGTGTAGCCACGATCAGCCAGCGGTTCGTCGTCGACGGTGACGCCCGCCTCGCGCTCGACGACGCGGCCGATCTCGGTTATCGGTGTCGGCGAGGCCGCCCGCACATCGGCAACAGCGTCGGCCGGCACCGTCGCCACCAACTCAAAGTCCTCGCCGAAGTGGACGGCCGCCTCCCAGCGATCCTCGCTGTCGTCGGCAACCTCGCTGAGGGCGTCGGCGATGGGGACGGCCGCGCGGTCGATCGCGAACCCACAGTCGCTGGCCTCGGCGAGTTGGTGCAGCGACCGCGCCAACCCGTCGCTTGAGTCCATCATCGCTGTCGCCGAGCCAGCAAGCGCCCGGCCGGCGTCGACTCGCGGGGTGAACTGAAAGCGGTCGTTGGCGGCGTCGAACGCCTCGCGCTCGAAATAGCGGAGGGCGGCTGCGCTTCGCCCGAACCCACCGGTGACGACGACGCGGTTGCCAGGGGTTGCCCCCGCGCGGTCGACCGATTCATCGACCGCTCCGATCGCCGTTGTCGCCACGGTGAACTCGCTGTGGGTATCGAGATCGCCGCCGACGTATTCGGCGTCGACAGCCGCACAGACCGCCTGCGCGCCGTCAATGAAATCGCTGAGGGCGTCGGCCTCGAAGGCGGTGTCAGCGTAGGCAGCGACCGCCGCGGTCGGATTTGCGCCGACGGCCGCGAGATCCGACAGCGAGGCGGCGACCGACCGCCAGCCCGCGGTGTAGCGGGTCGTTCCCGCGGGAAAATCCGTCGTCTCGTGGAGCATGTCGGTCGTGATCGCCGTGTCGTCGACGACGGCGGCGTCATCGCCGGCATGCGGAAGGGTCGCCGCGAGCTGTCGGAGGGCCGCACGTTCGTCCATCAGGTTATCCATCGTTTTGCCCTCGGCGACAAAAGCGTATGCTCTCGGATTGCCTCCAGCCACGTGTCCGATCGGTGCGTTGATTGCCGCCCTGCCCGACGCCACGGTATGGCACGCGACCGGCTGCGGACGACGCTGGCGGGCTTTCTGCTGGCAGCCGCCGTCATCGCCGTCCTCGCGTGGCTTGTCGGTATCGACGATGTGGTGCAGTCGCTCCAGCAAGCAGACCGCAGTGGCGTCGCCACCGTCGCCGCCCTGATCGTTGGCTGGGTCGCCTGCTGGGGGTTAGGAATGCGCGCTGCGCTCCGGAGCTATGACGCGGCCGTCTCGCCGTGGACAGGCCTGCTGCTGTCGGCCGGCGCGGGGTTTGCGAACAACGTCACCCCTTTCGGCAACGCCGGCGGCGAACCGTTGACGACGCTGTTAGTCGCCGAGCGTACCAGCGTCCCCTACGAGCGCGGGCTGGCGGCAATGGCTGCTGTCGACGCGGTCAACATCGTTTCATCGGTGAGTTTTGCACTTGTTGGGCTGACATGGCTCGCGGTCGCCGGCTCGCTTGCGGGCCAACTCACCGTTGCGGCTGCCGCTGTCGCCGCCGCGGTCGTCGTGGGGAGCGGTGCCGCGGTCGGGCTCTGGCGCCGTCGCCGCGGTATCACAACCCGACTTATCGACGGCTTGACACAGCTTCTTGGCTGGCTTGCGGCAGTCGTCCCGCGGCTCTCGGCCCCGGATCGGGCGACTGTCGCCGGCCGGGTTGCGGGCTTTGTCGATGATCTCGAACACATCGCGGCCGACCGCCGAACACTTCTAGCTGTGCTCGGCTACTCAGTGGGTGGTTGGCTGTGTCAACTGCTGGCATTGTGGGCCGCTTTCGCGGCCATCGGTACGCCGATCTCGGTGGTGGCCGCCTTCGTCGCGCTGCCGCTGGCGTCGGTCGCGTTGGCTCTCCCGTTGCCGGGTGGAGCCGGCGGCATCGAGAGCGCGCTGGTCGCCGTTCTCGTCGGGACGCCGCTAACGACGGTGTCGCCGGCGACGGCTGTTGCCGGGGTCGTCTTGTTTCGGGGATTTGCCTACTGGCTGCCGACGACGCTGGGCGGGCTTGTCTTTGCGGAGTCGGCCGTCGGCTGGTATCGTCAGTCGCGTCGCTGACACCGATCTCAGTCCGTTGGCCGTGTGATCGTCTCGCACGAAATCGGCCGGCAGACGGCGGCTGCGGCGTCGATACGATGCCTTTAAAGGCGCCAAACCGGAATACGGCCCTATGGTAACTCTCTACGACGTGCCGCCGGAGGAGCTCATCGAGGAGCTCGCCGACCGGCTTGCAGACCGGCTCGAAACGCCGGAGTGGGTTGAGTACACGAAGACGAGCCACGACCGCGAACTGCCACCCCAACAGGACGACTTCTGGGAGCGACGCGGGGCCAGCCTCCTCCGAAAGGTCGCCATCGAGGGCCCGATCGGCGTCGAACGACTCTCGACTGGGTACGGCGGCACGAAAGGCGGCTCGAACCGCTACGCCGTTGCCCCCGCAAAACAGGTCGACGGCTCGACGAAGATCATCCGCGAACTCCTGACCCAACTTGAAGACGACGGGCTCATCCAGACGGCCCAGGGTGAGGGTCGCCGCACCACCGCCGAGGGCGACGCCTTCCTCGATGAGGTCGCCAAAGACGTCTTCGACGACCTCGACAACCCCGAACTCGAACGCTACGCCTAATTCGGCCGTCCGAAACCGTTTTTGCGGCTGCACGACGACACAACATGTATGAGCAACAGCCCTGATGACGATCGACTCGAAGAACTCCGCGAGCAAAAGCGGAAAGAGCTCAAACAGCAACAGCAGGGCGGCGAGGGTGACGCGGCTGACCGCCAGCAGGCCGCTCAAGAACAGGCCGAGGCCCAACGCGAGGCCGTCCTCAAAAAGCACCTGACCGACGGGGCGCGCCAGCGGCTCAACGCTGTCGAGATGTCGAAACCGCAGGTCGCCAAACAGGTCAAACAGCAGATCGTCGCCCTCGCCCAGAGCGGTCGCGTCCAAGATCGGATCGACGAAGCCCAGATGAAAGAGCTGCTAAAGGAACTCCAGCCGGACTCGCAATCCTTCGATATCCAACACCGCTAACATGGAGTTAGCGCTGCTGTACAGCGGTGGCAAGGACTCCTCGCTTGCAGCCCTCCTTTTAGACGAGTTTTACGACGTTCGGCTCGTGACCGCACACTTCGGCGTCACCGACGACTTCCAGCACGCCCGCGAGGCCGCTGCCGAACTCGGCTTCCCGTTCGAGACGGTCACGCTCGATGAATCGGTCGCCGAGGACGCCGTCGAACAGATGGTCGACGATGGGTTTCCGCGTAACGGCATCCAGCGTGTCCACGACCACGCGCTCGAAACTGTGGCTGCGCTCGCTGTCGACGCCATCGCCGACGGGAGCCGCCGTGATGACCGCGTGCCGACGGTTTCCCGGGCGGCGGCCCAAAGCCTCGAAGACCGCCACAGTGTCGACTACATTGCGCCGTTATCAGGGTTTGGTCGCCACGCCGTCGACGATCTCGTCGCCGCGAATCTTGCGGTCGAAACCGGCCCCAGTGAGACGGTGCCAAAAGCCGACTACGAAGGCGAGTTGCGGGCGATCCTGGCCGACCGCCACGGCGATGACGCCGTCGACGAGGTCTTTCCCGATCACGAACAGACCTACGTCCACGGGCGCCGGTAGCGACGCGCTACGCCCCACGCCGAGATCGAACAGCCTCACGTCGAGACCGAACGCTTGAACTCCCTCCCGGGGTTCGATGCAGTGAATGGTCGGTGGGATCGTCGTCGCGGTGGCCGCAGCCCTCGTGTGGGGTGGCTATCTCTACTATCTCAAACGAGCCTTCGAGGGCTATGCAGCCTCGCTGTTAACTGTCGGGATCAACAGCTTCGCGCTGCTGTGGTATCTGCCGGTCTGGTATTTTCGCGTCGGCACGGCGACGACGACCGAGGCGCTAACGACGTTTGGGGCCAGTGAACTCGGCATCATCGTGTTGACGACGACGATGATTGCCGGGGCGATGATCGCCTTTCTGCGCGCGTTGGCCATCGGGGAAGTCTCCTATGTCGCGCCGATCAGCAAGATCGTTCCCGTGTTTGTGCTCCCGATTGAGGTTGTCGTCCTTGGGCAGGTGTTGACGCCGCTGCAGGTCGCTGGCGTCCTCGTTGCGACCGCCGCGGTCTACGTCGCCAACTTTCGTGGCGGCTCCCTGCTTGATCCACTTCGCCAGGCAACCACGTCGACGGCCGCGCGGCTGGCGATTCTCAGCGCGATGGCGTTCGGCGTCAGCGATGTTGCCAGACGGATCGCCCTCCAAGAGATGGCGATCCCGGTCGGCGTCTGGATCCCGATCGTACTCGGCGGCGTCGCGGTCGTGTTGCTTCCGGTCGCGCTGCGGGCGACTCCGCCGGCGACGCTGCGGGCGGATCTGCCGAAGCTTGCGGTCGGCGGCCTGTTCGTCGCTGCCGGTGAGGGGCTGACCAACGTCGCCTTCTCGCTGGTGCCGGCGAGTATCGCCTCGCCGATCATCAACACCCAAGCCATCGTCGCCGTGTTACTCGGCGGGCTGTTGCTCGACGAACAGCAGTTCGGGATTCGGATCGTCGCCGCCGTGCTCGCGGTGATCGGTGTGACGATGATCGCGGTGTGAGACATCCGGATTGCGGTGTGAAGAATCCACATCGCGGTGTGCATGAAACCCCCACGCCGGCAAGGGTACAGACAGGAAGACAGATATACGCGCTCGACGTATCGCCCGTATGACAACGACGCTCGTTTCGGTGCGTTATCCCCTCACGGCGGATAGCTATCGGACGATCCAACGCGGGCGTGAGCTGACCGACGACGGCGGGTCGCTGATTGTGCTTCATATCTCACTGCTGCAGAACGGCGAGCGAGCCACCCGGAGCGAACTTCAGGCGGCCGTCGAGGACGAACTCGGCGAGATCGGTGCCCACTACATCGTTCGGCAGGGGTACGTCCTTGAGGAGGCGATCATCGACGAAGCCGCCAGACAAAACGCCGACCGCGTCCTCGTCGGCAAGACCAAACGCGGGCGGTTCCGTCGTTGGGTGGGGCAACTGCTCGGGCTGTACCCGGATCTCGAAGCCGCGCTTACCGAAAATCTCGGGACACGACTCGAAGTCGTTGCGTAGTCGACACCCGGCGGCAACGGTACCTCCGATCTATTTGTCGCCGCCGACCGAACCGCCAAAGGACAGCATTCAAGCGCGGCCCTCGCAAACGCCCGGCTATGTACGACCGACTCAAAGGGTTTCGTGACTTCTACCCCGACGAGATGACCGCTCGCCGGGAGGTCATCGACACCGTTGAGGCCGCCGCCGCCCGGTATGGCTTCCGCGAGATCGGAACGCCGACACTGGAGGCGACCGAGCTCTATACCGACAAATCCGGCGACGAGATCGTCGACCAACTGTACAACTTCACCGACAAGGGTGGTCGTGATGTGACGCTCACCCCGGAGTTGACGCCGACAGTCGCCCGGATGGTCGTCGCCAAACAGCAGGCCCTCTCGAAGCCGATCAAGTGGTACTCGACGCGTTCGTTTTGGCGGTACGAACAGGTACAACAGGGTCGTTTCCGGGAGTTCTATCAGACCAACGTCGATATCTTCGGTTCCAGTGAGCCGACTGCCGACGCCGAGGTCTTAGCGTTCGCGGCTGACGCACTGACCGATCTCGGTCTCACGGGCGATGATTTCGAGTTCCGCGTCTCACACCGTGATCTGCTGGGCGGTCTCTTGGCTGCCTTCGACGCCGATGTCGACACTGAGGCGGCGATTCGCGCGGTCGATAAATCCGAGAAGATCGACGATGAGGAGTATTACGGCCTCTTACAGGACGCCGGCCTACGCTACGAGCAGGCCGAAACGTTCGACGAGTTGCTTAGCACCGACGATCTCGCCGATCTGGTCGATTTCGCCGGCACCGATCGCGTCGCCGACGCCGTCGCCAACCTCGAAGCCGTCTTGGCGGCGGCTGAGGAGCTTGGCGTCCGCGAGTACTGTGACGTGTCATTGGAGACCGCCCGTGGGTTGGACTACTACACCGGCGTCGTCTTCGAGTGTTTTGACTCGACGGGTGAGGTCTCGCGGTCGGTCTTCGGCGGCGGTCGCTACGACGACCTCATCGAAAGCTTCGGCGGCCAACCCACCCCCGCCGTCGGCGTCGCCCCGGGCCACGCCACCCTCCAGTTGCTCTGTGAGCGCGCTGGCGTCTGGCCCGAGGAAGCCCCCGCGACCGATTACTACGTCTTGAGCGTCGGCGACACTCAGGCGGTCGCCGCCGACGTTGCTCGCCAACTCCGCGACCGTGGCCACGTCGTCGAAACCGACATCGCCGACCGGAGCTTCGGTGCCCAGATGAACTACGCTGACTCGATCAACGCCGAGACGGTCGTGATCGTTGGCGAGCGTGATCTCGAAAACGGCGACGTGACGGTGAAAGACATGGCAACCGGCGACCAGACGACCGCACCCGTTGACGACTTCCCCGGTGATCTGAAGCGGCCGACCTACGAGGACTGGGCGTAAGCGGTTGTACAACAGCGTCCATTGTCTGTCGACGGCGACGTATGTGGTGGGCCACCTGTACGCATCGAAGGATAAGCCGTTAGGAGAGTTCGTTTCAGTATCTTTGCTATGAGCAGCCGCGACACATACGAGAAGGACTCCGGTGTCGGGTCGACACGATTCCTGAAAGCGTATCTGAGCGGTTTGGGGATCGTGGTCGGACTGCTGACGATGTATCAGTCGACCGCTGGCACTGACGCCCCATTTGTTGTCGGTGCGGCTCTCGCTGCCGGGAGTGCGATCTCTCTTGTCGCTCAGCTATGGGTTACTCGCTAGCTGTCCCGTAGTCACTCGGGTCGACGACATGCGTGTACTCGATCAGCTCTTTTTTCGCCTCCGCGGCAGTGTTCTGGAGGGCCGACTGCACGAAGGATGCAAGCGTATGTACCTCGCTGTCCTCCTCAACCGTCTCCAGCACTGATTCGATCTCGGATTCCACCTCGGCGGTTTCAAGCTGTGTCAAACTGGCTGAGGCGATCTGTCTGAGATAGGCATCGTCGGCCTGGAGCGCATCAACCAAACACGACGCTGCGTCCTCGTTCGAACTCTCCAATTGCCCCAACAGCCAGGCAGCGTTGCGCCGTTCCGACTCGTACGGCGAGTCGTCGACGATCGAGGCAAACTCCGCGGAGACATCGATCGATACGTCCTCGGCGATCTTCTCGATCGCGCGCTGTCGAACCGCATGCCCCTCCTCGAAATCGGATTCGGTAAACGTCGTGATGACGCCTTCGGCGGCTTCCGTTCGCAACTCCTCGTTGGTCTCCGCATCCAGTTCATCGACAACCAGATCGACTGTTTCTTCCGCGCCAAACCGCCCGATCTCACCGATTACGTGCTCTTTCAGTTGCTCATCCGTGCTTCTGGACGCCGTCACGAGGGCCTCATAGGCTGCTGCCGTGCCGATTTGGATCAGTGTGTCGACCGCGGCCTCTTTGACGCGTTCGATCTGCTCGGTGTCGGACTGCTGGAACTCCGCGTTACCGGCCCGCAGATGGTCTTGGATCGGGCTGACAAACGTTTCGTCGCCGACGGTGCCGGCTTCCTCGATCGCTCGCCGAAGCACCCGCAGATCCGTTTCGCGTGTGATTGTCGTCCGCAGCTTGGCGATCGTGCTCTGACTGCCAACACGGCCGAAGCCGACGACGGCGAGAAATCGCAATGGGGCCCTCGGTGAGGAGTGCCATTTCGTCAAAATAAGTGGGTACGGCGTGTCGGTCGGCGTTGCTTGGGGATCCATCTCCAACTGCGTGATGATGTTATCGATCGTCGACTCGTCGATCGCAAGTAAGATGTTGACGACCTGGGCCCGAACGGCATCACTCGGGTCGCTGAGCACTGATTCGACGAGTAGCCGTCGGAGCTGTGGGGTCACTTGGGCGGTGAACTCCTCGAGCGATTCAGCGACAATCCCGGCGGCGCCGTAGCGAACGTTCTCATCGTCGTGGTTCCGTATATACCGGACGAGTTGACTGTAGTCACCCCTGTTCGCCAGCGCGTACAGATGATCCGTCTGGCTTGGTGCGGGCGACTCGGCCATGATCGACTCTGATGTCAGTGATGACAAAAAAGATACTGATCAGGGCTCTCGACAGTAGCGACCACGCTCTCCCGTCGTGTCCGCCCCGGTGGTCTGGCTACGTTGTGACGGCAGCGATTGTCTCCTGAACACGCTCCCAGTGGCTCCCCTTCCAGAAGTATTGGTCACAGTCGGTACACTGCCAGACATGATCCACCGTGTCTGGGGCGTGGTTGGGGTGCTGGTTCGAATCAATCTGTGCGATGCCCCCGTTGCAGAGACTACAGCGTGTGGGCGTTGTCGGGAGCTCAATCGGAATCCCCTGTTTGTGTAGTTCGCTGAGCTGAGCCTCGATAGCCGTCGCTGTCAGACAGATCGCGCCCTCGGTTTGTGCGGCGAGTGTCTGATCTCGTGTGAGCAGTGTTCGCCCGGTCGTCTGGGCTCGCTTGCGGATCGCGTCGTCGGCTTCGAGTTCCTCCTCGTTGGCGTACAGCGTATCGTAGCCACACATCCGCAGATAGGTGGCAAGCTTGCCGAGCATCACGTCGACGAGAAAGCGTTGTTCCATAGTCTTGTCTTGTCTTGTCTTGTCACCGCTGGTACTTGGGTGTGGGCTCAGGAGTTCCAACCGGCAAAGCTAGCTTCTGTTCTGAGACGGCTCCGGCCGACCTGACGACCCTCGACTGCGGTGGCTGTCACCGACTTTGTCGGTCACTCGGATGAGGTGTAGTCGCTGGGATTTGTGACATGGGTGTACTCCACCAACTCCTTTTTCGCTTCCGCGGCGGTGTTCTGCAGATTCGACTGGACAAACGCGGCCAGGGTCTGGGCTTCGGAGTCTTCGTCGACTGTCTCAAGGAACGACTCGATTTTTTCCTCAACCTTGGTTTCATCAAGCTTGGTGAGGCTTGCCGAGGCGATCCGTCTGAGATCGGGATCGTCGTCGTCCAACGCATCGACCAACGAGTCGATGGCTTCCTCACTCGAACCCTCCAGTTGGCCCAACAGCCAGGCGGCGTTACGCTGCTCCGATTTGTGTGGTGACTCCTCGACGATCGAGGCAAATTCCTCGGAGACATCAGTTGAGACGTCTTCGGCGATCTTCTCGATGGCCTGCTGGCGAACCGCATCGCCCTCGTCAAACTCCGTTTCGGTGAACGTCGTGATGACGCCTTCCGCCGCCTCCTCGCGTATCGATTCGTTGGAGTCGTCGTCCAGTTCGTCGACGACCAGATCAACCGTCTCTTGGGCCCCGAACCGCCCGATCTTGCCGATGACCTGCTCTTTCAGTTCATCATCGGTGCTTCTGGAGGCCGCAACGAGGGCTTCGTAGGCTGCGTCGGTGCCGATCTCGACGAGAGCTTCGACCGCGGCCTCTTTGACCGCCGCAATCTGCTCGCTGTTGGCGGACTGCTGGAAGTCGTCGTTGCCGGCTCGCAGGTGCTCTTGGATCGGGCTCACAAAGGTCTCATCGCCAACGGTGCCGGCCTCTTCGATCGCCCGCCGAAGCACGCGGAGATCCGTCTCCCGTGAGAGCGTCGTGCGTAGTTTGTTGATCGTGCTTTGACTCCCCACGCGGCCGAAGCCAACAACGGCCAGAAACCGCAGCGATGGCCGGCCCGAGGAATGCCATTTCGTCAGGATGAGCGGATACGGCGTCTCCGTCGGTGTCGACTCGGGGCTGGCCTCAAGTCTGGTAATGATCGTGTCGAAGGTTGATTCATCGACGGTGAGGAGGACATCGAGGATGTTGGCCCGCACCGCATCGGATGGCTCCGAGAGGACACAGTCGATGAGTGCCTGCTGTGTCTGTGGTGTCACCGCCTCGGCGAATGAGTCAGCCGACTCGGCTAAGATCCCGGCCGCGCCGTAGCGGACGTGTTGGTCGTCGTGGTCGCGGATATGGCGGATGAGCTCCCCGTACTCGCCGCGATTTGCGAGCGAATACAGATAGTCTGCTGTGTTTGGTGAGGGAGACTGTGCCATTTTACGACACTATGCAGGTACTGCTGAAAAAGATAATTATTTTGGTCTAACATGTTTGTATGTGTGAAAATTTGTGTGTGGCAGTGTGGGCTAAAGGACAGCCTCACAGTCCGTCACCGCAATCGAGTCCACCAGCGTCGACAACAGGATTCCACTCCGAGTCGGCCGATCAGCCTGCGGTCGGCTGTCGTCAGCGTCTCAAGCAGCTTTCCGGTTGGTGAGCGCGTCCCATATGAACGACCCCACAGCGGGCACGACCGTTAGCCGCCGCGGACGAACTCATTTCGCGTGTCTCGCAATACCTCGCGGGCGTGGCCCGATGGATCGGCCAGTTCAGGATCGTACACCGCGACGACCTCGCCATCAGCAACCACGAACGTCCGGCGGTCGGTGTGTCCATCGTCGGTAGCGAGCCCAAAGGCGTCGGCGAGGTCGCCGTCCGGATCAGCGAGCAGATCGAAGATGATCCCTTCCTCGTCGGCGAACTCGGCGTGGCTCTCGACGCCGTCCATCGAGACACCATAGACGCCGATGCCGACCTCTCGAAACTCTGGGAGGGCCGCTTGAAACTCGGTTGCTTCGATCGTACAGCCGCCGGTGAAATCTTTCGGGTAGAAGAAGACAACCGTCGGGTCGTCGAAATCGAGCGACACCGTCTCACCGTGTTGATTGCGCGCTGTCACTGCCGGGGCTGGATCGCCGCCTTTGAGCATACGACACTTTCACTTGCGCCCGGCATACCGGTTGTGATCGGGGCGGTCGAATGACCACAGTCGGGGCAACACCGCGAACGAACGTGCTTTTACGCGTTGGGGCTGTACGCTCTGGAAATGATTTTCGAGAACCTCCCGACAGCTCCCCGATCGGAGGAGCTCCTCGATAAGGCCTTCTCGCGGGCCGCCCGCGCGGGCAACGCCAAAGGCGGCCTTGAGGCCCAGCAGTCGATGCTGACCGTCGCGGTCAACATCACCTCCGATAACCTCGAAAACGTCGTCACGGCGTGGCCGGATTTCGACTACATCGATCCCTTCTACTACGAACTCGCCGACGCCATCGTCGATGTCAACGAACTCCGCCAATCCCTTTCTGAGGTCACCTGGGCCAGCCGACAGATCGAGGAGTTGGGCCGCGAGTACCAGTCGAAACTCCGCAAAACCGATCCCGATACCGCCCGCAAGCATCGCAAGCAGGCCTTTGCCCGCATCGCCGACATCATGGACGAGATCAAAGACGACCTCCGGGCGGTCGGCGACGCCCGCGATCAACTGAAAACCATCCCCGATATCCGGCCCGATGAGCCGGCGATCGTCATCGCCGGCTACCCCAACGTCGGCAAATCCTCCTTCGTCAACCACGTGACGCGGGCCTCAAACGAGATCGCCGAATACCCCTTCACGACCCGCGGCGTCCAAGTTGGCCACCTCGAACGCGACCACATCCGCTACCAGTTGATCGACACGCCCGGCCTGCTCGATCGCCCCGAGGACGAGCGCAACGACATCGAACGACAGGCTGCCGGCGCGCTGGAACATCTGGCCGATACGGTGCTATTCTTTGTTGACGCCTCCGGCGACTGTGGCTACCCGCTGAACGTACAGTTGGAACTCCGCGACGCCGTCGTCGACCGCTTCGCCGACCGCGATATCCCCGTGCTGACGATCTGCAACAAAAGCGACCGCTCGACCGATGTCGAGGCCGACGCCTACATGAGCATCACCGAAAAGGAAGGTATCGAAGATGTCCTTGACTTGGCGATTGATGCGGTCGGCTACGAGCCGGAACTCCCGTCGCGGGACGCCTGAACACGGCAACACGGTTTAGTCGGGCTGGAGCCGTTGTAGTATCGGAATCTCCTCGATTTTCTCAGCAGCGAGATCGTCCCAGTAGAGCCCGTCGGGCCGATTCGTGACAGCGTTGGTCTCGACCGCTCGCGTCGGCGTCACGACCAGATCCAACGGAACGTCGTGGCGGTCGGGCTCGATGTCGCCGTCGTCGACGACTTGGCTATCGTGGACGGTTGTGGCGACGGTGGTGTCGGCAGCAACGCGGTCGAAACCACGCAGGACGGCAAACTCCAGATCGCTGAACCCCTCGCCTTTGCCGACGCGATGTCCGGCCTCGTCGACGGCGACGCTACCGGCGACGATGAGGTCGATCTGTGGCATTGCTTCAGGATCGACGGGAACACCGTGTTTCGATGAGCCGGAGACCGTTGTCGCGTCGTCGATGTCGTCGACCTCGTCGGGCGCGAGTCGGAGAAACGGTTTGGGCTCGCTGAGCCGCGGAATAGCCATGTAGATCGTTTTCCCGTCGCGGAGTGCCTGCCGGCGCACCGGCAACTGTGGGGCGTCGGGATTGCATTTGAGCGTGTCGGCGGCCTGCCACGCGTTGGTGTCGGCCAGTCGGTCGGCGGCGTCGCTGGCGTCGACGAAGTTGGGGATGCGGCCGTGCGGCGGGAACGGAAACCGGGCGATCCCCTCTCTTTCGAGGTGATCCCAGATGCGGTCACGGAGATCGTCTTTGGACATAGCTCAGTGTCAGCGTGATCGGTGAAAACTCCGGGTGATAGCACCATGCCTGAACGCAAACCGTTTCCCTACCCATCGCCGACTGCTGGTATGTTCGAAGGTCGCCCCGACCGTGACGACGAGATCGTGTTGGTCGGTCGGTCAAACGTCGGGAAATCGACGATCATGCGGGAGCTGACAGGCCACAGCGTCCCGACCGGTCAAAAACCCGGGGTGACCCGCGAGCCGAATCATTTCGATTGGTCGGGCCAGAGCTTCATGTTCACTGATCTGCCGGGCTTCGGCTTCATGTCTGGCGTCGAGGGCGAGCACCGCGAGGCGATCCAGACCGACATCGTCCATTACATCGAGAACAACGCCGAGTCGATTCTGGCGGCTGTCCTCGTTGTTGACGGCAAGAGCGTCATCGACATCATCGACCGCCACAGCGACCGCGGGGAGATCCCCCACGATGTGGAGATGTACCACTTTCTGGAGGAACTCGGGGTGCCGACCGTCGTCGCGGTCAACAAGATGGACAAAGTCGACGACAAAGACGAACGACTCAACGACCTCTGTGACCGTCTCGGCCTGTTTCCGCCATGGCAGCAGTGGGACGAGGAGGTTATCGCACCGATCACCGCCAAGGCCGGCCGGATCGACAGCCTCCGAACCGCGCTACAAGGGCACATTCGAGACGCCAAACGCGACGAGCTGTTGCAGTTTGTGACAGCATAGTTGCCTCACTCGTCGACGTCGGCGACCGGCAGTTCGACAACGAAGACGGCCCCCTCGGGTTCGTTGTCTTCAACCCACACCGACCCGCCGTAGCTGTCGACAAGCGTGTAGACGAGATAGAGGCCGATCCCGGAGCCGTCGCTCTCCAAGCCCTTCTCGCCTTTCCCGAAGATCTCCTCGCGTTGGCCCTCGGGAACGCCCGGGCCGTTGTCGGCGATCGCAACCCGAACCGTGTCGTCGTCGCGATCGACGCTGACGGAGATCTCCGGCACCTCCGTATCGTTGTGCTGGATCGCATTCTGGAGGAGATTCCGAAAGACGGCATCGAGCATCTCGTTGCCGTAGACCGTTACCGACGGGATCGAGTCTTCGACGTTGATCACCGCGGCGGCATGGGCTGTCCGAATGGATTCGATCTGTTGTTCGAGCGGTCGGGCAAGCTCGATTGTCCCCCGCTCGTGTTGTTGGAGCATGACATCGGCGAGATCTCGGGCTGTCGCGGTCAGATCGACCGCGTTGCGTGCGCTTTCGCGGATCGACTGCAGATATCCCTCGGCGTCCTCCTCAACGTTCCCCTCCAACATCTCACTGTAGGCGACGACGATCTGGAGATCGTTGCGGATGTCGTGCCGCACCACCTGGTTCAGCAGTTCGAGATTATCTCGCTGTTCCTCCAGTCGTTGTTGGTACTGCTGTCGATCGGTGATATCCCGACAGATCGAGACGGCGGCGGGCTCGCCCTCGTAGTCGACGCGGCTCACCGACAACTCAACCGGAACCAGTTCGTCGTCGGCCGTCTGTAGCTCGATCTCATACTGGGAGGGAGCAGTATCACCGCTCATTCGGGCGAAATGATACCCCTCTACGAGCTCACGATCGTCGGGGGCAACGATCTGCCGCTTTGAGGCCCCAACAAGCTCACCTGGCTCATAGCCCGTCAGCTCACACAGTCGCTGGTTTGCGTAGACAATCTCGCCGTCCTGAGCAACGAAGATCCCGTCGTTGCTGTGTTCAACAATCGATTCATGTACCGAGTCGCTCATACCAGTAGTTGTTTGGGTATGGTCATAACCACCATGGTTTGATCACCAGCACGCGGCCAAAAGCCGGCAGCATTGACATGATTCGGCGAGGCTTAACCCCTCCAGCAAGAGGGATCTGATGGTCGCCCCGCTAGCCCGAGGGGAGCGACCTACCTCTCAAGTTTCGTCGTGCTTCCCCGGCTGGAGCCGCGGTTCCCCTCCCTCCGGGGTTTCACAGCGGTTGATAGAACGGCAGCGGCAGGTGTGGCAACTCTAGCCCCATGAGCATCAGCGCGTGTTGGAACGGAATATACCCCAACACGAGGAACCCGACGCCGAGTACCCGATGGAGTTTCACCCGGGTCGACACCGACACCGACTGAAACAGCGTCCCATAGAGGAACAGCGACGGGATCGTGCCGAACCCGAGGGCAGCCAGCGACAGCGCGCCCCGCACCGGCGCGGCCTGGGCAAAGGCGTACAGAAACGCCGGATACAGCAGCGGACACGGCAACAGCCCGTGGAGCCCGCCGAGCAGCGCGATCCGCGGGCCGCCGACGTAGTCGTCGACCCGCGCCATGAGCCGCGATTGCACCGCCGTCGTCACCGGCGTCACCAGCGACTCGCCGGGCAGCGACATGACCTGCCCGCGAACCAGATAGTTCAGCCCAGCGGCCATGATGAGCACGCCGATCGTGAAGCCGACGACGATATTCAGCTCGCGGAACGCTGTCGTCAGCTGATTCGCTGAGACGACGACTAGTGAGCCGGCAAGGCCAAACAGGCCGCCGATCAGCGTGTAGCTGACTGCCCGCCCGAGATTGAACAGCCCGTGTTGTTTGACCATTCCGACCGACAGCCGAGTGCCCGCCTGACGATCGGGCTCCGCCGACTGCTCGCGCATGCGGTCGGCGTAGGTTGTCACCAACGGCCCACACATCCCCAGACAGTGGGCCCCACCGAAGAGGCCGATCAGCAAAAACACCCCCAGACTCACCGGCTGGCCGGCAAGGCTGCTGGCCGAACTCGGCGCGCTACAGGTGTGTTGGAGAAGCAGGCTCACGATCAGGTATCTTGGCTATAGGCGTCCTGCACCGTGAGACTGTCGTCGACGAGCCGCTCAACATCGGGCTGTTGGCCCCGATAGGCGCGCTCGACCATCCCGTCCGGGTTGACGAGGAAGGTGACGCTGATGTGGTTGAACTCGTAGGCGTCGCCGTTGACATCGCCAATCTTCTCGTAGGCCAACCCGAGTTTCTCTTCGACGACCTGTTTGGCGGCGTCGGCCGATTCGGGTCGCAGATAGTACCACATCGGATGCTCATAGTTGATCCCTCGTCGATCGGCATTCGTCCGCAACGCCTCGGGTGTGTCGCGTTCGGGATCAAATGTGATCGCAATGAGGCCGATCTCGTCGGCTCGGTTTTGTTCAAGCAGCCGTGCTTGCACCTTCGCAAACGAGTTCAACAACAGGATGCACTCGGCGGGACAGAACGCATAGAACGCCGTACAGAGAAACGGCTGCTCGAAGTCGGCGACGGAAAACGGCTCCTCGGCGAAGGGGTTTGGCAGCGTAAACGCCGGAAACGACTCACCGTAGGCCGGATACGCCAGCGAACTGCTGTCGGCGAGTTGATCGTCTGGTGGTGATAACACAACGTTTTGCGGCCCGCTGTCGAAGAGACCGCCGAGACAGCCGGCTGTCGACGCACCCGCGGCCATCGCCGCGCCTGCACGGAGATACGACCGTCGATTCATTACGTCTTCCTACTGTTGCAACGCGAAAGTAGCCTCTGGTGTGGGTATCGAAGTAGCTCCCTCGCGTCTCGTGGTGGTTCCTGTAACCACTGCCTGTCGACCGCTGTTGGAGGGCTACACCAGACCGGTTTTGCTCGACCGGCCCATACCCGTCGGTATGTCACACCCGCCCGATCGATCGGTCTCCGATCGCCCGCTGTCGACACCGCTGTCCCGGCGGTCGATGGTCGCCGCCGGCGGTGGGCTGGCAGCCACCGCCCTCGCCGGCTGTCTTGGCGGCTCCTCGGCTGGCGGCGAGGTGCCAGCCCCTGTCTCGCTTGACGAGGGTCAGGCCTGCGATGAGTGTGGGATGATCATCCAGGACTACCCTGGGCCAACCGGCCAGGTCTACTTCGAATCGCTGCATGACGACCGCGACGGCCCGGCGTGGTTCTGCAGTGGCATCTGTGCCTACAGCTATCGGTTCGACCGTGTCGAGGAGGGGGCGACGCCGATCGGCACCTATCTCACCGATTACAGCCCGATCGAGTACGACCTCAGCGACGACGCCGACCCGTTCATCTCGGCGGCACTCGCCGCCGACACCTTTGCGCTGGAATCCGAACTATTCGTTGTCGCCGGCAGTGATGTGCGGGGCGCGATGGGGCCGGATGTGATCCCGTTTTCCGTCCGCGAGGATGCCGACTCGTTTGCGTCGACACACGGCGGAAGCGTCCGGCAAGCAACCGCTGTCGACCGCGATCTGATCGACGGCATCAAGGCCTCAACCGGTCGGTAACGTCAGCCGGTCGGCTGCTGTCGCGCAACGACCGCGACGAGCAGCCCGAACGTCGCCACCAACGCCACCGTTGCGATGTCGTAGCCGGCGGTTGCCACCGCGGTCGTCGCCTGTGTCCCACCGATTGCGCCAATGACAACGACCAGCAACGGCCCGGTGCAGCTCACACAGGAGACAACACCGAGCGCAGCCGCTCGAACCGAGCCACGGTGGGCGGCCACAAGGGCGTAGATGACGTACCCCAAGGCGAGATACGCGATCAGTTTGAACGGGACGATCGACAGTCGAAGCAGCCCGCTGTCATAGAGGATGATCGGGCCCCACCCCGGCGGTGCCGCATGCACCCGCAGCGGAAAGCCGCCGGTCGTCGCTCCGAGTAGGCCGGTGAGCCAGGCGATCACCAGCGTGTAGCCGCCACCGATAGCGACCCCTCGCCATCGGTACGGGCGACCCCGTACCGTCAGGCCGATCCAGACCGCGGCTGTGAGACTGGTGACGATCCAGATGACCGGATAGCTGAGGGAGCGACCCGTGGTGATCACCGCATCGGTGAGTCGGAGATACGTTGCGATCGCTGTCAGGAGTACGACCGTCGCGACAACTGCGGTGGCAACCGCCGCCCCGATCGGCGACCGCACCGACGGCCAGACGGCGGTTGAGTGGGACATGAAAATCAGGGTGTGGCTCCTGGTGCGGTTACGACCGCCGCTCGTTGAAGATCATCGCCGAGACCTGAAACAGCCCGACGCTGAGCCCGAAGGCGACGAAGGCGACGAAGATGATCGTCCCGACGAAAAACACCGTTCCGTTGGTGTCGACGCCGGCCAGCAGGCCAAGGGCGCTGCGGATCTCCCAGAGGACGACAAACAGCACGGCACTCCCAAGGAGGATGCCGCCGGGGGAGGCGTCTCTCATGGCACCACCCCCACGACCGCGGCGACAACACGACTGGCGGCATCGGTCACAGCACTGATCGGGCCAAGCCCGTTGGCTGCATCAACAAGCATCGGCACCGGTCTGACACCGGGGTCGACGATCCCACTGTCGGTGATGATGCTGGCCAGCGGGAGGATGTAGGCCAAGACGACCAACACCATGGCGATGCCGAACCAGAGGGTTAGGTTATCGAGCACCTTCGGCGAATCCGCAGCCGGCGACAGTGGCTCCGACAACGGCTTGCCGAGACCACTCATCCGCGGCGAGCCGGTCGACAGCGCGATGTTGCTCACAAACAGGATCGTCGAGAGGAACAGCAGCGTGCCCCCGAGGGCCAACTGCATCCGAAGCTCGGTGATCGAGCCGAAGGAGGCGACAAAGTCAAAGCCCTGATACTGTGGCTCGGCGGTACGGCGTGGCACGCCGAACAGCCCCATCACGTGCATCGCATTCGACATCAGGGCCATCCCGACAAACCACAGCACGACCTGCGCGAGCGCGATCGGTCGGCTAAAGATCGGCTTGTTCGTGACCTGCGGCCACAGCCAGTAGGTCGCCGCCATGAACGTCAACGCGACGGCGGTGCCGACGGTGAGATGGAAGTGCCCCGGCACCCAGATGGTGTTGTGGACGAGATAGTTGATGTTCATGCCCGCGTTGACCATCCCGCTGAAGCCGCCCGCGGCGAACATCAGGCCTGCCAGCGCCATGCCGGTAAACGCCGGGTTACGCCACGGCAGCGCACGTAGCCAACCGAACAGCCCGGTGCCGCCGCGCTGGCGGGCCCCGTGTTCCATGCTGGCGACGACGGTGAAGGCCGTCAG
Organism: Halonotius aquaticus; assembly: GCF_003605575.1. Classification (GTDB taxonomy): domain Archaea; phylum Halobacteriota; class Halobacteria; order Halobacteriales; family Haloferacaceae; genus Halonotius; species Halonotius aquaticus. The sequence goes on along the minus strand of NZ_QKNY01000018.1, from coordinate 70,938 downwards.
CAGACTTGGCAGCAGTAGGAACATCGTATTCGTCATCGCGATCATCTTGAACCCTTCAGCGATGCCGGGATCGACGTACTGGTGGTGGATCCCGACCGGCGTCGACAGCAGCAGGAACAACACGAAGACGACGCGGGCCAGCGGGTCGCTGAACAGCCGCCCACCCGAGATGCTCGGCAGGACGGTGTACCACAGCAGGTATGCCGGCATCAGCCAGAAGTAGACGACCGGGTGGCCCCAGAACCAAAACAGCGTTCGCGTCAGCAGTGGGTTGACGCTATCGAGGAGGCCGAGCGACCACGGCAGGAGGAAGACGACGACGGCGATGGCGACGCCGATGGTGGCGATATACCACATCAGCATCGTCGTCAACACCATAAACGTCTGGAGTGGAATCCGCTCGTCGGGGTGTTCTTGTTTCCAAGCGTACCACGCCCGGAAGTAGTCAGCTCCGGCCAGCCATGTGCCGATGATGAAGATCGCCAGCCCACCGTAGAACAACGGATGGGCCTGCATCGGCGCGTAGAACGTAAACAGCACGTCGGCACTGATGTCAGTCGACGGGATGAATCCGCCGAGAATCGCCACAACCGCCATCAGCGTGCCGATGGCCATCAGCCCGTACCAAGCCCATGTATACCGGATATCAACGAGCGGCCGGTCGAGGCTTCTGACGGTCGCCCACGTGAACACCCCGACGAGGAAGAAGATGGTAAACGACACCACCATCAGCACGCCGTGGGCCGTCAACACGGTGTAGTAGTACTGTGAGTCGAGGAATCGGAAGACATCGGTTCGGTGGAGTGCTTGAATGAGCCCGAAGACCGCGCCCAAAAACAGCGCGATAAAGGAACTGATCAGCGATGCTCTGACGACCGCCGCTTCCTGTGGGAAGCGGTCCATGAAGCTCGGCGTGCCGGTTTCAAGTGCCTCAGACATCATTCGTCACCTCCTTGGGTGAATTCATCCTGTGGTTGGACAACGACCGAGCCCTCCATCGTGTGATGGCCTGCCCCGCAGTATTCGTGACAGAGTAGTCCGTACTCACCGGGCTCGTTGAACTCGACGGTCAGCTCGGTCACCTGCCCGGGAACGACCATCGCGTTGGCGTTCGTGCCGACGATCTCGAAGCCATGGATCACGTCCGGCGAGGTGACGAAAAACGTCACCGTGCTGTTGGCCGGCACCGTGATCGGATCAGGCCTGAAGATGAACTGCTGGGCGATGACGTAGGCCTCGTATTCGTTTTCGCCGACCTGCTCGACCCGCGGTTCGCTGAACCGCGGATCCTCGTCTAGTGCGCTTGCGTTGACTGTGCCACCATCGTCGGAGATCATGTCGACCCCGACGGCTGTCGCGCCGTATGTGACCGTACTGATGAAGCCGACGATCAACAGGATCGCGGCCATCAGCCAGATCTTTTCGTAGTTGTGAATGTTCATTTGTCACACAACCGTTAGTTCGTTGCCGAGGAACTCAACGAAGTACATGAAGACCCACATCACGAGCAAGATCACGAAGTACACGCCGATCAATGCGAGTGTGCCCTTCGGATCATACTCGTCGTGACCGATCTCTCTGACCACTTGTTCCTCTCCCATATTTCGGCGTTTGCGCCAAATAGCACATAAAGGTAGCGGGGTGGCTCAGTCGATAGGAATGGGACAAACAGTTATGAACGCTGAGTCGCAATCATCGTCCCAATGGTTTCACCACGGATTGCGACCCTGGTCAGCCTCGCCGCGCTGCCGGCGATCGGCTACTACACGCTTGTCGATGAACAGATCGTCGCCGTCTCGCTGGTCAACATCCTCATCATCGCCGCCGCGCTGTTTATCGCGTTTGGCCCGCTCTCCGACGACGTCGACCACAGCCACGACCACGCCTAACTGCGCCCCCAGGTCAACGCTGGCCTCGCTGGTGACAGCCGTCTGCGGCTGTCTTGACAGCATCAACGCGGCTTCCCCGATATGAGCCACTGTACGCTCTGTGAGCTGCCGACGCCCGATCCGCCGATCACTGGCGAGGACGTCGACGGCGAATTCTGCTGTCGCGGCTGTCTGGCGGTCGCCCGATCGGTTGGCTCTGTCGAGGATGCGAGCCCGGAAGACGCACGCGAAGAACTTCAATCCGACACCGATCCTGACGATCTGCCGGACGAGTACGACGAGCAGTATCTCCATGTCGATGGCATGCACTGTGCCACTTGTGAGGCGTTTCTCGAATCAACCGCTGTCGACAACGACGGCGTCGGCGCGGCGACAGCGAGCTACGCGACGGACACGCTGAAACTTCATTACGATCCCGACGCCGTCGACGATGATCGGCTACCGGAGCTGGTTTCGGGGTACGGCTACGACGCCACCGAACGCTCACTTGAGGAAGATTCAGCGATGGCCGGCGATGTCGCCGTCGCCAAGTTCCTCATCGGCGGCGGCCTCTTCGGGATGATGACGATGATGTGGTATATTCTCTTTATTTATCCGAAGTATTTCGGCTTCGAGCCGCTGATCGATCTCGGCGGGTTTGACGGGCTGTATCTGTTCACCCAGCTGTGGCTGTTGGCGTCGCTCGTGTTGTTCTACACCGGGTATCCGATCCTCCGGGGGGCGTATGTCAGCCTCAAGGCCGGCGAGCCGAATATGGATCTGTTGATCGCTGTCGCCGCCTTGGGCTCCTACGGCTACAGCACGCTCGCGATGGGGTTGGGTCGTACCGACCTCTATTTCGATGTCACCGTCGCTATCATCCTGGTCGTCACCTTCGGCAACTACTACGAGACCCGAATCAAACGCCGGGCGTCGGATCTGCTCTCCGAGTTGACGGCGATTCAGGTCGACGAAGCCCGCCGACCCGACGGAACAACCGTTCCTGTCGCTGAGGTGCAACCGAGCGACAAACTCCTCGTGCGGCCGGGCGATCGGATCCCGGTCGACGGCACGGTCGTCGAGGGTGTCGCCGCCGTCGACGAGGCGCTGGTGACCGGTGAGTCACTGCCCCGCACGAAACGCGCCGGCGACTTTGTCCGCGGCGGCACCGTCGTCACCGATCAGCCGCTGACGATCGAGGCCGGCGAGGACGCCGACAGCACGCTGGATCGCCTCGTTGAGCTCCTGTGGGACATCCAGAGCAGCTCCCCCGGTGTCCAGCGATTTGCTGACAAGTTGGCGACGATCTTCGTCCCACTCGTGTTGACTATCGGCGCGGTCGCCACGGTTGGTCTGATCGCAATCGGTACGCCGCCGACAGCCGCACTCCTTACCGGGCTCACGGTGATCATCGTTTCCTGTCCCTGCGCGCTGGGGTTGGCGACGCCGCTGGCGGTCGCTCGTGGGATTCGGACAGCTGCCGACCACGGCCTGGTCGTCGCCAGCGACACCGTCTTCGAGCGGCCGATCGATCTCGATGTGATCGCCCTCGATAAGACGGGGACGCTGACGACCGGCGAGATGGAGGTCACCGAGACGGTCGCCGACGACCCCGAGGCCGTGCTGTCGGCGGCCGCTGCCCTCGAACGCGCGGCCGCCCACCCGGTCGCCGATGCGATCGTCGCGGCAGCCGCCCCCGACACGTCGGCAGCGAGCCAGCCGACCGACGGGGCGTCGCAATCAACGGTGACTGATGGCGGTGTGGCGACCGCCGGCTGGGCCGACACCGACGCCTCGATCGAGACGGTCGATACCCTGGAGCGCGGTGTCCGTGGCGAGGTCGACGGCGCGGACACACTCGTTGGCCATCGATCACTGTTCGGCGAGGGGGATTGGAACGATCCCGAAGATTATCTGGCGGCCGCCGACCGCATCGCCGAGGAGGGTGCGGTCGCCGTCGTCGTCGGCTGGTCGGAGACGATCCAAGGCGTGATCGCCGTCGGCGACGAGCCGAAAGCCGACTGGGAGGGCGTCGTCAACGACCTTGCGGCTGATGACCGCGAGATCGTTGTCCTCTCCGGCGACAACGAGGCCGCAACGCAGGCGTTCGGTGAGCATCCGGCCGTCGACCACGTGTTCGCAGGTGTGCCGCCGGAGGCGAAAGCGGCGACCGTCCGCGAACTCCAATCGAAGGGTCGGGTGGCGATGATCGGCGACGGCAGCAACGATGCCCCGGCGTTGGCGACGGCTGATCTTGGGATCGCGTTGGCAACAGGAACGAAGCTGGCAACCGACGCCGGCGACGTGATCGTCGCCGATGGCACGCTTGAGGCGGTACCCTCGTTGTTGACAATTATCGCAAAGACAAACAGCCGCATCACCCAGAATCTCGGGTGGGCGCTCTGTTACAACGCGGTGGCGATCCCGCTTGCGGTCGCTGGCCTCCTGAATCCGCTGTTGGCCGCGGTGGCAATGGGGACAAGTAGTCTGTTGGTCGTGGTGAACTCAACGCTCCGGCCGCTGGATTGATCGGCAATAGGCGGAGGATTATGATGCCGCCGTGTGCGTCGTGTCGCTCTGTTCGGCTGTGAGTTCAGTGCCGTCACGTTGCCGCGTTTTCCCACAGTCCGAGCACCGTTCAAAAACAACAAATTCGGACGTTTCGACCGATCGAACCTCGTATTCGTGGGAACAAACCACCTTTTTGACTGTGTGTATCATGTTATGTGGAACAGAGCCGGTGGTAATAAATTTAGTGACTAGCAGCTTTGCTGTCCTTGGACTCGATTATACACCTTAATTCCGATAAGAGCTGGATGTTTGTTGGGATATATGTCATATTATTTGTATATCCACCGAATAGACTGTCACACTGAGCAGCCCGACTGATCACTACACCAACTCGATTCGCGTGCGTACTTTGCTTCAGCAACGACAGATTGCGATCTGTTCTGCTAGCATTGCCGTGTACGCTGTAGGTGATGCATTCAGTATTGCAACCGATACAGCGAGCCATCCCAGCGGAACCCGTACGAAGGCAAAAGCGAAGCGGTGTCAATGGATTCTTGCGGTCTCTGGACAAATGCAATCCATGAATAGTCTCGTCGTCGTTGCTGGCGGACTGGCAATCATGGTACTCCTGTTGTTAAGTGCGTTCTTTTCGAGTTCAGAAACGGCGATTTTCTCTTTGTCTCGGGAGTGGATCGAACAGCAAGCGACGACATCGGATCGTCGGGCTCATGTTCTGAAGGAGTTACACGACGATCCTCACCGTCTCTTGGTGACGCTTTTGGTCGGCAACAACATCGTGAACATTGCGATTTCGAGTATTATGACCGTGTTAGTAGCCAGTTATCTCGCTCCCGGCCCGGCGGTCATCGCCACGACCGTCGTGACCAGTGTGCTGATTTTGATCTTAGGCGAGATCGTCCCAAAGGCGTTCGGGCTTGGGAACGCGAAACACTGGGCACTGACCATTGCCGCACCGATTGGATACGTTGAACGTGGACTTGCTCCCCTCATCACACTCTTTGACGGGATCACCCGACGTATGAGTGCCCTCATCACCGTCGAAACTGATATCGAACAGCCATATCTGGACTGAGGGTGAGCGCCACAGTCGCGCCTGTCGCTTCTCTGGGTTTCGTATCGATTGCACTACGAGAGACACACCCACCATCTTGTGCGCCATTAGCTTTGATACCGCTACTCTGATCGCTGTGTTACTCAGGTAGCGCGGTGCCAACTGGTTCTATAACTCTGGGCAAATCCACCAAAGTTAATAGAGATCTAATATGTTATTCTGGTGGTTGTTGTTTTGGTAGACAACAACCACCGGGCACAGAGGTACTCCCCGTTTTTGCCACGCAGCGCCGCCGAATGCGGTGTTATATAGGATCGACATCTAATTCGTGGTTGTAGCTCCTCAAACAGGTGCCGAGCAGCGTCCCACACCTTTCGAGGAACCACTGACACGCCCCAACCATCCCTGGTGCTGAAATCGATCGGGGTTCAATACACCATCATGACCCACGACACACCCACTCAAGACAAAACGCTTCGCTGGTGTGCCCGCTGTCAACTCGCTGTCGAACCAACCGAGGAGCCGAACCCGACCTGTCCCGCCTGTGGTCACGACCTCTCATAAATCAAGGCCAGACGCCCTTCGGATCACGTACCACACGGGCTAAGTCTGTGACGCGCTGACCCGAAGATATGGACTGGCGGCTCCCCCGGCGGTGGCAGGTCGGCCTCACGCTGTTCGTGCTCGTGGTCGTCATTCCGGTCGCGCTGTTCGGGGTTTCCGTTGACTCGGCAGCCCCGGAGCCGGTTCCCTTCCAGGACACCCGCGCGATCGGGGTCGCCTCCGCCGAGGAGATCGTCGCCGACGACACAGCGGCGATCCCCCGCGTCCAGGTGTTTTATTCCCAGTACCAGTATGTCATCGGCTACTACGGGCTGCCGACCGCGCTGGCGGCGATCAATGAGCCAGCGACTCGCCAGCAGTACGGTCACCCGCTTGTGACCTACGTCACCGACTACAGCAACACGATTCCCAGCGTCGGCGACGACGGCCGGATCGACACCGAGCGACTCCCTGCGTGGACGGCCGCCAGCGACGCCGTCTTCGTCGTCGACAGCGGCGCGACGACGCCGGTCGGCGAGGCGATCGTCCCGTTTCGCGACCGCGACGACGCCACCACATTTGCCGACGACACCGGCGGGCGGGTCGTCTCGTGGGCAACCCTCAGCGAGCAGTCCTTCGAGACCGACGACGGCGCGGTCGTCCGTGACCGCGTTGCGGAGCAACGGGCTGACGCTGACGCATGGGTTGCTGACAGAACCGAACTGCTTGACCGTGAGCGATCGGTCACAGTCGGGCCGGACGATGACCTCCAAGCCGCTATTGACGACGCGCCAAACGGGACAACGGTCGCCGTCGCCCCCGGACAGTATCCGGGCCCCATCGAGATTGACCACCCGATCACGCTTCGCGGCCCGGGAGCGACGATCGCTGGTGACGGTGCGGGCAGCGTGCTCCATGTTACCGCCGATAGGGTTGCGATCCACGGGCTCACGATCACCGGTGTTGGCAACCAAACCCGCAATCCCGACGCTGTCGCCGGCGACGCTTGGGATGCGAATATCGAACTCGGCTACGGCCACGGCGATGCGGCGATCAAAGCGACCGGCGCAAATGAGACACTCATCTCCGACGTGACCGTCCCACACACACCCGCCAACGGCGTGTTGTTGCGACGGAGCCCCGGTGGGGTCGTGACGAATCTCTCGGTGGCCGGCCCCGAGGATTGGCACGATGGCTTCATGGGCGTTATCGCCATGTACTCCCCGACTGTGATACAGGACTCGGCGGTCACCGATGGGCGTGACGGCGTCTATCTCCACCGATCTGATGGGACAATCATCCGCAACAACACCTTTCGGGAGAACCGCTACGGCGTCCACCTGATGTACTCTTCGACGGTGTTGGTCGCCGACAACCGCATGGCCGGCCAGGAGTACGGTGGGATCACGGTGATGACCGATCCGACCCGCAACGCCATCGTCGGCAACCTCGTTCGCAACACGGCGACCGGGATCTCGACCAGCGGCTCGAACTCTTATATCGCTCACAACGGCGTCACCGACAGCCGGATCGGGATCACGACGACCGCGATCAACTCGCTGTACGAGCACAACGTCGTCCGACACAACAATCAGGGAATGCGAACCGGGTCGGTCGTGGCGACCAGCGAGGTGACCGCTAACGATTTCGTCGACAACGATCGCCACGCCGGCGCGAGTGCCGGCCCGCTGCGTGTCTGGCGTGGCAACTACTGGGAGGATGCGTTGACGACGCCAAGCGGTCGGACGGCCGACCGGGCGTACATGCCGACCGATCCGGTCGATGGCCAACGACACCGCTCGATGGCCCGCCGGACGGTCGCCGCCTCGCCGGTGTACCAGGGCCTCCGCGAACTCACCGGTGCCTCGCCGGGGCTTCGATCCGGGAGCATCCTCGATCCTGACCCAGTCGAGACCCCACAGAATCCTGAGCTCGTTGAGACAACAGCGGCCCTCCACACCGACGGGCTTGCTGGCGTCTCTGAGACAGCATCACCACCCTAACCAATGATACCACTCCACAGTAGCGATGGCAACGGCACATACGAAGATCGCGCGCAGCACGCACACTCTCATCTCTCATGACCGACGCTGACGAAGCCACATCCAGGGGTGAACCGACCGACAACGATGGAGACACCTCGGTCGTCACGACCACAGGACTGACGAAAGAATACGGGGGCCGACCCATCTTCGAGGGTGTCGACCTCGATATCGCCTCCGGCGCGATGACCGCTGTGATCGGCCCCAACGGGATCGGCAAAACAACGTTGTTGAAGACACTGTTGGGCCATGTCGACCCCACGGCCGGCACGGTGACTTACACCGGCCCAAACGTGGATCGACCGATGGGGTATCTGCCACAGGAGCCGGCGTTTCGCCCGCAGTTCACCGTCAACGAAACCGTCGACTTCTACGCCTCGCTGGTCGACGCCGCCGTCGACACGGAGCGCCTCTTAGGTGAGGTCAACCTCTCCGAGGCTCGAAACCGGCGGGTGTCCGCACTCTCGGGCGGGATGCGTCGACTGCTGGCGGTCGCACAGGCTGTCCTTGGCGACCCACCGGTCGTCTGCTGTGATGAGCCCGCCAGCGGGCTCGACCCAAGCATGGCCCGGCGGGTCTTCGAGAGTCTTGCTGGGCGAGCCGCCGACGGGATGGCGGTCGTCGTCGCCTCCCATACGCTGTCGTTGGTCGAAACGTACGCCGATCACGTCGTTATTCTCGAATCAGGCGGTGTTGCCGCGGCCGGCTCACCCACTGATTTGATCGAGCGGTACGACGCCGCTGATCTCTGGGACGTATACGACACCGTCATCGACCCGACGGCTGGTGACGATCCGGCGACGAGTGACGGGGCTGCTCGTCGCGGCGACGACGGGCCCACGGAGCGAGAGTCGGTGGCGTCCGATGCGACTGCTGACACGGGAGGACAGTCATGAGTTCGCTGACGATCATGTCTACGCTGATCCGTCGTGAACTCCGCACGGCTGCCCGAACACGGAGCTACTATCTGCTTGGCCTTGCAGTCGGCGGAATTCTGCTCGGGCTAACGTTCGGCGGCGGTGGGGCCGCCACGGGCTACATCCCGACTGTTGTTGATCTGCTGTTGCCACTGGAGGTGCTCGTTCCGATCGTCGCAGTCGCCATCGGCTACCGGGCAGTCCCCTCAGATCTTGACCGCGGTGAGGTGGCGATGCTCGATACCTACGCCGTCTCGCCGTCTGCCTACGTTGGTGCGGTGTATCTTGGTCGCGCGGCTGTCCTCTCAGCGATTGTTGGTGTTGCTCTCCTTGTTGTTGGGCTCGTCGTCGCTGCCGTCGCCGCCCCGGATACCGGCGTGTTTGCGACACACTCCGGCGTCGACTCGCCGATCCTCTTTGGCCGGTTTCTGGTGGTGACGCTGTTGTTTGGCAACGCGCTTGTGGCTGTCGTGCTCGTGGCCTCGATCGCTGTGACCAGCGCGCGAACGGCGATCGTTGCTGCGATCGGGGCCGTCCTTGTCGTTGTAGTCGGCGGTGAGGCGGCGATCCTGCTTGGTGTCCTTGATGGGGTGTTCAACGAGGCGACGCTGCGGCTGGCGCTTGGATTCGTCCCGAACAGTGCGTATCGGGGGCTTGTCTTCGAGACTGTTGTCGGCGTGTTGTCGGCCGGTGAGTCCGGCTACGCGTCGCCGCTGATCAGCATGATCGGCTTGGTGTTGTGGACGGTTGCGTCACTCGGGGCGGCGGCCGGGCTCCTCCGGTGGCGGATCGGGTAAAAAAACCGTGGCAGCGATCGCTTAGACGACGAGGTACTCCTCGAGTTGGTCGCGCTCGGAGACGGCGTCGCCGGTGATCTCGTCGACGATGGTGCCGTGATCGATGGCGTAACACCGCTCGGCGAGGCCCTGAATCACCGACAGGTTCTGCTCGACAAAGAGGATCGTCGTGCCGAACTCGTCGTTGATCTGCTTGAGATCCTCGGTGATCGACTGGACGATCGAGGGCTGGACACCCTCCGAGGGTTCGTCAACCAACAGCAGGTCGGGATCGCCGACGAGCGCGCGGGCGATAGCGAGCATCTGCTGTTGGCCGCCCGACATCGTCCCAGCGTCCTGCCCGGCGCGCTCTTCGAGGATCGGGAAGTAGTCGTAGACCTGCTCGTAGCGTGTCTCGTCATCGTCGCCGACCGATTCACCAACCAGCAGATTCTCCTCAACGGAGAGATCTGGGAACACGTCACGCCCCTGTGGGACGTAGCCGATACTGCGCTTTGCGTGTTCGTCGGGTGAACGACCCGTTAGCTCCTCGCCGTTGTACTGGATGCGTCCAGTTTCCGGCTCAAGCAGCCCCATAATCGACTTCAACAGCGTTGTTTTCCCAACGCCATTACGGCCAACGATCCCGACGATCTCGCCGTCGTCGACGCTGAAAGAAACGTCTCTGAGGATCGGTGTTCCATCGTAGCCGGCGTTGAGCTTCGAGATTTCAAGGCTCATGCGTTTTCACCCAGGTAGATTCGGCGAACCTCTTCGTTGTTCTCGATGGCTTCAATCGGGCCCTGTGTGAGAACCGAGCCTTGGTTCAACACCGTCACCTGCTCGGATATCTTCCGAACAAACTCCATGTCGTGTTCGACGACGAGGAACGTCATCCCGTCGTCGTGCAGCGACTGGATCAGCTCGGCGATATCAGCCGTTTCGTCGACTGACATCCCTGCAACGGGCTCATCCAACAGCATGAGTGCTGGATCAAGCGTCACCGCCATCCCGATCTCAAGCCGCTGTTTCTCGCCGTGGGAGAGATCACTGGCCGGCTCGTCGGCCTTCTCGGCCAGCGCGATCCGAGCAAGTGTTCGCTCCAACACGGCCTCGATATCGCGGTCGGTTCGCTGCAGCGGCACCCGAAGGTTCTGCTCGACGGTGAGGCTCTCGTAGATGTGTGGCGATTGGAACTTGATGCTGATGCCGGCGTCCATCCGCCGGTGGGGTTCCATATCGGTCAGATCGTTACCATCGAAGTAGATGTCGCCATCCGTGGGCGAAAGCTGTCCCGTAATCAGTTCAAGCAGCGTGGATTTGCCAGCCCCATTGGGGCCGATCAGACAGCGGATCTCACCCTCGTCAACGGTGAAATCAACGCTGTCGACGGCGGTGAGGCCGCCGAACTTTTTCTTGAGCCCGTTCGTCGAGAGGATCGCCTCGCGGCTGCTTCCGGTAGCGGCGACCGCTGGCTGCTCTCTGACGTTTGGATCTTGTGGGGTGCTCATTCACGAACCGCCTCCGAACTGGGTGGGGTCTCTGTTTCTGTTCCTCCAACTCCAAGTGACGCCAATCGCGCTTGGAGCCGTGTTTGGATCGTCAGCCGACCGCGTTCGATCCCCTCGCGGATGCCGTGTTCGCTGAAGAACACGTAGCCGTCTCTGATCCCCGGGAGGATCCCTCGCGGAACCAGCAGCACCGTTGTCATGAGGATCACGCCGACGAAGACGATCGCGAACTCCGAGGCGTTGACCGAAAACCACAGCCGGAGTCGTTCGATGATGACCGTACCGACGATCGCCCCGAGCAGCGATTCACGGCCGCCAAGGGTGACCCAGACGATGGGGATGGTGGCGAAGACGATGGTGAACACGCTCGGATCCATGTAGTTGCCCCACGTCGCATACAGCACGCCGCTAAGCCCGGCGAGTGCGCCGGACAGCGTGAAGACGGCTAGCTTCACTCGCTTCACGTTGTAGCCGAGCATTGTTGTTCGCTCGGCGTCTTCCCGGATCGCTACCAGCGTGTAGCCAAAGCGGCTGTTAACAAGCATTCGGGCACCGAGGTAGGCGACGAGCAACAGGGCCAACACAAACCAGTAGAACCCCGACCCTGACAGGCTGATCGAGGCCCCCTCAACGCCGAGGGCAAAGTTCCGAATCCCGGGAATCCCGTTAAACCCGCCGAGTTGGACGCTTCCGATCGCCCACTCCGCGCCAGCGGTTTGGGCCATAAACGTCTCCAGTACAAGCGTGACGACGAGCGTGAGGATGGCCACATAGACGTTCTTGACGCCCCCGTAGAACATGAAGTAGCCGAGCACAAACGCCGACAGCGTCGCAACCGCGACGGCGACCGGCAAGGCCACTGTTTGCCCGAACGCGCCGCCGAGATTGAGGCTCACAATCGCGTAGGTGTAGCCAGCGATCCCGAAGAAAGCGACCTGCCCGAAGCTCAGAATGCCGGTGTAGCCCCAGATGAGCGACAGCGACAGCGCGAGCAGCCCGTAGACCAGAAACAGCGAGGTCTGTCCCGCTGCGTAGGAGCCACGGATGAGGGGATAAGCGATCATCCCAACCATCCCGACAGCGAAGGCGATCCAGAACGCCTTCGAGTTGCCGAGCGTGTTCGGGCCGTTTAGTTTGCGAGCGATCCCGTCGAGTCGTGACGGCAGGCGTCCGTCAGTCATTGGCGTTCACCTAGCTTATCACGAACTGTGTTTGCGAGTCCGGTCAGCCCATCCGGCAGCAGCCGGATAACGATAATCGCCGTGATGAGCAGCGCGATCTGGCCGATGAAATTCCCGTACAGATTCGAGAAGATCGCGTTGATCGTCCCGAGGATCCCACCAGCCAAGGCGGTTCCGAGCAGTACCGACGACCCGCCGGTGACGACAGTGACGAAGGATTCAACGAGGAACGACTGTCCCATCCCCGGCACGATCGTCGCCGAGGGCGCGTACAGCGCGCCAGTCAAGCCAGCTAGCCCGGAGCCGATTGCGAAGGTAATCGTGTACATGCGATCGGTGTCGACCCCCATCGCCTGCGCTGTCTCCGGATCCTGAATCGTCGCCCGTGCTTGCACACCGAATTCGGTGCGGGTAAACACGAGATAGACGGCCCCCAGCACGCCGATCGCCGCAAACAACAACAGGACACGGTAGCCGGAGTAGGTGTACCCCGGAACCTGTCCGAATGGCGTCCCGATCGACTGTAGGGAGTTGCCAAAGATGATCCTGGTACCCTGTGTGAGGATCAACCCAAGCCCGAAGGTGACGATCATCGAATCCAGCAGTCGGCCGTACAGCCGTCGCACGATGGTGCGCTCGACAATCGCTCCGAAAATGGCGGTTCCGAGCGCGCCGAGAAGCATCGCAATCGGCAATGGGATCGACGCCACGTTGACCGACAGCGTTGTGATGTAGGCGCCCATCATGATGAATTCGCCGTGAGCGAGATTGATCACGCCCATCATCCCGAAGATGATCGTCAGGCCGATCGCCGCCAGCGCGATGAAGGCGATGTTATCGGCCATCTGCAGCAGCTGTGGGATCGGAACACCAACGCTATCGAGTGTCCCCAACACATCGCCGATGATGAGGGGTGTGAGCATGCCAGTTGCGCCGAAGCCCGATGTCATCAGTTACTCTCCTGCGGCGTCGTAGTATTCGGTCGGCGTGAACTGTTTTTCCAGTTCGCTGTCCTTGCCCGACAGATCGATGCCGACCGTCTCCGAGAGGAACTGCTCGGGGATCATCCGTTCGTCTTCGACGGTGATGTTGTGGTCGGCGTCGCACTTCATGACCCGCATGTTGTGGGTCATGTGGTGAACCGGCCCCTGCAGGGAGATGTCTCCTTCCGGCGATTTGTCGCCGGTGATCTCCATGCCGCTGTTCAGTACCTCTTTGACGGCTTCCTGATCGGTCGTGCCGGCTTCTTCGACGGCATTCTTGTACATGTAGATCGAGAAGTAGTTGTTGACGGACTCCTCGTTGGCGTAGCCGGCGTCCGGCCAGCGGTCGTAGTACCGGCTGACGTAATCCTCGTTGCGGTCGGTCGGGATCTCCTCCATGTAGTTGAACCCGCCGTAGACGTCCTTGAGCGCCGGCGCTTCGAGGCGTTTGTGCTGGTAGCCCTGGGCCATCACGGTCGAGGTGCCCATCGGGATATCGAGGCCCGCGGAGGTTCGCTGGTTCCAGAACGAGGAGTGGTTGTTGCCGACGAGGATCGCCATCACGAAGTCCGGATCGGCGTCCTGTATATTGCTGATTGTCGAGCCGAAGTTCTGGTTCGATAGCGGGATGAACTCCTCGTTGTTGACCGACGCGCCGTTCTCCTGGGCGATGACCTTTACCCAGTCGGCCGACAGCTGGCCAAAGTTGTAGTCGGCCGCGATGGTGTAGATGTCGGTGCCGAAGTTCTCGATCATGTAGGGGACGACACTGCCGAGCTGTTGGCGGGCTGTCGGTCCCATACAGTAGACGTTCTTGTCGGCGACGCCGCCCTCGTATTGGGTCGTATAGAAGTACAGCTGATCTTCCCGGTCGATGATCGGTCGGATCGCCTCTCGTGTCGCCGAGGAGTAGCCGGCCCACAGCGCGTCGACCTCTTCCTGTTGGATGAGCCGTTCGGTAAGCTGTTGGTAGCGTTGGTTATCTGACTGTGGATCGGGATCGAACAGCTCGATCTGTTTGCCCATGATCCCGCCGTTGTCGTTGATCTCCTCGATGGCGAGTTTGCTGGCACGCCACTTTGGCGTCCCAACCAGTGAGAAGTTACCTGACTGATCTTCAAGCACGCCGATCTTGATCGTGTCACTTTCCGAGCTGCCACCGCCACCGCCGCCAGAACACCCGGCCAGTGCCGCGCCGACACCGGCTGCACCGGTTGCGAGTACTGATCGCCGAGAAACACGATTATCGCTCATTTACGTCCCTCCATGCATTCAACAATTTTCTGTGCATATACAACTTGGTCAGCTGCATTCCGAAGCGTTTGTCTGCTCATTGTCGACATTCCCGTTGAGATAAAGAGTGTATATAAACGCTTCTATCTTAATCAATACCAGACAATATACGATTAGAGGGAATGATTACACTAAATATATCCTTATATAGTAAATAATTGTCCAAATCGGTTGAACCAATATCGAATCAAAATACGGAATGCAGAATAAATAGCTCGCTAAGTTGTTATTTGCTCAATAGTGGCCACAACCAGCGTAGATTCTCGTGCTCACTGGGCGATATCGGCTGTACACAAGAGTAGTATCATGCTGCACGTTCGAGCAGATATTGCGATATCGTCAATGATTATGCCACTCGCTGAAAAACCGACGACTGAATGCGTCATATGAACGTAGAGACACAAATTCAACGACTATCGGAAAGACGGGAGCGATCCCTGTCGACAGCGGCCGCGCGAGTCGCGCCAGCACGTGAGGGACGATGGTTGAGCCACTGACCGACCTTGGGCTCGGGTTGACTGCGGGTGTCGGGTATCTCCTCACAGCCGGGCTGTTAGGGATCACCCACGGGATCGAACCTGACCATGTCGCTGGGATCACCGCGCTCACCCACGAGGCAGGCGATCCGAAGCTCTCGGCGCTGGTCGGTGGCTGTTTTGCCGCCGGCCATGCCCTGCTGGTCGTGGTGTGGATCGCAGCCGCCTACGCACTGTTCGGTACGACTAGCTTCCCGCCGGCCTTCGAACAGGTAGGTACACTGTTCGTCGGGATCGTCCTTGCGGGGCTAAGCCTGTATCTCGGGGTGACCGGCACGCGGAAGCTCGTTCATCGCCACCGCCACGAGCACGGGAGCGAGCCACACTCGCACTATCATCTCCATCTACCGGCATCGATTCGACCAACCACCGAGGGCCACGGGGCGCACACACACGATCATACGACGCTTGAATACCTCAAGATCGGTACTGTGGGCGCGCTGTTTACCCTCTCGCCGCCGGTCTCGATGATCGCGTTCATCTCGGTGACGATCCCCAACGGGAGCCAACCACTCATGATCGGGATCGTCGCCGCCTACACGCTGACGATCATCGCGACGATGGCACTGATCGGCGGCGGGGCAGGCTCGCTGTTCCGGCTCTCAAAGGCACAGGGCGAGCGTGTCCACGCGATCTCACAGGTCATTGCCGGCGTGGTCGTCCTTGGCTTTGCGGTCAACGTTCTCGCTGGCCTCACCCCCGGGTTGGTTGGCTGACGACCAGGGTTCCCCCGTTGTCGACCAGTTTTCTGCCCCTGTTGAGGATCTGCGTTGCTATCCGTTGCGATCATCGTGGCACCCCAATGATCAGCCCCGACACCTGTGCCGGCGGCCGCTCCGGCACCTCCACGCAATGGCGGCAAACGCCCCGAGAGTTTGCACACGACGAATTTACCGCTGGTATCGGCGTCCAGAATCGGATATTGTTCAGTTGATTCTCTATTTTATACTTTTGTTTTATTTTTCGCAGCCACAATGACTATTACTACACTAAAGCCAATATTTTTAGTAGTGTTGGTCGAATCCGCTCTTGTTATGTCCGTTTGTTCACCAGCCACACTGCACTGGCCCACACGGAGGGAGCGGCTCGATGAGTGACATGGTTCCTGGCGAGCTGCTGACCGCCGACGAACCGGTCGAGATCAACGCCGACCGCGAGACGGCATCGGTCACCGTCGAGAACACCGGCGACCGACCCTCGCAGGTCGGCTCACATTTCCATTTCTTCGAGGCGAATCCCGCACTCGACTTTGACCGCGAAGCCGCCTTCGGGATGCGACTCGATATCCCGGCCGGCACGGCGATCCGGTTCGAACCCGGCTGTGAGGAGGACGTTGACCTCGTCGCCTACGGCGGCAACCGCATCCTCAAAGGGATGGGTGGCCTCGTTGAGGGCGACCTCGACGACGAGGAAATCAAGGAAGCAGCTCTCGAACGCGCCCGCGAGCAGGGGTACATGGAGGCTGACGAATGAGCCGCGAACTCTCCCGAAAGGCCTACACCGATCTCTTCGGAGCGACTGAGGGTGACCGGATTCGGCTCGGCGACACCAACCTCCTGGCCGAAATCGAAAAAGACCACACGACCTACGGCGATGAGGCGGTCTTCGGCGGCGGGAAGACGATGCGCGACGGGATGGGGATGCAACCCGGCACGACCCAAGCCGAGGGCGCACTCGACTACGTTTATACGAACGTCGTTCTCATCGATCCCGTTCTCGGTGTCCAGAAGGGCGATCTCGGCGTTCGGGACGGCGAAGTCGCCGGCTTCGGGAAAGCCGGCAACCCTGACACGATGGACGGCGTCGACGAGAACCTGATCATCGGCGCGAGCACCGACGCGGTGCCGGCTGACGGGCTCATCGCCACGCCCGGCGCGTTCGACATCCACGTCCACTTCAACAGCAAGGAACTGTTCGAACACGCCCTCGCCAGCGGGATCACGACGATGTTCGGCGGCGGCTACGGCGGCGGCGCGACCACCTGTACGCCCGGCCCCGAGAACATCAAACGGTTCCTCGAAGCCGCCGAGGAGTGGCCGATGAACGTCGGCTTCTACGCGAAGGGCAACAGCAGCCAGCCCGAGCCGCTCTACGAGCAGATCGAGGCCGGCGCGACCGGACTCAAGCTCCACGAGGACTGGGGCTCGACGCCTGCCGTCATCGACAGCGCACTCGATGTCGCCGACGAGGAGGACGTGCAGGTCTGTATCCACACCGACACGCTGAACGAATCCGGCTTCGTCGAGAACACCTTCGACGCTATCGACGGCCGGACGATCCACACCTTCCACATCGAGGGTGCCGGCGGCGGCCACGCGCCGGACGTGCTCGAACTCATCGGTCACGACCACATGCTGCCGTCGTCGACGAACCCCTCGATGCCCTACACGGTCAACACGTTCGACGAACACCTCGATATGGTGATGGTCTGTCACCACCTGAATCCGGATGTCCCGGAGGACGTAGCCTTCGCCGAATCGCGGATTCGCTCCGAGACGATTGCGGCCGAGGACGTGCTCCACGACATGGGCGCGATCAGCATGATGACCTCCGACTCCCAGGCGATGGGTCGGATGGCCGAAGTCATCTGCCGGACGTGGCAGACGGCCCACAAGATGAAGGCCCAGCGCGGCCCGCTGCCGGCCGACGAGGGCAC
Organism: Halonotius aquaticus; assembly: GCF_003605575.1. GTDB lineage: Archaea > Halobacteriota > Halobacteria > Halobacteriales > Haloferacaceae > Halonotius > Halonotius aquaticus. The sequence goes on along the minus strand of NZ_QKNY01000018.1, from coordinate 53,049 downwards.
CGACGCGGACAACGCCCGGATCGAACGCTACATTGCGAAGTACACGATCAACCCCGCGAAGGTCGCCGGCATCGATCAGTACATCGGCTCGCTGGAACCGGGCAAGATGGCCGACATCGCGCTGTGGGAACCCGAATTCTTCGGCATCAAACCGAAATACGTCATCAAGAGCGGTTTCCCCGTCCACAGCGAGATGGGCGAGGCCAACGGCTCGCTGATGACCTGCGAACCCGTGATGCAGCGCTCCCGGGAGGGCGCGGTCGGCAAGGCGAAAAACGCCCTGAGCACGACGTTCGTCAGCAAGGCCGCCTACGAGAACGATATCGGCGACGAACTCGATCTCGATTCGACCGTCCGCCCCGTCGAAGGCACCCGCGAGGTCGGCAAATCCGACATGCTGCACAACGATTACGCACCCGACGACATCGAAATCGACCCCCAGACCTTCGAGGTCGAAGTCGATGGCGAACACGTCACCTGTGAACCGGCCGAGGAAATCCCACTCGCACAGAGGTACACGCTATGAAACTCTCACCCAAGGACAACGAACGACTGACGATCTTCATGGCGGCAGAGCTCGCCAGACGACGGAAAGAACGCGGTATCGAACTCAACCATCCGGAGACGGTCGCCTACATCTCCGATTGGGTCTGTGAACGCGCCCGTGAGGGCGAAAACGTCGCCGAGATTCGGGAGGAAGCGACGAGCCTACTGAGCCGGGAAGACGTGATGGAGGGCGTTCCCGAGATGGTCGATATGGTGCAGGTCGAACCCACCTTCCCTGATGGCACCAAACTCGTGACCGTCCACGAGCCGATCCGCGCCGATACCGAGGAGCAACTCGACTGATGGGATACAGAGACGTGGCGAAGGTCGGCCTCGGCGGCCCCGTCGGCTCGGGGAAGACCGCCCTCGTCCAGCAGCTTGTCCCCCGGCTCGACGATGCCGGCTACAACGTCGGCGTCATCGCCAACGACATCATGACACAGGAAGACGCCGAGCGACTCCAGGCGTCGTTCGCCGGCCGGATCGACGAGGAGCTCGTCGCTGGCGTCGAAACCGGGGCCTGTCCACACACGGGCATTCGCGAGGATCCCTCGATGAACCTCGATAAGATCGACGAGTTCACCGAGGCCCACCCCGAGCTGGATGTCGTCCTCATCGAGTCCGGCGGCGACAACCTCGCGGCAACGTTCAACCCCGAACTCGCCGACTACTTCATGTTCGTCATCTCGGTCGCCGAGGGCGACGACATCCCACGGAAGCGCGGGCCAGGCGTCACGCAGGCTGACCTGCTGGTCATCAACAAAACCGACCTCGCCCCGCACGTCGATGTCGATCTCGACGTACTGGAGAAAGACGCCGAAACCGTTCGCGGCGAGGAGCCGACGATCTTCACGAACTGCAAAGCCGAGGAAGGAATCGAGGAGGTTATCGACAACATCGAACGGAGCGTTCTGTTCGCGTGAGCACCGACAGCGACGGTACCGACGGCGACGCCCCCAGCGAGGCAACCGACAGCGACGCCGATCTTGATGCCGGGAGTGACGACCCTGCCATCCCACCGGCGTTCCGCGAGTACGGCACTCAGCACCTGCCGCAGTCGCCGGCCTTCGGTCACGGGAAAGAGGGCATCGCTGATCTCGTCGTCGCCCGCGAGGGTGACAACCCGACGCGGCTGATTTCGGATCTCGTGAAGGTGCCGTACCACCTGACCGGGACGCTCGACAGCGACCCAGTCGACGGGATGACAACGATCTGTCTACAGGATCCCACGGGCGCGGTCACCCAAGGCGACCGCCAGACGCTCTCAGTCGAGGCCCGCCCCTGCTCGCGCGCACACGTCACGACACAGAGTGCGACGAAAATCCAGACGATGAAGGCGAGCTACGCCCATCTCGACGCGACACTCGTCGCCGAGTCGGGAGCCCATCTCGAATACATCCCTGGGCCAACAATTCTCAACGAGGACGCCCGCTGTCTGCAGACGACGACCGTCGATGTGGCCGCGGATGCGACCGTCATCGTCGGCGACGTTTTTGTTCCTGATGGGCTGACCGACCACGAGCCGTTCAGCTTCGACCACTTCCACAGTCGGCTGGAAGCCCGCGTCGATGACTCGCTCGTGTGTGCTGACGCGGTCGACCTGCGACCGGACGAACGCGATCCACGCGATCCGGCGACCGTCGGCGAGCACGCTGTCGTCGGCACGCTGTACGTCTTTGCACCATCGGCCGATGCCGACGCACTTGCCGACGCCATCCATGACCGGCTGACCGACCACGAGGTCGCTGCCGGTGCGTCAGTCCTCAAAGACGACGCCGGTGTGACCGTCCGCGCCCTCGGCGACCGGAGCGCGGACGTGACCGCCGCCGTCGAGGCTGCGTGGGACGAAGCCCGCGAAACACTGCTCGGTACCGGCGCGCCACTGGAGGGTCGCGGCCGATGAAACGCGTCGACAGCGTCGTCGGCAATGTTGCCGACGATCCAGACCTCGCTGCCGAGGTCGACGCCCACGAGGCAGCCGGCACGCTGGAGACGGTCGTGCTTGACGACACCGAGCGCAAACGATCCCGACTCCGCGTGACGACGGATGCGGGCACCGATCTCGGCGTGCTCGTCGATCAGCCGGAACTCGTCGCTGGCGACGTGCTGCTGTGCAACGACGACCGCGCTGTCGTCGTCGCGTTTGAGGAGCGTGAGACGTTCGTCATCGAGCTCCCGGCCGCCGAGGCAGCGGTGTCGACGGCGGTCGAACTCGGCCACCGGATCGGCAATCAACACTGGGATATCGCCGTCGACGGCGCGACACTCTACATTCCGGTCGACGCCGACCGCGCGATCATCGAGGACGTGTTGGGCCCCTACATTCCAGATTCAGCGATGACACGTTACGAGACCGTCGACGCCCAACGGTTCATCGACGGCGGTGGCGACGACACCGCCGCAGGTGGGCACGGCGTCGACCACGACCATGCACACGGTGACGACGCCCCCGACCGCGATGACGACCACAGCCACACGCACGATCACGAACATGAACACAGCCACGACCATGGCCACGACCACGAGCATGAACATGATCACGATCACGCCGAATCGGCGACTGCGCCCCCGGAGGGTGAACCGCAATGACCTCCTCTGAGGCGTTGCTGACAGCGTTGCGGCTCTCGGATTCGATGCTGCCGGTCGGTACCTACACCGCCTCCTACGGCGTCGAACAGTACCTCAACGAGGACGACATCGAGACGGCCGACGAGCTCGGCGAGCTCATCGAAGGCTATCTTCGAGGGGTTATTGGCCCCGCCGAGATTGTCGCGCTCGGTCATGCCCACCGCTCGGCAGCGGCCGACGACCTCGTCGGTGTGCTCGCGGCTGACGAACGCCTCGGCGCGGCGACGCTGCCGGCTGAGTTCCGCGATAGCTCGATGAAGGCCGGCGGCAAGCTACTGGAACTCCTCGATGAGATCGACGACGGCCCGTTCGCTGCGACCGAGACCACTGGATTCCTCGGCGAGTACACGGCTGCCTGTGAGGATGGTCTCGCTGAGGGTCACTACCCAGTCGTGCTCGGCGTCGTCTGTCAGCAGGCTGGCCTCGGCTGTCGGGAGGCCGCACTGGTGAGTGCCTACGGCTCGGTCACTGGACTGCTCGGCGCGGCCCAGCGGCTCGGTCGGTTCGGCCATACCGCGATCCAAGCGCAGCTATCGACGCTGTTCCCGGTGATCGAGGAGGTCTGCGAGCAGTATTACGACGCCGACCTCACGGCGATGTGCTCGTTCGCGCCGCTGGCCGACGTGCGAGGGATGGCCCACGAACGCGCGGATCGGCGGCTCTTCATGAGTTAACGGTCGCCAGTCACACTGCCATCTTTTGTTTCGTATCGATCATAGAAGCGTGGGTTCTTACTGTCCCACAGCAAAGTTCCGATGGTGGCGATGATGATAGTTACCCCCACCGAGCCCCGTGTGACGAGGGATTTTCCTGAGCCACCGTTACTACCCTAATCTGCGATCAAATCGCCAGCAACCAGCGGTACGCTACCATCATCCTCGGTGAGTGAGCCCTGTCTGAGTGAGTTTCAGATTTTGGGAATCCAAGTACCGATTTTATATGTGACACAGCTATGCGTGGATATGACCGATCACCAGTCACAAACACCGAACAGTCGCATGGAGCTTCTGTTTAACGCCATCGGGATCGCGCTGGTCGGCCTTTCGGCGGTCGTCCTTGCGGCGATCCTCTACGTCTCGCTTGGCGGCCTATCAGGGCTCAAAAGCATCAATCCAGCCATCTTTGGGACGATCCTCTTTTCGGGACTCGTCGGTGTCGCCGCGTGGCTCACCAAACGGGTCACCGATCGGTCGACGGCGCGAACAGTCTAATTGGCCTACCGCTGGCAGGTGTTGATGCCTAACAGCCGGTGCAGCAGGCAGAACTGTGTCACTCCGGTTCCGAAGACAACGAGTCCGACCGCAAGGAGTGCGGCCCCGACAGCGGTACCAACGGGAACGAACTGTAGTAGTGCCAAGATCCCAACAAGCGCGACAATGGGGCCGCCCACGAGGCGGGCCGTCCGATCAAAGCCACCGACGTTTTGTTCCATACATATACTTCGTTCCCTGCTGGTAAAACGGTTGTGTGTTAGCCAAACAATAGTACGAGCTAGGTTCTTCACCACCCGCGCCAGCAGGGCAGACACGTACCGCACAGTTTGTCACCCTCGCTCGATGCTGTGTGATGTGCCCACTGCTACAGTAACCTATCTCAGTGGCTCGTTGTCGACGCCGCTGGACGCCACTCGGCGTTTGAGCGATGTTGGGCGGCGACGAGTTCGATCCCGCGTTGATCCAGCAGGCCATCCTCGGTGAGCACACCCTCGATGAGATCACCCGGTGTGAGATCGAACTGTGGATTCGCCACGTTCAACTCGGCCTCGCCATCGTAGATATCGGTGGCTGGCCCCTCCTCGGGATGGAACGTGTCGTCCTTCGAAACTTTATCGCGGGCGGTGACCACATACACCGGGATATCGGCTGCCTCCGCCGCGAGTGCCAGCCCGCGTGTCCCGGCCTTGTTGACGACATCACCGGTCGGGAGGATCGTATCGGCCCCGACGAGGACGGCTCCGAACTCCTCGCGGGCGAGCACTGACGCCAGCGCGGCATCGGTCGTCACTGTCACGTCGACACCGTCGTCGGCGAGGGTTTCCGCGAGATTGATCCCCTCGCGGTTTGGCCGGGCCTCGCCGATAGTGACCGGTGCGTCGAGTTCGAGTAGTGCGTCTTTGACCGTTCCCGACCACGACAGCGTTGCGATCGGCCCGGAGAGCCGGTCGGCGGCGGTTGCGGCCGCGGCGGCGTCGGCGTCGAGAGCGGCGTCGATCTCCTCGATGGCGCGATCGTGGACGGCCGCCGGCGACTGCTCGGCACCGTTCATCACGCGGTTGACGCGGTTGGCGAGCACCGCCATGCTCGGCTGGGCGGCTTGCAGGTCGGCGGCGACCTCGGCCAGCGCGTCCCAGTCGTCGACGACAGCGGCGCGATCACGAAGCACTTCCAGGGCACGGATCGACAATGCGGCCGAGCCATGGGCGGTGTCGGCGGCGATCGTCTCCGGCGAGGGGGCGATCTGCTGGTAGGCCTCCCAGAGCCCGGGGACGGTTTCGCGGTCGACGATCGCGGTTGGCGTCGTCCACTCGGTGTCGGCAACGTCGGCAAGCCCCGCGAGGTCGCGGCTCGGGGCGGTGAAACAGAACGGGTAGTGGGTGCGTTCCTCGCCGTCGCGGCTGACGGTCACCGGCTCGCCTGCGGAGGCCAACGGCACTTCCGGGTTGCCGGTCGCCTCGCGGACGAGGCTGCGGGCTTCTGTTGCGGCGGCCGCCGAACCGCCCGCAGAAGGCGCGGACAGCCCATCCCATCGGCTGGGATCAGTGTCGGCGTCGGCTGCCCGTTGGGTCAACAGCACCGCACCACGATGTTTGAGGAAGGTGGTGACGACGTGTGTCATCAGCCATGCTTGGGGCCCCACCATACTATGCTTTCCATCTCTCGGGGTTTCGACAGGTCGGCGGTAGCGACGCGGACAACCGCAACTGTCGGCACCACCGCTCCCCGCAACACCGGTTCGTTCGACCCCTATGGCCGGCCTTTTTAGCCCGCATCCCTACCGGAATGTATGGAACTGTTTACCGTCGCCGACATCCCCGAGATCGAACCGGGCGACGATCTCGCGGCGATCATCGCCGACCGGGCTGACCTCCGAGCAGACGATGTGGTCTGTGTCGCCAGCACGGTCGTCTCGAAGGCTGAGGGCCGTATCGCCGATCTTGCTGACTTCCCGGCCGGCCCGCGAGCCCGCGAAATCGCCGACCGTCTCGCAGCGATCACCGGCGAGGAGAAGGATCCCCGCTTTGCCCAAGCCGTCCTCGAAGAAAGCGTCGACCTCCTGATGGAAGCCCCGTTTCTCCTCACCGAAACCCGGTTCGGCCATATCGGCGTCAACGCCGGCATCGACCGCTCGAACGTCCCCGACGGTGATCTGCTGCTGTTGCCAAAACGACCCTCCGAAAGCGCGGCTCGGATCGCTGACGGCCTGCCGACCGACAGCGTTGTCATCACCGACACCTGCGGGCGACCGTTCCGCTACGGCCAACGCGGCGTCGCCATCGGCTGGGATGGCCTGCCGGCAAGCCGTGACTGGCGCGGGCAACGCGACCGCGACGGTCGTGAGATGGGAGTCACAGTGCAAAATGTGATCGACGAACTCGCCGCCGCCGCCAACCTCGTCGCCGGCGAGGGAGCGGGCGGGACGCCGGCGGTCGTCGCCCGCGACTTCGAGTTTGGCGACCTCCCCGGCAGCGACAACCACTTTCGGGAAATCGAGGGTGACTACGTTCGACAGGCGTTGCGCGGCTGGTCGTACCAGGCAGGAGGTGAGGCCTGATGTTCGGGATCGAACTCACGCCGGAGCACCCGATCGATCGGATCACCGACCTCGGCGTGCAGGCCGAGGCCGCCGGCTACGACACGGTGTTTGTCTCCTCACACTACAACAACCGCGACCCATTCGCCGCGCTCCACCGCATCGGCGTGGAAACCGACGACGTTCGACTGGGGCCGGGCGTCGCCAACCCCTTCGAGATCCACCCCGTTACGCTGGCCTCGAAGGTCGCCACTGTCGACGAGGCCACCGGCGGTCGCGGCGTGTTCGGCATCGGCCCCGGCGATCCATCAACCGCCCGGAACCTCGGCTTCGCCGACGACCGCGGGCTGCGCCCCGTGCTTGAGGCGTTCAAAACCGCCCAGAAGCTGTGGGCTGGCGAGCGCGTCGACAACGACGGTACCTTCGCGGCCGACGACGCCGGACTCAACTACGCGCCACCGAGCGGGGCCGACCTCCCGGTCTATGTCGGCGGCGAGGGGCCGCACATGTGCCAGATGGCCGCGAAACACGCCGACGGGCTGCTGTTCAACGGCTCTCACGAAGCCGATCTCGCGTGGGCACGCGACCAAGCTGAACAGGGCAAGGCCGACCGCCCTGACCATCGCGGCGAGTTCGACCTCGCGGCCTACGCCAGTGTCAGTGTCGCCGCCGAGCGCGACGCCGCCCGCGAGGCGGCCCGCCCACCGGTCGCCTACATCACCGCGGGTGCGGCCCCGCCCGTCCTTGACCGCCACGATATCGACGGCGAGACGGCCGAGGCGATCGGCACAAAGATCAGCGCGGGTGAGTTCTCGGCGGCCTTCGAGCTGGTGACGCCGGCGATGATCGACGCCTTCTGTATGGCCGGCACGGTCGACGACGTGGCCGCACAGATGGCCGCGGTCACCGACCACGCCGACAGCATCGTTGTTGGGTCGCCACTCGGCCCCGACTTGGAGGACGCTGTCGAACTCGCAGCCGAGGCCTACGAGCAGGCGACGAACTGAGCCCCCGTCGCGGCGAACTTCTAAGTGGCCACCAGTTGAGACATCGCCATGCACCGGCGACGACTGGGGGCCCTGCTTGCTGGAAGCCTGCCGCTGGCGCTTGCTGGCTGTCAGACCGATCGCACCGCCGACGAGACTGCCATCAACGACACTACCAGCGGGATCCCCGACTTTACCACCGAGGAACAAGCCGCTGCTGACGCACTTGATCCCGACTGGCCGACCGGTCCATACGCTGCCTACGAAACAATACCGGTTGTCGTCCGCGGCGCGGACGGCGGCGTTCGCGGGGCGGTCGTGGCTGCTGTGGCCGATACGCGTGATAAGCGACGCCTCGGATTGAGTGCGGCCGAGTCGATGCCATCTGCTGGCGGAATGCTATTCACCTACGAGTCGGTCGGCGATCACACGTACGTCATGCGAGATATGAGCTTCGGGCTCGACATCATCTATGCTACCGCTGACGGCGAGATCACGGAGATTCACAACGCCCCCGAACCGGGGCCGGACGAAAACGGCGCGGAGCAGACGTATCCAGGGCGCGGACAGTATGTTTTCGAGGTCAACCGCAACTGGACAGCCGACAACAACGTCGCAGTCGGCGATCGACTTGTGTTTGAGCGATAACGCGCTATTCAACCGGATCAGACGGCCCACGGCCGAGATTTGGCAGCGGAACGCCCAGCGCGCCAGCGACAACATAGCCGAAGCCGCCGACCGCCCCAAGCACAAACAGACTGCCGAAGGCGATCAGGATCGCCGCAATCGGATCGCCGTTGATCACCTGCTCGACGAAGACGACCGGCATCTCGATGAGGTTACCCAACAGCCGTAGGATGAAGCCGCCGAATGCGTTCATGCCTCACCCTTTGTGATCCCGGTATATGTGTGTTCAGGTGTTGATCGCGCTGGCGGCGGTCGTCGCACCCACCAGTCGTCGTGGTGACCCGAATTACCTTTCCGTACCGGTCTCTAATACCAGCCAATGAGTACGCTGTCGTGGGTTCTTGCGGGCGTCGTCATCTATACCGCGGTGGTGCTTGCAGCCGACCGCCGGGGACTACTTCCCGATGCTATCTCGGTCAGCGGGCCGCTGCTGACGATCCATACCAAACGCGGTCGTCGGTTTCTGACCCGACTGGCGCGGCCAAAGCGGTTCTGGCGCGCGATCGGCAACGTTGGCGTCGGGGCCGCCCTCGTCATCATGGTTGGCACCTTCGTGCTGTTGATCTATCAGAGTGCCCAGATCATCGAGTCCCCGCCAATGGAAAGCACTCTCCAGAGCCCGCAAAATGTCCTTGTGATCCCCGGCGTCAACGACTTTCTACCGCTGTCTGTCGCCCCGGAGATCGTCTTCGGGCTGCTGGTCGGCATGGTTGTCCACGAGGGCGGCCACGGCTTGCTCTGCCGCGTTGAGGACATCGAGATCGACTCGATGGGGGTCGCGCTGCTCGCCTTCCTCCCGGTCGGCGCGTTCGTCGAACCCGACGAGGACAGCGTCGACGCCGCCGCCCGCGGCCCCCGAACGCGGATGTACGCAGCCGGGATTCTCAACAACCTCATTATCACGGTTCTCGCCTTCGCGCTGCTGTTCGGCCCGGTCGTCGGTGCGATCGCCGTCGCCGACGGCGCGAGTGTCGGTGGCGTGTATCCGAACAGCGCGGCTGCCGACGCCGACATCGCCGCCGGCGACCAGATCGTGATGATCGACGATCAGCCGGTCGACTCCAACGCCGCCCTCGATGACGCGTTGGCGGCTGCCGGGTCGCCCACCGTTTCAGCGACCCTCGCCGACGGCACCGAAACAACCGTCGAACAACGGCCGCTTGTGACTCGCATGATCGCCGACTCGCCGTTTGCGACCGGTGAGAGCCCACAGCTCACCACCGACGATACGATCACCGCGGTCGCCGGGACGGCCGTCCAGACCAACGCCGAGATCCACGCGGCGGCCGCTGACGCCGACTCCCCGGTTGTCGAGATCGCTGCCGAGGATGGCGAAACCGGTGAGACCAAACGCCTCACCGGCCCGGTCGGCGTCCTCGGCAGTGTCGCCCCTGAGGGGCCGCTGTCGACGACCCCCGCCGAAGCAGGTAACCGGCTCATCCTGACGCAGGTTGCCGGCGAGCGCACCGTTACATTTGGTGATCTTGAAACGGCACTCGACGACACGACTGTCGGCGAGACGATCGAGGTTGTCGCCTACGCTGACGGCGAGGCCGACACCTACACGATCGAGTTGGCTGAACACCCCGAGGAGCCGACAGGCACCTACATCGGGATCACCGACGCGACAGGGCTGAGTGGCATCGGCGTCGACAGCTTTGGCATTCAGCCGTATCCCGCGAGCACGTATCTCTCGATTCTCGGCGGTGAGATCGCCGATGGGGTCGCTGTCGTCCTGTTGTTCCTGTTGATCCTGCCGTTCGCGGCGGTCGTCGATCCGACCCTGAACTACAATTTCGCCGGCTTTGTCGACGGCAACATGGCCTTCTACGAGGCTGTCGGCCCGCTGGCCGCCCTCGGCGACGGCGGCGTGTTCCTGCTGGCAAATCTACTGTTTTGGACTGGTTGGATCAATATCAACCTCGCATTGTTCAACTGCATCCCGGCGTTCCCGCTTGATGGCGGCCACATCCTCCGCACCTCAACGGAGGCGATCGTCTCGCGGTTGCCGACGACGGCGAAGCCCACGCTCACGCGGGTTGTGACAACCGGGGTCGGGCTGATGATGCTCATTAGCCTGGTGTTGATGGTGTTTGGCCCGCGGCTGTTGAACTGAATAGCCCGCTGGCACCCCGCTTTTTCGCGACGAATTGTTTTACCGCTACCCGGCAATGCCTACTCGATGGAGCAGCGTTTCGACCACATCGGCGACCACGAACTTGATGCGGCCACAAAAGAGGAGCTTCGTGCGGTAACAAACGGCTTCTTCGAGCGACCATTGGAAAAGGCCGAACAGTTCGACTGGGATGAATTCAAGCGCAACGAGGCGTTCAAGGCGATCATGATGCCGTCGCCGCTGTTTTGGGTGTTGGCAAACTTTGAGCGGAGCTTCACCCAGAAACTCGGCCAGCAGATGTACGAGGCCTTCGGGCAGGCGGTTGCGGAGACGAACGATGCGGTTGGTTCGGCAGCAACACAGCACGCCTGTACCGATCTCCACCTTAGCCATGCAGCGGAGAACCGAATCGAGACGATCATCGCCGAGCTGGCTGACGGCGACAGAGAACCGGACTGGCAACAGGAGCAGGCGGAGATTACTGATGGTGCCGCCGCCGACACCGACCGCAAATCGATCGGGAAGATCACCTGGGATCTATGGGTCGAAGACTTCGAGAACGGGCGACCGCTTGCCGCGGAGATCAAGACGCCGAAACCCAACCGCGATCAGACGATGGAGTCGAAACGCCAGATGCTGAAGACCGTCGCGGCCTACAGCCACCGCGAGGAGCCGACGCCGATCTGTCGGTATGTGTTTCCGTTCAACCCCTACGGCAGCCTGGCTGACTACGAGTGGTGGCCGCCACAGGCGTTTTTCGACGTGCAAGCCAGCGACGGCATGCTGATCGCCGAGGACTTTTGGGATGCACTCGGCGGCCCGGGTACGATGGATGGCCTGTTCAACTTCCTCTTAGAGGAATCCGAGGACAACATCGAGAAGCTGCAGGCCTTGGCCGGCGACAAGACGCTGTAGTCCCGGGAGGCTAAATACGGGCGTCTGTAACACCGCATACGACATGCACGCCGTCGATCTGTTCTGTGGGGCCGGAGGTTTTAGTGCTGGACTCGAAGCGGCCGGCATCGATGTCGACTACGGCGTCGATATCGCCGACGACGCGCTGGCGACCTTCGAGGCCAACCACGCGGCGACAGCGATCACCCACGACCTCAGCGACGGTTTGCCCGCCGAACTCCACGACGAGGACGTTGACATTGTCTTCGGGAGCCCACCCTGCAAGGGGTTCAGCGACGCTCGCGGCGAACGCAGCCTTGACGACGAGCGAAACCAACTCGTGTTTTCGTTTATTCAGGCGGTCGAACAGCTCCAGCCGCGGTATGTGTTGATGGAGAACGTCGCCGGGATGACGACGATCAGCGACGCCTTTCTCGACGCCATCGAATCCGAATACGACGCTGCCGGCTACACGGTCGCTTGGGAGACGCTGAATGCCGCCGATTTCGGCGTGCCACAGACACGCGAGCGGGTGATCTACTGTGGCGTCCGAACCGACCTCCCAGCCGAGCCGTCCTTGCCCGAGGGCCCCTACACCGAACACAGCGACGGCCAACAGACACTCACCGGCGAGCCGGTACAAAGCTGGACGACCGTTGCCGACGCGCTGACGGATTTACCGGAGCCAACTGAGACCGGCGAGGTCGACCTGCCGCCGCTGTCCGAGTTCCCCGACAACGCCTATCTCCAACAGATTCGTGATGGAGCCGACACGACGTGGAATCACGTCGCCAAGGAGCCAGCCAGCGACGCGGATACCCAACACATCGTCGCCGAGCTGAACCCCGGTGAGATGTACCGCTCTAGTCGGTTCGGCGACCGGTATCGTCAGGTCTGGGAACTGCTCGCCCATCGATTCAGCGACACCGAGCAGGCTGTCCTCGAATTTATCGCCCGTCATCGCTCTCGGAAAGAGTTCCGTATGAGCGGGAAGTCAGTTGGGGCAGTGCCAGACGAGCTTATCGCCGACCATCTCGACGCCGCCGACGCGGCGGTACAGTCGGCACTCACGCGGCTTCACGACGACGGCTGGCTCCGCACCGACGAGGACGGCGACACCCTCGGCTACGACCTCAACACGAAATCCGGGATTCGGCCGCGATACATGCGGCTCGATCCCGACGGGCAGTCGAATACGATTCTGACGACTGATTTTGTGCCACGCGATAAGCTCCACCCGACCGAAAATCGCGGGCTGTCGCTCCGCGAAGGCGCTCGTATCCAGAGCTTCCCTGATACCTTCGAATACATCGGATCGTTCGATGAGATCGCCACCCAGATCGGTAACGCCGTCCCACCACTGCTGGCTCAACACCTCGGTTCGCATCTCCAGGAACTCGCCGCCTCGGACAGCGAAGCGACCGTTGTCGACTGATTCTCCCTGGTTGTCGGTTGCCACCTGGTGAAAAGACACGTAAGTTCCATACCCGCGTAGCGCGAACCGCAGGCATGGTCGAAGTCCCGCAAACCGACGAAGGCTGGTATATGCTGCATGACTTCCGGCAGATCGATTGGGACGCCTGGCGAAACGCGCCCGAGCAGAAACGCGAGCGGGCGGCCCGCGCCGGGCGTGAGTATCTGGCGAGCCACGAGTCGGCCGCCGACAGCCCCGACGGCGAGGGTACCTCGGCGGTGTTCTCGATCATCGGCCACAAGGCCGACCTCATGATCGTCCATCTTCGCCCGACGCTTGATCTGCTTTCGAAGGCTGAACGCCAGTTCGAACGCACTGCTCTCGCCGAGTTTACCACCCAGCCAACCTCCTACGTGTCAGTTACGGAGGTCTCGGGGTATGTCTCCGATGACTACTTCAAAGGCGATGAGATCAACGAGGGCCTCCGGCAGTATATCGAGGGCAAGCTCAAACCCGAGATCCCCGACGACGAGTACGCCTGTTTCTACCCGATGAGCAAACGCCGCGGCGAGGAGCACAACTGGTACACCCTTCCCTTCGAGGAGCGCGCCGAGATGATGAGCGGCCACGGCGCGACCGGCAAGCAATACGCCGGCGACATCGACCAGATCATTGCCTCCTCGATCGGCTTCGACGACCACGAGTGGGGCGTCACGCTGTTCGCCGAGGATCCCGTCAAAATCAAGGATATCGTCTACGAGATGCGGTTCGACGAGGCGACCTCGAAGTACGGCGAGTTCCCCGGCTTCTACATCGGCCGGCGGTTCCCACCCGAGGATCTATTGGCCTACCTCAACGGCGAGGCGGTGCCGACTGCTGAGCACGACGACCACGGTGGCCACCACCACGGCGAGGGTCACGGTGAGGGCCACCACCACGGCGACAGCGATGGTGGCCATCACGGCGATGCCGGCGGCCACCACGGCGACGACGGCCATCACGAGGGTGACGGGCACCACGATGGCGACGACGACGCTGACGACGAGGAGATCCGCGGCCAGCTCGCGGATATGGATATCTACGCCGGCCAACCCCACGGCGAGGACGTGTACGCGACGGTGCTGTACTCGGAGGCCGACACCGAGGAACTCTTCGAGGAGGTTGAGGGGCTCCGCGGCAACTTCGAACATTACGGCACCCACGTCAAAACCGCGGTCTACGAGGCCGCCGACCGCGATCGATCGGCCGTAGTCTCGATCTGGGACACCGCCAGCGCGGCCGACACCGCCGCCGGCTTCCTCTCGGAGCTACCGGGGATTGTCGAACGCGCCGGCGAGGAATCCGGCTTCGGCACCATGGGCATGTTCTACACGGTCAAACCCGACTCCCGAGAAGACTTTGTCGACAAATTCGAGACCGTCGGCGGCGTTCTCGCCGAGATGGACGGCCACCTTGAGACGGATCTAATGATCAACGAGGAGGACGAAAACGACATGTTCATCGCCAGCCAGTGGGAGTCCCAGGAGGACGCCATGGGCTTCTTCCGGTCGGATGATTTCCAGGATACCGTTGAGTGGGGTCGAGACGTGTTGGCCGACCGCCCGCGACACGTCTTCCTCGCGTAAGCCAAGAACTGTCGCTGATCGTCTTCGAAGCGTTTTGATGCGATGACGGCCGAGCAGTACCATGGCCGATCTAACCGCCCATCACGTCGGTATCACCGTCGCCGACCTCGATGCCGCAACTGAATTCTATCAGTCCGTCTTCGACTGTGACCGCCTCGCCGAGTTCAGCGTCGACGGCGATGCCTTCGCCACCGGTGTCGACATCGAAAACGCAAGCGCGGAATTCGTCCACCTCGACCTTGGCTCGGTGCGGCTCGAACTCGTCGCCTACGACCCAGCCGGTGACGACCGTTCCCCGGCTGCCCTCAACGACGCGGGCGCGACACATCTCGGTGTCGAGGTCGACGACGTGGACGACTTTTACGACTCGCTACCGGCGTCAGTCGAGACGTTGAGCCCGCCGCAGACGACCGCGACGGGGACGAAAATCTGCTTCCTGCGTGACCCTGCTGGCACGCTGATCGAAGTGCTCAATCCGAACGCCGATTCGTCGTGAGCGTTAGGCGAGGGAGTACGGCCAGGCGGTCGTGCTGATCGCCAGCAGTGCGAGGGCCGCGCCGGTCATGGCGACGTTTTTCAGAAAGTTGATCATCTCGTTTTGTTTCTGCTCTTCGGGTGCCGCCCAGAAGTCGTGCATTACGGGCGTTGTGACGAGGAGGAAGACGACCAGCGCGCCAGCCGCCAACGTCGGAAGGACGCCTGCGGCGACGCCGAGGCCGCCAAACAGGAGGAGCCCGCCGGTCGCCGGCACCGCAAGTCCGGGTGCAGGTACGCCTTTCGCGCCAGCGTAGCCCGCCATCGACTCAGCATCGAGGAAGTGGTTCAGCCCGTTGAACGCGAGGACGCCGCCGAACAGGAGTCGGCCAAGCAGAAACAGCTCGCCGGTTAGCGGCCCGTCGCCGCCAAGTTGGAGTGGTGTGAGTCCGATCGCCAGTTCCGCAGCTTCAGTTACTAACATTTTGCAACCAGTTGTACGGCTGCAACCTATATATCGATTCCCGGACACGACAGCAACCGGGTAACGGCTGTGATACCGGCATACGCCTCGTTGCCTCCACACAGCCACGGCGGTGCGACCGGCGGAACGGTTTTGCTGATCCGGTGCCAGCACACACCTAATGGCAACGCACTCGACAGTCGAGGCGACCGACCCCTGTCCGGTCGTCGAATCGATCGAACAGATCGGCTCGCCGTGGCGGCTTGTGATCCTCCATGACCTCCAAGAGGGTGAAAAACGGTTTAACGAGTTGAAACGCTCAACAGACGCCAACTCCCGAACCCTCTCGCGGGTGCTTGATGACCTCCAAGAGACTGGCTTTGTCGACCGCCGACTGGAGGAGGACGCCCCCGTGGCAACCTACTACAGCCTGACAGCGAAAGGGCAGTCACTGTGTCCTGTCTTCGACGAAATCGAGTCGTGGGCCGACGACTGGCTGGCCAAGGAGACGGCTGAGGCTGCGACCAGCGACTAGCTGGTTAGGCGTCGTCGACAACAACATAGCCGGCGATGCCGACGCCGACTACTCTACGTCGTGTTCGGCTGTCGGTGCCGTGTCCTGCGTTTCGTCTGCAGCAACGGTTACGGCCACGTCGCTTGGCTTGTGAGTCAGCGACACCGGATGGGTGGTGTGGCGGGCATGAGTCTCGGCCCACCGCCGGGCCGGCTCCTCGTCGAGATACTGTTCAGTCGCGGGACACCGATCGCAGTCGGCAATCCAGGGGGTTACGTCGTCGGGGAAATGGCCTGTATGCCGCTTGTGGTCGAGGGCGAACTGCTCGAAGGCTTGGTTGCCGGCATACAGCGCGTCAAGCTCGTACTCAAGGGCCCACGTACGATCGCACTGACTACACGTGACCGTCGGCGTATTGTCGGCGGGATCGGCGGCCTCGTCGACGGCGGCCGCAGGCCGGTCAGGATCGCGTGGCGGGTTCGACACGTCTCTGGTGTTGTGGGCTGTCCATTTGTATCTACCGAGCTACACTGATTGTGGGAGCCGTCGACACCGAAAACAAAACCACAACGACAAAACACGACGACGAAAACTGTCATTCAATGCCGGATCTGCTGACCCATGCGCTGGCCGCCTACACGCTTGCGGTGGGGTTGTCTGTCCGGTATCAGTGGTTGACGCCACCGTACGTGACCGTCGCTATGATGGGTGCGTTCATCCCGGATCTCACCAAGATCCGACTCCTCGTTCCATCGTGGCAGCTGGAGGCCTGGCTGGGGTTGCCCTTCGATTGGGGTGCGCTCCACACGGTCGGTGGCACACTGGTGTCGGTGCTGATCGGTGTCGCCGTCGTCCGCCGCACCGATCGACGGCGCGTGTTCGGACCGCTCGCCGTGGGTGCGAGTTCACATCTCGTTCTCGACTCGCTGTTGGCGTTTCCAGCCGGCCGCATGAAATTTGTGCTGTGGCCGTTGACGACCTATCGACCCGTTTTCGATGGGCTGTTTCTCTCGACGGATCGATGGCCGGTCGTCGTTGCTGCCGGCCTCGCGGCGTCGGCGTGTTATCTGCGATATTATCGTGGTTCTCCCGACGCGTAGTGTGGTCAGCCGACCGGTTCGAAGCGTGCCTCGTCGGCCAACTGCTCGGCAACGATCCGACGACCCTTCTCGACGTTGAGATCCCGGCCGCGGAGATGCCAGTAGGCGGTCAGCGCCGAATACGCCGCTCGCTCGTGGTGGGCTGTTACGAGATAGCCGTCGCCGTCAGTACACTCAAAGACCGTAATGTGGGTCTGCCACGTTCGCAACTGGAGTTCGAGCACGCCGAGCAGCCCTGAACAGACCGGCCCGCCGACATCGACCCAGCTACTGACCTCTCGCCGCCCATCAGGTAACTGTTTGTGCGACGCCAGGAGCCCGAAATGATAGCCGTTCTCTCGAAGCGTCGCCTCAAGCTCGTCCAGCGAGCCCTGCCAGGTGCCGACGGCCTCCGCTTCTGGGCGGATCGTGTATGTGGTGTAGAAGCCCCGATCGGTTGCGACCTGCTCAGCGTGCGGTAGCAGGCTTCGAATCCACCGAAATAGGTAGCTGTCGGCGAGAGCCGCGCCGGGTTTGAAGACGGCACCGATCGCGCCGAGCACGGCAACAACCGGCGCGAGGATCGTCACCGGCTCCTCGGGGTCGACGGTGTCGAGTGCGGTCGTCGTCACCACGATGTTGCGGGCTGAGGCGACCGCTGTGGCGACCGCCCGGAGGCTGACGGTCACCAAGGCACCGAAGATCATCCGGCGATCAGCGGCCGGCGGCGCGATGAGGCCGGGTCGCAGCCGGCGGGCGACGCGGCGCGGGCGAGCGTGTGCATACCCTATGTCGACTCGGGAATCAAATTAAGTGTTGTTCACTGTCCCGCCGCCTCGCGCGGTCAGATCGACGATGGGACTCGCTGGCGGTCATCGACAGCGACAGGCTCGCCGCGATAGATCGCTTCCAGATCATCGATCGTCCGATCGACCGCGAACCGCTCGACTGCGGCCCGCGTCTGACGGTCGGTGGTGAGACAGTCCTCGATCGCTGCCTGCATCTCATCGAGCTCACCATACTCGAAGCGCGCGCCGTTGTCGGGGCCGATTGTCTCCCGGAACGGCTGGACGTTGGCGGCGGCCACAGGCGTTCCACAGGCGTTGGCTTCCAGCGTCGATAGCCCCAGCGTGTCACAGGTTGAGGCGGTCACGAAGACATCCAGCGAACTGTAGAAGGTCGGCAACTGCTCTCGGGGGAGGAAATCACGAAACTCGACGTTGTCGGGGGCCTGCTGTTTGAGCTCCGGTCGTGCTGGCCCCTCGCCGACCAACACGTAGCGGTAGTCCGGTGTTTCGGCGGCGACCCGGAGGATCTCGTCGACGTTTTTCTTTTCTGTCATCCGGCCGCTGTAGCCGATGATCGGCCGGGAATCGGTAAACAGCGACTCGGATTGCGGTCTAAAGGTGTCTAGCTCGATGCCGACCGGGAGCTTCTCGTGGTCGACATCGCGCCTGATCTTTGAGGTTGAGGCGGTGACACAGTCGAACGACCGGAGAAACTGGGTTTCGTAGGCAACGTAGCCCTGTCCGACCACCTGTGCGAGCCCGTCGAATTTGAGCGCGCGGATGAGGTAGTCCTCGATCGGGGTGTGGTGAGTGTAGACGGATCGAAGATCGTGTTTTGCCGCATACCGCCGGCCCAACAGCCCTGTCGTTGCCGGGCCGTGGCAGTGGACGACATCAAGATCGGGCAGCGTCGACAGCCGCCGACCGATCGGCAGTCGGTAGGGGGCATAGAACGGGTTCGGCAGCGACGGCACCGGGTATTCGTTTGGCCCCGGCTCGTGGCTGCTGTCGGGGTAGATGATCGAGACCTCGTGGCCGCGGGCTTCCAGCCGCTCGCGCCAGGTCTTGATCGTGTAGGTGACGCCATCGATCCCCGGAAAATAGCTATCCGTAAAAAAGCCGATATGCATAGCGCGTTATCGGCTCATTGTTGTCATCCGGTTTCAATCTGCCGGCATCTTGCGGTATCCCCGCTGATCGACCGTGATAGACGGCTATCCGGGTCGATCGGTGATTGCGGGTGGTCTGCGGTATCGGCTCACGTTGGGTCGTCGAGGCCGGCCAACACCGTGTCGACAAATGCGGGCGCACCGTTGTCGTAGTCGGGTGCGACATCGCTTCCGACGTATTCTTCAACGCGGTCGATCACGCGGTCGACAGTCGTCGCCATCGAGATCCCGGTGAGATGCTTGGCCTCGGCGCGTTCGGCGAGGGCCTTCTGAAACGGCAGGAACGGATAGATCACACACGGCGTGCCGGCGACGACCGTGTCGGCGATCGATGAAAAGCCGGTACAGACGACGACATCGGCGGCGGCGGTGTACGGCGTCATCGTCGGCTTGGTCTCCCAATCGTCGTCGCCGACGGTGCGCACGTCGTACCCCTTCACTTCCAGTCGCTCCCGGAGTTCCCCAAAGTGGTCGCCGTGGCTGCCGGGATTAAGGAGTACGTCGTACGGTTCGACCGCCTCCTCGGGGTCGCCCTCCTGTGCCAGCGGTCCGACCCGGGTCGTCCCCTCGGGTGCGGGATCATCCGGCCACAGCGAGGTGACGATAATGCCCTCGGCAAATTTGAGGGAGACCTGATTGTAAAACGCCAGCGGTGGCCCCCAGACCGTCCCGAAGAGATCGGTCGTCAGATGGTCGATCCGGTAGAAGTCGATCCCGAGGCGAGCGGCGGCGAGGCCGGCAAACACGTCGTCGGTGATCAACACGTCTGGCTCTTCCTCGCGGAGCCACGCCGTGACCTCTCGCAGTCGTCGCACCGAGGAAGGAACCAGATCAAACAGCGTGTGTTCGAGGAACGCTTTCGGGGTGTTTCCTTCGACAGTAACGGTGGTGAACTCCGGCTGCTCGAAGCCGTTGAGATCAACGAACCGCTCGCCGGGGCCGCCGCCACCGATCGCCACCTCGATCCCCCGTGATCGGAACTCCTTGGCGACCGGGATGCTCCGGGCTGCGTGGCCCGCGCCGTCACACCAGTAGACGATTGCGACCTTCTCGATCATTCGCTGGCTGTGTCAATCCGCTCCGCGCATATAAGCCGCCCGTGAGAGTCCACGCCATCCGTCGTCAGCAACAACAGCTGTGGCTCCCTCGATCGCGGATCAGAGTTACTAATTACCCGCTGGGCGTAGCCGGGTGTATGACCGAGATCACGGGGCCGAAGAATGTCGTCTTCCTCGTGTTGGATTCCCTGCGGAAGGATCGGCTCTCTGCCTACAACGACGACATCGAGTTCACCGCCAATCTCGGGGCCCTCGCCGACGACGCTGTCGTCTTCGATGACGCCGTCACCCAGGCTCCGTGGACGCTCCCCTCCCACGCCTCGATGTTCACCGGGCGCTACCCGTGGGAACACGGCACAACCCACGCCCGGAGCTACTTCGATGGAAGCCACGAGACGTTCATTTCGGAATTCGCCGACGCCGGCTACGACACCGCCGCGATCACCTCCAACATCTGGATCACCCCACATAAGGGGATGACCGACGACTTCGATTTCGTCGAAAACTTCCTCGGCACCGCCGACAACACTATCAGCCAGCGACTCTCAAAACTCTCGACGAAACTGTACGACTCGCTTGGGACGCTGCCGAAACGTGTGATCGGCCGGCAACTCGATCGGGCTTTCCGGCTGTTCGGCGTCGACGACTCCTGTAAATCCGAGGAGACGGTCGCCGCGGTTGAATCCTATCTTGACGCCCAACCCGCCGACGATCCCTTTTTCTGCTATGTCAATCTGATGGAGCCCCACGAACCGTACCACCCGCCAGCCGAGTATCTCGACACACACGGCGTGGGCGATACCGCTGACATTCCCCAGCGACAGAAGGATCTGTTTACGATGGACGACCCCGACTTCGATGCGCTCCGGCGGATCTACAACGCCTCTGTCGACTACACCGACGACCTGGTTGGCCGAATCACCGACAGCCTTGCGGCCAATGGCGTTGCTGATGACACCGTCGTCGTCGTCCTCTCTGATCACGGCCAAGCCCTCGGCGAGGACGACGGCTTGTTCGGCCACCAGTTCACGACGATCGATCCCGTTATCGAGACGGTTCTCTTCGTCGATCATCCCGACCTTGCGGGCACCCGTCACGACCAGCTGTTTGAACTCCGGCGGCTTCACGAGCTTGTGCCGTACTACGCCGGCCTTGCGCCGGAACCCGACGAGATATTCGCCGACACGGCTCGCGGCGGCTGTCAGTTCCCGGAGAACTTCACGGGCTTCATTCCAAGTGACGCGTGGGACGAATACTACCGAAAACACCGGTATCTCATCCGCGATGGCATCACCGTCCGCAAATCTGTCAGCGAGCACGGCGACGCGCGGTATCAGGCCCTCGACCGCGAGACGGGTGCGGCCGTGGCGCTCCCCGATACACTGCGGGCAGCTATCGACGACATCGACGCCGGAGCCGACAGCACAGCCGAAGGGGGCCCGCCTGATGCGGCAGCCTCCGAGGCCGACGAGGAGATCCAACAGCGACTCGAAGCCTTAGGCTATCGGTGATGTCCGTCTAATCTAAGTGGCTCCCCTGTGTTTGCCCAGCCACCGAATGCTTGCCACCGCCCTCCACACTGTGGTCGCCACGCCAACCCCCTCTGGGGAGGTCGCCTGATCGATGTCGCTCCCGGGCCGTCCCGACTGGTCGTGGCAGGAACTCGGCTGGTATGCTGTCACCCTGCTGTTGTTTGCCGGGCTGTTATATTTCGCTGACACCCGCGAGTTCCTACGTGCGATCGCTCGTGTCGACCGCTCGACCTTTGGGATCGCTGTCGCGGTTGGCCTCTCGTCGCTGTTCGTTTGGGCGTGGGTCTGGCACCGGTTTTTCGGGCAACTGGGGATCACCGCCACCGCCGCGAAAACGGTTCGGCTGTTCTTTAGCGGCCACTTCCTCAACTCGATTACGCCGCTGGGACAGTTCGGCGGCGAGCCAGTGATGGCCTACATCATCGCCGATACAACCGACACGGAGTATGAGGGCGCGCTGGCGGCGGTCGTCTCCTCGGATATGGTGAACGCGGTGCCGTTTTTCACCTTCACGATCGGCGGGGTTGTCTACCTCTACCTGTTTGGTTCCCTGCATGGCTTTCTGTTCGATGTTGGCTGGATCGCCCTGCTGATTCTGCTGGTTGGCGGCGGCCTGGCCTACCTCCTGTGGTCGCCCGATGGAACCCTCGGTCGGGCAGCATTGGGCCTCCTTTCGGCGATCGAACGCCGAGTGAGTTGGGGTGAGGGCGTCCTGCAGTCGTTGCAGGATCGCGTGCGCCGAACCGAGGCTCTCTTCGAGCGGGCTGGCCGGGATCGGACGTTTCTGCTGACGACCATCGCCGGCTCACATCTTGCGATCGTCGCCCAGATCATCTCGCTGTATGTCGTCTTTCTCGCGATGGATCTTGAGCCAACCTTCGTTCCGCTGTATTTCATCGTCAACCTCTCGACGATCGCCACGCTGTCGCCGACGCCCGGCGGGAGCGGCACCTACGAGGCCGCCTTCTCGTGGCTCATGACGCTGTTTTACTCGGTTGACCTAGCGACAGCGTTGACGGCGGCGGTGTTGTTCCGGCTGACGACATACTGGCCGGGACTGCTTGTCGGCTTTCTGACGCTGCTCACGCTCGATCGCGAGGGTGATGTCGAGCCACCACAGGACGCCGAGTTGTAGATTGGATTTCTCCGGTCGATTACAGCCATTCCGCAAACGAGTCGGTGCTGCGGCTTCGCCGGATGTACTCGTGTTGCATGCCTTCGATTGCGTTCTCGAAGCCATCGCCGTCTGCGAGTCGCTCCCGAACCTGCTGTTTCTTCCACGCACTCGGCGTCAGACCAGCATCCACCCGCGCTTCGATCGGCGCGAGGTAGTCGTCGATGGCCTCGCTGGATAGCCCGCTGATCTCCAAGCCGTGGCGGGCGTACTCGAACAGCTCCGCGAAGATTTCATCGCTGTCGGCGGTCTGCTCGCCGTCGGCGGTCACCCACGCCAACTCGGCGTCGATCCCGTCGGCCATCGCCGCATAGAAGCTCTCCTCGGCGGCCGCCCAGGGTAGTGTCGTCAGCGGGTGATCGGCGGCAACGAGGCCGCGAACCCCGCCGACGACAAGCGCCTGTAGCCCGACGATGTCGGTCACCGTCGGCTGGGTTGGGATCGGACGGTACTCGATGCGCAGCGAGTGGGTGTCGTTGGCGTCGTCGATGTGGTCGCCGCCGACCACACAGCGCAGCCACCGCCAGTAGGTACCGCGTTTGTGGGTGAACTCCCAGAGCCGATCCGCGAGCGTCTCGCGGTCGTCGTCGGCCAGCCACTCCCGGAGGAACGGTGCGTAGGGGTCGTCCGCCAGGACGCGATCGACGATATCGGTCGTGGCCTCGATATCTTGCGGCACCCTGACTTTCGCGTGGGAGGTCTGATTGACCGACTGCTCGAAGACTGCGATCCGGAGTTCGTGTGGTGTCTCGTCGACGACGGCTGCCGGATCGCTCCCGTCGTAGAACTCGGCCGGCAAAAACGGCGAGTTTGTCGACAACGCAAGCACCGGCCCGAGGGTTCGGATCGCGGTGTTGTAGTAGGCCGGGAACTCCTCGGCCGAGGGAATCTGTAGGTGTGGCTGGATTGAGGTTGCCAGCGATTCGAAGAGGATTGAGGGAAAGGTGGCCTCGACGCCGGGGGCCGAAAACGGGATCTCGCCGTCGGCGTGGGCGAGGGCATCGTTGTCGATGGCGACATAGCGAGGGTACTGCCGCATGTTGTCGGCAAACACGACGCTATCGCGCTCTTCAGTCGCCGAGAGGTAGGCGGCAGCCCCCTCCGCCGGCGGTACCGTCCACATCGCATCGAGAACGATCTCTTTCTCGTGGTCGTCTGCGGCCGCCCGCGCCGCCGCGGTTCGCTCGCGGATCTCATCGGCTTGGGCAGCGAGGCCGGCCTCGCTGAGCAGCGTTGGATCGGTGTTGATTTCGATATTATGGAGGCCGAGTTCTTTGTTGGCTGCCGGTTCCTCGAAGACGGTCGCCGGGAGGCGAGCAAGGTGCGGGTGGGAGGTGTCGCCGGCACCCACGTCATCGACGGCTGTGGGCTGTCCACCGTCACTGACAGCCTCGTCGCCGGTCACCGCGTAGGCTTCCAGTTCAAGCCCGACCGCGAAGTCGGCGTTGTCAAACTGTCCGTCGTTGATGGCGGTGCGAAGCCACTCGGCTTGTTCCTCAAGTCGCTCGCGGAACGTCGCCGCTGTCTCCGGGCTGAGCGACTGGGTGACCAATTCGACGGTGCGTGCCTGCTCGTCGGTCATCGCATGCTGCTCCTCTTGAGGGTCGCCACGACGCAGGTGGCAGATGGTCGCTGTGAGACGTCCGTCATTGGCTACTATGGCAAGCGAACGGCAGGTCGTGGCATAATTCTTGCTGCATTGATGGTCGATATCGTTCGGTTTCCCACCTGGTGGCGTTGTATCCGATGGCTGCGAACACCTGGTGTCGAGTCGTTTCACGCTGATCGCGACTGGTTGCACACCACCACGGTGTCGATATCGGCGCGATGACACGCTGTTTATGTAGGATCACCGATAGCACCCAGATATGAATGAGAAACGCGTCGTTGTCGCCGCCTTCGGGATCGGGGTGGCCGCGATCATCGGCTATCTCATCTCTCGGTTCATTGCCGCCTTCACGATCGCCGTGTTTCTGTACTACTCCTCGCGTGGGTTCTATCACAAGCTCAGTCGCGTACAGCTCTTGAATCGGTTCGGGATGCCGCGACAGCTTCGGGCGCTCACGACGATCTCACTGCTCGTGGTGCCCTTCGTACTGTTGATCAGTTATACGATCGTCCTACTCGTCTTCGAAGTGCGGAACTTCGTCCAAACCTACCCCGTGATTGAATCGGTGCCCGACAGCGTGGCGTGGTTTGAGGGGGTCAACGAACTTCCTGCCCTGACGTTCAACGGGCTCATCAGTGCGTATCAAGCCGGGCAACTGGAGCCGTTCATCCAGTTCGGCGTCGACCACGCGTCGTTCGCGACGAGCCTCGTCAGCGGGCTGCTGTTGAACCTCTTTATTATCGCTGTCGTCACCTACTACCTGCTCATCGAGGGGTCGACGTTTCGGGCGTGGCTGCTCCGGTTCGATGACGACGATCTTGCCCGCGAGTTTTTCGAGGCCGCTGATGACGAGCTGGAGGCGGTGTTGTTCGGCAACCTGCTGAACGTGATCGTGATCTCGCTGATCGGGGCTATCGTCTTCATGGGATACAACGCCGTGGCACCCAGTGCGGTCGAGGTGCCCTACCCTGTCTTATCCGGCGCGCTGACGGGGATTGCGAGTCTGATCCCGGTGATCGGGATGAAGATCGTCTACGTCCCGCTGACGCTCTTCGCGGCTGTCCCGGTTGTCCTCGATGGACAGTACCCGCTGTTGGCGTATCTCGTCGGCTTCCTCCTGCTTGCGGTTGTTGTCGTCGATACCATCCCGGATATCGTCCTCCGACCGTATCTGAGCGGCGACCGAACGCATGTCGGATTGCTCATGCTGGCGTATATCTTCGGCCCGGTCGTGTTGGGATTTTATGGCCTGTTTTTTGCCCCGATGGTGTTGGTGATCGCGCTCACGTTTGCCGATACGGCACTGCCGCGGCTGCTCGGTGCTGATCCAAGGTAACACGCGACTACCCAGTTTTGGTGTCGACGCCCCACTACGTGCTGTGGTGTCGACGCGAGGTTTTTGTTCCGCTCGCACCACCATCACCTGTGGCACCGTTTGACGCGGTCTGCTTCGATCTTGACGGCACGCTGTGTCAGAATACACAGGACACCCACGCGATGTATGAGCAGGCCTTCGACCGGGCTGGCGAACCGCTCGTCGGCGAGCCAGCAGCCCTCTGGGCCGCGCTATCTGGCCCGCCGGATCACGACGATCCGGTCGGCTACTTCGCGGCAGGGTTTGCTCGTGTGGCCGCCCAACACGGCCGTCCCGATCTCGACACGCTCGCTGTCGCCCGCGCGCTCCGCTCGGTGATCGACGACCGCGCCGTCGGGCTCCGCCCAGGTGCGACCGATGCACTTGACGCGGCATCGGCTATCGGGCCGATCGGCGTTATCACCAATGGGCCGAAAGCTCGCCAGCAGACAAAACTCGATGCGTTGGGGATCGTCGATCGCTTCGAGACAGCCGTCTACGCGGCGGAGCTTGCTCGCTCGAAGCCCCACGCCGAGCCATTCGAGCAGGCTGTTTCCGACCTTGACGTTGCTGCGGAGCGAACGCTGTACGTCGGCAACTCGTTGGCCTATGATGTGGCTGGTGCCCAAAACGCCGGGCTGCCGGTCGCGTGGCTGTGCGGCGACGACGAGCGTGGCGACTACGACCCGGAGTATGTGATCGACTCGCTCGCGGAGTTGCCAGCGGTCCTGCGGGGTGAGTCGTGAGCGACCCGCTGGTGGCACAGACGTTTGGCGATGACTCAGTTCGGGCCGCGGCCGAACTCGCGCTCGGAGCACTCAGCGAGTCGCCGACAGCCCTCGAATTGATCACCCGTGGCAACCGCAAGGAGACGGCTGTCGCGCGGTTCCCGACCCGCGGGCCGGTCGTCGTACAACTGTCGACAGAGCCGATGTGGCTCCGTACCGAGGCGGCACTACTCGAAGAGATCCGACAGCGTACGTTCGTGCCGGTGCCGCCCGTGTTGGCGGCGGGTAGCCACGAAGGGGTTGCCTATCTGCTCACCGCCTACGTGGCCGGCAGCGACCTCCATGCGTCGTTTTCAACGGTTGACCACGCGATGCGGTGTGATCTCGCTCGCTGGTTTGGGCGCGCACTCGCCCGCCTGCATGAGGCCTTTCGATTCGATGCTTGCGGTCGGCTTGAACGCGGCGAGGCGGGGCTAACCGCGAGCCAGCAGGACTGTGCGGGGTGGGTTGCGGGCTACGGCAGCCGCGCTATCAGTCGGCTGCCGTCGGCATTTGATGATCTCACCCCCGACCTTCGAGGGCTGCTTGCGTCATCGCCGGCGACCGACCGCACGCCGCGGCTGTTCCCGTGGGATTTTCGGCCTGGCAACGTCTTAGTCGCCGACGGCGCAGTGACGGCTGTCGTCGACTGGGAGGCCCCGCTGGCGGCCCCGCCCGCGTTGTCGGTCGCCAAAGTTGAATACCTCGTCGCCGACTGGTACGTCGACGATCTCGAACCGCTGCGGGCGGCGTTCAGGGAGGGGTATGCGTCGGTTCGAGAGTACCCGTCGATTAGTCCCGCCCATCGCGCCGCCGCGATCGCCGCCAGTGCGGTCGACTCTGAGGGTCGGGTGACGAACCCACAGTATCCACCGGTTGACCGCGAGGCGGCGATCGCGTTCCACCGGGACGCGCTGCATTCGGTGTTGGCGACCGCCTAAGACGACGGTGAAAGCCGGATACAGGAACGATTGTCTCCGGTGGATGTGGCCATCACCGCACCGTGTGGTTGCTGCGAGCAATCGGAAGACAGACTCAGGACTGGTTTCACCGTGGCTACTCTACCACGATCGAAAACCCCCACGTCGCTGAGTCGTCGGTCTCGGCGTCGTCGCCGGTGAGCGAGATCGTCGTTTCGAAGCGGTACTCACCGACCGGGAGACAGCCGTCGGCCTCGGTCGTCGCATACAGGTCGACGGGTCGGCTGCTCGAACCGCCGCCTGCGATCTCGATCGTGCGGTACTCCTCGGTCGTGACGATCCCCTCGGTGAGCCGCCAGCAGTCGGCCTCGGCGGGGTAGCCGTCATCGCCCGCGGGCGGCAAGAGCGTCAGGAGTCCGCCGTCGGCGGTCACGTACTCGAAGTGGACGGCTCGGCCCTCGCCGACGCTGACAGCCGCATCGCTTGTGTTGGTGAGCGTCGTTCGGAGCTGTGGGGGATGGTCGGCTGTGGCAGCCTCGCGGACGACCGCGACGGCTGGTCGGATCGGGAGGTCGGGATCGTCGTCGGTCGCGCTGATGGTGACTCCCGGGCCGCCAGTGCCTGTGGGACGGGTTTCGTTGTCGCCGTCGGTCGCGTTGTCTGTCTCGTTGTCAATCGGGGTGTCCGGCCCGTCGTCGGGAACGGTGCCGATGCAGCCAGCAAGTGCGGCAGGGATGGCGCTCCCGCCCGCATACCGGAGGTAGCGTCGTCGTGTCGTAGACATACGGTGAGAGAGGTCGGCGAGCTATGTAACCGTATCTGCTGGCGTGGGGGTGACGACCGCGCGCGGCGAAACCGTTTAGCGTCCGTGTCGGCATGCAAAACCATGAACGATGTTCCGGGGGACGCGCCGGCGCGGTGCCCGGCCTGTGGCCGCCCGTATGCATCCGTGAGCGCTCACAGTGGCAGTTTGATGGTGAATCTCCTCGACAACGAGCGATATCAGCGGGTCTGTTTCGAGCCAACATCACAGGACGGCGATCCGTGCGTGTACTTTTATCACCACACCCACGAGCAGGCGGCACTGTCGGAGGGCACCGAAACGGCGACGACGGGGTGAGCTGGTCGCTACCCACCTTTTCGACAGGAACTCCGTGAGCACGACGCGCTGTGCGTTTTATTTGCTATAAGATAGAGCAACCCAAATCGTCCACCGTGCAGTGGCGGCGAGTGGTTTCAAGTTGCCACAGACGTAGGAGCGACCAATGGCCCTCCAAGACCGCTACGACATCAGTGGCATCGCGCTTGCGGACGACACCTACACCGTCATCCAGGGCGTGTTCCGGAACAAGTACAAAGCCGTCGACGCCGCCGGACAGACGGTTCTGCGCGGCAAACAGGAGCTGTTCAAGCTCAAAGAGAAGTTTCCGTTTGTCGACGGCGACGGCACGGAGGTGTTCACCGTCACCGCCAGCGGCATCATCGACATCGCCGGTGACTACGTCCTTTCGGATGCTGCCACCGACGAGCCGGTTGTGATCCTCGACAACGATTTCTCGCTGCTCCAGGATACGTGGACGATCCGCGATCCCGACACGCGGGAGGCGTTAGCCGAGATCGACTCCCGCGGTGCAGGGGTGACGCTGGCCCGGAATCTGCTCCCGTTCGGTGAGTTGATCCTACACAAATACGAGATCACCGATCCACAGGGCGGTCACGTCGGCTCGATCGACGGCCAGTTCACGCTCCTCAAGGATACCTACGAGGTGACCATCGACGATGCCAGCCGCGTGCCGAAAGAGCCGATCCTCGCGGCGGCGATGGTGATCGACGCGATTCAGGGCAACTGACCACGATCACAGCACGACCGTCTCGATCCCATCGAGATCGTCGATACCGCCAAAATCCGGATCACCGGAATAGAGGGCGTCACACTCATCGTGAATGATCGCGGTGGCGAGGTGGATCGCATCCGCGTACGACAGCTCCCGCTCGCCGGGGTCGTAATACTTCGCCCGGAGCTCGGCGGCGTACTCGGCGATCTCGTCGACCAGCGGCAGACTCTCGATATGCTCGAAATCGTGGATCGCGTTGACGGTTTCGGCGGCGGTTGCGTTGTCTTCGACACGCCGAACACGGTAGGAGACTTCGGCGATGACCGTTGGGGCGATGAGCCCGCCGGTATCGACCGTGTTCGCCCGCTGGATAACGGCTTCCGCCGCCTCGGTTTTCTCACCACTGAAGACGTATTCAAGCCAGACCCACGAATCCAGAAAGATCACGACTCCTCCTCGGTGAGCTGTGACTCCCAGGCCTGTTTCGATTCTCGGCGCAGCTGATCGATGTCGATCTCGTGAGTCGACAGCTGGTCTTGAATCGCACGCAACCGCTCCATCGGCGGCTCCTTCGGTTGGACGCGGAGTGACCCGTCGTCATCGAGGATGAACTCAACTTCCGCCCCTGCTTCAAGGCCGAGTTCATCCCGAATCCGCTTTGGGATCGTCACCTGTCCTTTGCTCGTGAGGGTGGCGCTCTCTGAAACACTCATCTTACTGTATATGTAATCCTTACACACATAAATCTACATTACTCACGGGTGTGGATCAGCCCAATCCTTGTCGGCTCTTGACGACTCCGGCGACGACGAATCGTAGACGGCGGAGACCCGTGTTCGGGAAACAGTTGAACTCATCCACACGAAGCGCACGCAGAGATGTGTGGAACAGTCGATATCGGTGGCTTCAGATCCTTACGCAAACGTCTCTACTCGGCTTATAATCGAGTGGAAAACGAATGGGCCGACACGGATTTGAACCGTGGACCTCCCGGTTATCAGCCGAGCGCTCAACCTGACTGAGCTATCGGCCCCAACGCAACTGCTCGTAGCGGGGGACTCTGTTTAACAGTTTCCTTTCGCCACCGCGGTTCCGTCAGTCGGTTTCGGAGAACACAGTTTGCGTCTCGGTGCGGGTCGACTACGACTCTCGGTTGTTGTCGTCGTTGACCTCAAAGTCGACATCGACGTACTCCTCGTCGTCTGTCGCCGACCCGCTGGCACCCAGTGGATCGTCGCTACCGGTGTCACCTGCGCCGCCGCCCGCTCCGGGGCCGGAGCCACCAACGTCGAACCCGCCGGAGCCGAACGGGTCGCTGTCACCATCGCCGTCCGGAAAGCCGAACGTCCAGACGTTGCCGGTGGCGAACCCGTCGGTCTTGTTGTCGATGTAGGGGACGACCACCCAGCGTTTGA
This sequence comes from Halonotius aquaticus, assembly GCF_003605575.1. GTDB lineage: Archaea > Halobacteriota > Halobacteria > Halobacteriales > Haloferacaceae > Halonotius > Halonotius aquaticus. Next base: position 22,252 of record NZ_QKNY01000018.1, on the reverse strand, counting down.
GCGCGATCCGGATCGGGTACCGTGTCGGCGGCAACACGAGCAGAAACCCAATGAGGTCGGTGACCAGTCCCGGCGTGAGCAAAAACGCCCCCGCCGCGATCAACAGCCCGCCGTCGAGCAGTTCGTCGGTCGGTGCCGACCCGGCGGCGGCCTTCTGTTGGAACCGCACCAGCGTGTTGCGGCCCTCCGCGCGAACGAGGATCATGCCGATCAGCCCCGTCAGGACGACTAACGCGACCGTTTGGAGCGGCGTGAGCCACCCTGAGCCGACGATGGCGACGAGGACGAAGGCGTCGACCAGCGGGATCAACAGCAACAGCGCGAGCAGGGAGCGCGTGCGCATACCACCAGTTGCGGGCCATCGGTGATAACGTCTTTCGTCGCGGACGAAGGCCTTAGGCGGCGGCCCACCCGAACACTGGTATGCATGATTCGACGGCGGCCGCGGCAGCCGCGGAGTCTACACGGGTTGAGTGGCGAGCGTGGGGTGCCGACGCGTTTGCCGAGGCGGACGCAACCGAGACCCCGATCCTGCTGTCGTTGTCGGCGACATGGTGTGGGGCCTGCCACGAGATGGACGCCCGCACCTACAGTGAGCCACGGATCGCTGCCAACATCAACGATAGCTTCGTGCCGATTCGGGTCGATGTCGACCGCAATCCACGCGTCCGGGAACGCTACAACATGGGCGGTTTCCCGACAACCGCCTTTCTCACCCCAACCGGCGAGCTCCTGACGGGTGCGACCTATCTCGGGCCCGATGGGATGCGGAGTATCGTCGACCGCATCCGCCAGGTGTGGGACGAGAAAGGCGCCGACGCGGGTCGGGTGCCCCGCGCCGTCGCCGACGAGCCGACACCAGCCGACGACCTCGATACCCGAATTGAGGAACATATTGCCGGCCAACTCACCGAACAGTTCGATCCACACCACGGCGGCTGGGGCACCGACGCCAAGTTTCCGCTCCCCCGAACCATCGAGTTCGCACTCAAACGCGAACCCCAACAGGCTCGCCAGACCCTCGACGCTATCGCCCAACACCTCTATGACACCGTCGATGGCGGTTTCTTCCGGTTTGCCACCGAACGCGACTGGTCGGACGTTCGCCACGAGAAAGTCCTTGAGACGAACGCCGCGCTCGTCCGCGCCTTCGCCAACGGCTATCTGTACACCGGCGAGGACGCCTACCGTGAACCCGCCGGGGCCACAATCGACTATCTCACCGACACACTGTGGACGGGCGTCGCTGTCGGCGGCAGCCAAGGCCCTGGACAGGGCGCAAGCTACTACAGCGCCGACGCCGACGAGCGTGCCGATCAGCCGGGCCCCCGAACCGACCTGACAGTCTTCGCCGGCGGCAACGCACTCGCCGCCGACGCCCTGCTGACCTACGCCGCCTACACCGATGACGACCACGCCCGCGAGTACGCCGAGCGGGTTCTCGATGCCGTCGAATCGGATCTCATCGACACCGACAGCGGCGTCGTCACCCATTATCGCACCGATGATGCGGTCGGCGACACCGACCTGCTTGAGGATGCTGCTCGCGTTGTCACGGCGTGGAGCACCGCCCGACAGGTGCTCGGTGATGACGACTACACCGCGGTCGCAAGGGCTGTCGCCGACAACGCCCTCGAAACACTGGGTGACGGCGCGGCATTCCGGGATGGCCCCGCCAGTGGCCACGGGCTCTGTGACCGCCCGCTGCGACCCATCGACACGGGCATGGAGTTCGCCGAGGGGTTGTTGGATCTCGCGGCGATCACCGGCGAGGATCGCTACCGCGAGGCCGCCACCGACGCCGTCGAGGCCTTCGCCGGCGCGTGGGATCGGATCGGCGTGCAGGTTGCTCACTACGGTAGTGTCGCCGCCCGCCTCACCGGCGGCGATCTCGTTGTCGACGTTGGCGATCCAGCCGGTTCGGATCTCCACCGTGCGGCGCTCCGGATCGCCGACCACGAAGCGGTGGTTGTCCCTGACGCTGCGGACGTGGAGCCCGGAACCGCACGTGTCCGCGGCAGCGACATGACGGCGTCGACCCCCGAGGAACTGATGACACAGGTCAGCGAATCAATTGAGCCGCCGGCAACATAGCCGCTGGCTCATGTCACCACACCGAAAACACCGAGCCGTATAGCGATATATAACTTACATAGATAATCATTACTTTTATCCGGAGACCTTCATGATTCTCCCTTATGGGATGTGTCTCGCTACGGCACTCCTATGGAAGAACCTATGACTGACAATCACAACCGACGCACGTTTCTGAAGGTTGCGGGAGGGACAGGCGCACTGGGGCTCACTGGACTGGCCGGCTGTGCCGGCAACAGTTCTAACGGCGATGGTGGTGGCGACAGCGGCGGCAGCGGCGACACCATCACTCTCGGCGGCTCGATGAGCCTCACGGGCGACAACGCCGACCTCGGTCGGCTGTATAAGGACGCCTATCAGGAGACGATCGATCGGATCAACGAAAGCGGTGGCGTTGAGGCCGGCGACGGCAACACCTACGAACTTGAGATGGTGCTTCGGGACGACAGCACCGATGCCTCCACGTCGCGGAGCATCTATCAGGAGTTGATCGACCGCGAGGGGATCGACTACCTGCTGGGACCGTACTCCAGTTCGGTGACGCTGCCGGCGAGTGCGGTGGCCGCCGAAAACGAGAAGCCGATGGTCGAGGGTGGCGGTGCGAGCCCCGAGATTTTCAGTCAGGGCAACGAGTGGATCTTCGGGCTGTTGCCGACGGCAAACAAGTACGCCAAGAGCTACATCGATATGGCGCTCGCCCAGAGCCCGACACCGGAGTCGATCGCGATCCTCGCCGAGGACGGCACCTTCAGCCAGTCGACCGCGGAGGGTGCGCGCAACAAGATCGAGCAGACCGATCTGGAGCTCGTCGTCGACCAGACGTTCCCCTCGGGAACCTCAGATCTCTCGACGAACCTCGGTCGTGTCCGCGATCAGGGTGCCGATGTGTTGCTGCTGTGTGCCCACCAAAAACACAACATCATCCTTGCCAACCAGATGGAGTCCCAAGGCGTCAACGTTGACGCCGCGATGGGGACGGTCGGCAGCCTCAACGACTCGTTCAAAGGCGAGGTCGGACCCAACGGCGACTACATCTACGGGCCGACCTCTTGGGACATTAACGCCGACTTCGAGGATCCGGTCTACGGCGGCACGCAGGACTTCGTGGCGGCCATCGAGGACAACTACGATTACACGCCGGACTACCACAGCGCGGCCGGTGAGGCGGTCATCATGACGTTTGTCAACGCCTTCCAGTCGGTCGACGAACTCACCCCGACCGCCGTCCGCAACGCGATCCGGGATAGTGACCCATTCTCGACGGTGTATGGCGACGTGAGCTTCGACGACAGCGGCGTCATCGCCAAGAACATGCTGATCCGGCAATGGCAGCCTGAGCCGGGCCTCCAGACGGTCTATCCGTCCTCGGTCGCACAGTCCGATCCCCTCTACCCAATGCCGGACTGGAGCGAGCGATAAGACAGATGGCCATCGCGCAGTTCGTGGTCAACGGCCTGCTCGTCGGCGCGCTGTTTGCGGCCGTAGCTGTCGGCTTCGCGCTCATCTGGGGCGTTGTCGACATCATCAATCTCGCACACGGCGAGATGGTGATGCTCGGCGGCTACACCGCCTACTGGCTGTTGAGTATCGCCACCGGCACCGCCGAGGGGTCGGTGCTGCTGTTTTTGGCGACGATCCCGGTTGTCGTCGGCGTCCTGTTTATCGTCGGCTACGCGCTGCAGCGAACGCTGGTGTCGCGTGTCATCGGCACCGACATCTTCCTGACGCTGTTGGTCACCTTCGGGATCAGTATCGCGATCCAACAACTGGCGATTCAGGCGTGGACGGCCAACCCCCGATCGATCCAGGTCGCTTTCGCCGATCCGTCGATGGTCGTCGGCGGACTCGTCGTCCCGAAGATGAAGCTGGTCGCCTTCGCTGGCGCGATCGTCCTAACGGGGATCCTGTATCTGTTCTTGCAGCGAACCAGAACCGGACGGGCGATCCGTGCGGTCTCACAGAATCCCGAGGCTGCCGCGCTTGTCGGGATCGATGTCGAGCACACGCGTGCGGTGACGTTCGGTATCTCCTCGGCAGTTGCCGGCGGCGCCGGGGCGTTCATCGCGACGATCCTCAACATTCAGCCGCAGATGGGACTGATCTACACGCTGAAGAGCTTCGTCATCGTCGTCTTCGGCGGTGTCGGCTCGATCCCTGGCGCGCTCACCGGCGGGCTGTTGCTCGGTGTCGTCGAAGAGTTGACCGCCGGGTTGGTCTCTTCGCAGTGGACGCTCGCGGTGAGCTTCACGCTGCTGATCGTCCTGCTTGTGGTCAAACCAAAGGGACTGTTCGGCACGGGGGCTGACAATGAGCACTGATCCTGATACCAGTGGCCTGCTGCGGTCGATCCTGCCGCCCAAGCGACTTGATCGGCTGTTCGATCTCTGCGGGGCCCACGGCTGGAAGCTTATCGGTGCCGGCGCGGTTGTCGGCGCGTTGCCGCCGGTGTTTGGGCTGCGCGAGGGCTATATGATGACCGTCCTCTCGGAGATGTTCCTGTTTGCGATCCTCGCGCTGTCGTGGGATATCGTCGGTGGACAAACCGGCTACCCCAGCTTCGGGAATATGGCCTTCTTCGGGATCGGTGGCTATGCGACGGCGATCCTGGTCAAGGATGCCGCCGTCTCGTTCCCGATCGCGATGGTCGGCGCCGTTGTGGCCGTTCTCGTTTTTGCGGCGATCAACGGGCTCATCGTGCTGCGACTGCGCGGCCACTACTTTGCGATCGCCACCCTCGGGATTCTGCTGGCGATCCAGCAGGTCACCCGCAATCTTGATATCACCGGCGGTGCCAGCGGGAAGATCCTCTTCGACGTGCCGCCGGGGATCGTGTTCTACTACTTCTTCCTCGCCGTCCTCGTGGTGGAGATGGCGGTCGTCTACTATCTCACCCAGACGCGGTTTGGCTTCATCCTCAATGCGATCCGCGACGATGAGGGGAAGGCAACCGCGATGGGGTTCAACACGACCTACTACAAGACGGCGGCGTGGATGCTGGCCGCGCTGTTCACCGGCCTTGCCGGTGGTGCCTACGGGCTGTTCAACACGTTCCTTGATCCACAGACCGCCTACAACGGCGCGTGGAATGTCGAGTTGATCGCGATGGCGTTGATGGGTGGCACCGGCACCGTTGCCGGCCCGGTCATCGGGGCCTTCGGGCTGCATACGATCATCGAGTACGTCGAATCCAGCTTTGTCGGCTGGCAACTCGTCTTGCTCGGTGTCGCGATCATCGTGACCGTGATCCGCTTCCCGAAAGGGGTCGTTGGCACCCTCCGAGCGTATGCGAATGAGATGGACTACTACGAACGCGGCGGGATGGCCGCCACTGACGACGAGGAGGTGACGACCGATGAGTAACACACCTGAGACCGACGATCACGCGGCGACAGCTACCGCTGACGACACTGTCCTCCGAACTGAGGGGATCACCAAGCGGTTCGGCGGCCTCACCGCTGTCAACGAGGTCGATGTTGAGGTACACGAAGGCGAGATCGTCGGACTCATCGGCCCCAACGGGGCCGGAAAATCGACGCTGTTCAACTGCATCACCGGCACGCTCACCGCCGATGAGGGCCGGGTCACCCTGCAGGGCGAGGATGTCACCGACTGGCCGGAGTACAAGATCGCTCGGGCCGGCCTCGGCCGGATGTTCCAGGAGACCCGGATCTTCGGCGGGATGAGCGTCCGGAAGAACCTGCTGTTGGCCGCCCAAGAGGGCGGTGCCGACATCGGAGGGCTGCTCCGGCGGCCGGACGATTCGCTGATGGAGCGAACGAACGAACTGCTTGAGTACGTCGATCTCGGCGGGCTCGCTGACACCCGTGCCGGTCGGTTGAGCTTCGGCCAACAGAAACTCATCGAGTTCGCCATGGAGTTGATGGCTGAACCCGATCTGTTGTTGATGGACGAGCCAGCCGGCGGGATCAACCCGACGATGCTGGAGAATCTGATCGACTACATCCGAACCGCCAACGACGAGGAGGAGGCGACGATCTTCCTCATCGAGCACAACATGGATTTCGTCATGGAGATCGCCGATCGGATCTACGTGTTGGCTCACGGCGAGCGGATCGCCACCGGCACACCAGACGAGATCCAAAATAACCAACACGTCATCGACGCCTATCTTGGGAGGGAATAAGCATGGCCGAACCCATCCTCGAAATGGAACATGTCGTTGCCGGCTACGGCAACACGACTGTCCTCCACGATGTCAACATCGAGATCGAGGACGGCCAGATCGCCTGTCTCATCGGTCCCAACGGGTCTGGGAAGTCGACGCTGATGAAGAGCATCTATGGCTTCGCCGACGTAATGGATGGGACGATCACGCTCCGTGATCGAGAGATCACCGGGCGATCCCCCCAGGAGAATCTCGCCAACGGGATGAGCTACGTCCTCCAGGACGCCAGCGTCTTCCCCGGGATGAGTGTCCACGAAAACATGCTCATGGGTGGCTACGTTTTCGAGGACGACGACCGCGCGCTCGCCCGCGCCGAGGAGCTCTACGATGAGTTCCCGATCCTCGGCGACATCCGCGACCAGCAGGCGGGGACGCTGTCGGGTGGGCAGCGACGACTTCTCGAACTCGCCCGGGCGTTGATGGTCGACCCCGAGGTCATGCTGCTGGATGAGCCATCGATCGGGCTCGAACCGAAGTTCATCGACGATGTCTTCGAGCGGATCGAACAGCTCAACGAGTTGGGCACAACGATCCTGCTGGTCGAACAGAACGCCCAAAAGGGGCTGTCGGTCGCTGATCGTGGCTTTGTGTTGGCCAGTGGTGAGATCAAATACACCGGCTCCGGCGAGGAACTGCTCAACGATGAGGAGGTCGGCCGACTCTACCTCGGCGGCTGACCTTCCATCTGCTCCGCACGACCCAAATAAACCGCCGGTGCGTTTTTATCACCACGCAACGACACCGATGTATGGCGAGTCTCCGCGATCTCGGGCTGTCGGAGTATGAAGCCCGAGCGTATCGTGCGCTGCTCCGCAGTGGCCCGACAACCGCAAAGGAGTTGTCACGCACAAGCGAGGTGCCGATGGGCCGGATCTACGACGTGCTCAACGGGCTTGAGCAACACCGACTCGTTCGGAGTCAGGCCGCCAGCCGGCCAAAAAAGTACGTTGCCGTCGAGCCCGATGTCGGGTTAGACCGCTTACTGGAGGCCAAACAGCGGGAACTTGACGAACAGGCCGAGCAGTACGCCGAAACCGTCGAGACGCTGACGAACGATCTGGAGGCGACTGCCCCGGTCAACGGCCAGTTTTGGACGGCTGCGGTCGGCCCCGAGGAGACACTGGAGCTGCTCGTCGAGCGGATCGATGCCGCTGACGACTCGTTACACATTGTCGGCGGCACACCGGCAGCCGGCCTTGACCTTCGAAACGCAAGTGGCCGCATCGTCGATGGCTTGGAAGCTGCCTTAGCGCGCGGTGTCGACGTGAAACTACTGGTGACCCCGGCGGTTGTCGCCAACCTTCCCGACGACACGATCGAGACATACGACGCACGATTGAGTGACCACGACAACTACGCGGTTCGCACCCACGACACAATCGAGGGGACGTTTACGCTGATCGACGGCGTTGAGGTCTGCTTGGAGGTGCCGAACCCGCTGGATCCACAGCAGGCGTTTGCGATGATCGACCTCAAGGATCGGAGCTTCGCGGCCGACGTCCGCGAGGTCTTCCAGCCGCGGTGGGAGCATGCTGATCCGCTCCAACTGCCAAAACAGCACTGAGAAGTCTTAGGCGGTACCGTTCAGTTCGGCGCGGAGTTGCCCGATTGTGACCTCGCGTTCGGCGTGGGCGTTGTGTTGGTGGATCGATTCATCGTTCGACTGCCGGATGTAGACGACAGCGTCGTCAGAGAGCTGGTCGAACTGCTCGACGGCGCCTTCAGCGAGGGAGCGAACGCAGTCCTCGACGAACTTGGCGTCAGAGTGGGCGGCAAAGGTCATATGATCCTCGTCTGGCCGTTTCGCCATGTTGTAGATCCGCGCGCTCATCGCATCGCGGGCGATGTCGATGATGTCGCCAAGGTCGACGTCGGGGCTGCCCTCGCTGGTGATCGTCAGCGTCGCGTGACCGCGCTGTGAGTGGCCGGGCTGAGGGACGGTATCGAGGAACTCATCGATGACCTCGCGTTCGACGTCGAGCTCTTGGAGCTTCTCGCGGGCGCGTGATTCGGACATCCCCTGTGAGCAGGGACAGACGGTCATCCCCGTAACCTCTGCGCCGATCTCCTCGTGTGTGCCGTCGTCGGTGGCGGTCGCACTGGCGATGATCGTCGCGGTGTTTTGGGTCGGCTTGCCGCTGGCCGGCGTTTCCTCTTTGGTCACGAGGTCGGCGGTCATCTCGACGGTCGCCGTTGAGGTGTAGTCGTGTTTCGACAGCAGGCGTTCGGCGGCCTCCCCACAGACATCCTCGACCCGGTAGGCCTCAGCCTCGGTCGTCTCCTCTAAGATCTCGTCGATTACCTCCATGTTGCGGCTCATATCGATCCCTTTGCGACCGCCGGGGAGATCGACAAAGACCTCGAACTCGGCCATGAGGACGATCGGCCGTTTGTCCTCGCGTGCAAGTTTGACCAGTTTTTCGACACCCGTTACGCCAACCTGACTGAGCCCGACGGCCACATCCGGCTGGGTGGCCTGGACATCGGGCAGCTGGTGACTCATCAACCCTGATAGGCGTGTCGCCTGATTAGGACTTTCGGTGCCCTGAGTGGGTCGGACACAACCGTCAGCGACGACCACCGTGTGCCGCCCACCACCTACGTCGCCGCAACGAGGTTGATGACGCCGATGGTTTCGGCGATCACCCACACGACGAAGAGCCCATAGGCGACAAGCAGCGCGTACGCCTCCGGCGTTGTCAACGAGAGATCGGTGCGGAGGAATCCGAACAACAGCACGGTCGCCAGCGTGAGTACGCCAAACATCGGGACGGCGACGGCGAAGTTGATCGAGACGGTGCCGATGAGCAAGACGCCGATCGGGATCGCCACGAGCAGATCAAACGTGTTTGAGCCCAAGACGTTGCCAAGGCTGGTCAGCCCTCTGCCCTCGCGGGCGGCCCGCACGCTGACCAGCGTATCCGGTAGGCTCGTCACCGCGGCGATGATCGTCACGCCGGCGAGAAACTCCGGGATACCGAAGGTATGCGTAAGGATCTCAACAGCACTCACAAGCTGTTCGACGCCGACAAGAATCAACAGCAACCCACCGGCCAGCGTCGCCCACTGCCGACCGATCGCATCGCTGAGCTCGACGTCGCCGGTGTACTCGCTGACATCCTGCCACTGAATGAAGAGATACAGCCCATACAGCAACAGCGGCAGCATCGCCAGCGGGCGGGTGATCTGCCCGACAAGCGGCGGTGTCTCGGGGGCCGGAATGTAGATCACGCCAAGTGCAAAGGTGATCACCAACGCTGAGACGGCGATCATGTAGAATTGGGCCTCCTTGTAGACGAGTTCGCGGTTTGTTTCGAGGTTTCCGGTCGCCGCCAGCCCGGCCAACGCGGGGATCACAAGAATGTTGAAGATGGCCGACCCGACGATCCCGCCGACGCCCATATCGAACACGCCAGCGAGTGCGGTGAAGACGACACTGGAGAGCTCCGGAAAGCTTGAGCCGACGGCGACGACGATCGACCCCTGGACGACCGGCGGCAGCCCATAGTGTGCCGACAGCTGTTCGGCGGATGATTCCAGCCAGCCGCTGCCGACCCAGATGACCGCGGTTGTGACGACGATCATCCCGACGGCGACGGCCGGCGACGCGGGCAACAGGCCACCGAGCATTACCCTCGGCTTCCGTGTCGGGGGTGTTAATACTGTTTACTCAGCGGGTGCGCCGCGTGCTGGGTGGCTCCCTACACCCCAGTCGGGCGTGTTCCAAGTTCGATCTGCACGGTTTGTTCACGGCCATCCCGCAACACCGTCACATCGACCGTCTCACCGGGGTTGGTCTCCAAGGCGAGATAGCTCCCTAACGCCTCGCTCGTTTCGATTGTGGTGTCGTCGACCGCGCGGATCACGTCGCCGCCGACGGGGACACGCTCGCCGTCGACGATCGAGATCTCGCTGCTTGGTTGCAGTCGACCGTCGCTTGGGCCGCCGGGCGCGACGCCAACGACGAGTAGCCCACGAGAGGCTGGCAGATCGTTGACCCGGGCGACCGTTGGCGTCACGTCCTCGAAGGAGACGCCCATGTAGGCGTGCTCGTAGTCGCCGGTGGTGAGCAACTCGGGGATGACACGCTGGGTGAGCGCGGCCGAGATGCCGAAGCCGATGTTGTCGCCGCCACCGGAGTTGATGACGGCGACGACATCGCCGTCGAGATCGACCAGCGGGCCGCCGCTGTTGCCCGGATTGACCGGGGCGTCGGTTTGGATCGCATCCGGGATCTCGAAGCCGGCCGGAGAGGGAATTGAGCGGTTGACGCCGCTGATAATCCCGTTTGTCATCGTCCCGTTGAGGTTGTATGGGTTGCCGATCGCCAGCACCCGTTGGCCCACCTCGGGGTCATCGTCGGCAAACGACAGCGGGCTTGCTGCCTCGGGCACATCGTCGACAGCGAGAACCGCAAGATCGCTGTGGGGGTCGCTGCCGACGACTCTGGCGGTGCTCCACCGGCCTTCAGTAAATCTAAGCCTCGCCGACTGTGCGGTGCCGACGACGTGGGCGTTGGTGACGATGTGCTGGTCGTCGTACATGAACCCGGTTCCTTGGCCGTCGGTCTCAACGAGAACAACCGAGTCGATCGTCGCCTCATAGATTTCAGTGTAGTCATCGGGCTGTGCGTCCGGTTGTGTCTCGCTGTCGCCGCCCGTAGCCGGCTCTGGTGCCGACGTTGACAGCGGTGAGCCACAGCCAGCGAGCCCGGCGAGTGTTGCGGCTCCGCCTGTGAGAATGATCTCTCTCCGCGTTGGCTGAGAACTCATACTGGATTGAAATCGGCTGGTGGTATGTGAATATTTTCTGGTCGTGCCGATCGGCTGCCCGTTGCTGTCGACCGTTAGGGCCAGTCGTCTCTCGTCTCGCCCTCGAAGTGATCCTCGTCAGCCGACTCCGCGGCGAGTTCCCACCCGGCGGCCTCGGCGGCCTCCTCTAAGGGCAGGTACTCCCAGCCAGCCTCCTCGGCGATGGCTGCGTCGTCTTCGTCTGTCCCGACGAAGACGTGCCGAGGGGTGTCGAACTGCTCGGCGACGTTTTCAAGACTTTCACCGACACCGCGGGGCCCCGAAAAGAAGTCCTGTCGCACCCGGTGTTTCCGGGTAAAATTTGTCACGACGTAGGTCGGCTTCTCGCTGACGACGCCGACATATTCTGTCCACTGTCGGGCGTCAGTCACTACAACCCCTGGATCCGCCAGCGATTGCAGGGCCGCAAGCTCGAATGCGAGGGTCATCTCGCCGCTGCCTCCGTCCATACCTGCGGTAACCTACGGGTGCCGAAAACCGCTTCGCTTCACCGGCTGTCGGTGCCGGACGTGACTCGCCGACGTGGTCGCTACTGCTGTTGTTCCTGTACCGGTGCGATGTCGTCGGCCTCGAACTCCTCGTTGAGCAGCGTTTCCGTCTGGTCGCCGACCGGGATCTCCTCGCGCATGAGTTCCTTGTAGCCGCTCTGGGGGGCAAGATCGCCGATTAGCACGCCGCCGACGACCTTGCCATCCTTGATGGCGACGCGCCGCCACTCGTTGTCGCCGTAGGATCGTGAGACGTACTCGTCGCCGATCGTCGGGTGGCCAAACGAGAGGAAGGGGAAATCGAAGTGTGTGATCGAATATGAGGAGACCCAGCGAAACGCATCGCTTTCGGGGGTGATCATATTTTTCGCGGCGATGGTGCCCTGCTCTTTGGCCGACCCCCACGAGCCATTCTGTGCGTACTCGCCGAGAATTGTATCATAGTACCGCGTCAGATCGCCGGCGGCGAACACGTCGTCGAGACTGGTGCGCATATACTCGTCGACGACGACGCCGTCGTCCTGTTCGATATCGAGATCTTGGAGCAGTTCGACGTTGAAGTTGAGGCCGATAGCGATGCCGACGAAATCCGACTCGAACCGCTCGCCGTTGGGGTCGATCGTCGCCTCAACGTGGCCCTCGTCGTCGGTCTCGAAGTGATCGACGCCGCTCTGGAAGACGGGGGTAACGCCGCGTTCCCGCATCGCGTCGTGCATGATCTCCGCGCCCTCCTCGGTGAGTGCATACCGCCACCAACAGTCACCGCGCATGAGATAGTTGGCTTCGACCTCCTGTTCGCCACAGATCGCCGCAAGGTCGACACCGAGCAGCCCCGCACCGACGATGGTCGCCGAGTCGGCGTCCTCGATATGCTCACGGATGTTCCGGGCGTCTTGGAACGTCCAGAAGTGATGAATCCCGTCGGCGTCGCTGTTGTCGACCGGGAGCTGGGTTGGGGTGCCGCCGGTGGCGACCAGCAGCTTGTCATAGCCGATCGTCTCGCCCTCGTGGGTCGAGACGGTGTGGCCGTCGGGATCGATGTTGGTGACGACGGTGTTGAGCCGGAGGTCGATATCGCGGTCGACATACCAGCTCTCGTCGTGGATCGAAATGGGGGCCTCGGGGAGTTTGCCCTTGGCGTACTCCTTGATGAGGATCCGGTTGTAGAGGGCCTCGCCCTCTTCGGTGATGACGGTGATCTCGGCGTCCGGGGCCTCTTCCCGGAGTGTCTCCGCGGCGGAGCTGCCCGCGATCCCGTCACCGATAACGACGTACGATGCTGTCATATCCCCGCGTTCGTGATCCGGGGTAAAGGAGGTTGCTATCGACGCGGAACCGTTGACAACCGTCCATACCGGGGAGCTGCGACCGGACAAATACGTGTTTCTCGTCGCTCCTGTGGGCGGGTTTCCGCCCGATTTCATCCCGCCGCCGGTGCCCCCGATTGTCGACGCTGACGATGTAACCGCCGTGCCGTGGCCTTCAAGCCTGTCCATCCCCAACAGTGGCTACGATGAAAATCCGCCAAAACCTCCGTCACTGGGCCGCAAAAAACGCCCTGACCGCACCGGTGATCGGCGACATCGCCAACGACAAGCTCGTCGATATGCACACGGACATCTTCCTCGGGAAAGCCGACGAAGCGGCCCGCGAGGCCCGCCGCGACCACCTCGATGGCTTCTTTGATGCGACGATGGACACCTACGTCGCCGCGCTCGAAGCCGGGCTCTCGGAGGCCAAAGCGCGTGAGATCACCCACATTCAGGCCAACTTCGATTTCTTCAACCACGGCTGGACGGAGATGATGGAGATCCCTGCCGAGGAGTTCGAACAGCACTTCCGCCGCTACGAGGAGTTTTTCAAACGCTACGGGATCAGCGTTGACGACCCACTCGGCGAGTTCCGGCCGGCCGGTGGGATTCCTGACGCCCCCGAAACGCCAGAGAAACGCGATCAGCCGGCCTACGAGAACGCCATCGCCGGCTTCGCCGACGACGTATACGTCGAGGACGGTGACGGTGAACTCCACGTTGGCCATGGCACCGCTGAGCCTGCCGACGCCGATCCGAGCAACGCCCCCGGACTGAGCGATGCTGTCGACGACGCCGAGCGCGCCGACAGCTAAGCGCGATCGATTCGATAACACGGGATTTAATCACTCCTCACCCGAACACCATCCATGGCTACCCCACGCGTCCCGGGCGACCGCGGCGAGCAGCTCGACCTCCCCTGCGGTGAGTCAGTTGCCGTCACCGATCTCGATCTCGGGATGCGCGAGTACGACTGTGACTGTGGCGCAACCCATGCTGTGGTGATGGACGTTCATCCGCCGGATCGGTTCCTCCCGGAGTTTCTGGTCGCGGTACTCCAGGAGGCGATCGAAACCACCAGCGAGGAGATGCCGGAGTTTGGAACCCCACACCTGCTTGGGATTGTCCTTGAGGAGTTTCCCGAACAGGTCGTCTCCTACGACGCCACCGAGGAGCCGGATGTCGGCTTCGCGCTGCTGTGGATCACCGACTTTGACTCCCGAACGCTGCATGAACGCATCGTCGAACTCGTCATCGAGTTGATGGAGCATGCGGTCAGCCACGCCGACGACACCAGCGCGCTCACCGAGTTTGAGGCGAAGATGCACGAGTTTGACGTGGCCGAGTTTGTCGAGCAGTACCGCGAGGAACGAAACCTCGAAGAGGAGACGTTCACCCCGTAGTCGCTCGCTCGACGGTCACACGCCGCCTATTGGTTTCTTTATTGTTACGAACTTATTTCGTCGAAACAGCTAGCTTGGCGCTCTTATCGGCCATCCAGCCGGATGTCTGACAGTCGTCACACACAGATTGAAACCGATCGCACCGTAAGTGTGTGTATGCAGACCACACCGAGCGATTTCGACCGTGTTGAAGGTGTGCTTGCGGCCGCCGATGAGCCGTTGACGGCGCGTGAGATTCTTGCGGCGCTTGAAGCTGATGACGGTGAGACAACGTTTGAGAGCCCACACCAGCTGGCGACGGTGCTCGGCCGCCGGGCGAAAACCGGTGAGGTCACGGTGATCGCTCAACAGCCCTACCGGTATACGATCAGCGAGGACTGACCGCTGGCTCCGCAAACGGGTCAGTTTCGTGGGACAGCGATGTTTCTGACGGTTGCCCCACAGGTTGGACACCGTCGGCTGCCGTCCGTTTCTTCGAGCCGCGTGCCGCAGTCTGTGCATTCAAATCGGCTCCCGGTATCTGCTGCCGAGTGGAGCGTGGGGAAGTGGAGTGCCATACAGATACAATGATGATTGTGTATATAACACTCACGGCGGGTTTGTGGGGATGAATAGCCATACTTTAGGGTATATTAATTCTATTTTGTCTTATTTTAGCCCAATAAATTTGAATGTGTAATTTCTTATTTGAGCATTTACACCGATAGCCGGCTGGAGGATCGCTGTCGACGTGGCTGTCGCCGACTGAGAAAGCGTTAACTCGGTGGACGACTCCCCGTTAGGTATGTCGATTAGTCTCCGCCACCCCACGGAGCGCGTCTGTGAACGGTGTGGGCGGACAGAACAGTGGGATGCTGACACCGAATCGTGGCAGGTCGCCACCGACAGCGTCGGGAGCATCTACTGCATCCACGAATGGGACATCAACGGCTCGTTTGTCCCGTTTGCGGAGTCAGAGTAATCACGCGCTGCCGCCACCCTGTGTGCCGCAGTCGGACGCGACCAGCCTACGCCTCTGCTTGAAGTGACTCAAGGACGCCAAGCGTTCCGTCGAAGTATTCGCCGTCGATCACCGTCTCGGCGGCCGCTTTCGCGCGCTTGTCGGCGTTGCCAACCGCATAGGAGTCGCCGGCGGCCCCAAACAGCGAGACATCATTTTCGCTGTCGCCGATCGCCACGAACGACCCGGCGTCCAGCCCGAGTATATCGGCAACAGCAGCCAAGCCATCGCCTTTCTCAACACCTGGCGTCTTCAGATGATAGGCGTAGCCGGTATCGATGACCTCCAGCCCAAACTCCTCGGCGACTGCTCGGAGCAACTCCTCGTCGGCGTCGATGTGGGCGGCGAGTTCGCTCTCCCGCCACCGGTTTGTTGTATCAGCGGCATCCCAGCCAAGGTCGCCGCCGCGGTCTCGAAACGCTTCGATCGCTTGTTCGGCGCGGTCGCGGTCGCCCTGAAACGAGACCTGCCCGTCGGCACACACAACGCCGCCGTTTTCGGCGACGACCTGTTCCGGAATCCCCAAAAAGTGGCAGAGCGCAACCGGGTAGGGAAATGATTTGCCGGTTGCCACTACGATCGGTGCCTCCCACGCCGGCAACACCTCAAAGACCCGTGGGTCGATCTGGTCGCTGCGAGTCGTCAGTGTGCCGTCGATATCGAGTGCCAGCGGCGGTACCATACCGCCTCTCGGCGACCCGGATAAAAAACCGCTCCGCCGCCCCCGTTTCACCTGCGTGGGCTCACATTCGCTCACGCGGTGGCATCGCCGGCAAAATCGGATTCACCCGCTGGCGTCGTGATAACGTTTTCCAGCGCGTCGAGTGCGGGTTCGGCCTCCGGCCCTTCGGCGTGCAGCGTTACGTCGTCGCCGCGGCGGACGCCAAGCCCGGTGACACCGAGAATACTGTCGGCGGCGACGGGTGGTCGGGTGTCAGCGGCTGCTTCGACCGTAATCTCGGCGTCGAAGTTGCCTGCGGCTTCGACGAACGTGGTTGCCGGTCGTGCGTGCAGTCCATCCTCCGGGACAACCGTTACTGTTCGTTCCATACGTTTCCTGCGGCTGCCTGTGGCTTAGTAGTGGGTGGTCGCCGCCGTTATCGACCTTGCTCGGCGGCGTAGTTTGCAAGCTGTTGTTCGACCGTATTGCTGAGGGTGGCGAGCTCTTCTTCGGTGTCGCCGTTCTTGATATCCTCGTAGGCCTCGGCGACAAGCGTCCGCACCGTATCGAACGGCCCGATCCGCGCGCCGTTGGTCGCTGGCGTGTCGGGGCTGCCGAGCAGCTCTTGGATCCCGACCTCGTGGCCCGGATTCTCGCGGAACCAGCCGTCGTTGCGCAGCTTCTCGACGCCCTGCTCGTGTACCGGCAGGTACCCGGTCTCTTGGTGCCAGCGTGCCTGCTGTTCCGGCGCGGTCATCCACGCGAGGAACTCGCCGGCGGCCTCCTGTTGGTCGCGAGTTGCATCCTCGGAGACCCACAGCGACGCGCCGCCGACGATGAGCCCGACGCGCTCGCCGGCCGCGGGCATTCCGCTGACATTCGTCTCGAACTCCGCGCCCTCGATGATCGAGCCACACGACGAGGAGGAACCAACCAACATCGCCGCGGTGCCATCATGGAAGGCCTCTTTGGCCTTTCCGCGGGCCTCGATTCCGGGGTTATGATAGAGCCCACGCTCGTCGAGGCCTGTCCACCAGTCGTAGAGCTCGACGCCGGCCTCGCTGTCGTAGAAGGCTGTATCAGGCGTCCCCGCGCGGCCGTTCTGTTTGTTGACGATCTCCTGGCCCGCGCTGGCAAACCACTGCTCGACGAACCAGCCGTAGTTGGCGAAGGTGATCCCGGTGTCGGTGACGCCGGCATCGACCAGTTTCTCGGCGGCCGCGGTGACCTCCGCGAAGGTTTCGGGTGGGTTGTTCGGGTCGAGTCCGGCGGCCTCGAAGGCATCCTGATTGATCGCCAAGATCGGTACCGAGGAGTTGAACGGCATCGAGTACAGTGTGCCGTCGGTGCGGTAGTAGCTCAAGACCGGATCGAGGTAGTTACGAAGCTGTGTTCGGCTTGGCAACACGTTTTCGACCGGCTCGAAGGCACCGCTGTCGACGGCTTTTGCGGTGCCGATCTCGTAGATCTGTGACAGTGTCGGCGTGTCGCCGCGCTCGGCGGCGTTCAGCGTCGACTCCAGGTTGCCACGGTAGCTGCCCTTGTTGGTCGCCTCGATCCGGATCCCGTCGGCCTGTTCCTCGAACTCCCGGATCAGGTTCTCCAACAGCAGCCCCTTGTCGCCGCCCATCGCGTGCCAGAACTCGAAGACGGTCACGTCGCTGTCGGCGGCCAGCTGTGAGCTCACGCCGCCGAACTCGTAGTTGGTTGTGAGCTGGTTGAGCGAACTACTGCGTTCATCCAGCGTCGTCGCCGCGGTTGACACCTCAGCTAAGGCTGTCGTCTGCTGTTGGGCGGCTGAGGCGGCGTTTTCGGTTCGACTGGCCGTATCGTCGGCGATCGCACTCACGTCGTCGACCATCGCCGCCGCCTCCTGCAGTGAGTTGGCCTGCTGGTCGGTCGCCTCGCTGATCTCCTGGACGCCGACGTTTGTCTCCTCGACATCGTCGGCGATCTGTTGGAAGTTTTCGACCGCGCCTTCGATCGTATCGACACCCGAATCGATCCGCTCGCGGGTTTCATGCATCTCCTCGACGGTGGTATCGGCCTGCTCGCGGATCGTACTCACCGAGCTTTCGATGTCGCCGGCGGCCTCCTCGGCGTCCTCGGCGAGACTTTTGACCTCGTCGGCGACGACGGCGAACCCTTCGCCGGCCTCGCCCGCGCGGGCGGCCTCGATCGAGGCGTTGAGCGCGAGGATGTTCGTCTGGCTGGCGACATCGCCGATGAATTCCGCGATCTCTTCGATCTCGTCGATCCGGCTGTCGAGCTCTTGGGTGGCCTCCAACATCCGGGTCGTTCGGGTGTCGATATCGTCGAGTTCGGCCAGCGCGTCCGTTGCCAGCTCCCGGCCCTTCTCGCCGCGTTCGGCGGCCTGTTCGGACGCTTCGGCGACCTCACTGGCCGAGGAGGCAACCTCCTGGGTAGCTGCTGACAGCGATCGGATCTCATCGGAGAGCTCCTCCAGTTGGGTGTTCTGCTTGCTGGCGTCGTCTGCGATCGCGTTGACCTCACCGCTCATATCCTTGCTGGCGGATTTGACCTCCTCGACCCGCCCGGTGACGCGATTTGTCGCGCCGGTCACCTGATCGCTGAAGTCATCGACCGTCTGTACCGTTTCGCTGAACTCATTGACCAACTCGTTGAACATCTCGGCGGTTTCGGTCGCCTCCGCCGGTGCGTCGTCCGGATCGACCCGGACGGTCAGATCCCCATCAGCACCCTCGGCCATCGCGTCGGTCAGCTGTTCGCAAAATGCCTTCCACTCGTCGACTGACTCGCTGTCGTCGCCTTGATTCGGCACAACCTCGCCGCCGTCGGTGGTCACGCCCGGCGGCTGTCCCTCGATTGTGACGCCGGTCTCGGTGGTCGATGCCGCCGTTGTGGCTGTCGCTGTGTCCTCGGCAGCCGTTGGCTCCGTCTCAGCGGTCGAGCCCGATTGTTCGTCGGTCGTCGCGTTCTCGTCGGCTGTCTCATCGTGTTCAGATCGCCAAAACGCCGGAATAAAACTGAACAGGCCGGCAGTCGCGAGGCCGGCTGTCGGGTCGCGCGCGAGCCACGCGAGCCCGAGTGCGGCCGCACAGAGGCCGATACGCACCCCGTTTCCGGCTCGTATGCCGGTGTCGACCCTCTGACCCCGACGAGACGTGATCCACCGTAGACTCATACTTACGACCATTACAGTATGGGCCACATAAATGTGTGTATCGGATTATTATGTCCAATCGCCCGACTCATCTCGACCGATGTGCCACCCGCACCGACTGCGACAGTCGTCTCGGCGTGTCGCCTGCGGGCCGGGATTAGACTGTCTCGGTCAACTGCTCGAAGACGAGCGTCGGGAACCGCGGCTCTAAGCGCGACGGCGGGCGGCCGGTCTCGGAGGGCTGTTCGGCTTTCACTCGACGGATGATCCCAGCCTCCGCAAGCTCATACAGCACGCGTTCGATCGTCGCCCGCGAAAGATCAAGTCCGTCGCTGCTGATCGCTTCGGCGGCTGCCTTCACCGAGCTGCGTGCGGCCTCCGGCAGCCCGATCAACCGCCCGACGATGCGTTGCCGACTCGTCGGCAGCGACATGACTCGGCCGAGTGCGACACACGGCTGGGGCACCGCCGCCATCCCGGTCGCCAACGCCTCGTCGTCGATCCGGGTGTCGGTATCCGCACCAGCGGTCACCGCCGCGCCGAACAACGCCGCAAGCGCGTCGTGGGCATCGCCGTTGGCCCATGTCGCCACCTCGGTGAGCAGCTCGGTCGTCGTCGCCGCTCGCAGTTGAGCGTCGGTGACTCGGCTGGTCAACACTTCGATCAGCGTGTGTTGGGTGTAGGGCTCGACGTGGATTCGCTTGATCGTCGATCGGTCGCTGATCGCGGTAGCCCCCGGCTTCTCGCGGCCGATCGCCAGACAGCTCACCGACGATCGAAACGGCGCGAACTGCTCGAAGACTGTCTCACAGTCGAGTGTCTCGGGGTCGCCGACGTGATCGACGGCGACGACAACCTGTCGATCTCGCTGTGTCAGTTGGGTCGCAAGGCGGTCACGCATCGCCGCGCTGCCGACCCCCTGTTTTGGCACCGTTTCCGCGGAGAGTGCCGCAACGACCGTGTGTAAGAGCGCGAACGTCGATTGGGCCCGTCGGCTGTCAACATACAGGAATCGGAGTTCGGTTGTCGGGGCCGCTCGCGTCGAGGTGTACATCTGTGTCGACCGCTCGCCGTGCTGGCGGCTACATTCGGCAAACAGCGCGCGGACGATCGCGGATTTGCCCGCGCCTTTCGGCCCCCAGATGTAGCTGTCGGCCGGCCGATCGGCCTCGAAGATGGGGCTGAGGATGTCCAGTAGCTGCTCGATGACGGCGCCCCGGCCGACCGGCTCGCTGGGATGGCCCAGCGGGCTGATCGCGTCGTACTCCGGGTCGGCGTCGTCGGCACGCTGTCGACGGGCGATTCGGTCGTGTAGTTCCATGGTGTGCTCCCGGCGTGGTCAGTGCTCGGTGTGGTTCGTGGTCAGTACTACAGTGTGGATGATCCGTGCGTTGGAATGAGTGAAAAAGCGAAAACCGCATCACCAAACAGCCGTCGTCGAGCGACGGGTGTCAGCGACTCCGGCTCACCAACGGGGTGAGCAAGGAGTGGTTGGCGGAGGTTGCTTCAGACGTATCTCGTTAGTAGAGTACGCCGAGGAGCGAGTTCGGGTAGTTCCAGAACGCCGTCCCGAACACACCTGCGATGGCGAGTACCGTCGCTAGCAACCCTGAAGCTGCGATACCGAACGCCGGCGGGTCAACGTGCGTCTCACCGTGCATGTAGAAGACACGGTTACAGATCTCGCCCATGAGGGCACCGAAGAGACCGAAGAGGCCGCCGAATATAAGCACGAGCGTCGGGCTCCCGGAAGCAACACCACCTGATGCACCGATTGCACCAACGGCACCCGGCAGGGTGATGTGGTGTGTGACCGGAATGTTATCGACGCCGCACTGCAGGAAGACAAGGCTGGCCGCACTGATACCGAAGCCGATCAGCCCGCTGCCAGTTGCTTGGTATGCGAACGCTCCAAGAAGCCCGCCGATGATGCCAATGAAGGCAACACCGCTCCATTTGTACTGCCACGGCAGCCAGATGCCAGGGGCTTCATCCTCATCTCGCTCCCACGGACCGACATCGAACATTCCGTCACCAGTAATCTCACCGATGACGCTGTAACCGAATGCAATACGGTGAATAAGTGCAGAGAGGAACACCGTTAGTGCAATGTTGTCTGTCGGGAAGCCGATCCCGTTGAGGATCTGCTGTGAGGCAAGTCCCAGAATGCCGAAGATACCACCGACGAGTAGTACGTCGGTCTTCTGGGTACCGGCAGCCCATAGGATGTTCTTACCGTCATCAATGTAGCCCTGCTTGGCTGCGTATGCGGCTGCGGCCGCACCAGCGGCGAAGCTGATGTGTGGGCCGAAGACAGGACCGAAACCAAGCACACCGGTAAATCCGGAGGCAGTCAGTGCAGTACCTTCACCAGCACCATCGAGACCGAGGGATGCTGTTGCCTGTCCAGCGATCACCATGAAGCCGGTGAAAATGAATGCTGGGAGCGCGCCGATTGCAGCACCGAAGGCACCGCCAGCGAATGAGGCGATTAGCCACGTCGGATCAGTCAGCATTCCAAGTGAGAATGCCATCGTTAGTCACCTCCCTCGTCTCGGGCCCAGTCTTCAGACCGTTCGACGGCGTCCTTCCAGCGTCCGTAGTTGACCTCGATGTCTGCGTCGGGGTCTTGTGGGAAGCGTCGGTCGACCTGCCAGTTGTCGCGGAGTTCGTCAACCGTGTCCCAGTAGCCGACGGCGAGGCCGGCGGCGTAGGCGGCACCGAGAGCGGTCGTCTCGTCGACGACCGGGCGGACGATCTCCGTGCCGATGATGTTGGCCTGTAGCTGACAGAGGAAGTTGTTCTTGACTGCACCGCCGTCGACACGCAGACTCGACAGGTCGATGTCCGCATCCGACACCATCGCTTCGGCGACGTCTTTGGTCTGGTAGGCGATGGATTCGAGCGTGGCGCGAACGATGTGTTCGCGTCGGGTACCACGGGTCATGCCGACGATCGTCCCGCGTGCGCGCTGATCCCAGTGGGGGGCACCGAGACCAGTGAACGCAGGAACGACATAGACGCCATCCGTTGAATCAACGCTGCGTGCGAGTTCTTCGGACTCGGCAGCGTCCTCGATGAGCGTCATGTCTTCGAGCCACTCGATCGCGGCACCGGTAATGAAGATCGAGCCTTCGAGGGCGTACTGCACGTC
>NZ_QKNY01000001.1 GCF_003605575.1 Halonotius aquaticus | reverse complement strand
GGCGACCACCGATCCCGAACCGATCGAGGAGTAGCCTACTCGGTCAGCTTCCCAACTGTTTCGGCCTGTAACTCATCCCGAATCACGTGGCTGTCCTCGGCGTCGACAACGACCTCGATGATCTCACTGCCCTCGCGGTCGGCCGCAGCGGCGTAGGCCTCTCGGAACCCCTCACGGCTCTCGACACGTGAAAAGCCCAGCCCGTAGAGCTCGCCGGCGGGCTCGAAGTCCAGCCCATGCGGCGTTTTGAACTGCCGCGTAAACGGCGGCTCGAAGTTCTCGATCGGCAGCTTATGGAAGATGCCGCCGCCGTCGTTGTTGATGACCACGACCGTCGCGTCGACCTCGGCGCGCCCGACAGCCAACAGCCCATTCAGATCGTGATAGAACGCCAGATCGCCGATCACCAGCGTCACGTCGTCGGTCGTCCCGTGGGCCGCGCCAAGTGCTGTCGAGACGATCCCATCGATCCCCGACGCGCCGCGGTTGCCAAGCGCGGTGATCGATGTCGTCCCGACCGCGCCAAACCGATCGAGATCCCGCACTGGCATGCTGTTGGAGACGACGAGCGTCGCCGGATCGGGCAGCCCGGCGACCACGTCGGCGACGATCCCACCCTCGTAGAGGCGGTCGGCGGCGTCGGCAGCGACCGCCTGCTGGGCCGCCTCGGCGGTCTCCCAGCGATCCCGCCACTCGGCCGACCCCCCACCTCGAATCACCTGCGCAAGCTGCCCACAGAGCCGGTCGGGATTGGCCACCACGAGATCGCTCGCGGTGAACTCCGCCTCGCGCCACGCGCCCGCGGGATCGACGACCACCTGCCGCGCATCGACACCAGCGAGATACTTTCGCAGCGGTTTCGAGGTCGGCGACGCGCCCAGCCGCACCACGACCTCAGGATCGGGCCAGTCGTCGGTCACCGCCGTATTCACAAACCCATCGTAGCCGCCGATCACCGGTGCGACGCGGGTGTGGCCGCCAAACCGCAGCCCAGAGAGCGGATCAGCGAGAATCGGAAACCCACTCGCATGCGCAAACGCGGTCACGGCCTCGGGATCGAGCCCCGGCGGATCGGCCGGCCCAGCGACGAGCAGCCCACGATCGACCGACAGCGTCTCCGCAAGCTGTCGGAGATCACGGTCATCAAGCTGTGGCTCGCCGCTCGTTCGCCGCACGAACGGCGTCTCTTCGTCGCGGCCGAGTGCTGCCAACGGGTCGAGATCGGTTGGCACGTCGCCCTCGACCGGGGTCGGCTCCAGTGGCTTCCGAAACGGGGCGTTCAGATGCACCGGCCCAGCGGGCGTCCCCTCGGCCGTCCCGACAGCCCGACAGATATCGGTTCGCAGCGACCGCAGCGCGCGCTCCCGGGCGGCGGGCTCGGGGAGGTCTTTGTACCACCGGACAGCGTCACCGTAGAGCTTCTCCTGATCGACGGTCTGATTCGCCCCGGAGTCCCGCAGCTCCGGCGGTCGATCGGCCGTCAGCAACAGCAGCGGCACCCGTGCCTGATTCGCTTCGACAACGGCGGGATGGTAGTTGGCGGCGGCCGTCCCGGAGGTACAGATCAGCGGCGTCACCTCGCCCGTGCGGCGGGCCCGCCCCAAAGCGAAGTAGGCCGCCGACCGCTCGTCGAGCGCAGAAATCGTCGTCAACTCCTCGTGGTCGTCGACGGCGACCGTCAGCGGCGTCGAGCGGCTCCCCGGCGAGACACAGACCGTACGAACGCCGCTGCGGGCGAGTTCGGCGGCGATCGCCCGCCCCCACAGCGTGTTCCGGTTCGGTGCAGTCATGGCCGACATGTCGGGGTCGACGCTCATATGTCCGGCGTGTTCGAACGCTCACTCTGCCGGCTGCCCGCGGTCGTCGGCGGGCGTCGATGCAGCCGTATCGACGCCAACACCGCTGATCTCGAAGCGTGCCCCGCCGTCCGTGCTCTCAGTCGCGGTGATCGTCCAGCCGTGGGCGGCGACGATATCGCGAACGATCGCCAGCCCGTAGCCGGTGCCGTCGGCGTCATGGCTCACCCGTTCGTCGAAGATTGTCGCCTGTTTGTCGGCTGGGATGCCGACGCCGTCGTCGGCGACATAGAAGCCCCCATCGGTCGTCCCGACCCGGACGGTCACCCCCTCGCCGCCGTGCTCAACGGCGTTGCGAAACAGGTTCTCAAAGAGTCGCGACAACTGCTGTGAATCCGCACTGAGCGTGGCGTCGGTTGCCACGACCAACGACGCGTCACCGGTCGTCACCATCGCCCAGGCCTTGTGTGCTGCCGTGTCGAGAGCGACCGACTCACGGGCTGGCTGTTGGCCGCTTCGTGCCATGGCAAGAATGTCTTGAATCCGTGTTTCGGCGCGCTGGAGTGCGGTTTCGATCTCATCGAGCGCGTCAGCCGGGTCATCTGCCCGCCGAGCAATCTGGACGTAGCTTGTTGCCACCGTGATCGGCCCTTGGAGGTCGTGGCTGACGCGACTGGCAAATGCGTCCAGCCGGTCGGTTTTGGCCTGCAGCGCCTCGGCGGTGTCGGCCTGCTCGGTGATGTCGCTGAAATAGAGGATGCGACCGGTCGTGCCATACCCCTGTGGGACGGGTAGCTCCCGGTAATCAAACACCCGCTCGGTGTCACCAGTGGTCAGTTCGACCTGCGTTTCAGTACCATCAAACACCGGGCTGAGTGCCGGATTTACCTCGCTGAATGCCGACACGGTCATTCCGAGGTCGAGCCGAAAGGCCTCGGAAGCCGCCTCGTTGGCATCCGAGACGATCCCCTCGGAGTTGACGACGACAACCGGATCGGTCAACGCGTCGACGACCCGCCGCAACGAGTTCGGTGAGAGCCGAAACAGATCGAACCGCTTGATCGTCACCGCCACCACAAGCCCCATCAGCGACCAGCCGATCGGCGTCGGATCGAAATACGGCGGCACCAGTTCAAACACCTTCATCAGCCCGGGAACCAACGCTGCGGTGATCAACAGCAGGACAGTTCCGGCTTGCAGCCGCCGTATCGTCGTCGTCGCCCGAATCAACTCCCCGGCCGCCAAGCCAGCTGCCATCACCACCAACAGCGGGCTCCCGATCACATTGAGCGGCAGCCGAATCGAGCCGGGCTCGGCCGGCACGAGGATCTCACTCGTCTGATAGGGCGCGTCGACAGTATAGATCAGCTCCCCGGGATTGAACCACGAGAGCACGAACAGCAGCACAACCGGGATGAACAACACCAGATACCTCCGTGAGATCGGCTCCCGAAAGGTGAACTCGTAGGCAAACGCAAACGTCGCAATCGATGCCGACGGGACGGCGATGATGAACACGTTTGTGAGTGCCAACCGGAGAGCGGCGGCATCGACCAGCGCGATCAGCCCAAAGGACACTGACCACACCATGCCACACAACATGGCAAACCGAAACCAGCGGACGACGATCCCCTGTGGCTCGGTGCGAAGCCAGTAGACGATAAAACCCGGAATGATCCCGCCGGCCAGCATAATTCCCCCGGCGGTTGTGGGCGATAGTACTGCATCCATTCTCGTGTGGTTTCCATTTACTACCGATCGATGGCCGGTAAAAAGTATTGCGCGAACTAGAAATCAAATACAGTGTTTGTGACTGAATAGTCGATACCGACCTCGCAATATCCCTGCAGATACCGGTGTCGGTAGTACAATTCTACACATACCTTCGTATGACGGTATAGAATTGATAAGGTGTTATCCCGTTGATCGGATTGCGGACTGCAATGATCGGCGACCGGGCAACAGCAACCACGCGAGATGCCACGACTGACTGACACACAATGGGCACGCACATGACACAGCAGGCCGGCAGCGACACCTTGTCGACACCGGCGAAGATTCTGCTGATCGATGACGACGCACAATGGCTCTCACTCACGAGTGACTTGCTGGCGGAGACCGCATCCGACTTTGACGTCGTTACGGCGAGTAGCCTCGCGACGGGTCGCCAGCAGTTCACCGAGCGAGCCTTCGACTGTGTCGTCTGCGATTATCGGCTGGGCGATGGGACGGGCCTCGAACTCCTCACGGAGGTGCGAGACGCTCACCCTGAGCTGCCCTTTGTGCTCGTGACAAGCCGTGGCGATGAGTCCGTCGCTGCCGACGCGATCAGCCAGGGGGTGACCGACTACATCCCCAAGGAGCTGATCCGGTCGGATTTCGACGATCCCACCGAGTCGGTACTCAACACCCAACTTCGGCAGGTCATCCGGTCGTATCGCACCCAACACGCGTTACGACAGGAACGAGAGATCAAGACGGCCGCCCTCGAGCTGTTGACGACGATGTCGAACCAGCGGGAACTCTACCGCCGGTTCTGCGCGCTGTTGCAGGACAACTACGGCTACGGTGGCGTCTGGATCGGGACGGTCGGTGCAGGCGGTCGGATCGTCCCACGGGCGATCAGCGGCTGTGAGACCTACGTCCAGGCGCTAGATCTCTCCGGCGACGGCGGCGACCGGTTCGACCCGGCGATCCGCGCCTTGACCGACGACTCCGTCGCCGTTGCCACTGTCGACGACGAAACCGAGCCCTGGAGCGATGCATGGGCGGCAGCGACAACCGGCTTCGACTTCGAGGCCGGGATCGGCGTCCCCATCGGCGACGACCGTGTACAGTTCGGCGTGCTCGGTGCCTACACGGCCACCACTTCGATCGACGACGACCAGATCGATCTGCTCAGAGAGTTTGCTCGGCTGATCAGCTACACCATCCGCACCGACGAATGGACGGAGTCGCTGATCGCCGAGGAGCCGGTCACACTGGAGATCGAGATTGATGCCCCGACCGAACCGTTGCTCGCGTTTGCCAGCCACCTACCCGCTGACGCCGCGTTGACGATCCACTCGGTCGCCGAACACAAGGATGGAAAGCTGCTGTACACCGTCGAGATCACCGGCGCGGTGCCGGATGACTGTCAAGAGCACGTCACCGCCAGTGACTATCTCGAACTGTATGACACCACAGAAACGGCCGACGGCCATGAGTGTCGCTTTCTGGTCACCCCACCGACGCCGGAAAGCATCGCCCGTGACTACGGGATGCAGTTCGAGACGATCACAATCGACGATGAGCTCCGGACGATCACCGGCTATCTCTCGACGGACAGTGCCGTGCCGAACCTCCTTGCCGACCTCAGATCGACGTTCGAACACACAACCCTGACACGCGTAACCTCAGCTATGACACAACCCCGGGCAACCACTACGACGACCGCACAGCTACTTGACCCACTCACCACCCGCCAGCGAGAGATCCTCTCGCAGGCGTACTACGACGGCTACTTCGAGGAGCCACGGGCAATCAACGCGACAGAGCTTGCCGATCGCTTCGGCATCGCTCGCGCAACGTTCACCCAGCACCTTCGAACAGCCCAACGGAAGCTCTTTGGAACCATCTTCACCCAGGAGGGCCGCCGATGAGCGCGACTGTCAAACACCTCTCGGCGTTCCAACGCGACATCCTCTATGTCGTGTCGGATCTTGAGACCTCCTACGGCCTCGGCATCAAGGATGCCTTAGAGGAGTATTACGGCGAGGAAGTCAACACCGGACGGGTCTACCAGAACCTCAGCACGCTCGTCGAGAAGGGCTACCTCGAAAAATCCGCTATCGATAAGCGAACGAACTCCTACACACTGACCGAAACGGCCCTGCAGGCGATCGAGCACCGGCACAACTGGCAACAGACACGGGCCGACAGCCAACTGGTTGGGTGAGAAGCAACCACTGCGGGACAACCCCCGGCTCGATCGATGGGTGACGGTCGATCTGTGGCTTACCGCAGTTAGCTGTCGTCAGTCACGTTTTCTTCGTAGCCAGCCGCCGACGCCCATTTCGTTGCGGTCGGCACCGTCGCGGCGTCGGGCGTCTCGTGAGATGTTCGGTCGAGCAGCGTCTCGATGACGGTCACCGCCGCGGTGAGGCCATCCAGTTCGGTCTCATCGTACACGCCGGCATTGGCGCGACGAACAAAGGCTTCGAGGCTGTCCTGATCGACGCCCGGTGGCAGTTCAACAGCGTCGGTCGACGGCGTAGGTCTGTGGTCGGTCATCGGTAACATCCTCCGTGCGTGCCCGGCTCGGTACGTCACCTAGATAGTGTTTACTACGATATAAAAAATTAGTGTCAACTTCTATCTGGATAGAACGTGTACACAACCGTACTTTCAGCCGTACTGACGTATTGTCGACCCAGAAGCAATCAGGTGGCAAACACACGTCGAACCCGCCCACCGCGGCCGATGGCTCAAGCTTCCAGTTCGTCGAGAATCGGTCGGAACTTGAGTTCGACCTCATCCCATTCGGCATCAGGGTCGCTGTCGTCGACGATCCCGACACCCGCAAACAACGTCGCCCGCCGCCGAGTCGCCACCGCTGAGCGGAGCCCGACGGCGAAGGTGCCGTTGCCGGCGGCGTCAATCCAGCCGACCGGGGCGGCATACCAGCCCCGGTCGAAGGGCTCGGTTTCCCGGATCGTCTCAAGGGCGCGATCCGGCGGCAGCCCGCCGACGGCCGGCGTCGGATGCAACGCCTCGACGACATCGAGCACGTGGGTATCGTCGGCCAACTCGGCGGTGATCGGCGTATGGAGGTGTTGGACGGTTGCCAGCCGTTTGATCCCGCGTTCACCGACCGAAACCGACGCCGCAAACGGGGCCAGCTGCTCGCGGATGGTTTCGGCGACTAACTCGTGTTCGTGGACATTCTTCTCGTCGGTCAGCAGTTCGTCGGCAAGCCACTCATCCTCGGCCGGCGTCTCCCCGCGACCGGTTGTGCCCGCCAGTGCGCCGGTTTCGACGGTGCGACCCCGCAGGGAGACCAGCCGCTCGGGTGTCGCCCCGAAAAATGCCGCCGGCGGCTCGCTGTCGGGCTCAACGAGAAATCGTGTACAGTCAGGGTACTTGTCGCTCAGCCGATCGAGGATATCCGGGATCGCAAGGTCGTCGCCGAGATCGGCTTCGAGTGCCTGCGCAAGGACGACCTTCTGGAGCGTCCCGGCATCGATCCGCTCGACGGCGTTCCGGACAGCCGTCCGCCAGCCGGTCGGCGTTGTCGTTCGCCGGCGGTCGGTGATCCCCGGTCGTGGGGCGGCCGCTGCGGTCTCGGCACACGACATAAGTCGCTCGCGTTCGTCGTCGAGTTTCGCTTCGACGGCGGCTGGTGTCGCAGCTGGCCCGACAGCATTGACCGTCAGCCACGGGCCACTGTTAGTTTGTGTAACCTGCACGCGTGGGAAAACGAATCGAGCGTCCGGAAAGTCCGCCCACGGCGATTGGCGGCTGTCGCCGTCAACAGTATCGTCGGCAGCGTCGCCAGCAGTGTCATCGGCAACGTTGCCACCCCCGTCGCCGTGGAAGGCAAACCCACCGAATAGCCGTGGGCAGGCGGCTTCGGTGCCGGCGTGGACGTCACCGGTTTCAAACAGCCGCTCGGCAGCGGTGCGAATCTCCGTGAAGCGATCGGGGCCATCAGCGGTCAGCGTTGCCGCTGCGCCCCCGGCGACCACGCGCGCCTCATCGGCCGCGTTCCAGACTGTCCGGGGGGTCTCCATCGCGTCCACCAGCGTTCGAAACGACGGCACTGAGCCAGCAAGGGGAATCGACCGACTCACCAGCCTCGGCCGGTCGGCCGCACGCGGCGACTCCATACCACTGGGGAGGGGCCCGTCGCCCTTGAGGGTGACTATCCAGCCACCGTGTTTGGGGGTCATGCTGGCGGTGCCACCACCGGCCGGGACTCGGCGGCAGTTTTAAATGGGCACCCCCGCAACCACCGGGTGTTCAAATGCCGAAAGTCGAGATCAATATCCCGGAACACCTCGAAATGCAGATCACCCAGCTGATCGATGAAGGCGAGTTCATCAACCGCGAGGAAGCCATCGAGAACCTGCTGTCGACGGGGCTGAAAGCCTACAAAACCAGCGGCCCGATGGACGACGATGCCGATCTTGAGGACGACGGGATGATGGGCGATGACGGAATGATGGGCCACGACGACGAGTACGTCTTCTAACTGCCCCTAGGTCGACGCACCGTGTTCTGATCGCTCACTAGGTTCGGTTCCGTCCCACTACGTTCTTCAGCCGCACAGGCGCGTTTTCAGTACTCGCATCCTCCTCCCCACCACAGCAGCCCCTTCCCAACAACGCTTAAATCCGAACCGTCCATAGGCAGAGTATGCACAAAGACGAGCTGCTCGAATTACACGAGCAGATGGTGTTGATCATGGAGTACTTCCGGGAGCAGGAATCCGTCGACGGCACCCTGTTTGATCCCTACGACGAACTCGACGTCGAGCCGGATCACGTTCACAAATCGAAAAGCGAGCACAAACACGCGGTGTTTGTCCTTGGCAACGCCTTGGCGACAGCCATGAGCGAAGACGAGTTCTCGAATGCCGGCCGTGTCGGCAAGCGGATGAAGGAACTCGCCGACGACGCCGAGGGCAAGATCTGACGTGCGCCGACAGCCACAGCCGCGACCGACCCAACGATAACGCGGGATGACGGCCACACCGGTCTTCCTCGCCCTTGCTGGGCTTGACAACGCAGCGAGTGGCCCACTGCTGGGCCGCCTGCTGTTGGGTGTCGCGTTGGCTGTCGCGCTTGCCGGCCTTGCGGCGATGAGTCGGCCGACTGACTGGTATCGCCGTCTCACCGATCGCCTTCTGTTTGGGGTGCCGTGGGGCACGCTTGTGCTGATGGCTGTGTTGCTCGCGGTGTACGGTGGTCTGCAAGACGGGTTCGGTGCGGCCGACCCGATCGTGCTGCCGTTTCGGGCGTGGAGCTATCTTGACCCGGTGGGAATGGTGGTAGCCGGTCTTGCACACTCAAACACGAGTCATCTGATCGGCAATCTACTCGGCACGCTGCTGTTTGGCTCGGTGGCGGAAGCGCTCTGGGGGCATCACACCAACCGCCGAACCACAACCCGACTCCACGCGGCGTGGACACACCCCGTCATTCGCGCCCTGATCATCTTCCCGGCGGCGGGGGTGCTGTTGTCGATCCTCGGCGCGCTCGTCGCGTTGGGCCCGATCATCGGGTTTTCGATGATCGTCTTCGCCTTTGCGGGGTTCACGCTCGTCCAAGCACCGGTGCTCACCGTCCTGGCGAGTGTGAGTCAAGGCGTGCTGCGTCGGTTGCTTGATGCGATCCAAACACCCCAGCAGATCGCCGCCAGCGGGACGACGTACTCAACGCCGTGGTTCGCGTCGATCGCGATTCAGGGCCATGCAGTCGGCCTGCTTGTCGGCGTCCTGTTGGGACTTGGCTACCAACGGGTGACGCGCCGACAGCGGCCCTCCGCTGGGGTACTGTGGGCTGCTGTCCTGTTGTTTGCCGTTGAGCGATCCCTGTGGGCCGTCTACTGGTATCGCGGCAACAACAGCTACGTGCTCTATCGGGCGGTTGGTCTCGGGCTTGTCTTCGTGCTCGCAACGGTGGTCACCTACGCGGTCGTTGCCGACGATACCCCGCTCTTCCCTGCGGTGGCGGTCGACAACCCGACAACGTTTGTCACCGATCTCACGACGATTTCGAGCCGACAGGTCGGGTTGTTGCTGGTAGTGACTGCCAGTGCCATCCTTATCGCCCCTGCCGTCGCCACCAATGCGACGACAGCCGCCGACGGCGACCTGCCAGGCGAGCCGATCGAGGTGCGGGGGTATGAGCTCACCTACGGCGAGAACGTCACCAACGGCCAACTCAACGTTATCGACATCGAGGGGGCCGGCGAGTCGACCCGGCTCAACACCTCGGGGGTGATTGTCCGCAACACCGACCGCCACATCTGGTCGACAGCGGTCAGCAAATCCGAGTTGGCAAATCGGGGTGAGGCGGATATCCGCCTCGGCGGGCTCACCTGGGAAGAGACCGTCACCGCGAGCCGTACCGGCTGGCAGGCTGTCGGCGGCGACACCACCTATCGCGTGGCGCTCAGCCACGACAATCAGACCCGACCGCTGTACAACACTGGCGTCGTCGAGGCTGAGCCGATCGTTGCCGGTCAGCAGGTGTCACTTGATGCGACAGACACTGGTTTCCGCGTCGGCGTCGACGACGAACTCGCAGACCTCCCGGCACAGAACGAATCGGTACGGGTGGGTCGGCTTGAGCTACGCCGGCGAGCTGGTCGATTGATCGCTGTCAACAACCGCACCCAAACGGCGGTTCGGGTCGCCAACAAGGTCGGCTGATTCGAACCTCGTCTGCGGCACGTTCGCGCTGATTACGATGCTGAATCAGTTATTCCACTCGATCCGATAGACTTCGGTATCGATCTCGCTGCGCTCCTCGTCGTGATGCTCAAACTGTTTGTCGACCGCAAACGCCGCGCTGAACGCATGGGTCACCTCGCCACCGTTGTCGGCTGCAAAGGCCTCGATGAATTCCTTGCTGCCGGCGTTGTGCACTGAGTACGACACCGAGGCGACATCGGCGACTGTTGCGAGAAAGCCACGATCGGCACCCGCTTGGCCATCTTGGGCTCCAAACGGCGGGTTCATGACGACCGTGACGGGTTCGGGAATCGACAGTGGGAGCCGCGTCGCATCGGCCTGTAGCCAGTGGATCGGCGTTCGGGTGCCCACCCGGCGACGGTTCTCGATGGCCGTCGCCAGCGGCCCGCCATCGAGTTCGACGGCGATAACGCGAGCCGGCCCGCGGAGCGCCGCGCCAAGCGTGAACATGCCGGTTCCAGCCCCCAGATCGAGGACGGTGCGACCCTCGATGTCGTCGTGGAGATCGGCCAGATGGATGACGTGGGCGGCCAACGCCGGCGGTGTCGGATACTGCTCAAGGGCGGCCTGTGGATCCTCGAAGCCGGCGACGACGGCGAGTTGCCCTTCGAGTTCGCGCTTGGTCGCCATCACGACCACCTCGCTGTCGTGGCTCGCCGGTCGATGCTAGATCGTCGCCATCGACGACCGGCCCGTCTGTCGGTGTGCATAGTCGATGGTATTCGATACCGCGTGAAAAGTCTACGGCGCGCGGCGACATCGTCAGTAGGCGGCGACCCACTCGGAATCGGTGCCGCCGAGGACAGCCTCACAGCTCGGGCAGGTGATCAGACAGATGGTACGGCCGCGATGGCGTTTCTCGTCGTCGAGAATCTCGGTGAGCCACGCGCCGGATGGTTCCTCGCTGTGGTCGCACTCGGGGCAGGTCGGCATGTGAGTGGATTAGACGGAACGGTAATAATTCTATCTGTAGAATTAGATTCAACTCGAACTAGTCAGTATCATATTGCATTCCACAATGTATCTCGCTGATTAGTGGTACGAAGATGTAACAGTCGACAGCAACCAGGAACACAGCCGCCACTCAGCGGTTACTGTGTCGGTGCCGTGCTGCTGAGTCGCTCGCGGTCGTGTGGGGCCGCGAAGTCGAGATCCGGCCCGCGGGCGATGATCCCGTGTGGCGTCACGTCGGGGTGGGTTGTGTAGTAGTGTTCCTTGATGTGGTCGATATCAACTGTGTCGGCGACGCCGGGCTGCTGGTACACATCACGGAGATACGGCCAGAGGTTGTCGTACTGGTGGATGTACTGCACGTTACACATGAAGTGCGTATGGTAGACGTGATCGAAGCGAATCAGCGTCGTAAACATACAGATATCGGCCTCGGTGAGCTGGTCGCCGGCCAGGAATCGCTGGTCGGCCAGCAGCTCGTCGTAGTGATCGAGGGCGTCAAACAGCTCGTCGATGGCCGCGTCGTAGGGTTTCTGTTTGGTCGCAAAACCGGCCTTGTAGACGCCGTTGTTGATCGGCTCGTAGATGTCGGTGATGACCTCGTCGATTCGCTCGCGGTTTGCTTCCGGCGCGAGATCGATATCCCGCTCGGCGACGTCCTGGAATCCGGTCGTCAACATGCGGATAATCTCTCGGGATTCGTTGTTGACGATCGTTTCTTCCTTTGTGTCCCACAGCACCGGCACCGTCACACGGCAGGTCGCGTCGGGGTCGGCTTCGACGTAGAGTTCTCGAAGATAGTCACTGTCGTAGAGGGTGTCCTCGGTGCAACCCGCTTTTTCAGGACTGAACTGCCAGCCGTCGTCGCCGCGGTAGGGGTCGACGACCGACACATCGATCGCGTCTTCGAGCCCCATCAGCGCGCGAACGAGCAGCGTCCGGTGGGCCCACGGGCAGGCATACGAAACATAGAGGTGGTAGCGCCCGGCCTCGGCTTCGAACCGCTCGTCGGGTTCAGCATCGATGTGGTCGGGGACGTCGCTGCCGGCGATCCAGTCCCGGAACGGCGTCGTCTGTCGCTCGAAGGCCCCCTCCTCGTTGGTCGCCTGAAAAGTATCGGTTCGCCACTCGCCGTCGACAAGCATGTTCATGAGTAGTTGTACAACGAGGGCAACGGGCAAAAGCATTCGCGAGGGTGACATGAGTGTTACCGGCTCAACCACGGTGGTTTCGGGAGGTAGTCGGCAGCGGCCACGACCGCAACCGACTTGTACCACCAATAAATATCACTAAGTGGTATGTCCGAATCAACATTCAGCGGTTTCAGTAAGGCCGGCGAGGCTGAGGTAACGCGCGCAATCACCGAGGAGTTCAGCGACGAGTTCATGGATTTCACCGAAAGCGACGTGATCATCGTCGGCGGCGGCCCCTCCGGACTGATGGCCGCGAAGGAACTCGCCGAACAAGATGTGAAGGTGATGGTCGTCGAGAAGAACAACTATCTCGGCGGCGGCTTCTGGCTCGGCGGCTTCCTGATGAACACGCTGACCGTCCGCGAGCCCGCCGACGAGGTTCTCGACGAACTCGATGTCCCCCACCAAGAGAGCGAGGAAGTCGATGGGCTCCATACCGCGAAAGGCCCACACGCCTGTTCCTCACTGATCAAGGCCGCCTGTGACGCGGGCGCAAAAATCCAGAATATGACCGAGTTCACGGACATCGTCGTCCGCGAGAACCACCGCGTCGCCGGCATCGTCATGAACTGGACGCCGGTGCACGCCCTCCCCCGAGAGCTCACCTGCGTCGACCCGATCGCCGTCGAGAGCGACCTCGTCATCGACGCGACGGGCCACGAGGCCGTCGTCGTCTCCAAACTCGAAGAGCGGGGCGTCCTCGACGCGCCGGGGATCGAACACGCCAAAGAGAACAACACCGGCATGGATCAGTCGGAGGACGGCGAGTACGGCGCGCCCGGCCACGACTCCCCCGGCCACGACTCGATGTGGGTCACCGAAAGCGAGGATGTCGTCGTCGAAGAGACCGGCAAGGTTCACGACGGCGTGATCGCTACCGGCCTCGCCACGGCGACGACCCACGGCCTCCCGCGGATGGGGCCGACCTTCGGCGCGATGCTGCTGTCCGGCAAACGCGCCGCCTCGGTCGCGCTTGACGAACTCGGCAAGGACGGGGCCGCCGTCGACTTCTCGGCGTCGCCGACACCCGCCGACGACTAAGCCGCCAACACTCGCAGTTGTCGACGCTCGCAGTTCCGATCCTCACCGCAAAAAGTTCCCCTGACGTACACTCTCCTTTGCAGTTTTCTACGGTGACAGCCGACTACACCACGTCGCGGACAACACTTGCGACCGTCGGCGCGTCAGGGCCGAGCACGTAGGAGATCGGCTCGATCCCGTAGCTGCCGGTCTGATACAGTACGAATGTCTCCGTCAGGTCGGCGTCGGCGA
Source organism: Halonotius aquaticus (assembly GCF_003605575.1). Classification (GTDB taxonomy): domain Archaea; phylum Halobacteriota; class Halobacteria; order Halobacteriales; family Haloferacaceae; genus Halonotius; species Halonotius aquaticus. The sequence goes on along the minus strand of NZ_QKNY01000001.1, from coordinate 138,706 downwards.
CGGCGTCGCCGATGGTCGCCGCTAACTCCTCGCTGGCCTCGGAATCAAACTCGACGGTGCTGTAGCCGGCCGCCTCGAAGTCCTCGATGAGGTCGGCGTCGTAGGCGATATTGAGACCGGCCGACACGTCAACCCCGTGGCTTCGAGTTGCCAACAATACCGAGGCGGCGTGCTCGCTGACGCCGAACTCTGGTTCCGCGGGCACGGTGGCACGGCCCTTGATGTCGAAGATGCGGCCCGGAACGCCCGCTACGTCGTCGACGGTTGTTGCTTCCGGCAGGCACTCAACGAGGTTTGAGCCGACGTTTGGGATCAGCGTTGCAAACCCACTCATGCTCGTCAGCGTGCGCAGCCCGCGGCGGACGGAGGAGCGTACCTGTTCAGTCTGTCGAATGCGGCTGTCCGGATCATGAACAGAGAAATCGATGTCGGCGTCCGCCAGTTCCGGCATGGCGTCCTCGTGCACCTCTGCCAACAGGTCGCCATCCTCAAGTTGGCGAATCAGCACCTCGATCTCGACAAGTGCCTGCACCCGGCTCATGTCGCCGGTCGCCAACCCGTCGGCGACGCGCTCGACCAGCTCGACGACGCGGTCGTCGGCCGCAATGGCCTCGTTGTGGGCAACCTCGCCGTGAGCGTATTTTGAGACAGCTGACTGGCTGATGCCCAGTCCGTCAGCGACCTCCCGTTGGGTGAGCCCGCGGTCACGGAGGGCTTCCGCCAGCAGCGACCGGATCGTCGGCAGGAACTCCTCGACGACCACCTCCTCGATGAATTTCATACTCGGTGTAGGATAGGGAACGGATATCAGTGTCGTGGTTTGTGGTTCATTCGGGATTCAAAGCTCGAATTCGGGGTCGTCCTGAATCTTTGAGGCCTTCGGCCCATCCTGATCTTGGTACTTCGAGCCGCGTTCGGCCCCATAGGGCCGCGTTGATTCGGATTTGAGTTCGGTGAAGACGAGTTGGGAGACGCGCATCCCCGGCGACAGCGCGACCGGCGCGGCCCCGAGATTCGAGAGTTCAAGCGTGATCTGCCCCCGGTACCCCGGATCCACGAAGCCTGCGGTTGCATGGACCACAACCGCAAGCCGACCCAGCGATGAGCGGCCTTCAACGGTGGCAACGAGGTCGGAGGGAATCTCGACGCGTTCTTTCGTTGTGCCAAGGACGAAATCACCCGGGTGAAGGATGAACTCCTCGCCCTCTTCGACGTAGGTTTCCCGGACGTACTCGTCGACCTCATCGGCGTGGTCGGGGTGGATACAAGGAATGTTGGTGCGCTGGAATTCAAGGAATTCCGAACCGAGCCGCATATCGATGCTCGCCGGTTGGACTTGGGTGTCGAGGTCGTCGATGGGGTCGACGACGAGGTCGCCCTCGCCTAAGCGTTCGAGGAGATCGGTATCCGAGAGGATCATGCCTCTCAGAGTGCGGGCAGTCGGCTAAAAACCAACGTAATCCGCCAGCAGGTATCGCTCGCGTCGCCGATCCACAGCCTCTTGCCGACGCCATCGCAACACGGGGTATGAAACAGGTCATCGCTGCTCGCACCGATCTCGGGATGGGACAGGGCAAACTCGCCGCCCAAGTTGCCCATGCGTCGCTGTCGGCCTACGAGGACACCGACCCGAAAACACGCAAAGCATGGAAAGGCGGCGGCCAAAAGAAGGTCGTCGTCAAGGTCGCCGGCGAGGACGCGCTGTTCGAGTTGGCCGAGGCAGCACGCGTCAAGGGGCTTCCAAACGCAATCATCCGTGATGCCGGCCATACACAACTCGACTCAGGAACCGCGACGACGGTCGCCGTCGGCCCCGGTGATGCCGAGCAGGTCGACGATATCACCGGCCATCTCTCGCTGTACTAACGGCAACGCCGAGCAGCGCGCAGCAACTGATTTTCGCTGTTGGGTCTGTTAGGTGGCAGGTGGTAGTTGGTGATTGTGTCGATGGAATCTGAAATATCAGTAAAAATCGGGATGTCAGCCCGGATGAAGACATATTAGTTCATTAAAGTTGGGTAAGGACTAAGTAATGATAAACTGTTCACAGTAATGGTGTTACCGAATGACACAGGTGATCTGGATCATCGTTGCAGCATTGGTAACGTTCACCGTGGGATATCTCGGCTACTCACGGTACCTGTCACAGTTCGTTGAACTGGACGAGGACGCGGAAACACCGGCACACAAGTATGAGGATGGACAGGAGTATGTCCCCTCAAAAAAGCCGGTGTTGCTTGGGCATCACTTCTCAAGTATCGCTGGGGGAGCTCCCATCGTTGGCCCGATTACGGCCGGCGCAGTGTGGGGCTGGGTACCCGCGCTGCTGTGGATTGCGATCGGGAACCCGTTGATGGGGGCCGTTCATGACTTCATTTCGCTGTCGGGATCGCTCCGCCACGAAGGGAAGTCGATCGGATACATTATCGGCGAATATGTCGGTGGCCGTGGCAAACAGATGTTGCTGTGGTTCGCCTTCCTGACGATCATCCTCGTGGTGGCGGTGTTTGCGCTCGTCGTTGGCATCGTGTTTAACGCGTATCCAGAGGTTTCGACAGCGTCCACCGTCTACATCGCGTTAGCACTCCTGTTTGGACTCTATCTGTACCAGTTTGATGGCCCATTTATCCCTGGCACCGTTGTCTTCGTTGCGGGTGTGTTTGCTGCCGTCCGGGTTGGGATAGAGTACCCGATCGCCCTGTTTGAGCCGACTGCCGAACGGACGGCAGAACTCAGTGTCATCGTCCTGTTGGGCGGTGCCGGTCAGTGGGTGCCTGGCGCGGCAGCACTCGGTGCCAACACGGCAGCATGGATCCCAGTTGTGATGGTGTACGCCGCCATTGCCAGCGCACTGCCGGTCTGGATGCTGCTCCAGCCCCGGGATTATCTCTCCTCATTCCTGCTGTACGCAGGTGTCGGCGGTGCGGTCATTGCGATCATCGTCGGGACGCTGCTGGGGACGGCAACCGAGCCGCTCGTGATCGACTCCTCGCTTGGGGCGTTCAACGGCTTCTGGGGCGTTGAAGGCGTGTTCTTACCGCTGTTCCCGCTGCTGTTTATCACGATCGCCTGTGGGACGATCAGCGGCTTCCACTCGCTGGTTTCCTCGGGGACGACAGCCAAGCAGCTGAACAAAGAGACCGACGCCCGACTGATCGGCTACGGCGGGATGCTCGGAGAGGGGCTGCTCGCATCGGTTGCTCTGTCAGCACTCGCCGTGTGGGGCTTCGCAGATCCCGCCGGCGGGATCGGTGCTGCACTCCCGAACTTCGCCTCCGGTGGTGGGATCATCCTCACGAGTCTCGGTATCCCTGAAACGGTTGGTGCCGTGTTTATGGCACTCGTCCTCGTTAGCTTCCTGTTGACCTCAACGGACACCGCGGTTCGACTCGGCCGCTACATGATGGAAGAGATTGTGGGGCTCCCAGCCGGTCAGACTGACACAGGGCTCAATCCGATGCAGGAAGACACTCTGCTCGACAAAATCGGCTCAATTGCCCGTGGCCGTTACACCAATCCGCTGGTACAAACCATTCCAGCCTACCTGCTCGTCGTGTCCGGCCAATGGGTGACGCTGTGGGCCCTGTTCGGTGGTGCCAACCAGCTGTTGGCCGCTCTCGCCTTGCTCACAGGAACCGTTTGGATCGCCAACTGGGATGCGACGAAGCAGCTCGCCACCACCGGTGTTCCGATGGCGTTGATGGTGACCATCACGGTGCTTGGACTGGCATGGTTGGTGTTCTACGAGAACCTGTACAGCAACCTCTATCTTCATTTCACCGGCGCGCTTGCAGAGCCACTTGCGGCAGAAGCACTTGCCTCCTCGGCGGTGCAAGCCATCCTCGGGCTGGTGTTGATTACCCTCGCGTTGTCGTTAGTGCGTATCGGCTACCAGAACATCCGCGAGGTTCGATCCGGAACCGACCGTGCCGCGATGAATCCGAGCGACGACTAGCTTCCTCTCCGCTATTTTTCGTGAAATGGCGTGATCCCTGGAGTCAGAGGTGTGGATTCGCGTCGGTCGCGGTGCTATCGCCAGAACCGCTTTGCAACCTGTGAGAGCAAGCCCTCATCCGAGTCCGGGACATGGTCCCAGAGCCGGAAGGCTGCCGCGGCATCGGCTGTCTGGCTGGCGACACAGTTCTCGGCATCAGGAGCCACAACAACGAGATTCACTTCGTAGTGACCGTAGTAGCCAAACTTCAGTAGTGTTCGATCGCGGAAGTCCGACACGTAGTCGGCGACTGCATCCGGGATGGTCTCAGCGACGACGACGAACGTGAGGTCGGTGCCGTAATGTTCCTCATTCGGTTCGATCCAGGCATCAGCAAGATCATGGCCCTCATCAACGAACGTCTGCAACGTCTCAACGGTTGGCCGATCGATCCGCTGGACAAACAGGTGCTCTTCGGTCTCATGATCGGCATAGCTCAATGCCGGATGGAAAAACTGCTTTTGGGTTTTGGCACGAAACTCTCCGTATAGTTGCCATTGCCGGCCGGCCGCCTGATAGTCCTTTTCGAGATCGTAGTTATATAACAGTCGCCCGGCAACCGACGAAAAATACTCGTCGTCCCACTCGGGGACGGCCTCACGGATCGCTGCTGGTACCTCCTCAGCCTCTCTGCTCACAGCTATGCACACAGCAAGTACATACAAAAACCCGGCGGGGAGATTTAAGTATCGTAAAGCCTACACCATCACTAATGAGTGATAAACAAACTGAAGCCTGTGGTCGGTGTTCGATGTCGACCGTTGTCGACGCCGTTGCCGACGACGAGTCGAACGCGGATCGAGACCCACTCACCGGTGATCAGATCGAGATCTCCGAGACCGCCCTCAGCCGGGTTGCTCCCGGGGCGCGGCTCGGACGGGTGACGACTCGGCTCAATGAACTCGCCCAACAGTTGACCTACAATCGGTAACGGGTGTTACCTACGCCATCGTCACCGCATAGGTGAGCGTGAATACAAGGATCGCTGCCGTTGCGACGTTGATGATCGAAAATGCCACCACGTCAAGAAACGAGAGACCGCCGATGAGCGTCCAGCCGAGCAGCGTCGACAACACAGCGTTCAGCCCAAGGAGCACACGCGGATCGCCATCGGATGTCGCGATCCCCTCGCCAAACCCACCGTCATCAGCACTCATATCACATCATTTTTCGTTTGACACTTAGTTTTTGATGCCGCCGCCCCTACAGGGGGTATGCACCTCTCTAATCGTGACGGCGTCGCCGTTGATCCGGTTCCATTTGTCGTCGTCTCCGGGCTTGCGGCCCTCATGTTGCTCTCGTTTGGGCCGTTGTACGGGCAGGCCCTTGGCGCCCCGTTGTCGGTCGCGCTATCAGCCTCGATCGGGCTGACCGCTGTGGCCGCCGCCGTCGCCTACTACCGACACATCTGGACGGCACAGCCGGCTGTTGACCGCGCGCTGTCGGTCGGGTTGCGCGCCGAACGACTCTTCCAGTTGATGGTCATCCTTGCGGTCGTGTTCGTCGGGCTTGCGATCCCGCTGACCGTCTGATCACGGCAGTCTGGGCCACTCACCGGTTGTGCAGCGATCCTACACAGCACCGGTATCATTGTATCCGTGGCTATGATCACAACCGCCATGGGACTCATTGAGTCGCTAACTGACGCGCTTTCCTCGCCGTCTCCCACCGATCGTCCGGACGATGGTTCCACTGGAGCCTACTGGTGTGATGACTGTGCCAATCGCATCCGGGATGTCGAGGTAGACGGCGAGCCGGTGTGTCCGGACTGTGGCGCGGAGATGCGGTTTGAGCGAGCCACCGGGCGCGACTGTGCCTGCTGATCAGGGTGCTCTGAGAACAGTCTCCTCGCCTTCCTCGGTCGGAAACGGGTGCGTCTCCGGGGGCACAGCTGCCGCTGCGTCAACGAATGTGTTGGTTAGCTCTGTCTCAATGGCTGTCTCGTCGTAGTCGGTGCCGATGAAAACGAGTTCTGTGCGGCGGTCGCCGTGCTCATCGTGCCACGGTAAGTCGGGGCGGTTTGATCGGTACATCTCACGGTCAACGGCTGGGAGGCTGGCGATCCACGGCCCCTGTGCGGTCGCTGTGATCGATGGCCCCGCTTGGCTGATCGTGATCCGGGTGTCGCTACCGGCTAGCCAGACGGTTCCTTTCGCTCGAATCACGCCTGTCGGCAACTCACGGAGAAATGTCGCAAACTGATCCGGGGACACCGGCTGGTGGCGACAGACGGTCGTCGACGAAACGCCGTATACTTCGTCGGGATGGGTGTGCTCGTCGTGGTTTTCGGTGTGATGATCGTGGGTATGTTCGGCTTCTTCTTCGGACAGTGCTCGCTGCCACCCTGGTAGTGAATCGATGGCGGTGGCAGCAAAGCGATCGATTCCGAGCAGTCGATCGGGCGCAACGGCCGAAAACGTGGTTTCGATCTGCGTGGCAGTGGGCTGGAGCCCCCCAACCAGCGATCGGGCTTCGGTCAACTCGTCGTCGGTACACTGATCGGCCTTATTCAACAGGACGACATTCGATAGCTCCACTTGCTCGACCAGCAGATCCGATAGTGGTCGATCGGCGTCGGTGCCTCGGCGTTCCGGCACCGTGGTGTCGCTGAACTGATCGAGAAACAGTGGGGTGTCGAGGACGGTGACAATGGCGTCAACATCGTACAGGGCGGCGACGCGTGATTCGGTCGTGAACAACTGCGCGATCGGGGCTGGCTCGGAGATGCCCGATGGCTCCACCACGAGGTGATCAAATGATCGATCCCGGGCTAGTCTGACGACTGCGGTTTCAAGATCATCCTGTAGCTCACAGCAGATACAGCCGTTCGACAGCTCCGCGACACCGTCGTCAATATCGAGTTCTGAGCCGTCGGCGACGAGTTCGGCATCAACGTTGACCGTTCCCATATCGTTGACCAACACCGCAAGCTCAGTGTCGTCGGCTGTCGACAGCAGGTGATTCACCAATGTTGTCTTCCCTGCGCCAAGACTTCCAGAAAGGAGTGTCACCGGAATCACATCGTTCATGCCGCGTCGTAGCAGGCCGATCCCGTTAACTCTCACCCAGAACTGCGTGTTCCGTGCACGGTGGTGTGTTCAAGCGGTGGTGAATCCGCATCAGATTTTAATTGTTGTTTGTCATGATAGTCGGTATGCGACTCGCTGAACAGATCGATCGATTTCGGACGACGCTGAAGCAGTGGCTTCGCGGGCTCTACCACGGGATGATCACCCATCCGGCATATGAAAAGGTCGAAAAGGAGGCCGAAGACACGGAAGACGCATTCATGCTTGCGTGTTTCCCCGATGCCTTCGGCATCCCGTCGCCAGTGTCATACTACACCGCCGAGCTGCTCCCGTATCTTGAATCTGAGTTTGAGGGGTGGGAACGGCGGCTATGGGATCGTGACTCGTATGTCGAACGGAAGGGACAGCAGTATCACTTCTGATGGAACCGTTTGTCTTCTTCGGCGGCAAAGGTGGGGTCGGCAAGACGACGGTCTCCAGCAGCTACGCGCTCAAGTGTGCCCGTGACGGCCACGACACGCTGGTGGTTTCAACCGACCCAGCACACTCGGTCGGCGACGTGTTCGATCAATCGTTCGGCGATGAGGCCACCCCGGTCGACGGCGTCAAGAATCTCTGGGCGATGCAGATCGATCCGGACGACGAGGTCACTCGCCATCTCAACGAGCTGCGACAACAGCTGTCCGAACAGGTATCAACGGCGATGGTCTCGGAGATCAACCGCCAACTAGAGATGGCTCATGGGACACCAGGAGCCTACGAGGCAGCACTGTTCGATCGGTTCGTCGAGGTGATGCGGAATGCCGAGCCGTATGACCACGTTGTCTTCGATACGTCCCCAACTGGGAGCACACTTCGGCTGCTCGGGTTGCCGGAGTTGCTGGAAGACTGGATCGACCGGCTGATGCAGAAACGGAAAGTCAGCATCGATCTGTTTGAGAAAGCAGCCGTCGGGAACAACGAGCCGCGACGCGTCATGGAGGGTGATCCGGTGTTAGCGCAGCTACAGGAGCGGAAATCTTTCTTCGAGTTTGCCGGCGAGACCCTCCGGTCAGATGCAGCGTTCTTCCTCGTCTTCAACCCTGATGAACTCTCACTCAACGAAACAGCGCGGGCGATCAGTGATCTCGAAGCAAGCGATCTGTCGGTTCGTGGCCTCATCGCCAACAAGCTGACACCCGCCCCGGATGACGATGAAACCGGCCGCGGTGCGCAGTATCTTCGCGACCGGATCGCGACAGAATCCAAGCGACTTACCCGCGTCCGTGAGGAGTTTGCTCCGGAGCTTGTTGCGACAATCGAAACCCGAACCGCCGAGGTGAAAGGTGATCTGTTGGCAGCGGTTGCCGATGAAATCGAGATCGACACCACCGTTGACCCGCCATCAGCGGTAGAGCAGTAGTACGCAGCAGCCGGCCACAGGCATCGATAGGATCCACAGGATTTGAGTTCTACCCATCAATACACTCCAACTATGCTCGATGAGGGAGCGGTGCTCGATACCTTCCCCGACAGCCCGGTGCCAACTACCGCGTTGGCTGATCTGGAGCGGCATGATGCGATCCTGACGGCCATTCCGATCACAGCCGAAGCCCACGGTGGCCGGGAGGTGTCCGAACGGGTGTTAGTCCAGACAGAAGCCGCCGCCATCGTTGCCGTCTACGCGGATGACGGCTGGACGGTCGACCACCGTGTCACCGCGGCCAACCGCGACAGTGGCGAGGTTTTCCAGGAGGCGATGCTCCGCGCGCAAGGCGACAGCAGTCTCGTCGAATCGCCGGATGACGCCGAGGCAGCGCGCTAAGTTGACTATTTGAGACACGCTTACGATGACACCGCCAACGGCTACCGACGATACGATCCCTGCCCAGAAAGATCCGTTTGTCGTTCACGATGACGGCGCGGTCGTGTACGCCAACGACACCTGTCTCTCGTTGCTTGGCAGCGAATCTCCGGATGAGGTCATCGGAGAGCAGCTACTCTCCTTCGTCTGTGAGCGCTACCACGAGACGCTCGCCGAGCAGTTTCATCGACTCACAGCCGACGACGCTGACGCGTTGGGGATGGTCGTCGAACTCAAGCCATTGCATGGATCGCCCGCCCGGATCGTCATTGTGACATCGCCCGTCGAGTGGAACGAGACGACCATGCTCCAGAGCACGCTGCTCGATATCTCCCAACAACTCGCCGCGGAGCCGCTTATCGAGCAGGCGATAGATGCTGCGCCGGTTGGGATCACAATCGCGGATGCGAGAAAGACCGACGAGCCGCTTGTCTACGTGAGCGAGGAGTTCGCCGAGTTGACCGGCTACGCTGTGGAGGAAGCCCTCGGCCAGAACTGCCGGTTTTTGCAGGGAGAGAACACCCGGGAGGAACCGGTCGCGAAGCTGCGGGCTGCCATCGATGCCGAGGAATCCGTGAGCGTCGTCCTTCGGAACTACCGGGCCGACGGCTCGATGTTTTGGAACCGTGTCACGATTACGCCGATCACTGGGACAGACGGCACGGTGACACACTTCCTCGGCTATCAAGAGGATGTCTCGGAGATGAAGCTGTACCAACGCGAAAAGAGCATCTTCGAAAAACACGCCGATGCTGCCCCGTATGCCATGTTTATCACTGATCGTGAGGGGAGCATTCAGTACGTCAATCCGGCCTTCGAGCGGACAACAGGGTACACCGCCGAGGAGGCGATCGGGCAGAATCCACGGCTGCTCAAATCCGACCAGCAGGGCGAGGGGTTCTACAAGCAGCTCTGGGAAACGATCACGGCCGGCGAGGTGTGGACAAGTGAGCTCACGAACCGGGCGAAATCCGGGGAGCTCTATCAGGTGAAACAGACGATCGTTCCGATCGAAAACGAGTACGGGGAGATCACTCATTTTGTCGCCATCGAGCGTGATATCTCCGAGACGGAGTTCGCCGAGCAGCTGTTTGACGTGATCAATCGCGTGCTCCGGCATAACCTCCGCACCTCGATCAACGTTATCGACGGCTACGCCGACATATTGGAAGACAACGTCGACACACCAACGACTGTTGCCGCGGCGGAATCGATCACCGAGCGCACGGAGGCCCTCAAGCAACTGAGCGAAAAAACGAGTCATCTCCGCGAGCTCATCGACAACCGGGATAACCGCCATGTTGTCGACCTCGCCACGGTAACCGAATACATCGATGCCTGTCAGCGCGAGTATCCGGAACTCACAGTCGATCTCAGCGTCACTGCCGACGAGAGGGTTGGGATGAAAAACGGTGCGTTGCTCAAGTTGGCGATCAAGGAAGCCATCGAGAACGCGGTTGCGCATAACGATACCGACAACCCACAGATCGACATCACGATCGACCGGCCCGATGGCGGCGATGAGATCAGTATCGAACTCGCCGACAACGGGCCCGGAATCCCAAACGAGGAGTGGGATGTCATCGTAGCCAATCAGGAAACGCCGCTTCGCCACGCGAGTGGGATCGGGTTGTGGCTGATCTACTGGGGGATCACCGCTCTCGGTGGCACAGTTGAGTTGACACAAAGCACGGCCCACGGGAGTACATTCATCTTTCGCGTCCCGGTCGTCCACGAGTAAGCCGCCACTGACGGCAGCATCGGTTCCGGGTGAGGTGTATCTCGGGCTGTGAACAGGCTAGTCGTGCCCCAACAGTCAGGTAGCCACAGAGAGATACCACACTCGTGTCGCTGCTGGTGGCCCCAATCGATCGGATCGCCTTCCTGCTTCGGGATCGCACAACCCCGGCTGGGCGGGCGACCAACGCCGCCCTCTACGCGCTGAACACCGTGTTTGTGCTGCTGTATATCGCCTCAACGTACGATCTGCCGGTGGCGTGGCTTGCGGCGATCCGCACCACCGAGGTCGGCCTCGCCGTTGTCTTTCTCGGGGAGTACGGCATCCGAATTCGGGCAGCCGACGATCCCTGGACGGAGCTGACCAACCCCTACACCGTGCTTGATCTGCTTGCAGTGGTGCCTGTCTTGGTGACCCAAGGCATCGGGATCGGCTTTCTTCGGGGGTTGCATACGCTCCGCATCTTTCGATTTCTGCGGCTGTTGATCGACGAACAGCAGCTGCTCGGCCGCCGGCTCTCGATCCGGGCCGTCCGCCGGCTGGAGCTCTCGGTGACGATCTTTCTGATCTTCTTTCTGTCGACCGGGTTCATCTACGCGGTCGAGGGCGGCGTCAACCCTGCGATCTCGAACTTTGGTGACGCCTTCTACTACACCGTCATCGCCGTCTCGACGGTCGGCTTTGGTGATATCATCCCGGTGACTGTCGCCGGCCGGTGGATCACTGTGCTGGCCGTGTTGGTCGGATTCGTCCTGATTCCGTGGCAGGCAACCCGGCTTCGCCAATCAACGGCTGACGAGGATGGTGACAACTGCCCTCGCTGTGGCACGGCTGTCGCCGACACCGATCGATACTGCCGGCGGTGTGGGCGTCGATTACAGCCCGAGACAGCATCAATGGACGATCATCATGAGACCGACAGCGACAACGGTGGTCGACGACAGTCACCGTAGCGGGTCACCACCGGTATTTTAGTTTTTTCTCGCCGCTGTACTCGTTACACACGATCATTCTGAGAAGATCGATTTTTATAACGGCAGGTAGCAATACCCTGATAGTTCATGCTGGCCCCGATTACCGTGCTCCACGTCGAAGACGACAGCCAGTTTGCGGCGTTGACACGGCGGGGGCTTGAACGCGAGGCTGCTTCGATCACCGTCGAGACCGTTGCCGACGCCAACGCAGCCTTCGATCGGATCGCGGCCGACCGGCCTGACTGTGTCGTCTCCGATTACCAGATGCCCGGCCGCAACGGGATCGAGTTCCTCACCGACCTCCGGGCGGAGTATCCCAACCTTCCGTTTATCCTGTATACGAGCAAGGGCAGCGAGGCGGTCGCCAGCGACGCCATCTCAGCCGGCGTGACTGACTACATCCAGAAGGACGCCACGACCGAACAGTACGAACTCCTTGTCCGGCGGATCGAGCAGGCGGTCGCTCGAAGACGCGCCGAACGCGACTACCGGGAGATCTTCGAAAAGGTGCCCGCCGGCTTGGTCGTCCACGATCCCGAGACCGGTGCAATCGTCGACGCCAACCGTCACTTCTGTGAGCGGCTCGGCTATGACCGCGAGGAGGTCATCGGGATGACCGTCGGTGATTTTTCCGCTGGCGAACCACCATACGAGGCCGCGACTGGTCGCAACAAGATTCAGGAGGCCGCCGATGGCGAGCCCCAACGGTTCACGTGGCGCGACCAGACCAGCGACGGCGAGACGTTCCCGGTCGAAGTCGTCCTTGAACGCACGACGATCGGCGGGCAGGAGCGCGTCCTCGCATTCGTTCGTGATCTCAGCGGCGACGAGCCGGACGTGACTGAGGCCCCCTGACCGATCGGCTGGCTTTTTGTCGTCGCCGCCGCATCTGTGAGTATGGTTTCGGCTCTCTTCGATCCTGACCGCTGGGAAGCGGTCGCCGACTTCACGTTCGACGATATCACCTACCACCGCGGCAGCGACGTGCCGGCGGTGCGGATCGCCTTCGACCGCCCCGAGGTGCGCAACGCCTTCCGGCCCGGCACAGTCGACGAACTCTACACCGCCCTTGATCACGCCCGGAAACAGGCCGACATCGGCTGTGTGTTGCTGACCGGCAACGGCCCCGCAGAGGATGGCGGCTGGGCGTTCTGCTCCGGCGGCGACCAGTCGGTGCGGGGTGGCTCTGGCTATGAGTACCGCGACGACGATGAGGCGGGTGCGGACGATGATCCAGCCGTCCAACAGGCCAAGGCGGGTCGACTCCACATCTTGGAGGTGCAGCGGCTCATCCGCACGATGCCGAAACCCGTCGTCGCGGTGGTGCCGGGCTGGGCGGTCGGCGGCGGCCATTCACTGCACGTAATCTGTGATCTCACACTCGCCAGCGACGAGCACGCCAAATTCCTCCAGACTGACCCTGATGTGGCCTCCTTTGATGGCGGCTTCGGCTCGGCGTATCTCGCCAAACAGATCGGCCAAAAGAAAGCCAGAGAGGTGTTTTTCCGTGGCAAAACCTACAGTGCCGAGGAAGCCGCCGACATGGGGATGGTCAACGAAGCGATCGCCCATGAGGAACTGGAGGACGTGGCGCTGGAGTGGGCCGCGGAGATGACAGCGAAGAGCCCAACGGCGATGCGCATGTTGAAATTTGCGTTCAACGCGACCGACGACGGGATGATGGGCCAGCAGGTCTTCGCCGGCGAGGCGACGCGGCTGGCCTACATGACCGACGAAGCGAAGGAGGGACGAGATGCGTTCTTAGAGGGTCGGGAGCCGGATTTCGATGACTTCCCGTGGCATTACTGAGGTAGTTGACACAATCGTTCGGCAGTCGGCTGAATCGAGGAAATACATTGCTGCGTCGGCATCACTCCGGATTCTGTCATCCGATTACGAACCAAGTTCGTTGAGCGGAATTCGATCGAGTTCGATGGTATCGTAATCCTGCTCAGTGGATAGCACTGATTCGTCGGTGACAATCGCAATCCCGGCATGGATCGCGTCGAACGGCGTAAACTCCTGCTCAGCGGCCAGTACGGCGGCAGTGAGTACCGCTTCTTCGTGTTCTTGCGGTCTGACAGGAACTAACTCAACGAGGTCGGCGACCACACGACCGACATCGACGGTGTAGTCGGCAGCCTCCTCATCGTATGCGAGCATAAGAAATTCGGTGTAGGCAGTGATCGACGTATGAATCCCCTCGTACTCTTCCAGTGCGTCGTGTGCGGCGTCCTGCAGCCAGTCGTCTTGTTTCGCAAGACTGAGCAGAAAGTCGGTTTCGACATACATGCTGCTACTCTGATGACTGGCGGTCGCGGTCGTTGATCTCGGCGGTTATTTCGGCCGTCGCCGTCGCAATCGCTTCTCCCTCAATATCATCGTGGTCGATGTCCGCGAACGCATCGCCGACGGCATCTCGAAGCCCTTCGATCGGGTCGTCATCGACCGGTAACAACACGACGTGGGTCGGAAGTTCGACGATCCGGTAGCGATCCCCGTAGCGATCCCGCACATCTTTTGGGAGGTAGATCCGTCCCCGCTCGTCGGCTGTTGTTCCCATGAATAGTAGTACGACCGTGTCTCACGTAATATTTTCCCGTATAATTGGGGGTGTCGACGTAGAGCTGACCACTACAAAACAGTCAATAGCTGTCGAGGACGGCCACCTGCGAAAAAGTCACGCGGCCGCTATTGCCCGACAGCAGCAGGATCGTCAACGAACGTCGTCACTAACTCCGCCACATGTTCCGGTTCCGACAGCAGGCCAAGATGACCGACATCCTCGATTTCGATGAGGCGACTCCCCTGGTGGGCGTCGGCGACGGCACGGGCTCCCTCCGCGAGATGTTGTGGGCCATGCTCACCAGTCAGCAGCAGCGTCGGGGTCTCGAAATCGAGTGGCGGCAGCTCAAAGGCTTCCACGGCCTCCAGTTCCCGAATCACCGTATCGATCCAGTCCATGTTGATCTGCTCGGGCCACCACGGCATCGCCGTCACGTCAGGGATGCCGCTGCCGGCCTCGAAGAACAGTTGCATCGCCTCGGCTTTGGTTCCCTCGTCGACCAGCGACTGAACCTGCGCGCTCAGCGGCGTCTCGGCTCCATCGCCGACTGTGACCGCCGGCTCATACAGGACGAGTCGACTGATATCCAGCGTTGGTGCGGCCGCCAGCGCGACCAACCCACCGAAGGAGTGGGCCACCACCACCGGGTCGCTGTCGACGGCGTCGACGAGAGCTTGTAGATCGGCGACCTCCCGATCAAGACTGTACTCGTCGCCGTCGCCGCTGGCCCCGCGACCGCGGCGATTTGGGACGATGACAGTGTAGTCGGCAGCGAGTTGAGAGACGATCGGCTGGAGACTTTCGCCGGTGGCGGCACTCCCATGCAGGGCGATCAGTGGTGGGCCATCACCGTAGTGTTCGAAGGCGATCTCGGTGTCGTCTGCTGTGGTGACCGTTTCCATACAAGCAAGTGGTGACTCCAGTGGCAAGGATCACTCGATCGGGGACGATATCCTCGCTCTCGATCAAAATTTTGCCAACAACGAGTCATAGAAGTCGCCGTCTTCGTCGGCAGCCAGCTTCTCGACAATGAGCTCCGGTGTTGACCGCGCGAGATGTTCCTTCACGGGCGAGCGATTTACCTCCAGTTCGCCGTCAACGAGCCCGACGGCTTCGATCCCGTCGACAGCAACGTCGATGGCGGCGGCCTCGCGGATCTCACGAGCCAGATGGGAGACGAAGACCGCGGCGGTCTCCTGTCGGTCGAGGGCTTCGAGGATGCCGGCGATGAGCTTCGCGCTCGCGCCCGGCTCGGTGATACTTTCCAACTCGTCGACGAGGACGAGCCGACCGTCCGCACCGGCGACGAGGTCGCCGAAATCCTGGAGTGTGCTCTCGAAGGCCCCGGCGTCGAGGGTACCCTGTGATTTGGCGTAGTAATGCAGCTCAGAGAATCGTGACAGCTGAACCGCCTCAGCCGGCACCGGCAGTCCCATCTGGGCGGCGATAACGATCAGCCCAACCAGATCAAGCAAGGAGGTCTTTCCGCCGGAGTTGACACCCGACAACAGTGTCACCCCCTCGACGCTGTAGTCGACCGGCTCGACAGCCTCGAAGTCAACATCAAGGATGGGTGACCGCCCGCCCTCGATGACGAACCCCGGCGTGGACGCGGCGTCCTCAGAACTATCGGTATCACCATCGTCATCAGCACCATCGTCGGCAACGTCTTCGTCAACAGCGTCGCCGACGAACTCCGGCATCGTACAGTCGAAGTCGCGGGCGAAGGCGGCGATCGCCAACTCGACATCGAGTTCGAGCGCGTTGCGAACCAACTCCTCGGCCGGTGTTTTGAGCGCTGCGAGGTCGTCGGCAAGGTCAGCTTTCAGTTTGGTCGACCGGCGGTCGCGGGCACTTGTTAGCTCGGTGTTGAGCCGCGAGACGGCGTCGTCGCGCCGGGAGACAGGAAAGGTCGGCTCGCCACCGAAGATATGCTCGGCCAGCTCGGCCTCGTGGTCGGTGAGCGCGAGGCTTTCGGTGAGGTGGTCGTGGGCTTTCTGCAGGGCGGCGTCAAAGGCGTCATCAAGCTCACGGGCCAGCAGGGAGTCGACGCGAGCCCCCTGTTCGACCAGGGAGAGGAAATCCTGCCCTTCGATGGTCACGTCGCGTTCCTTGATCGCTGCTCTGAGATGGTCGTTGGCGACGGATTCGGCCGTTCCAACGGCAGCGTCGAGATCGTCGACAGCGGTGGCCAACCGCTCCAGTTCCTCGTCGCCGACGATGGTGCCGTCCTCGTCGACCCGCGAGAGGCTCTCGGTCAGCGCGTCACAATCGAGCGGCGGCTCCAACTCGCTTGCCTCGTGGACACGAACAGCCGCCAGCAGCGTCTCGCGGTTCTCGGCAAAGAAGGCCAACAGTCGTTCGGGGACGACATCCTCCGGCGACTCCAAGGCATCCGGCTGTACCCGCACATCGCCGCTGAAATCACCGCCGGCGAAGGCCTCATCCAGGACGATCACCGTTGAATACGATCGGGCCAGCTCCTCGATGTCGTGGCCGTCGTCGACGACCTCCGCGGAGAGTTCGGGGATCGCCTCGCGGGCGGCGGCGTAGCGTTCGGCGTCAGTCGTTGCTAAACATCGTTCGCGGACGCGGAGCCCGGACGGTGTATCGAGGGGGGCAACATCGGCCAGTGCCGCCCGAAGCTCGGGTGTCGGCTCTCGTGTGAGGGCGTTGTCGACCGTGGCTCTCACCTCCTCGATGCGGGAGCCTTGGGTTGCGGGATACAGCGTTTCCAGCCGCTTTTTTGCGTAGGTGGTGACCGCACGCTCTTGGAGGAGTTCGAGAACCGAGTCGTACAACTCGCGGGCTTGGTCGGTCGCCAACAGCCCGCCGGGATCGTCGTGTCGCTGCCGGATCGCCCCGCGGGCGATGGCAGCCGCCCGCCCCTCGCTGATGCCCGGCGCGTCCATCAGCGTTAGCACGTCACCCTGCTGTAACGCGGTTTCGGGATCGTCAAGCTCGGCTAAGGCGTCGGCGGTCTTCTCGCCGACACCGGGGATCGATTCGAACGCCATTCGCCTGCGAGTCTCGGGGGCGACGACTAAAGAATACGGGTCATGCTGTCGAGCCTACGCGCGCTCACAGCCAGGGTGCACGGGCGGTGTCTTCCGGCGCGTAGTCGGTATCAGTCGCCGACTCCGGGGGCTCCTCGGCGTCCTGCTCGGGCTCATCGCCGCCGTCGGGCGAGTAGGCCAACAGCCCTGAGACGATCAACACCGCCAACGCGATCGGCGCGTCGGTATCAAGGACGCCAACCACCGGCAGCGCAAACACGCCGAGGGCGACGGCACTTCCGAAGCGGAATCGATCGAGATCAACGACGCCACGGAGCGCGGGTGCGGCGAGGGCCACCGCGAGTGCGAAGCCGACGCCGATGGCGGCGGTGATCGCTGCCCGCGCCAGCAGCTCGCCGTCGACAACGAGTTCGACGGTCAGCGCTGACGGGCGAATGCTGGCCAACAGCCCAAGCAGGATGATCACACCCGGCGACGGAAGGTAGTCGCTCACCTTCGCGCTGACCGTTCTGGCGGCGATCGCCAAGATGACGACGCCCGCAAACCGCTGGAAGACCGCCAGCTCAAGGGCACTCTCGATGGTTGGGGCGATCACCGCCTGGAGCGCGGCCAACGGGATCAGCCCCGCACCGATCAGCAGCACCGACCGCACCATCGATCCCCGGCTCTCGTCTAACTCCGCGAGGATGACCGCGACGGTTGCCGACCCACCGAAGACTAACAGACCGGTCTCAAGCATCCCGACCGTCGTCTCAAGGGTGCCGGCCAGCAGCAAGGCGACGAACAGCCCATCAAGTAGCGGCAGTGCCATCACCGTCGCCAACAGCACCGTCGCACCGCCGACGCGCTGCTCGATGGTGAGGGCAACCGGGTGTTCCGAGACACTCATCGCGGATTAGGGGCCGTCACCATCGGCCGAACGGTGTTCCCGTCGTAATCGGTCGTTGCGCCGACCGCCGACAGCGAACGTGACTCCCAGTATCGCCGAAAACAGCGTCCACGTCTTTGTCGGATTTGTTCCAGCAGGTGAGCCGCGCTGCTGTGCAACCCGAAGCGACGTGGAATTCAGCTGGGAGTACATACACCGAGAGATAGGGCCGGATCGCTGTTAAACGTTCCGTGGGACACACCGCCATAGCCACGGATCAACATCGTGACACAGCCAGTGTGGATCGACAGCTGCCCCGGTACGTGGGCGATGGGTGTGGCGAGGCCACACGGAGCGAGCGACTCGCAACGTTTTTACACCGGCCACGGCGACGGTTTATATGGAATCAGACCGTCCCTTCTCGCAGAAGCTTGAGGTACCGGAGGCGTTGACGTTCGACGATGTGTTGCTCCGTCCCAAGGAGAGCCGTGTCGAACCCGACGACGCCGATGTGTCGACACGCGTCTCGAAGAACGTCGAGCTCAACATCCCAGTTCTTTCGGCAGCGATGGACACCGTCACCGAAAGCGACACCGCCATCGGGATGGCCCGTGAGGGCGGCCTCGGCGTGCTCCACCGCAATATGGAGATCGAGGAGACCGTCGCCGAGATCGAGCGTGTCAAACGCGCCGACGAGCTCGTGATCGACCGCGAAAACGTTGTCACCGCCAACCCCGACCAGACCATCGCTGAGGTCGATCAGATGATGGGTCGGGAGGGCGTCTCCGGCGCGCCGGTCGTTGACGACGACGACACCGTCCTCGGCATCATCTCCGGCACCGACATCCGACCGTTCCTTGAGGTCGGCGAGACCGACCATGTCCGAGAGGCGATGACTGATGAGGTCATCACCGCCGAGGAGGATATCAACGCTCGTGATGCCCTTGAGCTGATGTACGAGTACAAGATCGAGCGCGTCCCCATCGTCGATGACAACGAGACCCTCGTTGGGCTCGTAACGATGCAGGGGCTCCTCCAACGGCGTGAAAACCAAAACGCCGCCCGCGACGAGGACGGCCGCCTTCGCTGTGGCGTCGCCGTCGGTCCCTTCGAAACCGATCGTGCAACCGCGGCCGACGACGCCGGCGCGGACGTACTGTTTATCGACTGCGCCCACGCCCACAATCTCAACGTCATCGAGGCCGCCCGCGAGATCAAACAGGAGGTCGACGCCGACGTGGTCGTCGGCAACGTCGGCACCAGCGAGGCCGCCGCGGAGGTCGTCGACTTCGCCGACGGGATCAAGGTCGGCATCGGCCCGGGATCGATCTGTACGACCCGCGTTGTCACCGGGGCGGGGATGCCACAGATCACCGCCGTCGCCGAGGTCGCCGACGTGGCCGCGTCCGAAGACGTGCCGGTCATCGCCGACGGCGGGATCCGCTACTCCGGCGACGCGATCAAGGCCATCGCGGCGGGCGCGGACGCGGTGATGCTCGGCTCGTACTTCGCCGGCACCGAGGAAGCCCCCGGCCGCGTGATTACGATGAACGGCAAGAAGTACAAGCAGTACCGCGGGATGGGCAGCGTCGGCGCGATGAAATCCGGCGGTGGCGACCGCTATCTCAAAGACGACGAGGACGGCGAGGAGTTCGTCCCAGAGGGTGTCGAGGCCGCAACGCCGTACAAGGGCACGCTCGCCTCTGAACTCCACCAGCTTGTTGGCGGGATGCGTTCGGGGATGGGCTACGTCGGCGCGGAGACGATCCCCGGCTTCAAGGAGCGATCCGAGTTCATTCGGGTCTCTTCAGCCGGTCAAACCGAGGGCCACCCCCACGATGTGATGATTACTGACGAGGCCCCGAACTACAGCCCCGACGAGTAAGCGAGAGGGTCGGTGTGGAACGCGCCAGCCCGGTGATTCATTAGCTGGTGACTGGTTCGTTTGTCTATGACCACCGACTCGCAGAGACAGCGATTCCTTGAATATCGACAGCGAGGAAAATACCAGCATGCCAAGCTTGGAGTCAGATGAACGACGACAGCGACGCCGAAGCCGGTGAACTCACACTTGCGTTTTCGGTGTCGGCAATCGAGCGGCTTGACTCACCGAATGCCGTGTTTGCGGATGCGCACGCGTGGAGTGAGTCGATCGGAATCATCGACGACGACACCGAACGAATCACGCAGATTGTCGACGAGCATGAGCTTCGGGATGATTTCGACATGCACGACCGCGACAAGTGGTTTGCGCTCGAAGAGATCTGTGAGACGACAACGACGCCACGTCACGTCTATGTTGGCGCGAGCGACGACGATATGCGGGTGGCAACGATGTTTTGCTGGGAGTACGTTCGTGTCTCCGAAGCCGCCGAGCAAGCCGGGTGGACGCTCTCCCCGCCTGAATCTGACCACGGGATTATGTACCGGCTGCTGGCTCGGATCAAAACTATCGTCGATTAGTGCTGTTTGCGTTCCTACTGGAACCCACGGCCAACGTCGTCGTCCTCGATAAGCTCATCCAATTCCGCGTTCAGCAGTTCTTCTGCCTCGGTAAAGGTCTCCGAGAGAGTCTCCAAGCGATCAGGACGCTCACTGAGTTCGTACTCCATGGGGCCAAACGCCGGACTGTCAACGGCGTCCATGACATCCTGGAAGAACGCCTCCGATGAGGTGTCGGCGTCGGCGTGGTGTTGTAGCGTCGATTCAAGCTGTGCGGCTATCGCCTTGGCGTCGGATTCGTCTTCGGGTGGCTGTTGCATCGCAAACCGACCAGGGTCGTCGCCGCGCCGCGGCAGCAGTGGGTCGATCTCATCGTCGATCTTGCGGGCGATTTGGGTACCGACACCGCGGAGTTCGGTTGGATTTTTTGCGTACGTCTTGAGGTGGAACACCCCGCTATCGGGGTGGCCGAGATAGAAGTCCTCGCCGACGCCGGTGGCTCGCTGGCCGGCGATCGCTCGCCACCCCTCCGGGTCGTGGGTGCTGTCGACGACCGTCGAGAGGATTTCCTGCCAATCGCGGATCTGCATAGCTGCGTGTAGGGCGGCCCCCAGAAAGATAGTTGTGGACGCTATTGTCCAAGTGGTTTCATCTCACAGTGGGTCGCCAGCGCGTCTTCAAGCTGGTCGTACGGCGGGAACGCCGGCCACTCGTCGGCAACCCAGGCATACTGTACTGTCTGGTCGGTGTCAATGAGGAAAACCGCCGGGCGCGGCTCCGCGATGCCGGTCATCCCATCGAGGTCGTTGACGATGTCGTACTGTTCGGCAACCTCGTTGCTCGGATCGCTGAACAGCGGGGCGTCGATCCCGCGTTCCTCGATGAACGTCGTGTGTTCATACGGCGTCGAGATCGAGAGCCCGGCGATCGAGAGTTGGTAGGTGCCCTCGAAATCGCGATCCCGAAGCTCGTTCCAGATGTAGGTCGCCGGGAACGCGCCATCCATCGGATAACAGACGAGCAACAGCGGGTCGTCATCGAGCAATGACGACAGCGACACATCTTCCCAGTATTCATCGGTTACCAGCGGACGCGTGAAATCAGGTGCCGTCTCGCCGGTGGTTGGATGGTCAGTGTCCGGTAGCTCAATGATATCGAAATCAAGCTCCATTAGTCGGCCCCTCCGTACGTTTTGTCGAGATACTCGACGATGTTGCCGCTCTCCGACATGGTGACGCCGGTGTTTTCATCAACGATCGCGGGGACGGTACGCGCGCCGCTGATTCGCTTAACGGCGTTGCGATCGGAGTGCATCGGTTCGACAAACCGGGAGGTATAGGGGAGGTCGTACGCCGAGAGCTTGCGGACGACCCGTTCACAGAACGGACAGGCCTGGAGCCGATACAGCGTGATCGGTGTCGTATCGTCGGTATCGCTCATTATCGTTTATACGGCTGAGTGTGGGGTAAAGATGTCGCTGTCTGTCGGGGACTCTCAACAGTGCGGGTCGTTGTCAGTGGTGGCGATGGCTGTTGTGGCGATGACTGTCGTGACGGTGAGAGGGTTGCCTGAGACTTTGTTTATTTCTCGCGTCCGGTGATAGCAACTCGGCACGGATAGAGCCACCAAAAATACTAATAGTTATTAACAATCTCCGTATCAGTTGTTATATGAGCGTTGTCAGTGTTTCGATGCCCGAAGAGTTGCTCGAACGAATCGACGAGTTTGCCGACGATCACGGCTACACCGGCCGCAGCGAGGTTGTCCGCGAGGCTAGCCGCACACTGTTGGGAGAGTTCGAGGACAAACGCCTCGAAGGCCGCGAACTGATGGGTGTCGTTACCGTCCTATTTGATTACGAGACAACCAGTGTCGAGGAAAAAATGATGCATCTTCGACACGAACACGAGGGGATCGTTACCTCAAACTTCCACAGCCACGTTGGCGGCCACCACTGTATGGAACTGTTCGTGCTTGAGGGCTCCTTAGAGGAGATCTCGACGTTTGTCGGCAAGATTCGAGCGACGAAAGACACGCTCACAGTCGATTACTCCGTGCTGCCGGTCGATGAGTTCGGCCCGCTGGCCGATATGAGCTGAATCCCCACCCACTCGGTTCGATCAACCGACGACGAACCAAGCGACAACAACAACGAAACTGCCCGCAAGCGTGCTGGCGACAGCATGTGTTCGAAGTTGATCAAGGAGGTGATGAGAGTTTTCTTCCAGCGAGAGCACCTGATCGATCTCGCTGCCGGTCTCACATTTCGGGAGGAAATCCATGGCGACGTGGAGAAAGATCCCGGCGGCGAAGCCGAAGACAAGCGCGTTGATGATCGGCTGTTCGGGGATCGGCAATACGGCAGTCGGGATCGCCGTGAGCCCGACGCCCGCTGCTGGGAGCAGGAGCACCGCTACCGGTCGGCCATCCCGCCGGAGTCGACGGGCCGCGGCGTACCCCGCCGGGCCTTTGTGTGAGACGATAGCGAGGCCGAGCAACAGGCCAAGTGACGGCATCGAGCCATAGACGATCCCGATGATCGCTCCTGCTGACAGCGCGTGCACCGAGATCTGGGCGGCGGTGATATCCATTGAGAGATCAAGATGTGTCAGCCGGTGGCCGATCGTGTGGGCACTGTAGCCGAGAATCACGCCGAATGCGAGTCCAATCCCGCCGAACTGTGGCGTCCCAACCGATCCCGCGAGCCCGATAGCCTGTGGCACCAGAAACATCGCCGCGCTCATGATCATCGCGCCGCTGGCCAGCCCGTATCCCCAGACAAGGCCGAAGGGGTCAGTTTCGTTCGCCCGACCGCCAAGCCACGCGCCGCCGACCATCGCACCGCAGGCAACCCAGCCGATGACGACAACTTTCAACACGGAGTCGTCGATCCCGCCGATCTCATACCGAATCCCGCCGATCGCGGCTGCCGAGAGCACGAGCAGCGCGCCGAGAGACCACAGCCCGAGCCGGGAGCGACCCAGCTCCGAGTTATTAACATTTGACGCTGAGTTAGTATTCACTGCTATTGGAGAGACTGTAATTACGAATAAATCCATCGGAACGTGAAAACAGGCGTTTTGCGACAGGTGACCCCAACAGGAAGCAGTTACGGATCAAGCACCGTGACATCGCTGTTGCCAGCGGCTGAACAACATGCCGGCGAGTCGTACTCACTCGATGAGTCGTCGTCATCGCTGTCGGGTTCGGGGTCGCTACTTCCATCGTTGTCAGCCGAATTGTCGTCACCGCGGTTTTCGGCTTCCGGGCCGACCTGCTTTCGGATCCACTCAGAGATCCCGTCGATAACCTTCGGTTTCTTTGTCATACAGCAGGGTTTGAGATGTTCAGATAAATCAATTGGGTTGCACTATCTTCTCACACACTGAATGAACAGCTAATCCCCGGTACCCGGTGCCCTCCCGGCGAACACGACACTTGACAACAGATACTCCTCGCTGCGGAGTCGGAGCTGCTCTCTGAGCGCGCGGTACTGTATCCCGTTGTGGGGGCGGCTGCCGATGTCAAGCTCTGTGGCGAGCAGTTGGAGATTTTGGATGACGGCACCGGCTTCGAGGGCGGCGAGGAGATACCCCATCTCGCCGTACCGGTCGGCTGATCGGCCCGGGAGTGCCGTGATCACGATGGCCGCAGCAACCGTGTCAGCAGACGTGATCCACGTCCACTGTTCCTGCAGCCAGTCACTGTAATCGCCCGCAGCGAGTTGATCGAGCGCGCCGTCTCTGCCGTTGTAATGATAGATGCCAGCGTCGATGTTGGGGGAGTCAAGCACGATCGGATACAGCTCTAACGGGTAACATGCTCCCCCGGAGGCGACGGGACGGCGCGGCTCGCCATCGACCTCGCGGATCTCTCCGTAGGCATACGTCAGCAGCGTCGCCAACTCGGTGTCGGTGATCGGCCGTCGCTCGGGTTCCCTGTAGGATGCCCGCCGCCGGATGGCCCCCGGTACCGCCGCAGAGTCTGGGTCGGCCAGTGGCACCTGTGGTGCCCGCTGGTACTGTTTGTCCGCTGGCGTCGACGGCGCTTCCGGGGATGACTCGGGTTCAAGCGCCGACTCCGAAACAAACGATGAGAGATTTTTGTGGTAGAGCTCGTAGAGATACTCGAAGGCCGCGTTGTCGGGTGAGGGGAATTCAGTCATCGTTATGGGAAGGGGTGTGGCACTGTGTTGAGCGCAGCTTCCGTGATGGGCGTGTCTCGGTACCCCATTTCGACCGGGACGCGGGTGAGCCGATCGCCGCCGAAATATCGGAGGCGCTCGACGAGATACAGTGGCTGGAGTCGCGGCACGATAATCCGCTGCACAGTAACACCCATCGAGTCGATATCTCGGGTTGTGACATCGACAGCGTAGGCATCGTAGCCAGCCGTAGTGACTGCTTCGACGAGATCGGTTTGGTCGTCAACGGCAAATGCATCAAACGTGGTTGTTCGGTCGCTTTCGATCCAGAAATCCAGCTCAGCGAGACGGTCATGGGCGGCCCACAACAGCGCGCGATCCGCGAATGAGTCGATTTCGCTGGGGTCGATCTCTTCAGCTGAGCGGGTGGTCGACGACAACCGGTGAATTGTCGACAATCGTGTCTGAAGCACCTCCGATAGCGCGCTCTCGATCACTGTTGTCGCCGTCGAGCCAGCGGCGGCGGCGACGGTCACGGTCGGTCGCCGCGTCCGATCGATAAGCACCGCGATGACAATCGGCACCCCGAAATCGGTTGTTGCATCCAACAGCGTCAGCTCAAGTCCATGTGCCGTAATGCGATCAACCAATCGGTAGACTCGCGGCGGGAGCGTCTCAGGATCGATCACGGGCAACGCGGTCGCCGTGAGATAGTACGTCATGAACGCGTCGCGTTCGAGACACTCCGCGAGGCCGTTGTGGATCGCCATCTCCCGATCGGAGCCGGCTGCAAGCCCCGTCGAGATCGGATTTCGGATGAACGGGTCTGCGGTCGGCGGGTACGACAGATAGACCAATTGCGCCGGGATCTGGGTAGTCGCCTTCGACCCGAGGTCGACACCGCCAACCCATGAGAGGTCATCATCGGTGCCACAGAGGTCGGTGTCGTCGGCCATTGCAGCCCGCTGGGTAGGTGAGAAGTTGACGACCGCAGTTGGATCAAGCGCGGGCACTGTGAGGTCATCGTAGGACGCTGTTCGGAATGAATCGTCACGGTACACACAGCCACAGTATCGCTCAATTGCCTCGCCGTAGGTGGCAACAAAGGCGGCGTCCTCGCTGAACGCAGCACCACCTTCGTCGTGAGGCATTGGGTTGCCGTCGGTAAATGGGGTGAAATCCTCTCGCTCAACGACGTAGCTCTCGATGGCTGGCTCGCCCGGCGGTACCGGAACCTGCCGAACGCCAGTAATGATGCCTGTCGTTGGGCTTTCGATCTGTTGAAGCCGTTCACGGTCGCTTTGGGCGTCATCAGTCGGGGAGCTTTCAGCAGCCGTGACAGTGATTCCGTCGCGATCAGTCATGGGAACCGCTCCTGTCGAGACGACGCATTGTCGCAGATCTTACACTGGGGGCTGGCGAAAACGCGTGGTGTCTCTCTGCGTCCCTGATAGTGGTCGTATACGACGAATTGGTCGTCCAGATAGCGGGGGAGCTGTGCAACCAGAGCACGGAACAGAAGTTCGGTGACGGTGTCGGTGTACGCTTGCATGTATGGAGGAGTGCCGGTGACCGTCTCATCGAACAGTTGGCCGCCAGCCTTGTTTGCATCCACGCGCGTATACACACAGTTCAGACAGGCGCGGGCATCTGCCGTGAGCACTGGCCCAAGCCGCCAACCTGTTGCGGTGAGCCGCGTTTTGATGAGTGTTGCCGACGAGGTGGCCCACGCCTCGTTGGCTGCCCTCCACGAGTCGCCCCGTTCGATCTGTTCGCTTAGGAAGATTACGTCTGGATCGTCAAGATGGCTCTGCGGATCAGTAGCAGACCGCTCGCTGACGGACACCCCCGCAGCACGCAACCGGTCACAGACCCCCGAAACAGGGTCGTACTCGCCGAACACCGCGACCGAGCGTGCTGCCAATCGATCCGGGAGCGTCTGCTGGGTCGGCTGTGACATCGCCGACAAGACTGGCTCAAGATATCGCTCCCAACCCGCCTCTGCGAGTCCGGCCGGAATCGCCTGTGCGTCGTAGGCTATATCAGCCCCATACAGGAGGTCGATCTGCTCAGGGTCGCTATCGGGAACCTGTGCGATAAGGTCGCTGGCCGGTGTGGTACCGTCCATCGTTGCCAGCAGCGTACATATCGCTTCAAGCCCGCCTCCCTGTAGCGTCTTGGTCGCATGGGGGGTGCGAATCACCGCCTCGCCATCGTGACGGCCGTAGCTTGTTGGACTGTACGCCGCCGGGTATGTCTCCATTATCGCGTGATGATGCTGTGAGTGTATAATGCCCGGGGTGAGGGTGTCAGTCGTCGTCAGCGTCCAATGTACAATAACGCGTAGAGGGATGTATAGGGGAGACACTACCCAGGCTGATATGACTCACTATGCTACGACCAAACTCAGTCCGACAGTAGCTGGTACCAGCACAAGTAGGTAGCCGGCGGCTGCAATCGCCCACGCGAGCCCGGTCTGTGACCGACGGGTGTCATCCAGCCCCGTTGCTCGTGGCAGCGGAATGAGTATGAAAAATCCGACCATCAAGACGTACAGGACGACTGTTGTTCCAGCGACAGTCGTTGCTGAGAGGGCGCCTGTGAGTTGCTCTGCGACCAAGAGGAAGTACACAAATAGCAGGCCTGTGCCAAGCCCAGCGAGGTAGTGTACCACCGACGCGAGCCGAGATGGCGCGGCATCCACCGGGCGCCCGGTGAGTACACTTGCCGCGACAGACGGCGGGGTCGTTCCCTCTGTAGTGTGAGCCATCAGTCGGTTCATGCCGAGAACAGCAATCCCGGCCGCAGCCAGTCCGATCGGGAATCTGACCACCGGCGATACCGTCGACAGTTCAGAAAGCATCTGGTAGGCGGTTGGGACGCAATCGGCTTGAATTGACTCGTTGCGTAAGTGGGTGTCGTGGCGCGTTTCGATAGTTACGTCGAGACAGCAAAGTCGTCTATCGACCGGCCCCGTCGGACGATTTGCTCGCTGATTACCAGCTTTTCTTTGCGGTCGAGCTGTGACCACTGCAGCGTGTCTGGTGGTGACTCCTCAAATGACTGAAACTGCTCGAGGACTGCCTCGTTGATGAACCGACTAAATGAGCCGCACCGCGAACACTGAGTTTTGAGATGGGAGGTATTGAAACTCCGCGTGACCGCCCCTTCGAGACAGTCGAGACACCGATATGATTGATTCACACATCAGTAGAGGGGTTTGAGACATGAATATCTGTGGCCCGTTTTCGACAGCCACGTTCGCCGAACTGACCGAGATATTTTATATAGCCGAATACGATTTATGAGTTCGAACTCAGACAGCACTCCGCGAGCGACCTATTTTATTTCATCTCAAGATTGAGTAAATATTTGCGTCGTAGGTTGCTCTGACCTGGCCACCCCAGTTGTGGGTGTAGGTGTCGATGATGTCATCAGCCACGTCACCACGGAGATATTTCACCACGCCGCGGTCGCCCGTGCGATCTCGGAGGTGTGTCGTGAAGAAGTGCCGAAAGTAGTGTGGCGTTACGTTATCGGCGGCATCACCGCCGGTGTCGTACCAGCCGGCAGCCTCGGCATGCTCGGTGACGACGGTCCGGACAGCCCGTGGCGTCAGTCGTTGTCCCCACTCACCGGTGGTGTAGACAAACAACGGTTCGGCCGGTGAGAGACTGTCCGGTCGAATCGCCAGCCAGCGTTTGAGCACGCGCTGTAGCTCCTCGTCGACGGGGATGATCGTCGCCCGCTTGCGTTTATTCGAGGCTGTCCGCTCCTCGCCGTTGACCCGCTCGCCGACCGCAGGTTCGCTGTCGACGTACAGCGAGTTCGGTCGAGTTGCAAGCTGTGGTCGAGGACTACCATCAAATGCCGTTTCAACCTCATTGTCGTCGAGAGCAAGATCACGCAGATCGAGATTGCAGAGCTCACCCACCCGCATGCCGGTTTTGAGCAGTGTGACGATCAATGCTTGGTCGAGAGGGTGGTGGATATCGCTGACAAACGATCGCATCTGATCGATACTGATCTCCCGTCGGGTGGGATCTTTCTCGATTGTTTCGTCCAGTTCCTCGACGACAAGCGTCATCGGATTCGACTCGAAGACGCCGACCTGTGTCATATAGGCGTAAAACCGGTGGAGATAGGCGGCGTAGCTGGCGATCGTACTATCGGTGACTGTCCCGCGAAGGGTGTGAACCCACGCCATGCAGTCCCGATGGGTTGCCTCTGCGGGCGTGAGTGCGTCGCCGCTCGGGTTGCGATCCGGATCAGCCAGAAACGCCTCAAACCGCCGGAGCACCCGGCCGTAGGCGTCGCGTGTCCGCTCAGTTTTGCCGTGGTAGGTGAGGTCTTCAAGAAAATACGCGATCGGGTCGTCCGGATTGTCAGTGCTGACGGTCGTGCTCATGAGTCGATCGTTGTGTAGCCGCCGTTTCGGCCGCTGTACCGAATCTGGTTGGTAGCCTGTAGTGAGTCAAGACAGGCTTCGAGTCGCTCCTCGAAATCTGCCGATAGCGAGTCAACCAACTCCTCCCAAGACAGCGAGCCGTTCGAATCGAGGGACTCGAGAACCTGTGTTTCGAGGTCGCCACCCCTAGGGTCTGTGGTGTCAGAACCGGGTTCCACAGCACCGCCTGCGTCAAGTGTGAAATCCTTCCGCCCAGCTTGTACCATCGTCCGAACAAACTCCGCCTGACTCATGCCGAGCTCGTCGGCATGTTCTGTCCATTCGGTTTTTTGCTGCGTCGGCACGTAGGTAACGACACGTGCTCGGTCGTTCTTCTCGTCAGCAGCCATGGAATGTGGTATGTAGGACAGCTACTTGAATCTACCCACACTGTAGCTGATAAGGGATCTTATGCGCTTTTCTATGTGTCTTATTCGTCTATTCATGTGGGTATAAGAAACGATAAATTATATTTTGTGTGTAGTACAGCCGAAAAGAATACTCGGATGATGTGGGGCTCAGTTGCATGGAACCACCAGTGGTTGTGATGCTACTGTAATTAAATCGTACCTTCTAAGTCACTCATGCTTCGGGTCGTCGCTCCGTCCCTCAGAGAACCTACTCCTTCAGCGATAATATAGGAGACAACTGGGAGCCGAAACGTCTGCACATCCGATAGAGAGCTTCGTCGGTGTGATCGCATGGTAGTTCACAAGCGGCTCAGCGATTTTGTGATACTCCTGTGTTGCTGTAGAAAACTGAGACCAGATCCGTTCCCGATTCTACCGCGTATCGGACGCCCTTGGTGGGCCCATTCCGTCTCACCGTAGCATCGGAACGACGAAATCGACGAACAAATCCGAGATATTTGGTTCGGCCATCGTCAAGACTGTATTTAAGACAAACTCGATCAGCACGGATCGCAGATACTCCCGCTAAAAGATAGTATGGTCACATCTGAAGCGTCTCCGGAGAACAAACTGATCGAAGTTGCGATGCCGACGCATTGGCCTGTCGTGAATTAGATGGCTCGCAGGCACCGTTACCCAGTGAGAACAACGCAACGACAGCCACTTGCCGCCGTCGAACGTTCAATCGATGATCGTCCGTATCGTTGTCAGTGAGACGTGGTTGGTGACTCTCGTGTAAACTCTCCGACTTCGTACCATCATGTTCCAGAGTTGCCGGTTTTAGTAACGATATATTTATAAATATTTCTAGATATAACGTAGTCAGAATAATCGGAATCGAGCAGCCACCAACACATAAACTGTATGCTGCTATACAAATATCTAAGCAAAATTATCGGGACAGCACCAACGAAAAACCGATCGACAGCAACAGAATCCTCGGAAGCGATTATTTGAGTCGTTCCTGCAAGAACGAGGGATGTGCGGCCGTGACACCCTCAATAGAGAGAATATCTTCACTGATCACATCGCCAAGAGAGTCACCATCTTGGGCACGAACCTCGGCCATCAACATGTGGTCGCCGGAGGAGCTATACAACGCCTCGATCGAGTCCAACGATTTGAGTGCCCGCGTCGCCTCAACGTAGAGCTCGCTGGCGACGTCGACACCGACCATCGCGATGCTCTGTGAGGAGAGTTTTTTCGGATCGACCTCAGCGGAGTAACCGACGATCACCCCTTCCTCTTCGAGCTGCTGAATATACTTCCGTACCGTGGGCTTTGAGACATCGGCCCGATCGGCGATCTCGGCGTAGGAGGCCTGGGCATCATCCTCCAACACCGAGAGAATCCGGTCTTCCGTCGCTGTCGTGCTCATACCTAACCTTTCGTTCCGATAAAAAAATACCTTGCGAACCGAAAAACCGATTTGGACTGCGTAAATGCCGCAGCGGGGCTATCGTGACAGTTACTTGTGTTTATCGAGGAAGAGATCGGCCGATCGCTCCCACTCGTAGGAGTCGTGGAAGTATCGCTCGGCCAATGGTTCCTCCGGCATCTCGCCGATCGCCTGTTTCTCCTCGGTGTAGGACATCCGGTCCTTGTCGACGTAGTACCGGCCGGTGAGCACTTTGCCCTCGTGGAGGGCATTTTCGGTTTCGGCCATCATGTCGGCGGCCTCACGCCGGTCGGTTTTGTCGAACTCGTAGTCATCGGAGTCGTTGACGTCGATGTAGGGCACGTACTGCTTGGCGTCCTTGTTCCACGTCGGACACTGGGTGAGGAAGTCCACGTGGGCGAAGCCATCGTGTTCCATCGCCTCAATAATGATTTCTTTGGCCTGATTCGGGTTGACCGCGGCCGTCCGGGCAACGTAGGACGCGCCGGCGTTCAGCGAGAGGCTGAGCGGTCGGAGCGGCTCCTTCGCGCTTCCGGAGGGCTGGGTTTTCGATTTATGACCTTTCGGGCTCGTCGGCGAGGTCTGGCCCTTCGTGAGGCCGAAGATCTCGTTGTTGAACACGATGTAGGTCATATCGTGGTTCTCGCGGGCGGTGTGCATGAAGTGGTTGCCACCGATCCCGTAGCCATCACCGTCGCCGCCGGCGGCGATCACTTCGACGCCAGGGTTTGCGAGTTTGGCCGCACGCGCAACCGGCAGTGATCGACCGTGGATGGTGTGGAACCCGTAGCTGTCGAAGTAGCTGTTGAGCTTGCCGGAACAACCGATCCCGGTACACAACAGCATCTCTTCGGGGGATTTCCCAAGCTCTTCAGCGGCCCCTTTCAGTGCTTTGAGGACACCGAAGTCACCACAGCCGGGACACCACGTTGCCTGCGGTTCGAGTTCCGGCGTGTAGTCGTCTTGATCAGTTGGCTGTCCGTCACCGATTGCTGAGAATGCACTCATGATTAATCACCTGCTGCTGGAACGAATTTGGTCTTATTGCTGGAGAGCTCGCCGCCCTCGATGATCGTCGTTTTGAACCCTTCAACGATATCGAGCGGTTCGAAGGGGTTGCCGTTGTATTTGAGGAGACTCGACAGTTTCTCGCCGTACTTGCCGAGTTCCTTCTGGGTGAGGCCGCGGAACTGTGCGGAGGCGTTCATCTCAACAACGAGCACCTCGTCGACGCTCTCGATGAACTCACTGACCTCATCGACCGGATACGGAGCCATATCGGAGACGCCGAGGGCCTTCACCGAGTGGCCCTGCTCGTTGAGCATATCGACGGCCTCCTCGACGGTGCCCTGCTGGCTGCCGAACGTCATCAGCCCGTAGGTGGCCTCGTCGGGGCCATAGTGGGTCTGGTGGGTCTCGTCTTGGGCGGCAAGATCGGCCGAGATCGCTTCAAGCTTCTCGGTTCGTCGATCCATCTGGGCGACGCGGTTCGATGTTGTTTCCGCGATATGTCCCTCGGGGGTGTGCTCGTTGCCGGTGGCGAGGAAACGACCGCCCTTCTGGCCGGGGATCGACCGCGGGCTGACGCCGTCTTCGACATCGTGCTGGAAGCGGCTGTACTTCCCGCTGTCGTCGTGGGGAGCCTCTTCGAGCTCGGCTTCGGTGAGCGTCGAGCCGAGCGATGGGTTGGGCTCCTCATCGAAGTGAGACGCCGGCAGGCTGACGAGCTCGCCGCCGAGCTTCTGATCGTACAGCACGATCGCCGGGATCTGGTACTCGTAGGCGATCTGGAAGGCCCGCCGCGTCTGGGTGTAGGCCTCTTCGACTGTTCCCGGTGCGAAGACAACGCGCTGGGAGTCTCCCTGTGAGGTGTACAGCACGTGTTCGAGGTCGGCCTGTTCGGGCTTCGTCGGCATCCCGGTGGAGGGGCCGGCCCGCATCGCCTCGATGAGGACGAC
The DNA here is from genome assembly GCF_003605575.1 of Halonotius aquaticus. Lineage (GTDB taxonomy): Archaea > Halobacteriota > Halobacteria > Halobacteriales > Haloferacaceae > Halonotius > Halonotius aquaticus. The sequence continues at coordinate 105,877 of NZ_QKNY01000001.1, read as the reverse complement.
CGGCGTTTCGGTCATCTCGGCGAGACCAAGCGGTTCGCTCATCAGGGCGAAGCCACCACCGGAAGAGCCGGACATCGCCTTCGCGCCGGCGTGACTCGCACCGACTGCGAGGGCGGCCGCGGCGATCTCGTCTTCGACCTGCTCGGAGATCCCGCCGACCTCCGGAAGGTTCTGACACATGATGGTGAAGACCTCAGTCCACGGGGTCATCGGATAGCCCGCGATGAACCGACAGCCTTCGTCGAGGGAGCCGTAGGCGATCGCATCGGAGCCTGACATGAGCACCTGCTCTTCGTCGTGGCTGCCCTCAGGAACGGTCACATCGTTGGCGTCGACATCGTACTCCTCGACGACCATGTCGTGGGCCTTGTTGAGGATCTCAAGGTTTGGTTCGAGGATCTTCTCCGGCATCGCATCCGACATGAGCTCCTCGATCCAGTGGAGGTCGATCCCGGCCAGCGCACAGGTCACGCCGACGCCGGCGGTGTTGCGCATGACCTCACGGCCGACATCGCGGGCCATGTTACGGAGGTCGATGTCGTAGACGTGCCAGTTGTTTTCCTCGACACGGGCGTCGAAGTCCTCGATCTCGGAGGCATCGAGCAGCCCCGAGTCGTAGACGATGACGCCACCCTCTCGGAGCTCATCAAGGTTCTCCGAGAGCGGTTTGATCTCCTCGTTGCCGTAGTAGGCATCTTCCTGTGGGTTGCGAGCGAAGGAGTCGCCCAGCGCCAGCAGAAAATTATAGCCGTCGCCACGGGATTTGACCGGTTCCGCTGCGGCACGAACCTCAGTGTAGGTGTGGCCACCACGGATCCGGGAGGGATAGTGTCGATGTGTGAATACGTCCAAGCCGGAACGCATCAGCGCTTTGGCAAAGTTCTGACTCGTTGAGGCGATCCCGTCACCGGAGCCGCCGGCAATTCGCCAGATGAATTCGTTATCAGTCATAGGTTGCTGTCACGGCCCCACTGGGCCACTAGTATGAAGAGAATGCTAGCCCCGGGTAAAAGAGTTTGCTATGCATTAGCAAGGAAAGATCATTAAGAACCTATAATTGTGGATATTCGTTCATAAGCCAGCCGAATTCGGGGTATTTCACAATCTACAACGGCGTCTCGATGGGCACCACACAACTGGGTTGGTGGACGCCACAATCACCCTACTTGCTCGCCTGTCAGCCACTGCGCCTGAAGGCCGGCCGAACCGGCGTGGTGCAGCAAGGCGGTGTGTCGCTCACTGCGACATCGCTCACGTGAATTACAATATAGTAAAAAGACTGATATATAGCGTCTGCGATGACAGCAAGCCGATATTTTTGGTCGCCGTCGATTACTCCATATTGTCCGGGCTGCGTGGATGGTAGTCGGTGTCGTACTCGCCTGGTTGTCCATCAAGACGGTCGGGGTTGATGCGGCCGTCCAGCAGCATAAAGTCCAGAATCGTCAGATTGAGCATCGCCTCGACAACCGGCACCGCTCGCGGCATCAACACCGGATCGTGGCGACCGACGACCTGCACATCCTTACGCTCGCCGGTCTCCCAGTCAGCAGTCGTCTGTTCTTTCGGGATGCTAGTTGGGGCGTGCCACGTTGCTTCGCCGTAGATCGGTTCGCCGGTTGTGATTCCGCCCTGAAGGCCGCCGTGGTCGTTGCCGACTGGCACCGGATCGCCCTCGTCGCTGACGGTATCCGGGTGGGAATCGCCATCGTCGAACTCCCAGTCCTCGTTACGTTCGCTACCCCGCATCGTTCGGGCCTCACGCCCTTTGCCGAACTGGAAGGCCGTCGTCGCCGGGATCGCAAACATCGCTCGGCCGAGCCGCGACGGGAAGGAGTCAAATCGTGGCGCGCCGAGGCCACGGGGAACGCCGCGACACTCGAAGTACACCGATCCACCAATCGAGTCGCCTTCCTGCTGGTACTCGTCGATCGCATCCCGCATTTCCTCGGCGGTTTCAGGATGGGCACACCGCACCTCGTTGTTCTCGGTGTGTTCGAGCATCTCCTCGAAGCTGACGGGGGGTGCCTCGATGTCGCCGACCTGGTTGACGTGGGCCTTCACCTGTACGTCGTACTCACTCTGCTCAAGCACCTGTTTGGCGACCGCGCCGGCGGCAACCCAGTTGACCGTTTCGCGGGCCGAGGAACGACCGCCGCCACCCCAGTTCCGGGTGCCGAACTTTGCGGAGTAGGTGTAATCGCCGTGTGAGGGACGCGGTGCGGTCACGAAGGGTTCGTACTTCCCCGAGCGGGCGTCCTTGTTCTCGATGACCATCCCGATCGGCGTTCCAGTTGTGTAGCCGTCCTGCAGTCCGGAGTTGATCGTCACGTCGTCGGGCTCACCGCGGGAGGTCGTGATCATCGACTGGCCGGGCTTGCGGCGGTCGAGTTCCGCCTGCACTGCCTCGGTGTCGAGGTCAACCCCAGCCGGACAGCCGCTGATCGTCACGCCCATCGCCTTCCCGTGGCTCTCGCCGTATGTCGTCACCTGAAAGAGCCGACCGAACCGATTGCCATTCATTATCGGCCTCTGGGCCCCAGAGCATTTGAACCTTGCAGTCCGTCGGCGATGGGTCACTCCAGCAGCGTGTCCCGAAGAGCAGGGAAGCGCTCGCTGTTGGTTCGCCATACCCGACGGGTGACGCCGCCGATCGCGCCCACGGTGACGGCAACGCCAACCAGATTGCCGGCCGGGAAGATCGCCGCCACCCCAAGAACGACTGTGCCAACAATGAGAGCCGCCCAGAGATTCGGTCGCCCCTCGTCACTCAATCGGCGTACCAGGATGATGCCGACGACGAGCTGTCCAAGCGCGGTCGCAACAATCAGCCCGATCACGCCGACGACCAGTGGTACCAACACAAGGATGCCAACCTGTGGGGGCGCGCCAAGTTCGGCGAGCGCCGCAGCCGTGACGCCCACGAGGAGATAGCCACCTACGCCAGCGATGACCGTTCCAAGGCCGAACCCCGCGGATTCGAGAGGGTGAACTCGAACCTCCTCGCCGACGGTTCGGATTCGCTCACCGGCATTAGAGACCAACATCGCACCCACAAACAGCGTGATCGACAGATAGCCGATCGCGACGATGATGTTGACAACGAGATCCCCGACCGCAACGAGATCCGCGGGCTGTGGGATCCCCTCAATCCCCACCGACAACGGCGGTAGCATGACAGCCCGATCCATACAGAGCACAACATGACCGACGACAAAAGCATGCGGGGGTTACTCGGTGCGATCGACCCCGGCACCCAGCGACGACAGCACCTCGAAGAAGTCCGGGAACGAGACGGCGACGTGTTCGGCACCGGTGATCGTCGTCGACCCGGCTGCAGCGAGGGCGGCGACCGACAGCGACATGATGACGCGGTGGTCGTGGTACCCCTCCACCGAGGCGCCTTCAAGCGTTGACTCCCCACCGTGGATCGTCAGTGTCGCCTGTTCTTCGGTGACCGCGGCCCCCATCGTCTCAAGTTCCGTGGCCATCGCGCTCACCCGATCGGTCTCCTTGTAGCGAACGTGTTCGCAGTTTTCGATGACGGTATCGCCGTCGGCAACCGCCCCAAGCACGGCGATCGTCGGCAACAGATCCGGGGTGTTGCCCACATCGACAGTCGTCCCCGACAGCGGCGCGGCACCGACTGTGATCGTTCCCGCGTCCCTGTCCCACGTGATGTCGGCACCCATGCGATCGAGCACATCGACGATAGCACTGTCACCCTGCGCACTCGGCTGTGCGCCCTCGACGACAACGGACTCGCCGTCGGCTGCGGCGACCGCACCCGCAGCCAACAGATACGACATCGACGAGAAATCACCGGGGACGTGGTACTCGCCGTTCGCTGGCGCGTACTGCTGGCCGCCTTCGATGACGAAGCCATCTGCGCCGGCCGATCGAACACCATCCGTACCGCTGGTACCGACCGGCTCGGCGGTCACGCCGAAGTCCTCGAGCACTTCCAGCGTGATGTCGACATAGGGAGCTGATTTGAGCTCAGTCGTCAGTTCGAGCTCGATCCCCTCATCGGTGACCGCGCCGGCCATGAGCAACGCCGAGATATACTGTGAGGAGACATCGCCGGGGATTGAGACCGTCCCGCCCGCAAGCGATCCACCGACGACCAGTGGCGCTTGCCCGTTGCTGCGGGTGCTTTCGGCCCGAACGTCCAGCGTCGAGAGTGCGTTCAACAGCGGCCCCTGTGGCCGCGAGCGCAGCGAGTCGTCACCCGTTAGCACCGTCAGTCCGTCACCGAGGGCGGCCGTTGCGGTAACCAGTCGCATCGTCGTTCCGCTGTTAGCACAGTCGATGACATCGTCAGGCACGTAGGGGGTGCCGTCAAAGCCGGTGATCGCTAAGGCGTTACCGTCGCCGACAGGGGTGACATCGCCACCAAAGGCGTTGACCGCCCGCTGGGTCGCCCGCGGGTCAGCACTGTCGAGTGGGTCGTAGACGGTCGCCTCGTCGCTGTAGCCGGCCGCCAAGATCGCTCGGTGGGTGTAGCTCTTCGAGGGTGGTGCACGCGCCGTCCCCGAGACGGTCGACGGCGAGATGTGAGCGTCCATACCGGCGAATACGACCACGGGGGTATCAGCCTACCGGAGCAATATGACGGGTCGGTGGGAGTTCGATGACCGCGGTTTCGCGACGACTACTCGTGTTCGTCGGACGACGTGGCTGCCGCGGTGGTCGCGTCACCATCTTCGGTAGCGGTGTCAGAATCAGCCGATGTGTCAGCCGCGCTGCCGTCGGTCGCATCGCCATCGGGTGTGTCCGTGGCTGTTGATTCATCACTCGCGTCGGCGTCCGGGCTGACGGTGTCGCCGCCGTGTGCATCACCATTCTCCTGTTGTTCCTCAGTTCCGTGGAACTCGAAGGGGTGATCGCTCTCGTCGTCAGGTGCCGCTGTCGACGCATCGGCGGCGACCGCCGTCGCCCCCTCAATTGAGGTCGCCGTGTCGATCACGGCTGTGTCGGCGTCCTGCTCGCGCTGGTAGGCGACCGCCCGCTCCTGTAGCTCGTCGATTCGGGGCACGTCCGTCACATTCGAAAACAGTACCGTGGCGGTGATCTCCGAGGCGTTCGGGAGCGGCTCATCGCCGGCCAATACCTCGACAGTGCCTGTTTCTTCTTCCAGCAGGTAGCGGCCGGTTTCGAACCCTTTTCTGGAGATATCTGATGGTGGCCCCGAAAGGATCACCAGCACCCTATCAGTTGATTCGATATCACAGGGAAGCGTCAGCTTCGAGTTCAGCGCGCTGCGAACGAGTCGCTTGATCGTCGCTGCATCGGTCTGCGTGTCGGGAGTCTCCTCCGCAAGACCCAACAGCTGCATCAGTCGGGCGAGCAGCCCCTCGTCGCTGGTGTCGACCTCGATGCTCGCATGGCCGATCGATGAGAGTCCACCGACGGCCAGCGTGCGCATCACATCGGCCGGATCGATCCGCATCTCCGAGACCGTTGCCGGATCTGATTCCCCGGCCGCAAACAGTGAGAGCATCCGGGTCGCAACCATCTCGTTGATCTCGTCGTACTGCTCGGTAAGTGGTTGGGTGCTCCGTGCCCACGCGTCATTATCGACGGGGAGCACCGCATCAGCCAGCGGGACAAATGTTCGCACCGCTCGCGCGGCTGTGTGTGCGCGCTCATCGGATTCGTCGGCTGCCGGCAACGCGCCGAGCACATACACCGGGATCTCATAGATGCTTTTGAGCTCCTCTAAGAGGACGCTGCCGACGCCACAGCCGGTGCCTCCACCGAAGCCGGCGACGACCATCGCCGCGTCGACCTCGGTGTCGTCAACGAGATCGAGCGCGCGGCGGATCTCCGGAAGTTCGTCATCAGCAACTTCCGCGCCGAGTTCCGGGTCGCCGGCGACGCCTGGTGAGTGGTCTCGGGAGGTCGCGCTGGCGGTGTCGGTATCCGGGCCGTCAGCATCCGGTTCGACGTACTGATTGACCGCCGAATGGGTGTCGCCGATTAGGATCTGTCGCTCTTCGGGGAGGGTGTCTGTCTCACCGAAGGCCTCGGCGGCGGTGTTGAACGCCAGCACATTGCCGTCGGTAAAGTTCCGGCCGGTCTCGACTTCCGCCTGCAGGAGCTTGTCGACCAGCCGGGTGCCCGCGTCACCGACCCCGAACAGCGACAGCTTCATTCACGCCCCTCCCGAGCGAGTCTATCGATCGCTGCCCGCGAGGTGCGGTTAGACGATTGGGTCGAGATCATTGTCATCGTCGGTGATCAGCGACTCGATCTCCTCCTCGCGAACCGCTTCCTGCTGTTGGATCGTGTCTTGGGCGTCAACCGCTTGATCCTGAATCTCCTTGATCCGTGGGGTATCGGTCACGTTCGACAGCAGTACAACCGCCGCGAGCGTATCGGAGTCGGTTCGTGGGTCGTCGCCGGCGAGCACGTCGACCGTTTCGGTCTCCTGTTCGAGCCAATCGCGGGCGGATTCGACACCTTTCCGGGAGATCTCCGATGGCGGCCCCGCAAAGATGATCAGCGCGCGCTCGGCACTGGCCACATCACAGGGAACGGTCAGCCGGGAGTTGACCGCGCGCCGAACGAGGCCTTTGATCTTCGCCGCATCGGTTGACTCCATATTCGAGACCTCTTCCTCACTGAACCGTGAGAGCAGCCCGTCATCGGGGGTATCAACACCGGTCGAGGCGTAGCCGATCGAGGAAACGCCGCCGACCTCCATGGTTCGCATGATGTCACTGGAGTCCATGGCGTTCTCCCCGACCTCGCTTTCGTCAACCTCGCCGGCCGCAAGCAGCGTGACGATGCGGGTCGCCAGCTCACGGTTCATATCCTCATAGCCCTCTTCGATGGTCTGGCCGCGGGATCGCCAGGCGTCATTGTCGAAGGCGATGAAGTTATCGACCTTGTTGACGAACGACTGGAGCGACCGTGCAGCGTTGAGCGCGGGGCGGCCACCCTCGTATTTGCCCGGCAGCATCCCGAGACCGTAGACCGGCTCGTCGTACATCTTTTGAAGCTCCTCAATGACGACCGGGGCGGCTCCGCTGCCCGTCCCGCCGCCGAGTCCGGCAGCGACGAGGATCGCGTCGACCTCGTGGATCTCCACATCGTCGAAGATGCGACGAATGTCGTCGATCTCCGTTTGTGCCACTTCCGCGCCGATAGCGGCGTCGCCGCCGACGCCGTGGCCTTTCGCCTTCTGGTGGGTCTCGCCGATCAACAGCCGTCGATCTTCGGGGACGTGTTCCGGCTTGGCCAGATCCGTCCGTGCGGTGTTGATCACGAGCGTGTGCCGGCAGAGATCCCGCCCGGTCGCCTGCTCGAACTCCACCATCCGGTCGATAACCTTGCTGCCAGCATTCCCAACACCGATCGTTGCGAGTTTCATTGTCGACTCCTCTGAAGTCGACGACGTGGTAGTGAAACCATACGTTAGTGGGATGAATGGACTCTGGGTTTATTAACCTATGTCAGACTCGGCGATATGAGCAGCGCAAAATTCGCCTGTTACCCACCGCCTCAATCGCCCGGCCGTCCGGCTGATCGCGATGTTCACAACGCTTGGGCAGCCGTTCCGGCGATCTAAAGGTTGAAACCCGGTCGACCGATAAATGGCGTATCATGGTTTCAGACGAACTTCGCAAGGAAGCCCATAATCTCGACGTCACGGTCTGGGTCGGCAAACACGGCATCGAGTCAGTGACCGATGAGTTGGCCGATCAGCTACAGAATCGCCGCCTCGTGAAGGTGAAGTTTCTCCGCGCGGCCCGCGGGAGCGATGACACCGAAACGCTGGCAGCCGAGTTGGCCGATTCCGTCGGTGCCGATCTGATCGAAACGCGCGGCAACACTGCCGTCTTGCGCTGAGTGGTGGGTCACCGCGTCGACCCCGACCGAACACCTATCTCTTCATCGACCGTGGTGCCGCTGATCGCAGCCCGAAGAGATTTGTCGCCTTCGCGCGCACTCCCGGCTATGCAGTCGGAACCGTATCAGCCAGCGTCGCCACCACAATGGAGCCAAACAGATGGGTGAGGAACCACCCGCTATTCGTGACGCGCTTGACCAGGCTACTGCGGCCTTCGACGCACCGCCGGAGACATTGTCGTTTCCGCCCACGATCGAGCCAACTGAGACGAAGAACGCAGTTGTCAGCCTTCGGACGGCCTGTCGGCTCCTGACGGCCTGCCGCTCGCTTCGAGAGCCCGGCGGCTATCACGCCAGCGTGATCGAACTCTCGTTTGCCGCGATCGAACACTCTCTTGCGGCCGCCGCTCACAGCCGCGGCGAGACACTCAGAAAAGCAGACTCCGGGCGAGCCACCGCCTTCGCTCGGGCCGGCGACCTCGGGCTCATCAGCGAGACGACAGCCGAACAGCTCAAACAGCTCCACCGCGGCAACCGGAGGCGCACCCGAACACGTGATACCGCAGCCGCCCAGCATGCGACCGCCATGTTCGATCTCGCGGTAGCAGTGCATACCCACGTCGCCGACACAGCAGCCATCTCCCATGAATGTACCTGCGAGGGGTGAGCGGCGCTGTCCCGAGACCGTCGTTTCTCACCCGATATCGTCCCAACGAGAGACGAGCGCGATACCGAAGGTAAACACGATCAGCCCGATCGCTGCCTGTCTGGCCACGGTGCCGATATCCCCGTTGAGCAGTCCGACGACACCGCGAACGAGCAGAACACTGGTGACGAGCACCACGATCAAGAGCACGAGGTGACGGGTCTCCATATTGCTGATACTGGGTGCCGAGCGTATAGTCGTGTCTTTTCTTAACAATAGTGGTGCGGCAGGCTAATCTGAGTTGTATTGTGACAAACACAAAAGTTGAAAACAGCCGTTTTAGGCGATTAAACCAGTGTTTTGCTGATATACGCGCTGAAAAGAGGGACACGTTTAACTAATCGAGTGTCAAAGATGCAATTGTACATCGGAGTTCGACTCCGGGGTCAGTCATCATGGATCCAGTTATCGCCAGTCGGGCCCAGTTCGCCCTTACCACGATGGTGCATATCATCTTCCCCGTGATGAGTATGGGGTTAGCCCCCTTCCTCATTTACTTCACGTGGAAGGATATCCGAACTGGTAAGCCCGTCTACGAACAGTTGCGTCGCTTTTGGACCAAGATCTTCGCCATCTCCTTCGTCGTCGGGACGGTCACCGGCATCGTCCTCGAATTTGAGTTCGGGACGAACTTCGCGGCCTTCTCGACGGCCGCCGGCGAGCTGTTCGGTGGCCCACTCGCCGTCGAGGGGATGATGGCGTTCATGCTGGAGGCGACCTTCCTCGGAATCTTCGTCTTCGGCCGTGACCGCGTCGGCGACAAGCTCTACTTCATCTCCAGTGTCGCCGTCGGCCTCGGCACGTGGCTGTCGGCGGTGTGGATTCTGATCGCCAACTCGTGGATGCAGACGCCACGGGGCTACGAACTCGCTTCTGAGGGTGGCCAGACGGTTGTCCATCTCGTCGATCCGATCGCAGCGTATCTCAACCCCCGCTTCGGCTACATGTATGTGCACATGCAGAACGCCGCCATCGAGTCGGTCGCGCTGTTCATGGCCGGCGTCGCCGCCTACTACGTCTTCCGGCACCACGTCTGGGGATTCGATCACGACAACATCGACTTTTGGGAAACGACGCTGAAGATCGCGCTGATCGCGCTGTTGATCACCGCACCGCTGCAGGCGTTCCACGGCGATATGTACGGCCGTCACGTCGCCGAAACCCAACCCCAGAAGTTCGCCGCGATGGAGGCTGTCTGGGAAACTGACTCCTACGTCCCCGAGTACATCGTTGCCGCGCCAACCAACCTCGATTCGATCACTGATCCACGCGCGAAAGAACTGTTCGGGATCGGGATCCCAGGCGGCGCGTCGTGGCTCGCCAGCGGGGGTGATCCGACAGCCGAAATAACCGGCCTCAACGAGTTCGACACCGAGGCCCCACCGGTGGCGATCGTCTTCTGGGCCTTCCGGGCGATGGTCGGGATGGGCTTTTGGTTCATCCTGCTGTCGTTCTGGGGTGGCTACCGGTGGTACAAAGGCGAGCTCTTCGAGGACGGCCTCCTGCATAAGGCGTTAATGGGGTCGTCGTTGCTCGGGATCGTCGCCGTCGAACTTGGCTGGGTCGTCACGGAGGTGGGTCGCCAGCCCTGGGTGATCCAAGGCGTGATGAAGACCAGCGAGGGTGTCTCCCCCGGGCTCACCGGGCTGGAAGCGACGGCCACTTTCGCTGGCTTTGTCGGCCTCTACTCAGCGTTGCTCATCTTGTATGGCTACGTGGTCGCCCGAATCATCCGCAACGGGCCGCCGGGTGGCGACGACCTGCGGACAAATCGTGAGCCATCACCAACGCCTGAGTCGCCGGCGGTGGGGGTGGCTGACGATGATTAGCGTCGAGGGGCTCACCGCCGGGCCGTTATTTGGCCTCCCGCTGCCGGAGGTCTGGTACGGCCTCATGTTCACCCTGTTAGCGACGTTTTTGTTCCTCGATGGCTTCGACTTCGGGGCCGGCGCGATCTACGGCCTGCTGGATACCGATCGCCAGCGGGAGGCGGTGCTCGCCGCTGTCGGCCCGTTTTGGGACGGCAACGAGGTCTGGCTCGTCGTCTTCGGCGGCGCGCTGTTTGCGGCCTTCCCGGCGGCCTACGCCGGACTCTTCAGCCGGCATTACCTCCTGATGTTTGCCATCCTGGGCGCGCTCATCATCCGCGGGCTGGCCCCCGAGATGTACGAACAGCGACACGACAACCTGTGGCAACGCGCTTGGAGTGTCGCCTTCGTCGCCGGTAGCGTTCTCGCGCCGTTTTTCCTCGGTGTCTTCGCGGGCAACTGGCTCGTCGGCAACGAGGGGTCGATCTCGCTGATCGGCCTCGTTGTTGGTGTGACGCTGACACTACTTACGGTCGTCTCCGGGGCGGCGTTCCTCCGGCTCAAAGCCCAACACGATCTTCCGCCGGTCGTCTCGACCTACGGACAGCTTGCGGTTGTCGGCTACCTGCTGGCGGTCGTTGCCACGCTTGCTGTGTTGGCGATGCGACTCCCCGAGGGGATCACGACGCTGTTGGATCCGCTGATCATCGTCTTGGTTGTCGCCTCTATCGTGTTGGCAGCGGGCTACATCCTCGCGTTGCGGCGGGAGCAAAATCTCATCGCCCTCGGCATCGCGGGCGTGATGACATACGGGTTGATCACCGTCGTCGCCCGGATCATGTACCCGGCGATCGATCCAGCGACCGGCGCGACGATCCGGGAGACCATCGTCTCGACGCTCCCGCTGAATCTGATGACGATCGGTGCCGGACTGCTGTTGCCGCTCGTGGTTGTCTACTTCGCTGTGCTGTACACGGCGTTCAGCGGCCCGATTACTCCGGAGGAGGCCTACTGACGTGGGCGAGGCGGGCTCGTCGACGTTGCTGGCCTCCCGTATTTTTGTGACCTGGATCGAACTCGTCGTCGTAGGATTCGGCGGGACAGCCCTCGCTGGGATTGTCTCTGGGCCCCCAGAGCTACTACTGTATTTTGCGACGACGCTGGTGACCGTCGCTGTGCTCCTGTACAATATCGATCAACTGATTCAGCAACGACTCGGGGAACAGTAACGTCGGTTCCGGCGACAGGGACTCGTTGGGACGCGTTGTTATCCAAACACGCCCTTGGCGCGGAGCCCGGTCATAAGATCCTCGACCAGCGGCTCGACACTGTCGTAGGGATACTCCTGATAGTCGGCGTACTCCATCCCGAGTTCCATCGCGCCGATCGTCACATCGCCAGCCTCGAAGGTTGTTGCCGCGCCGTCCGGCAACACCGGAATCAACTCGAAGGGGTCGGTTACCGGATACTCGGCGGCTCCAAAGACCTCGATGAGTTGCTGACGAATTTCCGCCTCAGGTGTCGTCATCGATCCGACCGTGGTGGTGCAGGGGTTGTCATTCCTGTTAGTCCGGGGTAATCGGCGATCCCTCATCGAACCAGCCGCGTTCGCGGAGGCCAACGCCCAGTAGGACGAGCGCGTTCGGCAGGAACAACAGCGCGCCGAGGGCCATTACCGTATCTTCCGTTCGCAGCCCGTAGGTAACTGCCGCTCCTGCGATGAGGAACCCACTCACCGCAAGCAGGTACATTCGATATTCCATCAGCAACGCGAACGGGCGAAGCAGTACGTCACGATCCATGTGCGGGGATACAACCCACATCCACTAATAGAATCGGTTGTCGAAACCCACCTCGCACCCGACCGTACGACGTGGGTTCGCTCACAGCGTGTTCGGGTTGATCCGCGTCGCTAGCCGGCGGACAGCACCGACGGCCGCAACACCAACCACTCCATAGATAAGAACGGCCAGCCGTGTCGACAGCGTCGCGCTGTCGATCGCCAGCCGTGCCGCGGTGTTGGCTGGCCCACCGGGCAACAGCGTCGCCCCGGCGAAAAACAGCAACACCGCAACCGAAAACAGCAGTTGTGCGGATCGCCGGTCGGGAGCTAACAGCGAGACGGCCACCGACAGCGCGACAACGATCGCTGTCACCGCTGTTACAAGCGTGGCCAGCCAGCCAGCGTTGGCGACGGCGACACCATTCAGCGAAAGCAGCCCCAGCCACGCAACCGCTTGCAGGGGAGCGATAGCGATCATCGCCGCCGACTTGCCGTCGACGATATCGACCATCGTTACCGGCGCGACACGCAACAGTTCAAGGGTACCCTGCTCGCTTTCGGCGGTCAGCGAGTCGACGGTGATCGAACCGCTGATAAACACCGGGAGGAACACCAACAGCGGCAGTAGGATCGTGTAGGTGAAATCGTAGTAGGGGTTGCCGCCGGTGTCAGGCGGCAGCGGCAAGGGTGGATTCGACAGCGAGGCAGCGCGTTCGGTGCGAAGGTTTCGCTCAAGGGCGCGCAAGGCTTCTTGGCCCTCCGAGACGACTAATGTGGTCTCAATGCTGCCCTCCGGGGCGGTCATCACCACCTCGATACGGCCGTCGCTGCGGGTCGTCTGAAACACCGCGTTCACCGCGCCATCCTGGAAGTCGGCGTAAGCCTCGCTGGTCGTCGCATACCGCGTGCCCTCGATGGCTGGTCGCTCTTCGATCGCCTCCAACATCTCGTTGGTAGCCTCGCCGGTGACGGCGGCGTCGATCTGATAGCCATCAACGCTGCCGGGGTCGTACAACGAGACAAGGCCGACAACGAGAAAGCCCGAGAACGCGGCGACAAACAGTTGGATGACGACCGCGAGGATGATCGTCTTCTCGCGGCCCAACACCCGCAGCTCGCGGCCGGCGATCGTCAGTCGTGGGTCGCTTACGCGGTCGGCAACAGCGTGCCACCGAGCGCGCAGCCATTCTCGATCACCCATAGAGGGTCACCACCCCGAAGTTGTACGCCGCGTGAATCGCCGTTGCGGCGACCAGCGACACCAGATACCACCGTAGATTCTTCCGCGCGCCGAGGGCGGCGACACCGGCGGTCACCGTATGCAACACCAGTGGGCCAGCCAACAACAGCAGCGATGTCGAGGGCGTAATGCCGATGCCGGCGGGCTGCAGGGCGGCTTCGCCGAGTTGGAGATTCGGGAGGCCGACCAACTGTGCAACGGCGGTGAACTTCTCGGCGACGAAGAAGCCGATCCCGGAGGCGATCCCCAACAGCAGTGCGGTTCGCACCGATCGATCGAACCGATCACTCTCAAAGCCGGCAAACACGTGAACGCTTTTCGCAACCTCCTCGACGGCGGCGATCACCACGAGCATCAACGGGATCGACACCTCGATCGGCAACACGAACAAGACGGCGATCGCCAACAGCTCAGCAATAAAGACAAACGGCAAAAACAGCGCGGTCAGCACGCCAACCGATCGAATCCCACTCAATCGCGCATCAAGCGCGTCGAGGAACTTCAGCGGTACCGGTTTTTGTGAAAACATATCCTCCTCTCGGTAGACGCCGGTTCCGAGCAGGAACAACACGCCAGCACTCGTATAGAACGGGCCGGTCGAAAACAGGTAGCTCCCGAGGGTGACGGCCTCACCCTGTAGCTCCATGACCACAAGCGTCAGCGGCGAGATCAACGCGATCGGCGTCACGTTTGTGAAGATCGAGGGGATGAACACATAGCTCGTGAGGAAGACGGTGATCGTGATCGTCACAAACGTGAGTTCCTTGAACGATCGAGCGAACATCGCGCCGAGGAACGTCGCCGCCAAGAAGGTCATCGCGATCGGGACGACCGCCGCCACCGACAGCAGGCTCCCGCCGATCGCCGCGGCGATGACCGCTGTGACAGCGACGGCGATAGCCGCGTACGGCAGGGTTTTGCCGGCGACGATGTCCAGCCGCTCGACGGGTGCGACCAACAAAAGCTCCCCCCGACGACTGATTCGCTCGTTGAGGATGCTGCTCCCGTAGGATTGAATAACGAAGTTCATCGGCACGAGGAACAGAAACGCCAGTAGCAGCGAGCCAAAGGGGAAGGGTGGCTGGATCTCAGCCGGCGAGCCGCTGGTGCCGCCGCCGAACAGCGCGCGATCGAGCAGCGAGCCGCCACCACCGTCGGCAACGGGCGGCGCGTCACCCTCGGTGCGATCGGTGCCTGTCGTGTTGTCACCGCCTCCATCGGCTGTTCCACCATCGGCGTCGCTGATCGTTCCATTGGTGTCGGTGTCGTTGGCGTCAGTGTCGGTTCCATCACCGCCGTCAGCATCGTCTGCGGATGTATCATCACCGGTGAGGTTACCTGCGTTCGTTGGGGCGGCCGGGCCGAGCGTCGATTGTGGAATGTACTGTAGCTCGACGATAACCGGATAGGCGGCGGTTCGATTCGGTTCCAGTGCCATCGCTCGGTCGTTGTAGGACTGCACCGCCGAGCGGAACGCGGTGAGTGCGGCATCACCTTTCTCACCGTCGGCCGGCTCAACGAGGAGCGTTGGCGAGCGCGGGCCGGGGCCAGCGGCTGGTTGTCGAACCCCGCCGATCAGGAGGTCGATCTCGCCGGTTGCCAACGCAGTTCGATCCGGCGGGCGGGCGGTCAGGCTGGCGTGGTCGTCGATCACCGCGTTGTAAGGGCTGTTGTCGGCGACACCGACCCGGTAGATGTCAGTGTTCGGCGACGGTGAGGCGACGCCGAGGGCGACAGCCGAGGTGCCGACGCTGGCAACGACGACAACGAGGACGGCGATCACGGCGAGGGTACGGCGGTTGTAACTGCTCGTCGACTGGCCGAGTTCCCAGCGGGCGATCCGGGCGACCCGGCGGAGTCGACGCCCGGCGGTCGTGAGCCGTGTTCGCAGGCGATCGACCCGCGTCACGGCGCGTCCTCCACCTCGTGTTGGTCAGTCGTGGGCTCGCTGGCTGGCTCGGTGTCCCTGGCTGTGCGTGGACTCGGCATCTGTTGGCCGGTCAGCTCCAAAAAGATCGATTCTAGGCTTGGCTCGTCGGTGCGAATATCGGTGACGCTGCCACCTGCGTCCGTCGCGGCGGCTTGGATCGCTTCGACCTCGGCCATCGTTTCGACGACCGCCCGGTGACGACCGTCAGCGGTTGGGTCGGTGCCGTCGAGTGCGGTGTCGCTGTAGACGTGGTAGGTCGTTTCGCCGTACTGTTCGCGGATGTCAGCGACCGAGCCGCGGGCGATAATCCGACCCTCGTTCATGATCACGACGCGGTCACAGACGCTTTCGACGTGGTAGAGATTGTGCGCGCTGAAGATGACCGTCTTGTCGTCCTCGCGGAGTTCTTCGGTGAACTCCAACACCGAGTTTGTCGTCAACGGGTCGAGCCCGCTGGCGGGTTCATCGTAGATGAGCACGTCGGGATCGTTGACCAACGAGCGGGCGATGGCGACCTTGCGTTTCATCCCCTTCGAAACATCGCCCAGTCGGCGGTCACGGTAGTCAAGATCCAGCCGATCGAGTGTCGACTCAATGCGTTCGCTTGCTACCTCGCGGGGCACGTCGTAGAGATCAGCAAAAAATCGGAGATACGATCGCGCCGTCATATCCTCATACAGCGGCGATTCCTCCGGCAGAAAGCCGAGTTGGTGTCGCATTTCGGGGTCGCCGGCGTCGTAGCCCGCGACGGTTGCCGTCCCGCTGGTTGGTTCGATCAGCCCAGCCAGCATCTTCAGCGTCGTCGTCTTGCCCGCGCCGTTCGGGCCGACGACGCCGAAGATCTCCCCGCGGTCGATCTCGAACTCGCTGCCAACGACGGCAGCGAAATCGCCGTAGGTCTTCCGCAGCCCCGACACCTCGATCATACCTCTTGTGCCACCGCAGCGTACAAAAACACACGGCCTTGGCTATCAGTGCTAATAGCCAGCAGGCACGAGTTGTCGAGGCCCGCCGAACTCCTGCAACTACGGCGGTCGCTCTAATTCAAACCGATCTCGTGTCGAGGCGTAGTAGTTGCCAGCGAGCCGGCCGACTGTATCGAGTGCGTCGATATCGATTTTCTCGTCGGTAAGAACCGCCTCGTCGACATGGGCGTGAACAACCTCACCGAGGATCAGCACGCTGTCGCCGACCTCAATCCAGTCGTAGAGTTCACATTCGAGGGCGACGCTCGCGGCTGCGACGCGCGGCGGGTCGACAACGACTGACTCGGCGCGGTCGATATCGACGTGGTCGAACTCGCTTTCGTCGGCCGGGAGTGTCGCACTCGTGGCATTCATTACCTCGACGATGTCGTGCGTGACTGTGTTGAGAACGAACTCCTCGGTGTCAGCGACGTTCTGTGGCGTGTGTTTGAGGTCATCGCGGCCGACCGGCGCGAACATGACGACCGGCGGGTCGACGGCGACGACGTTACAGAAGCTGTAGGGTGCGAGATTGTCGACGCCGTCGGTACTGGTCGTCGAGATCCAGCCGATCGGCCGCGGCGTGATCGCCGTCGACAACAATCTGTAGGGCGATCCGAAGGCGTCGGGCGCGCCATCACGCGTCGCCATCGCTACGGCGCGCCAGCGATAACAAACTGGCTGGGCGCGTCGCCGGTGTGGATCTGCCGGTCGCTGTCGGCGGCAACGCGGATCGCCTCGCCAGCCGCTAGTGGAATATCGTCGCCGTCGATGGTGATCGTCGCTGTACCCTCGACAAGGATGTACACTTCCTCCTGTTGCTCGTCGGCATGATTGTGCGGCTTGCCGCTCCAGTTCGGCTCACAATCGAGCACGGAGATCCCAAGCTGGTCGCAGTCCAGCGGCTCACGCAGGAAGTGGAGGCCACCACCGACCGGCTCGACATCCGCATAGTCGACTTTGGTGTAGGACATCGCCCCGATCTTCGTCGCTGACGGGAAAGTACTCTTCGGCGGGTGGCAGACGATCGTTCCCAACCGGTATCCCCTTGCGTTCGGGGCCGGTAACACGCTGTGTGACTGGATCTGTGGTCGGTGTCGATGGCTGTGCCGGCGGTTGGATTGCAGTGTGGACAACCGGTGGCGACGAAACCCTCCACAGCGGACGATATGAGTCGATTGAAGCCGTTGTCGACGACCACGCTGCTGCTGACACGTTCCTTATCGACATGCCGATCGGGCTTCCCGACAGCGAGCCACGAGCCTGCGACAGCGTGGCCCGACAGCGACTTGGGGCACGCAGTAGTTCGGTGTTTCCCGTTCCGTGTCGGGCGGTTGTCGACTACGTGCAACGCGAGGGCGACGCGGCTGAGTACGACCACGCGAACACGCTGCAGCGCGAGCGGCTTGGCTCTGGGCTCTCCAAGCAGGCGTGGAATATCACCCCAAAGATTGCCGCGGTGGATACGGTGCTCCGCGAGGCGCACCCCACCCCCGACATTCGCGAAAGCCACCCCGAATGCTGTTTCGCCGCACTCAACGATTGGTACCCGATCGCCCAGCCAAAATCGACAGCGAGCGGACGGGCCGCGCGGTTCGGCGTCCTTGATTCCGAACTCGATGGCTGGCGCGACTGTTATGAGACCGCCCTTGACGAGCACTACCGCAAACATCTCGCCCGCGACGACATCATCGACGCGCTGGTGTTGGTTGCCGCCGGCCAGCACGCGCTCACATCGATTCCGGGCAAGCCACCGACCGATGAGGCTGGATTGCCGATGGAGATCGTTGTTCCTGATGTCGATCCATCGTGGCACCAGCATCTCTCGGTCGCCGAGCAGTGATAGTGGCGCAGCACGGCCGACTGTCCCTTACTCTCTAACAGCAATGAATCGAAGTCGCCGATAGTCGGCGATCCACGATCCATCATGGAACAGGTCATCCCGAAGCGTGGCCTCGATATCCGTGAGAACAGCGTCCTGCTCCGCCGGAGAGAGTGGCCCAAAGAAGTGATCGCCGAAGGTACCCAGCCACTCTCGAAGCCCCCTTTCACCGTGTTCCAGCGTCGTTGGCCGGTCAAAGAGTTCCGCCCTCCGCACCTCGAAGCCGTGTGTTTCGAGCCGGCTGGCGTACTCGCCGACGCTCGGGAAATACCATGGATGTGTGATCTCGTAGCCACGGTCAGCAAGAGCGGCTTCGACGGCGTTTGTAATCGCTGCAACGTTGCCGACACCGCCGCACTCAGCGACGAATCGACCGGTTGGCGCTAACGTGTCGGCGATGGTTTGGAGTAGCGTGTCCTGATCGGTCTCCGGAATCCAGTGGAGTGCTGCATTCGAGAACACCGCGTCAAACGTCCGGTCGGGCGCGTAGGTTCGGGCGTCAGCATGCACAAATTCGCAATCTGGGTACTGCGCGCGGGCCTCGGCGATCATCGACTCGGCGGCGTCGACGCCGACGGCGGTCGCCCCACGCTCACGGATCGCGTCGGTCAAGTGTCCCGTCCCGCATCCGACATCAAGCACGCGCTCAGTAGGTTTTGGATCAAGCACGTCAACCAGGTCGCTCGCGGCGTCGTGGACGAACTCACAGGTGGCATCGTATTTGCGACCGTCCCATTTGTTGGTCACTGTCGATTCCGAGTCAGTCATTCATCACATCATTGTCGACAGCCTGTTTATACTTCGTGGCGACCGTCGTTGCGTGTTCCGACACGCATCGTCGGAACTTCCATATCTCTCGCCTTCCTACAACAGGTATGTTTACCGGGCGCACCGACACCCCGTGTTGTCTCTGTGGGAGCGCGAAAACCGACCGGCGGATCGAAGTCCCGCCGCGGGCGGTGACGCTGATGGAAAACAGCGGGCCGATCGCCTGGCAGGACATCGTCACCCCGGTGACCCTCCAGTTTTGTGCCGACGACTGGGAGTTGGTTCGTGATCTCGCCTTGGAGATGGATCATCACCCACTGTCGCGGTGCAATGTTGCCTACGCCTCCTTCGACCTCCGAGAGGATTTTGAGGCCATGCTCACCGAGACGAAGGAAGCCGTCGACCACGCCGAGATGGAAACCCGCCTGTTGGAGCGCAGCCGCGAGGTGTTGGCCGATGCCGACGATCCGATGACCGAAACGCGGGCTCTCGTTGAAGCGGCGGTGATCGACTCCGCTCTCGCTGAACTGGATGCGGTGCCATCGACAGCCGAGTAACCGAGCGTGTCAAATCGTCCAACTTTCGGGCGAGCACCGATAGCTTCTTTTGGAACTCGCCGCCAGTAGCCCGTACGGTGCCCCTCGTTACAGTCTCATCCGACAGGAGTTGGGCGCAGTGAGCAATCAAAACCGCTCGCCGAATGCCGAACTCGGCCTGCTCGATGCGACGATGATCGGCATGGGGGCGATGATCGGCGCCGGGATCTTTGTGCTGACGGGGTTGGCTGCTGAGATTGCCGGCCCCGCCGCGATCATCGTCTTCGCGCTCAACGGCGCGGTCACAGCGTTTACCGGGCTGTCGTATGCCGAACTCGCCGCATCGATCCCGAAAAGCGGTGGCGGCTACGCCTTCGTCCGAGAGATCTTCGATGACTTCGCGTCGTTCATCATGGGCTGGATGTTATGGTTCGCCTACATGATCGCCGGCGCACTCTACGCGCTGGGCTTTGCGCCGAACTTTCTGGAGTTGTTGCACGTCTATGGGCTCGTCGCCCCACCAGGAGAGGTCGGTGCGATCGCCATCCCACTGATCGATCTGTCGGTTCCGCTCGCGTTTTTGCTGGCGTTTGTCGCCGTTCTCGCCTTGGTCGCGCTCAACGCCGTCTCGACGGCTGCAAGCGGGAGTGCCGAAACGATCTTCACGATTATCAAGGTAAGCATTCTCGTGGTGTTCGTCCTGTTCGGGCTGAGTTCGCCGATGTTTTCGGGCGCGGAGTTTCAGCCGCTGTTCCCGTCGAACGGTGGTGCGGCCGCAATCTTACCGGCGATGGGGCTGACCTTCATCGCCTTCGAGGGGTATGATCTCATCACCACGGTTACGGAGGAAGTCAAAAATCCACGAGAAAACATCCCAAAGGCGATCTTCCTGAGTCTGATCGCGACCGTGATCGTCTATCTCGCGGTGGTAACCGTTGCTGTCGGCACCCTCGGGGCCGACGGCTTGGCCAATGCCGGCGAGGCCGGGATCGCAACGGCAGCCACATCGTTCATGCCGACCGGCCTTCCGATCATCCAAAACGGCGGCGCGCTGATCGTCTTTGGGGCGGTTTTCTCGACGTTGACCGCGCTCAACGCGGTCGTTATCGCCTCTTCGCGGGTCGCCTTCTCGATGGGGCGGGAGGGCCAACTGCTGCCCTCGTTCGGTCGGCTACACCACCGCTACGGGACGCCGTTTGTTGCCATTCTCGCCAGCGCGGTCGTCATGCTTGGCTCGGTCGCCTTACCAACCCAGAGTGCGGGCAACATGTCGAGTCTATTCTTCCTGTTGTCGTTCGTGATCGTCAATGTCGCCGTGATTCGGCTCCGACGTGAGCGTCCGGCGATGAATCGGCCCTACAAGATGCCGTTTTATCCGGCCCCGCCGCTGATCGGAATTGCGTTGAATCTACTGTTGACCGTCGTCCTTGTCGAGTATCTGTTCCGAACCGATCCGCTGGCGATCGTCCTCAGCGTCGGCTGGATCGCCCTCGGCGGTGTTGCCTATCTCGGATTGAAGCGGGTTGGAAGCGAGTCTGAGCCCGACGCAGAGACCGACAAGACAATGGCGTCGGACAGTGAGGCTGACCTATGACCACGACGCGTGATGTCATCATCGCCGGCGGAGGTCGTGTCGGCTTTCAGACAGCCGAGATACTGGCTGATCGCGGGCACGACGTGACGATTATCGAACGCGAGGAAGCCGTTATCAACTCCATCGCCGACGAATGGGTGGCAACCGTCATCGCCGGCGATGCGACAAACCCGAACATCATCGAACAGGCAGGGGTCGAAGACGCCGATGTGATCGCCGCCCTCACCGGCGAGACCGGGCTGAATCTTGCGGTTTGTTTGGCCGCTGCGGAGCTGTCGCCGTCGATCCGCACAGTCGCCCGCATTGATCGAGCGGCCGGCGAATCCTACACGCGCTTTGTCGATGCCCTCGTTTTTCCGGAGCGAGCCGGCGCGAGAACGGCTGCCAACGAGATCATCGGCAGCGATGTCCAAACGCTCGCGGATGTCACCGCAACCCTCGATATCATGCTGATTCGCATCGCTGAGGAGGCACCGGCAGCCGGCAAGCAGCTATCCGAGGTGCGGTTCCCCGATGGCACGCTCGTTATCTCCGACGGCGAGGGCGACCGGGTCGCCCGTTCGGAGACGACGCTGACAGCGGGCGATCGGTATCTTGTGGCCGTCGAACCGGCTGTCGCCGACGAAGTAATGAATTTGCTGCGAGGATAAGCTACTCAGTGGCCGCGCGGTGTTCGATCTCGCTTCTGAGCCCGGCAGCCCCAAAGTCGTGATCCGGTCGGAGTTGGACAAAATGCAGAAAGTCCGCAGCCGCAAGGAGATCAGCCGTTGGGTACGAGGCGTCGGCGGCCGCGACCGTCGCCCGCGTTCCAAGGATCGGTTCAACGGCGGCCAACGCGCAGGCGAGGTCATACGACCGAATGCCCTCTTGGGCGTCGCCGTCGACGCTTGTCGCATCAATAAAGTAGAGTTCGTCATCGAGCAACAGCACGTTTTCCGCTCGGAGATCACCGTGGGCCAACCCAGCGTCGTGGAGAGTTCGGAGTGCGGCAAACAGCTCCTCGGCGACCCACGATTCAGTCTCGGGATCAAGGGCGTCTAGCGAGCGGAATGCAGGGAGATACTCAAAGACAACGACCCCGTAGCCCTCAGCCTCGAAGGCTTCGATCGGCTCCGGGGTGTTGAGCCCCAATTCACGCATCTTCTGGGTGGCCTCAAGTTCGTGCCGCGCCATCTCGGCCGGCGACTGGAAGGATTCAAAGAAGCCGGCGGTGCCGCTGGCGACCGCGCCAAGATTTCGCCCGGTCGTAAACAGCGCGTGGACGAGGGTGTTCTGCTGGCTGATCACCTTGACAAACAGCGCGTCGTCGATGACGACCGGCGTCGACAGCCAGTTGTCGGCATCCAGAAACCGCACGTGGGCCGGCGCGCGGTCGTATCGCTCGACGACCGAGCGAACAACGGTTTCGATCGTCGACCAACTGGGTTGGCCGCGAACGAATCGGCGGAGGGACACTACCGGAGGTGATGACGCGAGCGGATATAAACATCCGGCTCGTGGGTGTGGTCGGCGATTCGGACAGCACTGACGAGGCCGACAGCCGGTGATCGGTCGGCGATTCGAACGGCTGTCAACAGTCCATCAGCTCATATCTGCGACCGAGTGTATTATATATGTTCATGTGGTATCCGTTCTCAACAGACCAACCCGATCCATGTTCCTCACGCCGGCCGCTCTCTCATCGGTGTTCGCCTGGCATCCCAGCGGATGTGATAGCAGATGAGCCAGACGGAGGAACACACCGACGATGAGTTGACGACGGCGATCCTCTCGGCGATTGATGCCGGCGTGGTCGTTCTCGACGACGACGATCGGATTCAGCGGGCGAACGAAACGGTTCGCAACGAGCTTGGCCTCGGAGACGACGACATCGGCGTTCGCGCCAGCGAGGCCTTGCCGCTCGGTGAGTATTTGGCGCAGCTATCGCCCGGCGAGTCGCTTTCAGAGACAACGGTAGCCCCAGCGCCCAACCCAGGGGAGGTCGACACTGAGCCAGCGTTACAGCCACATACCGGCGGTGTGGAACTGGTCATCCCGCAGGGTGATCTCGACCGCTGTTTTGTTGTCAAGGCAAAATCGATGGCGACGGCCGCAGCCGACCGGTTGCTGTTATTCGAGGAGATCAGCGCCCAACGCCGGATCGAATCGCAGTTTAAGACCGCGATGGGGTACACATCGGATACAGTCATCGTTGCTCGATCGGATGGCACCGTCCGGTACGTCAGTGGCCCACCGGAGACCACAACCAAATCGCCGAGTGAGATCTCCGTCTCAAAGAACCTTCTCGATGTCGTCCATCCAGACGACCGATCGACGCTTGAGACGGCGCTGGAAGTCGCAGACGAAACCGGTGATGCGAGCATCCACCACTGTCGGTTGGAAACGGCTGGCGACGGCTGGCGGATGTTTGAGGTTGCGGTGCGGGAAAACGGCTCGCTGCCGGCCATCGACGGGCTGATCGTTACCGCCCGCGATGTGACCGACCGCCACCAGTTTGAGCAACGCCGACAGGTGATGAACCGCATCCTCCGCCACGACCTCCGCAACGACATGAACGTCGTGGTCGGCCACGCCGATATGTTGCTACAGGCCGACGATGACCAGGTGACAGGCCACGCCAAGACGATCCGCCAGAAGGCACTGTCGTTGGTCAATCTCGGCGATAAGGTGCGGACGATCGACCAACAGCTCCACGGTGTCGACCGACAGCTCCGCCAGATCAACATCGCCCAGATCGTCCGCGAGGAGATCAGTGCCGTCCACGACGAGTATCCCAGCGTTATCATCCGCTCGCGGATCGACGAAACATCGATTATCGGCAACACGCTCATCCGAACCGCGATTCGGAACGTGCTGGATAACTCCATCGTCCACAACGACAACAGCTGTCCGGAGATCGAAGTCGAGGTCGATCGCCGCCACGAGACCAACCGCGTGCAAGTCGAGATCCGCGACAACGGGCCCGGCATCCCCGAAGGCGAGCGCCGGGCGATCACCAACGAGGCTGAGACCCCCTTAGAACACATTAGTGGCCTCGGCCTCTGGTTGGTCAAATGGATCGTCGACGGGATGGACGGCTCGCTGTCGATCAGCTCAAACTCCCCGCGCGGAACGGTCGTGACGCTTTCATTCCCGGCTGCTGACGCCGACGAGTGGGATGAGATCGAGGATCAGCGACCGGCCGGCGTCGCCAACGGCATTCCGTTTGCTAACGGCTCGATCGGCGATAGCGAACCGATCGGAACAACGACCAGAACTGAAGACTGACTGGATCCGCCTACTGTCGGCGATACGTGACAAACGCGAAGTCTTCGCGGTCATCGCGGTCGACCGCAACCCACTCACTGTCGTCCCACTCGGGAAACTCGGTGTCGCCCTCGTAGGCGTCGGCGAGTTCAGTCAACACCAGTTCGTCGGCCCGAGCAAGGAACTGTTCGTAGACGGTCGCCCCGCCGATCACGAAGATCCGTTCGGCACCGTCGTCAAGTGCACAGACAGCTTCGGCTTCGGCGACAGCAGCATCGATCGAATCGGCGACAACGACGCCCTCATCGAGGTCGGGCTCGCTTCGACTCAACACGATATTGTGCCGTCCCGGGAGTGGGCCGTCGATCCGGGCGGCGATGGACTCGTAGGTTCGTCGACCCATGATCACCGGGTTGCCCATCGTTGTCTCCTTGAAGTGCTGGAGGTCGGCAGGGAGATGCCACGGCATCTCGCCGTCATCGCCGATGACGCCGTTGGCGGCGACGGCGGCGATCAGAGCGATGGGTGGGTCGTCGTTGTCGGCAGCGGGTGTCTCCTCGGCCATCGTTACTCCGCGACCGCGAAGCTGATCCCGTCGGCCGGATCGTAGTCAGTTAGTTCGATATCGTCGAACGCGAGTTCGTCGAGCGGTTTGTCTGCGATTTCGATGCGCGGCCGCTCGCGTGGTTCACGCGACAGTTGCGTAAGGAGTCCGGGGACGTGATCGTAGCCATCGGTGTCTTCTGTTTCGTCGGGGGCTTCGGTTTCGAGCCAGTCGCGGACGGTGCGGTACTCCTCGGGGTCGTCGACAGCGGCCAGTCGCTCCTGGAGGCGGTCGAGGTTGTCGGCGTACCAGTCGCCGCGGTCGTCGGTGCCGCAGTAGATGTGGGCGTCGACGACGGTGTGGCCGAACTCGCCGACTTCGAAGCCAGTTTCTTGGGCGACGGCGTGGGTGAGCAGCGAGTAGGCGGCGATGTTAAACGGGACGCCCAGCGCGATATCGCCGGATCGCTGTGTGAGATGACAGTTCAGTTGGTCGCCCTGGACGCTGAACACGAAGGTGTAATGGCAGGGCGGCAGCGTGCTCACCGCGGCGTTTGCGGGGTGCCACGCCGAGACGACGAGCCGCCGGGAGTTCGGTGACTCCTTCAGGGTGTCGATCACGTACTGAATCTGGTCGAAGGTGCCGTCGTCGTTTCGCCAGCGGTGGTCGTCGTCGGGCCACGCCTCGCCGTCGAGACCCTCGTCGGGAACCGGAAACCGCCGCCAGAAGCGGCCGTAGGCGGTGTCAAGCCGGCCCTGCTCGTCGGCCCACGCATCCCAGATGCCGGTTTCCTCGCGGAGATTGCGGATGTGCTCCTCACCGGAGAGATACCACTTGAACTCGTGGATCAGCGAGTTCCAGCGAAAGCCGGAGAGATCCTTTGTCGTCAGCAGTGGGAACCCTTCCTGCAGATCGATGGTGTACTGTTGACTGAAGGAGGCGATGGTGTCGACGCCGGTGCGGTTTGGCTTGTGCCCGCCGCCGGCGAGCGTGTCGGCGACGAGATCGAGATACTGCTGCATTGCGGCTTGGTAGTTTCACCGGAGCCGGCTACAAGTGTATTGCGCTACCGGTCGCTGTCAGCCGGCTCCTCGCTGAGAGCCACCTCAAGGAGTGCTTCGTAGACGCCCGCGTAGGCATCGGCGACACGGGTGGAATCGCCGCGCTCATCGCTGCTGAGTGGCTGTAGCGTGTGTGTCGACACCGGCTCGATCATCTCGACGACGCGGTTGACACGCTCCTCCAGTTGGCCCTCTCGACTGCTTCCACTGGCAACCTCGTCGGCTTTCAGATACCGCGACCCATCGTAAAGCCGCACGCGCGTCGGAGCGACGACAGCGACCGCATCGAACTCGATTCCGTCGACCGGCAGGGCGATATCGGCGTAGGATTCGACGACCCCGGGTGTCGTCTCTGCGATCCGGTCGGTCACGCGCTCGAAAGCCGGGAGATACCGCTCGGCCATCACATCGTTGAATCGCTCGACATTGTCAACCCGAACCGCATCGGCCAGCGGCAGCGATTCGGCAACGAGATCCGGCAGCAGCCCCTCGCGTTCGGCAACACCGTTGACGACGAACGACGGCCCATCCGGTGTCGTCACGCGGTCGACGAGGAACGTGCGGCCGGCTTCACCGAGCATCCCGGTTCGGCCAGGTGTCGGTCGCCAGAGGCGGTGGACGGGATTCAGCTGTTCTTCGGTGAGATCGGTGTCGCCAGCGGCCGCCAGCGTGGCGACATCCTTGCCGTAGAGGCGGCCGTCGCTGAGGGCAGCCGCAGCGTCGTCGTGGTCGTACCAGTAGTCGTTGCCGGCGCGGGGTTTGAAGCCGACCGCGCCGTCAAGAGCCGCGAGCAGGCCGGCGGCGAACGTCGTTTTGCCGGCGTCAACGCGGGCGTCGCCAGCGACGAGTAGTTTCATCGGTTAGTCGTCGCTGGCGGCGGTGTCGTCGTTGTCAGCATCGTCGGTACCGTCGTCACCCGCGTCTTTCAGTCCGTAGTAGCCTGGTTCCTCCTCGTTTGGTGGCTCGGCGATGACCAGTTCCTCGGAGTTGCGCATGATCCATGGGATCGCCCAATCGAGGAGGACATCCTCGACGCCTTCGTCGATCTCAGCGTCGGTTTCAAGCCCCTGCAGGAGGCGGGCGATCTCGTAGACGGAGTACATCATCCCGTCGTCAAGCAGTTCCTCAGGCGTGTAGAAGTCACAGGGATACAGGTCGTCGAAGGCGTCCTTCGGGCGTGGCATACAACCCTGTAGCAGTGCCGACCCCGAAAACAGCACGGATTAGCTGTCGCTGATGGGCGAGTGCTGCCGCTGTGCAGTCAGCGTCGCAAAAAATAACGTGAACGCCCGAATTACTCGAAGAGCTCGACGGCCTGTTCGTACCGTGCACTCGGTTCCTCCCAGTCGACGACGTTGAAGAACGCATCAACGAAGTCGCCGCGGGCCGGACCGTAGTCGTAGTAGTAGGAGTGCTCCCAGACGTCGAGTGCGAGAATCGGGTGACCGCCCCAGATCGCGCCCTGGTCGTGTTTGTCGACCACGACGTTGCGAAGCTGGTTTGAGAACGAGTCGTAGACGAGCAGTGCCCAGCCAGAGGCGTTGCCGGCTGCGGCTTCGAACTCGCCTTTCCACGCCTCATATGAACCGAAGTCCTCGGCGATCCGGTCGGCGAGGTCGCCGCTTGGCTCGTCGCCACCCTCCGGCGACATGTTCTGCCAGAAGAGATCGTGCAGAATATGCCCCGAAGAGTTGTGGGTCACATCGCGGATTGCGCCCGCGCTGGAACCGAAGTCGTGGTTCTCACGATTTTCTTCGAGGGTTTCTTCGGCCGAGTTCCAGCCGTTGACATAGCCCTGGTGGTGGGTGTCGTGATGCCACGTCAGGACTTGTTCGCTGATATGCGGCTCAAGGGCGTCATACTCATACGGAAGGGGGTCGAGTTCGTAGCTCATAGGTAATTCCTCCACTCATCGGTACTGGTGGCACGCTGTTAAAGCTTGAGGAGTTGTATGGTAGCAATTCCCACGATTTGGCCACTGAAACAAACGGTTTCGGCACCTCAGGAGAGCGTGTGTAATCAAAAGTAATTCCGCGTTGGTGTTAGGTTAGCAACTATTCGATCCGATGCAGTGACCGAAAACTACGCGGCTGCGAGCAGTTATGCCGACGCCTCGTAGCCGGCATCCTCCACAGCCGCTAGGAGGTCGTCGGTCGCCGCCGAGCCCTCAATCTCGGCGGTGCTCGCCTCTCGATCCGCGCTCGCTGCCGTCACACCGTCCACCGATGTGAGGGCGTCTTTGACAGTTTCCTCGCAGTGCTCACAGCTCATCCCGTCGACCGTAATCGTCTGTCCCATAGCCGGCTACATATCGGGTCTGCGGTGGCTTGTAAATTGTTGCTTCAACTCGAAGGCTGCGCGTTGGGTACAGTATGGATTCCAAAGCGGATGGTGGCCAATAGTATTGTATCCGGCATGCGTACAGCCACCATGCGCGAACTCGACGAAACCGACATGGAAATCCTCTCGATGCTGGCCGCCGACTCCCGCCGCCCCTTCAGCGAGATCGGCGAGGAAATCGGCCTTTCGGGGCCTGCCGTCTCCGATCGTGTCACGCGATTGCAGGAGGCCGGCATCATCAACACGTTCACGATCGATGTCAACCGCGGCGCGCTTCGGGCCGGCGTCCCGGTGTTGATCGATCTTGACCTGCCAGCCGAATCACTGACGCCAGCACGAGACCAGCTCCAAGACGCCGACGCCGTCGAACACATCTTCGTTACCGCCGAGGGCGACATCCGGTGTTACGCCCGCGTCGAAGCCCAAAACGTCCGCGAGTGGGTCGCGGGACTCTTCGAGGAGATCGCCGTCAACGACTACACGGTTACCCTCGTCGACGACGTTGAGTGGACACCCACAATCGACGGCGTCGAGTTCGCCCTGACCTGCGCGGAGTGCGGCAACACCGTTGACAGCGAGGGTGAAACAACACGGATCGGCGGTGAGGTCTATCACTTCTGTTGTTCCTCGTGTCTGAGTCGCTTCGAGGATCGCTACCAGCAGTTTGAATCAGACGCGTAGCTGCTTTTGATTCCAAAGTTTACGGCCTGGCTAAGCCGTGGTATCGAAGTAGAAAACGCAG
The DNA here is from genome assembly GCF_003605575.1 of Halonotius aquaticus. GTDB lineage: Archaea > Halobacteriota > Halobacteria > Halobacteriales > Haloferacaceae > Halonotius > Halonotius aquaticus. Next base: position 76,875 of record NZ_QKNY01000001.1, on the reverse strand, counting down.
TAAGTATGGAACCCGTATACCTAGGTACCATGACCACACAGACAATCACCCTCGATATCACGGGGATGTCCTGCGCCAACTGTTCGGCAACCATCGAGGACACCCTCAACGATCTTGACGGCGTCGACGACGCGAGTGCCAACTACGCCACCGACGAGGCGACCGTCGAGTACGACGCCACAGCAGTATCGCTCGCGGAACTCTACGACGCGATCGACGATGCCGGCTACGGGGCGGTCTCAGAGACCGTCCGTATCGGGATCACAGATATGTCGTGTGCGAACTGCGCCGACACCAACGCCGAGGCCCTCGAAGCCCTGCCTGGCGTTATCGAGGCAGATGTAAACTACGCGACCGACGAGGCACAAGTCCGGTACAACCCGGCTGCCGCCACCATCGACACGTTCTACGACGCTATCGAAAACGCCGGCTACGAGCCGGTTCGAGACGACGGCGATGACAGCGGCGACACCGACGCCCGCGATGCAGCCCGCGAAGGCGAGATCCGCAAACAGCTTCGGCTCACCCTCTTCGGGGCTGTGTTGTCGGCTCCGCTGCTCGTCTTCCTTGCCGACAAATTCCTGCTGGGCGGCGCGGTCGTTCCCGACTCGGTGTTCGGGGTCGAACTCGGCTGGATCGAGTTCCTGCTGGCAACACCCGTCCAGCTTGTGCTCGGCCGGCCGTTCTACAGCAACTCCTACGACGCGCTCGTGAAAAACCGGCGGGCGAACATGGACGTCCTGATCGCGCTGGGCTCCACAACGGCCTACACCTACTCTATTGCCGTCCTCGCGGGCCTGATCGCCGGCAGCCTCTACTTCGATACGGCCGCGTTGATCCTCGTGTTCATCACACTCGGCAACTATCTCGAAGCCCGCTCGAAGGGCCAAGCCGGCGACGCGCTCCGTGAACTACTCGAAATGGAGGCCGACACCGCGACCGTCATCACTGACGACGGCGAGGAGGAGATCCCGCTGGATGATGTCGAGGTCGGCGACCGAATGAAAGTCCGGCCCGGCGAGCAGATACCGACCGACGGCGTCGTCGTCGACGGTCAGAGCGCGGTCGACGAGTCGATGGTAACCGGCGAGTCGGTACCGGTCGAAAAAACCGAGGGCGACGAGGTCGTCGGCTCGACGATCAACGAAAACGGCGTCCTCACCGTGGAAGCGACGAAAGTCGGGTCGGATACCGCCCTCCAGCAGATCGTCCAGACGGTCAAAGAAGCGCAGTCCCGCCAACCTGATATCCAAAATGTCGCCGACCGCATCTCGGCGTACTTCGTGCCCATCGTCATCGCCAACGCCGTGCTATGGGGCCTGTTGTGGTTCTTCCTGCCCGAAACACTGGCTAATTTCGTTGCATGGCTCCCGCTGTGGGATCCCGTGGCCGGTGGCTCGACAGTCGTCGGCGGTACAGTCTCGGTCTTCGAGTTCGCGGTCATCGTCTTCGCCTCCGCCGTCCTCATCGCCTGTCCCTGCGCGCTCGGGCTGGCGACGCCCGCGGCGACGATGGTCGGGACGACAATCGGCGCCCAAAACGGCGTCCTGTTCAAGGGTGGCGACATCCTCGAACGCGCGAAGGATGTCGACACAGTTGTTTTCGATAAGACCGGCACGCTCACCGAGGGCGAAATGGAGTTGACCGACGTGGTCGCCTTCGATGGCGAAAGTGAGGCGATTGCAGATGGCGGCCAACTCGCTGAACGCGAGGCGCGCGGCGAGGACGACGTGCTCCGACTCGCTGCGAGTGCCGAGCGCGGCAGCGAACACCCACTCGCGCGTGCTATCGTCGAGGGTGCCGAAGAGCGCGGGATCGAACTCGGTGATCCCGAAGACTTTGAGAACGTCCCCGGACAGGGGATCCGTGCGACTGTGGAGGATCGAGAAGTGCTGGTCGGCAACCGCAAACTCCTGTCGGGCAACGGGATCGACACCGAACCCGCAGCTGAGACGATGGAACGCCTCGAAAGCGAGGGCAAAACCGCGATGCTTGTCGCTATCGCCGGCGACCTCGCGGGCGTTGTCGCCGATGCCGACACGGTCAAACCGAGCGCGAAAGAGGCCGTGAGCGCGCTACAAGCCCGCGCTATCGACGTGATGATGATTACCGGCGACAACGAGCGTACCGCTCGCGCAGTTGCCAAGGACGTCGGCATCGACCCCGACAACGTCCGCGCTGGCGTCCTGCCGGAGGACAAATCCGACGCGGTCGAGGCGATCCAATCTGAGGGCCGCAAGGCGATGATGGTCGGCGACGGCGTCAACGACGCGCCTGCGCTGGCGGTCGCCTACGTCGGCACCGCTATCGGCTCCGGGACTGATGTTGCCATCGAAGCCGCCGACGTGACCCTGATGCGCGACGACCCGCTGGACGTGGTGAAGGCGATCCGGATCTCGGCGGCGACGCTCCAGAAGATCAAGCAAAATCTCGTGTGGGCACTCGGCTACAACACGGCGATGATCCCGCTGGCGTCGCTGGGTCTGCTTCAGCCAGTCTTAGCCGCGGGTGCGATGGCGATCTCCAGCGTCTCGGTGCTGACCAACAGCCTGCTGTTCCGTCGCTACTCGCCGGAGACGGACTACAAACTGCTGGGTCGGCTCCGGTGATTGCCAGGGTGCGCTGACTCCCATTACGCACACGGCTCGGTGAAACAGTCGAGGCAGTCCATCGCACGAAGATCTAGCAGATACGACGCGTTCGCGTTTTCCTGATCACCCTGTCGACGCTGGTACCGATGCAGCGGTGCCTGCCCCGCCTCGACGAGGGCTTCGATCTGTGCAACTGAGGTTCGCCAGACACCCTCCATCTCCTCAACCTCGGCACCCCACCCCGACAGTTCCTCGCGCCACCGAACCCAAAAGAAGATGTCAGGATCTCCTTTCTGTTTGTACCGCTCGTAATCGTTTGCGTTGAACGTCACGACGTGTTGCGGCGGGAGCCCATACTTCCTTTCGGCGGTGAAAAACGGCGTTTCCTGCGTTTTGAGGTCGGCCGGCTCTCCTTCGACAAGCAGATCGAGCGCGGTTGGATCGTCCGCTTTGGCCGGATTTTCGCGGGCAGCCAGTCCAAGTGCTGGGGCAACCGAGTCGAGAAAGGTGGCTTCGCGCTGCTCACCGAACCGCAGCCACGGAGCCTTGTTTTCGGTGTCTGTCGGTTTGTTATCGGTCGGCATATCTCCCGTCACTCCGGCATCACATATGAAGTCTCGTGACCGACACGTAGAGCGCTAACTCAGTCCTCGCCGCGAGCGGCTTCAAACATCGCCAACGCCTGCTCGCGTCGCTCGCTGTGATCGACAATCGGCGCGGGATACTCTGGGGCGGCGTTTCGTCGCTGTAGCGATGATACTTCGTGCCACGAGTGGATGAGTTCGGGATCGACGCCGTCCAATTCGGGGACGTATTTCGTGATGTACTCGCCGTCAGGATCGTAGCGTTCGCCCTGTGTCATCGGGTTGAAAATGCGGAAATACGGCTGGGCGTCGGTGCCGGTCGAGGCCGCCCACTGCCAGCCGCCGTTGTCATTGGCGGTGTCGTGATCGACCAGTTTTGTGCGGAACCAGTCGTAGCCCTCGCGCCAGTCGATCAGCAGATCCTTGGTGAGAAAGGAGGCGACGATCATCCGCACGCGGTTGTGCATGAACCCCTCCGCGCGGAGCTGCCGCATCCCGGCGTCAACGATGGGGTAGCCGGTTTCGCCATCCTGCCACGCGGACAGAAGATCAGGGTCGTTTTCCCACTCGATTTCGTTCTCGTACGTCTTGTAGTTCTGCGAAACGACCTCAGGGTTGAACCACAGGACGTGCGTGTAGAACGCTCGCCACGCGAGTTGTGATTGGAACTCCTCGATCTCTTCGCGCTCGTCGTCGGTGGCGTCAGCTTTTGCCTCTTCGCTGGCCCAGTAGACTTCGCGGATGCCAATTGTCCCGTATTTCAGATCGGCTGAGAGCCGCGAGGTCGAGTTCCGTGTCGGGTAATCGCGGTCGCTCTCGTAACGGTAAATTCCGTCCTCGCAGAAGGATTCGAGTCGCTTGCGAGCGGCCGCAGTCCCAGCAGGCTCGAGGTCGGCCTCGGGCTCGTCGAAGCCGAGCTCGGCCAGCGTCGGCAGTGAGCCGGCATCGACGCCGACTGCGTCGCTGTCGAGGAGGCTATCGGCGTCAGGAGCCGGATACGGATCGTCTTTCTCGCGGTCGTGCCACTTCCGTCCGAAGTAGGTAAACACCGAGTACGGATCGCCGTCGTTGGTGGTGATCGACCCTGGTTCGTGGCAGATCGCGTCGTGGAAAGACTCGCGGGCGATATCAGCGTCGGCGAGAGCTTGGCGAACCGCCGCGTCGCGTTCGCGCGCTAATCCTGAATAATCCTTGTTCCAGACCACACGGTCGGCGGCAACAGCGTTAGCGACATCGACAACGACAGATTCGGGGTCGCCGCGGCGAATCAGCAGGTCGCCGCCGCGGTTGCGGTACCACTCCCGGAGTTTGGCGAGCGCGTCCAGCAGGTAGGCGACACGCGGCGGGCCAGCACAGTCGAGAACGTCATCGTCGAAGACGAACAGCGAGACGACGCCGTCTGTCGCATCGTTGTCGACCGCCTCGGCTGCCGCCGCCAGCGCGCGGTTGTCGGCCCCGCGGAGATCCCGACGGTGCCAATGGAGTTGCATACCCACACCACGGGCGGTCGGGTAAGGAAAGTTGCGGAGTCACCAGATCAGGCACTCGTCGACAGCGTCGTCAAATCAGTTGTCAGCGCGTCGCGGCGGCCGTCAAGCACGTCAAAGCGGTCGTCGCGGCGACGTTCCAGCCAGTACAGCAGGTGTTCAGCCCACTGCAGTTTGCGAGCCTTCATTGGCCCGACGGCCGGATCATCGAACTCCCAGCCGAGAAACCGAAGTTCGTCAGCACCGAAGGCGTCGGCGAAAAACGCCGCACGGTCGCCGTCGGTAAACCCGCCGACGTTTGCGACAGCGTCGGTTGGAGCCGCCTGCGTCGTCACTAGTGTATGCTGGCTGTCGAACTGCGGTAGCCACTCTCGAACAGCCGGCATATTGTCGCCGTGGGCGTGGGCCGCGACCGGCGTCCCCTGGTGGGTAAGCTCGCGCGCTGTCGCCGTGTTTTTGTCGAGGTCGGTAACCATCAGATCGACCGCGATGTCGCCGTCGGCCAGTACGTCGACCGCGGTCGAGGCGGCAACGATGGCGTCAACGCTGTCAGGATCGAACGCAGCGATCTCGGCCGTCAGCGACGGCGCGGCACCGACGACGGCGACGGTCGCGCCATCGAACACGGCGAGGCGATCGTGATCGAACGGTTCGGCGAACTCGGCGGCAACATCACGGGCACGCTCGTCGGCCGCCCGATCGAAGCCGAAATCTGCCAGTATTGCCTGGTAGATCGGCTCCCACTCGGTAAACGCGAGGCTGTCGCTCATCGGTGTAATAAAAATCCGCTGACAAGCGGGATGCTCGTCAGCTGAGATATTGTATGGGCCGGAGTGGCATCAAGTACCCCTACCCGAATGCCGTTCCGGCGTCCATCTTGTCGTTTAGCATCATCCGGCATAAGTTTTCTCTTAACAGCACCGTTCGCTGATACGTTCCACGGTCGCGGCTAGCCGGGATGAGTCGCCCGTAATCCGCCGTCTGAGCGATTTGAACCCGGATGGTGTGCCAATCAATACCAGTGCGTTGTCAGACGCACCGCTGACAGCGGTCACCGGCGTCTCACCAACAGTATTGAGCAACTGCTCCCGACTGTCGACACCTAACCCGGTGAGTTCGAATGTTCGGATCACACTGTCGTCGGCAGCTGCGTCTGCCGCGTTATACCGGTCGAGATGTCGCTCAGCCTCACGCTGTGTTGTGATATCCAGTTCCTCGACAGCAATACCGTCGATGGTTTCCCGAAGCCGATCTCGACTGAATTCGTTGCCGATCAGCGCCGCATCCCGCGTTTCGGCCACGTCGTGGGTTCGGATGACATGTGCGCCGCGTTCGACCGCCATCGCCGTCGCCGCCAGCGAAACTGGCAGGGCTTCCTCGGTCTCACGCCCGGCCACGGATCGAAGGAAGTTCTTGCGATTAATTGACACCAAGATCGGGTGGCCGTAGCCGCGGAACTCCCGCAGCCGGCGGAACGTTTCACGGTCGTCCTCGATCGTTTTGTCCTCGCTCCAGCCGCCGAAGGCGGGGTCGATGATTGTTTTGTCGGTGAGCCCATTGAGTTCCAGCGCGTCGTAGATGTCGTCGACATCCTCGATCGCCCCCGGACGTTCGAGATCCGGCGGTGAGGCCATCTTGGCGACCGCAACGTCGTAGTCAGCACAGACCTCCGGCAGCTTCGGATCGGCAAACCCACAGATATCGTTGACCATATCGAAGCCGCCGTCGAGCGCCGCCTCGGCGACCTCGTGGTAGCGCGTCTCGATCGAAAAGATGGCGTCGCCGGAGACGCTTTCGATCGTCTCAAGGGCCGTATCTAGGCGATCGAGTTCATCCTCCGCGGAGAGAACTTCGAACTTCTTGTTGGCAGATTCAAGGCCGACATCGACGATATCCGCCCCTTCATCGATGAGTTCGCGGTCGACGTACTCGGCCGCTTCATCGGGGCTGTTGAACACACTCGGCTTGTAGGGTGATTCGCTGCTGACGTTCAACACACCCATGATCCGGGGCGGCTGGTCGTCGCCGATCTGCAGGCCGGCGGCATCGACAGTTCGCATACGACAACCACGGCAGCAGCAAGTATAGACCGTCCGGTCGTGCCGCTACCGATGGAGATTTACCGCGGCGATTGAGCCAGTCGGTTTTTATCCGGCCCGCCGATAGTGTGGGTATGGGCAAGGTCAACGTCGGGCTTCGCGGCTGGCGGTTTGCGGAGGATGACATCTTCAACGACGACGGGATGTTCAAACAACTTGAAGAGATTCCCAAGGACGACCGCCAGCGACTCCTTCGGCTCGTCTCGCTGGTCGAGAAGCCGTGTGACGCCTGCCGGCTGATCCACGGCGAAGAGGAGATTCACCGCGCCAGGCAGGCGGCGGTCGTCTACGGCGAACCGAACGACGAGGTTGTCCTCTGTACCGACCACGAGGCAGACTTTCTCTACTGGTATCAGAACGACGGTGGCAGCGAGCATCGCGGCACCGCTGCGTTCGATGATGCCTTCGAGGAGTGGTTCGACAATGGCGGCCGCGCCCCCGAAGAGTTCGAGGCGGTCGAACACGTCGAGACTGATCCCGAAGGGTTGCCTGATCCGCCGGACGCCCAGGAGCTCAACGCGATGCTGTCGGAGGGCTATGAGCCGGAACGGATCGACCTGCGGGAGTACGTCGACGACGAGACAGCCGAAGCCGCCAACGACGCGCTCGCTGACGGGGTTATCGACGAGACCGACATGGACTACCCGACCGCCGACGAATGAGCGGCCACGAACCGATTGTCGTCGTTGTCGGCGCGGAAACGCCGGGCAACGTCGGCACCATCGCCCGAGCGATGAAGAACTTCGGGCTCTCGAACCTCAAACTGGTCGATCCACCGCCGTTGGATCCTGACGGCGAGGCCTACGGCTTCGCCGGCCACGCCCGCGAGGACGTGTTACCGAATGCCGAGGAGATTTCCTTCGAGGAAGTAGTTACGACCTATCACACTGTCGGCTGTACCGCGATCACCGGCGAGGATAGTCGTCGTCACCGCCGATTCCCCTACACCACACCCGGCGAGTTGGCCGAGACGCTGCAGACGGTTGATAGCCGGACAGCCATCGTCTTCGGCCGCGAGGGGCGGGGACTGTACAACGAGGAGATCGAACAGCTGGATCAGATCTGCTCGATCCCTGCCAGCGACGACTACCCTGTCCTCAATCTTGGACAGGCCGCCACGATCGTCCTCTATGAACTCCGCGATCTCACCGTCGACGAGACCCAACTGCCTGACCGCGAACACGAGCGCGCCGCGGAAGCCGACATCGAACGATTCTACGACTATTTCGCCGAGTTTCTCGACGCCCAACGCTACAACGACCGGAAACGCGAGAAGACCCAGCGACTCATGCGCCGGCTGATCGGCCGTGCCCATCCGACAGGCAGAGAGATTCACACGCTGCTGGGTGTCCTCCGCCAGGCGACGGAGCAACTGGAACACCGACAAGCACTGTTAGATCGGTACGACGAACCAGACCGATTTGGCGGCGACACAGCCAGCGATGGCGACGCGGATCGAACGGGCGACGGCGCATAGACGGAAAGAGCCTTGCCGACGCTGCTGCAAGCCAGAGTATGGATCTGCGGGGTCTCGTCGCCAGCCTCCGAGAGAACGCCCACGCTGCCAATGAGCGACGGCTGCTCGCGCTCACTGGCGACCGTGAGGCCGGCATCGACGCCGCCTACACCGCGATTGCGGCGGCCGGCGTCGACGACGAGGCGGTGAGTCTTGTGACGACCCAGCAGGGGTTCAGATACCACCGCCTACACCCTGATCACGCCGACGAGCTGCTCGGAACGACCCGAGAGATCGTTGTGCTTGATTGCCACGAGGGCTTTTCGGCTAACGCCCTCGGTCAGGTCACCGGCGCGGTCGACGGCGGCGGACTCCTCGTGTTGGTGCTCCCGCCGCTGGGAGCGATTCCAAATCAACTCATCGCGCTGGTCGATCAGGTGGCCGTTCCGCCGTTTTCGCGCGACGATGTTGGCAACCACTTTCGGCGACGGCTAGTCACTACACTACGCCATCATCCGGGTGTGGCGATCGTGCGACTGCCGCCATCGACGGCGGCAACGAACGACGACACCCCGGACGAAATCACGATCAAGCGCGACGGCCTGATCAATCGGTCACAGTCGACACCTCCATCTGACCCACGCAAATATACCGACACCCCGTTTCCCGACGCCGCATACGAAGCCTGTCGAACCGTCGATCAGGCTCGCGGGGTTGCTGGCCTGTCAGCATTGTCGAGCCCGGGCAACGCTGTCGTCGTCGAAGCCGACCGTGGCCGTGGCAAGTCGAGTGCGGCCGGGCTGGCCGCCGCCGCGTTGGCGGCTGATGGCCGGGACGTCCTCGTGACGGCACCCAGCTTCGACAACGCGGCCGAACTCTTCGAGCGAGCCACCGAGTTACTGGCGACACTCGATCATCTGGCTGCCGACGGCTCGGCTGACAGCGACACTGACAAAATCGAGCCGCCGATGGCGACGACAGCCGGCGGTCGCATCCGGTTTGCATCGCCGCCAGACGCCGCCGACCTCCCAAGTGAGCCCGACGTGGTGATCGTCGACGAGGCGGCCGCGCTCCCGGTTCGATTGCTGGAACGCTTGCTTGACGCACCGGCTGTCGGCTTCTGTACGACAGTCCATGGCTACGAGGGATCGGGCCGTGGGTTTGCGGTTCGGTTCCGCGATCGACTGGCTGCGTCCTCCTACGATGTGACCGATATCGAACTCCGTGAACCGATCCGCTACGGACAGGGTGACCCAATCGAGGCGTGGCTAGCGTGGACACTCCTGCTTGATGCGGAGCCGCCGGCCGACCAGCTCGTCGCCGACGCAACACCCGAGACGGTGTCCTATCGCACACTTACAGCTGATGACCTCGTCGACGACGAGAGTCTGTTCCGGTCAGTTGTCGGGTTGTTGGTCGCCGCCCACTACAAGACCGAGCCCGACGACATCGTTCGCCTGCTCGACGCGCCGAACCTCAAACTGCGCGCATTGCTGGCCGACGGCCATCCGGTGTCGGTCGCGCTGCTCGCCCGCGAAGGGGGACTCAGCAGTGAGCAGCAAGCGGAGATCTACCGCGGCCAGCGCGTCCAAGGCAACATGCTGCCGGACGTCCTGACAAGCCAACTGCGGGATCCGACAGCGGCGGGGCCAGTCGGCTATCGCGTGATGCGGATCGCCACCCACCACGCCGCCCGGTCGCGTGGATTAGGCTCGGAACTCCTCTCGTGGTGTCACGACGAGTTCGGTGACGCCGTCGACTGGTTCGGCGTTGGCTTCGGTGCAACGCCGCGTCTGCTGTCGTTTTGGCGCGTAAACGGGTATCGACCCGTCCATCTCTCAGTGACGCGAAACCAAACAAGTGGAGAACACTCCGCGCTCATGCTGCGGCCGTGTTCGACGGCAGGCATCGACCTCGCTGGCCGCCATAGCCGATGGTTCCGCGAGCGGATCGCGGGACAGTTGGCCGACACGCTCTCGGGCGTTGCGCCGGACGTGATCCGTGGTGTGTTGCGTGCGGTATCAGTGCCGGCTGATGACACCCAACAGGGCACACTCGATCTTGACGACCGTGGCTGGCGTGTTCTCGCGGGCGTCGCCTATGGGCCAGGAACCTATGAGGCGGCTCCGCATGTGTTTCAGCAGCTTGCGATGGCCCATCTCATCAGCCCGATCGCCGAGTTGTCGCCGCGAGCCGAGCGGCTGCTCGTGCGGAAAGTGTTGCAGTGCGCGCCGTGGGCGACCGTCGCCGACGAACTCGGATTTGCCTCTGAGCGGCAATGCAAACGTGCTTTCGGGACGATTGTGAGGCAATTCTGTGAGGCTGTCGATGATGAGGCCGGCGGCGACATCATCGCCGAGGAGCGCGCGACGTACGAGGACTAAGTGCCATCTGCAGCGGGCGGGAGCACCGACAGCCACCCGGCCGCATCCCTTTTCGCATTCGACAGCCCAGTGGTGGTATGGTTGAGGTGGTTCTCGTTGTCGCTGTCGGGCTGTTGGTCGCTGGGATGGTCGGAAGCGTGCTCCCAGCTGTTCCCTCCGGGCTCTTTTCGCTGGCCGGAATCTGGGCGTACGCGCTGTTTGGCAGCGAGCCGCTCGGCCCGCTGGCCATCGGTGGGCTGACACTGGCGGCGATTGGCACGGTCGTCGTCGACCACGTCGGCGGCCCGGTGGCGGCAAAGCTGAGCGGCTCCTCGAACCGAACCGCGCTTATCGCGGCCGTTGTTGGCTTCGTTTTGCTGTTCGTGCTCGGCCCGCTGGGCATCATCGTCGGCGTCATCGGCACCGTCTTTTTGTTAGAGCTCACCGAGGGAGCCGATATGGAGATGGCCGCCCGGCGATCGATCTACACTGCCGCCGGCGTGTTGGGCTCGGCACTTGCGCAACTGCTGTTGACCGGGACGATTCTCCTCGCATTCGTTGTGATCGTTGTTGTGTTTTGAGCAGTGAACCCCACACTGCGCGACCGAACAGGGCGTTTATTCACCTCGCCACGCTCTGTCGGGGTATGCTGACGTTCATTGGGTTAGGGCTCTACGACGAGGGGTCGATCACCCGCGAGGGCGAAGCCGCACTCCAGGCGGCCGACCGCGTGTTTGCGGAGTTCTACACCAGCCGCCTGCTTGGAGCCGATGTCGACGATCTCGAAGCCCACCACGGGATCGAAATCGAGGTTCGGGATCGCGCGGGGGTCGAACAGGATCCGGAACCGATCTTGCAGGCTGCCGAAAACGGCGATGCCGTCTTTCTCACCGCCGGTGATACGATGATCTCGACGACCCACGCCGACCTCCGGGTGCGAGCGGCCGACCGCGGGATCGACACCCGCGTAATCCACGGTGTCACCGCCGAGACCGCCGCCAGCGGGTTGACTGGGCTGCAAAACTACCGCTTCGGCAAGGCCGTCACGCTACCGTTTCCTGGGCTGCACGGATCGGGCGACGTGCCTCCAAGCGTGATCGAAGCAATCGATGCAAACCGCGAGCGTGGGCTGCATACGCTGGTCTATCTCGACATCAAGGTTGACAGCCACCGGGAGCTCTCAGCCCTCGACACCGACGATCCCTACATGACCGCCGACCACGCCGCCGGATTGTTGGCAAACGACTGGGAAGACGAACTCGCTGTTGTCGTCGCTCGTGCTGGGAGTCCGGAGCCTGTCGTTGCCGCCGACCGGCTGTCGGCGCTGGCCAAGCAGTCTTTTGGCGACCCGCTGCACCTACTCGTCATTCCGGGGGAGCTGCACCATGTTGAGGTCGACGCGCTGGAATCGCTTGCTGGCGCACCAGAATCGATCCTTCCAACCGAGTCAGATCGGTAGGTCAGTCGCTCTGTTGGGCACCGGGCTGTTCAGCAACCGGCTCACGCGGTAGCTCCAAGGCAGCCTGCAGGTCGTGATCTTCACCGGTGAGGAGGTATAGGACATCCTCCAGAACGGTCAACAGCTCCGGAAGCTGTCGAGCCACGAGATAGGTGATCGCCATGAGCGCGACGACCGCGCCGAGTTGGCTGATGATGCGATCGGAGACAAGGAACGACACGCGATAGGGGTTTGTCTCCCCGAACAGGAACAACACCGCATCAGGGAACCAATGCATCAACTGGTTGCCGGCGGCGATCGAGATGAAGGCGGTGCGGAACACGTTGAGCACGAAGATGATCGGCACGGCGACCGCCAGCGCGCGGAGCTTTCGGCGGAGCGGGGCTCTCACAGCCGCGATGAGGCCACTGAACACGGCGATACTGCCGAGGCCAGTACAGGCCAAGACGATATAGACGTTGTAGATGTGGCCGTCGCTCAGCGTCCACTGGTAGGTTGCCATGAATCCTTCCGGGCTCTCGACGAGGGCCGGCGAGTAGCCGGCCGCCGAGATGATCCAGCCGGTGATGACAGTCGTGATCTCGATGAGATACTGCCGGGGGGCTGGTAGCGCGAGGCCACCGACCGTAATCGCCGGAATCGTCTCAAATGGGAGGTAGATGAAGCCCATGACGGCGATCGCTCGCGAGAGGACGAACAGCGTCGTCCGCCCGGTGTAGAGCTCGTAGGCCGCATAGAAGCAGGCTGGGCCACCAATCAACGCCAGGAATGCCTCGACGAAACTCTGGTGTTCAAACCACCAGAATGGCACCGAGTTGAGCCAAAAGAGTCCAAAGCCCACCCATGCGGTTGTCGCGGTCACCCGTGCCTGCTGCATGAGATCCGTTCCCGAGCGGCGGCCGTACCACTCGGTGATGCCGGCGGCCGCAAAGAGGAGCACGACGACCCAGATCAACGCATCCGAGAGTGGCCCCATCGTGAACAGTTCGTCGCGGAGCCACGCGACGGGGGAGCCAGTCATATCAGTCGGAAGGAGACAGCCTCATAAATCCCTTATCGTTGTGTGCGCACACGCTGACCAGCCGCCTCAGTCCTCGGCTCGCTTGACTGTCATGACCGGCAGCTCCGTGTTTTGGATCACGCGTTCGGCGACACTGCCCATCAGCAGCCGATCCATCCCCGTTCGGCCGTTGGTACCCATCACGATCGTATCGGCGTCGATATCGTCGGCGTAGTTCGTGATCGTCTCGCCGGGTGCGCCCTCGCGGATGCTCACAACCGTATTGAGGCCTGCCGAACTCGCAGCGTCAGCAACCTCATCGGTGATGCGTTCGCCCTCTTCCTGGAGTGTTCCTTTGATGTGGTCACTGCCAAGTTTGGGAGCCATCTGGCTCACGCGCTCGTGATCGACGACATAGAGAATATGCATGGCAGCGTCATGTTTGTCCGCCAGATCGATCGCGTGAGATGCGGCTTCGCTGGCCGCCTCACTACCGTCGGTCGGGAACAGCACCGTCTCGTACATATCTCAACGTTTCCGTGCGCCGTTGTGAATTAATCGGTTTGGCGACTTCACTGGCTGTCGATCCGCCTACACAGCGACCACCCACCACAACCGTTAGCATCGCTGGAACCGAACGATGGGTGTGAACGAGCTCGTCGACTGGCTGCGAACACGCCCACACTACGATGGCCAGATCGTCGCCCATCGAACCCTCCCAGCCCGCGACGCCGAGTTCGCCGATATCGACCTCGAATCCCGCCTCAAATCAGCTCTTGCCGACCGCGGAATCAACCAACTCTATGAGCATCAAGCCGCCGCTATCAACGCCGTCCGCGACGGCGACAACGCCGTCATCGCCACCGAAACCGCCAGCGGCAAGAGTCTCGCCTACACCGTGCCAGCCTTCGAGCGCGCGATGGATCACGGCGGGCGAACACTGTATCTCGGCCCCCAGAACGCGCTGATCGCTGATCAGGACGAAACACTCTCAGAACTCGCTCACGACCTCGGCTTCGGCAGCCGGGTGTCGGTCGATCAATACACCGGCCGTCTCTCCGATAGCGAAAAGCGAGATGTCCGCGACCGCCGGCCGACCGTCCTGCTGTCGAACCCGGATATGCTTCATTTCGCGCTGCTGCCCTATGCCAACCGGCTGTGGGAGTGGTTTTTCTCGTCGCTGGAAACCGTTGTCATCGACGAAATCCACGGCTATCGCGGCGTTTTTGGCACGCAGGTCGCTCTCGTGCTCCGCCGACTGAACCGCATCTGTGAGCGATACGACAGCGATCCACAGTTCGTCTGCTGTTCGGCGACGATCGGCAACCCAGTCGAACACGCCGCTCGGATCACCGGCCGCGACGAGTCGTCGTTCGCCCTCGTTGACGACGATACCAGCGCGCGCGGCCCGCGGCACTGGCTGCTGTGGAACCCGCCCGAGTACGAAGATGCACAGCGCGGTCACGGCAGCGGCCGTCGACGGTCGAGTCACACCGAATCGAAATCGCTGTTCGTCGACCTCGTCGCCCGCGGCTACCAGACGTTGGCGTTCACTCGCGCTCGGCAGGCCGCCGAGCAGTACGCCACCGAGAGCAGCGACGAACTCCGCAATCGCGGCGAGCGCGACCTCGCCGACAAGATCCGCGCCTATCAGGCCGCACTCAACCATGACACCCGCCGAGCGATCGAAGGCGACCTCCAGTCCGGCGATTTGCGAGGCATCTGGAGTACGAACGCCCTCGAACTCGGCGTCGACATCGGCGGCCTCAACGCTGTCATCCTCGACGGCTATCCCGGCACGCGAATGTCGGCCTCCCAACAGGCCGGTCGCGCCGGTCGTGGCACCGATCCCGCCCTCGTCGCGTTCGTCGGCGGGGAGGATCAACTCGACCAGTATCTGATGACACACCCCGAGGAGTTCTTCGAGGCCGACCCCGAGCAGGCCATCGTCGATCCCGACAACCGTGAGTTGCTGGCGGATCACGTCGCCTGCGCCGCCGCTGAAAACTGGCTATCGACCGCCGACGAGACACACTTTGGCGAGGACTTTCCTGACGCTGTCAGCGAGTTAGTCGACGAGGGTCGGTTGGATCGCCGTGAGACGAAGGATGGCATTCGCTGGCTGCACGACGGCGACGGCAGCCCACAGCACACCATGAACCTCCGAACGATCGGCGACCGCGAGATTGACCTCCTTGACGCTCGCAGCAACGACGTGATCGCCACGCTGGGCTTCGATGATGCCCTCCGGGACGCCCACCGCGGTGCGATCTACCACCAGCAGGGCCAGACCTACGAGGTAAGCAAACTCGATCTCGACCGCGATGTCGCCGAACTCCAACCCTCGTGGGCCGACTACTACACGCAAGTCCTTGCGGAGAAATCGGTCGTTGTCAACGACGATCTCACCGAAAAATCACTGCCGTACGCGACGGGTGACGCTGAGGCGGATACTGAGTCTGATGCCGAGGCGACTGTTCACTTCGCCGATGTCACCGTCACCGAGCGGATCACCGGCTTCCAGCGCAAAGATCGCCGCACCGGCGAGGTCATCGGCGAGGAAACGCTGGAGTTGCCGAAAACGACGTTGCGAACGAAAGCCCTCTATTTCACCGTCCCGCCGGCCGTCGAACGCGACCTTCGGGATACCCACTCTGACTGGGAATTTAATGGCGGCATTCACGCCGCCGAACACGGCATGATCTCGCTGTTCCCGTTCATGCTGCTCTGCGACCGCGGCGACATCGGCGGGCTGTCGATCCCACACCACCCCCACACCGAGCGGGCGACCGTCTTCATCTACGACGGCTACCCCGGTGGCGTCGGCCTCACCGAAGCCGGCTTCGAGATCGTCGAGGAGTTAATGACCCGTACCGCTCGGCTGATCGATGACTGTGACTGCGCAGACGGCTGTCCGGCCTGTGTTCAGTCGCCGCAGTGTGGCAACGGAAACGAACCGCTGGCAAAAACACCGGCGGTGACGCTTCTCGATGCGTTGACGGCGACGAACCGCCATTCGAACCAGTCTGACAGCGTCTCGCCACAAGATTGAGATATTACAAGAAGTATTACCACGTATGAGCAAGTCAACGCGTGTCACGGAGAAAGGCCAAGCGACGATCCCGAAGCCCCTCCGTGAGAAATACGATCTGGAACCCGGCGACGAGGTGGTGTGGGTGGATACAGACGACGGAATCGTCGTGAAAAAACGAACGCAGGGGAGTGGTCGCGGCATGCTCGTTCCTGACGATACCCCCCAAGAGACGCGAGACGAGATCGCATCGGAGTTAGCGACCCGACTGCGAACCCGCCGGGATCGAAACTACGAGGAGGAGTAGATGGAGTCGTATACGGCCGATGCCGTCTCGATGCTGGTGTATCTCGTTGATGCGCTGCCTCACGCTGCCGACCGGGTGTTCGCCGAGGCCGAAGCCGGGGAAGCTGTGATACAGGCCCCGAGCACAGCACTCGCCGAAGTGCTGTATTCGGTCAGCCACGACACATCGATCCGGGGTGTTTCACTCGCGGGCACACCGGATGACGCCAGACGGGCACTGGTCGAGGACGGCCCTGTGTCGGTTGCCCCAGTCGACAACGCGGCACTCACCGAATACGCGCAGGTGGAAAGCGAGTTTAGCATTCACGACGGCTTGATCGTCGCCAGTCATCGTGCCCGAGGGACGGATGCGATCATCACAACTGACAGCGTCATCGCCGACGCCGACTATCCCATTGTTTGGGATTGAATCAGCAGCAACAATCAGAAAGAAATAGCTCAGTAACAGTCAGAGGGCGCGCGAGGGCTTACTCGTCTTTCTCGTCGTCTTCGTCGGCGTCTTCGAAGTCAGCGTCAACGTACTCGTCGCCCTCGCTGTCAGCACCAGCAGCACCGCCTGCGCCGGCACCATCGGGCCCAAAGCCGCCTTCAGGGCCGCCCGCGCCGCCAGGGCCGGCCTGAGCCTGCTGGGCCTGCTGTTGGTACATCTGTTTGCCGATCTCCTGGAGTTCCTCCGAGAGGTTCTCGGTGACCTCTTGCAGTTCCTCGGTTTCGGCGTCGTCGTCTTCGAGGACTGCTTCGACATCCTCGATCGCATCCTGAATATCGGCCTCAAGATCGTCGTCGACCTGTTCTTCGTTCTCCTCAAGCAGGGATTCGGCGCGCTGAACCGCGCCCTCGGCCTCGTTGCGGGCTTCGATCCGCTCGCGACGTTGCTGATCTTCTTCGGCGTGTTGCTCGGCTTCTTCCTGCATCCGTTCGACTTCCTCATCGGAGAGGCCGGCGCCGCCTTCGATGGTGATCGACTCGGCGTTGCCCGAGCCCTGATCCTCGGCGGAGACGTTGACGATACCGTCGGCGTCGATCGAGAACTCAACTTCGATCTGCGGCGTTCCTGCGGGCGCTGGTGGGATCCCGGACAGCATGAACTCCCCGAGCAGTTCGTTCTCCTCGGCGATCTCGCGTTCGCCTTGGAAGACGCGAACCTGGACTGAGGTCTGGTTGTCCGCCGCCGTGGTGAAGACCTTCGAGGCGTCGGTCGGGATCGTCGTGTTCTTTTCGATCAGTCGCTCGAAGATACCACCCTTGACCTCGATCCCGAGGCTCAGCGGCGTCACGTCGAGCAGGACGATGTCGTCGACATCGCCGGCGAGGACGCCGCCCTGAATCGCCGCGCCGAGCGCGACGGCTTCGTCGGGGTTGACGTTTTTCTTGGGCTCCTGACCGACGAGTTCTTCGACCTGGTCAGCCACCTGCGGCATCCGGGTCGATCCGCCGACGAGAATGACCTCGTCGATGTCGCCTTTCGATTTGTCGGCGTCGTCGAGAGCCTGCTCGGTCGGCTCAACCGTTCGCTCGATTAGCTCTTTGGTGATGTTCTCGAAGGTCGCTCGTGTGATCGACGTTTCGAGGTGGACAGGACCGGAGTCGGTCGCCGTGATGAACGGGAGGTTGATGTTGGCTTCCTTCCGCGAGGAGAGTTCGATCTTCGCCTCCTCGGCGGCTTCCTTGAGTCGCTGGAGAGCCTGCCGATCGTCGCGGAGGTCGATCCCGTGGTCGTCTTCGAATTCGTCGGCGAGGTGGTCGATGATCGCCTCATCCCAGTCGTCGCCACCGAGGTCGTTGTCACCGTTCGTGGCAACCACGTCGTAGACGCCGCCGCCGAGTTCCAGCACAGAGACATCGAACGTGCCGCCACCAAGGTCGTAGACAAGAACAGTCTGGTCGGATTCATCGTCAAGCCCGTAGGCCATCGACGCCGCGGTCGGCTCGTTGACGATGCGTTCGACCTCAAAGCCGGCGATCTCGCCGGCGTTTTTCGTCGCCTGTCGCTGCCGGTCGTTGAAGTACGCCGGCACGGTGATGACAGCTTTCTCGACGTCGTGGCCGAGATACTCCTCGGCGTCGCGTTTGATCTTCTGGAGGATCATCGCCGAGATCTGTTCGGGCGTATAGCTCTCGTCGTCGATCTCGACCTCGTAGTCCTCTTCGCCCATGTGGCGTTTGATCGACTGGATCGTCTTGTCGGGGTTCTGAACGGCCTGATTTTTCGCTGGCTTGCCGATCAGTCGCTCGCCGTCGTCGTCGAAGGCGACGACCGATGGGGTCGTCCGGTCGCCCTCGCCGTTGACGATGATCTCCGGGTCGCCACCCTCCATCACTGCAAACGCGCTGTTCGTGGTGCCAAGGTCAATACCGAGAATTTTCTCACTGGCCATCTTGCCCTGAATTACCGCCTTGGATCGGTTAAAGGTTACTAGACACGGCGACACAAGCGAACCAACAATATCGACGCTGTCTTGCGATTAGGCCGATAGATGAGGTGAGACAGTCGGTGTGTTTAAATAAACCGCAAACGCACCAGTCTCGGTCTCACAGCAGCGTCGCTGGGGTCTTACTCGTCGGTGCTGACCGTCACTCGCGCCGGCTGGAGCACCTTGTCGGCCATCTCGTAGCCCTCTTGGTAGATGTCGACGATGGTGCCTGCGGGCTGGTCGCTGTCGACGCGCTGCATGACCTCATGGCGTTCAGGGTCGACCTCGTCGCCGGCCGCCGGCGAGATGAACGCGACATTTTCGTCTTCAAGTGCCCGATCGAAGGACTCCAGCGTCGACTCAACGCCGGGGCGGATGTCAGCGTCGTCGTCTTGATCGAGTGCGCGAACGAGGTTGTCCCGGACATCAGTCAGCCGTTCGACCAACTCTTCGGTCGCCCGCGCCTTCATCTCCTCCTGTTGTTGCTTGGTTCGTTTCTTGTAGTTCTTGAAGTCGGCTCGTGCACGAGAGAGCTTCTCGGTGAGTTCATCAATCTCGTTGTTCTTTTCGGCGACCTCATTTTCCAACGCCTCGATCCGGGATCGAAGTTCCGTTGCCGGCTCAGTGAGTGTCTCGTCGCTGTCGATGATACGGTCGACGAGTTCGTCTGCGGGCAGAGCTTCGATGGCCTCGCTGTCATCGTCGGTCGGCTCGTCGGCTGCAGCGTCCGTCTCGGGATCTGATTCCTCGACCGCTGCTGCGTCTTCACTCATACACGGGAGGAGGCCCTTCGGCGGCTTAAGGGTTCAGAAGCCTACTGGTACATCCGGATCGGCTCGGCGCGGCTACTTTCCTCTGTGGCCTGCTGCATCCGCTTCAGCAGTTGTTTGCGAGCCTGTTCGATCTCCGCAGCTTTGTCGGTGAGCTCACTCGTGTCAATATCGCGATCGACGATCGGCTCGATGCCGCGTTCGAGCACGGCTTTTGCGGCGTCTGGATCAGGAAACTGCGGGTCGGATTCGACGATGTACCCTACTGCGGTCGTGTCGTTGTCGAGGGCATGCGACAGCAGCGCGCCGGTCGGCCCCGAAACCATCCCCATCTCTGCGGGCGTGTCGATGCCTGCTGCCGCCAATTGTTCTGAGCCGCCGCCGGTTCCAACGCCGTAGAGGGCTGGTGGTTCGGCCTGCTCGTCAGGCTGTCGCGGCAGCCCGGAGACGTAGATGGGCAACACATCCTCGGTTTTGAACCAGCCGGTCACGCAGTCGGCGAAGGCGGTGGCGGCATTCGGCTTGATCGGCACGTCACTCTGGAGGGCGATCAGTTCGCGGTCGCTGTCGACGTAGAGTCTGACCGGCGTCACCAACTCGCTGCTGTCGGGTTGGTAGGTCGCCACCCGCGGAATCCCCTCACAGTGGACGTTTGCATAGTGCTCCATCCCCAACTGCTCGATCAGGTGGTCAACGATGATCTTGCCGACTAACCCGACGCCAGGAAAGCCTTCGATGAGCGTCGGGCTGTCGAGTACAACATCATCCAGCTGGTACTCGATACGAGCCATATAGTGTCGACAGGAGCGATCCACCTAATCGTTGGTGTCGCTGGCGGGTGGGCCACCAGACGGGTCACACGGAGCGAAACCGACAAACCAGCGGCCGCGAAACGGACGCCATGAATCCCTTAGAGCGGTACGCCCCGCTCGTCGACGACAAAGCGGCGTTTTTTGCGGCCTGCGAGCGACCGCTGCCCTCGGTCGTCCGCGTCAACACGATCAAAACTGCTCCAGAGCGCGCTCGTCGCGCCCTTGACGATGAAGGCATCGAATACGAGTCTGTTGGGTGGCACGACCAGCTTCTCCGGCTGCCCGAGGCCAGCCCGGGGACAAACTGGCCGTATTTCCACGGCTGGCTCCACGGCCAAGAGGAGGTTTCGGCGGTGCCCGCGCTCGCGCTCGATCCAAAGCCGGGCGAGAAGGTCTGGGATAGCTGTGCCGCCCCGGGCAGCAAGACGACCCAGCTGTCGGCGATGATGGACGACCGCGGCACCGTCGTTGGCAACGATAACAACCTCGGGCGGCTCTCCTCGCTGCGGCACAACGCCGAACGGCTGGGCGTCACGAACCTCGTCGTCACCAAACAGGACGGCCGGAACTTCTCGCTCAAGGACTTCGGCTTCGATGAATTCGACCGCGCTATCGTTGACGCACCCTGCTCGTGTGAGGGAACAATCCGAAAAAATCCGACGACGCTGGAGGAGTGGACGCTGGAGCACGTTCACAGCGTTGCAGCGGTACAAAAGGGCATCCTCTCGCGGGCCGTCCAGGCGACCAAGCCGGGCGGGACGGTCGTCTACTCGACGTGTACGTTCGCCCCCGAGGAGAACGAGGCTGTTGTCGATCACGTGCTGGAGACCGAGGACTGCGAGGTCGTTGACTTCGACTGCCCCCTCGATTCGGTTTCTGGCGTCACCGAGTGGGAGGGTGCCAACTACGACCGGAGCGTCGAACAAACCCATCGGATCTATCCGCATCTCAACGACACCGGCGGCTTCTACTGTGCGAAACTGGAGGTGACGGCATGAGCGACGCCCAAGAAAATGTCGGCCAGCAGTTCGGCCGCTTGCCGGCGACGGCGGCCAACCGCGAGGTCGAGGGGCGCGCCTCACGCGAGGAAGTCATCGACTTCTTCGCCGAACGGTTCGACATCGACCCCGCTGTCTTCGAGGACTTCTCTTTCTGGGAGAAGGGCAAAGGCAAGATCTGGATCTTCGCCGCCGACGCGCCGAGTCCGATCTGCGTCGAGGGCCTCGGCATGACCGTGTTGCGCACACGGCAGGAACACTGGAAGCCGACCCAAAGCGCGATCCAGCGGTTCGGCGGCCACGCGACGAAAAACGTCATCGAGATCGACGGCGAAGCCGCGGCGACGTTCGCCCGCGGCGAGGATCAGGAACTTGATTGGGACGGCGACTGGGGCTATCTCATCGCGGCCCACGACGTTGGCGGCGAACGCGAACCCATCGGTGTTGGCCTGTACGTCTACGGGGAGTTGCGCTCAACCGTGCCGAAAGGGAATCAGGAATCGTTGTCGCCGCTGTCGACGGATTAGGCGTCACCATCGAGTGCCCGCCGTGTGATCTGATCGCCGTAGCGGTGGTACAGCAGCGTGAGTGCGATGCCGACCGGCGACCAGCGGTACGCGAGGAATGCAACCCCAAGCAGCAGCGCGCCGAGGCGACGATTCCCCCCGAGCAACGCTCGCAGGCCGGTGACAACGACCGAAAGCATACTGAATATCCGTGTCCACTTTGAGCCGAACAGGTGTGCGAGGGCCATAGCCTTCCTTTGGGACACGTCGGGAAAAGCAACCGTGTCACTCGCTAGTCTGCGGCTCTCGCTCCGCAAGCGTCCCACCTGAGAGCCCGTCCCACTTGACGCGGTAGCCGACCGCCGACAGCACCGCGCTGGTGTCGGTCAGCTCGTAGTCGTCCAACACGGCTTCGGCCTCCGACAGCGACATTCCGGCCGACAGCTCCTCGGCCACCGTCGCCAACACGGCCGGTCGGACGAGCAACTGCCCGACTCGATCGTGATCCGGGAACGTTCGACCGTCGATTGCATCAACCGAGACGCCGTACGCCTTGGCGACGGCTGCCAGCGTTGTCACGTTGTCGTCGGGCTGAATCGTGGCTGGCAGGTCAGCGGCCGCGTCGGCAACGAGGTCAGCCTCGTACTCTCTGAGCACGTCAACAACGTCTTTGACGCGAACTGTGCCGGAGTAGGGGATCGCACGGTGATCCTCAGCAGCGATTTCCTCACCGACGCCCAGCGATTCGTCGACGGCGACGATGAGTTCGACAGCCTCGACATCAGCCAGTTGGCCGAGCTTCTTTTCGACGTACTCCGGCGTCCAAAACCCCATGACCTCGAAGTAGACCCGAAAGTCAGCATAGCGGTAATCGAAGGCGAAATCCGGGATCATCACACTCGATCCGGTTTCGAGGAGATCCGGCTCTCGCTGTAGTTCCCAGTCGAGGTCGAGTGCCTCGAATCGCGCGGCGAAATCGCGCTCGACGCCGCTGTCGTAGCTCGGTTCGGCAACGGGATCGACACCCGGCACCGACACGTCGCCACTGCGGAGCGTCATCTCGCGGTCGGTGCCGTGGTCGTCGACGGTTGCTCGGAGTTCCCACTCGTTCGTGGCCGCGACCGACCGCAACAGGCGGGCGAAGGCGGTGCCGTACCGCCGCGTGCGCCGAAAGAGGCGGTCAGGGCCTGTGACGACCACCGTTCGCTGGCCCGCCAGCGGGCTGTCGTCGTCGGTCACGTCATCGCCGTCGCTGTCGGGCTGTTCGATCTCGTACATCAACCCGAGTCGCTTGACAGCTGCAATCACCGCCCGTGGATCGTCGCTTTTGAGTCGTACCTCGGTCGCGTCGAACAGCGCGGTCTGGGCCAGTGAAAGATTGTACTGCTCGATGAGGCTATCGGGATCCCACCGGGGATCGAACTCTGCCAGTCGTTGCTTGCAGTCGCGGTCGGCGTACAACGAGTCCTCGATGGCGTCGGGCTCGACTGCGAGGTCGTCGGCCGCCTGTGTGATCGCCTGCTCGCGTTCGGACTCGCTGGCAACACCAACGGCTTCGGCGGCTTCGAAGGCGACCCGGCGGGCGCGTTCGGGCGGCAGCGGCGCGTCAGTCTCGAAGGTCGCCTCCCGATCAAGGAGGGCAGCAAACCCCCGCACGAGCTTGAAATCGTCCTCATCGCGCTCGATGGTCTCGACGGCCTCGTCGAGCGTCTCTCGTGTCTCGCCGACGTGGCCCTGATAGGTGCCGATGAGTGTCGCGGCCAACGGGCGATGGGGCCGGCCGATGAACTCGGGGCGATAGCGACCGCCGCGGCGGGAGACCCGGAGGAGATCCTTCGTCAGCACGCCCTCGCGTTCGTCGCGTGGTGGTAAAAACGCCCCGAGGCAGGGATCAACCGACACCGGGTGCGAGCGCAACCGGAATCAGCCGAGTTTAAGGGCAGCCGCCGACAGCATCGGGTATGGAAAACCGAACCTACACCGCGGATGCTGCCCCCGGCGAGACGGCCACAGTTGCCGGCTGGGTGCACGAACTCCGCGACCTCGGTGGCATCGCCTTTCTGATCTTGCGCGATACGACCGGCAAGATTCAGATCAAGTTTGAAAAAGACGAGATGGACGACGACCTCGTCGAAACCGGGCTCAACGTCGCCCGCGAGAGCGTCATCTCGGTCACCGGCGACGTTGACGAGGAGCCACGCGCACCGACGGGCGTCGAGATCACGCCCGACTCGGTCGAGGTTGTCGCCGAGGCCGACACCGAACTCCCGCTTGATCCCTCCGGGAAAGTTGACGCCGAACTCTCGACGCGGCTCGACAACCGGACGCTCGACCTCCGCAAAGAGGAGGTGCAGGCGATCTTCACGATCCGCGCGGAAATCCAACACGCCGCCCGCGAGCAGTTCCGCGAGCTCGAGTGTACCGAGATCAACACGCCGAAGATCGTCGCCACCGGTACCGAGGGCGGCACCGAACTCTTCCCGATCACCTACTTCGGCGAGGAGGCCTTCATGAACCAGAGCCCACAGCTGTTCAAACAGTTGATCGCCGGCTCCAACGTCGAGCGCGTCTTCGAGATCGGCCCGATCTTCCGCGCCGAGGAGCACAACACACCGCGACACCTCAACGAGGCAACATCCATCGACTTTGAGGGCGCGTTCTGCGACCACCACGAGGCGATGGACGTGGCCGAAGCCGTCGTCACCGCCGCCTACGAAGCGGTTGCAGAAAACTGCGAAGACGAACTCGACGCCCTCGGCCTCGCCGAGGAGTTCGAAGTCCCAACGGGCGACTTCCCGCGACTCAGCTACGAGGAGGCCATCGAGCGCATCAACGCGACCGGCGAACTCGACGAGCAACTGCTGTGGGGCGACGACCTGCCGACCGAGGGCGAGGTCGCCCTCGGCGAGGACGTGGGCGAACACTACTTTATCACCGACTGGCCCAGCGAGATCAAACCGTTCTACATCATGGATCAGGACGATGACGAGCAGCTTTCGACGGGCTTCGACCTGATGCATCCGCGGATGGAACTCGTCTCCGGCGGCCAGCGTGAACACCGCTACGATCACCTGATCGAGGGCTTCGAACAGCAGGGACTCGACCCCGAGGCGTTCGACTACTACACGAAGATGTTCAAATACGGGATGCCGCCGCACGCCGGCTTCGGCCTCGGCGGCGAGCGACTCGTGATGACGCTGCTCGGGCTGGATAACATCCGCGAGGGCGTGCTGTTCCCGCGAGATCGACAGCGGCTGTCGCCGTAGGGAGCGAGGTCGCTTGCGACCTCGACAGCGAACGGCGACCGGCGGGAGCCGTGAGCGACGCCGCGATCATCGAGCGGGAGCAACGAGCAGCTTTGCTGCGAGTGAGTTCCCACGGGATCGACAGCGGCTGAGCCCATAGCCGACAGCGACGTTCACCTTTTTGCGATCGCACTGAATACAGCCGGATATGAGCGATAGCCCTGCTGAGCTTGTCGCTGCCGACGACACGGGGACACCGCTGGAGCAGGTCGCCGCAGGCGTGACAACAGCGCTTATCTTACTCGTTGCCTTCGGCCTCCTCGCGCTTGATGTCTCGTGGTTCTGGATCGTTTTCCCGGTCGGCTTCGGCGGCATTCTCCCGGCGGTGATGGGCCTGCTGCGATACTACCAGCAGTCCGATGACACCGACGACGCAGCCGACAGCGACGATCCTGTTGCAGCACTCAAAGACCGATACGCTCGCGGCGAGATCGATGACGCCGAGTTCGAACGGCGGCTTGAGGAGCTACTCGGGACGGCGTCGGACGTAACGGTCGACGAGGCGCGGTCGACTGTTACAGAACACGAGTCACCCCGCGAGTGAACCAGCAAGAATTAATCGCTCGCTACCCCTGGTAGGGGTATGACAGCGGGGGACAGCCAGCCGTCGGCGACGGCGTTCGTTCCTGGCCATATCACCGGCTTTTTCAGCGCGCACACAGCCACCACGTGCGCACAGGCAGGGAGCCGCGGAGCCGGCATTACGCTCACCGACGGCGTCGAGGTAACCGTCAGTCCCGGCTCGGGACTCCGACTCAACGGCGAGACCATCGAGATGCTACCGGTCGCTGACGTGTGCACCCGCCTTGGCGTCGATGCCGCCGTCGATGCCACCACGTCGCTGCCGCTCGGAGCCGGCTTCGGCGTCTCCGGCGCACTCACGCTTGGCACCGCGCTCGCCGCCAACACAGTCTTCGACTGCGGGAAGACCGAAAACGAGTTGATCACACTCGCCCACTGCGCGGAGGTCGACGCCGGCACCGGGCTTGGCGATGTCGTCGCCCAAGCCCGCGGCGGGCTGCCGATCCGGATTGATCCGGGTTCGCCGAGCCACGGCCGACTTGACGGACTGCCCGCTCGCCCCCAAATCGAGTACGTCACGTTTGGCGAGGTATCGACTGAAACGGTGCTGTCCGGTGATACCGACGAACTGACCCGCGCCGGTGAGTCTGCACTCAGCCACCTGTTGGAGTGGCCGACGCTCGACCGATTTATGACCGCCTCCCGGGAATTCGCTGCTGAGGCGGGACTCGTGACCGACGAGGTGGCTGCGGCTCTCGACGCCGTCGATGAGGTCGGCGGCGACACCGGCAACGACATCGACACCGGTGCCGCAATGGCGATGCTCGGCAACACCGTCTTTGCGACCGGCGAGAAACTCTCGGCGGCCGGCTACGACGCCCACCAGTGCCGGGTCGACGCCGGCGGGGCTCGACTCATCGATGAGCGGTGACGGCAACGCGACCGCGAAGCGACTGAGCTGATACTATTTTGTGGCGTTCGTCCGCCAGAAGACCTATTCGTCCGCTCGCTGAAACAAATACATGACTTGTTCGCCAATCAGAGCTCCGGGATGTGTTTGGTGAGCGATGCCCTCACCACCGCTGACCCTTGACCGTCGCAGTCTCCTCACATCGCTTGGCATTGCCGGGACGGCGTCGCTCGCCGGCTGTTCGGCCACTGAGCCCGCACCGGATCGCAGCACCACGACGCTAAGCGAAGAGCGAACCCAGGAACTCGCCGAAGAGTATGCCCCGACGCTGTACTTTGATGAGGCCGAAAAATGGTTTCCGACTGATCCCAGGGCGTTCGAATCCGAACAGGACGGCGAAACGGTTGTCGACGGTTTCGACGCGCTCAACGACTATACGGCGGCGTCGAACGAGTTAGCATCGCCACCGGAGCCGACGCTGTTCTACCACGGGGTCTCGTATGAAGATTCGCCGCTGTCGGTTGTCCAGTTTTGGTACTATTCGGCGTTCGACCAGTTCACGACCAACTTCCACTGGCATGATTGGGAAGTTCTCCACGTGTTCGTCGACACCGACACCGACGAACCCCAACTCTACGTCGCCAGCTCACACTCCCGGAAGGTTCCAAACAACGAGTTCCTCGATCCCGATCCAGACGCCCAGCCCCGGATCCTCTCGGAGTTGGGATCACATTCCAGCGCGCTGTCAGTCAACGACCTCGCCGATCGGTTCCAACGGCTGTCGATCGACGGCGCGCTCGCGGACATCACCAACAGTGCGATCGATACCGTCGAGGACGTCATCAATCTCCCAATCGCCTATGGGTTACCCCGCGATGAGGGGTCGCGACTCCCGTATCTCGTCCCGGAGTATGAGGGCGCGCCGCTCTACGAGCACGACCGACTGCCCGCTGTCGAGCGCGGCGATCTGCTCCCTGATTCGTTGACCGTGAGCTCGTTTCAGGAGCTTGCCTCGCCACCGAGTGAACTTCCCGCCAGAGCCACGGGCTCGGTCTTCCAATATGCGGGCCGAGACGAACCCAACCAAATTGACAACGAGGCCAGCATCGACGCCGAGTACGATCTCGTCTCGACCCGGGAGATCGAGCACATCACGGCATTCACCGGCCCGCAGTTGAGCTTCGAGTTTGCGGTGCCGCAGTTCGCCGAAGACGCCTTTGCCGGCCACATCACGACCACGGGCGTGCCGTGGGGGCAACCCCGGTACGACGATCCGGCCGCGGATATCTCGGATCGAAACCACCGCGCGACGCTGGCCGAGCGATACGACGCCATCGGCGCGCCGGCTTCGGCGTCAACCGTCGTCGCCAGCCTTTCACAGGCTGTCAGCAACGACGACGCTCCCGAGGATGAGGGGCTCACAACCGCCGACCTCGGGATCGAAGGGGTCGCGTTGCTGGAGAGCGATCCAGCAGCTGTCCCGACGTTCAACGGCGTCGCCGTCGTCGACGACGTACCCACGGGCGACCACCGGCTGACCGTCAACGGAGCCGGTGTGGAGCCCCACAGCGAGACAGTCGGCGTCGAGGAGGAGACGGAAACGACACCGGCGGGCGTCGAGGGCTCGATTCCGCTCGTTGCCCGCGAGAACGCAACGAAACTCGAAGTCGATCCCGCCGACACCGACAGCGATCTCACCGATCTCGCCGTTGAGGATGACTTCGCCGGCCGGCTCTACGACGCGCCGCTGTCGGGGCCGGACGCCGTCTACGTCCACCGCGGCGGCGCGTACACGACCGAAGTCAGGGATAGCGACGACGAGATCGGCGCGATCCGCATCAATCAAGCCGCCACGGACGCCGACGAGCGAGTTCGGCTCACCAATCCCCAGACCGGCAAGGCCTCGCTGGCAACGTATCTCGCCGACGTGGCCGAAGAGACGAGTGCGGCCGTCGCAGCCGTCGAGGAGACCGCTGACGATGGTGACGACGAAACGAATGGTTCCGGTGGCGCGGGTGGCCGCAACGAGACGCTGGAGGGATCGGAAAACGCGATCCGTGGCCTGCGACGAGCCCTCGATGCCATCGCCGACGCCGCCCGCCGGGCCGCCGAGCGGGCCGCGGCCGGCGACCGCGGGCAGGCCGACCAAAGCCTCGCCAACGTCGAAGATCGGCTTGAGCGAGCCACCACCCGGCTGGCGGAAGCCAGCGACTCGCTGCCCAACGAGATTGAGCGGGCGAGTGAACGACGGCTGGCGCAGTCACAGCGGCGATCCGAGCAGGCCCAGGCAGCCGACAAACTCTGAGCAGCGGTGAGCGATGCCGGTCGGCTGTCGACCCCGAAGAGCGAACGTTTTGCCGCCGGAGTCGAAGACCCGACAATGAGCGAGATCGATCTACCGGAGGATCACCCGCGGTATGCGTCGTTGCTGACGCGGCACCGAATCGAGGCAGGCGTCGAGAAGGGGATCACAAGCAAACAGGGGCTGATCGCCCAAGGTCGCGGCGAGGCCTTCGACTATCTGTTGGGTGAGCAAACGATTCCGAGTGCGGATGCGGCCGAACGTGCCGCAGCCGCCCAGTTGTTGCTGGCCGACCACCCGGTGCTCTCGGTCAACGGCAACGTCGCTGCGTTGGTCGCCCCGGAAATCGTCGCGCTTGCCGCCGCCGTCGACGCCGACATCGAGGTCAATCTGTTCAATCGCACCGAGAAACGAATGGAGGCCATCGCCGCTCACCTCCGCGAACACGGTGCCGACGAGGTGAAAGGACTCACAGCCGACGGCCGTATCCCGAACCTGAGCCACGAGCGCGCGAAGGTCGATGCCGACGGGATCGGCGCGGCCGACGTGGTTGTCGTGCCACTGGAGGACGGCGACCGCGCCGAGGCACTCGCCGATCTCGGTAAAACTGAGATCGTCATCGACCTGAATCCCCTCTCCCGGTCAGCCCAGACGGCAGCGATCCCGATCGTCGACAACATCATTCGCGCCGTTCCGAACATGACTGCTCACGCCGAGGAACTGCACGGCTCAGAGTCGGAAACACTGCACACCATTGTCGATCAGTTTGTTGGCAGCGACGCTTTGGCGGCCGCCGAGGAAGCGATCAGAACTGGTGCGCAATAACGGTTCCACCCGGCGAAACCTCGACGAGATCCGGGGCGAGAAAGATGAGGCCGACGACGCCAGCGATACCGACAGCGATGAGCAACAGGAGTGCCACCATGATCGGCCCGAACCCGAACTCCCGTCCGCTCGGCCTGCTGAGTGGGTCGTCCTCCGACATACCCTCGGATTCACCGCTCAGCTATTTAAATCCGTGTGACAGCGGCCGCCGGTCGTCCACAAGATTGCCGCGACAGCGGTACCGTCGCGGGCGAACCCTCCGATTCGGAGTGACCCTTACATATTTGTATCAGAACGACATTCATTCACATGGAGTAGTTGCGAATGGCACAAGGTACGGTTGCGTTCTTCAACGACACAGGCGGTTACGGATTCATCGAAACAGAGGAGTCGGACGACGACGTGTTCTTCCACATGGAAGATGTCGGTGGCCCTGATCTCGAAGAGGGCCAAGAAGTTGAATTCGACATCGAACAGGCAGACAAAGGCCCCCGCGCGACGAACCTACAGCGGTTGTAGCGGTCGACGAATGGGGTTTCGTATTTTTCACGCCCAGAGCGGCGCGGCTATGTTGTGAGGCGTATGTCGATAGTTCGTGCCACTCAGTCGGCCGCCCCATCGTCAGTGTCAGCCGCCGACCCAAGTGCGCGTACCGCGACGGTGATCGCGCCGTCCGCGGTTTCGATCGTCGCCTCGTCAGCGATCGAGCCACGAACGGTGTCACGCCACTCGGCCAGTCGCTCCGCGTGGGTTTCCTGATGGTGCTCCGTGTTGACTGCCGCTGGGGAGTCCAACTCAGCAGCGGTATCCGCGGCGGTCGGATACTCCGGTAGCGGGTCAACGAGGACGCGGGGATCGACAAGGATCGGATCGGGGCCATCGTAAGACCCTGCGGTGCCGGCGACGTGGAGCCGAGCGCGCATGCGGCCGCTGAACGGTGGGGTAACCCGCAGCACTGTTTCACGGCCGGTGCCCAGTGTCGCTTCCAGCGCCGTCACTACATCCTCACCAGTGACAACGAGATACTCGATGACAGCTGGATCGGCTGTCTTGGGTGGGTCGTCAACGGGTTGATCAGACATATCGATGGGTTCGGCGTCAACCGCGTAAACGGTGTCGGCGAGTCGTGGCGATGATCGCCGCGGTCAGACGAGCGATTCAGTCGCGCCGCCGACAGCCGTCCAGTCGGTCATACTCCCCTCGTAGATGACGACATCGGTAAAGCCGAGTGAGCGAAGTACGACAAAGGTGTGGCTGAGGCGACGGGATGTATTGCAGTAGAGGATAATCCGCTGGTTGCGGTCGGTGCTGATCCCGCGATCGGTCAGCAGGCTCTCAATCTCGGCGGCCGATCTGACGCCGCGGCTCTCGTCGTCGACGAACTCCCGCCAGTCGATGCGGATCGCCCCCGGGATATGTTGTTCCTCGTACTCGGCTTCGTCGCGGGTGTCAAGCAGCGTTACCGTCTCATCATCGATCGCCGCCGCAACAGCCGCTCGATCAACAATCGGCGCCGTTGCTGCGAGGCCATCGATCACGTAGGTGACGGACTCGACCGTCGGCGACTCGGTTGTGGTCTCAAAGGCTCGCTGCCAGGAACTGAAATCGCCGTCAAGCAAGGCGACGTTCTCGTGGCCATAGGCGAGAGCGGTCACGAGAAGTCGGGCGGCAAACACGCCGTGAGTGTCATCGTAGGCGACGATGGTATCATCCGGGCCGATGCCGGCCTCGCCGAGTAGTCGGGCGAAGGCGTCGGCACCGGGGAGTGTGCCCGGGTCGCTGCTGTCAGCGTCGCGGTAGCTGTCGAAGGGGATGTTTACTGCCCCGGGAAGGTGGCCGATCGAGTCGTACTCCCACGAGTCACGAACGTCGACGATATGGACTGACGGGTCGTCCCGGTGGTCGGCAAGCCACGCAGGATCGACCAGCGGTGTCTCGGGCATACACGCTGTTTGTCACCCGGGTCATTCAAGGGTTCGCCGCGGTCGATGGCCGCCGGTGTTCGCGGATAGCGGATATACTTGCTTGTTTTTGTGGAGTCACCGTGGGCCACCAGCCGGGCGGCGTGGACTGCGGCGACCCCAGCGACGGCTGCTGTCGACAGCTGGGGTCGATGCCTGCAAAAATATCCGGGATCGTTTAGGACCGGTCGAAACCACCGTTGGGTGTAGGTCTATACGGATAGGGGGTATAGGAGGCTGTGTATGTCATCAGACTACGCAAAAGACGTGCTTGTCACGGCCGACTGGGTCGAGGACAATCTCGACGCCTTCCAGAGCGACGACCCCGACCACCGACTTGTCGAAGTCGACGTTGACACCGAGGCCTACGAGGAGAGCCACGCCCCCGGTGCTATCGGCTTCAACTGGGAAGAGGATCTGCAGGATCAGACCACCCGCGACATCCTCACGAAGGAGGACTTCGAGAACCTGCTGGGTGCCCACGGCATCACCGAGGACTCAACCGTCGTCCTCTACGGTGACAACGCCAACTGGTTTGCGGCCTACACCTACTGGCAGTTCAAATACTACGGGCACGACGACGTGAAACTCCTCGACGGCGGCCGCGAATATTGGATCGAGAACGACTATACCACGACCGACGAGGTGCCGTCATTTGCTGCACAGGAGTACAATGCCTCCGGCCCGCGGGAGTCGATCCGGGCCTACCGCGACGATGTCGAGAACGCCATCGACCGCGGCCTGCCGCTCGTCGACGTGCGCTCCCCCGAGGAGTTCACGGGTGAGATTCTCGCCCCGACCGGCCTCCAGGAGACCGCCCAACGCGGCGGCCACATCCCCGGTGCTCAGAACATCTCGTGGGCAGCCGTCACCAACGACGACGGGACGTTCAAAGACGCCGATGAGATCGAGGAGCTTTACGCTGAGAAAGGCATCAGCGGCGATGAGACGACCGTCGCCTACTGCCGGATCGGCGAGCGCTCGTCGGTTGCGTGGTTCGCGCTGCACGAACTACTCGGCTACGAGGACGCCATCAACTACGATGGGTCCTGGACCGAGTGGGGCAACCTCGTTGGCGCGCCGATCGAGAAGGGCGAGGCTGACGACTGAGCGAAGCGAAGGCGGAAGCCTCGAATCGGAGCGGGGAGGCATCGCCGACCCGCGAAGACGGGCGAAGCTGACGACTAAGCACCGCAGCTGACGAACCGGCAGTGACGACCGCGCACTGTATTTCCGACTCGATTGATTTTTTCGCGACAATAGAACGACAGCCCTCAGCGACGCAGCCCAACCGATAGGACTCAAGACCCCTCGTTGTCTAACAACATGCATGACAGCCAGCGACTTCGTCGACAGTGTGAGTGAGGCTAACCAAACGGCACTCTCACGGCTTGGCTCCTCAAAATCCCTCTATGCCGAGACGAATGGCGAGCTTGAGACCGAACAGGTACTCCACGCAGCCGCCATCGCGGAGGATGCCGCCAGCGAGACCTTCCATGCGTGGGCCGACGACGAGGAACACGCTGAGGCAGCCGAGCTCTTTGCGACTGTTGCCGACGAGGAGGCCGACCACTACGAGACAGTCGCCGGCGAACTCGATGATCCGCCGCAGGCAGCCGACAGCGAGACGCCGGCGATTCAGTCAGTGCTGCGGGCGTTCGATGACACAGTCGAACGCGTCGGCGGGCTCGTCGGGCGCTGTCTGGTCGCAAAGAAATCAAAAGAGCAGTATACCGGCTACTTTACCGGCCAAGCCGACCCGCAGACAGCCAGTCTCTTCCGGGGGCTCGGCGACGACGTTGACGCACAGATCGAGGCGGCAGCCGACCTTGTCGACGCAATCTGTACAACGGATGACGATCGCGAGCGTGCCCACGAGGCCGCAAGCGAGGCGATTCAGGCAGCGTACGACGAGTACACCGAATCGCTGGAAGCGATGGGCGTCAACCCTAAGCCGGTCTGCTGATCGGGAGCGACTACGTTTTGCGATCGATGTTCTCTGGTGGGCTCACGAACCGAAAATAGCCAAACAGCCCGACAGCCAGCGCGATATAGTAGATGAATTGTGGCCACGCTGCGGGCGCTTGCGCCCACAGCAGCGATATCCCGATAAACAGAATCGCTGAGACGGCTAAGTCTTCAAGCAGGTTCGTCTCTAGGGCATAGAGGCGATCGATAACCGCACGAAGTCGACTCACGTCTGAGCGAACGGAAACCGGACGGAAAACGTTACTCCCGAATGATCGCTGGAATATCGTCACCAGCGGTCGTTTCGTCACCGGCAGCTCGGTACAACAGGGCTAAAACGGCTGCAAGCGTCGCCTCCAGCAGTTTTGAGACAACGCCGAGCTCGTCTGCCCGCATGTGATCGAGAAGTACCTGCCAGGCGGGCTCGTTGTGGCTGATCGGCTCGGGGCCCCACGGCCAAAAGCCGCCGTGTTCGAGGCCGGTGTGCCACAGCCCGTAGCCGATGATGTAGGTGCCCATGAGCGCGATCCCGGCCAGATAGATCGCCCGCTCGTTGCGTCCGTCAAGGACGCGAGCGATGCCAAGAAAGATCAACACCGCCGAGCCAACGAAGAGAAACGGTCGCGGGTCGGGAGCCCGACCGGCCTGGAGATACAACACCAGCCGCGGGAACCCCCAGTAGACGTGGATCGCCGCGACCGCAAGCGCAAGGATGCCGGCGACATACCGCAGTCCGGAACGTTCCATACCGACGGTACGCCCGAGCAATGCCTGAGCGTTTCGATCACCGCCGCCGAGTGCGAAAGGCTATGGGCGCGGTCGTCCCGTGTGTGGGTATGAGCCGATTTGCTGACCGTGTGGAACGGATTTCGATCAGTGGGATTCGAGATGTGTTTGAGGCCGCCGGCGACGACGCGATCAACCTCGGATTGGGCCAACCGGATTTCCCGACCCCGAAACATGCCCGGCAAGCCGCCGTTGACGCCATCGAAGCCGGCAAGGCCGACGACTACACCGAAAACAAGGGTCGGCCAGCACTCCGGGACGCTATCACCGCGAAATACGAGCGCGATCAGGGCCTCGATATCGACCCTGACGATGTGATCGCTACCTCCGGCGGCAGCGAAGCCCTCCACCTCGCACTGGCTGCCCACGTCGACGCCGGCGAGGAGGTCATCATCCCGGATCCGGGCTTTGTCTCCTACGACGCCCTCACAAAACTGGTCGGCGGCGATCCAGTGCCGGTCGGGCTGCGCGAGGATCTGACCCTTGATCCCGCGGCCGTTGAGGACGCGATCACCGACGATACTGCGGCGTTCGTCATCAACTCGCCGGCCAATCCGACCGGCGCGGTCGCCGACGAGGCCGACATCCGCGAGTTCGCCCGGATCGCCGACGAACATGACGTGGTCTGCGTGTCTGATGAGGTCTACGAGTACACTGTTTTCGAGGGCGAACACCACTCACCGCTGGAGTACGCCGATAGCGACAACGTCGTCGTCGTCAACTCCGCCTCGAAGCTGTACTCGATGACCGGGTGGCGACTCGGCTGGGTGACCGCCAGCAGCGACCGGGTCGAACGGATGTTGCGCGTCCACCAATACACCCAAGCCTGTGCGAGCGCGCCCGCGCAGTTCGCCGCCGAGGCCGCCCTCACTGGCCTCCAAGACGTTGTCAGCGAGATGACCGATTCATTCCGGCGTCGCCGTGATATCTTGCTTGATGGATTAGCCGAGCACGACATCGAGTGTCCGACCCCGCAGGGCGCGTTTTACGCTATGCCACGCGTGCCCGACGGCTTCGTCGAGGAATGTCTCGACCGGGGTGTGATCGTCGTCCCGGGTGATGCCTTTGGCGAACAGGGCGCGGGACTGGCGCGGATCTCGTATGCGACCGACGAGGACGCTCTCAGAGAGGCGATCGAGACTATGGGCGAGGCGGCGGCTGCGGTTCGATAGCCGAAGCAGCTCTCGGGTTGCCTGTTGCTGTAGCGTCAAGATACAAACCCGTGGGGCGCGTTGCACGGGGTATGGTATCAGACCTAGCGTCCGAGTCGGTTGAGGACTGCAGCGACGATCAAGAACCGTTTGATGAAGACGCGACCCAACGGTATCTCGCGGAACTCGACACCGGCGTCTGGGATGTCATTGGTGGCCACCATCTGGAGGCGACCTACGAGTTCGATAATTTCCGGGATGCTTTGGAGTTCACCTACGCTGTTGGCGAACTCGCCGAGGATGAGTGGCACCACCCGGATCTCAGTCTCACGTGGGGGGAGGTTGGTGTTGAACTATTCACTCACGAGATCGATGGCCTCCGCAAAGCCGACTTCGTGATGGCCGCAAAGATGGACGAGATATACGCCGACCACGAATTGTAACGCGGCAGCCGCCCACGCAGATCAATCTCAACTCGCCGTGCTAACGATCTTGATCACGTCGCCGTCTTCGAGCTCGTAGCTATCTGAGATCCGGCGGTTTGTTTTCCCGTTGACCGCGTGGAGATACCCTTCGGCGATATCCGAGTGGATCTTGGCTGCGAGATCAGTCGGTGTCGACCCCTCCGGCAGGAGGAAGGCATCAGGGAGGACGTTACCCTGTCCGTCGACCCACTTTGTCTCGTTTTCAACAGGGTAGGCTGTGATGTGATCCAGGAGATCGTAGACAGCCGCGTTGAGCGCGGTCTGGACGCCGGTGCCGCCGTGGTCGGCCATCACCTCGCGGATCTGTTCAAGCCCCGCGGCCTGCTCGTCGCTGATATCGCCGGTGATCTCGAAGTCGTCGTCGCCAGGGTTGTAGTCGACGACGCCGGCTTCGGACGCCCGGCGGAGCGCGAGTTCGCCGTCGGCCGTCGCGGGGATGACGATCTCAGCGGCGTCTTGCAGTCGTTCGAGGGTCTCCTCGTCGGCGATATCGGCTTTGTTGGCGACGAGGATGATCGGTTTCGTCCGCGAACGGACTGCCGCAGCAAGGGCTTCGGTGTCGTCGTCGTCCCACTGGATCGGATCGTCGGGATAGTCGAGATCCCGCAGACAGGCCGCTACGTCAGCGGTCGTCGCACCGAAGCCGGTCAGGAGGTCGGTGAGCGCATCGTTGATATCGAAATCGGGCGAGCGGGATTTGCGTTCGACCGACTCCCAGTTGCGGTCGATGATCCCGGTCAGCCACTGATTCATCTCCTGTTCGATGAACTCGACATCCTCAACGGGATCGTGGCTCCCGGCTTCGACGGGTTCGCCTTCTTCGTCAGTGCTGCCGGAGGCGTCCAGCACGTTGAGGATCGCATCCGCGTTCGTCAACTCATCGAGGAACTGATTGCCGAGGCCGCGGCCCTCGTGGGCACCGGGAACGAGGCCGGCCACGTCGTAGAGTTCGATGGGGACGTAGCGGATTCCATCGTGGCAGCGGTCGTTGTCGCACCGCTCATCAAGTTCGAGACAGGGGCAGTCGGTGCGCACCGTGGCGACGCCGCGGTTGGCGTCGATGGTGGTAAAGGGGTAGTTGGCGACATCGACATCGGCGCGTGTCGCCGCCGTGTAGAACGTCGATTTGCCCGCGTTGGGTTTCCCCGCGAGCGCCAGAGAGAGCATACCTTCCGTTCACGGACGGCTGGAAACTGTCTTTCGGTCTGCGTTGTTGCTGAACGGCGATTACTCGTAGAGAATATCGCTGATCTGTTGGGGTTCACCCGAGAGGTCGGGTGCCTCCTCGACGATCTGGAGCACCTCATGGTCGGTGATATCGGGATAGGATTTCTGGATCGCGTCCTCGATGAGTTCCTTCTCAAGCCGGAACTCGGTGCCGTTGTAGACAACGTCGACGCCGGTTTCATCGAACGAAAGCGCGGTCATACCTGAACGGTTGCCCCCAAGCAGTAAAAACGACACGAGGCTGTCGGCGATGGGTTGTCGGCCCGACACCGACGTGTCAGCCACCCGTCTTGCGGACGGTTTAATAGCCGCGGCGTGTTGCATCGGCCTGTGAACCCCCCGCAGAACCCGCTCGATGAGCTTCAGATCCCCGACGGGACGACCGTCGAGGAACACGATGTCGTCACCGACGGCGACATCCTTATCGGGAGCAACAGCACCGTGGATTTCGGGCTGCGGGGTCGAACGATCGCAGCTGGCGAACGCGTCGACTTCGGCCGACAGATCGAGGCCGACGGTGACTGCCGCCTCGACATGTGGTGTGCGGTCGACGGGAGTGTGCTCGCCGGCGAAGACGCCTACATCGGCGAGCGCGTCGAGATCAACGGCCAACTCCTCGTCTCCGGCGATCTCGATATCGGCGATGATGTGACCATCGAGGAAGGCTTCGAGGCCAATGGCTGGATCGTCACCCGGAACCCAGTGCCTGTCCTCGTCTTCTACTTCATCGTCCTCTCGCAGTTCCTCCGGGTGGGCGATACCGACAAGGCCGACGAGTTCGCCTCCGCGCTCGCCGGCGAAGGCATCGAGGAGCGATCACCGCTTGTCGTCCCCCGCGGGGCCGAGATCTCCGACGACGCCTGGCGCGTCTCGACGCCGGCCCAGATCGGCGACGACTGCCGGCTCCACGGCAACATCCGCGCCGAATCCATCGCTATCGGCGAGAACACGACCGTTTTCGGCAGCCTGCGCGCCCGCGACGACATCGAGGTCGGCGAGAACACAGTTGTCATCGGCGACGTAACGACCCGCGGCGGGACGATTACGCTCGCTGCTGGCTCCCACATCCGCGGCGATGTCGCCTGCGAGGATCTCGTCGTCAACGAAGGGGCCGAAGTCGATGGCACGCTCCGGGCCCGCGGCGAGATGAAGCTGATCCGTCGAACTGAGGATGATACGAGGGAGGACGACGCCAGCGACGACGCCGACGAGGAGGCAGCTGAGGATAGCGACGCTGCTGACGACGGTGACTCAGCGGCCGCAGACACCGAAGAACCGGACGCAGCCGCCGCAGCCGAGACGGATTCCGGACTGAAGATGTCGTACACGGCCGGCAGCGACGCGGCTGAGGCGGCTGCGATCGAGGACGACGCTGCCGAATCTGCGTACACCGACGAGCCAACCGAGAACGCCAGTGATCCGGTCGGTGCCGCCTACACAGTCGGTGGCAGTGATGACGCCGCCAGCGAATCGGCTGCCGAGCCGGACGGTGAAACTGACGACGAGGACTCCGAACCCGACAGCGAGACGGCGAAAACGGTTGGCAGCCACTACCTCGCTGGCGGCGACGCTGCCGACGACACAGCCGAATCCGAGACTGACGCTGTCGAGACTGATCCTGACGATGCTGACAGCGAGGACGATGACAACGCAGCCGGCGACAACACTGACACCGACGACGGCGCGGTCATCATCACCGACGCCGAAAGCGACGATATCGAACTCGAAAGCGACGGCGACGGTGCCGACCCCGATTCGACTGCGGACTCCTAACTCGCAGCCTACTCGACTGACTGCTGCCGCGCTTGCTCGAAGACTTGCTCGTGGAGTGTCGTCGTCACTTCGTCGGCCAGCGTTTTGAGGTTGACCGCGTCCTCGCGGTTGTAGGAAATGAGAGTGTCCAGCGCGCCATCGACACCGGATTCGTGTTCGCGCCACAGCCGGACGGCGTCCCGTCCCGAGATGTCGGGGCGGTCGCGCTCAACCCCGATATCGCGTTCGACCTGTTTGAGTCCACCGTCGAGCCCGACGGTTTTGCAGGGGTACATCAGATCGAGGTGCGGGACGTCGACATCGACGCCGAAGGAGGTCTCCAGAAACGGCTGGTCGAACCGAATCCCGTTGAAGCTGACCAGCAGGCTGGCATCGTCAACCATCGCCTGCACTCGATCGGCCGTGAGGTCGTCGCCACGAACCAGTGTCGTCGTCTCGCCGGCCTGATGGTAACTAACGGTCGTGACGATGTCGCGCTGTTCGTCCAGCCCGGTCGTCTCGATATCGAAGAAACAGGCGTCATCCCGGAAATTCTCGTAGAGTCGCCACCGCTCGCTGCTGGGGAAGGTCTGATCGAAGAACGTGGGGTTCTCGGCGGCGAGGTGATCCCGTGCCGTGTCGATGAACGACTCGATTTTCTCGGCGGTCGTCGGCCCGACCAGCGAGGGATCGAAGCAGTCCCAGTCGGTCGCACCGTTGGCCCAGAGCTTTCGCTCGGTCGTCTCACCGACCCCGCTGACAGGAATAAAACTGTTCTCGATTCGCACACATGCATCCGGGCGGTGGGTGTAGTTTAATTCTCCGGCTCGCCGCGGATCACGACAGATAAGCCCCGGCGGCTCGATGTTGGCCCATGTGCGGCCGGTACACCCTGCATACGTCGCCGGAACGCCTCGCCGAGCGGTTCGATGTGGCCGTTCCTGACTCGCTCGAACCGCGGTACAACTGTTCGCCCGGCCAAGAGCTCCCGGTCATCACAGGCGAGAACCCCGACCGACTGCAGTTTTTCACGTGGGGGTTGACACCCTCATGGGCCGACGAGAAACAGGGGTTGATCAACGCTCGCGCTGAGACCGTCCGTCAAAAGCGGAGCTTCGCCGACGCCTACGAATCGCGTCGCTGTCTCGTGCCGGCCGACGGATTCTATGAGTGGACCGATCTCGGCGACGGGAAGGAACCCTACCGCGTCGCCTTCGAGGACGACCGCCCGTTTGCGATGGCCGGGCTATGGGAACGCTGGGAGCCGCCGACCCAGCAACTCGGGCTCGATTCCTTCGGTGGTGGTGATGCCGACGACGACCCCGAACCGCTGGAGACGTTTACCGTGATTACGACAGAACCGAACGACCTCGTTTCGAAGCTCCATCATCGGATGGCCGTCGTGCTCGAACCTGATGAGGAAGAACAGTGGCTCAACGAGGATCCTGATGCGGCCGCGGCTTTGCTCGATCCGTATCCGGCCGACGAGTTCGACTATTACCGCGTCTCCGACCGCGTCAACAGCCCGACTAACGACGATCCAGACCTGATCGAGCCAGTCGATGCCTGAGCGAGTCGGTGGTCGATTGCGGCGTGGCCACCGACAGCGTTTTTCAGGCCGCCGCGCAGAGTGAGGGTAGTGACCGACGAGCTTCGCGGCGAGATCGTCGCCTGCGATGGGGCGACGACAGTCGAAACGCAACACGGCGAGCGACGGCTGGCCGAACTCCGCGTGCGACCGACCGACGGCACGCCGACCGGCGGCGACGACGCCGTCGACGTAACGCTGTGGGGCAAGTGGGCCGACACAGCTGCGGACGCCGAGACCGGGATGGATTTGCTTCTCACCGACCCCGAAGAAGGTGAGTATCAAGGGTCGACAACCTACAGCACGGGCGGCGATTCCTACGTCGTCCTCGAACCGGATTTCATCGTTGACGTGACCAGCGTCCGGTCGTGGGTGCAGTGCCCGCGGATGTACTACCTCAACAAACTGTCGGCGATTCCGCTGAACTACCCCGTGATTAAGGGAACAATCGTCCACGAGGTTTTCGGGGATCTGCTTCGTGGCCGCGACCTCGATACCGCCGTCGCCGACCGCGTCGAGGAGGCCGGCCTCGAACTTGGGGTCTTGGGCCGCGATGTGGCTGAAGTCGAAGGCGAGGTCAAACAGAACGCCGCCGCAATCGAAGGGTGGCTCGCCCAAGGAACGCTCACCGAGGAGGACAACTGGCGCTCTGAGTACACGCTCATTAGCCCGACGTTCGGCCTGAAGGGCCGTGCCGACGCGCTGCGACGGGGGATGCCGGTCGAACTCAAAACGGGTAAAAACACGACCCGCGAGCCACGGTTTCAGGACAAGATTCAGGCCGCCTGCTACGCGCTGATGCTGGAGGAACGTGGGATCGACGCCGATACCGGAACCTTGCTCTATACAAAAAACACGACACTGGAGCGAACTGAGGAATCCGGTGACCTCTCGCCCGCGAAAGAATTCTCGGTGGGCAAAGGTCTGCTCGATTTCGTCGTCCGCAGTCGTAACGAACTGGCGGCGATGGAGGCCCGCGGCAAGGTACCGACCGGCTATGAGGCCGATGCGAAATGTGAGTACTGTTTCGAGCAGGACACCTGCATGGTCGTCTCTGGGCGACTCGATCAGGAATCGAAAGCCGGTCAGATCGGGACTGCGGTACCCGAAGAAGAACAGCAGTACTTCGAGCGATTGTATCACGCAATTGAGGCCGAACGTCGGGCGATCCACGCCGAATATCGCAAACTCTGGGAGCAAGACGCCGAAGAGCGGGCGGCCGATGACCGTGCGTTGATCGAGCTTGAACCATTGGGTCGCGAGGAGATCGACGGCAATCGCTGGGAGCTTCGAGCGCGGAAACCGGCCGAGGCGGTGTCGAAACTCCGCGAAGGCGATGTCGCGCTCGCCAGCGACGGCGACCCGGTTTCGGGGCATGCTGAACTCTGCCGCATCACCCAACTCGACGAAGAGATCGTCGTCACGGCCGACGAGCCGGTCGAACTCCGGCGGCTCGACGTGTATCCCTCCGAACTCTCGGTCGACCGAATGTTGACCGCGCTGCACGACACGGTGCTGAAAGGCAGCGATGACCGCAAGGACATCCTCTTTGGGCGACGTGAGCCCGAATTTAGCGAGGGCGAGGAGACGTTTATCGACAACAACGACGGGCAAAATCAGGCGGTGAATCTCGCGGTCAACGCCGAGGACTGCGCGCTGATTCACGGCCCGCCCGGGACAGGGAAAACGTATACAATCGCGCGGCTGATCCGCGCGCTCGTCGCTCGCGGGGATCGGGTGTTGCTGACGGCGTTTACCAATCGCGCGGTCGACAACGCCCTGGAGGCCCTTCGTGAGCAAGGGTTCGAGGACATCCAGCGCGTCGGGACGACGACCGGGGTTCGTGAGGATATGCTCGACGTGCGTCTTGAGAAGGCCGGCGACCCGCAAGAGTTGGCCGGCTCGCTTCGGAACGCACCCGTGGTGGCGGCGACGACCGCGAGTTGTGGCTCCCGGGTGATGCGCGAACAGGAGTTCGACGTAGCGGTCGTCGACGAGGCCAGTCAACTCACCGAGCCGGACGCGTTGGCCGCGCTAAATCGTGCCGAGCGGTTCGTGCTCGTCGGCGACCACGAGCAGTTGCCGCCGGTCGTGCAGGCCGCCG
Source organism: Halonotius aquaticus (assembly GCF_003605575.1). Classification (GTDB taxonomy): domain Archaea; phylum Halobacteriota; class Halobacteria; order Halobacteriales; family Haloferacaceae; genus Halonotius; species Halonotius aquaticus. The sequence goes on along the minus strand of NZ_QKNY01000001.1, from coordinate 34,113 downwards.
ATCCCGGTGGCGAGGGCGGCGTCGCCGACGAACCGGCTGCGGACAATCCGCTGTCGACCTCGCTGTTCGAGCGGCTGATTGATGCCTATCCCGAGGCGAGCGTGATGCTCACCCGGCAGTACCGCATGTGCCAGCGGATTCAGGCCTTCTCGTCGGCGGAGTTCTACGACGGCGCGCTCCGTCCGGCGACCGGCGCGGTCGCAGGCCAGTCGCTTGGCGACCTCGTCGATCCGGCATCGCTGCCGGCCGAGTTGGGTGATGCAGTCGCGTTTATCGACCCCGACGGCGAGCGCGTCGGCAACACGAACCCCGTCGAGGCCGACCTGGTCGCCGAGATCGTCGAGTCGTATCTTGACGCCGGCGTCGCCGCCGAAGACATCGGTGTCATCGCGCCGTTCCGCGCGCAGGTCGCCGAGATCAGCCGTCGGGTCGGCGTGACTGTCGATACCGTCGATCGGTTTCAGGGCTCAAGCAAAGAGGTCATCATCGTCTCCTTTGTCGCCACCGGGGGGTTGGATGGGCCGCTGTTCGAGGATTACCGCCGGATCAACGTCGCGCTGACGCGGGCGAAAAAGGGGCTCGTGTTGGTCGGTGATCGGGCCGCGCTGTCGAGTGAGCAGTTCTACGAGCGGATGCTGGAATGGGCGGATCGGTGAGTGGAAAAATCGCGTCGCAGGGGTTCTAATTCGATTACTCTGATTGAGTCGTGTAGAATGTTCTAACCTCGTCGTCAACGAAATTCACAAATTCAGTCGTCTTGGGAAAGCCAAGTAACCGAATCACATTGTATATATCTTGAATTGAACCGATGGTATTGACTACGAAGACTAACTCTGCGTAGTAACTCACTTTATTCGGCATGGGAAGTAACAATACACCAACTGCGAGCGAATTAATCAAAATCAGCGGTGCGATAAGCACCAAAATATTCTCGTTACGAGAAATCCGTTGTTTGAGTGCAATAACATACGGATTTATCTCTAAGGGTAGTCCAACCGTTTTACGGACTTTCAATCCGAATTGTGGCTTCTTTCCTTCTGCGACCGCTACCGCATAATGGATACACTCGTGGACAACAACAAGCAGGAAAATAAGACCAATTTCTGGGGCGATGCTTTGCAGCGCGCTAATATAGCCCTGATCCAACTCGCTTCCGAACCGAATGATTTCCTCCGGATAGAATAGTACAGACACCACGATCACTATCAAGGCCCCTGTTACTCCTATCGCTCTCTCTGGGATAATGTATTCATTCCAGTTCGGATCAGCCGAGAGTGTTTTGAGTCGATGCTTCGTTGTGTCTGATTCATTGTGGCCTGACATAGCCAACCATAACCACTGTTCGAGGGTCAAAAAACACAGAAGACGTTTAAATCGGCTAATACGGGGGTTTATCGCTATCAACCGGGGTATTGATCGTCATCAACACCGGAACTAATTATTTACTTTCGGGTTTCGTGATATGTTCATATGGTTCAAATTCCGAATAGCTTCGAAGATGAATTCGATTCTAAGGGAGAAACGTTCTTCGAAATTGCAGAACTCCTGTACATGAACCATGGGAAGCAGTTCACACTTGATGAGATAGGGGATGCTGTCTCGGTCTCGAAAACTCGTGTCAGTGAACTAATTCAGGAAATGGAAGAGGGAGACGAAACATGGATTAACAAAACAGAAGCACAAATGACGGTCGTTTGGAATACAGAAACACACAATCCAGCCTCAACGGAGACTAAGACGGCGGTGGGTGGATTTTATCGAGAACTCTGGGGTCTGTTGAAACGACACTCCAGAACCGCTCCCGGTATGTATGTGATAATTGGCTCTTTGATGTTTGCAACGGCGCTTATTTTGATTGGGACATATATCGGATTCTCTCTTGGTGGACAATCCTCTGGATTTCCAGTGAGAGCCTATCTCGTACTGGGTATTAGCTCATTTGCAGCCGGAGGTGTTGTCACTGCACTGGGGCCATTTCAGGCGGTCGTAAACAGACTATTGTGGCCTCTGCTCCCAACAGAATTGTTCGAAAATGAAGACTAATTGTGGATTGATCTATACCCAATTCTTGAAAGTCATAGCCGCTTCGATACCGTCAATCGAAGTCGTCTACAGATCAAGCCGCTCGCGGAGTTCCTCGGTCGAACAGGTGTCGTCCTCATCTACATCGAGGGTTTCCAGCCGCTCGGAGACGGTATCGCCGTTTCCAAGCTCGGGGTCGTCCTGTTTATCGAAACCACTCATGACTCTTGCCTGAATTACTGGCGGCCACGTGAATAAGTTCTGACGCCACACCACGAGCTATGCTTCGAGAACCGTGATTTCGTACGGCAACTCCGGATGCGCATACGTCCCCGGTATCGCGTCGCTATCGACGACGGTCGCGCTGATCGGCTCGCTGTCGGCCACCGTCTCGGTCGGATACCACTCGCTGCCGGCGGGCAGCACGACGAACCGCGCCTTGCGGTCGTCAACCCACGCGACCGACGCCAAACTCCCACCAGTCACCGATAACGACTCACCGCTTCAGGGGTCACATTTACCTGCGCTGCACCCGAGACAGCTACTATACCATGGGCGACGACAGGCGGATCGGCGAGGCCATCTTGGTCGTGATCGCAATCGTCGCCCTCCTGTTTTCGGCCGCGTTTCTCCCGGCCGTCGACATCTTCGGCTCAAACGAAGCCATCGCCGAGCAACTCCCGGAAGGCAGCCAACTGCCCGCTGGCACGCAATCGCCCGGCGGGTCAGCGGCCGGCACGCAAGCAGGCGCTCAATCCGGCGAGATGGGATCCACCGGCGACGGCGAGTCCGGTGAGAGCCAGTCTGCTGGGAGTGGTGAGCCCACCGGGATCGGCGCGCCCGGACAGACCGCCGGGGGCTCGCTCACCAACCCACCACAGTCGGCTCAGATCAGCGGGAGCCTCAGCGAGCAACCCAGCCAAGCCCCGCTGTTTACCGTCGAATCGCCGGTAAACACCTACTGGCGACAGACCGCCTACGAGACCTACACCGGCACCGGCTGGCAACAGGCCGAGGCCCCCACCCCACTCGATGAGGGGATTCCAAACGACGACCTCACCGGCGGCAATCGACGCATCACCTACGATGTCACCCTCTTGGAGGGTGGCCGCTCGCTGCCGACGGCGTGGCAACCCGAATCAGTCTCGTTCCGCGGCGACGGCACCCAGCCAACTCTCCAAACCTCAGCGACCGGCGGCATTCAAACCGACGAGTCGCTGTCGGCGGAGACGACCTACACCGCAACGAGTGCGCTCCCACCGCGGCAGCCGTCGGTGCTTCGAAACGCGGAGGGCCAAACACCACGGGAGATCCGCGAAACGTACACCCGAATGCCGGGCGACACCCCCGATCGCGTCGGCGACTTCACCGGCGAACTCTTGGCGGGGACGGACACCCGATACGACCGCGCGATGACCGTCCAGCGGTGGCTCACATCGAACAAGGGCTATTCGCTGAACACGTCGCTCGACCCAAGCCAGCCGATCGCCGACCAACTGATCTTTGAGGTGGATGCCGCCTACTGCCAGCAGTTTGCGACCACGATGGCCGCCATGCTCCGAAGCCAGGGCGTCCCCGCCCGGTATGTCGTCGGCTTCCGGAAGGGCAGACCGGTCGGCGATGACACCTATCTCGTCACGAGCGACCGCGGCCACGCGTGGGTCGAGGTGTACTTCCCGGATGTCGGCTGGGTTCGGTTCGATCCCACGCCAGCCGACGAGCTCTCGGTGTCGACACCAGACCCACCGTACGAGGTTTCGTTGAACCGGTCGGCTGTTGTCGGCGCGCCGGTGTCAGTGCGAGTCACCAAAGAAAATGAGTCGATCAGCGGTGTCCCGGTGTTCGTCAACGATCAGCGAGTCGGGTGGACAGATGCGACCGGATCCGTCGAGACCACACTGCCCTATACCGATCGGGTCACGATCCGGGCCGGCGACGACACCACCCAGACCGAATACACCGATGCCACACCGACCCCCCAAGCGAGGCCACTCGCTGTGGCCTCGCTCGGCGCGATCACCAACGGTCTCCCACTGCTGAGTGCAGCGACACCACTGACATCAGGCAATACAGTGATCCCACAGGTCGATGGGGAGACAGCGGACTCAACAGCGACCTATCCGCTGGCGAAAAACGCCACACTCGCGGTCGTCGGCAGCCGAACAGCCGGCGAAACCGCCAGAGTCGTCGCCAGCGTCGAGGATATCCCGATCAGCGATGCGACAGTCTCGTTCGATGGAACCGAGGTCGGAACAACAAACAGGGAGGGGTACTACGATCTCTCCTTGGCCGATGTCACTCCGGGCACGTATCGCGTCACCGTCTCCCGAGGAGCCGTGAGTGAGTCGACCACCTTCGAGGTCACCCCAGCAAATGCTGACACGCCGAACGACGAGCGGACTGCATTGACACCAAATGTCTCAGTCAGTCCGGGTGGCATCGCGCTCCCCGCGGGGCCAGCGACGGCGACGGTAACCCGATCCGGAGAGCAGATCGACGGGGTTCCTGTCCGTGTCAACGGTGAGACGGTCGGGGAGACAGACGAAAACGGCACGCTTGCGTTCAATTTCCCGATCGCAAATACTGCCACAGTTGCAACGACGGTGACTGGTGTAACAGGCGAGACACAGGTCGGTGGGCTCTACCGAAACGCTGCTATCGTTGTTGGTGGCGTCCTCGTCGTCATCGCTGGGTTCGTGATTGCTGCCCGTCGTCGCGGTGTGACCAGCGGCTCGGTGACAGATAGATTGGCTGTCATCAGGGCGTTTCTGCGGCGACTCCCCGATCGAGCAACGACACTCCTGGTGGGGCTAGCAGATCGGTTGACCACCGCGATGAGGCGGCTTCTCGCCCGGCTCCGGGCGTGGCGGTCGGTGTTTGCTCTGTCGGTAAGTGAGATCCAGCAGCGACTCGATCCACGCCGGCTGTTAGCCGCACTCAAATCGTGGCTGGAGCGCCTTCGTCACCGGTGGCAAGCAGCCGCTGGCAACGCAGACACGGAATCGACACACAGTGAGGCTAACGGGGCTGGGCCGGATCGACAGCTCCGATCGATGTGGCAGACATTCGTCTCGCTCATCCGTCCCCCACAGGCCGTAACCCGAACGCCCGTTGAGATCGGACAGTACGCGATCGAGAAGGGGGTTCCGAACCAACCGGTCACCTACCTCACGGATCTGTATCGGGCCGTTGAGTACGGCCAGCAATCACCGGGAGACTCACGGCTCGACGCAGCCCGACAGGCCCTCGCAGAGATCACCGAGTCCTCGGAGGACGACGACCCATGAGACAGACACGCACCGCTCGCAATATCGCGCTCGCTGGGAGTGTGTGTCTCACAGTCGGCTTTGCGCTGCTGATCGGCTACCGCCCGTCGGCCCTGCCGACCAGCGTGACCGAGCCACTCACCCAAGGAACCGAGACGCTTGGCGATCGGCGCATTGTCCTGCTAACTGGTGGACTGCTCGCGCTCATTGGATTGGTCGGATTCGGGGTCTGGAACGGCCGCGATGCAGACACCGGGTTGGACACCACGTCGGTCGAAACACCAACTCGCGACGTGTCGATTACGGGTGAGCGACTCACGACAGCGTTTGAACAGACAGCCCACGCACACAGCGCGGAGACACCCATCGAGGATGCACTGAGACAAACACTCATCGCACTCTACACACAGGACAAACAGAAACAGGACGCAATCAGGTATGTTGACGGCGGCGATTGGACGACCGATGCTGTCGCGGCGGCAACGGTGACGACGACCAATGCCGCGGACTTCCCGCTGTGGTACCGGCTCTACGAGTGGCTGTATCCAACCCATGCCTACGACTACCGTATTCGGCGAACGTTGCGGGTTGTCGAAACACAGTGTGCTGAGGCGACGACCGGCTTTGCACCCGTCACCACCCAGCAGTCATGGATCGACAAACTGCGTGGTCGACTGCAGACGGACACCGGTGGTGACAGCTAATGCGGATCAGACGATTCAGCGGGTTTCGGGCGTACGCACTGCTCTTAGCTGCCACAGGGATTCTCACGGGGACATACACCCTGATTCTCGCAGCCGGGATTCCACTGCTCTTTGTGTTGACTGCGGCTGTGGCCACCACACCAGCGATCGACGACGCCGTCACCGTCACCCGAGAGCTCACACCCGAAACACCAGCACCGGGGGAATCGATCGCTGTCACACTGACCGTCGAAAACACGGGGACGTCGACGATCCCGGATCTGCGGGTTGTCGACGGAGTCCCCCCGGAGATCGGTGTCACTGACGGCTCGCCTCGATCCGGGGGCGCGCTCCGACCCGGCGACCAGTATACGGTAACCTACACAATCAGAGCTGACCGCGGGAGCTACAGTTTCGAGCCGGTCACGCTCAGAGCCAGAAATACCAACGGCACCCGACTCGCGGAGACGACGAAAACGGCCGACGGCATCGATCGCTTCGAGTGTCGGGTAACGATCGAAGATATCCCGGTACAACAGACAACAGCCTATGCGGGCCAGTTAGCGACAGATAGCGGCGGGCCGGGTGTCGAATTCCATGCAACCCGCGAGTATCGTCCTGGCGACCCGGTCAAGCGGCTTGACTGGCGCAGCTACGCCAAAACCGGGGAGCTGGCGACCATTGAGTTCCGTGAACAGCATGCCGCACACATCACCGTCCTCATCGACAGTCGTCGGGCGGCTCATACCGCAGCCGACCGCAACGCACCAACGGGGGCAACACTGAGCGCGTATGCCGCAACGATCGCCCTTGAGGTACTCATCAACGAGGGCCACGAGGTCTCGTTGGGTGCCCTCGGCGTCGCAGACCCAGAAACCGATCGTCATCCGCCAGCCTGGGCTGCCGCCGAGGAGGGGCGCTCATTTGTGCCGCATGCCACAGCCATCTGTAACGCCGCTGCGACCAGCACGACAGATGAGTCTCACACGGCTCCCGGCTCGGCAACGACCGATGACCCGACCGCTGACAACACACCCCCCGGTGCGTCTGTCGCCGACGGCGGGGTGGCGTGGAATCGAACGCGGTCGCTCGTGCCGACCGGGGCACAGGTAATTCTCTGTAGCCCGGTGACAGACGCACCGATCACCGACCTCGTCGAATCCCTCCGCGCTGATGGCCATGCGGTGACGATTCTTTCGCCGGCCACGACGCCGGCGACAATCGGCGGTCGCATCACCGGGATGCAACGGGCGGTACGGCTCGAATCCCTGCGACTGCTGGGGACGACCGTCATCGATTGGGAGTCTGAAGACAGCCTTCGGAATGCTCTCACACGACTCACGGGGATGGGTCGATAACGATGCTTCGTGGCCGACTATCGATCCCAGAACCGAATGGCACACGGTCGACAGCGGTACTCATCGCGGTCGGGGTCGCGGTGGGGATCTGGCTGCTCACAACCGTTGTTGGCCGGACATCGCCGGCACTCGTCGCTGGCTGCTCCGGAGTGAGCGTCGGCGCGCTAACAATTCTGCGTGATACAGAGACGCCAGCCGGCCTCGCCATCACCGCACTGTTGCTGCCGGTCGTTGGTGTCAGCGTGTTGGCAGCGGTCGTTCTGCCAGTACGTGTGTTGGTGCCGGTGCCAGTCGACGCGATTCTCGCAACGATCCCGACGGCGATCGGATTATTCGGGCTCGTGGGGGCCGCATGGCTGGCCGGATTCGGCGTTCTCGGGCTGTTCAACAACACGGTCGGCAACGGGAGTATCGCAGACATGTGGACGGTGAACAACAAGGCCGCAGTTGGGCCCAGTGTTCTCTTTGCGGGAATCATCGTGGGACGGTTCAATGCCCTGACGCAGGTGCCGGCAGTTGGATTCGACAGCCTGGGCGTCACGTCCGTGCTCCTCGCGCCGCGAACTGCGACCGTGGCGATGATCACCTTCCTTGTCTTGTGTAGTTTCGTTATCGCAGGCGGACAGCTCATCCTTGCGGCCGCACCGATTGTCCAGCTCACCCCGCAAACAAGCCAAGAGCGGGTTGAAGCCGGCGTGAACCAACTCAGCCGGCTGCTGAATATCTCGCTGTGGGTGATTGTATCACTGACTGTCGGTGGATTAGTGGCAGTTGTGTCGTCGGTCGATATCGCTGCCATCGCCGGTCGCTATCCCGCGGTATTTGCGTTGTTTGCGGCCCCCGGTCTCCGTCGCGTCCTGCTTGTCGCGTTTGGCGGGGCGATGCTGATCGCAGCTGTGTTTGGTGGAGTACAGCTGGTCACCGGCCGTATCGCCAGCACCGTCGGCTGGTTTGTACCAGGGATGCTTGCAGGTGCTACCACGGGCACGCTCGCGGTTGTCGGGACGCCGGCGGTATCGATGCTTCACGACCGCGTTCCAGCAGCGGTCGCGCCCCTCGTTGAACAGGTGACAACCGCGCTCACGCCGGCTGGTGTCATCGCCGGTGTTATTGTCATCGGCATGTCGCTCCTGACATTTGTTCTCGGCGTCGTCATCTTCGGGAGCGGAATCAACTACTTCCCCGTCGAGACCGCCGGCAGCGCGATGGCGGCGACCGGCCTTGCAATCGGCGCGATTGCGATCGGCATCTTTGGGGCCTCAGGGCTCACGGTGTTTGCTGTCGTCGGACTCTCGGTGTTCGTCTGGGATATCGGCGACCGGGGTGCGACCACGTGGGCGGAGCTCAAAACCGAGTCACCGCTGCAGATCGAGTTAATTCATACACTGTCGGCGGCCGTGGTCACGATCGGTGGAATCGCCATCGCGTGGGTGCTGTATGCGACTGTGCTCGGCGGGATCGTCCCTGAAGGCGGAACGGTGGTTGCGATGCTGGCCGCCATTTTGGGTGTTGTCGTGATCCTCGCCGCAATTCAGGGCTAAGACTCAGGCCTCGCCGGTCGCTCCTGGAACAGGGACGCTCTCAAGCACTTCTGCAACAATCGTCGCCGCATCAACATCCTGGATCGCTGCCTCCGAGGTCAACACGAGACGGTGTGTCATCACAGGGAGGGCGATCGTCTTGATGTCATCCGGTGTCACGTAGTCTCGGCCCCGAATCACCGCCCGTGCCCGAGCGGCTTCGAAAAATCGCTGGATCCCACGCGGCGAGACACCAACGTCAACACGGGAATCCGCTCGGCTTTCGCGAACGAGATCAACAAGATAGCCTTTCAGCTCTGCGTCCATCCGCACCTGTTCCGGGAGTTGCCGGAGCGTCGAAACCTGCTCGGCGTCGACGACGGGTTCGACGGTGGGCAGCTTTGTTGTTCGGTCTTCGCGTCGCGAAAGGAGTTCGATCTCGCCGTCACGATCCGGATAGCCGAGTGAGGTCTTCACGACAAATCGGTCGCGTTGGGCCTCCGGCAGCCGAAACGTCCCTTCCTGTTCGATCGGGTTCTGGGTCGCAATCACGAAGAAGGGATCCGGAAGCTCGTAGGTGGTTCCGCCGACGGTCACCTGGCCTTCATCCATGGCCTCAAGCAGGGCGGACTGCGTTTTCGGTGGGGCTCGATTGATCTCATCGGCAAGCACGATATTGGCAAAGACCGGCCCACGCTGAAAGCGAAACTCACCAGCCTGCTCGTTGTAGATCTGCGAGCCGGTGATATCACTCGGCAACAGATCAGGGGTGAACTGGATTCGGTTGAACTCAAGGTTCAATGCGTCGGCGAGCGCGACAGCGGTCAGCGTTTTCCCGGTTCCCGGAACATCCTCTAGGAGGACGTGGCCTCTGGCCAGCAGCCCGGATACTACCGTTTCGAGGAACTGTTCGTCGGTAATGACTGCATCTCTGATCCGCGAGATGATCGTCGAAATTTGGTTCGACGCAGCACTGATCGAGTCTGTCTCGCTCATGCTCGGCGTCGCTCGGATGGGTGATTTGCTGTATTAGACATATCGGATGCTGTAGTGCAATGGGTCTGGGTGGTCACCAGCTACTCCTACTGTATATTCCGTGATGATCGAGCTACATAGGTGTACCTCTCAGCATCACATCTCCGGCGGTGACTTAATCAGTTTCAATGGCCTCGGAAACTGACGACGAGTTCTCGTCGATCGCCGCGACCACGCGTTCGTGGAACTCCTGGAGTACCGCGCTTTCGTCCTCGGCGAGCACCACGTCGCTGGCCATCAGCGTCGCCAGCCCGAACGCCCGCGGGCTCGGCGAGTTGACCTCGTGGGCGACGATCTCGATCTCTCCGCGGTCGACTCGCTCTAATACCTCCCGAATCCCGCTCACGTTGAGTTTGTCCTCCATGATCTCCCGATAGGTTTCCTCGATCACCGCAAAGGAGTCGAGATCCTGCGCGAACGACAACAGCATCTCACTAGAAACCTGCTGTTGGGCCGCCGACTTCTCATAGCCTTTGTACCGTTTGAGAATCATCAGCGAGCGCGTCGCGTTAATGCGGAAATACCGCTGCAACAGGTCGGTGCCGTCGAGTGAGGCTCGCAGGTCAGTCGTCACGCTGTCAGGGGCAAGCCCACGAATGATGCCGGCGATGTCGACCTTGCGGTTGAGCGGCATCTGCACCGAAAACCCGTTGTCGGCGACGGCGACCTGCACGTTCGCGGTCGCCTGCTGGGCACAGTGGAAGGCCACCAGCCGCGAGAGGCCGTCGTTGAACTGCCGGCCATAGTTCGAGTGGACGTAGAACCGCCGCTGATACTCGGCGCGATCTAACTCCTCCTCGACGACGATGCGGTCGGGCGTGCTCACGGCATCGGGGCCGAGATACTGCAACTGCTCTTCGAACAGTCGGCTAATTGCTCGAACGGCGTTTTCGTCAATCGGGAACTCCCGCAGCCACTCCCGACAGCCGGCGACGCCGCCGGAGTCGAATCGCTCACAGAGGTTGCCCTGAAAGGCGACGATTTCGCGGCCCAGATCATAGGACAGCGGCAGCCGCTCGGAAAACCACGAGGGGACGGTCGGGCGTGCGCTCGTCGGCTCGACGTAGACCTTCGAGCCGCGCCGATAGCTGTACTCGTAGTTCGAGCCACCGAGAACGAACACGTCACCCGGCTCAAGCGTATCGAGATAGTTCTCGTCGAGACTGCCGACCCACTCGTCGCCCTGCCGGGTGAGCACGTCGCAACTGAATGAATCGGGAATCGTCCCGATGTTGGTCATGTAGATCACCCGCGCAAGGCGACCTCGCTTGCCGATCAACGGCTCGCCGACCGGGAACTCCTCGTAGTGATGGTCACCATCGGGCGCGTCGTTGGTATCGCGCCAGATCTTGGCGTAGACGTCCTTCGATTCAAGGCCGGTGTAGTCGGCGGTGAGATACCGCATGAGCCGCTCCCACTCGGTGTCGTCGAAGTTCCGGTAGGGATAGGCACGCCGGAGTGTCGCCTTGAGTTCGGCTTCGCGCCAGACTTGATTGATCGCCATCCCGTAGACGTGCTGAGAGGCGACATCGGCGGCGTTCTCGGGAATGAAGACACGGTCAACGAATCCCTCTTCGGCTTTCCGGAGCATCACCGCACACTCGACGAGTTCGTCGCGGTCGAGTGCGATCACCCGACCGGCGACGGTTTCGCCGAGTTGGTGGCCCGCCCGGCCGATCCGCTGGAGCAAGGCGGCGACAGATTTTGGCGACCCGACCTGGACGACCATATCGAGGTGTGGCATGTCGATCCCGAGTTCGAGGCTCGTTGAGGTCGTCACGACGTCGAGATCGCCGTCTTTCAGCCCGTTTTCGATCTCTTTGCGGCGGTCTTTCGAGAGGCTACCGTGATGGCAGCCGGAGTTGGCGTCGTCGTACTCGTCGGGGAACCGCTCCCGCAAGGTCTGGAGGACGCGTTCGGCTCCCGACCGGGTGTTGGTAAAGACGAGTGTCTGCTCGTTGTCGCCGATCAGTTCGTGCAGCCTGTCGTAAAATCGACCCTGCACGATCTCTCGCGGCGTGTTGATCAGGTCGTCAGTCGGACACTCCAACTGGATGTCGAACTCCCGCACAAAGCGGCTGTCAACGAGTTCGTAGTCGCGTGGCTCGCCGCCCGGCTGCTGGCGGCCGACGAGGAACTCACCAACCGTCGAAAGTGGTTCGACCGTCGCCGAACAGCCGATTCGCGTCGGCGACTCCTCGGCCATCGCTTCGAGGCGTTCCAGCGAGACCGCGAGGTGGGTGCCGCGTTTGTTTTCGGCGAGACTGTGAATCTCGTCGACGATGACGTACTCGACGGTTTCGAGTTTCTGCTTGAATTTCGGGCTGTTGAGCAAAATTGCCAGCGTCTCCGGCGTCGTGTTGAGGATGTGCGGTGTCGTCTCCAGCATGGCCTGCCGGTCGCTACTACTGGTGTCGCCGTGGCGGATCGCATGCCGGATGTCGGTGTCGACGCCGTCGTCGGCCAGCCGGTCGGCGATACCCTCCAGCGGAACGGTGAGATTGCGGTGGATGTCGTTGGCGAGGGATTTCAGCGGCGAGATATAGAGACAGTACACCGAATTCTCAAGGCCGTCCGGGCTGGCCTGCTCGCGGGCGAAGAGTTCGTTGATGATCGCCGCAAACGAGGCCAGTGTCTTGCCGGAGCCGGTCGGCGCGCAGATCAGGGCGTTTTGTTCGTCGTGAATGTGGGGGATCGCGCCGCGTTGCGGCGGCGTGAAGAAGCCGCCGTTGCCGGCGACGTACTCGCCGAACTGATCGACCCACCAGTCGGCGACGGTGGGTTCCAATAAGGAGAGGACGTCCTCGTCGGCGATCTCGACCGTTTCGGGATCGAACACGTAGTCGCTGTCAGCGTCGCAAAGTCGATCCCGCCCGGAGCGCGCCATTGATAAGAAGGCTTGGTCACGCGTCCGTAAGTCGGTTGTGGGCGTCGGAATACCCCTTCCGACTCACAGTGTGTCACAACCGCTTTCCACGCTGCCCCGTACGGTTCGCGTATGGAGGTCACGTTTCTCGGAACGGGCAGCGCGATGCCGACCGGCGACCGCATGCAGACCGGGCTGCTGGTGACACACGACGACCGACGCCTGTTGGTCGACTGCGGCAGCGGCGTGCTCCACCGCCTTGCCGCGACCAACGCCGGCTACGAGGGCGTGAGTACCGTCCTGCTAACACACCTTCATCTCGACCACGTCGCCGACCTGCTACCCCTGCTCAAAGCACGGTGGCTCGCCGGTGAGGAACACCTGGAAGTCGTCGGTCCCGTCGGCACGAAAGGGCTGGTCGATGGCCTTCTTTCTGTCCATGGGTATCTTGACGGGCGGGTCGACCTCCAGGTGCGGGAGATTGTGGCCAGCGAGACCGTGTCTGTCGGCGGGCTCAGCGTCGAAAGCCGTGAGACACAGCATTCGATCGACGGGCTCGCCTACCGGTTCGCTGTCGACGGCGACGATGCAGAATTCGCCTTCTCGGGCGATACCGAGGCCTTCGCCGGGATGGCGCGGTTCGTCGAGGGCTGCCGGGTCGTCGCCCACGACTGCTCGTTTCCCGATTCGGTCGATGTCGACGGCCACCCGACGCCGAGTCAACTCGGCGAGGCCTTCGCCGACAGCGATGTCGACCATCTCTATCTGACGCATCTCTACCCACATACCGAGGGCACCCACGAAGAGATGTGTGCGACCGTTGCCGAATCCTTCGACGGCGAGGTGCACATCGCCCGCGATGGGCTTCGCGTTTCAGTTTCGTAGCTGCACGGCATTCGACTCGCTGGTATCTCTCGCGATACAGAACCCAGTTATTCAGCAGTTATATTCGTCAATTATATAGGTCGCGGTCGGTACGGCTTGACTGAACTGAATGTCTCGACACGACGACGCCCAAATCGAGTCCCTGGAGGGGACATAGCATGGTTTCGACAACACTTGGACTCGGGTTGACAATCGCCACGCTGGCGGTCTTTACCATCGCGGGGCTGTGGTACTCTCGCGGGCGCGTTGGCAGCGTCGAGGATCTGCTGACCGCACGCAACTCCACGGGGACGGGGATGACGACCGCGACGCTGATCGCCTCAACGATGGGCGCGTGGATCCTGTTCAGTCCCGCGGAGGCTGGCGCGGCCTTCGGCGGCATCACCGCCGTCTTCGGCTACGCTATCGGCAGTGCGATCCCGCTGCTGTTGTTCGTCCCGGTCGGCAAACGGATTCGGGAGTTGATGCCGACAGGACACTCGTTGACGGAGTTCGTCCTTGTCCGGTTTGGTCCGGTGATGTACGTCTTCGTGCTCATCGTTTCAGTGTTCTACATGTTCATCTTCCTCGCCGCGGAGATGACCGGGATCGCGGGCGCGCTGGAGTTGATCGCCGGCGTTCCAGCGTGGCAGACCGCCACGGTTGTCGGCGCGTTCGTGTTGGTGTATACGGCCTACGGCGGCCTCGTCGCCAGCATCTTTACCGATACAGTTCAGACGCTCGTGATCCTCCCGCTGTTGGCGGTTGGCTTCGCCGCGGCCGTCGTCTCGCTCGGCGGCACCGGCGACCTCTACCAGACAGCAATGGCAACCGATCCGACGCTGCTCGATCCTGGTTTTCGTCCTGGGCTTGAGTTCGGCTTGTATGTCGTCTTCGCCGTGCTCGGAGCCAACATGCTGAATCAGGGGATCTGGCAGCGCGTCTATGCGGCCGACAGCGAGACGACGCTCTCGCGGTCGTTCAGCGTGGCCGCCCTGACCGTGATTCCAATGGTGCTGTTGGCCGGGCTTTTCGGCGTCGCGGCCGCTGGGTTAGGGCTCACAACGCCGGAAACCAACAGCGTCGCGTTCTTCCTCGTCGTCACCGAGGCCCTGCCTGATGCGGTCGCCTTCGTCGTCGTCATGCTGGTCGTCCTGTTGGTGATGAGCTCAGCCGACACGATGCTCAACGCGATTTCGAGTCTCATCACCGTCGACCTTGCCCGCCTCATCGACGTTGAGGACGACCGCTCACTCCGCCTGACGGGTCGGGGTCTCACCGCGCTCGTCGCGCTCGGGGCCGTCATCATCGGGGCCCAACAGTACAGCGTCCTCCAGTTGTTCCTGACAGCCGACCTGCTTGCGGCCGCCGTATTCGTGCCGCTGATCTGGGGATTGTTCTCCCGGGAACTCACGCAGGGCGGCGCGCTGGCGGCGAGTCTCGCCGGCCTCGTCGTCGGGATCACCTACTTCCCGATGCTCCGCGGGCTGGTCGCGACAATTCCTGGGATCGCTGGCGTGCTGCCCGAACCGGCGTTTCTACCGGCGTTCTTGGGAGCGACCGCCGTCTCGACAGCTGTGACGGCTGTTGCATCCGCCATTGGCGGCGACGGCTTCGCCTTCGAGTCGTTGACAACGGAGATTCGATCCTTCGATCCGCCCGGGGCTGAGGCGACGACCGAGGACGGCACGGCGGCCTCGGAGGTGTCCGACTGATGGTCGGCAGCCTCCTGTTCGGTGGGATCGTCTGGGGATCGATTGCAGCGGTGTTAGTCGCCTTCGGCTATATCGGCTGGCTGCTCGTTAGCGTTCGTTGATACGTTCGCGCCGTCGCTGGTGTGATCGCTTGGTCGTCGCGGCCAGTTTACTGAACGTTCGATTTAATGGAGAACCCGTGGGCGAAATCGCTGAGTAGACGGTTGTACCACTCGTCTTCTATAGCAAATACTGCAGAAGTTGCAATCGGAATCAGTTTACAAATCGTGTATAGTATCCGGTTTCGAAATACTATATAAATTAAATTCTACATAATTGTTAATGCGTCTTAGTGTTTCAGGGTGAACCAGTGGATTCGTGCGTTGCGGTTGACGGTAGCCACCGAGCAGTCTACCGGCAGCACGATCCTCCCAGAGGAATGATACCCAATGTCTGAACACGAACCAAATGTGTCACGCCGTACCGTCCTCACGACAACCAGTGCTGCTGCTGTCGCCGGGTTAGCCGGCTGTAGCGGTGGCGGCGGTGGCGGCGATGGCGGCGATGGCGGCGATGGCGGCGACGGTGGAAGCGGCAGCAACGAGCTTGAACTGCTTCACGCATGGTCATCCGGCGACGGCAACGCCGCGATCGCGGCCCTCATCGAAGGGTTCCAAGAGGAACACCCCGATGTTGAGTTCGCCGAGGAGCCGGTCGACGGCGCGGCCCGTAGCAATCTCGATCAGGTCGTCCTCAACAAACTGCAGGCCAACGATCCACCGAGTACGTTCCAGACGTGGCCCGGCAAAACCCTCGCCAAGTTCGACGGAGCCTACGAGGACATCGAGGGCGATGTGTGGGACGATGATCTCAAGGAGAACTATCTGGCGGGGCCACAGGAACAAGCCCAGTACGACGGAAGCTACGTCACTGTCCCGCTGAACATCCACCGGATCAACAACCTGTTTTACAACACGGCCGTCCTTGAGGAGGCCGGAGTCGACCCTGAAGGCCTCTCGTCGCCGAGCGATGTTGTCGACGCCTGTGAGACGATTGCCGCCGAAACCGACGCCGTGCCCTTCGCCCAACAGACCAGCGGTGGGTGGTCGACCGTCCAACTGTGGGAGACGATCCTGCTTGGTCAGGCCGGCATCGATGGCTACGAAGCGTTCATCAACGGCAACGGCGACACCGCGGCTGTCGAAAGTGCCCTCCAGTCGGTCGTCGATCTCAGCGAGTACTACCCGAGTGACTCCTCGTCGATCAGCTTCACCGAGGCCAACACGATGGTGATGGACGGCGACGCCGCGTTCATCCACCAAGGCGACTGGGCTGCGGGTGCGTACGGAGGAAAGGAAGAATTTAATTACGGCGAAGATTGGGGGCAAGTCACTTACCCCGGCACCAGCGGGAGCTACCTCCTCAACATGGACTCCTTCCCGTATCTCGCCGACAACCCCTCACCGGAGGCGACAAAGCAGTTCCTCAGCTACTGTGGCAGTGCGGAAGGGCAAGTCCTGTTTAACGCCAAGAAGGGCTCGATCCCGCCGCGAAGCGATGCAGACGTATCGAGTCTCAACGCCTTCCAACAGGATCAGTTCGACGACTTCAACGCCGCCGACAACCAGCCGCCGTCGATTCAACACGGCCTAGCTGTCTCCCCCGGCGTCTCCACAAATATCACCAGTGCGTTCAGTGGCTTCCTCGAGGATTACGATGCCGCCGCCACAGCCGACGCACTGATTAACGCGTTCAACTAATCGGGACACTCCCATCCCCGCATTATGCGTAATCCACTTACCATACTCAGACAACGCCTCGAAGACCACCGTGAGGTACGCGCCGACGGCGGCACCGCCACGGAGGCGGGGTCAATCCTCGATCGCGATTCGGTGCGATCGGCCCCGTTTTGGCTCCCGCCGTTCCTGTTGATCGGGCTGTTCATCTATGGGGCGATCATCTGGAATATCGTCCTCTCGTTGACCGATTTCCAAGGGCTCGGTTCGCCAGACTACAGTGCGCTTGACTTCGAAAACTACGTCATCGCCTTTGTCGGCGGGACACCGTCGTGGTCGGAGTTGACCGTCTCGCCGGTTTGGAACGCAGCCTGGAACACGGTCGTCCTGATGGTGTCGTTTTCGGTGGTCTGTCTGGCTGTCGGACTGGTGATGGCGATCCTCGTCGATCAGGAAATCCGCTTTGAGAACACGTTCCGGACGATCTACCTGCTGCCAATGAGCCTCTCCTTTGTCGTTACGGCGAAGTTCTGGCTCTACATGTACAACGTCGAAACCGGCCTCGTCAACATCATCCTCGGGGCGGTCGGCGTTGGTCCGATCGAAATCGTCCAGAACCCTGACCTGAAGTTGGCGGCGGTCGCCTTCGCGTTGATCTGGCAGTTCAGCGGCTATGCGATGATCGTCTATCTGGCCGGGTTGCGAGCGATCCCGACCAGCCACTTCGAGGCCGCCCGTGTCGACGGCGCGAGCACGATCCGGATGTACTGGCGCGTGATTATCCCGCAACTCAGGACGGCTACGGTGAGCGCGCTCGTCGTGTTGACGGTGTTCTCGCTGAAGGCCTTCGACTTCCTGTTCTCGATGTACGGCGGCTACCAGCCGGGGCCGTCGGCTGATATTCTTGCCACCCGCATGGTGCGAGAAGCCTACGCCAACGGTAACTGGGCCTACGGCTCGGCGATCGCGGTACTGCTGTTCATTATGGCACTCGCTATCGTCGCCCCGTACATCTACACGCAGTACCAGCGGGGTGAGCTATGAGCACCGAGACGGGTCGCGCAGGCGAACGCACCCTGTTCGGCCACTCGTGGCGACGGATCGTCCTGTATCTCGTCCTCATCGGGATGGGGGCGTTCTATCTTATCCCGATCGAGACCGGGCTGATGACCTCGATCATCAGCCCCGAGACCTACTCCGGGAACTTCCCGTATCTTCCGCCACTGGAGCCGCTGGTACCGGGAACGGGTGAACTCTCCATAGAGCCATGGCGGGGTGCTATCGACGGCCTTGGACAAGGGCTTGTCAACAGCGTCATCCTCGTCGTGCCGGCGACGATTCTCTCGGGGCTGCTTGGCAGTATGGCTGCCTTCGGGTTGACAACGATCAGTTGGCGCGGACAGATCGGTATCTACATCCTGTTTGTCGCGGGGATTTTCATCCCCTACCAAGCAGTGTTGGTGCCGCTGACGCAGTTTTGGTACAACGTCGTCCCACTGCGGGCCGCCTTCGAACCGCTGGCGGCGTTGCCGTTGGTCGAGACGTACCACTGGAAACTGCTGGCGTTGATTATCACCCACACGGCCTACGGGCTGCCGATCTGTACGCTGCTGTTCCGCGCCCACTACAAGAAGCTCTCCGACGAGATGGTCGAAGCCGCCCAACTCGACGGCGCGTCGGTGGCAACGATCTACCGACGGATCATCTTGCCGCTGTCGATCCCGATGTTCGCCGTCGTGTTTATCTACCAGTTCACCCAGATCTGGAATGACCTGCTGTTTGCGCTGACCATCGTCCAGTTCGGCGATGCGGCGGTCGTCACGCAGGATCTCGTCGGCATCGGCGTCTCCCAGTCGGGGACGAACTTCCCGCTGCGGATGGCCGCGGCGTTGCTGGCGGCGTTGCCGACGCTGTTGGTGTACATCTTCTTCGGCGACAAGTTCGCCAAGGGGGTCGCCGCATAGCATGATCACTGAACTCACAGGAGGAACCCATCCATGGCAGAGCTAACACTCGACGACGTAACGAAGGTATTCACCGAAGACGACGGCAACGAGATCACCGCAGTTGATGAGGTCTCGGTCGACATTGAGGACGGCGAATTCCTCGTGTTGGTCGGCCCCTCCGGCTGCGGGAAGTCGACAACGTTGCGGATGATCGCCGGCTTAGAGACGATCACGACCGGCGAGATCCGGCTGGCCGGCCGGCGCATCAACGAGAAGCCACCCGCCGAGCGGGACATCGCCATGGTGTTTCAGTCCTACGCGCTGTACCCGCATATGACCGTCCAGCAGAACATGAGCTTCGGGCTGGAGGAGTCAACCGAGATGAACGACGATGAGATCGAATCCAAAGTCGCTGACACCGCTGAGCTCATGGAGATCAAGGAGCTGTTGGATCGAAAGCCGAGCGATCTCTCCGGCGGCCAGCAGCAACGTGTCGCCCTCGGGCGGGCCATCGTGCGTGCGCCCGAAGCATTCCTGATGGATGAACCGCTGAGCAATCTTGATGCGAAACTGCGGGCGACGATGCGGACAGAGCTCCAGCGCATTCAGGATGACCTCGACGTGACGACCGTCTACGTCACCCACGACCAGACGGAGGCGATGACGATGGGCGACCGAATCGCCATCCTCAACGATGGGATTCTCCAGCAGGTCGGCACGCCCTTGGAGTGTTACCACACACCAAATAATCGCTTTGTCGCCGGCTTCATCGGCGACCCCTCGATGAACTTCTTCGAGATGGACGTCGACGGCGAAACGCTCGTCATCGACCGCTTTGAGTATCCGCTCAAGCCGGCCCAACAGGAGGCTATCAGTGGCAGATCCGACGTTGTCTTCGGCATCCGGCCGGAGGACATCCGGATCAAGGAACCCGGCGGGCTCAGCGACAACTACCAGTTTGAGGTGACCGTCGACGTTGTCGAACCCCGCGGCGACGAGAACACGATCCATCTCACCTTCGACCGCAGCGTCGACGACCCAGTGACGTTCACCGCGACCGTCAGCGGCCTCAGAAATATCTCGGCTGGCGACGAGGTCGTCGCCACCTTCCCACCGGATTCGATCCATCTCTTCGATACCGACTCCGGAGTTGCGGTTCACAACCGGACGTTCGACTCCGAGGACGCAACACACCAGGTGTTGTAAGGGCCGCTACTCAAACAGCCCGAGATCCTCGGCGACGAGATCCTGGAGTTGGGATTTCAGCGTCGGATCGACGGTGGCGTGTTCCTCGCCGTCGTGGCGATTCTCGTTGTGTCGATCGAGTTGCGTTTCAAGCTCCGACAGCGGCACCGTCGTCTCCGTCCCGCATTCCTCACAGATGATCGGCACCTCGGGGTCGTCGCTGTGGTCAGTCATATCTCAGTGTTTCGGTGGGTTACTAAAATGAATCCGGTTTTCTCGGTCGCTGACAGCCATGCGACACCGCCGCATGCCTCCGACTATCCGTGACCCTTAAGTAACCGACAAGGCTTCGCTTACTCGTAGTACTGTAGGGGCGACCGGCCCCGAGTCCGTGACGGGCGACAATATGACCGATAACCGCGGGTTGCGGTAGCCAAGCTTGGCCCAAGGCGCAGGGTTGCTAACTCTGTGGCGTCACTGCCTCCGGGGTTCGAATCCCCGCCGCAACGCTCGCACAACTGAACTAGCTATGAGTGCAGAAGACCCACAAGACGGTTCGACGGAGGAGGACGACGAAGACCTCCGGTACTTCGTCCGGATCGGGCAGACCGATCTCGACGGCACGAAGAGCGTCGAACGCAGTCTCACAGACATGAACGGTATCGGCCAGCGCACGGCACGCATCGTGACCGAGGCGGCCGATATCGACCGTACAGCCACCTTCGGCCTGCTTGAGGACGACGAGATCGACAGCGTTGTCGATGTCGTCGAAAACCTCGACGACCACATGCCCGAGTGGATGGTCAACCGGCAAGATGACTTCTTTACCGGTGACTCCAGCCACATCGTGGGCAGTGAGGTCGACGAGCAGCGCCGACAGGACATCAACCGCATGCAGATGATCGACTCCTACAAAGGGATCCGCCACAAGCGCGGCCAGAAGGTTCGTGGCCAGCGCACCAAATCCACCGGTCGTACCGAAGGGACGATCGGTGTCAACGTTGAACGGATCAAAGAGGAGCAAGCGGAAGACGCGGCCGCCGAGGAAGAGGCCGCAGGGGATGACGACGAATGACGACCGGCCAAAACACCGTCGGCTACGAGACGCCTAACCACCCCTACCAGGGTGAACGGATCGCCGAAGAAAGTGGCCTCATCGGCCGCTACGGCCTGAAAAACAAAGAAGAACTCTGGCGCGCCCAGTCGGAACTCCGATCGATCCGACGGGAGGCCCGTCGCCTCATCGGTGAGGCACAGGGTGACACCGAGGCCGCTGCCGAGGCCGGCAGCGAGTTCCTCGCCAAGCTTCGCCGCTACGGGATCCTCGGCGACAACGACACGATCACCGACATTCTGTCGCTTGAGGTCACCGATATCCTCGAACGACGACTCCAGACGGTCGTCTACCGGGATGGCCTGGCCAGCACGCCACAGCAGGCCCGGCAGTTCATCTCTCACGGCCACATCACCGTCAACGGTGCCCGGGCGACGACGCCCTCTCGCACCATCGAGGTCGCCGAAGAGTCGGCGATCAGCTACGATGAGACCAGTCCGCTTGCAGACGATCTGCACCCAGCCCGGGCGGAGGCTCAGGAGTAACCAATGAGTGAATCACAAGACGACAAGTGGGGCATCGCCCACGTGTTCTCCTCGTTCAACAACACGCTGATCACGATCACCGACCAGACTGGCGCAGAGACGCTGGCCAAGTCCTCCGGTGGTACCGTGGTCAAGCAGAACCGCGACGAAGCGTCGCCGTACGCCGCCATGCAGATGGCCGAGGTCGTCGCCGAGAAGGCGAAGGCCGCGGGCATCGAGGGCGTCCACGTTCGCGTGCGCGGCCCCGGTGGCAACGGCAACAAATCCCCCGGCCCCGGCGCGCAGGCGACGATCCGCGCGCTGGCCCGGGCCGGCATCGAGATCGGCCGCATCGAGGACGTAACCCCGATCCCACACGACGGGACACGCGCGCCGAAAAACAAGCGACTCTAGTATGTCAGGCGAATTCGACGTTCAGATTATCGAACGCGACGATCGGCAAGCCCGCTTCGTTGTTCGCGGGCTGACACCGGCGTTAGCCAACGGCTTCCGCCGGGCGATGATCGCCGATGTGCCGACGTTTGCCATCGACTCCGTTCGGTTCACCGAGAACTCCTCTGTCATGTTCGACGAGATGATCGGCCTCCGATTGGGCCTCGTCCCGTTGACAACACCGTTAGACGAGTTTGAGATCGGTGACACCGTCACCGTCGCTCTCGACGTCGAGGGGCCGGCGACGGCCTACTCCGGCGATATCGAATCCAGCGACGAGCTGGTGCAGCCGGCTGACGAGAATATCCCGATCGTTGAGCTCAAAGAAGGCCACAGCCTCGAATTCGAGGCCGACGCGGTGTTGGACACCGGCAAGGAACACGCCAAACAGCAGGGCGGCGTGGCTGTCGGCTTCCGTCACCTCCAGTCGGTCACCGTTGGCGACGACATCGGCGAGTTCGACGAGCAGGAGCCGGAGATCCTGCGTGGGGCGATCGAAACCGACGAGGGCGAGGTTGTCCTCACCAAGGAGTTCGATCACGACCTCACGAACAAATATCCCGGCACGGAGCTGACCGTCGAAGACGTGCCCGGAGCCTACGTGTTCCACGTCGAGACGGACGGCTCCTTCGATGTTGCAGAACTGGTGCTCCGCGCCGCCGAATCGCTCGGCGACCGCGCGGACGAACTACACGACGCAGTCACCGCTTAGCTGACTGCACCCACCGGACACCACTATGACAGATCCGATCCACTCACGTGCTCGCCGCCCCGGCCCCGTAGCCATGTGGCCGCCGAGCCGTGGCCGTCGGTCGATGACAGACCGGCGTGGGATCGAAACTGGTAAGCCGTGGTGTGCGGTACCTCGGAGTGCGTGCAGGGATAGCCAAGTCAGGCCAACGGCGCAGCGTTCAGGGCGCTGTCCCATAGGGGTCCGCAGGTTCAAATCCTGCTCCCTGCACTCCGATTTCTCTCAGGAGCAGTATTCATGAGCAGCAAAACGAATCCGAGACTACAGAGTCTCATCGCCGAGCTACGGACGGTCGCAGGCGAGTCAGACGCCGGTGTCTGGCGCGATATCGCCGACCGTCTCGCAAAGCCACGGCGCACCCACGCGGAAGTCAACCTTGGCCGTATCGAGCGATACGCCCGGGAAGACGAGACCGTTGTTGTCCCCGGCAAGGTGCTGGGCAGTGGTGTGCTTGAAACAAACGTCACGATCGCCGCCGTCGACTTCTCTTCGACCGCCCGCCGCAAGATCGGGCAGGTCGGCGACGCGGTGACACTCGAAGAAGCCCTCGACAGCAATCCCGAGGGCAGTAACGTCCGGGTGATTCGATGAGCGCAGCCAAATTCGACGTCGATGTCGTTATCGACGCCAGAGACTGCATCCTTGGTCGCGTCGCCAGCGAGGTCGCCCAGCAGGCACTCGATGGCGACCGTGTCGCCGTCGTCAACGCCGAAGACGCCGTCATCACCGGCAATCCGGAGTCGACGATGGAGACCTACCGGAAACGCGCCGAGGTCGGCTCCGACAGCGGGCCGTACTACCCGAAACGGCCGGATCGCATCTTCAAGCGGGCGATCCGCGGCATGCTGCCGTACAAGCAGGATCACGGCCGGGAGGCCTTCGAGAACGTCCGCGTCTACCTCGGCAACCCTTACGACGAGGATGGCGAGGTGCTTGACGGCACCTCACTGGATCGACTCTCGAATATCAAGTTCATCTCGCTTGGCGAGATCTCCGAAAAACTGGGGGCAAACGTTACATGGTAACCAATACATCAGGTAAGAAGAAGACGGCCATCGCCCGCGCAACCGTGCGTGAGGGTGAGGGTCGTGTCCGGATCAACTCCCAGCCCGTCGAGCTGGTTGAGCCGGAGATGGCACAGCTCAAGATGCTCGAACCGTTCCGCATCGCCGACGACGATCTGCGAGACAGCGTCGACATCGACGTGACCGTCGAGGGCGGCGGCTTCAGCGGCCAGGCCGACGCCGTCCGCACCGCCCTCGCCCGCGGGCTCGTCCAGCATCACAATGACGCCGAACTGCGCGAGGCCTACCGCGAGTTCGATCGCTCGCTGCTGGTCAACGACGTTCGGCAATCCGAGAAGAAAAAGTGGGGCGGCCCGGGTGCACGGGCGCGCTACCAGAAGTCCTACCGCTGAGGTGATCCACGTATGATGATCCCAGTCCGGTGTTTCACCTGTGGCACGGTCATCGGTGAA
Organism: Halonotius aquaticus; assembly: GCF_003605575.1. Taxonomy (GTDB): domain Archaea; phylum Halobacteriota; class Halobacteria; order Halobacteriales; family Haloferacaceae; genus Halonotius; species Halonotius aquaticus. Next base: position 9,679 of record NZ_QKNY01000001.1, on the reverse strand, counting down.
CACTACGAGGAGTTCGAGGCACGCGCCAGCGAGGGCGATGAAGACCCCGCGGAGGTACTCGACGACCTGGGGATCACCCGCCACTGCTGTCGGCGCATGATGGTATCGCACACGGATCTCGTCGACGTAGTTGCCCCATACCAATGACTATGCACTACAACCGCTACGAGAAGGCCCGCATTCTCGGCGCGCGGTCGCTGCAGATCTCCTATGGGGCCCCGGTGCTCGTCGAGACTGACCAAAGCGAGCCGATCCTCATCGCCGCCGAGGAGTACGACGCGGGCGTCCTGCCGTTTACGATCAACCGAGACCAATGACACGAATCAGCTCCGTTTCACTCCGACGCGTGCTCGACTCCCGTGGGAACGCCACGGTCGAAGCAGACGTACTCACCGACTCCGGCGGCTTCGGCCGCGCCGCGGCACCCTCGGGTGCCTCGACCGGCGAGTACGAAGCGATCGAACTGCCGGCACAGGAAGCCATCGCCAACGCCCGCGAACACGCGGTGCCACGGCTGGTCGACACCGTCTACGCGGGCGATCAGCGCGCGGTCGACAACGCACTGCGGGCTGCTGACGGCACCGACAACTTCTCCGAGATCGGTGCCAACAGCGCGGTCGCCATCTCGATGGCCGCCGCAAAGGCCGGCGCGGACACGCTGGGTGCACCACTGTACCAGCATCTCGGTGGCGCGTTCCGCGGCGACAACTTCCCGATCCCGCTGGGCAACGTTGTCGGCGGCGGCGAACACGCCAAAGACGCCACTGACATCCAGGAGTTCCTCTCGGCGCCGGTCGGCGCGCCGAGCGTCGAGGAAGCTGTCTTCGCCAACGCCGCCGTCCACGCGGCGATCGGCGACATCTTCGATGAGCGCGAAATTGGTGCGGGCAAAGGCGACGAGGGCGCGTGGGCCCCACCGATCGACGACGAGGAAGCCTTCGAGATCGTCGACGAGGCGGTCTCGCAGGTCGCCGACGAGGTTGGCTTCGAGATCAAGTTCGGCCTCGATATGGCCGCCGCGGAGATGTACGAAGACGGTGCCTACCAGTACAGCGACGGCGAGAAGTCGACCGACGAACAGATCGAGTACGTCGCTGACCTCGTCGAAGAGTACGACCTCGCGTACGTCGAGGATCCACTCGACGAAAACGACTACGAGGCCTTCGCCGAGCTGACCGAGCAGGTTGGCGACCAGACGCTGATCTGTGGTGACGACCTCTTCGTCACCAACGTCTCACGGCTGCAGGACGGTATCGACGCCGGTGCGGCCAACAGCATCCTGATCAAGCCGAACCAGATCGGCTCACTGTCGGACACCTTCGATGCGATCGAACTGGCCGTCAAACACGGCTACAAGACGATCATCTCCCACCGCTCCGGAGAGACCGAGGATACGACGATCGCCCATCTGGCGGTCGCCACCGACGCCGACTACATCAAGACCGGCACCGTTGCCGGCGAACGCACCGCCAAGCTAAATGAACTGATCCGAATCGCGGACGACGCAGTATGAGCGACAACAACACAGAACTCGAAGAACAGGACGACGCTGAGGCGGCCGATGAGGCTGCTGACGCCGAGGAGCCTGTCGATGATGAACCGGACGCCACCGACACCGCCAGCGAGGCCGCCGAGGAGGCCGAAGCAACCGATGCCGACGACGGCGAAGCTGCTGACGCCGATGCCGAAGCCGAAGCCGAGGCCGACGCTGACGACGAGGCCGAGGACGAGGAAGAAGCCACGCCGTTCGATGACGATGTGATGCCGGACGACGAGGCCGATCTCCTCATCCCTGTCGAGGACTACCTCGGCGCGGGTGTCCACATCGGTACCCAACAGAAGACCCACGACATGGAGCGGTTCATCCACCGCGTCCGTGACGATGGGCTCTACGTGCTCGATGTGAGCCAGACCGACCAGCGTATCCGGACGGCGGCGGACTTCCTGGCAAACTACGATCCCGAGCAGATCCTCGTGACCTCCTCGCGGCAGTACGGTCGCTTCCCGGCCGAAAAGTTTGCCGAGGCCATCGGCGCACGCGCCCGTACTGGGCGATTCATCCCCGGGACGCTGACCAACCCCGACTACGCCGGCTACATCGAGCCCGACGTGTTGGTCGTCACCGACCCGATCGGCGACGCCCAGGCGGTCAAGGAGGCGATCACCGTCGGCATCCCAGTCATTGCGATGTGTGACTCCAACAACCAGGTCAGCAATGTTGACCTCGTTGTCCCGACCAACAACAAGGGTCGCCGCGCGCTGAGCGTTGTCTACTGGCTGCTTGCCAACGAGACGCTCGACCGACGCAACGCCGGCACGCTCTACGAGCTCGAAGACTTCGAAGACGCGCTGTAGCGGGCTTTTTCGTCGATTTTCGTTCTATTCTGTCGCCGATTCGACAGTCGCAAGTATCCCCAGTCGAAGCTCCGCGTATGTCCCCGAGTCGACGCCGACTCCTCCAGACGGCCGCCCCGGCGGTGCTAGCCGGGGTTGCCGGCTGTACGAGCGGTGGCTTCAGCGATACCGACCAGTCGACCGAATACACACTCAGCATCGACACGATCGACGCCAGCCCAACCGAACACGCGCTGTATGAGCCGAGCGACGATCCGCTGTTCGGTGATCCCGCCCGCGCCGCACTGGCTGCGATCCTTCCTGACGGTACACACAGAACGTACGGCTTCACGCCGCTGCCCGAAGACAGCTACGTCGCTGGTGAGGAGCGATATTTCCAGACCGATAGCGCGGTCACTGGCCGGCAGGAGATGGATCGAACGCTGGTTCGTGTGGAATCGCTCGACGACGACGCTGTCGGCGAGAGCGACGGCGACGAGAGCGGCGCGGAGGCGATCCACGTCGACGCGCTCGACCGGCCGAGTGCGCGGGTGATCAAAATCCTCCACAGCAACAGCGCGACCCGCGGCGCGGGGGCGTCGGCCGACCTGATCCGAGATGACGCCTACGTCCTCCGGCGGCCGGCCGAACGCGACAGCCAGCTGGCAACGGGCGACCTTGACGGCCGAGTCATCACGATGACAGCAGACGGCGGCTTTCCGTATCGCGTGTCCGTCACCACCGAATCGATCCGTGAGACTGAGTACACAACACGGGCGATTCCCGTTGCCGACGACGAGGCAGCGTTTGGCAAGGTGGTGTTCGCCGCTGAGATCGACGCCGAACTCGACGATGGGTCGTTGTCGATGGCGGCCCGTGACCTGCTTGATCGCGCCCTCGGCGGCGAGCATACGGAGTCGACGCCGCTGTCGACGGCCTTCGAGGCGGTGCTTGCGGCTCTCGGCGTGGCGACTGCCGATGAGAGCCTGAACGGCAGGCTGCTGTGGTATGACGACCAGCTGTACCGCTACGGGCTCTACATCGACACACCGGAGTAAGCGGCCGTCCCCGCGTGGCTGTCGATTCCATGGCCTTCTTTGGCGAGCACCGACCTAGCCGCGGGCGATGACACCGCTTGAGTTGACCCTCCGTCTCGTTGCTGGGGTTACATTGATCCTCACCAACGGCTTTTTCGTCGCTATCGAGTTCGCGCTGACGCGCGCCAGACAGTTCGAGAAAAGCGAGTTTATCGGCGACCGGCCCGCCCTGGAACGAGCCTGGGAGATGACCCAGAATCTCGAAATCTATCTAACGACCTGCCAGGTCGGGATTACGGCCTCCTCGATCGCCGTTGGGATCGTCGCCGAGCCGGCGCTCGCAGCCATCTTCGAGCCGTTGTTCGTCGGCGGGCCGCTGGCGTCGATCGGAGCGGGCGGCGTGATCGCCTTTCTAATCATCAACCTCGTCCATCTCACCCACGGCGAGCAGACGCCGACCTACCTTGGGGTCGAACGGTCGCGGTTCGTCTGTCGGTACGGTGCATCGCCGCTGTACTGGTTTCACCGCGGTATCTCGCCGGTGATCACCCTTGGCGACTGGGTCGCCAAGGGGACGCTCAAACTGTTCGGGATCGAGATGACCGGCGCATGGCTGGAAACTGAGGAAGACGTACTGGAATCCCGCGCCGACCTGCGGAACGAACTCGGGTCGCTACTGAAGGAGGGCGAGATTCCTGACGAACGCCGCGAGGAGGTGCTCAACGCCCTCGAAGTCGGTGAACTTCCGATCAGCGAGGTCATGGTAGCTGCCGACGATATCGTCGCCCTGTCAACAGAGCGGTCAGTCGACGACAACCTCGACCGGATTCGCCATACGCCACACACCCGGTTCCCGCTCGTCGGCGACGCGCTAACGGATTTCCGGGGTGTCGTCTACTCGCCGTCGATCATCGACCACTACGACGCCTTGCAGGCCGGCGAGGAGCGGTTCGAGGATATCGCCGCGGCGACGATGACCGTCGCCGCCGAGACAAGCGTGAGCGACGCCTTCGATCAGTTCCAAGCCGAGGATCAGGAGTTAGCCCTCGTGGTGCAGGACGGCGACGTCGTCGGATTGGTGACAGCGACCGACACACTCGAAGCCGTGATGGGTGACCTCGAGGATCCGCTGGATACGCGAGCCGAAGGCGAAGCTACTCAGTCAAAATAGTGAAACCCGGTGTCCGCACCACCGTGCGGACGCAGCGTGCATTCCCCGTTCCCGTTTGAGGAGGGCGAGGGCCACACCCCAAACACGTGAGTGTCAACCACGGTGTGGTTGACGTTCACACTCCGTTGTTACCATGCAACCATATAAAAACCTACGCTATCGTACGGGAATATAGATGTACAATTCGATCGCAACACACGAACTGGCGGGCGACGACGGGGGCACCCGATGACCGTCGTCAGCGCGCCGGGGAAGGTATATCTCTTCGGCGAACACGCCGTCGTCTACGGCGAGCCAGCCGTCCCATGTGCCATCGAGAAACGCGCGACCGTCACGGTCGAACCGCGCGACGACGGCCACGTCCGCGTCGAGGCTCAGGATCTCACGCTCAATGGGTTTGCCGTTGAGTACGCCGACTCGCCGGCCAGCGGGCCCGATGTTGACGTGCCGAAACCGCTGATCGAAGCCGCAACCGGCTACGTTGATGCCGCCGTCGAACAGGCTCGGGATGCCGCCGACGCCCCCGCCGCCGGCTTCGATATCTCTGTCGACAGCGAGATCCCACTCGGAGCGGGGCTGGGCTCCTCGGCAGCCGTTGTTGTCGCGGGCATCGACGCCGCAACCCGTGCGCTGGGCGAGCCACTCGACCGCCGTGAGCTTGCGGATCGCGCCTACCAAGCGGAGTACGACGTTCAGGATGGCCAAGCCTCCCGAGCCGACACGTTCTGTTCGACGATGGGGGGAGCCGTCCGCGTCGAGGGCGACGACTGCAGCCGCCTTGAGACGCCGGAACTCCCGTTCGTCGTCGGTTTCGATGGCGGCGCGGGCGACACCGGCCAGCTCGTCGCCGGCGTGCGCTCGCTGCGCGACCGCTATGAGTTCGCGGCCGATACGGTCGACGCGATCGGCGATATTGTCAGGGAAGGCGAGTCGTTGCTGGCGGCAGCCGACCCCGAGAGCGACCCCAGTGCGGAACTGATCGGCGAACTCGGCGAACTGATGGATATCAACCACGGCCTCCTCTCGGCACTCGGGGTCTCCTCGCGGTCGCTGGATACGATGGTCTGGGCCGCCCGTGAGGCCGGCGCAGATGGGGCAAAGCTGACCGGTGCAGGCGGTGGCGGCTGTATCGTCGCCCTCGATGCAACCGCTGAAACCGAGACGAGTCTTCAGTATACGCCGGACTGTGAACAGGCGTTCCGTGCCGAACTCGCCACCGACGGCGTTCGCGTGGAGGACGAATAATGGCCGACACGGGCGGGGGCGACAACCTAACGATCCTCAAACTCGGCGGGAGCGTCATCACCGACAAGGATACCCCCGAAACAGTCGACGACGACGCGCTTGCTGCGGCGGTCGCGGCGATCGCCGAGTCCCCGGCGATCGATGACGAGAGCGACGAAGCAAACCTAATTATCGTCCACGGCGGCGGAAGCTTCGGGCACGTCCATGCGTCCGACCACGGCGTCTCGACGACCGAGGGAACACATGATCCGGCGGCAGTAACGGCGATCCACGGCGCGATGAAGCGGCTCAACAGTGTCGTCGTCGACCGCCTGCAAGCCGCCGGCGTGGCGGCTGTTCCCGTCCATCCCCTATCAGCAGTCGCCCGCGACGGCGAGGCGGCGGTGTCGTTGCCGACGGCTGCTGTTGGGAGCCTCCGCGCCGAGGGTTTCGTGCCCGTGCTGCACGGCGATGTGATCGCTCACGCTGGACAGGGGGTTACAGTGATCAGCGGCGACGAACTCGTGACGGGACTGGCCGACCGGCTTGGTGCCGCGCGGGTGGGGCTCTGTTCGACGGTTCCGGGCGTCTTGGACGGCGAAGGCGACGTGATCGAGTCGATCACCGACTTCGAATCAGTCGCTGCCGCGTTGGGCGACAGCGAATCGACCGATGTGAGCGGCGGAATGGCCGGCAAGGTCGAGGAGTTACTCGCGTTGGCACGGCCAGCGCGTATCTTCGGGCCTGACGCTGTCGGCGCGTTTCTTGCTGGCGACGCGCCGGGCACGTTGATCGACGGCGGGAGTAGAGACTGAGGCTGTACCACAGCCCGGTACCAAACCCTTATTCAACGGACTCGCCGAGCTATCGGTATGAATCCCGATGAGGTGCGGTCGCTCTTGTCAAGCGTCGAGGATCCGGATCTCGACGACGATATCGTCTCGCTTGGCTTGGTCAACGCCATCGATGTCGACGCCGAGACCATCCGGCTCTCGCTTGCGCTCGGTGCCCCGTATGCCCCCCATGAATCCCAGATTGCCGACCAGGTGCGGGACGCCCTTGCTGACACCGACCGCGAGATCGAGTTGACCGCGGCGATGCCGCCGGGGCTCCACACCGACGAGGAGGTGCTTCCAAATATCCAGAATATCATCGCTGTCGCCTCCGGGAAAGGCGGCGTCGGGAAATCGACGGTCTCGGTGAATCTCGCTGCTGGCCTCGCCAAGCGTGGCGCGAGAGTCGGGTTGTTCGATACCGATATCTACGGGCCGAATGTCCCCCGCATGGTCGACAGCGAGGACGCCCCGGAGGCAACCGACGACAAGACGCTGATTCCCCCCGAGAAGTACGGCCTCAAACTGATGAGCATGGATTTCCTTGTCGGCCCCGACGACCCGGTGATCTGGCGTGGGCCGATGGTACACAAGATGCTGACCCAACTGGTCGAGGATGTCGAGTGGGGCCAGCTTGATTATCTCGTCGTCGACCTGCCACCAGGAACAGGTGATACACAGCTCACCGTCCTCCAAACGTTGCCACTAACGGGGGCTGTGATTGTCACGACACCACAGGAGGTGGCGATTGACGACGCTGTCAAGGGATTACGCATGTTTGGCGAGCACGAAACCCCGGTGTTGGGGATCGTCGAAAACATGTCGTCGTTCCGGTGTCCCGACTGTGGCGGCAGCCACGATATCTTTGGCAGCGGCGGCGGCGAGGACTTTGCCGACGAGGAAAATCTCCCCTTCCTCGGGGCGATCCCACTCGATCCAGCGATCCGGGCCGGCGGCGACGGCGGCGAACCGATCGTCCGGTCAGACGGCGAGACAGCGACCGCATTCCAAGCGATGACCGAACGGGTCGCCAACAATATCGGCATTGTTCGGCGACAACAAGCCAGCACTCACGCAAAGACCACTCCAGAACAGTAGTTACTCAACCTGCAAGGCGGTATCAATAGCGGGCTCGGTAAGTAGTGTTTTGATCGCGCCGGCTTCGCTGTCGGCCTCAACCGTGTTTTCCATCAGCACCGTTTCGCTAGGGAACAGGTGCTCGCCGAGCACGAGGCCGTGTTCCCGGGCTGTCGACCCGGTGACCGTCAGGTAGACCCCAAGACCGGCTTCGGCGATGGCGGCTTCCTCCTCGGCGGCGTCGCTCGGATACACAAACTCGACACCATCGGTCGCCCGTGTCCCGAGAACCGCCTCAACGAGGCGTTCGTACCGCGGCGAAATACACAGCGGCCCCTGGTAGTCGGCAACGAACTCACGATCGAGTGTTGCCGTCTCGCCGACGACCTCGGGTGTTGCCAACAAGGTATGATACACCGTGTCGCCGAGGCCGGTGACGACGGCGACATCGGTGTCATGTGGGTTGATCCGGGCGTTGATCTCAGAGAGTGAGCCGACGCCCGCCTCTCGGAGTTCGACGACCTCTTCGAGCACCAGATCCGCGCTGTCGAAGCCGAGGGCAAACTCATGGGTTCGCAGCGACCGAAACGGCTCCTCGCGGCCGATCAGCCGGAGATCGACCCCGTCGAGTGCGACGGTGAGGCTATCGAAAACCACTCGCCGGGGGAACCCCTCTCGGTCGTCACGGAGCAGTGTGTACTCCGGGGCGTGGGGGTCACCTGTCTCGCTGTAGTCGGCCAGCCGTTCGTAGGGGCTCGCGTCGGCCGTTTTCGTGCCTTTGGTGAGGGCCTTCTCGTAGCGCAGCGTGGAGATGATACTGTCTGCGAGGGCATCGACATCAGCTACGGCGGCGATACGTTCGAGCACCGCCTCCAGCGGCCGCCCCTTTCTGGGGACGGCAACCGGGATCGTCGCGGTCATTAGCTCACTCTTATCGTCCCCGACTAAACGGATTCCGTTTTCCCGGCCACCAGGAAACGCTCCACAAAAGGAAGTTAGCTGTCGTCGCCGCCGTCGCCAACGCCACCGAACGCCGAGCTCAGGCCCTCGCGGAACCGTTCGAGGGTTTCAATGCCATCCTCGACATCGTCGATCCGGGCTTCGATGTCGGCGATATCGTCTTCGTCGGCGGCGGCATCCGCCATGCGTTCGACCTCGCTAAGCGTCTCTCGGAGGGAGTCGATGTCCGCACCGAGCTCTGCCTCGACCGAGTCGAGTTGGTCACTGAGATCGTCGATCTCACTTTGGGTGTCGACGACCGCATCGTCAAGCGCGGCCACCGAGTCCTCAAGGGTATCAACCGTCCCCTCGATGTCGGTGACGCTGTCGTCGACGGTGTCGACCTCAGTGGCAAGGGAGTCAACCTCGTCGATGACGGCATCGATCTCCGAGACAGCGTCGTCAAGATCGTCCTCAACCGCATCGACGGCGGCCTCGGCGTCGGTAGCCGTTGTGTGGGCTGTGTCGGCTGTCTCCGCCGCCTCGGTTGCGGTGTCATCGGTCTCGTCGAGCCGTTCATCAAGGACAGTGATGTCGGACTCGATGTCGTCCAGGTTCCGCGCGTGGCTGTCGACTGTCTCCGAGAGGGTTGTGAGCTCATCGGTTGTCGTCTCAACCTCGGTTTCAAGCGAGTCAACCGAGGCTTCGAGGGCCTCCCGATCGGCGGTGTCGGTCGCCAGTTCCTCTTCCATCGCCGCGACAGTCGCTGAGAGGTCGTCGACATCGTCGCGGAGGCCATCAAGGATGTCGTCGCTCGTCCCGCGGTCGTCGATGAACGCCTCAAGGGCGTCGGTGTAGGCGGCCAGATCCTCAACCTGAGATTGGAGGCGTTCGATCCGCACCTCCGCGCTCCGGGGCAGCCCCAACCCGAGTTCGGATTTGATCGTTGAGCGATCCTCCTCGGAGATCGTTCCCTCACGGAGTTCCGCGGCGAGGGCGGCGGCGATCCCCTCGGGGGTGTCGGTGGTCGCCGCGGTTGCTGGCTCGGTGTCGGTCGTCGCTGC
>NZ_QKNY01000017.1 GCF_003605575.1 Halonotius aquaticus | reverse complement strand
TAGGCTTATCGCAGCTTGGCACGTCCTTCATCGGCACTCGAGCCGAGCCGTTCACCAGCTGGCACAGTAGCCAGTTGAAGAGATAACATTCGGACGAATGTTATCGCTGGTGAGATGATCCAAAGGATCATCTCGCGAGACGAGTATAACTCGCCTCAATGTATGTTCACTGTACCCGGTATGCGCGTTCAGAAGAACACGCAAACTGTAATGGGTCCAGTGGACGCCTGGATTGCACGTACACACGATCTCATTACGACCCAGGGTGGTAGATCTGGGACGTTCGATCCTTCCCAACCCGCTTTCACGGGATGGTGCATCGATCTTGTCGTATCACAGCCGAGTCGTGTAACCCGTATAAGGGACACGGTTCGGCTGCGTGCTGACATGGACTCAGTGGGATTTGAACCCACGGCATCCTCCTTGCAAAGGAGGCACTCTGCCGCTGAGCTATGAGCCCGCCTCGGTCGAAGGAACGACCGAGCGTGTTAGCCTTGGTAGTTCGAAGGTGCCCGATCGCACGCGTGGGCCGAAGACCCCAGTTCATCGGGGATGATGACTGGGACACAGACGCAATGAGTATGAAGGGTGAGTCTGGCCCAGAGGGCCAGATCTCGGACGTTAGGAGGTGATCCAGCCGCAGATTCCCCTACGGCTACCTTGTTACGACTTAAGCCCCCTTGCGAAGCCCAGATTCGACCCTGGTAACAGGGCCTCATCCGGACCTCACTCGGGTGCTTTGACGGGCGGTGTGTGCAAGGAGCAGGGACGTATTCACCGCGCGCTGCTGACACGCGATTACTACCGAATCCAGCTTCATGCGGGCGAGTTTCAGCCCGCAATCCGAACTACGACCAGGTTTGCGAGATTACCGTCACTTCTCAGTGTTGGAACCCGTTGTCCTGACCATTGTAGCCCGCGTGTTGCCCAGCCCATTCGGGGCATACTGACCTACCGTTGCCCATTCCTTCCTCCAGTTTAGCACTGGCAGTCTCCCTAATGTACCCACCCACCGTGCGGTGGTGCTGGCAATTAGGGACGTGGATCTCGCTCGTTGCCTGACTTAACAGGATGCCTCACGGTACGAGCTGACGGCGGCCATGCACCTCCTCTCATCAGCTCGGGCAGATGTCGTCAACATGACCGTCATTACTGATGTCGGGGCTGGTGAGATGTCCGGCGTTGAGTCCAATTAAACCGCAGGCTCCTCCGGTTGTAGTGCTCCCCCGCCAATTCCTTTAAGTTTCATCCTTGCGGACGTACTTCCCAGGCGGCTCGTTTAGCGGCTTCCCTACGGCACAGCACCCACTCGTAGTGGGTGCCACACCTAACGAGCATCGTTTACAGCTAGGACTACCCGGGTATCTAATCCGGTTTGAGACCCTAGCTTTCGTCCCTCACTGTCGAAGCCGTCTTCTCAGAGTGCTTTCGCCATCGGTAGTCCGTCCGGGATTACGGGATTTCACTCCTACCCCGGACGTACTCTCTGAGCCTTCCGGTTCCAAGCCAGCCAGTTTCCACCGGACGCCCACCCGTTGGGCGGGTGGATTTCCCGATGGACTTGGTTGGCCAGCTACGGACGCTTTAGGCCCAATAATATGGGACATCACTCGAGCTGCCGGTATTACCGCGGCGGCTGGCACCGGTCTTGCCCAGCTCTTATTCGTTGACCACCTTAGAGTCAACAAAAGCGAGGGCTAATATGCCCTCGCACTTGGGATTCCCCTATCGCACTTCCGTGCAGTGTAAAGGTTTCGCGCCTGCTGCGCCCCGTAGGGCCCGGAATCTTGTCTCAGATTCCGTCTCCGGGCTCTGACTCTCATCACCCGTACCGATTACTGGCACGGTGGGCCGTTACCCCACCGTCTACCTAATCGGCCGCAGCCGCATCCTTCAGCG
>NZ_QKNY01000016.1 GCF_003605575.1 Halonotius aquaticus | reverse complement strand
GACAGCGATCGCTGCCGTTCCTGCCATTTCCGTTTCGTGTGAGTGGAATCGCGAGGGCTGCCGCTAACCGGTCGAAACGTGTCGACGAGTCATCGAAGCGACTCGCCATGATGAATGAAGTATGAATGGGTGGCGGCGAACCACAACTCCCAGAGGGTCTCCCACTCCAGTACTGCGCGGAACGCTGACGAGCTTAACTACCGTGTTCGGGATGGGTACGGGTGGAACCTCGTCGCTATGGCCGCCGAAACCGACTACCAGAATCGAACTGGTATCTTACCAGACCACTGTCGGCAATCCTACCACCTCACGCTCTACCAGCGTTCGATTACTCGTGTATCCGTGCAATCCAGTTCGCGCCTGGACCCATTACAGTGGGTCACAGTGCATAGTATGAGTGTTGGCTTGGGCTGTTAGTGCTCGTGGACTCAACACCTCGTTGCCTTGGTGCGTACATCCCGAGTCTATCGAACTCGTCTTCTACGAGTGCCCTCAGTGGAACATCTTTTTCATGTGGGTTTCGAGCTTAGATGCGTTCAGCTCTTACCCCGCGGCACGTGGCTACTCGGCAACTGCCTTCTCAGACAACCGATACACCAGTGGTGCCCAATCGTAGTTCCTCTCGTACTATACGATCGTTCATGGCATGTTCCTAAACACCCCCAATAGATAGCAGCCGACCTGTCTCACGACGGTCTAAACCCAGCTCACGACCTCCTTTAATAGGCGAACAACCTCACCCTTGCCCGCGTCTGCACGGGCAGGATGGAGGGAACCGACATCGAGGTAGCAAGCCACTCGGTCGATATGTGCTCTTGCGAGTGACGACTCTGTTATCCCTAAGGTAGCTTTTCTGTCATCCACAGGCCTCATCAATAGGCCTTGTGGGTTCGCTAGACCACGCTTTCGCGTCAGCGTTCCTCGTTGGGAAGAACACTGTCAGACTTCCTTCTGCTCTTGCGCTCTGCCTCGGGTTCCCGACCCGAGTGAGGAAATCTTGGGGCGCGCTCGATATCTTTTCGAGCGCGTACCGCCCCAGTCAAACTGCCCGGCTACCGGTGTCCTCCGCCAGGAGTGAGAGTCGCAGTCACTACCGGGTAGTATTTCAATGATGGCTCGGTGGCCCGCTAGCGCGGGTACCTGTGTAATGCCTCCTACCTATGCTGCACAGTAGCGACCACGTCTCAGCGACAGCCTGCAGTGAAGCTCTATAGGGTCTTCGCTTCCCCTTGGGGGTCTCCAGACTCCGCACTGGAACGTACAGTTCACCGGGGCCAGCGTTGGGACAGTGACGCTCTCGTTGATCCATTCATGCAAGTCGCTACTGAAGCGACAAGGTACTACGCTACCTTAAGAGGGTCATAGTTACCCCCGCCGTTGACGGGTCCTTCGTCCTCTTGTACGAGGTGTTCAGATACCCGCACTGGGCAGGATTCAGTGACCGTACGAGTGCTTGCGCATTTGCGGTCACCTGTGTTGTTACTAGACAGTCGGAGCGTCCGAGTTATTGCAACCTGCCTCGCTGGAGGCAGGCATCCCTTCTTGCGAACGTACGGGACTAACTTGCCGAATTCCCTAACGCCGGTTGGGGCCCGACAGACCTTGGCTTTCGCTGCCTGAGCACCTGTGTCGGATCTTGGTACGGACAACACGCTTGCCGTTTCACGGGCTCTAGGTACCACCGCGTTTCCCTGTCTCGGTAGTTACCCGCTTCGTGCCATGACGGCTTCCACGGGCGTGACCGATTCGACCGGGCGAAAACCCGGTGCGGTGTTTCCCAAAGCGTTGGCTTTGAGTGGTGTTGGTACTGGAATATTAACCAGTTTCCCTGTTGTCCCCGTCGAGTTGCGAGGGGACTTAGGACCGACTAACCCTTGGCTGAATGACAGTGCCAAGGAACCCTTGCTCGTAAGGTCGTCGAGGTTCTCACCCGACTATCGCTGCTACTGTGACCAGAATTGTCGTTACTGTACGATCCATACGAGTTCTCACCCGTATTTCCACTCGAACAGTACGCCAACCTACGTAGTCACCATGATTGGTGTTGTACGGTCTCGGAAACGGATTTGAGCCCCGATCATTTTGGGCGCCTCGAACCTCGGCCGGTAAGCTGTTACGCTTTTCTTAGAGGGTTGCTGCTTCTAAGCTCACCTCCCGGCTGTTTAGGGCTCGAGACCACCTTCGGTTGCACTTAATCCGTATTTTGGGTCCTTAACCGTACGCTGGGTTGTCTCCCTTACGGACCACAGGCTTACCCCGCAGTCCGGACTCCCACCGTCTACAACGTCCGTAAGTTTGGAGTTCGACAACCCGGCCGACCTCTCTCGAGGGCGGGACGAGTAATCGGTCGCTCTACCTCACGGACTATCTCGGGTGAGGTCATGCTTCGACATGTTTCGGTTGGAACCAGCTGTTGCCGAGTTCGATGGGCCTTTCACCCCTACACATAGGTCACGCGAGGGTATTGTAAGACACCAACGCTAACGGGCCTCCACGTGCCTTTCGGCACGCTTCACCCTGCCCATGTGTAGATCACTCGGTTTCGGGTCGTATCCCCACGACTCCCCGCGCTTGAACACGGCGGCCCTGGTCGTAAGACTGCGGCCATGTCGCTTTCGCTCTGCCTGCCCCGATCATCGGGTTAGGCTTGCCATGGAGATACACTCTCTGGGTCGTTTTTCAAAACGTACGACGCAACATCGGCTTC
>NZ_QKNY01000015.1 GCF_003605575.1 Halonotius aquaticus | reverse complement strand
TCAGTCGATCACATCGAGCAGCTCACCACTGCCGATAGCCGATGCTGAATCGGTGGTTTCGGTGACTATCTGAGCGTTCAGGTGTCGTGAACAGGATCTTCCAGCTTCTACAGTCGCTGTCGGCGGCGATTAGCCGCCGACGCGACAGTGTCGCCACTCACAACTGTCGCCAGTGCTGGCGATAGCTATCGGAAGAACCGCTCGTCCAGTGCTTGATTCGCTGGAACGGATCGACGAACGCCAAGCATTGTCCACGCTGCGCGGAGCACCATCTCGCAAAACTCAATGAACGACCACTCCCAGAGGTGGCGGCCGCCGCGTCGCGGCGCCGCCACGTACTTCCAGTGAAGATATCGCCAGCTGTTCTGAAGGACGAGACTTACAACAAACAGCAGCAGCCGCAACCCAGCGTCACGAGAACTAGTCATAGCGAGGCTCTGCTTGGCCAATCGGTAGCTCGATTCGATGCCAAACCGCTTGCTGTAGTGGTGTCTGGCATCACGTGGTGTGTCGATGAACGGCGCGTCAGCGGCATAGCCGTGACGCGCCACCCCGTGCTCGTCGTACCGTCCTCGCTGGTAGACGCAGTCGATGAACACAGGAAACGTCACCTTCCCGGCGAGCTCATGCTCAATTTCACGGCTCCATCCTCTGCTGAGCTCGTCTTGTATCGTTTCGCCCCACTTGATGATCGGAACGACGTAGGCGTAGTTGTAGGCGTACAGCAGGGTGAGACAAGTGCTATTGTAGAAGCCTCGGTCAAGATAAACGGCCTTGACGCCGAGGTCAAGGCCGTCAAGCAGTTCGAGGAATTCACCGAGGACATCACCGGTGGTTTCGCCAGCGGTCAGCTGGCGAACCGCCAGTGTATACCGTTTATCTCGCACTCGTACGTAGAGCGTCGCATAGGCATGAAATGACGTGGTACCGCGTTTCGCTTGCGAGGAGTACAGTGCCTCTGTCTCCTCCTCTTCACCGTAGTAGGGATCGAGGTGGAGGTCAGTACAGGCCTCCACCGGTCGATCAGGCAGCGTCTCAACCGTATCTCGCTGGAGGAGTGTATCTCCAACCGATTCAACGGCGTCAAGATCGAATTGATCGGTGAGATATCCACGGACGGTATTGGCGTGGGGTGATTCCTCGGTCTTCTCGCAGATGTGGTTGATCGAGGTTCCGCCGGCGCTGGCGCCGGCGAGAACCTCGTAGAGTTCCTCCGTCGTGGTCTCAACGCTCTCTCCGAGGTCAATCGAAAGTTCCTCTTCGAGGTTGTTGACGACAAAATTAAGCAAATGTTCCTCCTTTAGCTCGTTGTCAGCTCGGGGTGTTTGCACACCTTCTCCGAGCGGACACTTCTACTAACCCGATGTGATCGACTGAG
>NZ_QKNY01000014.1 GCF_003605575.1 Halonotius aquaticus | reverse complement strand
GCGTCGAAGCAGGTCTGGCCGAACAGCGCGGCCTGCTGGTCGCCGAGGGCACCCGCGACGGGCACTTCGGCACCGAGGAAGCCGTCGGCGTCCGTCGAACCGTAGGTTTCGTCGTCTGAGGACGGACGGACTTCGGGCAGGATCTCTCGGGGAACGTTGAACTCATCGAGGAGTTCGTCGTCCCATTCGAGCTCGTTGATGTCGTAGAGCATCGTGCGGGATGCGTTGGACACGTCGGTGATGTGGTTACCAGTAAGGTTGTAGATAACCCATGTGTCCGGGGTGCCCATCATGAGCTCGCCGTCTTCGGCGCGGTCGCGGACATCTTCCGGTCGCGATCGCTGGAGCTTGATCGGATCGGCGTTGTCGAGGATCCACTCGGCTTTCGTCGCCGAGAAGTACGCATCACATTCGAGACCCGTTTTCTCGCGGATCTCCTCTACTTTGCCGGCTTCCTGGATTTCTTCGACGCGGTCGGTGGTACGACGATCCTGCCAGACGAGTGCGTTGTGTACTGGTTTGCCGGTTTCGGCGTCCCAGATAATCGTGGTCTCGCGCTGGTTGGTGATCCCGATCGATTCGAGTTGCTCGGCATCGAGGCCTTCCTTGTCGAGGGCCTCGTTGATGACGAGCTTCGTGTTCTCCCAGATTTCCATCGGGTCGTGTTCGACCCAGCCGGGCTCCGGATAGATCTGTTCGTGTTTTTCGTAGGCTTGCGATACAACATTCCCGTCATGGTCGAATACCATGAAGCGGGTACCGGTCGTCCCTTGGTCGATTGACCCAACGTATGTGTCTGTCATAGATCTCACCTGGTAGTATGGCGGGCAGCATGGTGACAGTGAAGCCACTCGGCGTCGAGATGAGGTGTCACCGGGTGCGCCCGAGCCATACTGTCAGTACAGAAACCACCGGTATAAACATGATCATTTAGGATATATCATGTTTATATTTGTATGTTAATTTCTGCTGAAACTGAGAAAAGGATATTTATAATCATATATACATCCATTTTGAGCTCGCAAATGGTGCAAATAAATGCGTGTCCGATATGTTAGCCACATCGTATATGCCAAATATCACGTATCCGCTGGTTAGAGCCGCCCATCAACAGCCTTCGTTCGAAGCTCGGCAACGCGCTCGCGGATCGCCGCCATCTCGTCGGTTTCCTGTTTGTCGTCAACGTGACTATACATCAGCCCCATGCGGTGGTTGCTCCGAAGTTGTGCCTCGTTGCGATCAAGAAAGTCCCAGTACAACGCGTTGAACGGACAGGCGTTCTCGCCGGTCGTCTTCGTTTTATAATACTTGCAGTCACTACAGTAGTCCGACATTTTGTCGATGTAGTTGGCCGAGGAGACGTAGGGTTTCGTGGCGAAGACGCCGTGGCCGTACTGGCCCATCTCGATCACGTTCGGTGTTGTCACCCAATGGTAGGCATCGACGTAGGTCGCATGAAACCAGTCGTTGAGTTCGCTGGGTTCGACACCCCACAGCGTGGCGAAGTTGGCCAACACCATCAGCCGCTGGATGTGATGGGAGTAGCCGCGATCGTGAACCTCACTGATCGTCTGTGAGAGACATTCCATCTCGGTGTCGCCGTCCCAGTAGAATGCCGGCAGTGACGCAGTCGCATCGAGTTGGTTGGCTTCTGCGAGGGCTGGCATCGCATGCCGATAGACGTGCCGCATGAACTCCCGCCAGCCGAGTATCTGGCGAATACACCCCTCGACCGCATTGAGCGGGAGATCGCGAGACTCGTAGGCGTCAGTAATCGCGTCGATAACCTCCACCGGGTGCAACAGGCCGAGATTAATCGATGACCCGAGCAGCGAGTGGGCCATCGCCCAGTCGTCGGCCCGCATCGCATCCTGATACCGACCGAACTCGCCGAGTCGCTCGTCAATAAACTGCGTAAGGGCCTCACACGCCTGCTTTCGGGTCACGGGCCACGGGAAGGTGTCGACAGCGGTGTTCCCCCACGTTTCGAAGGTAGCGTCGACCCAGGCAGCCGTCTCGACCGTTTGCTCGTCGGGCGCAGCCGACGGCGTTGGCGGGGCTGTCCACGTCTCGTCGGGAAACTCACGGTTCTCGTCGTCGTAGTTCCATTCGCCGCCAACCGGCTGGTCGCCGTTCATCAACATCCCAGTCTCGCGGCGCAGCCACCGATACATCGGCTCATGTTTGAACGTCGGCGTTTCGTCGTCGGGATCGGCGTTAGCCCACTCATCGAAGGCTTGTCGGGTGCTGACAAACAGCTCGTTGTCAACGAATCGCACGTCGCCGTCGGCGGCCTCGATCAACTCCCGAAACCGGCGTTCGGAGCCGTAGCTGGGCGACCGCATCGCCACCAACCGTGCCTCTGGGTAGTCGTCGAAAAACGTCGCCAGCCCGTCGGCGAAGCTCTCAGCCGTGATGTAGATCACCTCGTAGCCGGCGTCGCGGAGTCGATCCCGAAAGTGTCGCATCGCGGCGAAAACAAGCGTCAGCTTGTGGTGGTGATACGGTTTCCGCGCCGCAAAGTCGTGGGCCTCGATCATGAGCACCGGCGACCCCTCGGGTGCTCGCGCAATCGGCCCGGATCGCGTGGTGAGCTGTGTCCCCAGCACCCACGGCACGTCGGTATCGCGAAGCGAGTACTCTGGCGGGTCGCCGACGATCGGCTGTTGCATACTTCTGGTAGTGGGCCCGCACACTTAGCCGTGTAGCCGTGATACCACCGAGTCGCTGCGACCGTTGGCTGCGATCGATTGGAATCAGTCCGGGTCGACCGTGTCGATTACGACGACGCTTTCTGGAGCGTGAGTGTAAACACGCTGCCCTCGGGCTCGTTGTCGGTGATCTCGATGTCGCCGTCGTAGATGTCGGTGAGGGTATCGACGAGATACAGCCCGATCCCCGAGCCAGGGCTTTCTAACCCGTGTTCCCCGCGGCCGAAGATCTCTTGGCGGCGATCCTCGGGGATGCCGGGGCCGTTGTCGGCAACGTGGATGACGACGCTGTCGCCGCGCTCCTCGCCGCTGATCGTCACCTCGGGTGTCGGTTTGTCGTTGTGCGTGATCGCGTTGGTGATCAGGTTTCGGAACACCGAGGAGAGCAGTTCCGTCGCCGCAACCTCAACCCCGGTCGGAAATCCATCATCGATTTGGATGTCAGCATCCTCGTAGGTGCGGCGGGCTTTCCGGCATTCGTCGGTCAACACCGCGGTGAGGTCAATCGGCTCCAGTGCGGGTTCGGCGTCACCGCCGATCACGTCAAGGAACTCACCAACTGTCTCGGTGATATCGGTGATGTGGGTCGCAGCCCGCAACACGGGCTGGAGGGAGTCGGCCGCCGACTCATCAAGCTGGTCGGCGAGGCTTTTGCCGTGGCCTAAGATCACCGCCACGTCGTTTTTGATATCGTGGCGAACAACCTGATTCAACAGCGCGAGTTCCTCGTTTGCGGCTTCGAGTTCGGCCTGTGTCTCCCGCAGCACCGCCTCGCGTTCGGCCTGATCGAGGGCGGCGGTGACCGTCGCTGCTAACACATCGATCAGCGTGCGATCGGTCTCCGAGAACGCATGCGCTGTCGTCGCACCGGTCACAAGGATCCCGTGGTCGCCAAGTGGCACCAACACTTCCGAGCCGAAGACCGTCTCGTCGTTGTGTAACGCCTCGGCATCGGTAAGGTCGTCGTATACACGGGTCTCATCGTCGGTGAATGCTTCCCACGCGACGGCGTCACCTTGGTGGAACGTCGGCTGGTCGTCGATCAACTCGGCGGCTGCCGCCGTTTGGGTCGCCGGCACGAGGGCCTCGCGGTCGTCATCGTACCACCAGATGCCGGTGAGCGGCAGGTCAAGTACCGCCGCTGCTCGCTCGGCTGTGACCTCGGCGATTGCGTCGCGAGATTCCGCGGCCATCAGCTGTCTGGCTGTTTCGTTGAGCGCGGTGAGTTTGGCCTCGAAGGCGTTGCTCGAAAGCTCGGAGCCAAGCCACTGAGCGGCGATCTGGGCGAAGGCGGTGTCGCCGTCGGTAAACCCCTCGCGTCGGCTGTCTCGGGCGGCAAAACAGAGCGTCCCGTACGGCGTGTCATCGACGACAACCGGCACGCCGAGATACGTCTGGAAGCCGTCGGTTCCATACGCTTCCATGTCGGCGTCCTCGCCATCCGGGCCGCTGGTGAATGTGACAGGTTCGCCGGCCTCAACGACGGGTTTACAGTAGGTTTCGTCAAGAGCGAAGCTATCGCCGGCGGTAATCGGCGCGTTATCGGGCACGGTGGCCTCCACCGCGTAGTCGCCACTGTCGATGCTGGCAAAGACGCCCATATCGACATCAAGATAGTCGACCCCGAGTGCTAACATCGACTCGACGGTTGCCTCGAAGGAGCGTTCCTCGTCGGTCGTGATCGCATGGAACCGTCGGAGGGCGTCGTTTCGGGCTTCGATCTGTCGCTCGTAGGCCATCCGGCTGCTCACGTCGCGGATCGACGCCAGCGTCGCCAACGCCGCCCCGTTGGGGCCGGTCAGCGTCGTGCTGAGCGTCTCGCCTTCGAAGGTCGTACCATCGGCCCGCTCGTAGGTGAGGACGTAGGGCTGATCGCTCGGTTGGGTGGCGTCGTCTTCGCCGATGGGCTCACCGTACAGCGTCGACACCGGCTGGCCGACTACCTCCTCGGTCGTATAGCCGAACAGCGATTCCGCGGTTGGGTTGAGATCCGTGATCCGGCGGTCGCCGTCGGCAACGATCAGGGCGTCTGCGGTCTGCTCGAACACCGCCTCAAAGAGCCGCTGTTTCCGCTGTAAATCGAGGTCATGGCCGTCCTGATCGGCAAGATCACGGAAGACCACGGTGAGCCCCGTGTCGCTGGGATGAGCCCGCACGGAGAACCATCGCGAAAGCGGCTCATAGTAGATATCGAAGCGGGTCGCCTCACCGGTCTCCATCGCGGTGCGAAACTCCTCGCCGACGAGGCCCTCGGCGGCTTCCGGAAACGCCTCCCACAGCGTTTGGCCGAGTAGTGTCTCTGGGTCTGACGCAAGCAGCTCGGCGGCGTGCTCGTTACAGAAGGTGAACCGCCAGTCTGTGTCGAGGGCGTACACGGCGTCGTCGATGCGATCGAGCACCGCGTCGATCGACGCATCATCGCCGAGCACGAAAGTGTCGTCAGGAGGCATCGTGCTATGAGTTCCCATTGGAGTCCGACCACTCGAAGCCATCGGTATCGGCGTCAGTTAGCTGGCGGCTCTCGTCGGGTGGGGTTGGTACGTCGTCCTCGTTCACGCCATCGGCATCCCCGTCTTCAGCTGCCTGAAGCGCTCTGACTGTCGACTGCCGGGCGAGATACGCCTGCAGTTGGCTATCGTACTCGCCCCGTTCGATCAGGTCGGCGACAACACTCTTGAACTCGGCTTCCGACACCGGCTTGGTCAGATACTCATCGAAATCGAGATCAAAGAGATCCTCGCCGGGTTCCTCGGCGGTGATCATCACAACTCGGGTGTCATACTCCTGTTCGCGGAGCCACGCCAACACCTCGTCGCCGGAACGCCCCGGCATCCGGCGATCGAGGACGAGCACGTCGACCTCGGGGCCGAGCTCCTCGATCGTCTCATCGCCATCATGGGCGGTGCGTACCGCATACTCCCCGGAGAGCCACGAGGTATGCATGGTCGCAACGCGTCGGTCGTCGTCGGCGACGACGATGATCCGCTCTTCCTCGGGGGCGGTATCGACCCAGTCGGCGAGCTGCCGACAGATCGCCTCCAACTCCGCGCCGCGATCGGTCAGCACGTAGGCGAACTCCGGTGGATGCTGGCCGATCTTGACCTGTTCGAGACTGTCGGTAGCCTCAAGGGTTGACAGCGTCTCACCAAGTAGTTCCTCGGTAATCTCGGGGAGTGCCGCGGCGAGTTCCTCAAATGTCATCCCGTCGCTGTCGGCCAACGCTCGGAGGACGACCGGTGGCCACGGCTCAGCAAGGAGGGCTGCGGCCTCACGGAAGGCTGTGGACGCACCGGCGTCGCCGAGTGGTCCGCTGTCGCTCATGGGTGTACCACGAACAGCGGGTGTAAAATCACTTTGGGGCGGGTGGTTGTCTATGCGGCTGTGCGTCGTCGCCACCAGCGACTATTCGAGTTCGAAGGCGACCTCGACTTCCGCCTGATACTCCTTGTCGTCGGCGGTGGCAAGTTCGACGCCCAACTCTTGGACTTCAACCCAATGGAGGTTCTCCAAGGTGTCGCGGGCGCGAGCGATGGCGTCGTCGACGGCTGCATCGAAGCTATCCGTGCTGGTGCCGATGAGTGTGACCTTTTTGTGTACCATTGCAACAGAACCTTTCACGCCGGTGACTAAAAAGCCACCCCAAACACCGACCTCACCCCAAGCGACTGCCCATCAACCGAGCGCAGACCGTACTGTTTTGCCCGACGGGTGGTGACCATCGGGCATGCGTCGACCCCCGGAGCCCCGCGGCGAGCAGACACGGCTGGTCGAGCAGTCGCCGTGGATCGTCAGCGAACCCGACGCCGACCCGCTGACCGATACCCCGGTTGGGGTCATCCATCCGGCCAAACGCGGCGGGCGGGTGCTTGATACGCCACCAGCAGCCGGTCGACTCACCATCAGTCGTCGCACCATTCGCGTCGAAAAGCTGGCCCGCATGGTCGGCACCCTCCGGATCAGGTTTACCGATATCATCGGTGTTGGTCGGAGCCACCGGACGATCAACGGTACGCGCGTCGAGACGGTCGGGGTTCGGCATCTCGATCCGCCGGCAACCGTCTACACAACCGAGTTTAGCGTCTGGGACGACCGAGAACACACACTCTTCACGCAGTTCCTCCGTCGATACTACCGCAAGCAGCGACGAACAATCGCGGCTGTCGACCTCTCTGCGGCACAACTCGAACTGCTTGTCACCCTGTATTCGGCTGTCGGCGATATCGACATCGAATCGATCCTCCAGAAATCGACCGCCGACATCACCGAGCTCTTTGGGCCGCTTCGCGAGGCCGGCCTGATCAGCGGTGGCGGGATCGGCAGCATGCTCACAGGCCGGGGCTACATGCTTGTTGGCGAGCGCATCGACGACGATACGCTGTAAGGGTTGTGTAGGCACTGCACTTATACCAGCCGGCGTGCTTTATGGCGATATGCAGCGACGCCAGCGATCGACACGCCCCCGCCGCTCGGAGCGACGGGTGTCCGATCGCTGTCGAATGAGAACGCCCGTGCGATGGGGTCAATAGATGGCAGAGATCGATCGCTCACTTCGCATCCGCTCGTTTCTCAACGAGTGGGCGACCGTGCTCATCATCATCCTGGTTCTTGCGGCTGCCGGCGTCGGCTGGTGGGCGTATCAGATCAATCTCGAACCCAGCGTCGAGACCGAACAGCGGCTGACCGAACAGTGGTCGGAGTCAACCGACTACAGCCACAGCGCGCCGATCACCAACGACAGCCTGCCGTTTGCCGCCGGGGACCGAGCAAGTAACCGACCACTCTACTACACCGCGCTCTCAAAGCAGTTGGAGGGTACCTATAGCTACGAGTACACCGCTGATAGCGGCAGCGTTGCCGTTACCACCGACACCTATCTGCTGATCCGCGGCGGCCGGATGGAAAACGGCAATATGACCGAGACCTACTGGGAACTCACCGAGCCATTGGCTGCCGACAGCGAGACGCTTTCGCCAGACGAAACCCACCGCGTCGACTTTACAGTCAACATCATCGAGGTGTTGCGAACGATCGGCACCGTCGAACAGCAGCTTGATGCGACTGAAGGCATCGTCGACGTGCGGGTGGTGTCGGTCTCGGAGCTGTCCGGCACTGTCGAAAGCGACAGCGTCGAGACGACCTACCGGAGCGAACTGCCGATCGTTGTCTCGCCGTCGACGTTCCGGGTTGCGGAGGCCGAGACCATCGATGAGACCCACGAGTCCTTCGAGACCGTTGAGGTCTTAGCGGAGCCCTCGCCGCTCCAGGCCTACGGCTCGATTATCGCCTTTGGGCTGGTCGTTATGCTGTTAGTTGTCATCGTCGGACTCCGGTACACCGGGTACACCGAACTGACCGACGAAGAAGAGGAGCTCCTTGAGATCGAACAGGCTCGCGAGCGGTTCTCCGAGTGGATCACCACCGGCGAGTTCCCCTCCGAGCGGGAGTACGAACAGACCGTCCTCGTCGACACCTTAGAGGGACTGGTGGATGTCGCGATCGACACCAACAAACGCGTCATCGAAGACGAGCAGTTGGGCGTCAGCACCGTGTTGGATGACACCTACATCTACATCTACATCCAGCCGGACTCCCCGGCCCGCGACTGGCTGGTGAGCTACGCGGATACGACCATCGACGAGTTCGATGAGTATGAGTTCTGATCCGACGGGTGTCCCTCGATGAAACCCTCAGAGTTCCTGCAGTACGTCGCCGGCGGGCTGTTGATCGGATTTATCCTCCTGTTGTTGGTGAGTCAACTCCTCGGCCAGCCGGCGATTGTCTTCGTCGAAACCGGAAGTATGGTGCCGACCCTCCAGCCAAACGACGGCTATCTCGCGGTGCCGGCGGTCATCGCGGATGATCCCGAGGTTGGCGATGTCATCCTCTTCGAGTCGCAGAATCTCGGCGGGGGTGAGCTGACGACCCACCGCGTCGTCGAGATCACCGACGAGGGGTATATCACCCAGGGGGATGCCAACCCGTTTACTGACCAGGATGGGGATGAACCCCCCGTCTCGGAAGGCCAGATCAAATCCGTCGCGTTGACCGTCGGCGATGGGATCGTCGTGATTCCGGGGCTTGGGGCCTCCGTCACCGCGGTGCGATCGGTCGGCACCACGATCCAAAACGTTGTTCTCGTTCCCTTGGGGCTCGATATCGAGGTGACAACGCTGTCAACGGTGGCGATGGTCGCCGGCCTCGTGTTATTTGTCTACGGGACGGTCACCGGCGCGACCGACAAACGACAGCGAAGCCGGACGCGGGGTGGCATCTTCGAAAACGCCATCATCGTGATCGCGGTGCTCACCTTGGTCGTTATCATCCCGCTCAATATATCGATGCTATTGCCCTCCGGTGTCTACCAGTATGAGATCCTGAGTTCGGAGGCTCCGACCGACAACCCACAGATCATCCCCGTCGGTGGTGAAAGCGAGGTGACCTACGCGATGCAGAACAGCGGCCACCTGCCGGTGATGGTCTTCTTGGAGGCCGCAAGCGACGGCGTTGAGCTCAGTGAATCCCAGATTTACGTCCCGAGACGCAGTACGGTAGAGACATCTATCACGATGCAGGCGCCCGATCAGACCGGAAGCTACCTGCGGTTTATCCGTGAGTACCGGTATCTGGTCGTCTTGCCACCGTCGTTGATCGCCAGTTTGCATGCGATCCATCCGATCGTCGCCATCGCAGGGATCAACCTCTTTGTCGGTGGCATCGTCGTCGGGGTGTTTGTGGCCACGGTGGGCACTGATCGGCTCCGGCTGCGCTCCAGAAAACGCGAACTCGAACTCGGCGAGGAGCTGCGGCGGATCATGCCCTCGTTCCTACTGCGGCATGTGGGCTCGCGCCCGCCCAGTCCACCCGGTGCGTCGCAGGACGCCGCAAAACGCGGGACAAACTGGCTGCGCTCCGATGACGTCACCGGCGGGCCAACGCCACAGCCACCTGAGCCAACCCAATCGACAGCAGAGTCGGCGACTGAGCCGACCACGTCGTCGGCTGCCGACGGCCCGCGATCAACGCTCACCGATTCGGAACTGGTCGCCGTCAACAACACGCTTGATGCGCCACCCGAGGCGGTCGGCCTTGACGCCGAGTCGTGGTCGCTGCCGCTGTTGCAGCGGTACCTGTTCGAGG
This sequence comes from Halonotius aquaticus, assembly GCF_003605575.1. Taxonomy (GTDB): domain Archaea; phylum Halobacteriota; class Halobacteria; order Halobacteriales; family Haloferacaceae; genus Halonotius; species Halonotius aquaticus. The sequence goes on along the minus strand of NZ_QKNY01000014.1, from coordinate 44,186 downwards.
AATACGGGATCGACTACCCGCGCGATGAGTGTAAGCGACTCCTGCGCCGGGCCGGTCATCTATCAGCGGACGCAGAGGTCGATGAGCCACCAGACAACGAGGGTGAGGCCGATGCTGCTGACTCGGCTGACGCCGATGATCCTGTCGTCGACCCAGAACTGCAGTCGGCGTTCGAATCCGCCTTCGAAACCAAACCATTGCGCGATCCCGAGGACGGCGAGAGCGACGGTGAGATCGACGACAACTTCGATGTCGACGACGAGGATACCCCCGACGATGTCGACGACTGGGATCCGACCGCGGAGCCAGTCGCCGAGGAGACACTGTGGGATCCGGAAGCTGCTGCGTCGTCGACTCCCGATTCTGTTGATGCTGATGCCGACACTGCTGATGCTGTCGACGAAAAAGTCGATCACGACGCCACAGTTGACGATTGGGATGCTGTTGGCGACGACGTGGATAGCGACAACTGGGATGCTGACGGCGTTGACGGGAACGACGACAGCGACGACTGGGGAGAGGGTGGCGACGATCTCACCGCCCACGACGACTTCATGTCGCTGGGCGCCGGCGACGGCCTTACCGACGAACAGTATATGACGGTGGTCACTGCGCTCAATGACGCACCGTCAGCCGTCGATGTCGACGCCGAGACGTGGACGCCGGCGGCGTTACAGACGTATCTGGCCGACACCTACGATGTTGCGTACCCCCGAGAGCGGTGTGTCGAGTTGTTGCGATCGGCTGGCCACGATGTCGAGGAGTAACACGGGGGTGTCCACCGTCGTATGCATATAGTATCGTTAAGTAGCTCCAGTTTGTCGCTCTTGAATAGAGCCGTTGTGTCGGCTACAGTCCGATGAGTTCGATCATTTCCCCCGACGCCCGCGAAAGTAAAAACACCCTCTTCAGCGTGTTGAGCAGTCACCGCCGCCGGTATGTGCTGTATGCCTGCAATCAAGCCGACGGCGAGACAACGCTGTCGGATGTCGCCGAACAGGTCGCCGCCTGGGAGTACGACAAGCCGATCGCCGAGATCACCTCAACCGAGCGAAAGCGCGTCTACACCTCGATCCAACAGCATCACCTCTCAAAGCTGGAAGACGCCGGGCTGATCACCGTCGACGGCGACCGACTGGCCTCGACCGAGAAAGCCCAGAACCTCGATGTCTATCTCGAAGTTGTCCCCGAGGAAACGGTGCCGTGGTCGGTGTACTACCTTGGGTTGAGTATCCTCGGTGGTGTCGTTCTCGGCTTCAGCTATCTTGGTTGGTTGCCCGAGGGTATTTCGATGGGCGTTGTGGCCGCGGTGGTGTTGGCGGCGTATCTGATCTCGTCGCTCGTTCATTTCAGCCAGTCAGAGCGCGTCAGCCTAGGCGACCCCGACGAAGAGCTGCTCTCTGCGGATGGCGATGAGCCGTCGTGATCGGTCACGTGCTCGCTTCCCGACACCTGTATAACACACGCTGATTCCATAGCGACCCCCGATCGCTTCGGCGTGGCTTACCGGCTTACGACACTGCGATTTTCGATGACAATCCCGGTGCCGGGCCTGATCGAAAAGGCGATGTGGTCGTCGACCTGTTGGCCCATGCCGGCGAAGCGACGCACGTTGATCCACCGATACTGCCGGCCGCCGGAGTTGTCGACCGTGATATCGAGCAGCACGTCAGCCACCGCTCGGAGTGGTTCCAGCGTTTCACGCGGCAGCCCACTTGGCGACAGCAACAGGACGATCGTTGTGCCTGTCGCCATGATCCGCCGGAAAAATGAGAGGATCCGCTGGACAGCCCGACGGTAGCCATCCTTGGCCGCAAGCGACTCAACGGTTGGATCATACAGGAGGATATCGCTGAACGTATCGAAGATAACGACATCGCTCGTCCACAGCCGTTGGGCAGCTTGCAGCCGTGAGAGCAGTTCTGGCTGGTCGTCCTTCGTGGAGCCGTTGAGATCACCGTACAGATACAACAGATCCCGCCGAAGCAGCGATTTCTGAACCGTATACGACAGCGATCGCATCTGGCTGAGAAAGCGCCCAAACTCGCGTTCGGTTGAGAGATACGTGACCGTATGGGACTGTTCACAGAGGCCGTAAGCAAACCGGCCAGCCAGGGTGCTTTTGCCGGAGCCATGGCGTCCCTCAACCGCAACGAGACTGCCCGTCGGCAGCCCGCCACCGAAGGCGCGGTTTACCTGATCCCGGCCAGCCAGCCCGAGTGAGTAGATATGTTGCAGCTGCGGGGTCACGACCATACCCGCCGATTTGCCGTGAACGCATATAACCACCGGGGCCCGACGTGGCTACACTTCGGGTGGTGATTCCCGACCGATGTGGATTGCCTGCCCCTCGATCGACTCAAAGGCGGCGACAAGCCCGCCGACCCGGATCTCGTCGTCGCCGGTGTCGACGAGCAAGGAGGCAACCGATTCGTTTTCGCGGAACTCGATGTCCTCGACAGCCCCACTGATCACAACCGGCTCACCGGTTTGGGTATCTCGTCCCTCGACGGTCGCATAGAAGTCTCCCCCGAGGTCGCGGATATCCTTGACCGCCCGGCGGATCGAAGCGTATCGCCGCGGAAACGCCCGCTCGGTCGGCGTCGTCGACAGCGTTTCGGCGGTCGTCCACAGAACGGTCTCGAAAAAGCCCGAGACCAGAAAGCCAAGCGCGGAGCGACTGAAGATCACGCCGTAGCGATCCCGATCATCGCGGAGAGCATCCTGGGTCGCATAGATCGAATCCGTGCCGTCGGCAACCGCCAACACCGGTGTCGTGATCCCTTCGCGGGCCCGAACGGTCGTTGCGACCGTCTGATAATCAAAGTCCGTCGGATCAGGGGCCTCACGGGCGGGCGTCACCAGGAGTTCGATACTGACGCCCCTATCGATCTGGGCTCGCAGAGTCTCCTCGAATTCTGTCACCAGCGACGGCGTCAGCGACAGTGTAAGTTCGTACTCGGCACTTTCGATGATCTCGGTGAGATAGCGAATGATTGTCGCCCGCGATTTGACCAACGACACCGCCTCGGTGTCTCGGGCCGGCGCGGTGTACCGGGCGGTGAGTTCGTCGACAAGTTCGGTAAACGACGACTGGAGGTCGCCGAAGGCCGTTTCGGGATCGATGGCGACGACCTGCATCGGCCGTGACTCCCGTAGTTCAACGAGGGAGCGATCCGAGAGGCTGCGCACCGTATCGTAGACCCGGGGTTGGGGGATGTCGGTACGGTCGGCGATCTCGCTGGCGGTGAGTTCCCCGTGTTCGAGGACGGCGAGGTAGGCGTCGATCTCATACTCGCCGAGATTGAACCGCTCGCCGACGTGTTCCAGCGTCATCCGGAGGTCGTCTGCCATACCGGCCTCTGACCGCCCGTGTGTATGAAATTTACTCTTTGCTGAGTTGCATCCTATTTCGGAACACAGTACCTCAGGTTGGCGGCGTCGGCCGCCAGCGAGATCGCGGAGGACAAGTCTTTTTCCCGCCGACGAAGAGGTGGAGTCAATGACGACCACCCAGCCGGCGGGAGCCACGGAGGCCGCAGCCGCCGAGGTGGCCACGGCGTTGCTGCCAGCGTGGCTGCAGTTCCCTGGCCACCGGATTGTCGCCGCGCTGCTCGTTGTCGCCCTTGGCGTCTCGCTGTCAAAGCTGCTCGTGAGCCTCCTAGGGCGGCCGATCGCCCGTCGGTTCGAACGCCAGAGCGTCGCCCAGATCGTCTTAGGCGCCGTTCGCGCCACCACGATCGCCCTCACGCTCATCGTCGCCGGCTCGCTTGTCGGCCTCCAGATCGGCAACATCGTCCTGTCGGTGACCGTCTTCTCGGCGGTCGTCGGTATCATCCTCGCGCCGATCGTCGGCAACGTGCTCAACGGGATCTTTGTGTTGGCCGACCAACCCTTCGAGATCGGTGATATGATCGAACTTGACGACGGCACTCGCGGCTTCGTCGACGACATTACGATCCGATATACGAAGATCTTCACCCTCGACAACACGTTTCTGGTCATTCCAAACGGCAATGTCCGCGACCGGGATGTGACCAACTACTCCGCAGAGGACGAACGCACCCGACTCTCGCTTGACGTGTTGGTTACCTACGAGTCCGATATTCCGGAGGCCCGCCGCCAGATGGAGTTGGCCGCCCGCGACACCGACGACGTCATCAACGGTGGCCCGGATATCCGGGTCGGCAGCGCGCGGTACCCCGCAACCCCCGGCTGTTTTATCGCTGATTTCGCCGACAACGGCGTGTTGCTTCGGTTGCGCTACTGGGTAACGAAACCCTACAAGATCGCCACCGTCGAATCCGCGGTTCGCACCGCGATCCGCCAGCGGTTCATCGACGCCGAGGCCACCCTTGAGATGGCCTACCCCCACCGGCAACTCGTCTTTGATGATCGCTCACGGCCTGCGCCGGGTGAGCTCCACTCAGAAGAGCCACCAGCAGCCGAGCCGGCTAGCCCGGTCGACGACAACGTTGCTGCGGATTCACCGTCCGACGACAGCTAATCCGGGATTGACGACCGCGTTCGCCCGCCTACGGATAGGGATGGTACGACCGATCCAGCCGCGGTTCGAAGCCCATTGATTCGGGCACCGAACGGGCGCGCTCCCCGAAATACGGCTCTCCGGTAAACAGCGGCTGGGCTTCTGGTACTACGGCCCGAACCGCCTCGAACCCAAGGGCGTCGACATCGCGGGTCGTCAGCCGCGCGGCATAAGCGCCCAGATCAACTGCCGACAGCCGGTCACAAACAGCCCTCAATTCAGCCGCACCGGTCACCGCCGGCTCGCCAATCCTCTCGGCTGGAATCTGACTGTCGGGGGCAACAAACGACTCGGCGGCCGCCGGCAGCTCCGCGTACTCGGCGATTGCGCCGCCCTGATCGGCGGCCATCTCGGGGCCCATCGTCCGGAGTTCCATCCAGTTCTGGAGGGCTTCAGCGAGGGCCGACCGCGCGGCGAAAACCGGAGCGAGGTTGGCTCCCGAGCCAACGGCAAACTGGGGCCACTCACCGTCGCGGTGGACGGCGGCGGCCACGACCGGCACATCGATATCCTGTGTGACAAGTAGCAGGGTGACAGTCAGCGACTCAGCCCGTGCTCGCTTGGTCAACTCGTCGACAACGTCGTCGTCGACCGTCAGCCCCAGCGGCTCGAACGTCGAGTACCACGCGAGCATCGTCGCGTCGCGTTCGATCACCTCATACAACCCCGCGAGCACCGCCTCGACCGGCGAGTTTCCGAGGCCGAGCCCGGTCGTGATCGCCGGACGGTATCGCTGCGTGGGCGGCGGAAACCAGACAAACTCCGCCGGCAGCGACACCCCTTCGCCGTCCGGGAGGGATCGCCCTTCGATCCAATCGATCCGGTGGTCTGGTTCTGGATGGTCGAACCCTTCAGGGCGCACAAACCGACGCGGCGAAATTGGGGCAGCCAGCGTTCGTTCCGATCCACGGGTCGCCGCCCGCGTTCGATACACGCCAGCACTGTATCGCTCAAGTGCCTCACCGATCGCCTTCATGTAGGCCCGATCCCAGTCAGGGTCGACCCCGGCAGCGAAGTCGGCGGCCGCTGTGTCACTGAAGCCCGTGGTGTCGGCGATATCGGCGATGTAGTAGGGCACCGGAAACGACTCGCGTTCGCCGACGCTTGTGACGAGGCCGACCCGCTCGTCGACGGCGCGCTCGGCTCGCGTCAACGCGTCGTCGACGTCGACGCTACGATGAGTCAGCGGGAGCGACCGCGAAGGCCCCTCCTCGCTCCCACAGTCACAGTCCGGCACCGACAGCAGGTGTCGCTCAGGGCCTGGAAGCTCTCTGATTGTGCCGGCGGTGGTCTCGCCAGCCAGCAGCGAGATGAGCCGGTTGCCGGCGATAGCTCCGGCCAGCCGCACCATACTGCGATCGCCGTGTGGACTCTCACCGGATGCGTCCTCGTGGGCACCAACCCGGTGGGTCAGACAGCGATAACAGGCTGTATCAGGGCCAAATGTCGTCACCGCCGCGTCGATATCGTCGATCGGGTAGCCGCCGAGGCCACCGATCTCGACGGCGACCCAGCGGTCGAAGTGATCGGTTGCCGCCGGAAACACTTCTGCGCCAGCCGGGGCGACGACCGCCCCGGTTGCGGGCAGTGATGTGGGATCGTCGCTGAGAGTTGCCGGCTCGATTTGGCGGACAGTGCCGTCGATATCCTCGGCGGCGGCCGCGATGGCGTCAACAGCGGGGCCGCGACCGCAGACCGCGAGTTCCATACGTCGGCCATGCCGGCACAATGCAAAAACGGGTCGACTCCGGCCGCTTAGGTGAGTATCTCTGTGGCGACGGCAGCGAGGGTGTCTGTCGGGGCCTCCCGCAGTCGGTCGTCGCCGAGTTGGAGGCGGAGCCGCGGCCGCCCGACGTCGATCGGTACCTTCTCTGTGGTGATGACGCCGGACTCCTCCAGTCGGCTCTTGGTTCGTGAGAAGGTGGCCTTGCTGGCGATGCCGACATCCTCACCCCACTTTGAGATGTCATACAGCAGCACCTCGTTTTTCGCGGCGATGAGCAGTGAGATCGTCACCTCATCGAGGCCATCGCCGTCGCCGCGAGCCGTCTCAAGGGAGGCCAGCAGCTGATCGAAATCCTCGCGGATGGCCGCGCCGATCTCCTCGGCCAGTGTGGCTCGGATCTGTGAGATCGCGGGGGTTCGCAGTCGGAAGGGATCGGCTGCTGCCCATCGGTCGGCGATGGTATCCCGGGTTGTTTCGACGAACTCGCTGTCGTCGGTACGGAGCCCGGCGACCTGTTCGCCGGCGGCGACGACGGCTGTGACCGCCTCGTCGGTGAGAATCAGCGAGTTCGCCGTCGGCGCGTCGAGTGTCCGCACCGCAAGAGCATCGTCGGCGATTAGATCCGCGGTGCGGCTGGCGACCAGAAAGTCCTCGAATGTGGTTTTGAGTGCGTCCTCGGCGGCCAACAGCCGCAGTCGGGGAAGTGAGTCGGCGTCGCTGGCAACATCGACGACCGCCGCAATCGTCTCGGGGGTTGGATCGATGAGCCAACAGTCGTTGCTCGCCGCGGTCAGTGTCGTTGTAAGCAGCTCTCGGCGGTCTGCTGTATGTGTGTTCGACGCCATCTTGTTGAGTGAATTAGGGGCGAAGCGACACTTAATATTATCGACGAGCGGAGCGTTCATTACTTGATTTTTGGCTAAATTAAGCGACTGGCAGCACTAATAAATCTCTGTTGTCGGCCTTGCTGCTGCCCCGATCAACTGGTGGGCTGACCGTGTACAGACACACTTATTGGCCTGAGCGGCCCCCTTTCAGTATGGACTACGAGCAGGTTCGTGCGGTCGATTCGGCGGTCGCAGACGCCCTTGCCGGCGAGGATACGCGCCAGGAAGAGACGTTGGCGATGATCGCCAGCGAGAACCACGTCAGCAAGGCAGTACTTGAGGCACAGGGCAGCGCGCTGACCAACAAGTACGCCGAGGGGTATCCGGGCAAACGCTACTACGCCGGCTGTGAGTACGCCGACGAGGTCGAACAACTCGCAATCGACCGCGCCAAAGAGCTCTGGGGGGCCGAACACGTCAACGTCCAGCCGCACTCGGGCACCCAGGCCAATCAAGCCGTCTACTTTGCGACCCTCGACCCGGGCGACAAAATCCTCTCCTTGGATCTGACACACGGCGGCCACCTCAGCCATGGCCACCCCGCAAACTTCGTCGGCCAGTTCTACGAGGTCGAACAGTACGAGGTCGATCCCGAAACCGGCTATCTCGACTACGATGGGCTCGCCGAGATGGCCGATGAGTTCGATCCTGATATGATCGTTTCGGGGTACTCTGCTTATCCGCGTGAGGTTGAGTGGGAGCGAATTCAGGACGTTGCCGACGACGTGGGTGCCTACCATCTTGCTGATATCGCTCACATCACCGGCCTTGTCGCCGCCGGCGTCCACCAGTCACCGGTCGGTGTCACCGACTTCGTGACGGGCTCGACCCACAAAACGATCCGTGCCGGTCGCGGCGGCATCGTGATGACCAGCGAAGAACACGCCGACGACATCGACAACGCGGTCTTCCCCGGCGGACAGGGCGGCCCGCTCATGCACAACATCGCCGGCAAGGCCGTCGGCTTCAAGGAAGCCCTCCAGCCAGACTTTGAGGAGTACGCCCAACAGGTCGTCGACAACGCCGACGTGCTGGCTGAGACGTTTGCCGACCACGGCTTCGAGGTCGTCTCCGGCGGCACCGACACCCACCTCGTGCTTGTTGATCTCCGCGAATCACACCCTGATCTGCCGGGCGGCGAAGCCGAAGACGCGCTCGCTGAGGCTGGGATCGTGCTTAACGCCAACACCGTGCCGGGCGAGACACGCTCGCCGTTCAACCCCAGCGGCATCCGGGCTGGGACGCCCGGCCTGACGACCCGCGGGTTCGATGAAGAAGCGACCGCCGAGGTCGGTGAGTTGATCTACCGCGTCGTCGACAACCACGACGACCAGCGCGTCATCGACGAGGTCAGCGAGCGGATCGACGAACTCTGTGCGGCCTATCCGCTGTACGAGTAACCTGACCGACGCTGTCCACCCCTGGCGTCTGACGTGCGTCTGACGGGTTCTTATTACTGAGCCACTATTTTACTCGACGTGTCTTCCAGCGTGCACCTGTCGGCCAGCCCATGGGGGAGTCGGGCGGCGACACCGCGTCTTGGCACGCTGATCACGTCGCAGCTATGAGTTCCACATCCTGTTCCACCGGCGACCGCTCGCTCGGCGATTCATCGCCGCCACCTGAGGAGGTACCGCTCTCGGCAACCGATGAGGCATCGCCATCACAGTCGACGCCGGCATCACACGCTCAGGCTGACGGCACTGCCGATCACGCCGGTGGGTTCGAGTTTGATCTCGATCTCGAACACCACGATCCGGTCGTCCGGCTCACCGAGGCCTACGAGCGTGGCGACCTCACAGCCTCCCTGTTAGAACGAGCAGAAGTCGAGGCCCTCCAAACGTTTGTCGTTCGCGCCGAAACCGAGGCCTTTGACGTGCGATCAAATCCCGATCTTGAGGCCGCCGTCCGGATCGCTCGCTCGATTATTCACGAGCGACACCGAGGATAACGGCGCACGAGAACTGCTGAAAACTGTGTTTCTGAGCGATTATGAGTCGCCGCCGGTGTCGCCGCCCAGCAGCGTCGATTGGAGCTTCTTCCGCCACTGTGAAAGATCGTCGAGTTCGCCTTCGATATCACTGATGCGCTCGCCGACATCGCCCTCCTCGGAGAGTCGGTCTTCGAGCGTCGCCACGTCGCTGCCGATGGACTCGATCTCCGCGGACAGCGAAGAGAGTTCCTCGGCGTGTTCATCGAGTGTTGCCGCCAACTCCGCCCGGTGATCGTCGGACGCCTCGAAGCCTGCGTCGACCTCCTCGCTGAGGTCGCTCAGTGAGTCGGCGACACCGTCGACCTCCGCTGACACATCGGCGATGTCGGCCTCATTGTCTGCGGTTGTCTCCTCTAGGGCGTCGATCGTCTCGTCGTGGGCGTCTGTCGTCTCATCGAGGTCGGCAATCGACTCGCCGTGGTTGTCGGTTGTCTCCTCTAAGGCGTCGATCGCTGCGTCGTGAGCGTCGGTTGTCTCGTCGAGTCCCTCGATCTCCTCGGCGTGGGCGTCAAGCTCGTCCGACAGATTGGTCTCGACGGTATCGATCTCCTCGTCGATCGCATCGACCCGATCCTGTACCGCATCGATCCCGCCGCGGTGGGTTTCGAGCGTGGATTCGATGCTGTCGGTGGTTTTGTTATTGCTCCACAGCTCGTCTTCAAGTTCGTTGACGTCGTTTTTGAGTTCGGTCAACGCCGTCTCATGCGAGCGCGTCTCCGACTGGAGGGCTTCGACATCGGCCTGCATCGAAGCGAGCTCTTCGCGGGTGGATTCGATGATCTCGCTGCCCGTGCCGTTCTCGCTGAGGAACTCCTCTAAGGCCGAGGTGTAGGCCTGGAGCTTGCTCAACTCGGTTTCCAGCCGCCGGATGCGGGCCTCGTATTGGCCGCTGCCGACGGAGGCCTTCTCGACGGTTTCCTTGATCCCGTTGATGCTGTCGAGGAGTTCCTGCCCGATCGCTGACTCGGCGCGTTCGGCTGCCGCGACGACATCGGCCTCGTCGCTGTCGGACAGTGCAGGCTCCTCATCAGCTGTTGAAGCCGGCACCTCGGCGGGCTCCTCCTCGCCGTCCGATTCGTCGGCGGCTGCGTCGTCAGCCGGCTCTTCGGCCGTGTCCTCATCGGGCGACGCCTCGTCGTGGGTTGCTGTCGACTCCTCGGTCTCAGTTGCGGCCGCGTCGGCCTCGCTCGGCTCCTCGGCAGGGTCAGCTTCGTCGTCCGGGGACTGTGCGTCGTCGGTGGTGTCGGCTGTGTCGTCGGTCATAGATTGGGTAGTTGCGGTGGTGTCTTCGGCTGGCGATACGTCGTCGGTCGTCGAATCGGCCTGCTCGGCCGTCGAAGCCTTGTCAGTCTGCGCCTCGGGTGGCAGTTCGACGGCGGCCTCGTATCGATCGCGGGTGTCTCTGACGAAGGCGACCCGGGTGTCGGTTTGCGAGGCGACCTCGGCGTTTGACAGCTCCGGGTTGTTGAGCACGACGCGAAGCACGTCGGCTTCGGCCTCGTCGATCAGCGCGTCGTCGGGATGCAACGGCTCGGCATCGGTCGCTAACTCGACAGTGTCGTCGGTGAGCGACGCCGACTCCTCGGTAACGTCGGCCGCTGTCTCGGCGTCAGTTTCCTCATCACGATCGACTTCATCGTCGATACCGTCTGTCTCGTCGTCGGTGTCGACTGTTTCGTCGTCGGTATCAACCGTCTCGTCGTCGGTATCGACCGCCGCGTCGTTGACAGCGGTCGTTTCGTCGTCGACAGTGGTCGCCTCGCCATCGGCGTCCACCTTGATATCGGCGTCGTCATCAGCAGCTCCCTCGACATCGTCATCACCAGTTTCCTCGTCGTCGACATCGACGCTGGGCTGCGGGGTACCATCGTCGTCGACGTCGCTCGATGCGTCAGTCGCAGCTGCCGTCGCCGCAACTGTCTCGTCGTCGACGTCGGCGGCACCGTCTGGGTCGGTGATCTCGATCTCGGGTTCCTGCATCCACTCGCTGAGGTTCGATTTCAACGCCCCCTCGTAGGTGTAGGCGGTCCGAACCCCGTCGCTGTCGATCCGGGTGCTGAAGACGAGCTGGTCGTCTTCGATCGTCCACGCCCGGTCGTCGTCGGCTCTGGAGGCGACGCGGTTGGCATCGGCGGCAGCCGGGATCGGCTCCCGGATGGTGACAGTCTTCGGCCCCGGCGACCACAACCGGATGTAGTACTCGATGCCGGCCGGGCCGTCGTCGAAGTCCTTGTACGACTTCGTTACCGTGATATCGTCTTTGTTTATCGGCTCCATCGCTCTGTCATTACCATTCGCTACCGAACGAGTGTACTTAGTAGTATACCTTACCCGAGACTCACACCCCATGGCGTCGCATAGCCGTCGATCAGCGGGCTTTATTCGGAGCGCCGTCGTGGGGGTGGTATGGATGGGGTGCCAGCGGAGCGATGTGGCTACGCGTGGCCGCGGGACTGCGACCGCGTGGCAGTCGCTACCGGACGGCCGATCCACCAGTCGTGTTGCTTCCGGCCCACGCTGGCCGACGCCGATCGCTGTCTCTGGCATGCTGATCGAACACCGAAGGCAGCGACCGCGCTGGCCGAGGCCTGCCCGTCGCCGGCGATGCGTGCGCAGCACCGCACCGTCGCCCACCTGCTTGATGGTGCGATCCTGCGGGACTGCCAGCTCGGGACGGCGGTGCCACTAGCGAATACCGCGCTCATCGGGGCCGACCTCACCCGTGCCGATCTGACCGGGGCCACGTTGACGAACGCCGACCTCGGCGGGGCCCTGTTGGGCGAGGCAACACTCCGAGGGGCGGATCTCCACAATGCTGGGCTCAGTCGAGCTGACTGCCGTGGGGCTGATCTCAGGAATACCGATCTGACCGATTCCCTGCTGTGGCAGACAAATTTGGCGGGGGCTGACCTCTCCGGGGCGGATCTGACCGATGCCTTCCTCTGGGGGGCTGATCTGACCGATGCCTTCCTCTGGGGGGCTGATCTGACCGACGCCGATCTCACCGATGCGGTGCTCGTCGACGCCAACATCGAGGATGCCGATCTCACCGGCACGACCCTCACGCAGGCGACGCTGTGGGCCAGCCAGTGACCGCCCGCCGTCACGCTCTTGCTGGTGGCTGTCGAATCACTCGATAGCAGTGGCTACGACGGGACTGAACGCAGACCAAACGGGGACGCTTTCGCCATGACGTTCGACGCCTTCACCGACGCCGACAGCGACGACGGCGACGCGCGGATCATCCTCCATGTCGATATGGACTGCTTTTATGCGTCGTGTGAACGGCTTCGTGAGCCCGAGCTCCGTGGCGAGCCCCTCGTCGTCGGGATGGGCTATGCGGCTGGCGAACCCCATGGCGCGGTCGCTACCGCGAGCTATGAGGCCCGCGACCACGGGATCGAGAGTGCCCAACCGATCAGTCAGGCCCTTGAGTCGCTCCCGCGGGCTGCCGAGACCGACGCGGAGCCAGCCGGCCACTACCGCCCTGTCGACCTCGATTTCTACGAGGAAGTCGCTAGCGACGTGAAGGAGATTCTGCATGACTGCGCCGACGTTGTCCGTGAGGTCAGCATCGACGAAGCGTATCTCGATGTGACCGACCGCACGAGTTGGGGCCTCGTCGACGACGCGGACGGCGATGCCGATAGCGACGACAGTGGCGCCGACGACACCCGGACGATCGCGGAGGGGTACGCCCGCCATGTCAAACAGCGGATCAGCCGCGAGGTCGGCGTGCCAGCCAGCGTCGGCGTCGCCCCAAACATGGCGACCGCGAAGGTTGCCAGCGATCATGACAAGCCTGACGGGCTGACTGTCGTCCGGCCCGCTGAGGTGGCAGCCTTTCTCGGGCCGCTGCCGGTGGCTGCGATCCACGGCGTCGGGCCGGTGACCGAGCGCGAACTCGCCGAGATGGGCATCGAGACCGCCGGCGACCTCGCGGCGGCCGATCCGACCGTCCTTGTTGACCGCTTTGGTGAGCGCGGCCGAGAACTTGTCGCTCGCGCCCGTGGCGACGACGACCGCGAAGTGACACCAACCGGTCGCCCGAAAAGTCTCTCCAGAGAGTCGGCGTTCACTGAGGCGACAGAGGAGTCTGAGGCCAAACGCGAGCGTGTCAGTGCGCTTGCGGCCGATGTCGCCGCCCGTGCCCGGAGCCGCGACGCGATGTACCAGACCGTCGGGATCAAGGTCGTCACCCCGCCGTTCGATGTCAACACGCGTGCCTCCTCGCTGTCCGGGCCGGTTGACGACCCCGATCTTGTCGAAGCGATCTCCCTTGAGTTACTCGAGGAGTTTGCGGATACACCGGTTCGCAAACTCGGCGTTCGGGTTTCGAATCTCAGCTTCGCCGCGGGTGAGCAGGCCAGACTTGATGGCTTCGACGCCGCAAGCCTCGCCGCTGGTGAGTCTGCTGACGACGCCGCCGATATCGACGCCGACAGCGACTGGGCGAATCCCGCCCCTGTTGAGCACGCTGTCGACACCGACGCCCAACTCACTGACTGGGTTGACGACGAGAGCGACGGTGGGGGCACTGATGACGCACCACGACCGACCACGAACGACGACGGGCAGTCCTCGCTCGGATCGTTCGACTAACGTCGGACAGTCGGCTGACACCACCGACACAACCGACAACAGGAACTATGTGGGCTCACACGGACAAATAGGTAAATGAGCAGCGAGGAAACCATCACGGTCGCGGACGTGAGTGCTGGCCCCGGCGGCACCGACGCCATCGCCCCCGGGACAGCCGTCGAGTTGCCGGTCGTCGATCTCCTCACGGGTCGCGGCTTCATCACAGGCAAAAGCGGCAGCGGGAAATCAAACACAGCCTCGGTGATGCTGGAAAATCTCCTTGATAACAACTTCCCTGTCCTCATCGTCGACAGCGATGGGGAGTACTACGGCCTCAAGGAGGCCTACGAGATCCTCCATGTCGGGGCCGACGAGGAATGCGATATCCAGGTCACCGCCGATCACGCCGAGAAGATCGCCTCCTTGGCTCTCGAAGAGAACATCCCGATCATCCTTGACGTATCGGGGTATCTCGACGACGAGGACGCCAACGAACTGCTCTTACAGACCGCTCGCCACCTCTTTGCGAAAGAAAAGAAGCTGAAAAAGCCCTTCCTCTTGGTCATCGAGGAGTGCCACGAGTACATCCCCGAACAGGGCGGGATGGGCGAAGCTGGCAAGATGCTGATCAAGATCGGCAAACGCGGCCGGAAACACGGCCTCGGGATCGTCGGCATTAGCCAACGTCCGGCCGATGTGAAGAAGGACTTCATCACGCAGTGTGATTGGCTCGTCTGGCACCGACTCACTTGGCGCAATGACACCAAAGTCGTCGGGCGTATTCTTGGCTCGGAGTACGCCGACGCCGTCGAGGAGTTGGCTGACGGCGAGGGGTTCCTTGTCGCCGACTGGTCAGACGATATCCGCCGGGTGCAGTTCCACCGCAAGGAAACCTTCGACGCCGGGGCAACGCCCGGGCTTGAGGATATCGAACAGCCGGAGCTCAAATCCGTCAGCGACGATCTGGTCTCTGAACTCACCGAGATCTCCGACGAAAAGGCCCGCCGCGAAAGCGAGTTGGCTGACCTCCGTCAGAAACTCGATAAAAAAGACGCCCGAATCAAGGAACTAGAACGCGAACTTGAGGAAGCCCGCGATCTGAGCCGGATGGCCGACCAGTTTGCCCAAGCGATGTTGCAGCGATCCGAAGCCGCCTACCGCGGCCCAGATGACCCCACCGATATGGCCGCTGACTCGGAGGCTGACACAGCCCCCACCGACAGCACGACGACTGACACCGAGACAAGCGGGGCTGAGATGACGGCCGACGGCGTCTTCGGCGATGATCTCACGCCGGCTGATTTCGCCAACGCGGTCGCCGAAGCCGCAGAAGACGACGCCACGGCGGCTGAGGCCATCGCCAACGAGGCGACCAGTGACGACGACAGCACGGACGAGACAGCATACGACGGCTCGGCCCCGATCGATCCCCAGCCGGTCGATCCCTCGGAGGTAACTGGCCCCGAGGAAACCACAGGGTCGCCCGGTGGGAGCGCGCCCACGTCGACGCGGTTCGGTACCGTCACCCGCAGCGACATCGCCGAGGAGGCCATGGAGTTCGTCGAGGCAGTCGAACACGGCACCCGCGAGGCGGTCGTCACAGAACTCAAAGACCGCATCGCCGACCTGCCGCTGCGGTCGGTTGGGATGTTAGAACATTACCGCGAGGGTGAGGAAAGCGACCCCGTCTCAGCGCATATCGCGGCCGGCGGCGACGACGACCACCAACTCGCCTACAGCCGTAACCGGCCGCTCCGACAGTCACAGCTGATTCGCCACGTTGGTGAAGGCCGCTACCGGTACGCGATCCCGGAACTCATCCGGGAGGCCTACGCCGATACGCTTACCGACAGCGAGCTGGCGACGATGGTACAGTCAGTCGAAGCCAGCTTTCTCGATGACGTGTCCGAGCCAGAATAAGCCGGGCGTCGCTTAGAGCCCGGAGACGAGATCTTCGAGGGCGGCCCGCGGATCGTCGGCTTTGGCGACCCCGCTGGCAAGCAGGATCCCAGAGGCACCGAGCTCTTCGGCGGTCGTTACGTCGTCGCCCGTTGAGATTCCTGCGCCACAGTAGACGTCGACGTCCTCGTCAACGCCGCCAGCGGCGGCGACAGCGTCGGTGACGATATCCGGATCGGCCGTGGCGACCGACACATCGCCGCCGATGAGCTCCGGCGGTTCGACGGCGACCGAATCCGGCTGCAGGGCCGCGGCGGCAGCGATCTGATCCGGGTTGTTTGCACAGACACAGGTTTCGAGGCCGGCGCGTTCGGCGGCCCGTACCGCGGCGTCGATGTCGGCGAGCTTGCGGCGGTTTTCCGAGTGGTTGAGCAGCGTCCCTTCCGCGCCGGCCTCGGCGACGGCCTCCGCGAGGGTGCTGCCGGTGAAGCTGCCGTAGCCATTCGGCGAGACGTGTTGGGCCCACGTTTCGACGCCGGTGTCGGCGACGGATTCGAGGTGGGCAGCCTGTGGCGAGACAGCGATGCGGACGCCGGCGTCCTCGGCGACATCGCGGGCGGCGGTGGCGACTTCGATCGGATCACACGGATACGCTTTCAGGTTCACCAAGATGAACATACCCCATGGTTTGTCGCCGGGGTGATATAGCTTCATCTTTCGGCCGCCGGCCCGACCTGTCAGAATTGTTCACAAATTATCAAATACCTCCCGTGGTAAGGTGGCTGGTAGTAGGGATGTCGTTGCGAGAGCTCATCGCGGATATCGAAGCCCGCACGATGACGCTGACGGTCGTCAACACACCAGATTCCGTCGTCGACGACCTCCGCGAACAGTATGAGGATCGACATCTTACCATCGATACCCGGACGCTCCCGGAGGAGCCCGAACAGTTTGCGATCCTCAGCCGCGAGGATGCCTTTGTGACCGCGGTTTCCTTAGACGACATCTACCGTCCCCCAGCGGCAGAGCAGTCGACAGCAACGGGCGTCGAGCGAAGCCCGATCCTCGACCACCTCGATGAGACGCTGTTTACCTCCTACTCGATCGAGGAGATGTTTATGGCCTCCCGGGAGATCGAGGATCGCGCCTGGCGGATCGGCAGCGGGGAACTCCACGCTGGGTTTCAGACGCTTTCAGTGTTGGATGGCCAAACAGACGCCTACAACCAACTTGGCGAACACACCGCGCTGTCGGTGCACACCTACGCCGCACCCGTCAGCGACAGCCCGATGGTGCCGGATCACGAACACTTCACCCTCCACATTGAACACAACGACGAGATTCAGAAGACCTGGTTTGTCGCCTACGACGGCGACGGCGTCGATGAAAACATGTGTGCGCTGTTAGCCGAGGAGCGCGGCGACCGGGAGTTCTACGGCTTTTGGACGTACGATCCGAAAACCGTCGAATACCTGATCGGCTACCTCAAAGGCAACTACGGCGATGTTGGGTCGACGGCCGATCTCGACGCCGACGAGGACTCACACGTCGTCTGAGCCGATCGCGATTAGTCCTTCCGTTCGACCACGTCGCCCAGCGTCATCGACCCGGTGGATTCGCCTGACCACTCGGTGTCGTCGACATCGGCTCCCTCGGTGAGCGTGATATTGAACGCCGATTCGAGTTTCTTGCGGACATCATCGCTTGGCAGGACGTCGCCGCGTTCGAGCTTTCGGATGAGACTCGCCTTCTCGTTGAGATTGTTGGCGAGTTCCTCCTGGGTGAGGCCTTCGCCCTCACGGGCCTCCCGGATGCGGTCGTCGTAATCGCCGGCGATCTCGTCCATGTCGTCGAACATGTCCTTCCGGCGTTGATTCGAGGAGCCACCCGAGTTGCCCGTCGATCCTGTCGACGTGGAACCGCTGCTCCCGCCCGAAGCGCCGGAGCTACTGCTGGAGGTCGAATACTTGCTCGATCCCGACGACGAGGATTGGGTTTTGACCTCCGTCCCGAACTCCGTACACTCGTCACAGAGTTCCAGTTTCGCCCCTTCGACTTTTGTGGTGGTGAGCGACGACTGCTCGGCACCACACATCTCACATTGGGCCATACGCACCGATACCGTATCCCCCGGTATAAAGCATGCGCCGTCGGCGACTTACAGATCGTTCCACGCGCCCCAAAACCGCTGGGCAGCGGTGATATGGCCGATGATCGCAAAGAAGGCCAGAAGCAACGCGACAACCCCGTAGCCTGCCACAATCGGGTCGCTGACGACGGCAGCCGCGACAGCAGTCAGGCCGATCAACGCCAGCCGATCGGCCCGCCCGACGAGGCCGCCGTAGGCCCGCCCGAGGCCGACCGCTTGGATCTGCGTGCCGAGATACGAGGTCATCAACACGCCGGTCACAGCAAGAAAGCCAAGCGCGAAGTTGCCGACGCCGGCCGCGAGGCCGCCGATGATCGTCAGATCGGCATAGCGGTCGATCACGTGATCCAACAGATCGCCGCCGGCAGAGGCGGTCTCCTGCCGGCGAGCGAGCGCGCCGTCGATCAGATCCAGCCACCCGTTGGCGAAGACGAAGACAGCCCCAGCGACGTAGAACAGCGGGTCGGCGATAACGAAGGCCACAGCCGCGGCGACCGCGACCCCAAGCGAGATGACGCTGACGCTGTTCGGCGTCAACCCAATCTTGTCGGCCCCGGTGACAAACGGCGTCAGCAGCCGGTCGGCAACCGGCCGAAGTCGATCGAGTGTCATCCAACGAGATACCCCGTGAAGTCGACGCCACCGGCATCCGGCTCGCGGTCGCCGTTGCGGACGGCGGCGATCTCGACGGCTACCTCGCTTGGCTCACGGTCGGTCGTGTCGATCTCGTAAACAGCTTCGGCGCCGTGTTGGTCGACCGCCTCTGAGAGTACGACATCGAGGGCCTCGCTTTCGGCATTTTCCCGGGCTTTGGCGGCGGTGTCGCCACGATCACGCAGCCGGGTTTCGAGTTCGCTCGGCTCACACCGAAGGACGACAACGCGGTCGGCGTCAACGTGGTGGGCAAGGTGTGATTCGAGGATCCCACGCCACTCACCGAGGTGTTCCCTGACGGCGTCGAGATCGGTCACCAGCGAATCGCGCTCGGCGTCGCGCTCGCTGTAAAGACCGAACTCCCGAATCGCGTCGTTGAGATGGATGATCTCCGCGTCGGTGTCGCCGGCGAGCTGTTCGGTCGCGGTCGTTTTGCCGGTGCCGGGTGTGCCGGTGACGACCAGTTTTTGTGCTACGTCGTCGCTGACTGTCGATTCACTCGTCGTCCCATCGTCGGTTGTCGTCGCGTCGTCGGTCATCATCGGGTTGTCGGTCGTGGCCGGTTCGTCGGTCACGTCGGCGTCACCTCAGCGACGATCTCGTTGAGCGTCTCGACAGCAGTTTTGGTCTGCTCGCGGGTGCCACAGGAGATCCGGACACAGCCCGGCAGCCCGAAGCTGCTGCAGTCTCTGATGATGACGCCGGCGCGCTGGCTGGCCTCGGCGACGCGACTGGCATCGCCAACGTCGGCCAACACGAAGTTGGCTGCGCTGTCGAAGGTTGGGGCATCGAGGTTCTCCTGCATGTACTCGCGGGCCCATTGAGCGGAGTCGACCGACTGCTCGACGTGGTCGTCGTCATCGAGCGCGGCCAGCGCGGCTCGACAGGCGACCTCGTTGGCCGCAAACGGTGTGTTGACACGGGCGTAGGCGTCAGCCCATGACTCGGGGACAGCCGCATAGCCGATTCGCAGCCCCGCGAGGCCGTAGGCCTTCGAGAACGTTCGGAGGACGGCGAGATTGTCGAACTCCGAGAGGAGATCGATGCTGCTCGGTTCCTCGGAGTATTCGCCGTAGGCCTCGTCGACAACAACGAGGGTTTCGTCGTCGACCTCGTCGAGCAGCGTCCGGATCTCTTCGCGTGTCCACTCGCTGCCGGTCGGGTTGTGCGGCGAGGTGATATGGATGATGCGCTCGCCGTCGTACGAGTCGAGAACGAGATCGGCTGTCTGTTCGAAGCCGTCGGCCTTCGAAAGCTCGTACTCGTTAATCTCGCCGTGGTGATGGCGCGTGCTCATCCGGTAGTACGAAAAGCCTGGATCGGGGACGAGCACCGACTGCCCCGGCTCCAGCATCGCACGTGAGAGGTAGTCGATCGCGCCGTCCGCGCCGGGAGAGACCCAGATCTGCTCGTCGGCGACGCCCCACTTCGCGGCGAGCTTTTCGGTGAGATCGGTGTGGGACGCCTTCGGGTAGACGTGGAGGCCGTCGTCGGCCTGCTGGTGTACCGCTTCGACGGCTTTCGGACTGGAGCCGTGTGGGTTCTCGTTGGAGGAGAGTTTGATCAGATCGGTCGGATCGAGCCCGAGATCGCGGGCGACTTCCTCGATCCCCCGCCCTGGGACGTACGGGCTGGTCGCAGAGAGATCCCGTGGTTGCATACCCGAGGGGAGCAGTCCGCGGGCCTTAAGCGTGCTTACACGGGGTCGGTTGGGTGGTTGTCGGTTGGTCAGCGCGGTGACTGTGCTTGCCTATCGGTGCGCGTTGCGTTGCGAACGAGCAACCGCAGGATCAACACCCAGAGCACGAATTTCTTCGTCGGTTGGCGGCTCCCCACCGTCGCCGTCGACTGCCGCGACGACAGCGTCGAGATTGTCGAGTACGTCTTGCCGGCTCTCGCCTTGTGTAGTCAGCCCGACACGGAGATCACGAGCGGTTCACCGACCGTCCGGATTTTTCAGCAGACGGATTTCTCGGGTTGGAGCGTCCGTCTCGCCCGAATCGGCTCGTGCCATACAACTCCGTAGCTCGGCATGACTCAAAACGCTTCGGGGCCGATCAGTCGCTATCCGGGATCACCACGCCGTGTTCCAGCGTGCCGATCCCCTCGATCTCGACTTCGACATGGTCGCCATCTGAAAGCGCGCCGACGCCGGCTGGCGTCCCCGTTGAGATCACGTCGCCCGGCTCCAATGTCATGTGCTCGGTAATCTCCGCGATTAGCTCCGAGACTGAGAAGTAAAACTGGTCGACCGCCGCGTCCTGTTTGGTCTCGCCGTTAACCCGGAGTTCGATGCTGGCGTCGTCGGGCACCTCGTCGGGCGTCGCTATCACCGGGCCGAGCGGCGCGGCGTTATCGAAGGCCTTCCCGCGCACCCAGTTCTGTTCGCGGTCTTGGTCGTCGCGGTTGGAGATGTCGTTGAGACAGGTATACCCGCGAACGACATCGAGGGCGTCGGCCGCGGCGACGTTGCGGCACTGCTCATCGATGACGACCGCGAACTCGGCCTCCCAGTCGATCCGCTCCTTACCAGCCGGCAGCGTCACCGTCGACTCGGGGGCGGCGACGGCGTTCGGCGGTTTGAGGAACAACAGCGGGCGATCCGGCACATCCGAATCGCGCTCGGAGGCGTGGTCAGCGTAATTGCGGCCAACACAGATGATCTTCGTCGGCTCACAGGGCGGGAGGATATCGACGCTGTCGCGGGCGTACTCTTGGTCGCCGAAGACGACGGTGTCGTCGGTGGCAGTGCCCTGTCGGATGGTACCGGATGGATCGCGGAAGCGGACAAGGTGCATATCGGCTGTCGTGGTGGTGAGCAAAAACGTGTTGTGGTCACCGCGGCCGAGTTTTATATGGCTGCTGGCGGTAGTATACGCTGACTATGTCGTTCGAACTCACCTATCACGGGCATTCCGCATGGCACCTCACGGTCGACGACACAACCCTGCTGATCGACCCCTTCTTCGACAACGCTCACACCAAGTTGGAGCCTGAGGACGTGGACACCCCGGACTACCTCCTGCTCACCCACGCCCACGCCGACCACATCGGTCACGCCGAGCACTTCGCGGACGCGACGCTGGTGGCGACACCGGAGGTCGTCAGCTACGCGAAAGCCGAATTGGACTTCGAGGAGGCTGTCGGCGGCATCGGCATGAACCTCGGCGGCACCGTCGAATGCGACGACGCCTTCGTGTCGATGGTACGGGCCGACCACACCAACGGGATCAACACCGAACACGAGTACGAGGGCGGGATGCCCGCGGGCTTCGTCATCAGCGACACCAAACCAACCCAGCTCGCCGACAGCGAGTCGACGACGTTCTACCACGCCGGCGACACCAGCCTGATGAGCGAGATGAAAGACGTGATCGGGCCGTATCTCGAACCCGACGCGGCGGCCGTCCCGATCGGCGATCACTTCACGATGGGGCCTATGCAGGCGGCCGTTGCTGTCGACTGGCTCGATGTCGAGCACGCGTTCCCGATGCACTATGACACGTTCCCGCCGATTGAAGTCGATACCGACGAGTGGGAACGGGAGGTACAGGCGACCGGGAGCGGGGCGGAGACCCACATCCTCGACGGCGAGGAATCGGTTGTTCTTGACTGATCTGTGCGCAATCGCGGCCACGAGAGCCACGTTCGGAGCGACCTACGCTTGCTGGCGAACGCGGTGGTGCCGGTAGGTCATTGCCGTCCCGTCGATAATTACGATATCGCAACCCTCGGGGTCGTGGCGGCTCGGTGTTGGCGGTTCGTCCCCGAAGACGTATGGTGAGTGATGTGGTACCATACCATGAGGCAGACTGTCACCGTATATAATCCTTTGTCAGACAGTACCATACCAGTGCGCTCAGGCGGCTGCCCGGGATCTCAGGCGACGTACCGCTGGGCCGTCCCGTCGATGACCGCCCCGAGCTCGGCCAGCGAGTCGATGATGTAGTCCGGCGTGACTGCCGAGTCCGCCACAGCTGATCGATCCATGATCCCAGTCGTCACCAACGCCGTTGTCATCCCCGCGGCCGCGCCGAGTTCGATATCGGTGTTGAGTCGGTCGCCAACGACGAGACAGTCCTCGGCGGGAACACCGAGATAGTCGAGGACTGTCTCGCGGGCGTACGCCGACGGCTTGCCACAGATCACATCGACCGAGCGGTCAATAACGCCCTCCATCGCGTGGATGATCGCCCCCGACCCCGGGCGGTCAGGGCCATCCTGTGGGATGACCGTATCCGGGTCGGTGCCGACGAAGGCGGGTTCGTCGGCCATGGCGAT
Organism: Halonotius aquaticus; assembly: GCF_003605575.1. Taxonomy (GTDB): domain Archaea; phylum Halobacteriota; class Halobacteria; order Halobacteriales; family Haloferacaceae; genus Halonotius; species Halonotius aquaticus. Next base: position 21,470 of record NZ_QKNY01000014.1, on the reverse strand, counting down.
GATCGTCTCACAGAGCGTCTCGTAGTCGAACTCTGTCGACAGGGAGCCGACGACAACATCGGCCGCTCGTGGGTCGGTCGTCAGCGACAGCCCGGCGTCGACAAGCTGGTCTCGGAGGCCGGCCTCGCCGACAAGAAACACCTGTTCGTCGGCGTGTTCGGTTTGGAGGTAGTCGGTCGTGATCGTCCCGGCGGTGAATACCTCATCTGCCGAGACGGTAAAGCCGGCCTCGGCAAACCGCTCCTCGTAGGCATCGGGTCGTTTGGTGGGATTGTTCGAACAGAACACCCGTCGGATCCCCGCGTCATCGACGGCCGCCAGCCCCTCGGCCGCGCCGTCGATCGGTGCTGACTCACGGACGACCGTGCCATCGACATCGAGGACGATCCCCTCGTAGCTCATGGGTGGTCTCGCCGCCGTACCGAATTGAAACGCTCGGTTCGCCGACCCCCGCTAACGGAAAGACACTAACTGTAGCGTCACGTATAGATCCCTGTGACGACCCAGCTGACTCTCATTCAGATCGACAACTACGGGCCGTGGACGGTCACCCCCGAGCCACGCCGGGAGATGGATCTCCAGACCATGCAGTCCCGGCTGTTTGCCGACCTCGCCCAGTTCATCGGCAGCCGCGGCGGCTACGTCTTCTTCAGCCGGTTCGACAACATGATCGCCGTCACCAACGGCATCGGCCGTGCCGGCCACAAAGCCCTCCAAGAAAGCGTCCGCAACCGGTATCCGGTCACCGTCAGCCTCGGGATCGGTACCGCCGAGACGCCGGCAGCCGCACTCGACGAAGCGACTGAGCAGATTCAGGCCGCCGGCAGTGCCCAAGACGAGGGTCGCACCGAGGTACTCGCCGGCGAGCCGCTGAGCACCGATGCCGACGCCACGACACATATCGCCCACTTCGATGTCAACGATGCGACGGGCAAGTACACCGACCAACTCAACGAGTTTGACTCTTTCATCCATATTGAGCGCAGCTACGCCTCACTGATGGAGTATATGCGTGAGGCCCACGGCGCGCTTTCTTTCTTCGTCGGCGGCGACAACATCATCGCCGTCTGTCCCGAATTGTCCCCGGAGGCCTATCGTGAGGCGATCGATCACGTTGAAGACGACGTCGGCGTTGAGCTGAAGGTTGGTGTCGGCCGCGGCACGACCGCCCACGACGCGGGCTACGCCGCCAAACACGCCCTCGAAGACTGCCGGTATGAGGGGACGATCGTTGAGTTCGACCACCCACAGGCGGCGACCGGAGACGACTGAGATGCCCCACCCCGCTCGATCGCCCTCCCGCCTATGAGCGAGACCGCACTGTATTTCACCGGCCCAGAGACAGTCGATCATCGCCCGGTCAGCATCGATCCCGATCCCAGCGAGGTCGTCGTCGCAACCGATGCCTCCGCGATCAGTGCCGGCTCGGAGTTACTCGTCTACCGCGACGAGATGCCGACCGACCTCCCGGTCGACGAAAACATCGAGGCCTTCGACGACACCTTCGAGTATCCGATGCGGTACGGCTACGCCGCCGCCGGCACCGTCGTCGCTGCCGGCAGCGACGTGGCCGATGACTGGCTGGATCGGTCGGTGTTCGCCTTTCGGCCCCACCAGACCCAGTTTACGGCCGACCCGGACGACCTCGTACCACTGCCCGCGGACGTTTCGCCCGCTCACGGCAGCCTGCTGCCGACGGTCGAAACGGCGACCAACCTCGTGCTTGACAGTGAACCGCGGCTCGGCGAGTCGGTCGTCGTGTTCGGGGCCGGTGTCGTCGGCCTCTGTACGACCCGGCTGCTATCGGCGTTCCCGCTCGATGAGCTCGTCGTCGTGGAACCACTCGCTGGCCGTCGTGAGGCGGCGCGGGCGATGGGTGCGGATCGAACGCTAACACCTGACGACGCCGCAGCCGAACTGAGCGACTGTGATCTCGCCGTCGAACTCTCTGGGGAGCCTGCCGTCCTCAACGACGCCATCGACGCCGTCGGCTACGACGGTCGGGTCGTCGTCGGCTCCTGGTACGGCGAAAAACAGGCCCCTATTGACCTCGGCGGCTCGTTCCACCGCGACCGGATCGAACTCGTCTCCAGTCAGGTGAGCACGATCGACCCGGCCCGTCGCGGCCGCTGGGATCGCCAGCGGCGGTTCGACACCGCCGTCGAGTGGCTCGACCGCCTCGACTGTGAGCGACTCATCAGCCACCGAATCCCCTTCGAGCAGGCGGCCGATGCCTACGAACTGCTTGACGACCGCTCGGAGTCAGTGTTGCAGGTCGTCCTCACGTACTAAGCTGCGTGCTACCGGTTTTGGATGTAGGTCACAATCGCCTGCCGGCTATCGGTCAGCCAGCGCGTCGCCACAATAAACGCGGCCGCACCGATTCCGATGCCGGCGAGCGTATCCGAGAGATAGTGCGTCCCGAGATACATCCGCGAGAGCGCGATCATCGCAGCGAGGACGGCCGTGGGCGCGAGCGGGAGCCGCTCGGAGCGCGCGGCGAGGAGCGCAAAAACGGTGACGCTGGCTGCGTGCCCGGACGGAAACGAGTGGGCGACCATTTCGCCGCTCGTGACACAGACCGGATTCGCCGGGAACGGTCGCTGGACGAGCCCCATCAGCGTCAGGACGACAGGCCCGGTGAGTCCGAGGGCGAGCACCGATGTTGCGACCTCCTCGTGGTAGTCAGCCAGATAGAACAGCCCGACTACGACCGCCGCCGCGGTCGCCGAGCCGAGGCCAGTCACGGAGTTCATCACTTTCGTGATTGCGGGGTCGCGGATCGAGACGAGCAGGTCGGCAGCAAGCTGATCGAGCCCGACGATCATGGCACCGACCTCGGCAAGGAGTCCCGTCATGTGGTTGGCGAACTATCGAGTCGAAGCCTCAAAGCCCCGGCGTCATCGACTCAGGTCGGTGTGTCGCTGGCCCTGCCGCAGCGACCACACGACAAGCCCGCCAACGGCTAGCCACAGCAGCACTTCGAGGTAAAACGACAGACTACCGAGGTAGTACCAAAAGAACTCGCCCGGCGGGATCGCGGGCGGATTCGGCGGCGACACGACCGGCCAGCCGAAGAACAGCGCGTCGCTCGGCCGACCGTTGATGACGACGTGCAGCGCGTCAAGGAACAGGTGCGATCCCCAGCCGATGGCAAGCGCCAGTCCCTGCCGACTGGCGAGAGCGACGGCGACCATCACCGGCAGCACGAGCGCGCTGTGGCCGACCGAGTGAAACAGCTCCGTCACGCCCGCAATCCCCAGCGGTTTATCGACAACATCGGGTAGCGCGGCCCCGATGACCAGCCAGCCGATAGACAACGGTGGCTGAGACGCGGCTCCCGTCGACGACCCTGATACCGCGGCGCGGAGTCGACTCACGATTCCGATGCCCGCGGCGACGACGAGGTGAGTCGGAAAGAGCACGGGCGAGGTACGACCGCGACCGGCTTCAATCCTCCTTGCGCCCTCCAAGCGGGTACAGCCCGCTGATCGCCAGGATGTCGCGGCCGAAGACAGCCAGCGACGGCGCGAGGACGACCGGCGCGAGCCGCCAGCCGAGATCGGTCGGTACTGCCGGCAGCAACACGGCCGTCAGGAAGGCCATCTGGACGCCCGCGAGGTATTTTCCAAGGTCGCTGTCGGGCCGCTCAAAGACCGGAAGCCCACGGGCACGTCGCAGCCACCGCACGCCGAGAAACACGTACCGCGCCGCCGACAGCAACAGATACCACCACGGCAGCAGGCCCCAGAGAACGGCGACGACCGGCGCGGCGACGAAGCCGGCAGTGTCGACGGTCATATCCAGCCGCTCGCCGAGCGGAGTTTCGCGACCGACCGTCCGAGCGATGGTGCCGTCAAGTTTGTCGAGAGCGACACCAACGCCGTAGCAGAGGCCGGGCAGCCACGCGACGGCCGCTGTCGGCGCGGCGACAGCGAGACCAGCGACGACGCCATAGAGGCCACTTCGAAGCTCGGTTATCGCGTTTGCAAGGCCGAAGAGATAGCCGATCGGCTCCTCGCCGAGTTCTGTGGGAGCGGTGTTGTGAGCGACAACCCACAGCTGTCCGGCGGCGAACGCGGCGGCGACAGCGGCGGGCGACACCGGTGACCACGCCGCGGGCGCAGCCGGAAGCAACACCGCAACCGCGAGGCCAACCATGACGGCCGCGAGCAGCGGGAGGACGACACGGCCGACGGCGACGTGGCTGGAACTGGACGCGGCGCGCGCCCACGGCCGTACGCGATCACTCACGAAGCAGTACGACCAACACGGCGATCAACACGACCTGTGCGATCTTATCAATCGCGCCGAGTGTGCCGACATCGGCCGGGAACGCCTTGTCGCCGGCAGCGAAGTTGAACACGTACCAGAGAACGATCTGGATCGCGGTAAACGGAATGCCGACCGCATAGACCGTCCGGCGGCGGTAGTTGATGAGGACAAGGGCGACCGCGCCAAAAAAGCCGAGACCGGCCAGAATAAAGCTGATTCCGAGCGGCGAGTCGATGAAGCCGACGCCGAGCCGGAGGTGAATGACCGCCGAGACAACGGCGGCGATAATGCCGACGTAGGCGAGTGCGTTCAGCGATCCGGGTTCCGGCGAGAGGGTGCTTGTATCCGTGCTCATACGTTTACACCAGCCGGAATCCACATAATCGTATCGCCGGAATGATCGTTAGCGGCTGAACTCGGGATCGCGGAGATCTTCGATCCGGCTGCAGTCGTCCGGAGCGAGCCGCGTTGCCACCGCGGCCGCGTTGGCGACAATATGATCGGTGGTCGTACTCGATGGGATCGGGGCGACGCCGCGGGTCGCGTTCCACGCCAACACGACGCCGGCCGGCGAGAGGTCGTATTTTTCTCCGATTTCAGCCAATACCGGCTCGTCCAACAGCTCCGGAGCCGACAGCGGCGAGTGGGCGACGACAGCGATATCATGGTCGCGACAGAACTCGACAAGCTCAGACTGCGGCTGGTAAGGATGCCGCTCGATTTGGACGACAGCCGGCGGGATCGACCCCGATTCGAGGATCGTCTCTAACTGCGGCTGCGAGACGTTGCAGACGCCGAGCGTCTCAGCCCAACCTCGCTCGACGACCGTCTCCAGATTCGCCCACGCCTCCGCGAGCGGGATCGACGCCGTCTGGATCTCGCCGTCGTCGTCGGTCGGAAATGTCAGGGCCTCCTGTTCGTCGACCGGTTTCTCGGCCAGCCGATCCAGCGGCCCCTGATGGGCCCACGCCTCGGGCCAATGCAACATATAGCAGTCGAAGGCCTCGATCCCGAGTTCGTCGAGACTGCCCTCGCAGGCCGCCAGCAGGTGCTCCTGTCGGTGGTTCGTTCGCCAAACCTTTCCGAGGATCGTCAGGTGGTCTCGATCCGGCGACCCCGGCGCGGCCAGCAACTCACCAATTCGGAACTCGTTGCCGTACAGCTCCGCGCTGTCGAGCAGCCGGTAGCCCGCATCGAGGGCGGTCGCAATCGACGCCTTGCGGTCGACGTACTCGTCGCCGCGGTAGCGCGAACAGCCGAACCCAATCGGCGGTAACGACAGCGGGTGGTCATCGCTGGCTGTCGTCGCCGTCAACTGCGTCTCATCCGGAACCACCACCCCGTGGCTCGATACGTCGACTGGGCCACCCTCCGCGGCCGCCGTCTCGATGGCGTTGCAGACGGCGACGACGTGAGCCCCCCGGCGCGCTGTTCGGCGATCCGGCTCGCCGGCAGCAATGCTCGCGGCGAGGTCGTCTACGGCGTCGATGTAGGCGCGTGCGTCAGCCGGCGACTGCGGCGGGACGATCGTGTACGACCGACCGAGGCCGCCGTACTGGACGGCGTCAGTGGCTGGCTCCATCCGGCCGGTGTTGTCGAGATACAGCGAGCCGTCGTCGCCGTGGAGTTCCAGCCCGTAGAACTCCCGGCTTCGGTGGGGCGCGTAGAAACTCGCCGTGAGCCGCACCGTCGGGCCGGCTCGAAATGCCAGCGTCGCCTCGACGTGGCTGTCGGCCTCGGGTCGTTGGGGCTCTCGCTCGGGCCACGGATCGAGACTGTCGGCAAAACGGACGCGGTCGACGGGGCCGAACCACGCGACCAGCAGCGATAGCGGGTAGACCCCGCCGTCGTACAGCGGCCCGATGTAGAGAAAGGAGTCGGGGCGGTCGTGCCAGTCGGTGACGCGGCCGACGTGGGCGTGCGCGTAGGCCAGTTGAACGGGGCCGAGTCGACCCTCGCCAAGCAGACGACGGGCTCGCTGTTGAGTCGGCCCGTCCACGGACGCCGGTGCGCAGCCAAGCGCGAGGTTCCGCTCGCGGGCCATCTCGACCAACTCGCCAGCCGTCCCACTATCGAGAGCGAGCGGTTTCTCCGAGTAGACGTGGCGGTCAGCTGCGAGGGCGGTTCGCGTAACCTCGGCGTGGGCCGCGTGGCTCGTCAGATTGACGACCAGCGGCGCGTCGAGTGCGTCGAGGGCAGCATCGAGATCGTCGAAGACGGGACAGTCGTGGCTCGCGGCGAGAGCTTCGGCGCGGTCGGCGTCGAGATCACAGACGCCAGCTAGTGTGAGTTCAGACTCGGCGAGGCCGTCGACGTACGACGAGGCAATCGAGCCCGCACCGACGAACAGACAGTGCACACCTCTCACCGCACGCGCGAGGGGTAAAATTCCCTTGGGATGGTTGGTGCTGGGCCGGGGTCTCGCCGATGGGGTTTTGACAGTCTCGGCCGAAATCCCGCCGTGGTAGAACCGGGAATGAGCCGACTCGGGACGGCCTATCTGCGAGCCATCCAAGCGGTCGGCCGGCGGCTGCCGTACGGGACGAACGTCTTCGAGCGGCCGTGGGATGTGTTGGTCGTCCTTGATGGCTGTCGGGCCGACCTGCTCGCGGCAGTCGCTGACGACTACGACTTTCTTCCCGAGATCGGCTCGATCCGCTCGGTCGGCAGTTCCTCCTCGGAGTGGCTGGAAAACACCTTCGGCGGTCACCCCGAATCCGACCGAACGGTCATGGTGACCGGAAACACGTGGACTGATCGCTATCTCGATGCCGACGCCTTCGCCGCCCTCGATGAGGTCTGGAAATACGCGTGGGACGACGGACACAACACGATCCCACCAGCGGCGGTCACGGATCGCGCTATCGCGCTTGCGCGTGAAACCGCGCCTGATCGCCTCGTCGTCCACTATATGCAACCGCACCACCCCTTTGTCCCCGATCCGCTCGACGGCGACGACGGACTGGTGCGGGCTGGCAGTCACAGCAACACGGGGAACCCGTGGGTCGCGCTGCGACAGAACGAGGTCAGCGTCGACCGTGTCTGGGCAGCCTACAGCGCGAATCTCGACTACGTGCTCAGCGAGGTCGAATCGCTCTGCGAGAACGTCGACGGCCGAGTCGCCATCACGGCTGATCACGGCAACCTCTTCGGCGAGTGGGGACTGTACGGCCACCCGATGGAAACGCCCGTGCCCGCGCTCATCACCGTTCCGTGGGCGGAAACGATGGCTACCGACCAGCAGACGCGAACGCCGACGCTGGAGCCGCCGGAGTCGCTGCCGGTAAGTCGGGTTTACGGGGGCGACACGGCCGACGATCGACTGGGCGCGCTGGGGTACCGCGAATGAGGCCACGGAGGGATCGCGGATGAAGATCGGCCTCGTCGTCTACGGCGAACTCGACACCCAGTCGGGCGGCTTTCACTACGACCGCCAACTCATGGCGGAACTCCGAGCGGCCGGCGAGACGGTCGAGGTGATCGAACTCCCGTGGCGATCCTACCCGCGCGGCCTCCTCGACAACGTCTCCCGCCGGCTGCGACGGCGACTCACTGGCGACTACGACGTGTTGCTACAGGACGAACTCGCTCATCCTTCCTTGGCGTGGACGAACCAACGGCTCTCGACGCCGATTGTGAGCATCGTCCACCATCTCCGAGCGAGTGAGAACCGACGCCTGCGGCCGCTGTATCGAGCGGTCGAGCGTCGCTATCTCCGGAGCGTTGACGGCGTCGTCTGTAACAGCAGCGTCACCCGCGATGTCGTCACCGATCTCGGTGTCGACGCCGAGCGGACGGTGATCGCACCGCCGGCCGGCGACCGATTCGACCCAGTGATTGCGGACGAACAGATCGACGAACGTGCACGCGAGGAGCCACTCCGCGTGCTGTTCGTCGGCAACATCACGCCGCGAAAAGGCGTCGACACGCTCATCGACGGGCTGGCAGCCGCCGACGGCGACGCTGAACTCACAGTCGTCGGCACCCCGGTCGACGAGCGCTACGTCTCGGGCTGTCACGACCGCGTCGCCGGCCACGGGCTGAGCGAGCGTGTCACGTTCACCGGCGGCATCGACGACGCGTCCCTCGCCGCGGCGTTCCGCGAGCATCACCTCTTGGCCGTGCCGTCTCAGTATGAGGGGTACGGCATCGTCTATCTCGAAGGGATGGGCTTCGGGCTGCCGGCGGTCGCCTCGCGAGCCGGCGGCGCGACCGACATTGTCACCGACGGCGAGAATGGGTTTCTCGTCGACCCCGGCGACGTGGCCGCTGTCGCCGACGCGATCACGACGCTGGCGGCCGACCGCGACCGGCTGGCGACGATGGGACAGGCTGCCCGCGAGCGGTACGAGACTCAACCCGACTGGACGGAGACGGCCGCTACCGTTCGGGGGCTACTTGATTCAGTTGTCGCTGCGGACTCCGGCTGAGAACAGGGCGGTGCCAACGAAACCGGATGTCGCACCTGTGTGCCGCTGGCTCATACTACTAGACGCTGATCCACAGTCGCCAGCTACAGCTCGCGCGCGCCATCAAGAGCGACAAGCAGCGCGGTGGCTTTCGGCGTGGTGGCGTACTTTCGCCACTTGCCGTCTTTCCGGCGCGTGATCAATCCGGCGTCGGTCAGCTGCGACAGGGCGTGACTGATCGCGCTGTCGCTGACCTCCAGCAGCGGCGTGAACTCACAGACACACAGCTCATCGGACGCCGTGTGGAGAATCCGGAGAATCCGGTATCGTGTCTCGTTGGACACCGCCGAGAGCACGGCGATATCGGTCTCGATATCAGGGCCGTCAACCGCGGTGTCTAATTCCTCAAGCTCCTCAAGCCGCTCTTGGAGTGTCTCGTTCGTGCAACTCCCCAGTTCGTCGGTGAGATACCGCTGGAGCCGCTCTGTCGTTGACATACTACTCATTTTGACTGATACTCAAATAACGATTGCGGCCTGAGACAGATCTGTGCAATCAACGAGATAAAAACGATTTACTATTTCTTCAGCTGATTTAATTTACTGGCCGACTACACACGCGTCAATTTCACCGATAGTGAGCTGATCACAGGGGCGATGTATCCGGTGAGTGACTCACTGGATAGCGAGGTGGTCGGCGTGACCATCATCCGCTATGCCCCCGTTCGATGTCTAAGAACCGTTTTTATCGCAAGCGCGCCCTCCTCTCACCCGTCTCACGCTCACCGAGACAGACACCGACTCGTGTGCACTCGATAGCTTCGCCGGCTGAGTTGGTTCGAGCCAGCTTGCGTTAGTGATCATCGAAACGTTTAGGTGTACGGTTCATGTTTTGCTCAAATGAGATCGAGTCGAGACAACCCTGATCACGGTCGATAGTTCCGCACAGTCGAGACTCGTTTGATTACCGATTACGCAACCAATGACCCAACTCAAACTCTACGAAGAAGCGATGTGTTGTTCGACGGGTGTCTGTGGCCCCAACCCCGACGACGAACTCGTCGAACTGAGTGCTGCACTCGACCAACTCGAAGATGAGTTCGACGAGGCCGAGATCTCGCGTGCTAACATGCAGCACAACATCGATCAGTTCCTCAACACCGAGGAGATCTACGACCTCGTCCAGGAGAATGGCCCTGAAATCCTCCCGATCACGACTGTCGACGGCGAGATCGTTGCCAAGGAGGAGTACCTCTCCTACGACGAGCTGGCGGCTGAACTGCGCGCCGACCAACCGCAGGAGGCCTAAGTAATGGCAACGACGCAACCAACGACAGACGCCCGAGAGATCGTTGAACCGAGCGGCGAAGACACCGAGTTCGTTTTCTTCAGCGGGAAAGGCGGCGTCGGCAAGAGCACCGTCAGCTGTGCGACAGCGACGTGGCTCGCCGACAACGACTACAACACCCTGCTGGTGACGACCGACCCCGCGCCGAATCTCTCGGACATCTTCGGCCAAGAGATCGGCCACGAGGTCACCGGGATCAACGACATCGACAACCTCTCGGCCATCGAGATCGATCCCGACGAGGCTGCCGAGGAGTACCGCCAAGAGACCATCGAGCCGATGAGAGAGTTGCTCGACGACGAGCAGATCCAGGCGGTCGAAGAACAGCTCAACAGCCCGTGTGTCGAGGAGATCGCCGCCTTCGACAACTTTGTCGACTTCATGGATTCCCCGGCGTACGACGTGGTCGTCTTCGATACCGCACCCACGGGCCACACGATCCGGCTGATGGAGCTCCCCTCCGACTGGAACGCTGAACTCGAAAAGGGCGGCTCGACCTGTATCGGCCCCGCCGCCTCGATGGAGGAGCGCAAGCAGGATTACGAGCGCGCTATCGACACCCTCCAAGACAGCGAGCAAACGTCGTTTGCCTTCGTCGGCAAGCCAGAGGACTCCTCGATCGACGAGATCCAGCGGAGCGCGTCGGATCTTGGCGAGTTGGGCATCGAATCACAGCTCCTCATTATCAACGGCTATCTGCCCGAATCGGTCTGTGAAGACCCCTTCTTCGAGGGCAAACGCGAGGACGAACAGGCGGTCATCAAGCGCGCACGCGAGGAGTTCGACGCCGAGGCGATGGCAACCTACCCGCTGCAGCCCGGCGAGATCGCCGGGCTCGACCTCCTGGCCGACGTGGGTGGCGTCCTCTACGATGGCGACGAAGCGACCGTCGACGTGGGGGCGGCAACCAACGTCGACACCGACGAGGCGATCGACTTCGACTCGCTGACCGATCCTGACGCTGTTACCGAAAAGCTCCAGCCGGTCGACGGCGAGACACGCTATCTGTTCTTCACCGGGAAGGGCGGCGTCGGTAAGTCGACCATCGCTGCAACCTCGGCGACCAAACTCGCCGAGGCGGGCTACGAGACGCTCGTGGTGACGACCGATCCGGCCGCCCATCTCGAAGACATCTTCGGCGAACCGGTCGGCCACGATCCGACCTCAGTAAGCCAAGCAAACCTCGATGCAGCCCGCATCGACCAAGAGAAGGCCCTCGAAGAGTACCGCCAGCAGGTTCTCGATCACGTCACCGAGATGTACGCCGAGAAGGAAGACACCGAGATCGACGTTGACGCGGCTATCGCAAACGTTGAGGAGGAACTGGAGTCGCCGTGCGCCGAGGAGATGGCGGCTCTCGAAAAGTTCGTGGGCTACTTCGACGAGGATGGTTACGACATCGTCGTCTTCGATACCGCCCCGACCGGCCACACCCTGCGACTGCTCGAACTCCCGTCGGACTGGAAGGGCTTCATGGATCTCGGCTCGCTGACGAAGGGTGCCGCGCCCGCGAAAGGCGACCAGTACGACAACGTCATCGAGACGATGCAGAACCCAGACAAAAGCTCGTTTGCCTTCGTCATGTACCCCGAGTACACGCCGATGATGGAAGCTCATCGCGCGGCCGAGGATCTGAAGGATCAGGTCGGCATCGAGACCGCCTTTGTCGTCGCCAACTACCTCCTGCCCGAGGAGTACGGCGACAACGCCTTTTTCGCTAACCGGCGAGCCCAACAGCAGCAGTATCTCGGCGAAATCAAGGATCGCTTCGAGACGCCATTGATGTGCGCGCCGCTCCGACAGGATGAGCCCATCGGCCTTGCAGAACTCAGCGCGTTCGGCGACGCTGTGAGCGGATTGGCTGAACTCACCGACAAACAAACCGCAGAGGTGTCACAACAATGAGTGAAACCCAACCCGTCGAAGACGCAGTCGAAGGAAAGCTACAGGCGTTCATCGACGCCATCGAGAACAGCGACACGTACCAGGAGTTCATGGCCGCGAACGAACGGCTCGAAAACGACGACGAGGCCATGGCGCTGCTCGATGGGTACCGACAGAAACAGCGACAGTTGCAGACGAGCTTCGATCAGGAGCTCATGGCCGAACTCCAGGAGATCCAAGAGGAGTTGGAGCAAAACGAGACGATCCAACAACACAGGCAGGCACAGACAGCGTTGGTCGAGTTGCTCCAGGAGACCAACGACGTGATCAGCGAGCCGATCGGGATGGAGTTCGCCCAGTCCTCGGGAGGTGGGTGCTGTTGAGCACCTCCGAGCAAGAGGTCTTGGCAGCCGCCGAAGAACTCGGCGAGGAGCTTCGCAACGCCCAGCGCGAACAGAGCCAATTCGAGTTCAACTCGCTGCTGATGCGGTGTAACGACGCCCTCGGCCGGGAGATCGGTATCGACTACGGCAGCGCCTGCGGTGCTGGCGACGACTGCTGTTAAGTAGTCACACCGCACTCCGTTTTTGCATCTCCTTCCGCTCAGCGAACCGATCATGAGCCAAAGCCACCCATCCAACCCGAATATCGCCTGCCGCGAGCGACTCGCAGCGTGATACAGCCGTCTTCCGGGAGCACTCGACTGATTGCAGTCGAGGTAACCTGTTTTCGAAGCTACTGGATTTGATTCGGAAATTCATATCGAGTATTTTTGATTCAATATTGTGATCGAGCAAGCGCTGCTATTGAACTGCTCGTCGCTTTTTGTGCTGTAATATGGCTAAAATGGCATCATTTCGCTGTTTCGATTGTAATCCCGATTCGATTAATAAAATTATATCATCGACAGATTATATACAAATCGGAATTCTTCGAAATGTATTTAACACATACCGTATTTTACCGATATGTATGTCGGAGACAACTGCCGACACGACCGGTACAGATCGACGAACGGTTGTCGGTATCAACACAGGAGAAAGACAATGAAAATCACCGTCTACGGGCCATCAAACTGTAGCAACTGTACGGATCTCAAAGAGACAGCCGAAGCGATTATCGACCGCAATGGTATCGACGCCAACGTAACGAAGGAAACCGATATGACCGAATTGGCCGCCAAGGGCGTCATGTCGACGCCAGGCTTCGAGATCGACGACGAAATGGTCTTCAGCGGCACGACGCCGTCGGAACCCGAACTGGAATCGATCATCACGGAGCACGTCTAACCCGGAATGGTCTTCAAGCAGTTCGCAACGTGGGTTGTCGACACCATCGGCCTCACTGGGGCCCCCAGAGCGAGTGCTCACTTCTTCGTGTACGACACGCTGAAGATCCTCGCCATTCTGACAGCCGTGATCTTCGGGGTTACCTACCTGCGCACCTACTTCCCGCCGGAGAAGATCCGGGACTATCTCGACGGGAAGACGGCTTTCACCGGATACGTGCTGGCCGCGCTCATGGGGATCGTCTCACCGTTCTGCTCATGTTCGACGATCCCGATCTTTCTGGGGATGGTCGGCGCGGGCATTCCGTTCGGCATCACGATCACGTTCTTGGCGGTCTCGCCGATGATCAACGAGGCCGCCCTCGTCGTCCTGCCGGGCGTTGTCGGCTTTGAGTTGACCGCGCTGTATGCGGTCAGCGGGATCGCCATCGGGATGACAAGCGGCTACTCGCTCAATCTCCTCGGATTTGACCGCTACGTCGACGACTTCGAGTTCGGCGATTCGGAGGTCGATATTGACGAGCCGACCAGACGCGAACGGCTCGAAGAGGCTTACGCCGAAGCCAAAGAGATCATCCTGGAGATCATCCCGTATGTCATCGTCGGCGTCGGGGTCGGCGCGCTCATCCACGGCTACCTTCCCGAACAGCTAGTCGAGACCTACCTCTCTGGACAGTGGGGTGTCTTCGGCGCGGTCGCTGTCGGCGTGCCGATGTACACCGACATCCTCGGGGTGATTCCGGTCGTCGAGTCGCTGCTCGGTAAGGGGCTCCCGGTCGGCACCGGCCTCGCGTTTATGATGTCGGTCGCCGCGCTCTCGCTGCCGCAGTTCATGATCCTCAAGAAGGTGATGCAAAAGGAGTTGATCGCCGCCTACGCGGGCACGCTTGCATCGGGGATCCTGGTGATCGGGTTGTTGTTCAACATCGTGCTCTGAGTCGCTGTCGCCCACCCCGGTCACGGTCACAAACGCTTTTAGCCCGACCCGATCAGTATCGAATCGAACACAACCGCCGTCGAGACACACCTGAGTATGACAGACACCGTCCCGGAATCAACACGTCAGACCCTCGAACGCCTCTATGAGAACCCCGATGAGCGACTGACCTCCTTATTTGACCTCGCCGCGGATGAGACGCAGGTCGACGCCCAGCTGACGGTATTCAAAGCGTTGGCCAACGAGTCTCGGGTTCGGATTCTCGATGCCCTCCGAGATGGCGAAATGTGTGCGTGTGAACTCCAGGTCGTCCTTGATGCGCCACAGTCGACGGTCGCCAGCCACCTCCGGGAACTCGCCGACGCAGGGATCGTCAGAAAACGCCGGCAAGGAAAATGGACGTACTACCGGATCGGTGATACGGCCGTGTTGCAACTGCTGGATCTCGCGGCGGCATTCGGCGACCCCGACGGCGAGTGAGCGGTCGTTTGAGCTAGTTTCCTGACGGTGATCATACCGTTTGTGCAGACTCGTCGCCTGCGTCGAACGTCGCGGTCGGCTGACAGCAGTTACTCCGGGAGGTCGACATCATCGTCGGCGTCGTACTCCCAGCCGTGATCGTCGATGAACGCAACCACGTCGTCGAGGGATTCGGTGACGCAGATCTCGGTGTCGTCGGCTCCCTCGCTGTCGAGGGCGGCTTCCAGTGTGCTGATCGGGTGGGTTTCGCTCGGGACGTTTGGGCCATCGTGGCCTTCGATCGTTACTGTCTGGCCCGTGTTCTCGTGGATGTAGACATCGATATCCGTTCGGAACGGGCGTTCTGTGAGGGTAACCCGCACGGTGCCGTCGGCGTCCCGTTTCGTTGCCGTCGCTGTGTATCGTACATCGTCGATCACCGGGCGGAGCGCGATGGCGTCCTCGTGGTCGTAGGCGCGCTCGGCGATCACCGCCCCCTCGTAGCTGTAGATCGCCTTCCAGCTGCGAAACGACGGCAGACTGCCGGTTCGGTACCGGGAGGCGGTATCGACGAAATCGAAGCCGATCTTCAGCGGCATGTTGGGGTGTGGCGTGCCGTGGGCCTCGCGGTAGGCCTGTGCGTCCTGCTGGGTTGGGCTGTGGGCTGTGAGGGCGGTGTGGGCCGTTTCGACATCAGCGGCCGTAATTGATTCCGGGTCGATCTCGAATGGCTCGCCGTCGTAGCACGCCCAGACGCGGGCGATGGCCGCCGAGAGCAGGTCGTCGTGGCCGGTCGCCGTGTCGGTGTTTTTGAGCTGTGTCAGCACCGCGATGAGCGACCGGACTGTCTCGCGGTCGAACGCTGGGGTGTCGACGTGCATATGGCTCGGTGTGTGATGTTGCGGATAGTACCGGTTTCAATCTGCTGTTGACATCGTTGGCAGGCGAACGCTTTTATTCGGTTACCGCTGAACGAACCACATGGTCGAACAACGCGGTGGCACCTTCAGTGGGTTCGACGGCTACGATGGCACCCAGGAAACCAGTGTGGCGACCGAACACGACGCGTGGGCTGTCGGCCCGCACGAAGACGGCTATTGAGTTGCTGCGCTGCTTCGACTGTCGATTCTATTATCGTTGCCGAACGTTTTTGCTGTACTACCTTGCATAGGTTCCTATGGATACTGGGGCGGACGAAAACACTGAGAGCGTGAGTCCAACTCATATTTCCTTAGAACGTTCCGAAGACGGTGGGGTGTGGCTGGTGCGCGATGAAGACACTGGCGTGGCTACGGAGGGCGAGACTCGCCAGCACGCCCTCGAAATGCTGGACGAGGCAGTCGCTGCGTACAACGGGGCGGGGCGCGAACCGACAGACAAAGAACTCCGCGAAGTGGGGATCGATCCCGAACAGAACACATCCGGATCGCTTGAAGACTCAGAAATCTTCGAGTAGTCAGTACCGAGAAAAATCGGAGAAATGGTTTTGTTAGTTCATATCTGAATGTATAACATGGGAACGAAGTCGATTCAGGTCTCGGAGGCGTTTCACTCGTATGTGGAAGCCCACAAAAAAGAGGGCGAGACGTTAGGCGAGACATTGGTTCGATTGACTGGTGGCCCACGACCCGAGATCGTCGCTGGTCTCGTCTCCGAGGAGACAGCCGAGGCGATGGAAGAGGCGACTGAGACCCGAAGCCAGAATCAGACCACCAGCCGCGAACACGTCGTCGAGCAGTTCGAGGCCACTGATGATTCTTGACACTCACTTTTTTGCGTCAGATCGCCGTCGGCGACCGATCTTTGCTCATGGCGACGCCTATGCGGTAGACACTCTGTTAGCGGATATTCGCCTACCCTCACCATCAATTGAAGTCTTCGATGGATGCCTGTCCGTTAGCGGCTGACTCGGATTGATACTTTTCGAATTCCTCATCGACATCAGCGACGAGGTCTTCAATCGGTTTCTCTATCACGTCAATTATGTCTGTTGCGTGATATACTTTGTACCGTTCTTTCCCGGTTACTTCCACTAGTACACCCTCTTTTTCGAGTTCGTAGATCGCGTTTCGAGCCGCCTGATACCCGACATCCGCCCGTTGTTCCGCCTGTTTAATTGTGATGACGGGGTTTTTGAACAGCTCATAGAGGATCGACAGCAGCGTTTCTGATTGCCGCCCCTGATATGTCTCTCGGTACTCCTCACGCAGCTCCAGCAACTCTTTCGAACGGATGAATACCTCTTTGCTCTGATCGATGACGCCATCGAGGAAAAACGAGATCCATTCCTCCCACTCGCCTTTCGAGTTCACATTGAACAGCGTATCAACGTACTCATCCCGATACTGATTGAAATACGAACTCAGATAGAGGAAGGGGTCCGGAAGCAGTCCGTATTTGTCCATCAACAGCGTGATCAATAACCGACCCATCCGTCCATTACCGTCGGTAAACGGGTGAATCGTTTCGAACTGATAGTGGATGAACGCGATATCAATAAGTGGATCGAAGGTTGGCCCGTCCTGGATATACTCGATCAGTTCATCCATTTTGTAGGACACGTGATGTGGTGCCGGTGGGACAAACCGGGCGTCCCGCGTATCTCGACTCCCGATTGCGCGTTGATCCGGTCGGTACTGGCCCGGATTCTTTTCCCCGCCGCGTACATCTGTCATCAGGATTTCGTGTAGCTCTTTCAACAGATCAGCCGTGATTGCAGCGTCGGGTAAGACATCGAGCCCTCGCTGCGTCGCGTGCACGTAGTTGAGTACCTCAGCTGCTTCATGCCGGGTCGTTCCTTCGATTGCGTCTTCTTCCCCGGCTTCGTGGGCATAGACAGCCGAAACCGTAGCATAGGTGCCTTCGATCCGTGATGAAAAGACCGCCTCGCGTCGGATGAACGGCCCCAGTAAGAGCATTCGAGAGCCCTGCACCATCTGCCCGATGCCGGCCAATTGCCCGACAGTACCGCGTGCTTCAGCGAGCTTTTCGATGAGTTCCGGTGTGTATTCGAACTCCGGAGGAAGGGGATCAGGGTTGTACGTTGGATACCCCTGATCCGTGTTGATCGTTCCCGGATACTCCGCCGCAAAATCCGTATGATCCATTACTAAGCGAATATGACGCTCTCTAACTTAATTTTTTGCCAGAAATACAAACTTAGAGAGTGCTGGTTCAGGCTAAGTATATGCCGCACTCACTTAGCCCAGCTTTTCTGCGTCAGGTAGCCTCACTGCGTTCGGCGACCGCTCCTTGAAAAAGCTGGATCAAAAAGAGCTGCGCTCGCTCCCGTTGGTCGCTCGCGGATGCTTCCAGCGTGCCACCGAATCAAGCCAATTGAGTCGATTACGATTCTAGTCCTCTTTTCGCTTCCATTCAGAGAGTTCTTCCCGGATTTCCTCAGATTCTGTAAGGTCAAATCTCTGTTCGTTCTTTTCAAGTTTTGTTTCGATTACTTCAGATAGGTCTAAATCGAACGCAGAAGCCATACTCAGCGAGTAGATAACGATATCAGCAAGTTCATCTTTGACATCATCACGGATTTTGGAATCCTCAGCGTAGGCCCCTGCTGGAAGATTATCATGCCATTGGAACAATTCCACCAGTTCGTTTGACTCGACCGAAATAGCCATTGCAAGGCTCTTTGGCGTGTGGAATTGGTTCCAACCACGTTCATCGATAAATTGCTCTTGACGATTTTGTAGCTCCCGTAGATTATCACTCATCACTGCAAATCAAGAGATAGATATCAGATAAAACTGTGCTGTCGGATGAATTGCCTAAAATTCAATTGAACCGTTGATGTTCTCCAGCCGAGTACGCAAATAATCTTCAAGTTGATCATCACAGCAATAAATATAGCAGCCCTTCAGGCCTCGGCTGAGCAGCGTCCTGTAGGTGTTTTTCACTACTTCATCAACGATTTTCTGCGCCTCTTCAGGGTCTTCATTCATCATCTTCTTTACACCCCTCAGTGAGTAGTCTGTGCTCGCTCTGCCCTCGTGATCCGTGACAATCTCGCCATCTCGGTATTTCATATCGGGGCCGATAATCACGCCCACGTAGTCGAATTCTAGACCCTGACAGGTATGGATACAACCGACTTCATCAATTGATCCTTCGTCAATTGCCCATGGATCACCACCATCACGATTCCAGCTTTTTCGATAGTCCCCGATTTCGATATCCACGTAGTCGGAGTCGCTTCTACCCTCTTTCTCCCACTCCCAGCAGTATCCGGCAACGACTCTTGATAGCGTTCCTGCTTTGTTTTTCTGCTCAATCGCGTGATGAAGGCTCTGAGGATCGTCGTAGAGTCGAACATCGAATTCCAGATCAAACCCATCAGCATTTGCGGTATCTCTGATTTCGAGTACATCATCCAGCCACGCGACGTATCCATCAGAGCCGCTGCAACGGAACTGCGCTTCGAGTTCCATCTCTTCGATATCTGCGTTCATCTGATTGGCGAACTTCTTTATTTCCTGTCTAGAGCCGATGTCGTCAATGTGTACGCGTTGGTTTTCGTCAATGAAGAAGACGGAGAACTGCGAAGCGTTGATGATCTCCATAATCTGATTTTCACCTTTACCGAAGAAATTCGATTCCTCGTTCAATCGATGGGCTTCGTCAGCAATGAGGGCCGGGAATTGATTGGATGAGGTCGAAACGTAGCTACCAGCACCATTGAATAGATGATCTATCTCTTTGACAAGCATGTCTCCTCGTAGTTTTTTCTTATAAACAGATCTTGGAGCCCTGTTTTTCGACACGTACTGCGCAGTATAATCTTCCTGTATCAACTCGGCGAGAATGTTGATTGCGACAACCGTCTTTCCTGTCCCCGGACCACCTTCAACAATTAGCACCTTTTTGCTGTTTTGCTGATTTGCCTTCTCAGCGAGTTCAACTGCGCGTTCAAAGACCACCTTCTGAGAATCAATGAGCGTAAATTCATCATTGGCCTCCAACATTGCCCCGAGTGAGTCTTGCAGTTTCTTGTTCGGCTTGAGATCCGAGTCTGCGATTTGTTGAATCAGGTTCTCACTGTTTGTTGAGGCTATTTTTGATTCGAGAACCCGTGAGAGGTTGTCAACATCTTGTTTGAGAAACACCGGTGCCTCCTTTGTGTAGTGTTTGTAGGCCGGATGATCTAGCCGCTCTCTATACTGTTCATCGAAATTATGCAGGTAGGCCAGCGGGCATAGTTCGATTTCGTCCTGCTGTACTTTCAGATTAAAATCTTCAATCAGTCGAGAATAGGACCACGCCTGATAGCTCGGATGCGTGGTCTCGCGCTTTCCACCACCCAAAATCGTCTTTACAATACCATCTTTGTCCGGAACTGGCTCTGTAGGATTTCCTTCCCACTGCTTCAATTCAATGATTGTGATGTTCTTGTTGTCGTTAATATCCCGACCAGATATCATGAAATCGACCCGGCGTGATGTGAGTGGGATCTGAAACTCTATGGCTACATCTGCATCAGTCGGAACGTCACAATTATAAAATAGATTAGACATATACTGCAGTGAGTTCTTCCAGGAGCGAATCTCGTTTTGACTGGCTCCTCCGACTCCTTGTGTCTCGAAACCAGCAACTATCTCATCGATAATAGCGTTCTGGACAACATCATCAACAAACCCGCCTGCCGTGTTCTGGTAGATAATCATGTATCGTTCTGACGTGTCGTCACTAAATTGCTGATTCTATCGTTAGACTCAGCGATGTAGTCCCTCGCCGCAAGCTCGTCGACACGTTCCTCCAGATAGTAACCCGAAAACAGCTTGGAGTTCCGATGCGCGGAGCCGAGCGTGGCCTGACTCATATGCCACCCCGTTTTGACAGCCGGAATAAGAACCTACTGGCTGTCAGCGCACAGACAGTTATTTCGCTTGCTCGTGAATCTCGTCGATCGCGGTCGTCACCGTCGACTCATCGAGGCCCATCACCTCGGCGATCTGGGCGTCGCTAAACCCCTGAACGGCGAGATAGCAGGCCAGCGGCCGGTCGCCGGCCGCCGCGACCTGTACCGGCACCCGCGCGGTCTCAGGGCTGGTCGCCGAGGCATCCGAGTGCCGAAACCGAAACGCCGGCAGCCGCTCGAACAGCACCGCCAACAGCGTCGCCCGGATCGGATGCGATCGGGCGGCCTCGGGATCGGTCGCCAGCCGCACCGCGCCCTCAGGGGTCTCTAAGCTCCGACTGACCGCCTGCGGGAGTGCCTTCGGCACCGGCATCGACAGCGACTCCGGGAGGTACACCGAGACATCCGCCGAGCTGTGTACCGACCCCGCCTCACCCTCATAGATCGTTTCCGTCGCGTCCATACCGATCGTTGTGGCTGGCGGCTATAAGCTGTTGTCACCGACCGCGCTGCGCCGCCAGGCTCTCGCCACACCCTCAACCGGTTGCCGGTGTGGCAATCACAGCAGTAATCTACCGGCAGTCACAATACCGACCCATCGATGGCTGTCGACCCAGACGAAGGCCTCATCACCGATCTGATGATCGGCCTGTGGTTTGTACTCGCCGCCGACCTCATGGCGCTGACGGGGTTTGCGTACCTCGGCGGGTACGTCTCCCGCTGGGTGTTCATCCTGACCACCGGGCTCACCAACGCCGCCTTCGCGCTGTGGATCGGCTGGCGATGGCTGGCGATCCGCCGGGCGGAGCCAACCGACCGCGCGGCGATCGAGGAGCTCAAACACCGGTATGCTGCCGGGGAGCTCTCCGACGCCGAGTTCGAACGCCGACTCAGCGAACTGCTTGATGCTGACGAGGCCGTCGCAACGGCCGATATCGACGTCGGCGACGCGCCACAGTCGGCGACCACCGATCCCGAACCGACCGAGTAGGCTACTCCTCGATC
>NZ_QKNY01000013.1 GCF_003605575.1 Halonotius aquaticus | reverse complement strand
GACGTGCAGTACGCCCTCGAAGGCTCGATCTTCATTACCGGTGCCGCGATCGAGTGGCTCGAAGACATGACGCTCATCGAGGACGCTGCCGAGTCCGAAGAACTCGCACGCAGCGTCGACTCGACTGACGGCGTCTATGTCGTCCCAGCATTCACTGGTCTCGGTGCCCCCCACTGGGATCAGCGCGCACGCGGGACGATCGTCGGCATGACCCGTGGTACCCGACGCGAACACATCGTTCGCGCCACGCTCGAATCCATCGCCTACCAGACCAAAGACGTCGCCGAAGCGATGGTGTCGGATGCGGACATCGACCTGTCGAGTCTGCGTGTCGACGGTGGTGCGGTCAAAAACAACTTCCTCTGTCAGCTCCAGTCGAACATCATCGGCACGGAGATCGTCCGCCCGGTCGTCGACGAGACGACCGCCCTGGGCGCGGCCTACGCCGCCGGCCTCGCAGTCGGCTACTGGGACACGGTTGACGAACTCCGCGACAACTGGCAGGTCGACCGACGCTTCCCCGTCGACGAGGACGCCGACATCGAAGTCAACTACGACCGCTGGAAAGACGCCGTCGAACGGTCTGAAGACTGGGCACGAGACGAAGAGTAAGCCGTCCCAAGCTTCGTTATTTTTTGCTGCGGTGTCGACGAAACGCTCATACAGCAGCGCGCTGACAGTCGGGTATGCGCTGGAAGCTGTTTGCGGATCTCGCCGAACGCGCCGGCGACGACGAGATCAACGTCTCCGTCGACGACAGCGAACCGACCGCCGGTGATGCGCTCGACGCGCTGTTGGCCGAGTATCCCCAGTTAGCGGATCGGGTGTTCACAGCCGACGGTGACCTCGAATCCCATCTCAATCTGCTGCGGAACGGCGAGAACGTCAGCGACACCGGCCTCGCCACGCCCGTCAGCGACGACGACGAACTCGCGTTGTTTCCGCCGGTCAGCGGTGGGTAACCGAACGCTGCCGCACCGCGACCCACAAACTCAACACGGTACACCGAGACGACCATCATATGTACGCGGTCGTTGGCTGCAACAACTGCAGTATGCTGTGGCTCCTTACTGATCCTGACAGTGCTGACTCCGCGACGTGCCCCCGATGTGAGCGGACGCACCAAACCAGCAAGCTGAAACGGTTGTTCGAATCCGAGGATCGATCGGCGGCCAGAGAGGCCCGATCAGCGTTGCTGGCGAAAAAACAGGGCGATTCCGAAGCCTTCGCCGATGTCGCGCATGTTTCAGAGCTTGAACAGCAGGCCGAGGACGCCGGCATCGACGACCGCGAATATCTGGAGGCGTCTGGGATCGATGCCGACAGCGTCGCTGCCGTAGGTGAGACGACACGGGAGACAGCGGGATCGCACGACGAGATCGTTCGGGAAGCCGTCCGGGAGGCTGGCGGCGAGGATCGACCGACAGAACGCGAGATCGTCGACTACGCCGCTGATCGTGGCGTGCCGGCAGAGAAAGCGAGCAACCTCCTCGAAAAACTCTGTCGGGTGGGTGACGCCTCAGAAAGTCGCGGTCGGTATCGACTGCTGTAACTCGCGGCGGCGACCGGCAGCACCTCGCCGTCAGCGACCCAACGATTCGTGGGCACTCGACAGATGCCGCGAACCGAGCGCGGCGAGCAGGGAGAGTTCGCCCGCCAGCGCGCCGACCGCAATCGCCTCCGCCAGCGCGTCTGCGTTGCTTCCTGCGGGGTCGCCACCGCCGCCGACGCCGAGGATGTCGAGGGCTTCCGACTGCGTTGGGAGCTTCGTGCCGCCGCCGACGGTGCCGACTTCGAGACTCGCCAGCGAAACGGAGATATAGAGGTCGCCGTCGTCGGTCTCTTCGGCTGTCGTGATCGCGTTCGCCCCCTCGACAACCTGGGCTTCGTCCTGGCCGGTCGCCAGGAACATCGCCGCGACCGGGTTGGCGACGTGGGCGTTGAATCCGAGCGCGCCGGCTTTCGCGGAGCCGAGGAGATTCTTCCGGGTATTGATCTCGGCGATGGCTTCGGGCGTGGTATCAAGGGTTTCGACGACGACCTCGCTCGGGACGACGACATCCGCGGTCACCGAGCGGCCGCGGCCCTCGACCGCGTTGATCGCTGCTGGCTTCTTGTCCGTACAGAGATTCCCCGACAGCGCGACCAGGGAGGCGGCGGTTTCGGATTCAACTACCTCGCAGGCGGCCTTCGTGGCGATGGTAACCATGTTCATCCCCATCGCGTCCTTCGTGTCGTACTGGAACCGGAGATAGACGTTGTTACCGACGACGTAGGGTGTCACGTCCTGTAGCTCGCCGTGGTTCGTCGTCTCCTCGGCGGCCTCACGGAGCGCGGCTTCGTTGTCCCGAACCCACTCGACGAGCGCGAGGGCTTCGGCTACGTCGGTGACGCTGAACACCGGCGCGCGCGTCATCCCAGCTTTCGTCACGCGGGCGGTCGCACCGCCGGCCTTGTTGATGACTGAGCAACCGCGGTTGACGGAAGCCAACAGCGCGCCCTCGGTCGTCGCCAGCGGGAGGTAGCGTTCGTCGTCGAGTGCGGCCCCGTTGATATCGACCGGGCCGACGACGCCCAGCGGCACCTGTACGGTGCCGATCATATTCTCGATGTTTGGTTCGGCGACCGCCGCCGGGAAGCCGTAGTCGCCGATGGCCTCACAGTCGGCGTCGGCAGCGGTTTCAACGACCTGCCGGCGGACGGCGGCAGCGGTGTCGGAATCAGTGTGGTCAGTCAGTTGGTGGAGGCGAATCTCGCCAGCGTCAACACGCTCGACGAGGTCGGCCACGCGGTCGGCGTCTGCGGTCATAGGGAGGTCTGCGGGCGGCGGTTGCTAAGGGTTGTCGGTTGTCGCTGTCGACGGCGACAGCCGGTCACCGCACGATCACTGCCGGTGGTCGACTGTCGCCCGGAGGAAGGTGAGTTGGTGACCGACAACTGTCTCGAAGTCCGCATCGAAGACGCTCATATGGTCGGCCGGGAGTTCGATATACGTCGATTCCGGGATGCGGTCGGCCGCGGCTTCGGGGCCTTCGGCGGGAACGATCTGATCCCGACTGCCTCCAATAACGAGCGTGGGACAGCGAATTTCGTCGGCGGTCGTGATCGGTCGATACGAGGACAGTGCGAGGAAGATACGGGCCGGCAACCGATTGACCCAATCGGAATCGCGGTCGACGGCATCGAGGATCGCCCGCTTTGCGCCCGGAGCGGAAAGCACCGCGAACTCGCCGGGGTCGTCAACGAGTCGTACCTCGTGTCCTCGACCGATCTTTGCGCCGACCGCATCCCGCAAGCCAGCCACCGTCGATTGCAGGAGTCGTTTTGACTGTCGCAACGAGCGGCGGAGTTCCTGCCGGCCATCAACGAAGGGGGCCGTTGCGATCACCCCGGCGACCCGAAAGTCGTCGGCAGCGACCGAGAGGACGTGACCACCGGAAAAGGAGTAGCCCCAGAGGACGAGGCGATTGCTGTCGACAGCGTCGGTGTCAATCATCGCTTCGATCGCAGCCTCGTAGTCGGCGATCTGTTTCTGTGGGTCGGCGAGCCCCCGTGGCTCACCCTCACTGTCACCGTGATGGCGGAAATCAAAGACGAAGGCAGCGAAGCCAGCAGCCGCAAACCGCTCGGCGACCGCGGGGAGGACGAAGGATCGCCACATGCCGAGCCCAGGTGCCATCACCACAACCGGTGGCGTGTCGGTCTCAGCAGGCAGGTACAGCGTCCCGACACAGGTCTCGCCGTCGCTGTCGAACTCGATGGTACGGATCGAGTACGCTTCCCGCGTTGGGCGGCGAAGCGACTGCTGGGCTCGTGCGTTCGGGCGTCTCCGACCACGGGAACGGGCTGACTCGCTCATGGGGCCTCCAACTGTGGGAGTGCTGTGGCTGTCATACATCTCATCTGTCGGCTGGGAACTAAACCGTTGACCCTGAAATGAACACAAAACTGATCGACAGTCTCGACTGTGGATGCCTCCCATGCCAAATGTTGGATATGATCGACGCTACGGGTCGTTTTCGAGGGCTTTTACTTGATAGCGACAGCACTATCGATCACTACCCCGCTATGAGAGCCCATCTCCAACGTGCGTTTGAAACGATTGGGTGGGCCGGAACCGCCCTGCTGTTGGTGCTTTTCGGCCTCTATCAGGGGATCCAACAGCAGGTGCTCACCGTCGAGCTGCTGTGGCTCTCCCTCGAAATCGTCTGGCTCGATGCCATCTCGGCCAGCCTCGTCTTTACCGGCTTTCTCCTGTTTAGCGGGCTGTTGTTAATCCACGAAGTCTCGACGCCTGCGACCAATGTCGCCGAACTCACCGACGGCCCGAAGCTGACGGCGATTATTCCGGTCTATCGAGACGCGAATGTCCTCCATCGGAGCGTCGACAGCCTGCGAGCGTCGACCTACGAGAATCGTGAGATCGTTATCGCCTGCGAACCCGACGACGAAGCGACGATCACGGCTGCCAGATCCATGACCGACGATACCGTGTCGGTGATGATCAACGAGCATCCGGGCTCGAAAGCCGGCGCGATCCAAACAGTCGTTGAACGGGCCGAAAGCGACGCCTTCGCCGTCTTCGACGCCGACGAGGTCGTTGACGACTCGTTCCTTGCCAGCGGCATGGGCGCACTCCACATCGAGGGCCACGACGTATTCCAGGGTCGTCGCATCCCCGAGCCAACCGGCTTTGTCGAGACGTTGGCCTACTGTGAGCGCGTGACGTTCCACGCCAGCTACAAACTGGTTGAGTTGACCGGGTTCCGCAACTGCCGGAGTTCGTCGACGGTCTTTACCCGAGAAGCGTACGAAACAGTCGGCGGCTACGACGATCTGCTGACCGAAGACCTCGCTTTCGCCCACAAATGCTACCGCCATGATCTGTCGGTACGACAGGCCAGAAACTACACCAGCCTGATGGAAGCCCCACACACGCTCACGGACTTCTGGGGACAGCGCAAGCGATGGCGCATTGGACAGGTCGAAGTGCTGCATGCGACGCTGATGGGGCGGCTCACCGACGGCATTCGACACCGCCGCTGGATCTCGATGTCGCGGATGATTACGAGCATCGGCGGCAGCATCTTCCTGTTGGTGTTGCTCTCGAAGCTCTCGGTGTTGGTCTTGTTCGATGCCACGCTGTTTTATCTACTCCCGATTTTCGCGACCGCGCTTATCGCCGCCGGCGTCGGCTGGACGGACACCCGAGCCGGCGACATCGACTCGGTTGTCTCGATTACGCTCATCGCACCGTTTGTCTACCCGGTGTTTGGCGTCCTCATGCTCAAATCAATCCTTGAGTACGCCGTCAGCTGGGACGGCACGTGGTACCACGTCGAGAAAACCGGTGCCTGAGCGGCATCGCGTCACTTATTGAACTCGCCGTCGCACCGCCGGTATGTCCCGGCTGCTGCGTGATCGACAGTCACTGCCCGCTCGTGATGATCTGCCGTGGTGGCTGTCGCCGGTGCCAGCCACCCTAGAGAATCTCGGCTTCCGGCTCGTCTGGCTGATTGTCGCCATCAACCTCGCGGGCACCGCCTTTGGGTTCTGGTACTACCGCGCCCAATTCGCCGCGACGCCCACAGAAATGTGGCTCTTTGTTCCTGACAGCCCGATGGCAACGCTATTTATCGCGGGTGCGTTCGCGCTGTGGGCTGTTGGGCGAGCCAACGACACGCTGACGACGTTGGCCTTTTTTGGCAACATCAAACTCGGCTTGTGGACGCCGTGGGTGTTGGTTGTCTTCGCCGAGGAGTTCCTCGCGTTCACACCGCTCCCGCTGTATGCCTTCCTCCTCGTCAGCCATCTCGCCATGGTCGTCCAAGCGTTCGTCCTCCACCGAATAACCGACTTTCCGGTTCGGGCGGTCAGCCCCGCGGTACTGTGGTACACAGTCGACCTCACGGTTGACTACTTTATCCCCATTGTCGGTGAGCCACACCATACAGCGATCCCGCTGGCCCGCGAGACACCGATTGCGCTGGAGGCAACGGCGTTTCAACTGGCGGGGTGGGCTGCGGTCGTCCTGACGGTACTGCCGCTGTTTTGGGCGTTGGCAACGCGGGTTCGGAAGCTGAAAGCGGGGGATTCATTCGATCACTGAAACGGCACCCGGCGAGAGGTTTTACCGGCTGGCGCGCTATCGATCTGTATGTCCACAGACGACGAGAGTCGCCTCTGTATCGTGGGTGCCGGACTCGCCGCGGCAGGGATGGCCGACGCACTCAGCGACGAGCCGGTGTCGGTTACGGCACTCGAAAAGAGCCGCGGCGTCGGCGGCCGCGCCGCGACCCGTCGCCGAGACGGCTGCCGATACGACCACGGCGCGAACTATATCAAAGACAGCGACGAGCGAACCCGTGAGCTGCTGACGTCGCTTGGGGCCGACGGCCTCGTCGACATCGACGCACCGGTGTGGCCCTTCGACGGCGAGGGCACGATCTCGGAAAGTCAGCGGCCAGAATCCCACAAATGGACGTGGGAGGTCGGGATCACCCAACTCGCCAAGCGACTGTTTGGCCGAACGGATGCTGACATCAGGAAAGAAACTCGTGTCGACGAACTCGAAGAAGGCCAGTCAGGCTGGACGATCAGTGATACCGATGGCGCGACACACGGCCCGTTCGACGCCGTCGTGTTGACTCCGCCAGCCCCACAGACGGCCGACCTCCTGCGGGCGACCGAACTCGTCGATGGCGACGGCGACCTCGCGGCAGCTACCGACGCTGTCGATCAGGTGCCGTATCGGACGATTCGGTCGCTCATGCTGCACTACCCCTTCGAGATCGATCGCCCATACTATGCCTTGGTCAACGACGACCGCGACCACGACATTGGCTGGCTGGCCCGGGAATCCTGCAAACCCGGCCACATACCGGACGGCGAGGAACTACTGGTCGTCCAGATGGCGCCCGACTGGTCGACAGCAAACTACGATAAGCCGGTCGACGACGCCGCAAGCGAGGTTGCTGCGAAGGCCGCCCGGCTCCTCGATGACGACCGCCTCACGGAACCGAACTGGGTCGACGATCAGGGCTGGCGATATGCTCTCCCGGATGCTGGCGTCGACAGCGAAGCCGTCGAGCCGCTGGAGGCACACGGTCTCTATGTCGCCGGCGACTGGGTTGTCGGCGAGCCACGGGCTCACGAGGCCCTGTGGTGTGGCGTCGACGTTGGCAAGCGGCTGGCGGCGACGGTGTGATCGACGCCGAGTGCCGAGCTTTTTGTTCGTGTAGGGCGTTCTGAATCGTATGTCAACCCTCCAGCTCGATTTTCACGTCCACTCGGAGGGCTCCTACGACGGCCACGAGCCGGTCGACCTCATCCTCGAACACGCCGCCGACATCGGGCTCGACGGCGTCGTCATCACCGACCACGACGTGATCCACGAATCCAAACGTGCGGCCGCTCTCGCAGCTGACTACGGACTTATCGGGATCCCCGGCGTCGAGGTGTCAACCGCCCACGGCCACCTGCTTGCGATCGGCGTCGATGAGATGCCGCCACGCCGTGCGCCGTACGATGAAACGGTCGCGTGGATCCGCGACCACGGCGGCGTCGCCATCGTCCCGCATCCCTTCCAGCGAACGCGCCACGGCGTCCGCAAGAAGAACATCCCCGATGTGGACGCGATCGAGACGTTCAACGCTTGGCTGTTTACCGGCTACAAGAACCAACGCGCTCGGCGGTACGCCGAGGCCTACGGCTACCCGACTGTCGCCGCCAGCGACGCCCACACGCTGCCGTACGTCGGGCGAGCGTACACAGAGATCACGATCCCGGAAGTCGACCGCGAGGCGGTTACACGCGGGGATGTGCTCACGGCGATCCGCAACGGCTCAACGGCGGTGCAGGGACGACGGGCGCCGGTGCCGATGGCGGCCAAACATTACGCGATCGGTGCAGCCAGAAAAAGCGGCTACTACGCGAAGGCAGGCACACTACAGACGGCTTCCTATGCCAGATTTGGGACACTCAAGAGCGGGTCACTCCTCAGAACAGGCGTCGAAAAGGGCCTCGCGGGGATGGAAAAACTGGTTGCAGCACTGCGATAACGAGGTGGATTAGCGGGTCACCGGGAAATCAAGTACATCGTCGAACTCCTCACGGAGGGCTTCGGTGTCGACTGGTTTTGTCACATAGCCGTCAGCACCGGCGCGGGCAGCCTCTCGCATCTTCTCGTTTTGGGAGACGCTTGTCACCATCACAATCGTCGTTTCTGGGGAGCGAGATTTGATTCGGCGGAGAGATTCGATGCCATTGAGCTCCGGCATCATGATATCCATGGTGATGACATCCGGGCGCTTCGCTTCAAACACCTCGATGGCTTCCTTCCCGTTTTTCGCCGTCCCGACGACATCAAACCAGTTCCCGATCGTATTCGAGACGATATTTCGCTGAAACGAGGAGTCATCGACGACGATCGCCCGCTGGGTCATAGCGGTACGTTACTGGGCGACTATATAATGGTTGCTCATCATATTTTGGTAGTGGATAGTACTGGTTTCGGTGTCCATCTCAGCCTTCGTGCGATCGCAGCTGGAACGAAAACGTCGAGCCGTCAAGGTGCCAGTCACGGAGAAATCGGCCGAGTACCCACAACCCGGCAATAAATGAAATACCGTAGAGATACTGCAGTTCCCACGGCTCTTGAAACAGAGCGCGTTCCACAGCGATCGTATCTGTGGATTGTAATTTCCCGTGGACACCGGCTCCGGCCCCAACTGACGCGTCACCGACTGGCTCGCCAGTTAGGGTAAATCGAATAGCTTCACCACGCGATCCGCTTTTGATCACAACAGGGTCAGTTGCAACGACAGTTCCCCACACCGTCACCGTGTCACCGACGATGGCATCACCATCAGTTGCGATAGCCTCCGGGCCGGGATATCGCCCGTCTGACGCATTTGGCACAAGCGTGCCATGCCACACTGAGAGGCCGGCCAACAGCCCAACGAGGAGTGCGACGGCGAGCAGTCGGCGGCCGCGAGGCGTCATTGAATCAGTATGTCGACAGCAGACTCAAAGCTATTGGGATCACAAATTAGAGCAGGAAATTCTAAGGGCGAGAATCGAACCTCGCTCGTTCCGCTCGGTATCGTTCACTCCACTCCCTGCTTCGATTCTCTTTCGTTGAACGTTCTCCTCACAGCGTTCTGTTCGCGGTGCTCCATACGGAGCACACGCTCACAAGGAGAGAAGTTCGGAGACAGAAAGGTCCAGGGGCGAGAATCGAACCCGCGTCTCAGCCTCCACAAGGCTGAAGGATAGTCCACTACCCTACCCCGGACACGCATCCCATCGTATTCCGTTCGGGAAGATATACGTTACGACTCGGGGACTCCGCGGGAACGCCTGCCATCCAACCGCTGGCCGCCGAACGCGACGCTTTTGTCGTCGCCGCCGTTACGGGCAGGTAGCTGTGGCCATCACGGACAAGATCTACGTCAAAAACCATCGCCAACTCGCCTCGCAGTTGGACACCAGTTTCCCGAAAAGCGCGTTTGCCGGGGCAACGCTTGATATGCTGTTTACCGGCGATAGTCTCGCCAAACTCGACAGCACGACTCGTGATCGCGTCCTCGATTTCTCGGAGGATTTCCTCGATTGTAGCTGCGAGTCTCATCCCTACTGTGGCTGTGCCGAACGGAAGTTTATCGACTACCTGCTGGAGCTTCGCGCGCAGGGATTCGGGCCCGACGCCATCGTCGATGTAATGGGCGACGACTACATGCTGTATGCGTACTCAGGGGATATCCTCTCATTTCTCGACCAGTCAGTCCGCACACTGGAGGCTGCCGAGGCACTCGCCGACATCGAGAACACAGGCCGGAGCGAAGCAATTCGCACCGCAAAACGAGATCTGACAGGGTAACTTACCCGAGTCGGAAGGTCGGTTCGTCTTCCTCACCCGTGTCGACCTCTGAATCGAGATCTTCCAGCCGGACGACCTCCTCTTCGTCTTCGGTTTGCTCATCAAGCCGGTCGTGGAGATACGTCACGTACTGTTTGTGCTCTTCGAGCTGTTCGCGGAGGTGGTCGGCCTCAAGTTCGAGCCGTTCGTGTTCGCGGACGAAGCTTTTCGGTACCTCAACTTTCGGCGGGAACGCATCGGTGTCGTCGGCGTCGTCGATCCGCGCTTCGGGGACGACCTCGACTTGGCCATCGTGGGCGACGAGGGTTTCGACGTACTCCCGGAAGACGGCCGACAGCGAGATGTCACGCTGTTCGGCGATCTCCCGCAGTTTCTCGAAGGAATCCTCGTTGACACGGAAGGAAATGGTCTTGTTTTTGTTTCCCATGGTGTGCGCTCAGTTGTCCACATATGGCGGGCGCAAATACTTAATGATTCGTCAGACGCGACACAAACATGGTGTGTCGACGCGGAATCTCCGATAAAACGGCGGTAAAAACGGATCGCTAACAGCTGCGAGGACAGTTACGGTTGCGGGCTCGGGTCAGCCGTATCGACGGCGTCGCCCTCAGCGTCATCGTCGGTCGCATCCGCAGTATCACCGTCGCTGTCGGCAGCCACATCCGCATCGAGTTCATCCGTTGTTTCGAGACTTTCCAGCCCTTCGACGACGGTCTCAGTGTATTTTGCGACAGCATCGCCGTACTCATCGCCCGCCATGCGGGCGTACTCGTTGCCAGCCGCATCGAAGGCGTCGATCCGGTCGAGTGTTCGGTCGGCGGTTTCGACAACCCACTGATCCCGGGTTGCGGCGTCAACCTCGGTGATTGACTCGGGACGAACGGAGACGTTGATATCGCCGTCGTCAGTTTCGTAGGTGCGGGGCTTGCCGACGACCGCAACGTAAGCCGGTGGTTCAAGCTCCCGCAACGCGCTTGCGGCGTCGGGCTGATACTGACCGGCGTAGACGAAGAACGTCCCCGTCGGATCGACGATCCGGCCGCGCCAGTACTCGTTGTCTTCGCCGACATCCTCGGTTTCGGTGAGGGTGCCGACGACGAAGATCCGGTTGGCGCGCTCGCCGGTCGGCAACAGCAGATACACCGGCGCGCGGTCGTCGTCGCTTTCCTTGAATGTGTAGCTGGCGTCGTTGAACTCGGCGGCGAACACACGCTGTGCGACCTCGCGGCTGACAGACTCGGATTCGGATTCGGATTCGCTCATCTTAGATCGACCTCGCTTTGATCAGGACACGTTCGGCATCTGCTGGCCCGTCGTGTTGTTCGAACTCGTTTGCGAGCACGTAGCGGCCGAGTGTCGGCCCCGTGACGGTGTAATACCGGCCGAGGATATCGGCACGCATCTCGTCGGCAACAACCGTCGTATCGAGGGCATCCTTGGCAAGCTGTTTGGCTTCCTCTAGCTCAATACCGGTTAGCTCCTCGGTCGCCTCGCGGTTGAAGATCACGTCTTGTACCGTCTGGCCGTCATCAAGCACGGCTTTGATGCGGAGGTCGAACTCGCCGTCGACCTCACCGTGTTCGGCACACCGGCCGTTCTGGAGAACGCGGGTACAGTCGTCCTCGGGACAACGTTTGATCAGCCCGCTGCCAGACTGGACGTCGACCAACGCACCCTCGATCGTCTCGCTGTTGTCGCCGACCTCGATTTCCTCGTCGATCTCGGTGATCGTCGTCGTGCGGTTGAGTTTGACGGAATAGGTGCCCTCGTACTCGTCGGTGACGACATTCGAGAGCTCGTAACTCTGGCCTTCCGCCAGTTTCTCCAGTTCGGAGGTCTTGAACGCGACGAACTTGATCGTCCCCGATTCGTCGCCCAGCAAACCGACCTGGGAGATGGAGTCGCTGCGGGGATCCCAGAGGTCGACCAGTTTGACGCGGAGGTCGACCCACTGCTCGTCTTGGTCGATCTCGTTAACCAGCACCTGGTCGCTGCCGCCCTGGCTGATCTCATCGCGTTCGATACCGGCCTCTTCGAGGTAGCTGTTTCTGACGCTCCGCGTGGCCTCATCAAGGGGGACTTGGTACTCCTCGACAAGCTGTTGGAGCTTGGATTCGACCTCGTCTTCGGTCACGTCGACGTGGTCTGAGAACTGTTCCGCAATCTCGGCTGCGTGTGTTCGCAATTCGGTCATAGTGGTTGCCTCCGCGGTGTTTTCAATGGGAGACATACGTCGGTTGGTGCCGCATCGTATAAAAGATATGGGGAGCAAACTGAAAGTGAAATCCGACAACAAGCGTCAGGATTGAACGATATCGCGTCAGACATTTTCAGTGACACTGGGGTGACTCAAGCCAAGGAACGCCACCAGCAACGAGCCTATACCGACTGCCGTCGAAAGCCGGCTATGGACGAGCGGCTTGAAGCGTTCCTGCGGGAGCACCTCCGCGCAGCCGGCCGGAACGTCGAACGCACCCGCGCCGCCTTTGACGAGGGAGTAGCCGAGGCTGACGACGACGTGACCGCGGCGTTACCGACCGACGATGCCGGCCGCGCGCAACTCGTGTGTCGCCGCCACGCGGTGAAGCGCGCCGCCACGATCGACAGCGAGGGCCGGCCTGCCTGTTTCGACGCCGACCACATCGATTGCCGTGGCTGTGTCGAGGATATCGAAGCTGGCCGGATCGAAACCTGGGAGGCCGACGGAAACCAAAATACCGACAGCTAGTGCGTTGCCTGTCGAACGCGAATCGCGCCTTCCGAAGTGACACTAACGAACAGCCTGGTTCTGACGTTGCGGCCTTTGATCGCCGCGGAGGCCTCATCGCTGATCAGTTTCATCAGATCGGGGGCGGTGTAGGTAACCTTCACGTTCGCCTCGTCGGCCGCATCAAAGATCAGATTCGGCACATCATAGAGATCCGTCTCGGCGGGGATTTCGACGCGCACCGGTGCCGACAACGCTTCGGCAAACCCGACCGTCTCGGTCGCCTTCTGAACATTTTCGCGCGCACTGCTCTCGATGTTTGAGACGTTGGCCCGGGAGGTGCCGAGTCGGTCGGCGATATCCCGCTGGCGGAGGCCGTGTTCCCGGAGCGCGAGTACCTCGGCTTGCCGCTGGGTCAACACATTGGTCTCGGGATCGAACCCGATCCGATCGAGGAGTGCGGCCACATCGAGTGACGCGCCGTCCTCGTCCGGTGGCGTTGCGGTTGGCGTGCCATCGCTGTCGGTCATTGCTCACGTATTGTCGGGGAACTGCAAAAAGCTACAGACTTCGCTGTCCACGGCGGCATCGCTCGGTGACCGACCTCAGCCACCCCAGAAGTTCTCGCGGCTACCGAGGCGGTCGCGGTCGGGCCGATCCGGACTGTCGTCGCTGTCGTCCGTGTCTTCCTCCTCATCGGCTGATTCCTCGGTATCGCCGTCGTCGTCACCGGTGGCGGCGGCGGTATCCGCATCGTCGGTCTCCTCATCGTCCAAGTCGGCATCGGCGTCTTCCTCAGATTCCTCGTCGGCTTCCAGTGGGAGCCGTTCGACGATCTTCTTTGCGCGGGCGTGACTGCCTTTGACGCGATCGATCCGCACCTTCGCGCGAGCCGGTGGGAGCAACCCATCGACAAACACGATAAAGCCATCCTCGGTGCTGCCGACGCCGGCCCCGCTTTCGTGGATATCGTCGATGTCGACGATAACCTCCTCGCCGGGGGTGACCGGCTGCTGTTTGAGTTCGGTGATCGGCATCCCGTAGTGTTGGCACCACTCCGCGCCGCCGCGGTTCTCCTCGTAGTGTTGACACCCCATGCCTTGCATCCGCTCGGAGAAGCTCGGACAGTCCTCCGCCAGTGGACAGTTCGCCATACACCGTCGTAGCGAATCCCCCGTCTAAACGCTTCCGCTGCCGGGATCGAGAACCGCGTGACTCTTTGGCACCCACCGCGAGGTGGCTGTATGAACCGGTATGCGCCCGAGTTGGCCCTGATCGCCGGGGGAATCCTCGGGGGCGGGATCGGTGGATTCGTCCTTTTTTCACTTGGTGATCCGGCCGCAGCGATCGTCGCCACCGTTGTCTGCTGGTACCCCTTCGGGGCCTACGCGGTACGCACCAGCGACTCGCCGACGGGCGTCTTACCGCCGCGACTCCTCACGATCATCGCCGGCGGTGCATCACTTGTCGTCTGGGGCGGGATCGTTCGCCAACAGCCACCAACCATCGACACGGTTGTGTTCGGCTGGCTGTTGGCACTCGTCGTCTTTCTGCCGGTTGCGGGCTACGCCAGCAGCTACGGCACCCCACCAGCGAGTCTCAAGCCGCGTGTTGTCGTTGTCATAACAACGCTCGGTGCAGCCGGGCTGCTTGCTATCGGAACGGTCGCCGCCACCGGCCCGGCGGCGACCAGCGCGCTGTTGGTCTTCCTCGCCGGCTGGCTGTTTTACCTCGGCGGTGTACAGCCGACACAGCAGCGACGCCGAAACACATTGCTCGGCGGCCTCGGCGTGGCTGCCGGCTTGGTTGTCGTCGCCGGGCTCACGGCAGGGCCATCTGAGCCGCTTGTCGCCGCCGCGTTGGTCGCCGCCTTCGGGCCGCTGTTTGGCTATGTGTTGACGACAGATCCGCGGTGAAGTCGCCGCGACCTACATGAAGTCTCGCACGTCAGAGTACCACATATCGTGGTGATCAATCGCATCGATTCGCTCGGCGATCTCGACGGCCAGGGCGTGCCAGCACTGTTCATCCGCGTCGAGATTGTACTGGCTGTCCTTACAGGTGCAGCCGCCGTCTTCGATCACGTATTCGGATTCGTAGCCGACGACGACGGTGAAATCGCGGTACCGCTTCACCCGTTGTTCAGCCACCGCGTCGATGGCTTTGCCGCCGCGGTCGCCGTGGGCCGAGAGGATGGCGGTAACGATCGCCGGCTGTAGCTCACCGGCCGCATCGAGTGCCGCCCGCCAGTCGTCGACCTCGCTCACAGCGGGCTTACAGGATACCGGGCCTAATCAGGTTCGGTGTCCTTTTTCCGGCGGCGGTACCCACGGTCGCTATGGAACTCAGCGAGGGCGGCGTCGAGATCGACGTCGAGCAGCCACGAGACGGCACCCGGGAGGGCAGCGGCGACGGCGTGTTCTTCAACCCGACAATGGAGCTCAATCGGGATATCACGGTCGCCGTGCTGCGGGCCTACCAGGAACGGGAACCCCGTGTTGCCACCTATCTCGATGGGATGGCTGCCTCCGGGATTCGTGGCGTGCGAGCCGCAAACGAAGGGTACGACGTGACCTGCTGTGACACCGACAGCAAGGCTGTCGCCCTCGCCAGACAAAACCTCGCTCGCAACGATCTCGACGGTGCGGTCGTTGAGCGCAATGTCAACGCCCTCCTGCATGAGGAGATGTTTGATATCGTTGATCTCGATCCCTTCGGCACACCGATCCCCTTCGCTGACGCTGCCTTCGCTCAAACCCGCAATATGGTCTGTGTGACGGCGACCGACACCGCACCGATCTGTGGCGCGCATCTCAACAGCGGGAAACGCAAGTACAGCGCGGTGCCGCGCAACACCGACTACCACCCTGAGATGGGGCTGCGAACGCTCATCTCCGCGTTAGTTCGGACGGCCGCCCGCTACGATGTAGCCGCCGAACCGATCTGCTCCCATGTCAGCCGCCACTACGCCCGCACGTATTTGGAACTCGACCACAGCGCGAGCCGTGCCGACGACCTGCTCGAATCGCTGGGGTTTGTCCACCACTGCGAGGACTGTCTCGCCCGCGAGCACGAGTTCGGCTGGTATCCCGAGTCGGTGCCCGAGACCTGTCCGAACTGTGGGAGCAATCGCGTCGTCACCGCCGGCCCGATCTGGCTCGGCGGGGTCGCCGACAGCGAGTTTACCGAACTGGTTCGCCAGCAACTCAGCCCAGAATTGGGCGAACGAAAACAGGCTGACAAACTGCTGGCGACGGTCGCGGACGAACTCGATACACCGACCCATTACGACCAACACCGCCTCTGCAAGCAGTGGGGCGTCCCGGCTAACGCGATGGACGAGTTTCTCGACGACCTGCGCGCCGCGGGCTATGAGGCGACCCCTGCCCAGTACAGCGGGACAGCGTTCAAAACCGACGCGGATGTCACAGAGATCCGGGAAGCGGCGGCTCCCGACGCCGACAACTGAGCCGCGAGAGATCACCCGCTGAGTCAACACACCAACCTCTTTTCGGCGATCCGCGATAACGGACATACCAACCCCTTTTCGGCGATCCACGATAACGGACGGTCGTGAACTCGCGAACCCGGACTATCGTGGCGACAACAAAAGCGGTCGTGGCGACGGCCAGAGACAGGGAGATCACGTTTCTGGCCGCCGCGGTCGCCTACTACGCCTTTGTCTCGTTGTTGCCCGCGCTCCTGTTGTTGCTCGTCGTGGCGACAGGCGTCGGCGGTGCGAGCGTCGCCGAGCGGCTCGTCACCCTGACCAGCGGATTTCTCACACCAGCCGGCCAGGAAGCCGTCGCAGGAGCGATTGCGAACGCGCCTGGAGCCGGTAGCGCGACCATCGTTGGGCTCGCTGTCCTCGCCTGGAGTACGCTCAAAGTCTTTCGCGCGCTCGATACCGCCTTTCTGACCGTTTACGGCCAAGGCGACACCGCGAGTCTCGGCGGCCAGCTCCGGGATGCGAGCTTGGTTCTCATCGGGATCGGCGGTGGCATCGGGATCATGGTCGTGCTTGCGGTCGTGTTGGCCGCACTGCCGCTCGACACAGGCAGTCGGGTAGTTGGCGTCCTCGGCCTCCCTGCCGTGTTGACGCTGCTCTTGGTGCCGGTCTACCGGCAGTTCCCGAATCCACCGATACCGATCCGAGACGCCCTCCCGGGAACACTCTTTGCGGCTGTGGGCTGGACACTGCTGCAGGCCGGCTTTCAGCTCTATGCCGCCAGTGCAACCCAGTATACGGCGTATGGGGTTATCGGCGGCATTCTGTTGCTGGTGACGTGGCTGTATCTCGCAGCGAATATCGTCATTCTGGGTGCGATCATCAACGCGGTACTGGCCGGCGTCGACAGCGTGGCGACACCGACCTGAGACAGCACCCACCAGCCGATCGCGGTTCCGGATCGGCAGTTACAACACCCCGGCAACCGAGGTGTCGGATACATGTCGCCTGAGCGAACCGCCGAGGAGTCGATCGCTGACGATGGGGCAGGTGGCGGCGACACCCCCGGTGCCGACGAAACGACCGCCAGCGACGGCGGTCACGTCGAGCCGGAGGGGGCCCCGGATATCAGCGATCTCGACGCCCGTCTTGCGGAGCTTCGCGCGGAGTTCGACGACTTCGAGGCCGATATCGAGGATCGAACCGTCGACAAGCCAGCCCTCAAAGCCGACCTCGAACGCTATATCCGCCGGAAGCGCCGCCGCGGCCACGCCCGCGGCTGGGGACCATATATGGTCTTGTTGTACGGCACCGTCATGACCCTCGGGGCGTTTTATTGGCTCCAGAATGACTGGCTGGCGATCCTCGCCATGGTGATCATCTTTCTATCGACGCTCGGCCTCTATACCCTGTTTGTGCTTGTCGGCGTCGGGTTCAACGCCCTCGGCGCACCGGGGAAGGCCCTCGATATCGTCCGCGATCGGCGGGACTGATCGTCGGCTGCTCGCCTGAACTGCTTGGAGTCTATCCCGCCACATCGGCGGCTGACGGGCGTCTGACGCTGGGATAGGCTTACGTAGCTGCCACCCAACACCGAAGACAAATGGTCAAATCCACAGTCAGGTTCTCCGAGACGGTGATGGATCGGGTCGAGGAGCTGGTCTCCGGCGACCAGTTTTCCAGCAAATCGGAGTTCCAGCGGTTTGCCGTCGAGTACGTCCTCTCCGAGATTGACGACTACGAACCCGAAATGCTGGATTTCGAGGACGTCCGCGATGAGGTCTTTCCCGACCACGCTCTGGGTCGCGAGGAGCCGGAAGGCGAGGGTGACGGCGAATTCTATCAGGTCGCCGCCCGCGTCCGGCAGTTTGCTCTCCGCGGTGAGGTCGACACCGCCCGCGAGCTGATCGACACGCAGTATCCCGCGACCGACCCGCGGGCGATGGTACTCGACGATATCATCGAAACCTATCGCCACGGCGAGTAAGGCTCACCTGTGGCAGTCCAGAGAGCCGGAAGCAGACCGATTATACTAATCCAGTCCCCAGAGAGACCATGAGCGAGGATCCATTGGAGACGGTGCAGACGCTGCTTGAATCGGTGATCGAGGAGACAGACGACCAAGAGGTACACTACAAACTGCGCTCGGCACTCCAGATACTGGAAGCCAGCAAGGTGGAGGTCTCAACGCTCAAAGAGGCCGTCGCAGATCACCCCGAACTCGAAGACCGACTCAGCGATCTCGGCTACCTCTGAACTGATTAGACCGGCCGGAGATGCTCACAATCGCCGGCATGGACGACTTCTTCGCCGCTGTCTGTGTCAACGACGAGCGCGCCGGGGAACTGAACGTCGACAGCCCTTCCCTCGATTTGCTCGCGGCCGGTATCGACACGCACCGCGCGGCCGAGCGTGCTGCTGTAGGCCCGCCACTGCTCGATGATCGTGTCCGGGGCAGCTACCAACGTCGACAGCGATTCAAGGATCGTCTGGAGCACTGCCCGACGATCAACGTCGCCGCCCTGTTCCTGGAGGCTGGCCGCGCCGTCCGGCAACGCCTCGCGTGCGATGTTGGCGTTGAGCCCAATCCCCACGAGGAGCCAGGAAACGCGGTCGGCTTCCCCCTCCATCTCGGTGAGAATGCCGGCGAGCTTCTGACCGCCACGGTCGCTGTCAGGGTCGTCGCCGACGAGCACGTCGTTGGGCCATTTGAGCGTCGCCTCAACGCCAACGGCGCGGCAGGCATCGACGACAGCAACGCCAGCGGCTAATGTGACCAGCGGGACGTGGGCGGCCGGCAACGACGGATCGAGCACCGCCGAGGCCCAGATCCCGCCAGGCGGCGAGTCCCATGAGCGCTCAAGTCGCCCCCGACCGCCAGTTTGTTCGTCGGCAACGACGACGATATCGCGGTCGCCGTCGACCGCGAGC
Organism: Halonotius aquaticus; assembly: GCF_003605575.1. GTDB lineage: Archaea > Halobacteriota > Halobacteria > Halobacteriales > Haloferacaceae > Halonotius > Halonotius aquaticus. Next base: position 177,329 of record NZ_QKNY01000013.1, on the reverse strand, counting down.
TCGCGGGCACGATCGTTCGTGCTCCCGATCGAGTCGTGGTACTCGACCGTATAGGGTGCGTCGAGTTCATACTCGATTGCGGCCGCGCCGTACGCCGGGACGCTCGTGACGGCATAGCCGTCCGGGGTGCTTTCGATCTCGAAGCCGGCCTCGCGCAGCGCGTCGACCTGTTTCCAGACGGCGGCCCGCGAAACGCCCAACTCCGCGGCGAGTTCCGGGCCCGTTGCCGGCCCCGTAGCGAAAGCCGACAGCAGTGTTCGGCGCGTCTCGTTCATGTGGCTGGCTTTGTGTGCGGTGGCAAAGAGCCGTCGGATACAAACGGACAGGGGCCGAACCGGAAGTATGCGCACGCTGCTCGCCGGCGGGACGGGGACGCCGAAGCTGCTGGCCGGCGCGAAAGCTCACGTCGATCCCGCCGAGTTGACCGTCGTTGGCAACACCGGCGATGATGTCGAGCTCGGCGGGCTGCTCGTCTGTCCGGATCTCGATACGGTGCTGTTCCACGAGGGCGGGATGCTCGATACCGACCGCTGGTGGGGAATCGACGGCGACAGCCACGAGACAACCGCGGAACTCCACCGACTGGCCGACGCCGCCGGCCTCGACGACGGGCCGCAATTTCTGCCCGACGACAAGCAGACCACCGGTCGCGAAATCGCTCGCTGGCGACGCTTTTCGGGGATTGCGGAGTTCATGACGATCGGTGACCGCGATCGAGCTGTTCACATCACGCGAACGAGCCTGCTGGACGAGGGGCACTCGCTCACCGAGACAACCGCGATCCTCGCCGACGCCTTCGGTGTCGAGGTGACACTGCTCCCGATGAGTGACGATCCGGTCGCGTCGCTCATCCACACCGACTCGGGACTGATGCATTTCCAAGCATACTGGGTTGGCCACCGCGGCGACGTTGCTGTCAACGATGTGGAGTTCCGCGGAGCCGACGACGCTGAACCAACCGACGACGTGCTTGACGCCCTCGACAACCCGGTCGTGATCGGTCCCTCAAACCCGGTGACGAGTATCGGCCCAATGCTCGCCCTCGACGGCGTCGAAGCCGCACTTGACGAGACCGATGTCGTCGCTGTCTCGCCGTTTATCGAGGATCGTGTCTTTTCGGGGCCAGCGGCTGATCTCATGGCCGCGACCGGCCGGGAACCGAGTACACAGGGTGTCGCCGACGCCTACCCGTTTGTCGACGCCTTTGTGCTTGATACCGACGACGAGACCGAGTTGGATCGTCCGGTGGTTCGCACTGACACCGCGATCGAGACGGTCGCCGACAGCGAGCGCGTGTTCGCGGCGATCCAGGAGGCGTTGGCGCGTGTTTGAGCCACCGCTTGCGCTGGCCAGCCTGAGCGGCGAGGCCGACGCCGAGTGGGCACTGGCTGCCGCCGATCACGCGGGCGCGGCGTTTCTCGGTGGGATCGCCCTTGATGAGCCCGCCCGCGAGGCCGCCCGCCAGCTTGTCGCCCGCGATCGCGAGGAGTTCCTCCCGGCTGATCCACTGGCGTTCATCGACGCCCAACTCCAGACGGTCGCCACCGATACCGCGTCGATTCGGCCAGCCATCAACGTCAGAACCACGACCGCCGACCCCATCAGAGCGGCGGCAGCGATCTGTGCCGACTACGACGCGATCCTGGAGATCAATGCTCACTGCCGCCAAGCGGAACTCTGTGCGGTCGGCTGTGGCGAGTCCCTGTTGGCCGACAGCAGCCGGCTGGCCGACTACGTCGCCGTCGCCGCCGAGGAAGGGGCAGCTGTCAGCGCCAAGGTCAGAGCCGCCGTCGACGGCGTTGATCTTGTCGCGGTCGCCGAAGCGATCGAGGCGGCCGGTGGCGATGCGATCCATATCGACGCGATGGACACCGAACCCGTCGTCGGTGCGGTTGCCGACGCGACCGAGTTGTTCGTGATCGCGAACAATGGGGTCAGAGACGCCGACAGCGTCCGCGAATATCGTCGCTTCGGAGCCGACGCCGTCAGCGTCGGGCGACCGAGCCGCGATCCCGACGGCCAGGTATTGCGCCGTGTCGCCGACGCCGTTGCACAGCACAGCCCGGAGCCAAACCCATGAGCGACGATACTCAGCCGGCGGCCGGCACCGACCGAGACCGAACCCCAGCCGAAAACGCACAACTCGCCCTGCTGCTCGAAGTCAGTGGCACCCCAAAGCCGGGGAATGTCGACCGCCACCGCGATCTCGATGAGCTCCGATTTGAGCACTTCATGGCCGGCGCGGTCGGCGCAGCCGAGGGGCTCCGTCGGGCGGAAGCCGGCGATCCCGTCGGCGTCGCCTTCGAGGAGGCGGTCGCCGGCATGGCAACCCAACAGGGCGGCAACACGCAGTTTGGCTGCCTGCTGTTGCTCGTGCCACTCGTTCGGGCTGCGGCAACCGACGATCTCTCACCGGCCGGCGTTAGCGAGATCGTTGCGGCAACGACCGTCGACGACGCGGTGCAGTTCTATCGGGCCTTCGAGCATGTCGATGTCGCCGTCGGCGACCCGCCGCCGGAGGCTGACGCACTTGACGTGCGCCGGGGCGCTGCGGCCGCGTCGACGCTCCGAGAGCGAGAGCTATCACTGGGTGAGATTATGGAACTTGCGGCCGATCCCGCCGAGGGGGTTCCTGATGGCAACGCCCGCGAGTGGGTCACCGGCTTCGATCGCGCGTTCACAGCAGCCGACAAATTGCTGGCCGACAGTGGGCCGGTCGGCGATCGCACGGCGCGACTTTTTCTCGACTTGCTGGCTGCGCAGCCGGATACGCTCGTGGCGACAACACACGATGCGGCAACCGCGCGCAAGGTCTCCCAGCGGGCCGCCACAGTCGCCGAGCGCGTCGATACCGACGGCGACCTCACGACCGCCGAGGAACTCGCCGCGGAGTTCGTCGACGCCGGCTACAACCCCGGCACCACGGCGGATCTGACCGCCGCCGCGCTGTTTATTGCGCTTGAACGTGGGCTGTCTGTATGACCAGCGACGGCGGGCATCCAAGCGACAGCGTCGCCAGCGATTGGCCGGTTGCGCTCCGCGGCGTCACCGAGTCAATCGTCGCCACCCTCGGCCCGAACGACCGCTGGAACATGGCTGCCCTTGGGTTGCATGCCCCCGACGAGTCAGGCGAGCCGGTCGAAGCGACAACCTGGGGCAACACCCGCACGAAGCGCAACTTTCACCGGCAGGGCGGTGGTGTCGTCCAGTTTTCCCCTGACCCACGAGCGTTCGTCGATGCTGCGGTGACGATCCGAGAGGAAGAACATCCCGTATTGCCGAGTGCCGACGCATGGGTCGACGTTGCAGCCGAATCCGTCGCAACCGGTACAGATGGCGGCACCGAGTGGGAGCGGTGGGAGCTTCGGCCAACCGACACGGGGACTGTCGCCGCCGAACGACCACACACGATCAACCGCGGTTTCGGGGCCGTCATCGATGCGACCGTCGCCGCCTCGCGGTTGGATGTGCCGAGCTATGACACTGAAACACTGCTCGATCGACTGGCATACTTCGAGGAAACAGTTGAAAAATGCGGGGGGCCCCAGGAGCGGGCGGCCTTTGAGACTCTGAGTGAGGCGACCGACTGGCGGTCGCTGACCGGTAATGAGGGCTGAACGACGACTGTCGCGGAACGAATCGTTTTAGTGGTGCTCCGGGTAATCCCGTGTATGGCAATCAAACCGAAGTACGTCAAGCAGCTCGGTCGCACCCTGCTTGAGGACTATCCGGAGGCGTTCAACACGGATTTCGAGACGAACAAGGAAAACGTCAGCAAGCTCACCACCGTCGAATCGAAGGGTGTCCGAAACCGGGTCGCCGGCTACATCACCCGGAAGAAAGCCGCGAAAGTCTAATCGGATCTTTTGACGACGTTGTCCCCGCAAGCGCGTGTCACAGCACATCGTGTAGCGACCGTAGTCGCCACGTCGCTCAGTAGACGTAGTCGTTCTCGGTCAACTGCGTGTATCCCTGCTTCCGCAGCCGGCGTTTCTGTTTTTTGTACTGATAGAGGATCTTCGCTCCTGAGAGCCCGGAGCGGAGCGTGTTCATCTCGAAGAGATTCACACCCTCGGCGGTGAGCATCCCTCGTACCGATTTGAACGTGCGATCCCAGTCGTCCGGGCCGTAGTCCCGACACAACTCCGCAAACGTCACATTCCGAAGCAACTCGTCGCCGATCGCCGATCGCCAGCGGTCGTTGTACGCCGCCAACTCACCGGTCGCCGCCAACTCGCCGGCGATCTTTCCAGTTCGAACGGCGACGTGGTCGCCACCCTCATGGAAGGCCGAGGTAGTTCCCATCGCCCCGCCGACGACGGCGATCCCGGCGTCGACTGGTGATTCGATCGGCTGTGTCGAGGAGATGCTGTAGGTTTCGGTGCCGTCGCGTTTGCCGCAATCCTCAACGATCGGGAAGTCCGCCTCGATATCGTACTCGTCGCCCCACTCCAGTTCGAGTAGGCGGCGAATGTAGGTTGCCCCGTTTGGGATCGTCTCGTCGTTAGCTTCGAGTAGCGGGTAGGCGTCGCGATCTTCGACCGCGTCGATGTCGAGCCCGATCGGCATCGTTAGCCCGATCCGACAGACGCCGTCGTCGTTCGGAAACACCCACGGGTAGGCAGTGTGGCCGGGCATATGCCCCCACCAGAAGGTGATCGCGGTTTTGAGCTCCTCGAAGACGGCGTCGGGCACTCGACGGTACTCCTGGTAGGCGATGTGGTTGGCTTTCGGGGCGGCCAACCGCTCGGAGGCCGGTGTGTCGGCGGGGAGATAGTCGTCGAGCACCTGGTTTGTGACGGTTCGTTGTGGCCCGTCGGCAAGGATCACGACATCGGCACCGATGTCCTCGCCGTCGGCGACCACGACCCGGTGGCGAGGCTCGTCGCCGGCGGCATCGAGGGTACTCTCGACAGCTCTGACCCGCACGCCGACCCGGTAGCTCGCGCCGGCGGCTTCAGCCCGTTCCCGAAGCCAGTCATCAAAGCGGGCTCGTTGGAAGGTATAGCCGAAGTGGTCGTATGAGGAGTCGATGCCGGTGCTCGTCAGCGTGCAGGCCTCGGTCGGGCCGACAAACTCCGCGCGGTCGAGTTCCTGGCAGACGACATCGTCGGGAAACTCATCGGGGTGAATCCCCATGAGATCAACCCAGTAGTCGAGAATCCCGGCGGCGTCCGTCGAATCCGGGCCAAGAAAGTCGCGGTCGGCTCGGGGGACGCCCTTTTCGAGGACGACCGCCTCGGCAGCCTCACCGGCGGCAGCGTGGGCTGCGGCCGCCCCAGCCGGGCCGCCACCGACGATGGCGACATCTACGCGTTCCATACAGTCACCCGGCCTGATCGAGGCTTAAACCCACTGAAACAGCCCGCTATTTTCCGAAAAGACACCGCCGCGAGGATGGATCTCAACGCCTACATGGCTCGGTCTCCAACCGCTGGTATGGCCGAATCAGCGGACGTTGGGGCTCTACTTCGGCAGCATGTCGACGACGGGCCGACGATCCCATCGACAGCCGTTGCCGACTCGCTGGCGGCGGCCCTTGGTGAGATTCGAACGGCCGCAGCGCCCGAAACATACGGCGGTGGCGACGAGACGGCAATCGGGTGGGCGACGCCTGCGATGGACACCGCCCCGATCAGCATGGTGATCACCGGTCCAGCCTACGAGGACAATCCGGTGTGGTACGCCAACGACGCCTTCGAGTCGCTGACCGGGTACGCCGAAGCAGACGTGCTGGGCGAGAACCTCCGGTGTCTGCAAGGCCCCGAGACGGCCGCCGAGCCGGTCGCTACGCTGCGAGAGGCAACCGAGATCTGGACAGCCGCGATTACCGAGTTGCAAAACTACCGCGCTGATGGCACACCATTTTACAGCCGGGTTGCTATCGCGCCGATCCCCGACGAAACAGGGACGATCAGCAACTGGGTCGGGTTTCAGGAGCCGGTCGAGACGGCTATTGACACGTCATCGCCGTGAGACGGCTTTGTGGACGGACATATCGACCGATGGCAGACCTCACGACGTACTCCATCGGCAGCACTCAGTCAACGAGGAGCACGAGGAGTGCGCCAGCGACAATCAGCAGTCCCAACAACAGTACTGCATACAACATGAATCGGTCACTCCCATCCATAAGATACTCTACTCGCTTGAGACACTTGGATGTCCCACTTGCGGCACCAACAAGCCGTACCAGGAGGACAGTTCAGGATCTCACTCTTGCAGGCAGGTATCAGTCGACGGATCCGCTACTGATTGCGCTCCGACTGAGCTGGCGCGTTCGACTGTTCGGCGGCTTGCTGGCTGATCTCCTCTAGTGCGGCCTCTTGTTCACCACGTGCTACTCCACCGGACTCAGCGTGTCGACCAGCATACTGCCGACAGGGAATCAGGTTCCAGACAGCCGAAGGACTGCTGTCAGCGGTCTCGTCGGTGGCCGATGATTGCAGCCGACGAAGCCCCACCCAACCGGCGACACCGACGGCGACAAGAGCGAGGCCGTGCCAGCCGCCGATCACCCACAGCGCGGCCGGAATACTGCCACAGAGAAGGACGGCGACGATGATGACCCCAAGCCGAGACTGCCCACGGTCGTCACGGTGGAGCGCGACCATAGCGATCGTTGCACGCACAACAGAATATGTGTGTCGGCTGACGAGACGTGTGGGTGTGGAACTGCCCAGCAGCGAGAGGCATATTTTAATGTGGCAGACAGCCGAACCGCCGGTATGGGCTCCCCAACAATCGCCGTGTTGCGACAGAAGATTCACGGGCTGTCGGCGAACGACTACGCGACAGCGTTGCGGGATGAACTCCCGGAGATCGACATCGCCGTCGCAGACACGCCGGCTGCGGAACGCGAGCTTGTGGCGTCGGCACCGATCGTCACCGGCTACGACCTCGATGCGGAGCTGATCGAGACCGCCGAGAATCTCGATCTCTTCGCCGGTGTCTACGCGGGCGTCGACCACCTCCCCTTGGATACCTTCGAGGCCAACGATGTCGCGGTGACAAACGCCTCCGGGGTTCATGGGCCGAATATCGCGGAGTACGTCATCGGCGCGATTTTGAGTCACGTGCGTGGCTTCCCGCGAGCGCGACGACAACAGGAGCAACGTACCTGGCAGTCGTATCCCGCCCGCGAACTACAGGGCAGTACGGTGACAGTTGTCGGCCTTGGGGCGATCGGCTCAGCAGTCGTCGACCGACTCGATCCCTTCGGCGTCGAAACCCTCGGTGTTCGCTACACCCCCGAGAAGGGAGGCCCAACTGACGAGGTATTCGGCTTCGACGAGCTGCATACGGCCCTTGCTCGCACCGACTATCTCGTCTTGGCCTGCCCGCTGACAGAGACGACCCGTGGGCTGATCGACAGCGAGGCGCTGTTGACGCTGCCGACCGAAGCGTTCCTCGTCAACATCGCCCGCGGTGGCGTCGTCGACACCGATGACCTCGTGAGCGCGCTGCAGGCCAACCGGATCGCCGGCGCGGCACTCGATGTGACCGATCCCGAGCCGCTACCGGAAGACCATCCGCTGTGGGGGTTCAACACCGTCTCGATCACGCCACACAACGCCGGCCACACGCCGCGGTACTACGAGCGCACCGCCGAGATTCTCGCCGACAACATCGACCGATACCGCAACGGCGAGACCGACTTTGAAAACCGCGTCGTCTAACGCATCTCAGGGACTCACCGACACCACGACCGCCGGCACGACCACCAGCACCGTCAGCCCATAGACAAGGGCTGAGCGGAGCCACTGGCCGCGAACCGCCGTTGCTTGTTCCTCGTAGGGGCGACCACCGGCTCGCGGGAGAACGAGGTGGGCAAAAAAGGCGTAGATGAAGCCGACAACGACGATCACGCCGACCAGATGCGCGGGCAGGCCGACGCCAACGGTCGGCGGCAGCGTCGGCGTCAGTCGGTCAACAACGAGGGCGACAAGCGCGTACAACAGGCCGGCCAGCCCGCCAGCGAGATGGTGGGCGAACATTGCCGTCCGAAACCGAACATCGGTTGGCGGCGTTCGGGTCAGGACGCCGGCAGCGATATACGCCGGCGTAAAGCCCTCAGGCTGGCGACTCATCGGCCAATCCATCACGAGTGCAGCCACGACGCCGGCAGCGATGCCGATCGCCAGAAACCACAGCGGGGCCAGCCCGCCGATCGTGAGGCCACTCGTGAGCGATTCCATACCTGACACACCATGTCGATCCGTAAATAAGCACGTCAGACGGCATGCAAGAGCCGACCCAACACCCTACAGCAACGATTAGCTGTCGGGTAGCGTGACGTAGAACGTGGCTCCCTCGCCGGGCGTCGACTCGACGCTGATCTCGCCGTCGTGGCGGGCGACGATCCGCTCACAGATCGCCAACCCGATCCCCGTGCCATCGCTGTCGCCGCCCTTATCAAAGAGGCCGAAGATCTCATCCTGCTGGTCGGCTGGAATGCCGGGGCCGTCGTCGCTGACAGCGAACTGAACTCCTTCGGGAACCGACGTGCTGGTCACGCTGACCGTTGTCTCCTCGCCGCCATGTTCGATCGCATTTTTAATCAGATTCTCAAACAGTTGCACCAACTGATCCTCATCGGCCTCGATCGTCGGGAGGCTGTCGACGTGGAGTTCCGAGTCCGTCTCCGCAAGTTTGAGTTCGAGATCCGCCTCGACAGCCGAAAGGACGGTGTTGACATCGGTTTCGGTGTGTTCGCTGCCTTCAGTTTCAACCCGGGAGTAGAGGAGAAGTCCGTCGATCATCCCACGCATTCGCTCGGCCCCGTCGACGGCGAAATCGATATACTGCCTGGTTTCGTCATCAAGCTGCTCTTCGAGTTCTTCCTCCAGCAGACAGACGTAACTCGATACCATCCGCAGTGGCTCCTGGAGATCATGGGAGAGAATGTACGCAAACTCCTGTAACCGCTCGTTTGAGCGTTTGAGCTCCTCCTCGAACTCCTTGCGCTCGGTGATGTCCTGTTGCGTTCCGGCCACGGCCACGAGTTCGTCGCCGTCGTACCGCGGGGTGCCTCGGGTGCGAACCCACCGCATCGTGCCGTCGTCTCGCAGGATCCGCACCTCAAGATCGAACGGCGTGCCGTCGGTTGTGAGCTCCGCAAACGCCGAGCGGAGTGATTCCCTGTCATCCGGGTGGAACTGCTCGATCGCCGCCCCCACGGTCGGATCATACGTCTCTGGCTTCCCGTGGATATGATAGACCTCATCGGTCCACTGGAGCGTCTCCGAGCGCAGGTCATACTCCCAACCGCCGATGTTGGCCACCTGTTGGGTCTGTTCGAGAAGTTCGCTTGTGCGTTCGAGTTCCAGTTGTTGCTGTTTGTCCTCGGTGATGTCCTGTTGGAACCCGACGAAGTTCGTCAGCACCCCCTCGTCGTCGGTCACAGGTGCGATCGAAACCCGGTTCCAGAACTGCTGGCCGTCCTGTTGGTAGTTCCGAAGTTCGACAGTTACCGACTCGGCGTTGTCGATAGCCTGACGCATCTCGGCGACCGGCTCCTCGCGGGTTGCATCGCCCTGTAGAAACCGACAGTTGCGGCCCAGCGCGTCGGCTTCACTGTACCCCGTCATCTCCTCGTAGCGGTCGTTGACGTAGATCAGCGGATTATCGCTTTGCTCGGGATTGGTGATCGTAATGCCGACCGGGGCAGCCTCGATCGCGCGATCCTTTCGTCGCAACTCCTGTTCGCGGTCGGCGCGTTCGAGTTCGGTGCTCGCCCACTCACTGAGCAGTTCGATGAACGTTTCTTGCAGTTCAGTAAACGGTGTGTCCGTGGGGTCGCGGTCAGCAAAACAGAGCGTCCCGACCGTTTCGCCATCGACGACAAGCTTCGAGCCCGCATAACAGCCCAGCCCAAACCGATCGTAGGCGGGGTCGTTCTCCCAGCCATCCTCGGCAGCATTGACGACCGTCATCGGCTGGTCGCGGTCGGGCTCGACCGTATACCGGCAGTAGGATTCCGCAAACGGCGCGGTCGCACCGTCTTGGAGCTGGTCGTTGGGGCCAACACCGATCGTGATCCGTTGGGTGTCGCCGTCGATACTGGTCAGAAATCCCTGCTCGACACCCATGACCGTGCGACCGAACTCCAGCAGCGACGCCATCCGTTCCTCGAACGGTGCCGATTGCGAGGCCAGTTCGTGAAAGCGTCGTAGCACCGACTCCTGGGTTTTGAGCTGATTGATCCGATCCTGCTCGGGGGTGATATCCTGGAATTCGGCCAGCACATACGGCTCGCCATCGAGCGTGGTCGTCGAGAGCCGAACACGAAGCTGTGACACCTGGCCGCTCGGGGTCGCAACCGCCCATGCAAACTGTTGGGGCTCCCCGTCGGTTGTCGCCTGAATCTGTTGGTGGAACGCATCCGACGTCGCCGTCGCATCGGCGGCCGAGTATGCCTCCATCGTGGTACCGCGCAGCTCCGCGGCCGGGTGCCCGGTCAGCGCTTCGACCCGTTCGTTGACGCTGTGAATCACGCCGGTGTCGGGATCATGTACCGATATCCCGACCCCGAGATCGTCGCAGAGCGACGGGATAAGCTGAGCCATTGACAATGAGGTACGCCGACCACGAGCATAAACTGTGGGGCCGCGGTCGGCCAGCGGTGCTGGCGTGTGAGATCAGTCAGAGTGATCGGCAACCTGCTCGCTGACCACCAGCACGGTCGCGTCGTCGTGCGGTTTGCTGTGCTGATCAAGCAGCCGTCGGGCCGTAACCGTCGCCGACTCATCTGCCATCGATCGGGCCGGTGGCAGCTCCCAGTGAGAGTCGACGCCGTCAGAAAACAACACCAGCCGATCGCCCGGCCGCCACTCGCTGTGTGTAACCTTCGGATCGGGGCCGTTGCTCCCGACGACGCCACGGCGTGGGACAACGGTGAGATCGGTGTCGTCGGTGAGTTTGTAGTTGATGTTGCCAACCGTGGCAAACGTCACCGTCTCGGCGTCCCAGTCGAAGCGAGCCAGTGCCATGACGACACCACGGGTGCCGCGACAGGCGCGTTCGGTGCCGTCAAAGATCGCTTCCATCCGGCTGTCGTAGTGCGTTTCGACGTACTCTGTCGCCGCCATAGACGCCTCGTGGGCGTCGGCCCCGTGGCCGAGCCCGTCGATCACGCCGACGAGCGCCTGCTCGTCCCACCGTTTGATGACGAAGCTGTCGCCGTTGACCGTCTCGTTGGCCGCGGGTCGTGACGCGGCACCAAACGAAAGCGGGCAGGGGCGCGTCGCCGACGCTGGCTTTCGCTTCCAGCGATCAGCGACGACCTTGGTTCCGAAATCCGGCTCGCCGGGGGCGGTGACGGTCAGCCGGTGCATGAGTCGGTTGACCGCCCCTAACCCGCCGCCCAGGCTGCCGGCTGTTGACGCGCCATCCTCGAAGGCTGCATCCACATTGGCGATGCCAGGGCCGACATCGAAGGACTCGATCCGAACCCCCTCACGGTCGCCGTCAGTGAGATGGCTGAGTGCGACCTCACCGCTGTCGGCGTGTTTGAGCACGTTCGAGGCGAGTTCGACGGCGACGATGCCGATCTCGGCGGCCGCCGACTCCTCGAAGCCGATGGCCGCAGCCATTGATTCGGCGGCCTGTTTGACGAGGATGTCGTCGCCGTCTTGGGTGATCTCGTGTCGCTCCGTTTGTTCGCGTGTCGGCTCGGACATTATCGCCACTTCCGAACCGTGATCGTCGTGCCGTCGTCAGGGGTTGAGACGATCTCGAAGGCATCCATGAGCTTTTTTGTGCCCTGGATGCCGCGTCCCATCCCGCCTGACGTCGAGTGTTCGGCTCGCAGTACTCCCTCGATGTCGTCGATCCCGGGGCCGTTATCGTCAAAAACGAGTTCGAGCCCGCTGTCCCGGCCGGCCTCGATCTCACGCCATTCCATGATGCCGTCCTCGGCGTAAAGGTGCATGTTACGCGTGAGCTCTGAAACGCCGGTGACGATCCGGGTCACATCGGTTGTCGAAAACTCGATCTCCTCGGCAATCTCTCGGGCCTCCTGTCTGGCCCGCAAAATGTCGTCTTCCGACCGCACGCGGATTGTTCCCGAGCGGAGCACCGTCGCCTCGGTGTCGATGGCGTCGGCAGCATCCGCCCGTTCACTCATTGCCTGCCTCCGGGCGACGACGTAGGGCTGGATCGGTCGATAACGCCGTCGTCTGGGTCACTCGTGTCGTCGTCGGTCGCCTCAACGCTGATGCCCAGCATCGACAGCGCGTGGTCGGTGCTGCGGGCGGTCTCGACGGACTCAAGTCCAAAGCCGAGTTCGGCCGCGGTGATCGCCACACTCGGGCGCATGCCGACGACGATGGCCGCACCGCCCATCAGTTCGACCATGCTGGCGGTCTCTGAGATCACCCGAGCGAAAAACGAATCCAGCGTCGTCACAGCCGAGATGTCGAGGACGACACCACGGGGATCGGCCGTCTCCATCCGATCCAACACGTCTTGTCGGAGCTCATCAACGGCCTGATCGGTTGGGCGACCGGGGAACGTCGCGATTAACACATCGAAGACCTCGGTTACGGCGGCACTGTCGGTCGCGGTCATTCGAACTCGACCCCCTGCCAGGCGAGGGCGACCCGGAGGCCTTCCATCAGCGACGACTGGGTTTCGACATCGTCGAGCCGGACGCCGAGTTGGACCAGCGTCTGGGCGATCTCCGGGCTGATCCCCGTGATCACGACATTCGCGCCGAGGAGATTGACAGCGTTGATCGTATCAATCAGGTGTTGGGCGGTCGCGGTATCGAGGGCGGCGACCTCGGTGATGTCGATCAGCGCGATGGCGGCCTCCGTCGAGACGATCTGATCAAGCAGATCCTCGGTCAGCAGCTCGGCCTTTTGCGTATCCAGCGAACCGACGACCGTCGTGAGGATCACCCCATCCCAGATCTCGACGACCGGCATGGAGAGTTCCTGGATCTCCTGGGCCATATCCTGCAGCCGGCGTTCCTGCTCCAGCCGGTCGGTGATATCCCGGCCGATACCGACGATAGCCTCCAACTCATCGTCGGGTTCCAGCGGCGACATCGACAGCTCGTAGGCGATCTCGCGGCCGCCCTTCGTTTCGAGATTCGCCTGCACAGCCGTCCGGATCCCGCGATCAATGACGGTGTCGACAGCGTCCTCGATGGCGTCTTGATCCCCGCCTGAAAACAGCTCGGTTGGCTCCATCGAGTCCAGCTCCTCGCCGGCATACCCTGAGACCGCTGGCAACTGTTCGTTCCACTCCACAAAATCGCCCTCCGGGGTGAAAATATAGAAGATATCTTCCAGCTCGTCGAGGCCCGTCGCAATGAGGTCGTCGTCCATACGGTCATATTAGCAGCAGTACCATTAGTGGTTGGGGGTCTGTGCTGTCAGTTGTGATCGCCGTCGACAATGCTGCAGGCCGCGGCGGCCCAACACATACTTCTAAACCAGTCGGTCGCGTAGCACGCACAATGCAACGGACATGTCGAGCGACGCGCACCCAGGGTGGCATGGCGTGAATATCGATAAACCAGTCGAGATTCTGTTGGCCGAAGATAACCCCGGAGATGTCATGTTGACACGCAAGGCACTCGAACAGGGGAAGCTCGCCAACAACCTGCATGTGACGACAGACGGCGTCGACGCGTTGGAATTTCTGCGTCAGGACGGCGAGTACGAGGATGCCCCCCGCCCGGATCTGATTCTGTTGGATCTCAATATGCCCCGAAAGGACGGCCAGGAAGTGCTCGAAGAGCTCCGCGCTGACGACGAACTGCGCCGGATTCCGGTTGTCGTGCTGACAAGCTCGGAATCCGAGGAGGATATCGTCAGATCCTACGAGCTCAACGCCAACGCGTATCTAACCAAACCCGTCGATTTCGACGGCTTCGTCGAGATCGTTAATCGGCTTGAGAACTTCTGGTTCCAGGTCGTGAAGTTCCCGGAGAAATAAGATGTCGATCGGCGTCAGCGACACGCTTCGGATTCTCCTCATCGAGGATAACCCTGGGGATGCGACGCTGTTCGAACACCACCTGACCACCGATGGCGGTGGCACCTTCCCGCCGGCGACGGTGACACACGTCGAATCGCTCGACGCCGGGATCGAGGCACTCAAATCCGCCGAGTTTGAGCTGGTCTTGCTTGATCTGGGGCTTCCAGAGAGTACGGGGCTGGATACCTTAGAGCGGTATCTCGAAGCCGTCGACGACGCCGACGCGCTGTCGCCGTTGCCGGTGATCGTGCTCACCGGATTGAAGGATGACGCGACCGCCGTGGAAGCGATCGAACGTGGAGCCCAAGACTATCTCGTGAAGGACGATGTCGACGGCGATGTGCTCCATCGGACGATCCGGTATGCGCTGGAACGCCACCGCCAAGCGCAGAAGCTTCGCCGACAGAACGACCGCCTCGAACGGTTTGCCCACGTCGTCAGCCACGACCTCCGGAATCCGCTCGGCGTCGCCCAGGGCCGGATTGAACTGATCGACGACGACGAACACGCGCCGATCGTCGCCAAAAATCTCGACCGGATGGAGGCGATCATCGACGACGTGCTTACGCTTGCTCGGGAGGGCCAAGCCGTCGAAGAAACGGAACCGGTCGATCTTGAGGTTCTGGCCGCCAACTGCTGGGCGAACGTCGAAACCGCCGGCGCGGCGCTATCGGTCGCCGACGGACTGGTCGTCCACGCCGATGAAGGCCGCCTCCAGCAGCTCTTAGAAAATCTGTTGCGCAACAGCATCGAACACGTCGGCGACGACGTGGCGATCACCATCGGCGCGCTTTCCGATGGCTTCTATGTCGCCGACGACGGCCCGGGGATCGACCCCGACAACCGCGATGAGATCTTCGAGGCCGGCTACACGACCAATCCAGATGGGACAGGCTTCGGGCTCAATATCGTCGAGGAGATCGCCGCCGCCCACGGCTGGGATGTCGCCATCGCCGACAGCGAGGACGGCGGCGCGCGCTTCGAGTTTACCGGCGTGCGGATCGACGACTGACGTGTCGCAGTCCTACCCGGGATCAACCGCCAACGACGGTGAACAACAGCAGATTGTGGACGCCCGGGCCGAGCCCGACGGCGGCGACAAAGCCCAACAACGCGTATCCCTCTGTCGGCTCGGCGTCAACATACTCCCGAAAGAGCACGACGACACCGCTGGCAACACCGATCTTCACAAGGACGAACAGCCAGCCAACGCCGATCGTCTCGGCGGTCGGCAGAGCCGCAGCCGCTTCAAGAATCACCTGCGACAGCGGCGTGCGCTCGCCGAATCCCAACACGTCGACGCCGATGGCCGTCGAGACACCATCCAGCGTGTGGCCGAAGAGCGCAAGCAACCCGACCGCACCGGTTGTCGCCGTTGCCGCCGGCCGGAGCCGCCGGAGTACCAGCCAGCCGGCGGCGGTCAACACGACCGTCAGCAACACGCCAGCGGCCGGCCACGCCGGCGCAAGCGTCCCGCGAGCCAGCCCGGCGCGCAAGGCGACGGCGACTGTCGCAACCAGCGCGGCGAGCCCCCCACCAGCGAGCACCGGGGGAACCCGCGTCGGGCGAACGGCGTCGACAGCGAGCCAGCCCGCCCCGGCCAGGATCGCGGTCGTCAGATACACAGCGGCCGTCCCGCCGAACGGGGCGACGATCGCCGGCAGGCCATCGATCCCGTAGAGGACGTGCAGCGTCGAGCCGAGAGCCATCCACGGCGTCAGCGAGAGGATGTGACGAGCCGTCACCGGTGGCCGTCGCCGGGCAAATCCGACGGCGACGGCGGCTCCACCAGCGAGCAACGCGAGGGCGTAGGGCAGCGGCGGGAGGCTGAAGCCGGCCGGAAGCAACACCATACCCCCGGTTTCGGTGAGTCGGTAGAAAGGGTTGTGGTCGCCGGCATTGCGTGTTGCCCACCGGTGGGGAGCTTTTTGCCGATGGGTGGTCTCCGGGGCGTATGAAGCGCGCCGACCTTGCAGCGAAGATCGACCACACTGTCCTCGGGCCGACGACGACGGCCAACGACGTTGCACGCGTCGTCGACGAGGCCACCGAGGCTGGCATGAACGTCTGTATTCCGCCCTGTTATGTCGATAGCGTCGCCAGCGACGCCGGGGATGAGCTCACCATCGCCACCGTCATCGGCTTCCCGCACGGCCAAGCCGACCCCGAGATCAAACGTGAAGCCGGCTCAGTCGCCTGGAAAGCTGGCGCCGACGAACTCGACGTGGTACTCAATGTTGGCCGCCTCAAAGCCGGCGAGGACGACGCCGTTGCCGACGAACTCGGCGCGGTCGTCGCCTCGGTGCCGATCCCGGTGAAGGTCATCATCGAAGCCGGCCTGCTTACCGACGAGAAAAAACACCGCGCCTGTGAGGCCGCCGTCGACGCCGACGCCGACATGGTGAAAACGTCGACCGGCTTCGCCGACAGCGAACCGAGCGGGGCGACCGTCGCGGATGTCGAACTCATGGCGGAGTACCTGCCGGTCAAGGCCAGCGGCGGGATCGGCGACTACGAGACGGCGATGGCGATGATCGAGGCGGGAGCCGAGCGGATCGGTGCCTCCAGCGGCCCCGCGATCCTTTCGGGCGCGCCAGAGTAGTCGTCCCCAGCCTTGCGGGGTCGGCGGCTACGCGAAACGTCACCTCTTAGGAACCGCACTGATTCGAAGTCATAATGAGCGATTCGTCCTCCGATCCCGAGGATTCTGTCCGGGAGGCTGTCGAGCGATCCCGCAGCGGCGCGCCCGCGGTCGGCGAAGTCCTCCGCGACCGGTTTTCGGCCGACGAAGTGTTTCAGCGGGTGGTCGCCGCCGCCGACGAGGAGATCACCTCCGGCGTTCGGGAGCTGTTTTTCAGTGCGGTCGCCGCCGGCTTTGCGATCACGATCACGTTTCTGCTGTATGCGTCGCTGTCGGCGGCCAGCGACAACCCCGTCGTTGGCGTCATGCTGTACCCGCTTGGCTTCATCTACATTATCGTCGGTGGCTACCAGCTATACACCGAAAACACGCTGCCGCCGGTCGCGCTGACTATCGAGCGATTGGCCAGCATTCCGACGCTGTTGCGCCATTGGTTGATCGTGCTGACAGGCAACTTCACCGGCGGCGCAATCGGTGCGGTCGCCTTGGCCTACGGCGGCGTCTTCGATGCAAAAACGACGACGAAAGCCATCGAGCTGGCCGAAAAGGGCGCCTTCGAAACCGGCTGGTGGTCGCTGTTTTTCAAAGCGGTGTTCGCCGGACTGATCGTCGCCGGCGTCGTTTGGGTTATCTTTTCGGCAACCGATACGGTCTCCCGGCTGCTCGTCGTCTACATCGCGTTTCTGGCGATCCCACTGGGGAATCTGTTCCACGTTGTCGTCTCCTTTACCGAGGTCATCTATCTCGTCTTGCTCGGTCGGCTGGCTCTCCTGCCGGGCCTCACCGAGTTCGTGCTCCCGGTCTTACTTGGGAACACGCTTGGCGGCGTTGTGTTGGTCACCGTCGTCAACTACTTCCAGACGAGCGAACGACGGCTGGAAAACGCCCGCTTCGAGGGGCTGAGTCGCCGGCTCACGCTCCCCGAGTGGGCGTTCGGTCGATTCGCCGGGCGATCGTACGTCCCGATCCTCGATTCGGTTGAGGCGACGCTGGTCGGCGAGGATCGCTACCGGGTGATGGTGCCGATCACGAACCCGCGAACCGACACAGAACTCGTCGAACTTGCCGCCCGGGTCGCCAGCCAACAAGAGAACGCCACCGTCCACGTTGTCCATATCATTCAGGCCCCCGAACAGCTCTCGTTGGTCAGCGGTGGCAACGTCGAACGGATCGAGGCTGAATCCAGCAAGCGGATGCAGGATATCTACGCGCTCGGCGAGAAGTGCGATGTCGACATCACCGTCACCTCGCTGGCGAGTCATCACGCCTTCGAGGAGATCTTCGATATGGCGCGCCGAACCCAACCGGAGCTGGTCGCCATGGAGTGGGGCGACGATCAGCTCTGGCACGCGGCCCGTGCTGAGCGGCCGTTGGATGAAATCACCAATCAGCTCCCCTGTGACTTTGCGATCTTCAAGGATCGCGGCCTCGACCCATCTGAGATTCTCATTCCGACGGCCGGCGGCCCCGACTCAGGGCTGAGTGCGGAGATCGCCGCCGCGCTCCAGTCGGCGGTCGGGGCGTCAGTGACGCTGCTCCACGTCGTTGACGATCCGAGCGAAACGGCTGCCGGCGAGGCGTTCCTCGACAGCTGGGCCGCCGAACACGGCCTCGATGATGCCGAGCAGATCGTCGACACCGGCGGCGATATCGAGGCGGCGATCAAGCGGGCGGCCGACACCGCGACACTCGTCGCCATCGGCGCGACCGAACGCGGCCTGCTCTCCCGGCTCGCAAGCGACTCCCTCCATCTCGATGTTGTCAACGAGGTAGAGTGCTCGGTGCTGTTGGCCGAACGCCCCTCCTCGCGGTCACTACTGACGCGGCTGTTCGGTGGCGGACAGCGGGATAAAAGCCAGTCAGAGATCACCCCGGGCAGCCACAACGCGAAGACCGGCGGTGACGACTCGATTGTGGGCCCGAACGAGTGAGCGATCGTCAGTCGTCGCCTCGGGGGAGTGCGATGACGGGGCGGTCGGCGTGGGTGACAAGTTTGACCGAGAGATCACCCGAGAGGAACTGCACGAGTCGGTTGCCGCCACGAGAGCGGTAGGCGATCGCGCTGGCGTCGATCTCGGTGGCGACCTCGAAGATCGCATCGACCACGTCCCGACTGTAGGCCGTGTGTAGCTCTGCATCAGGGAACTCCTCTCGAACGGCCTCGACAGCGGCTTCGGCGATCCCCTCGGACTGTTCGACCGGTGTTTTGTCGGGGGAACCGCCGCCTTTCTCGACGACATGGAGAACAGTCACTCGGTCGGGAGCGTACGGCGCAAGCGCGCTGGCGGTGTGTTCGGCGTCAGCCTCCGTGGCGACAGGGAGGAGGACATGTGACAGCATCTTGGGTGTGGTGTCTGCTGAGTTGTCCATACGAACACCACCGAGGGCGGTTGCATAAGGATTGTGTCAGAACCTGGCAATCTGCAGCCGAACCGATTAAGACCGGTGGCCGCGACCACTCCGGTATGCTGAATCGTCGTTTACCCGGTACCTCGCCTGTATCGATCGTGTCAGATCGTCGCCACGCTATCTCCCACCAACCCCACTGCGATCGAGGTGATCCCGATGAGTGAGGACGAACTCGCGAAGGATCTGACGCTCACGTCGGCGCTCACGATCGGCATCGGGACGATGATCGGCGCTGGCATCTTTGTGCTGCCGGGCACGGCCGTCGAGATGGCGGGGCCGCTGTCGGCCGGGGCGTTCATCCTCGGCGGCACTATCGCCATCTTCACTGCGCTGTCGGCCAGCGAACTCGGCACCGCGATGCCGCGCTCCGGCGGCGCGTACTTCTATGTCAACCGCGGACTCGGGCCGCTGTTCGGCTCGGTCGCCGGCTGGGGGAACTGGATCGGCCTCACCTTTGCCTCGGCGTTCTACATGTTTGGGCTCGGCGAGTACGTCAACGCCTTCGTCAGTGTTCCGGGACTGGCTCTCGGCCCGTTGTCGTTGTCGGGCGCGAAGATCGTCGCGCTGCTCGGCGCCGCGTTTTTCGTGACGGTCAACTACGTCGGTGCGAAGGAAACCGGCAAACTGCAGAATATCATCGTCTTCATCCTGCTCGGCATTCTCACGGTATTCACGCTATTTGGGCTCTTAAACGCCGATATTCAGACCCTCCGGCCGTTCGCGCCCAAAGGCCTCACGCCGTTGTTGCCGCTGACTGGCATCATCTTCGTCTCCTATCTCGGCTTTGTCCAGATTACCTCCGTCGCCGAGGAGATTCAGGATCCGGGCCGTAATCTCCCGATTGCGATCATCGGTAGCGTCGTCATCGTCACCGCAATCTACGCGCTCGTCCTGTTGGCCGTGCTGGCGGCCGTCCCCAACGAGGTCGTCGCCGGCAACGACACCGCCGTCGTCGAGGTCGCCCGGATACTGATCGGGCCGATCGGTGCGGCCGCCCTGCTGTTCGGCGGCCTACTTGCGACGGCGTCGTCGGCGAACGCGTCGATCCTTGCGTCCTCGCGGATCAACTTCGCGATGGGCCGCGATAAGATCGTCTCGCCGTCGCTCAATGAGGTGCACGAACGGTTCGGCACGCCGTACAAATCGATTGCGCTGACCGGCGTGTTGATCCTGCTGTTCATCGTCGTCGGCAACCTCGAACTGCTGGCAACGGCGGGCAGCGTCCTCCATCTGGTCGTCTACGGGCTGCTCAATCTCTCGTTGATCGTCTTCCGTGAGGGTGATCCTGCCGAGTACGACCCAGAATTTACCGTGCCGTTGTACCCGATTACGCCGATTCTTGGGGCAGTGTTGTCGTTCGCGCTGATCGCCTTTATCGAGCCGTTTGTCATCGCGCTGTGTGGGCTGTTCGTCGCTCTGGCGTTGGCGTGGTACATGCTGTATGCCCGCTCGCGGACGACGCGAGAGGGTGTGCTCTCGGAGTATATCCTCTCGCGCTCCGAGGAGATGCCCGATGCGGCAGTGTCGGCGGCGAGTTCGGTCAAACCTGATGGCGGCGAGTATCGGGTGATGGTGCCGCTGTCGAACCCGCGCACCGAACGCGACCTCATCGAGTTAGCGAGTCTCATAGCGAAAGCCAAGGGCGGCAGCGTATTGGCGACACATATCGTTCAGGTTCCCGATCAGACCCCGCTGTATGCCGGCTCCGACCACATCGAGCGGATCGATTCCGAATCACAGAAACTCCTAGACGCAGCACGCGAAGACGCCAAGACGTTTGATGCCGATATCGAGACGAAAACGATCGTCTCGCATCGCTCCTTCGAGGAGGTCTTCGACGCTGCCGAGACAAACAACGCCGATCTGGTCGTGATGGGCTGGGCCGGCGATACGCCACTGTCGGCTGGTCGCGTCGAGAGCCCGCTGGATGAGTTGACAAGCAGTCTCCCGTGTGATTTCCTCGTGATGAAAGATCGTGGCTTCGATCCCTCGGACGTGTTGCTGCCGACGGCGGGTGGCTACAGCTCCGATCTCAGCGCGGAGGTCGCCGAGGTGCTGCTTGACAACGCCAAAGACGTATCGCTGCTGTACGTCGTCGACGACGACACCGAACAAGCCGAGGGTGAGGAGTTCCTCTCGACGTGGGCTGCAGATCACAGCCTCGACGACGCCGACCGGATCGTCGACACCTCTGGCGATGTCGAGGATTCCATCGCCCGCCACGCCGAGAACCGCTCGATGGTCATCATCGGCGCGACACGCGAAGGCCTGCTCTCGCGGTTGATGCGTGGCTCGCTGGCCTTCGAGGTACTCAATGATGTCGACAGCACTGTCCTGTTGGCTGAACGCCCGCAGAAACGGTCGATCATCGAACGGCTGTTCGGGTAACGCTCGTTGATCGCTATTCGGGTAACGCTCATTGACGGCTGTTCGGGCGACAAGCCTCGTGTTTCCGTTGCTCGTTGCTGGCCAGCCGAAAGCAGTCAGTCCCGATCCTCAAGTCCACCGACGAACAGCGCGAGGACAGGGACGATCTCCAGCCGGCCGATCCACATCAGGAAGATCATGACAGACTTCGAGATCGGTGAGAAGTCGAGATAGCTTCCGAACGGCCCCAGCGAGCCGAACCCTGGGCCGATGTTGCCGAGTGTCGCCAGCGACGCGCTCAGTGCTTCTAACACCGACAGCTCGTAGCCGATCCGCGCGGAATCAAGGCTCAAAAAGAGGGCCGCAATGAAGAACAACAAAATGTAGAGCATGGTGAAGACGACGATGCCACGGATCGCGTCTTCGTCGACGATGCGGCCACCAAGACGCACCGGCTCCACCGCGCTCGGATGGAGCGTCGTGTACAGCTCTCGCCGGAGTGATTTGATGACGACCAGCCAGCGAATAACCTTGATGCCGCCACCCGTTGAGCCCGCCGACCCGCCGATGAACATCGCAAAGACGAGCACGAGTTGTGCGTGGGGATCCCACTGTGCGAAGTCAGCGGTCGCATACCCGGTTGAGTTCATCAACGAGCCGATCTGGAAGGCCGCCTGGCGGATCGTGTTTTCGGTGAGCCCGGTCGTTACACCACCGATTTCCAGCGGGGGGGCTGCCCCGCGAACGAGGACAAACGACAGAACAGCGATCAACACGGCGATTGCGCCGGCGTAGGTGCGGAACTCCGGGTTGTCGACGAGGGCGCGCCACTCCCCGTGGAGTACCTGCCAGAACAGCGCAAAGTTGACCCCGGCGATCACCATGAAGGGGATGAATACCCACTGGACGATGCCGCTGAACGCTGCGATGCTGTCGGCTTTCGTCGAGAAGCCGCCGGTCGGCAGTGTCGAAAAGCCGTGGGCGATGGCGTTGTAGAGATTCATCTTCGGAGCCATCCCGGTAAGATGGAGCCCATAGAGGATGACAATCAGGAGGATTGTAAAGCCGAAGTAGATGAGCCACAGTGCGCGGGCGGTTTCGGCGATCCGCGGTGTCAGCTTCTGCAACTCGGGGCCGGGGGCCTCCGACTGCATCAACTCCGCGCCGTTGACTGCCAACTCCGGGAGAATCGCGATCATGAGTACGATGATCCCCATCCCACCGAGCCACTGCGTCAGTTGTCGCCACAGCATAATCGCATGCGAGTGATCCTCAACGCTAATACTACCAAGGACGGTCGCGCCGGTCGTTGTGAACCCACTCATCGCCTCAAACAGGGCGTTGATCGGGTAGGCAAGCGTTGACTCGGTTCCGTAGCCGGCCAGTATGTACGGAATTGCACCGACGGCTGCCGCACCGAACCACGCGAGTGACACCAACAGCAGGGCTTCGGTCGGGCCGATATCTGGCTCATCGTCGAGCCGTTCGAGGGCGACACCGACCACCAGCGCGATCACCAGCGAGGCCGCAAACACCCAGATATCGTCGCCGTAGACGACCGCGACAGTCAACGGTACCAGCATCGTCAACGCGAGGTATTTCACAACCGTGCCAAGGAGGCTTACACTGGCCCGCCAGTCGAGATAAAACGTCATCAGATGCCCACCATCGTCGTTGTCGATGGACTGGCCGTTGACTCAATAAGACTTCTGGGCTAGTCCCAATCCGACTGTGCCGGGGGCGTTCTGTCGTTCCGCAGTGAGACGATCGCAGGCAACATCCGCCGCTGCTTCCCGACCCGTGGTGCTGATTCGGGCGGTATCGAGGGTGACACCACCCGTTTCGATCACAGATAGACCATCGACCCCCGGTTATTATCACCCCGTGAACTGAGCGATTAGATAGCAATGCACGGGGACTCGGTGTATGCGTTCGTCATCTCGTCGTCAGTTCGGGTTGATATTGTGCAGCGACTTGCCGCAACCCCGCAGCCGACGGATGAGCTCATCGACCACCTCGATGCGAGCACGTCGGCAGTGTATACCGCACTCGCAGATCTGGAACGGCAGGGTGTGGTGTTTGATGGCGAAGCTGGCTGGCGGCTCACCGGACACGGGCGGCTGGTGGTCGATCTTATCGACCATCGAAAATCCACCGTTCAGACGATCACCCACGACCAGGACTACTGGGAGACGCACCGAACCGATCATCTTCCCCGTGAGTTTCTCCGTCGACTGCCTGAACTGGGGGAGTACGAGATTGTTCGATCCGAACCCCCCGACGTTCGAGCCCATGCCAGAGTCGCTGTCGACCTGCTTGAGCAGGCAGAAAGCTGCCGGACTGCCATGCCGATCCATGTCCCGGAGTATCGGAACGCGTTTCCGGATCATCCCGATTCTCGGCTGCTGTTCTCGCCGAGTGTGATCGACACAGTACGAGCGGACTCCGGGACGGGAACCCGCGACGGAATTCGGCAGATCGATGCAGCACAGTGCAGAGTGCGGAATGTGCAGTTCGGATTCACGGTCAGTGAGTCGTCGCTGATGCTGGCGCTTCGTCCGATGGCCGAGTCACCGGTTGCGTCGATGCTCGTCGCTGAGACTGACTCCGCGATCCGCTGGGCCTCGGATCTCTACGAATCGCTCTGGGAGGATGCGGAACCTGTGGAGTCGTATCTGGATCGGCCGTGACCCGTTTCGTCGGTTTTCCACTCATTGCGTTCGCGTGTCGTTGCCTACGGCACCGACCCCGGGGGAAACATCAAATTTCATATGGATAAAATCATTTCCACCACAATAAAACTAATAACCGGGTGGAAAACTTTTTTCTCCAAATTTCTATGGGTTTTATTATTCGAACATAGTATCTCCGAGGCATGGCTGAAACAACGACAGCCACAGACGCACAGGCATTCAGTACACCAGCGAATTCCGCAGGGTATCTTGCCGTCCTGACTGCACTTACGACTGGTATCCTGCATCTGTACCTCATTCCGGGGGCACTCGCAACGGCAGGTACTACCGGCGGGGTGTTGTTTGCACTCAACGGGATCGGATTCGTTGGCGGAACAGTTCTGTATCTCTCGAAATACTGGCGCAAAGAACTGTTTATTGTAGCTGCACTCTATGCATTAGCTTCGATTGTGGCAATGTTCATGGTACACGGCTGGACGATAGACTCGCTACTCTACAGAAACGGCTCCATCGCTCAGTGGGCGATAACCGCAAAATCCGCGGAGTCGATTCTCATCGGCTGTTCGCTCTATCTGTATTCAAATAGCTAAACCGCCCAGACACACCGCTGATCACTGGCTCTCCACACTACTTTTGTGCCAACGACGCTGTGACAGCCATCGCCGAATCGCCGGATACGGACACGCCACCGAAGCTAGTCCCAAAATGACTGCGTCCGGGCGTACTGTCGTTCTTCGGCGAGAATGTCCCGGTAGAAATCTGCCTCGTCCTCACGGAAGTTATTGATGATCCGCGCGGCCGTATCCGGGCCGACGCCGCGAGCAGCCAGCGCGATGACGGCCTGCTTGCCGTGGCTCTGGACGAGGTTGGCCGCCCGGTAGGCCCGCTTGGTTTGCCGCTCCTGCTCGCTGTCTTTCTGTTCGGCCCGTACCGCCGTCACAACCTCCTCAGCCCACGGATTCAACGCGGCGATCCGCGTTGAGCCACACTCCGGGCACTCGGGTTGCTCGCGGACGCGCCGTACCTTCGTTGTGTGCTCCCACTCCGTGCAGTGACAACAACACAGCAGAATCCGATCGTTCCGCAGCCGTTTTTGCAGCGTCTCGATGACGCTGGCGTCGGCGTTTTCGGGCACCAACAGTTCCTGGCCATGCGTCGATCCCGAACCCCCTAGCGGTGTCGCCTCGCCGACGAGTTCAAGATCGATCTCACCAGCCTGTAACTGCCGGAGCACATCGGCAGCATCGTCGACGGCGAGATCACGATGAAACACCTCCCGGAGGGCCTCCTCGTAGACCGGCGTATCCTCCAGTGCCTCCAGCAGTCGGTCGCCGCCAAAGCGGCCGCGACCCTGATACCGTTTCAGCGAGCCGAACTTCGCGGCGACCTGCGTGACAGTGAATTTCAGCGTCTCCGAGCCCTTCAGCGCGAGTTCGAGATGCGATTCGAGGTGGGCAGGATCGGTCGACAGCAACACGTCGCGGAACGCCGAGAGGCCGACGCCGGATGGTACCTCGAATTCGATCCGATACGGATCAACACTCATCCCGACCGACGAGCCGGTGCGCTGGCCGACCAATGCCGCCAACAACCGACCCAGCGTTTCGTTGATCTCGTGGCCGAAAGGGCTGTTGAGCCGCACCGTACTGGCTTGTGCCTCAAGGATGAGCCGTGACGCCGTCGGGATCGGGTGGTCGCTCTCGATCTGTCGCTCGATGGGGTCGAGTGCGCTTTCGATTGTCGGGTTGTCAGCCGGATATCGGGGTGCGAGATCGCGGGCGACGGCGTCGGTTTCTGCGCCGCGGGCGAACTGCTCGCCGGCGATCTCGCGGATCTCGCCGCCCTCATTTGCGACGGCCGCGGGGACGGGGATCTCCTGGCCAACCCACGAGGGCACCTCACCGCCGGGATCAGCGATCGGGGCGACATTGACGCGGGCTTCATCCTCGTCGATATCGTTGATCCGCCACATCTCCCCGCGCTGGATGAACGTCTCACCGGGCGCGGCGAAGTTGACGACGAATCGCTCATCAAGGGTGCCGATCTGCGTTCGGGAGGACATATCGTAGACCTCGTAGCTCTCCTCGTCGGGGATCATCGAGAGGTTCTGGTAGAAATACTGCCACGTCCCGCCGGCGGTTTCCAGCCGGTCGGCGTCCTCATCGAGCCAGCAAAGACGGTTACTGTGGAGTTCGCGGACGACAGCGCGGAACCGCTCTTCGGCAAGCTCATGGAAGGGTGCGGCGCGCCGACAGATCTCATAGGCGGCTCGCGCGCTCACGTCGTCGAAATCCATCAGCAACCCGACGAGCTGGTTGGCGAGAACATCGAGGCTGCCGTGATGGATCGCCGTCGATTCGACCAGCCCCTCACTCGCTCGGCGGGCAATAACGAGCGATTCGACCGTGTCATCGGGGTCGGTGGTGATCACCGTGCCCTGTGAGACCTGATCGTGGCGATGGCCGGCGCGGCCGACCCGCTGGAGCAGTCGGGCGACTTCCCGTGGACTTCCGTACTGGACGACGTGATCGACGCGGCCCACGTCGATGCCGAGTTCCATCGAGGACGTACAGACGAGACCAGCGAGGTCGCCGTTTTTGAACCGATCCTCAACATCGATCCGCACGTCTCGGGCCAGCGAGCCGTGGTGGACTTCCAGCGAGACATCGAGCTTCTTGAGTCGTGAGCCAAGCGCCTCGGCGGTCTGTCGAGTGTTGACGAACACCAGTGTCGATTCGTTGTCAGCGACGGCGTCGCGGATCGTCCGGACGTGGCTCGCCATCTCCTCGGTCGTCGCCAACTCGCCAGCCAATCGTTCGTCTTCGGGTGTGATCTCGGGGCGCGTGACGGTGAACGCAACACGGCTGCCGACATCGACGCTGACGATCTCAAAGCTTCGATCCACACCTGACGGTGGCTCGCTGTCGAGAGCAGTCTCGACGGCTGGCGGCTTGTCAGTCTCGCGCTTGCCGGTCAGAAAGCGTCCGACAGCTTCGGGATCGCCGACCGTCGCCGAGAGGCCGATCCGCTGGAAGCCACCCGACAGCAGTTGGAGGCGTTCGAGGCCGACGGTCAACTGCGCGCCGCGTTTTGAGGCCGCGAGTTCGTGCACCTCGTCGATGATGACGTGCCGCACATCACCCAATGCGTCCCGGAGTTTCGACCCTGTCAACATCGCCTGCAACGTCTCTGGCGTCGTCACCAACACATCCGGCGGGTCGTCGGCCTGCTGTTGTCGCTGGTAGTCGGTTGTATCGCCGTGCCGCACGTCAATCTCCAAATCCAGCGTCTCGCCCCACCAGTCGAGTCGCTCCCGCATATCACGGTTCAGCGCGCGCAACGGGGTGATATACAGCGCGGCAAATCCGTCGGTCGACCCGTGTGCTGCTCTGTGAGCGACGAGCGAATCGAAAACGGGCAACATCGCCGTCTCGGTTTTGCCGGTGCCGGTCGGCGCGAGGACGAGTGCGTTGTCGCCGGCGGCCAGCGGCGGGATCGCGCGTCGCTGTGGCTCGGTCGGCTGCGAAAAGCCGCGGTCGGAGAGCGCCGACCTGACGGTGTCGCCGAGGTGTCGAAAGGCGTCTGCACCCGCCTGCGACCCCGAAGAACTCATTACCGAATACAGGGCCGCGAAGTGATTAAGCCCACTGCTTGCCCCGGCCGGCGATTCACACGCTCCGATAAGCACCCAGTCGCGTTCCGTCCAAGAGGTAACACTCGGCGTCCGGAATCGCCGCGGGGAGAAACGGCGCGAGAAAGCCCTGTTCCTCAACGTTGACCCACGTCCCACCGGAGCGCTCGTTGAACGCTGGAAACACAACCAGTTCCGGCGAATCACCAGCGTGATCTGGTGGGTCGCTGTCGTCTCGGTCTACCAGTGCTGCGGGATCAACGCGGCCACGGAGCCACGCCTGCTCGACGCGGTAGCCGCCGACGCTGTCCGCTAATTTGACCTGTGGATGTTCGTGGCCCATACAGATTGTCGTCGCCGACAGTAACGCAGGATCTGGCCACGTGTGCCCATGCACAACGCCCAGCGTTGCCGGCGGCTCACCGAGCACGCCGCCACTGGCCGGCAGAATCGTCACGCCCTCGCGATCGCCGAACAGCGCCTCGATCTCGCCGTCATGATTCCCTGGTGCGATCGTGATCGCACCGTCACGGTCAACAACGACTGCCTCATAGAGCGCGTCGAGTTCCTCGCGTTCGACGCCCTCGGCCCCACCGATTCGATGGCCGAGATCGCCCAGCACGATCAGCCGGTCGGCGTCAGTGTCGGCCAATAACGCGAGGACTCGCTGGCGACGCTTGGCGGCGTTGTTCGGCAGTTCGACGCCGCGCTCGTAGCGGAGGCCATCCTCGATGCCGGCGTGGTAGTCGGCGATAAGGAGAACTCGCTCGTCGCCAAGCGAAGCAGTCGCCGCGGGTTCGCCGGGGATCGGTTCGACGAGTCGGCTGGGTGGCCGCGCCATCAGATCGGTTTGAGCGTGCCGTCGTCAGGTTCGTAACACCGACCACCCATCAGCGCGTCGTCGATGGCGTCCTCGACGGCCCCGACTTCGACACCGTGCTCGTCGACGACCGCGGCGACGACGGCCTCGCGGTTGGCGCCATCGCCGTCATCGAGGTCGCTCATCAGATCGACGGCCGCATCTTCGATATCAACATCTGCATCGCTGTCGGCTGTCGATGCATCCGATTCGGGGGGCTCGTCAGTCGATGCCGCGGCATCGGCTGTCGCGTCGTCGCTGTCGTCGTCACTCTTGTCGTCGCTGTCGTCGCGCTCGACAGTATCCTCGAAGGAGCCGAGCGTGTCAGTGTCCTCAGTCGATGCTGTTGGTGTCGGCTCGGTATCGGCTGTGGGTTCGTCGGCTGCTTCGGCTTCGGCCGCGAGTTCGTCGGCGTCGGGGACATCGATGTCGGCCTCACCGGCCGGATCAACCTCGTTGCCGCTCGAAAAGTCCGCGCCGAACTCGGATTCCAACTCCTCGGCACGCTCCTCATCGAGTTGGTACATCTCTGGGTCGTCGGCTGCGTCGTCGGCGGTATCGTCGGGCTGATCCGACTCGCTGCTCGCTGGTGGCTCCGTGGCAGTGTCCGCAGTTACCGACTGGGCGGTGTCAGGTTCCGTTGATGACTCCGTCTCCGTCGTCGTCGACGGCTCGGCTGCGGTCGACTCGGTCGCTGTGTCGGGCGTCGACGGGTCGTCGCTTGTGGCGAGTGGCGACTCGTCGCTCGCGGCGGTTGGGGTCGAATCGTCAGGGGTCTCGGTCGGTGTCGATGACGTCGCTGACGCAGGTGTATTCGCACCTGCGGAGTCAGCTTCAGCGTCCGTGGTCGCTGTTGTGTCAGGCGATTCGGTCGTCTGACTTGCCGGTGATTCGGATGACTCGGGTGTCACACCCGACGTCGAGTCGGACGACTCGGTCGTTGCGCTTGTCGTTTGGGCGGACGAGTCAGCCGACCCGCTCGCCGAATCAGTCGCCGCTGACGACGCCCCGGCTGTCGCCGGATTCGACCCTTCGGACGTCGGTGCTGACTCGCTGGCCACACCAGCGAGATCGATGTCGACAGCAGGCAGCGAGCCGAGTGTTGCTTCGCCGCCCGCACCGGGTGCGACATCGACCGGACGCACCTCGTCGCGCTCGTCGGCCACGACTTCGAGGGCGTCGACAGCACATTGCCGGATCGCTTCGAGATAGGCGGTCGTCGTCCCGTAGTGATCGATGGCGCGGGGGATGCCAGCCGCCAGCGACGCGTCGACGCCGGCGTCCGCCAACGCCGCCTCTAACGCATCGCCGGTACGCCCTGCGTCGAGGGCTGCTGCAAAGACCGCAACCCGATCAAGCGTTGCCTCGGCGGCTGAGACCGTCCAGCGATCACGGGTGTCGGCGGTCACCTCGCTGAGGCTCTCGGGACGCACCGAGGTGAAGATCTGATCAGAGTCGTCGGGTTCGAAGGTGCGTGCCTTGCCGGTGATCGACACAAACGACGGTGCGTCCGCGCCATCGAGGAAGGCTTGCGCTTCGGGTTGATACTGGCCGGCGTAGGTGACAAACGCACCTGTCGGATCGACGATTCGGCCCCGAAGCGTGTCAGTATTCAGCCGCTCAACTTCGGTCAGCACACCGACGGCAAAGAGCCGATTGACCCGCAGGCCGGTCGGTGTGACGACGTAGTTGGGGGCGCGTTCCTCGTCGCTTTCGGAATACGAGAGGGTGGCGTCATCGAACTCGGTCGCAAACAGCCGGTAGGCAACCTCCCGGGTGCCCGGCCCTGAGTCGCCGCCGGTGGTGTCGTCGGCGTCGCTTGTGTCGTCGGTGTTTGCGCTCATCCGTGCACCTCCGCGAGGACGGCTTTGGCACGCGCAGCCGGATCAGTGTCGTCAGCCGCGAAGTCCTCAACCGTGAGATTCGCGCCGTACTCATCGATCGAGAGGCTGCCACGGACGCGGTAGCTATCACCAACCAGTTCCTCGCGGATCGTCTCGGCGACAACCTCCTTGTCCATCGCGTCGCGGGCGGCCTCCTTGGCGTCAGTCACGTCGCCGCCATAGATCTTCTCGGTCAGCTCCGAGCCGATGATCGCGGTCACGGTCGCGGTGCCGTCATCGAGGATTGCCTTGATCCGGAGGTCATCCTCGCCGTCGACGGTGCCGTGCACCCGACACTGGTCATTTTGGATCGCCCGGCCACACTCCGGACAGCGTTCGATCAGTCCGGATCCGTCACGCACCTCCAAGACGTTAGCGACGACCTCGACATCGAAGAGCCCGCCGCTGTCGACAGCTTCAGCAAGCGAGAGTTGCGGCGCGTCGTCGGTGACAGCCACCGACTCCGCGAGTGGTGTCACCGTCGAAAACTCGGAAACGTTGATCGACGGCGAGCCGCGGTACTCTCGGACGTACACGTCCTCGATCCGGCAACTGGCACCGGCGTCGATCTCGGGATGTGGATCCCAGTCGGTAAACGGAAGTCTCGCTGTCTCGTCGGCAACAACGCCCGAGAGGATCTCGGTTTCGCCGTTGCGCCCGTCGATAGTGCGGGTTTCGACCTCCTGGATCTGCACTTCGATGTTTCGGCCGCGGTCGCCCGGCGAGAGCTCGATCAGGTCGCTGTCGCCGCCGATCTCGGCAGCCGTCTCGACTGGCTCCTCGGCCATCGCGACCGACGTTGACGAGCCGAGGTTGAGTTCAGGGTTGCCCTCCCACTCGCGGACACCGGCGTTGCCGACGATCAGCGAGTCGCCGGCCTCGAAGCCGAAATCCTGCCAGGCGGTGTAGGAGATCGTCCCGGTTTCGTCGCCGAAGCGACCCTCGTGGATCGTCTGTTCTTCGCCTTGATACTGGATTGTCCGAGTGCCGACGGTCAACACGCGGACGCTGACGGTGACGTTGTTTTGACCGGGAGCGATCTCGTTGAGCGCGACCGATTCCGGCTGGGCAGCGTCGCCACCACCCTCGCCGCCACCGTGTTTCCGCCGGATGCTCTGTTTGGCTTCCTCCAGCGGGACACTGTACTGCAGCAGCGATTCCAGATCCTCTTTGACCTCCTGTTTGTCAACGCCGAGAGCGGAGGCAAGCTCTTCGGCAGGTGTGTCTACGTCCATCACACGGAGATTCGGCGGCCCGGGATAAAAACTATTGGCGCGCCGACAGCCGACCCGGGGAACTGCTAAGTGGCTTCCCTCACCACAGAGAGATATGAGCGAAGCCGCAGCCGAACTGCCGACCGTGGAGTACACCACCCGCATCGAAGACGGCCAGACGATTATCGATGTGACCGGCGAGACAGAGGTCGCTTTTATCGTCCAGTCGGACGGTGGCGAACGCATCTACTTCCCGCCGGAGGATATGGACGAAAAGCCAGCCGGCGACCCCGACAGCCCGTATCAACCGAGCGATAGCCCCTACGAAGCCGACAGCCCCTACCAGCCAGCCGACGCCGACAGCCCGTACCAACCAAGCGAGGAAGAAGAGGAGACAAGCACGCGTGGGGTAACCGAGACCAGAACCGGCTTCAAGATCACGCATCCCGAGCCGGCATGTGAGATCACCGTTGTCCGTCGCACCGAGGTCTAACGGTTCACTGCGTATTTTGAAGAGAGATAGAGAGACAAACGGCACCACAAACCAGGGTGCTGTGGATCGGTTACTCCAAGGCGTCGCTGTAGACCGCAAGCAGGTCGTCGGCAACCTCGTCCCACGTTCGCGGCTCGTACTCCGGGGGCCTTTCTCGGGCCAGTGCTTCCTTGATACCCTCGGCAATCGAATCGGAGTGTGTCGTCACCTCAACCAGACAGCCATCGGGCAGCGTTTCGCGGACACCGCTTGGGGTGGCGACAACCTGTGAGCCAGCCGCCAGCGCCTCGGTGATCGTTAGGCCGAACGGCTCGGCACGGGACGGCGAGATGAACACGTCGGCGGCTTCGTAGTAGTCACCGAGTTCTTCCTCAGGGATGTAGCCCGCAAACTGAACGCGGTCGTCGATGCCGAGCAGCTCGGTGAACATCTTGAGGTGTTCGGTCTGATGGCCGGAGCCCCCAAGCACGAGCGTCGCGTCGGTCTCACCCAGCTTTCGCATCGCATACAGCAGGTGGGTGATCCCCTTCTGGTCGGTGTGGCGACCGACGAAAAACAGCATGGGGCCGTCGATCCCGAGTTCACTCTTGATGTCGACGCCGCTGGGTTCGACCGACGTAAACCCGTTGTGGACGACATGGGAGTCCGCGCCGTAGAGCTCTAAGACGTCTTGGCGGACGATGTCGCTGACCGAGATCAACACGTCGGATTGGTCGGCGACGCGCTGTTCGGTTTCGACCTCACGCTCCGGTGGGTTGATATTGCGATCCGGCGACAGCGAGTGGAACGACGACACCCACGTGGCGTCGGTTTCGCGTTTAGCGCGCAGTCCCGGCCCATACCCGAACCAGTCGTTGGTGTGGGCGATATCGACTGTGTCGGCGAGTTCAACGAACTTGTCGCCCATGCGGCCGACCCGGGAGATGATATCGCCGTCGCCGGTGTCGACGCTGTAGATGTTGTCGTCGTCGTCAGGGGCGTACTCCGCGGGAAGTAGCAGTTTCTGCTCGATGCCCTTCCGCTCGAAGGCATGGAACACTTCAGCGACGTAGGTGTCGAGACCGCCGGTCACGTTCGGTGGGAATCCCCAGCCCAGTGTGAGTACGCTCGGAGCCATATCAGTCCAGTCCACCCACCACCACTTAGGGGTTGGCCATAGGGCGATCCGTTCGCGAGGGACACCAGTCGATGATCGTGGCCGTCGGATGACCGATATCTTAACAGTCGGCAGGCCAAACTGTACCGTATGAGCCTCGAAATCGAACAGTACTGTCCGGAGTGTGAGACCGAACAGACGTTTTACCGCACGGCGAGTACGACGCTGCATCTCGGTGAGAAAACAAAGTGGGCCTGTGAGGACTGCGGCTATGCCTTTGCGAGGGTCGGCGACATCACGACGCTGCCGGCCTGATCGAGTCACTGCACGCCCATCGAACCAGCGTCGCCGGCACGATGGCGACACGGCTAAGACACGTCCGCCCGTACAGATCGCTATGGGCAGGGCTGGCAGGCCATCGGGAGTGAGCGCGGGCTATGGCTGACGAGGAGTACCAGATAGCCGATGCCACGGGCCGGTTCACGATCGCGGTCAAAGACGGCCGCAAGCTCAACAATATCTCTTGGGAGAACGGCCGGATCCTGCTGTCGAACAAACGGCTCATTCTCGCGGGCAACGATGGCAAACGCACGATCAGACTCTCGGATGTCACGGGGCTCTCGGGACGAGAAGACGCCACCCAGTCGATCGCCGCGCTGTCGAACTATCTGAGCGTCAAGGTCGGCGACGACGTGATCATCATCGCCCCCAACGACCACGAGGCGTTCAAGACCGCCTTTTTTACCGCGATGCTCGGGGAGATGGTGATCAAGGCCAAACATCCGGCTGTCGAGGGCGGCGTCGTCCAAGACAGCCCCTGGGAGAAGGCTCGCCTCGCTGTCGAACCCGAATCGCTGCTGGTCACGTTAAAGAGTGGCACGCTCGTCGAGTTGGAGCTCGATGAGATCAGCGAGATCGACACCGAACAGCGAACCGTCGACGGCGGGAAGCGAACAGTCATCGAGGTCTCACACGTAGAGGGGACGACGAACGTCGAAACGCATTTCACCGGCACAGCACGAACCTGCATCTTCGCGCAGGCGTTTCTCAAAGAGGGTGAGCGACGCAGCGAAACAAACGTTGATCTTGCGCCCGCCGAGGAAGAGGTGCTGATGGCATTGTATTCGGGTGTGTCACCGTTTAGCATCCCGGAGTTCATCGACCAAGATGTCGAGACGGTTGAGGAAACCTTTGAAAAGCTGATCGAACTCGATATCGTCGATAAGGTACGAGAACGACGGGAGGTGACGCTCAACTCACGCGGACGTAACATCGCCAGCGAGGCGATGGGCGACCAATAAGGGAGATTGCGGGCTGCTATCACAGGATATCTGTATCCGGGGCAGTTGACAGGTGTGTTTATAACCTCTCCTAGCGAAGGGTACTGTATGCCAGAAGAAGTGCTCTTCAGTTCGGAACAGCAGTACAGCCGCGAGGAGATCGCAACATACCTCCACGATGTCGCCGACAAACTCGCAGCCGGCGAGGCGATCACGCTCAGTTCCGGTTCGGAGTCGACCACGATGGATCCGCCGGCACGGCCAACTTTCGAGGTCAAAGCCGAGCGAGAAGGACCGGCGGGGAACATGACCGAGTTGAGCGTCGAATTTGAACTTGAGTGGGACGAGGCCGACAGCGGAAGCGAGAGCTCCGACAGCGAGTTGCGGATCGAGTGAGCCGGCTATCAGCACTACAATCCTGATTTGAGTCTGGAACACACGCAAATAGTTCGGCTGTGAAGCCACGCCACGATGGCCGATTTCATCGAGCGGCTCCAACAACGATCGAGTGCGCCGACCCAGCAGCCTCGCATCATGGAGATGGAAGACGAGGGTGCCGATGAGGTGCTGTCAGCGTTGTCGCCGACCACACGTCGCCGTGTTTACCGGGCCCTGTTTACCGAGCCACAGACCACCTCCGAACTCGCCGAAAGCGTCGACACCTCGATCCAAAACGTCCAGTATCACCTGGAGACACTCCAAGACGCCGGTCTCGTCGAACCGGTCGAGACAGTCTACTCCGGGAAAGGCAACGAGATGACCGTCTTCGCGCCTGCCAGCGATCCGCTGGTTTTCGTTGGCGACGCGGATCGACTACCAGCGATCAAAGAATCGCTGCACCACGTCGTCGGCGGATTGGCCGTGTTGGGTGTGGCGAGTCTCCTCGTGCAGTGGCTCGTTGCGCGTGAGTTCGCGGTGCGCCCGCAGGCCCGCGAGGCCACGACGATGACAGCCACCGAGGATGCGGCGATGGAAGCGGCCGCCGAAGCAAGTACCGACCCAACGCTCCAGTGGCTCATTATCGAGGTGCTTGAACCTGGACTGGTGTTTTTTGTTGGCGGCCTTGTTGTGGCCGCACTCGTCGTATGGTTCCGCCGAGCATGAGCGACGGCGGCGTGTAATTTGGCAGTGGCTTCGCGCTGTGAAATCCGCCATCGCGGTTTATCTGGATTGTCTACGCAGGGTCACTCGTGCAACGACGCTGCCCTCCACGACAGACCGGCTGCGACAGCCTAGTCGCCACCGGTGACTGCAAGGCAATCTCCCATCGACGGACGATGGTCGATCGTAACGATTCACAGAAAGCAACCATCCACAACGACGCAGGGTCAACACCCGACTACCGTGACGCCCGACCGGAGGCCAGCGATGGCGACAACTGACCGCCTCCAAGCGGCTGGTGGCACCACAAAGCGATACCTCGCGGCCCTCGGCATCAGCGGGTGGCTCACACTCGGTGTCGTCGTGCTCCTGTTTTCGATCGGTGCGGGGGTCGGGATGAACACGCTCGGTGTCCTTACCCCTGAACAGCCAGTGGAATCAGTCAATTGGCAACAAACCACTGGCCCACTAGCTATCGCACTCCTGCTTGTCGGTGTCGTCGGATACGTGGCCGCCGTTGCCGATTTTGTCTTTGTTGCCTCGCTGCGCTCCGGGCGGCTCCCGGTACGATCATACGTCAGAGCAAATCTCCGGCGGGCCGGCTGGCTGATGGCGTTTCGTGCGGCTCTCATCCTCGGTGCAATCGCAGTCGTCGCGGCGGTGGTCGCCGCAACTGTTGGGATCACGCAGCCGCCAGCAGCCGGAGAGCTGACCGACAGCGATATCCTCTTCATCGGAGTGACCGCAGCCGTGGCGGCCGTCGGCTGGCTCGTCACCAGTACGCTGACCAACGCCTTTGTCGTGCCGATCATGCAGTACGAACATCGCGGCCCACTCGGCGCGTGGCGGCGGTTCACCCGCGCGATCAGCGGCCACTGGACGGCCGTGGCCGTATTTCTGCTCGTTGCCGTCGTGATCAGTACGGTGGTCGGCATCGCGCTGTTCATACTGAGCTTCTTCGCGATGACCATCGGTGGCTTGCTGTTGGTCGGCGGTGGCGTCCTTGTCACCGAGAGCGTTCCCGCACTTGAACCGGTTGTAGCGGCTGGGGTCATCGCCGGCTATCTTGGCTACCGGTATGTGGTATCACTGATACGGGCTCCCGTCCGGAGCTACCTGCGGTACTACGCGCTGTTGCTCCTTAGTGACGTGGAGCCGTCATTGGCGATGATCACCGACGACCTAACCGGCGGAAGCGACACAACCGAGGGAAACAGTGCGGGCACAGCCGTCGTTGAAACCGAACCTGACGACGGAGCCGACAACAGCAACGCTGGCGACGACACGGCCGATAGCAATGCTGGTGGCGACGAACCAGCCACCAAACCTCAGGTTGGCGACGACGACGAAACCACCGCTGACGACGAGACAGCTACCACCGAGTAACTCGGGTGCGTTGCTGAACCACACACCGACTACAGCCAGCGCGGCCTACAGTTCCTCGACGGGTTGAATCCGGTCAGCGAACTCGGACATCCGGACGAAATCGATCGTCACCCAGTAGTCGGTGCCATCGTAGCGCGTGAGCCACTCGGCTTCCGAGTCATACTGGGTAAACAGCGCCGGCTGGCGCACGAACTGCTCGGCGACACCCTCGAAGACACCGTCCTCCACGTCGTCAAAGCCACCCTTGTAGAAGGAGCCCTCCTCGATGACCATCTCGAAAAACTCACGTTCAGCATCGCTGAGCCGGATCAACGGAAACCGGTGGGCCGATCGAAGCTCCCGGCCGAACGCCGCCAGCGACGACGCCCGTTCGGTCGCGGTGTAGGCAAAGACGTCAAGCTGGACGGTGACCGGTTCGACCGTCACCGTCACTGGGTAGCCGTTGACCTCGATGGTGTCGTACGCTGGCTCGGGCACCAACGCTGACGCCTCGCGGTCAGCCGGTGGATACCACGCCTGCCGCTCGAAGGGCTCCGGGAGGCCGGGGGTTTCGTTTGCCTCTTCGATCTGGCCGATAACGCGCGGAAGCGGGGTCAGCCGTTCCTGATCGACAGCTGGCAGTTCGTCGAAGCTGATCTCGGGGGCATAGTCGCTGTCAGCGTCGTGGATGGTCACCGAGAGGAGATACTCGGTGCGCTGTTGTTGTCTGCCGGTGGCGTCCCAGTTGAGATCGTAGACCGTGCCGTTGTATCGAACCGGCCGATTGGGTTGATACGGTGGGTTCCCGCGGTCGTTCCGGCTGGTGCGGTTCGTGCCGCCGGCGACGGTTTCAGCGACCAACTCGGCTGTCTCAGCATCACGGCTGTCCGGTGCTGTCGTCGCCTGCGTTGCGATGTCGGTGGCGGCGGGTACCGATTCAACATACATCACCGCATCGGGATCGGCACAGCCAGCCAGGCCGGCGGTCAGTCCGGCCGCACAGCCGGCCAACAGCTTACGTCTGGACAGGGAGGGCATGGCCGACGGACGCGTCGCCACCGATATAGGTCTGTGGGCGTGTTTCCGAGGCTGAAACACGGTCGCTCAGCCCGCGTCATCAGATTCGTCGGCGAAGGCAGTAAGGGCAGCTTGATCGTCGGTCGCGTCAGCAGTCGCGTTGGCGTCGGTGGCCGCAGCTTCGGTGCCGGCACCCTGATCGCTGACCCGAACCGGCGTTGGCTCGTCGCCGTCGGCGATCGTGGCCATCACTGACTCCGCGGTGGCGACGGCCTCGTCTCGGGTGACAGCCTCAGCAAAGATCGGATAGCGCGGCCCGTAGCCGGCCAGTCCCTTCACCGTCCACGCCTCAACGGCTTCGGGGTCGGCTGAGACGGGTGTAGGCTCGGTCGGCCGAACAAGCAGTGAGCGGCCATCCGGACGGTACAGTAGGCTGAGGTGTGTTGGCTGGGAAGTGCTGACAAGCCAGCCCGAGGGGCAGGTTGGGGGCATCGACATAGATGCGTTGTCTCGGGCGGAGGGCTCAAAGACATCGGTTCACGCCGACGCAGCGTCGGCTGCTGGGAGCATCGCCCCTGATACCATCGTCACACGTTCCGGCGCGGGTGAACATATGAACGCGTTGTACGAGTCCAATATATCGTTTTGCCGGACTTTTGGGTGATATTTATATGTCCATGATAAATATAGACATTCGTATGCCAACAGATCAAACACGACGGCGGTTCATTGCAACGACTGGTATCGCAAGTGTCGCGGCCTTAGCCGGCTGTGCAGGCAACGGCGACGGCGGCGATAGCGGCGACGGCAGCGAGGAAGACGGTGGCGATGGCGGCGGCACCGCCAACCGGCTGAGCTGGCACGCCGGCGGCACCGGTGGGACGTATTTCCCGCTGTCTAACGAGATCAAGACGATCGTTGAAGCCAACACGGACTTCTCGCTGAACGTCCAGTCGACGGGTGCCAGCGTTGAGAACGTCGGCAGCCTCTCGGATGGCTCAGCGGACTTCGCACTCATTCAAAACGACATCGCCTCCTTTGCGAAAAACGGCACCGGGATCGATGCCTTCGAGCGGAGTCCGATCGAGTCACTGCAGGGTGTCGCCACGCTGTATCCGGAAACGATCACGCTCGTCACGCTGGCCGGCAACGACATCTCGACGATCGACGACCTCAGCGGCGCGACGATCAACACCGGTGACCTCGGCTCGGGGACACAGGTTAACGCCAACCAGATTCTCGAATCCGCGGGCATCAGCGACTACAACGAGCAGAACGCCGGCTTCTCGCAGGCCTCCGAACAGCTCGCCAACGGCGACATCGACGCGGCGTTCGTCGTCGGCGGCTGGCCGGTCGGCGCGATCGAGGATCTCGCTAACACCAACGATGTCCAGATCGTTCCCATCGACGGCGAGGTTCGAGAGACCGTCAAATCCGACGCCTCGTGGTTTGCCGACGACACCATCCCCGGTGGAACCTACAGCGGCGTCGAGGAGGATGTCGAAACTGTCGCCGTCCAGGCGATGATCGCCACCCACAGCGGCGTCGACGCCGACACTGTCGAGACGGTCACCGCGGCCATCTTCGACAACCTCGATGAGCTGACGATCAAGACTGACTTCATCACGGTCGACAGCGCCCAAGATGGCATGTCGATCGAGCTCAACGACGGCGCGGCAGCGTACTTCGACGCCTAAGCGCACTCCTGCGGTGGCGACGCCGCCGCTGCGGTCGACTGCTGTCGCCGCGACTGATCGACCGAGCATCGCTGTCGACGGGCAACTGACTATCGATAGCGGTGCTCGAAAGACGACGGAACCCATGTGACAACGCTAGAGTGGTTACCAAACGATTCACAGCACTGCGTCAGGGCGTTTCCGGGCGATGGTGGCTCCTCGCTGTCCTCGTAGCCGCGGTGCTCGGGGCCGGACTTGTCGGGACGCTGCCAGCCGAGCGTGTCCTGATCGTCGAGGATATCCACACCGGCGAGCAGTACCTCTCAGAGCCGGTCGACAACGAGAGCATCGTGGCCCTCGAATACACCCATAGCGTCGAGAAATCCCGCGTCTACGACCGGTATCACGTCGAGGGAACGACGCTGGTCAACACCCGCATGGAGTTCGAATCCTACGGCTGGGGGTTGCCCGCCCGTGTTAACGTCACGAACGTCAACGGGACGCTTGTGTACGCCCCCGAGGAACCGATCACAGAACTTGAGGAGTTGTTGGTGTCACCTGGCCGCGTCGCCAACCATACATTGATAATCGATGGCACACGACATGACCTCGTTGCCGTAAGCGACGCCCGGGACGTCCGTCTCCACATCGAACGACGATCTCTCATCGAGCGCATCCTATGAGCACATCCACACCCGCCGACGGCGGCGACGAATCGGAGCAGGAACTCTCACAAGCGGAGGCCGACGAGCTGATCGACGAGATCGAACGGCGGCGATCGTTACAAGGTATCGCCGCCGTTGCCGTCGCAGCCATCGGGATCCTGTTTTCGCTGTTCCAACTGTTCCTTGCTGCACGGAGTTTCACCTTCGTCGTCCCGCTGCCGTTCGTTGAAAACTTTCAGGTCTCCCTGCAGTTGCTACAGGCGAATGCCGTCCACGTCGCCTTCGCGCTCGTCATCACCTTCCTGCTGTTTCCATCAAGCACCGGCGATGGGATCGTCGTCCGCAACCTCGGCCGGATTGTCCCCGCACTATCCGACGCTGTCGGCGAACAGAATCCACTCACGCGGGCGGCAGCCGCCCTGCGGCGTGGCTTCCGGTGGGCCTTCGTCGACCCCGAGATGGAACGGGTCACCGCCTTCGACATTGCCTGTATTATCGGGGCAGTGTTGTCAGCGTTTTACTTCCTGACGGAGTTTGCCGAGATCCAGAATATGCGGGTCTTCGGGATCGACTCCGGGCGGCCGGTGACGGCGATCTACACGTTCCTCCAGCCGCTTTTCGGCGGTGTTCCCTTTGTCAGCGAATACTCCTATGCGATGGCCCTCGGCGTGATCGGTATCCTGCTCGTCTTGGAGGCGACCCGGCGAACACTCGGCCTGCCGCTCATGTTGATCGTGGCGAGTTTTATCGTCTACGCGCGGTGGGGCTACCTCATCAGCGGCAACACGCCGTTCCTTGGCCTGCTGGCGATCCCGGAGCTAACGTGGCCAGATATCATTCAAAATCTGTGGTATAACACTGAAAACGGCGTCTTCGGAATCCCGGTGACCGTCTCGGTGAGCTTTATCTACATCTTCATTCTCTTTGGCTCGTTCCTCGAAATGAGCGGTGCGGGTCAGTGGTTCATTGATCTTGCCTACGCTGCGACCGGCCAACGCAAAGGTGGCCCGGCGAAGGCGAGTATTCTTGCCAGTGGCTTCATGGGGACAATCTCGGGGTCATCGATCGCCAACACCGTGACGACCGGCGCGTTCACGATCCCCTTGATGAAGCGATCAGGATACTCCCCGGAGTTCTCCGGGGCTGTTGAGGCCTCAGCCTCCTCGGGTGGGCAGATCCTCCCGCCGGTGATGGGCGCGGCCGCGTTCCTGATGGTGCAGTACACCGCAACACCGTTTGCGGATATCATCATCCTCGCGACGATCCCAGCGATCGTTTTCTTCTTCGGCGTCTGGGTGATGGTTCACCTCAAAGCTGTTCAGGAGGGCATCGGCGGGCTTGAAGAAGAGACTGTGTCGATGGGCGAACACCTCAAACGAGGCTGGTTTTACCTCGTGCCGATCGGCCTGCTGTTGTACTACCTTATCATCGAACGGCTGTCGGTCTCTCGGTCAGCGTGGTTCACATTGGTTGCGCTCGTCGCGTTGGTCGCCCTCGTCTCAGCGTACAGCAAAGAGACACGTGGGCGACTCCTCGGCGTCCTCATCGCTGTCGTCGCCGCTGAGTTGGCGAGTTTCACGCTCGCCGGTGTGCCGGTTACCGGACTACTCGGAGGGGCCACCGCGGGCATTCCACTCGGTGAGGCCGCAGGGATTGTCGGCTCGCGGCTCGGTTGGTATATGATGATCGCGGGGGCGATCACACTGATCTCGAAGCCGGATCTCGATGCGTCGCTGCTCAATCTTAATCCGAAGGTCACCGAAACGACGACGATGCTCTCGGAGAAGACCGGGCGTGATCTCGACACCCAGCCGGCCCGCCTCGGTGCGTTCATCGTCAAATCAATGGACGAGGGAGCCCGCACCGCGGTGCCGGTCGTCATCGCAGTCGCCGCCGCCGGCATCATCCCCGGTGTCATCAGCGTCTCCGGGCTCGGGCCGAACCTCACCTCCCTGTTGCTCGCGCTGTCGGGTGGCTCCATCGTCGTCATGCTGCTCGTGACTGCTGTCGCCAGCATCATCCTCGGGATGGGGATGCCGACAACCGTGACCTACATCATCCTCATCTCGATGTTGGCGAGTCCGCTCGTCGAGTTCGGGATTCCACTGTTGGCGGCCCACCTCTTCATCCTGTACTTTGGCGTGATCGCCGACATCACGCCGCCGGTGGCGGTGGCGGCCTACGCGGCCAGCGGCGTCGCCAAATCCGATCCCTTCGAGACCGGCGTCAAGGCGTTCTCGCTGTCGTTGAACAAGGCGGTTGTCCCCTTCGCGTTCGTGCTCGCCCCGGGGATCGTCCTGCTGCGAAAGAAAGCCAACGCCGCCGAGTTGCCGATCCGCGATCAGTACCGCGTTGTCGGCCTCAACGATCTGGCCGAGCTGTCCTACTCGGTGCCGGAGATCCTAGTACCCGTAATCGGCGTCTTCCTGGGAGTGATCGCCCTCGGGGCAACCGTGATCGGGACGCTCTACACCCGCGTTGATGCGGCCGCCCGGACTGGGTTCGCGCTCAGTTCGCTGCTGTTGATGGCCCCACGGCTCATCTCCGAGAGTGTCTTCGATCTGCTGGGGCTGGTCGGGGTGAGCATCTCGGTGAATGCGTTGCTGTTGGATCTGACACTCCGCACGGTCGGCTTTGGGATCTTCGCCGCCCTCGTCGTGCGGAACCGGCGGAAACGCGACGACGAGCCAGACAGCGATGACAGCCTCGCTGCCGCCAGCGCGTCGAACTGACACCGACGCCGCTACGTTTAGCACGCTGTGGCCCCGATGTCGACTATGTTTGCGGCACTCGATGACCTCCTTCGGTTTGACCCCGGCGAGCGTGGCATCGGAGCGTTACACGCTACCGCGACCTACGACACACCGCCGGTCGAAGCCGCCGCACGAACGCTCCAAGAGGTGGCAACTGCGGGCAACGCTGTGTTGCTGACGACGGGGTTCCCGATTCCACCGGATTGGCAGCCGGAAACTGACGGCCCGCCAGGGACGGTTGTGCTGGCGCGCGCGCTCCAGGCACTCGGTGCCCAGCCGGTGATCGTCGCCGAGCCACGGGTAGAGGCACCGATCGACGCAGCTGCTGAGGTGTGTGGGCTTGCGACCCTGCCGTTCGAGCCGATACCACCGGATGCAACGACGACAGCGACCAGCGAAGCACTCCTCGATCGCTACGAGCCGGGGGCTGTCATCGCTATCGAACGACCGGGGGAGACGGCCGACCGCACCTATCGAAGCATGACAGGAACCGACATCACAGCCCACGTCGCGCAGATGGATCCACTGTTTGCGCTGGCGCGTGAGCGAGAGATCCCAACGATCGCGGTCGGCGACGGCGGCAATGAGATCGGGATGGGTCGGATTCGGTCGACCGTCGAAGCTAAACTCGAGCACGGCGAGCAGATTGCCGCCACCACCGCCGTCGATCACCTTGTCGTCGCCGGCGTCTCAAACTGGGGTGCGTATGGGATCGTTGCCGCGCTTGAACACTTGACCGGCCAAGCGCGGCTGCACGATCCATCGACCGAACGGGAACTACTGGCAGCCTGTTGTGCCGCCGGCTGCGTCGATGGCCGTGCGGGCGTCGCAGAACCATGGGTTGACGGCCTATCGACGGCAATGCACGAACACGTTGTTGGGCTGTTTGGGGAACTCTCAGGCCACGAACGGACAGAAACGGAAAGCTAGGA
Organism: Halonotius aquaticus; assembly: GCF_003605575.1. Taxonomy (GTDB): domain Archaea; phylum Halobacteriota; class Halobacteria; order Halobacteriales; family Haloferacaceae; genus Halonotius; species Halonotius aquaticus. The sequence goes on along the minus strand of NZ_QKNY01000013.1, from coordinate 133,265 downwards.
CAGGGATTTGAACCCCGGAAGTCTCGATTACAAGTCGAGTGCATGAACCGCCCATGCTCTCCTAGCGCAGTCGGTAGTTACGGGTCATCCTTTGAGTGTGTATCGTTTTCGATCCGTTTTCGCAGCTCGATCCGATGGGGATCGTAGCCACGACGATCATAAAATTCTCTGGCGGCCTCGTTTGCGGTCAACACCTCAAGTGAGACTGTCGCCACACTGCGATCGGCCAACGCCCGCTCGGCGGCCGCCAACAGTTGGGTTCCGATCCCTTCGTTTCGATCCGCTGGCCGAACATAGAGCGTCGTGATCGTCCCGGTCGGCTCGGTTTGGCTGTAGGTGCCGGCATCGACATGGAATATGACGAACCCCCGGACGCCGTCCTCGCGGGCGACATAGACACCATCGGTGACGACGTGGCGGGCGATCGTCTCGGTCGCCGACGTTCGGTTTGGCTCGGCCTGCAGTCGTGAACCATGCTGTTGTTGATCGGCCGCCAATGCGACCCAACAGTCAGCGATCGCATCGATGTCGTCGACTGTGGCGAGTTCGATAGTAACTGCGTCGTCAGTACTCACAGGACGCCTCCATGGGCTGATACGTGAAGGACAGTCAAGAGTGTTGGCCGTCATAGCTCAGCCAGCGGAGCGGGGAGCGATCGCTCACCGCGTGCGGGTGAACTGATCGGCGCCTTCGTAAAACCAGAGATCGTTGTCCCGCATCGCGGTGCCGACCTTCTTGTGCATCGTCATAATGTCGTCAAACTCCGTTGCCTCGACGTGCTCGAAGATGTCCCGGAGCGGCACGACAGTCTCGTGGTCGATCCGGATGGGATCGTCACCGTACTCGGAGACGAACGACTCGACATCGAGTGGGAAATCGTCCTCCTCGTCGACCTTCTTTGCGATCACGGCGTGGCCGTAAACGCGGCGGCCTTCGCTACCCTGCTCGCCGTCGGGATCGTGTGGCCAGTCCATGTCGTGAAATGGCAAGCAGGGGAAGTTAGTCTTACGCTCCGGCGGCCGCGACGGTCAGTCAGTCGTTGTCGACTCAGCGGTGTCGGTGCCGGTGATCGCCTCGATCACCGGGAGCCGAACCCCCTCACTTTCGGTAAGTCGGGCCCAGACGACGATCGTCGACGGCAACACGAGAATCGACGACAGGAACGCATACAGCACGCTCAGCGAGATCAGGATGCCGAACGCGCCGAGAGCAGGGTTGAGCGCGAGCACCAACACACCGATCCCGAAGACGGTGGTGAGCATACTCCCGGTGAGCGCGCCGCCAGTACCGACAACCGTCCGTTGGAGGGCGGGATACAGTGGTTGCTCGTGGTACTCGTCGGCAAACCGGTGGACGACGTGTACCGCGTAGTCGATGCCGATCCCGACGGCGATCGCCAGAATCGTCCCGTTGATTGCGTTGAACGCCAGCCCAACGGCCCGCATCGAGGCGACAAGCGCGACGACGGTGACGAAGATCGGGACGATATTCACCAGCCCCAGCGATGGCCGCCCCTCGATCACCCAGTATGCGAACACGAGAAAGCCAGATGCACCCACGAGCGTGAGGATGAGGCTCTGGATGACTGACTCAAGCACCAGCGAGAGGGCCTCATCAAAGATGATGACGCTGCCGGTCGGCTGGGCGGTCGTCCGGAACCGATCGGCGACTGCGTACGCGTCATCGGTGACCACGTCGTCTTCGGCGTCGCCGTCAACGGTGTAGATCACCTGCGCGCTCCGGCGATCCTCGCCGAGGAAGCCGCTGAGATCGCTGTCGTCGGTTGATAGGGCGTCGTAGATCTGCGGCAGATTGTCGTCAGGGATACCGTTGTCGTTGCGGTCGTTCCGATTGACGAGTGCGCGGAACTCAGGGTCACGCTCGGCGCGATCCTCGATAACCGTGATAATGCTTCGAGCTTCGGCCTGCCGGCGCTCCTCGCGAAACGTCTCCGGTGGCGACTGACTGGCACGATAGATCTCCTCAAGCGCGGAATCCCGCGTCATCGGCCCCTCAACGTACATCAGCACCTGACTATCCTGCTGGTAGTTGCGGTCGAGATAGTTGTTGATGCGGACGTACTCAAACTCCTCGGGCGGCCGAATCGATTCGGGGAGATACTGGAGGTACTCGGGGGTTTCCTCGGCGGGCTGGAAATCATCCGGGCTAAAGCCCGTATCGACGCCGGTCGCATACACGCCACCAGCCGCGGTCGCAACCAGAATCAACAGCAGAAAGACCAGTGGCCCGCGTTTTGAGACGATGACACCGACCGACAACAGCCGGCCGAGCAGTGATCGCTCGGAGCCAAGCGGCGTGGTGGCAAACGTCGGGATCGGATACCGCTGGCGGGCGCGGTCGACGGTCACCTTCAGTGCGGGAACAAACACGCCGAAAATGAGGAAGGTGAAGATGATCCCAACGGCAGCGACGATTCCGAAATCCTGTGTCGGGGGAAACGCGCTGACGACGTTTGAGAGAAAGCCGATCGCGGAGGTGCCGACGACGATGGCAAAGGCGACCGACATCTGATCGGTCGTTCGCATCATCGATTCCGAGATGCCAAGTCCGGTCACCCGCTCCTCACGGTAGCGGTTGATCGAGTGAATCCCGAAATCGATGCCGATCGCGATGAGGATCGGCGGCACCGCGATCAACAGGACAGCAAAGGGGATGCCGACATAGCCGATAAAACCGAACGTCCACAGCAGCGTCATGATGATCGCCAACAGCCCGATACCGATATCAACCGGATCGCGGTAGGCGACCGCCAGAAACACGATAATCAACAGTAGTGCAGCCGGCAACACGACGCTCGTGGTCGTCCCAGTCGTATCCGGGGGTGTACCCTGTACCCAGATATTCGAGGCGTCGTCAGTCACGACGCTTTTGATACGATCGACTTTGTTCGGGGGGTACTCCGAGCCGCCACCGGGGCCGCCGCCGGAACCCTCACCGGGGCCAGCGAGGTGACTGACGCTCCCTCGACTCGACGTTGCCGACGCCGACTGGCGGTTGAAATCGTCGCTCAGACTGGAGGTAAAGCCAGCATCGTCGGCAGCGGCTTCCCGAACAGCCGCATCGATCTGTGTCGGCGTCGCACGTTCGACCGCCCGCAGGTGTGCCGCAGGCGTCGTCGCATTCGGGTTCAGCGTCTCGGCGACGGTCACGGCCGGTGTCGACACTGATTCAACCCGAAGTGAGTTGGTGTTGATAATTCGTTCTCGCGTCGCCAACATGTCCGTCAGCGCGCCCTTCGAGAGGACGTTTGTCGACGCTTGGACGAGCGTCGTACTCGTTGTCACCTCGCTGAACGACGCGCTGAAATCCTCGTTGATATCCTCGACCGCCTGGAAGGAGGGCAGATCCTCGATGAACTGCTCTTGGCCGCTTTCGGTCGTAATCGACCCAAGCCCACCGACAAACAGCACGGTCACCAGCAGAAACGCAAGGATGACCGTCTTTGATCGGTTGACGATAATCGAATCAACCCGATCGATCAGCCACTGGTACTCCATCTAAATCTGTTTACTGTTTCTTCCGGCGGCGACCGGATAAGCATGTCTCCTCGCGTGTTCGTTGTCGGCGAGCGACACATAACACCCACGCCCCTGTTTCAGCCCGCGAAACAACCCGGAAACGACAACGTCTATGAGGCGGCCCTGACTACCGCCGGACAGCATGGACGAACGCACACGGGAGTATCTCCGCGGCCGGTTTGCCGACTACTACCGGGCGGCGGAGACACCGCTGCCGCCGGCGGCCAACGAACGCGAGTGGGGGCATATCCCGTGGACACCGGGGTCGGGAACGACGATGGTACGCCACCAGTCACAGTTGGATCTCGGCGACATCGGCGAGTTTCTGACCCGCACCGCACCGCGACACGTCTACTTCTCGGCGGCGCGCTACGACGATCCGGGGGCGAGCACGATGGGCGCAAAGGGGTGGCGCGGCGCGGATCTCATCTTCGACCTCGACGCCGATCACCTCCCACGCGTCGACCCGGCCGAAACGAGCTACAAGGAGATGCTGGCGGCCTGCAAGGACGCCCTCCAACGACTGCTCTCCTTTCTCGAAGCCGACTTTGGATTCACCGGTCTTCGGATCGTCTTCTCGGGTGGTCGCGGCTATCACGTCCATGTGCGTACCGACTCGATCCAGTCGCTGGATAGCGACGCACGCGGAGAGATTGTCGACTACGTTCGCGGGCGCGACCTCGACACCGATGGGCTCATCCGCGTCGCCTCGACGGGCGGCGCGACACAGCGGTTGCTCCGCACCGAAGGTGGGTGGGGGCGGCGCGTCCACGACGAACTGCGATCGTTGACAACGGAGCTCCGGGAACTCCCAGAGACCGACGCCCTCGACCGACTCACCAGCTTTGACGGGATCGGCGAGGGACGGGCAGAGACGATCCTCGGCGCGCTGGCGGCCAACCCACAGGCGATCGAGCGCGGCAACATGGAGGCCGGCGGACCGGGGATTCGGCTGTTAGCCGACGCCTTGGCCGACCGCGTCGTCGACGAACACGCCGCACCGATCGACGAGCCGGTGACGACCGATACCCACCGCCTGATCCGACTGCCGGGGTCGCTGCACGGCGGCAGCGGGCTGGTCGTCACGCCGATCGACCGCGAGAATCTCGACAGCTTCGAGCCGTTGGTCGATGCGGTACCCGAGCGGTTCACCACCCAAGACATTGCGATCGAGGTCGAGGAACCCACGGAAGTGGCCCTCGGTGGCGACACGATTAAGTTGAACCCCGGTGTGCATTCAGTACCGGAATCAATCGCCGTCTTCCTGATGACGCGCGGCGACGCAGCCAAGGCCCCAGCATGAATCTCGACGAACTCCGCTCCGTACAGTCCAAAGAACGGCGGAAAGACAGCCTCCAACAGCTGCGGGACTCGTTTTATCAGGATGTCGCAGCCTACATTCAGGATCTGCGCGCCGAGCGCGACCGCCGCGCCGAACAGGTCGACAACCCCTTCAGCGATGATGAGGTACGGCAGCTCTCGGATAAACTCGATACCGCCGAAGAGGTCGCCGAAGCCCTCTATGAGCGACGCGTCGGCAAGGTCGTCAAGCTCGCCTCGTTTGCGGCCGCCGATATGTCCGCCAGCGAGGAGGGGATGACGATCGAAGAACAGGAACTGTTCGACGACCTCGTCGACCGAATCAAACGGAACAAGGCGTCCGTTCTCGATGTGCTGGCCGGCGAACAAACCACTGAGACGAAAGCGACCGACACCACCGACTCGCCGGTATCCACACCGACCGAGTCGATACCACCAACGGAATCACCGGCGACAGCAACCGATGACCCGACCACGATCGGCGGCGCAGACCCCCACGATGGGGGGTCGCCACCGACGCCACCGGAAGCCGACGCCGAGGCCGACGATGTCTTGGCCAACGCGATGGGCGGGGCGGCCGAAGCTGAGTCGGGAGAAACAGAGCAACCACCGGCCGGAGAGCCTGCCAGCGACACCGAGTACGAGGGTGGCAGCGATGCCGCTCTCGGCGACACAACGCCGACCGACACCACCGATGGCGACGACGGTGTCCCGACGCCTGACGGCGGGAGCACAGTGGGGTCTGCACAGTCCAGCGACACACCACCGACACAGCCAACGCCCTCGTCGCCGGGCAACTCTGAATCGGGTGCGTCGCCATCGCAAGCACCGCAGCCCGAGTCAACCGAGCCGACGACCGGATCGACGGCACCACCCGAATCAGACACGACAACCGGCACGGGGATGGCGACCCCAGACGGCGAGTCGGCAGCGACCGAGGCGGCGGTACCCGAATCACCGTCGACCGAATCGGCTCCGACTGAATCGAATCCAACGGGAACGACAGCCACAGCCGCAATGGCAGAACCGGAACCCGCGACTAAGTCGACGGCCAATGAATCAGCGACCCAGCAATCGACCCAACAGGAACCCGACGCGACGACCGAACCGGTCGCTGCAGCCGCCGATACAACGCCGCGGACAGTGGTGCGGATCACCGACGATGTCGGGACGATCTTCGGGGTCGACGAACGCGAATACACGCTGCAAGCGGAGGATGTCGTAACGCTGCCCACCACCAACGCCGAGGTACTGCTCCAACAGGACGCCGCGACGAAACTTGAGTAACGCTGACACAGTAGTACTGCCACCGTTCTCAGCCAACGCAGGAGGAGCAACGTCGTCAATTACTGACTCGGTAGGCCGGGTCGAATTCCCTCGTACGCAGCACAAACAGCGTCTCAGTAGCCGCGGTCGATCAGATAGTCGGCGATATCTTCTAACAGCCCACGGGCGTCGTTGTCGGGAAGTACCGAGAGCCGATTCTTGCTGCGCTCAGTGAGCTCGGTGGCTTTCTCGCGGGCGTGATCGATGCTGCCAGCGGCCTCAAGCTCGGCGACCGCCTCATCGATCTCAGCCTCGGTGACTGCGTCGACGCTGTCGGTATCGAGGAGATTGTCGACATCGACGCCCTGCTGGCGGGCATGCAACGTGATCAGCGTCTCTTTGTCCTCGACGAGATCCGAGCCGCGCTGTTTGCCCAGCTTCTCGCTTGGCACGGTGAGATCCAACACGTCGTCTTGGATCTGGAAGGCCTGTCCGGACTCGATTCCGTACTGGTACATCGCCTCAACCACCTCATCGTCGGCGCCCAGAAGCTCGGCCGGAACAGCTGCGGAGGCCCCATAGAGGACGGCCGTTTTGTGTTCGACCATCTCCAGATACTCCTCCGGCAGCAGGTCGTTTCGGGTTTCGAAGGCGATATCGAGGGCCTGACCCTCACAGATCTTCGTACAGGTCGAGGAGAGCAACCGCATCGCTGCCAACGCGTTAGCCGGGTCGCCGCCGGTGTCGGCCATGATCTCGAAGGCCGAGGAGTACAGCGTGTCGCCGGCAAGGATCGCCGTCGAGGTATCGTACTCGTTGTGCACCGCGGGCACGCCCCGCCGGAGGTCGTCGTCATCCATGATATCGTCGTGGATCAGCGTAAACGACTGGATGACCTCCAGCGACACCGCTGCCCGCATCAGATCGATCTCAGCACCGGCCAGCGTCGGAAATGCTCGATAGTCTCGGCTGGCTGGCTCGACATCGGCAAGGGCTTCACCGGCCAACAGCGTGACCGTCGGTCGAAGTCGCTTTCCGCCGGCTTTCAGGAGGTATCGGGAGGCCTCATACAGCCGTTCCGGCGTTTTCAGCGGGAGTTCCTCGTCGATGGCCTGGTTGATGCGGCTGCGCCGCTCGTCGATCGCCGCCAATACCCGTGATTCAGTCGTGTTTGAGGTCATTAGGTCACCAGTTAGATTCGTTCCCAGTGGCACTGCAGTGGCGCGCTCGGCCGCGTTCGGAACACCCCCGCTGATCAACGGGCTCTGCACAGACAGATGTCATCCACCGAGTGATCGTCTCGTGCCCGTCAATTGAGAGGACTTGGTTATCCATAGTTATACCGCGTGGGCTAACCCGACGGCCGGACGCACCGTGTCGCCGCGGCCAACATTGTGCCGAACGACCGAGCCAGCGTTGCCGGTTCGGTGGTATCGATCTGTTGTGCGTGTGGTACTAAAAACTCCGTGGCTTCAGGCGTCGTCAGCCTCAGCGTCGGCGGCCGCCAGATCATCCTCGGGGACACCCGTTTCCTGGCCGTCCTCGAAGCTGATCGTGTAGGTTGCATCGCCAAACATGTTCTCGATGACCTGGGTGATCGTCCCCGTCTCGCCGTCGTAGTCGCTGTGTTTGTCGTCCAGCACCACGGTATCGTCTTTCTCGAAACTCATACCTGACGTTCCGGGAGCATCGACAAAAGCGCGTGGATTTGGACTAGTCGGCGTTGGAGACCGCGGTATGGTACGGCTGGGCAGCGATCAGCTCGCGAAGCTCACGTAGGGAGTCGCCACCCTCGCCGTGCATCGCGGTCATCACCGCGCCGACCTCCTGTCTGGAGATCTTCACACCGCGGTCAGTGAGGGCATCCTCCGGGCGGCTTCGAAGCTCACGAAGCGTCCCAACCGCAAGCAGGAATGGCACACCCCACGCCGCCATGGTGTTACCGTGTCGCAGCGGCATCGCCTGCAGGTAGCGTTCGGCATCATCAAGGAACGACCGGGCGTGGCTGACGGTGCGGCTGACGACGGTCGCCGCCTCTTCGCGGTTGTCAGGGTCGACGACGGCATCCTGGTCGACGCCTTCCTCGGCGAGCCATTCGGCCGGCAGATAGACGTTGTTCTCCTCGGTGTAATCGTCGTAGACATCCTTCGAGATATTGACCAACTGCAACAGCAGGCCGAAGTCGACGGCCGTGTCGTACAGTTGCTGGCGGCGGTCGGCGGCGATCTCACCGCGGGTCAACAGGTTCGTGATGAGCGTCCCGACGGTGCCGGCGGCGTAGTAGCAGTACTCTTCGAGTTCCTCGCCGTCGTCGATCCGGAGCCCACCGCTGTCGGCATGTCGCTCGACGAACATCGCCATCCCGTCGATCAATTCGCGTACCGGCGGGATGATCGCCTCTTGAACATCATCGGGGAGTTCCTCGAAGGCGGCGGCGATGCGAGGTGCTTCGTCAACGACAATCCAGTCATCTGACTGCTCCTCGCGGGGCGGCAGCCACTCATCGACGGCCGAGCGGAACGTGTCGATATCGGTGTCGGTCTCGGGGTCGATCGCCGCATCGTAGGTGCGGAGGAGGTCGGCCTGTGGGCCAGGTGGAATGTGGTTTGCGTCCTCGATCGTGTCGGCGACACGACAGAAGAGATACCCCAGGCAGATGTGTGTCGACATGGGCTCGTCCAACGCGTCGATCGTCAGCGCGAACGTTCGGGAGACCCCTTGTACCGCCTCGTGGCACCACGCGAGGTCGGCTTCGGGATCGACGCCGGGAGGACGGGATTCGTGATCCGTCATTCAAGTATCCATCCGTAGGGTGCGGGGCATAAAAAGTCTCTTGGGGTCGACCGGCCGGAGCACCACCGCAGCAAGTTGACGGTCACCGTACAGATGGTGGGAAGATTCTTTTATCAGCACTCCTGTTCTCCGTGCGAACGAATGGAGCTATACGCACGCGGTCAACAACTACTGCGCGACCAACCCGGGCTCGTGGTCGTAGCGGTCGCCGCCATGCTGTTGGTCGGTGACCTCTTCGGGAAACTGCTCGGCGGCGGCCTCACCGCCGCGCGGTTCGGCGGCTTTGTCTGGGACGGGTTGGTGATCGGGCTACTCATCGGGCTGGCTGGGATCGGCCTCTCATTGACCTACAGCATCCTTGGATTTGCGAACTTCGCCCACGGCGATTACATCTCCTGGGGGGCGTTCTCAGGGTGGGCAGTCGCCTATCTCTTGGCTGGCATTGATCGGTATGCGGCCGGCGGGTTGCTGCTTATCGGCGCCGGCGACGGCCCCGCACCCGGTGACGTTGGCGTCAGCATCACAAACACACCGGGGAGCATTCTCGCCGGGCTCGTCGTCGCCGTCGGCTTCACGATCGGCGTGTCGCTGTTGGTCGATCGGCTGGTCTACCGGCCGATCCGCGAGGCCGACGGGATCACACTACTCATTGCGAGTATCGGGGTTGCCTTCGTACTCCGGTATCTCATCGTCTTTTTCTTCTATAGTGGTCGACAGGGCGTCACCGACATCAGCCGGGTTCCGTCCTACGACATCGGCGGCGTCGTCATCAACGCCCACGAACTCACAATCGTCGCTATCGCTCTCGCGCTGATGGTCGGCGTCCATCTCCTCTTACAACGAAGCAAGCTCGGCAAGGCGATGCGGGCGATGGCCGACAACCGCGATCTCGCACAGGTGACAGGGATTCCGGTCGAGGGCGTCATCCGAACAACGTGGATTCTCGGCGGCGGGCTGGCCGGCGCGGCTGGCTACCTCGTCGTCCTCACGCAGGGCACCATCGCCTACGATCTCGGCTGGTTGCTGCTGCTGTTGATCTTCGCCGCCGTCATTATGGGCGGTATCGGCTCGGTCTACGGCGCGATCGTCGGTGGCCTGGTCATCGGGCTGGCGAGCCGGCTCTCGCTGATCTGGCTGACCGGCGACCTCTCCAGTTTCGCCGAGCCCGTCGCCTTCGGGCTGATGATCTTCGTGCTGCTGTTCCGTCCGGAAGGGATCTTCGGCGGGGTGAGCACTGCATGAGCAGCGATCAGTTCCAGACCGGTCGGCTCACGCAGTTCCGCGAGTTGCTCGAACGCTCCGATGCCGCACTCGTCCTCACAGCGATGGCCGCGTTCTACCTGCTCTTTCTCGGCGTCGGCGCGATTCTCAACTACGATGTCGCGGGGCTCATCTCGATTCTCGGACAGGTCACCTTTTTCACCGCGGTCTACGCGCTGATCGTCCTCGCGTTGAACCTCCATTGGGGATACGCCGGGCTGTTCAATATCGGGATTGCGGGATTCATGGCCGTCGGCGTCTACACGATGGCGATGTTGACCGCGCCGCCGACAGGCTCGCCGCCCGGCCTCGGCCTCCCGATCGCGGTCGGCATCGTCGGCGGGATGCTGGCGGCCGCACTCGTTGGCCTCGTGACCGCGTTGCCGGCCCTCCGGCTGCGCGCCGACTACCTCGCCATTGTCACGGTCGCGATCTCGGAGATCATCCGACTGACGTACAACTCGCCGGCGTTTAGCACGTTCACGCTGCCCGGCGGCATCGCCCTCGGTACCGGCGGGGCCAGCGGCATCGGGAACTTCCCGAGCAACCCGGTTCGGGCGATCTATTACGTCGATCCGAGCAGTGCTGCGTCGGGGACAACGCCGATCGGGGCCGCTGTCTTTGGCTTCTTCGAGGCTGTGTTCGGCGTCGTTCGCAGTGCTGTCATCGTCGATCTCACCTATGGGCTGGTGCTTGCGGTCGTCGTGTTCCTCGTGTACACGCTGTTGGCTCGCGTCGGCAACTCGCCGTTCGGTCGCGTGCTCAAGGCGATCCGGGAAGACGAGGTCGTCGCCAAATCACTCGGCAAGGACACCAACCGCTTCAAGATCAAGACGTTCATGCTCGGCTGCGCGCTGATGGGGTTGGCCGGCGTGCTCTGGCAAGGGTTCGGCACCGGTGCGGTCTACCCACAAGCATTCCGCCCCGAACTCACCTTCTACATCTTCATTGCCGTCATCATCGGCGGTGCAGGCTCAAACACCGGCAGCGTCCTCGGTGGGGCGGTCTTCGCCAACCTCCTCTTTCTCCTGCCGCAGTACCTCCCCACCATGATCGAGCAGACCTTTTCGATCCAGGCTAACCCCAACAACTTCATCGCCGCGGTTGGCCCGATCGCGGCCGGCGAGATCGCCCCCCTGTTGGGCTACATCCTGAACCAACGGCTCCCTGCGCTCCGATTTGTCTTCGTCGGCGTCCTGTTGGTCTATCTGATGCAGAATCGCCCCGAGGGGCTGCTCGGCCATCGCACCGAGACGGCGGCCGCCGTCGATCTCAGCGAGGGCCACACACCAGGGGGCCAAACAGGGACAGATTTGACGGCTCCCGATGAAGGAGGTGTCGACAATGAGTAGCGAGTCAGCCGCCGACAGTATCGGTGAGGATCCGGCCGTCGACACCGCCGGAGACGGCGACGAAGACCCACCCCTCCGTGTCGAAAACCTCCGCAAGGAGTTCGGCGGCATCACCGCTGTCGATGGGGCGTCGTTTACGGTCGCCGACGAGTCCCTTACAGGGCTGATCGGGCCGAACGGCGCGGGAAAATCGACGACGTTCAACTGCATTACGGGAGTTCACGAGCCGACCGACGGCGCGGTCTACTTCAACGGCACGGATATCGCCGGGCTCGCGCCGAACGTCATCGCCAACCGCGGGCTCGTGCGAACCTTCCAGATCGCACGCGAATTAGCCGAGATGACTGTCCTCGAAAACCTGATGCTCGCTCCACAGCGACAACAGGGCGAGGCCCTCTATCGGTCGATACTCCCGCCGTTCAGAGACGGTGTGATCGAGGAGGAAACCGAGTTGCGCGAGGCGGTGTGGGAATCGCTTGAGTTCTTCGAGATCGACCACCTCGCTGAGGAGCAGGCCGGGAATCTCTCCGGCGGCCAACGGAAACTGCTGGAGTTGGCCCGCGCGCTGATGACCGACCCAGACATGCTCCTGTTAGATGAACCGTTCGCCGGCGTCAACCCGACGCTGGAAACGAAGCTGCTTGACCGCATCAATCAACTACGCGCCGAGGAGGGGCTGACCTTCCTGTTGGTCGAACACGACATGGACATCATCATGGAACACTGTGATCCCGTTATCGTGATGCATCAAGGGCACGTCTTGGCCGAGGGCCGCCCCGAGGAAATCCGGAATAATGAGCGTGTCGTCGATGCCTACTTTGGTGAGCAACAATGAGCGAGACGACTGCAACCACCGAGGTGACGACCTACGACGACAGCCTGCTGTGCGTTCGGTCACTGGACGCCGGCTACGGCGACCTCCAAATCCTCGAAGACGTTGATCTCGATGTCGCCGACGGCGAGTACGTCACCATCGTCGGCCCCAACGGCGCGGGGAAGTCGACAACGATGAAATCGGTCTTCGGGCTGACGACCTACATGGGCGGCCACATCGAGTTCAACGATGAACCGATCCACGGGCTCCGCCCCGAGGAGATCATTCACCACGGCATCGGCTACGTGCCGCAGTCGGACAACGTCTTCCCGTCGCTGTCGGTCAAGGAAAACCTCGAAATGGGCGCGTATGTGCTCGATACTGTGCCCGACGACGCCATGCAGGCCGTCTTCAACCGCTTCCCGATCTTAGAAGAGCGGCAGGGCCAGAAGGCGGGGACGATGTCGGGTGGCCAACAGCAGATGCTGGCGATGGGGCGAGCGTTGATGCTCGATCCCGACCTGCTGTTGCTCGATGAGCCGAGCGCCGGCCTCGCGCCCGATCTCGTCGACGACATGTTCGACCGGATCGACCGAATCAACGACGATGGGACGGCGATCCTTATGGTTGAACAAAACGCGAAGGAGGCGCTCAAACGCTGTGACCGCAGCTACGTCCTCGTCCAAGGGAACAATCGCTACGAGGAGGACGGCGACGCGTTGCTGAACGATCCGGAAGTCAGAAAACAGTTCCTCGGCGGCTAATTCGGCGGTAAATCTGCGACAGCGGCTGTCAGGCCGAGAACTCGATGGTGTCGGTGGCTTCGTAGCCGTCCTCGTTGAACGCAAAGACTTGGTAGGTCGCTGCCGTCAGATCGCCGTTCTCGTTGAAGTCGACCGGACTGGAGGCACCTTGATACTGGATCTCAGTGCCTTCAGCGGCCATCGCCAGCCCGTCGGCCAGCGTTGACGGCGTCACTTCCTCGCCGCCGGGGTTGGCGACGGCCTGCATCTGCTCGGCGATTGCCGGGCCGCTGTTTTCGCCGGCGGCGGCATTGGCGAGCAGACAGACGGCCGTTGCGTCGAATGCCTGTGAGGTGAAGACGCCGGGTTCGCTATTGTACTCATTTTGATACTCGGTGGTGAAAAAGTCCCGACCGGGGCCGGACGCACTTGGTGCGCTTCCCTGCACGTTGGTCATTGCGTTGCCGACATTGCTCGGCAGGTCGCCGTCCTGAAGCCCATCGGTGACGAGGAACGGCGTCGAGCCGTCGTACTCTGAGTAGTAGTCCCGGAACAGTTGGACGCCGCTTTCGGGATAGCCGACAACGACGACGGTATCCGGATCATCACTGAGGGCCTGACTCAGCTGTGAACTGTAGGAACTCGCCCCTGACGGGAACGACACCTCGTTTTGGACGGTGCCGTCGAATGCTGACACGAAGCTGTTGGAGAGTGCTTGTCCGTAGGCGTTGTTGACGTACATTGTCGCAGCCGTCTCTGCCCCCTCGTTTTCGGTTGCGACCTGCGCCAACACCTGCCCCTGCAGCGCGTCCGACGGCGGCGTTCGCCAAATAAGATTATTGTCGTCGAGATCGGTGATTGCTGGCGACGTTGAAGCCGGCGAGCAAGCCATAACGTTGTTCGGGATCAAGACGTTTTCGGCGACCTGGATCGTAACTTCCGACCCAGCCGCGCCGGTGACAGCCGGATAGCCGGCGTCGACGAGCGCGCTTGCGGCCGTCTGGCCGGCATTGGGATCGGTCTGGGTGTCTTCAACCTGGCTGTCGATGGTGAACTCCGTGTTCCCCTCAAGCAGGTTAAACGGGAGCGTCGCGCCGTCACGGATCGGCTGGCCGAGATTGCTGAGACCGCCAGATAGCGGCATCAACACACCCTGGCTCAGCGTCCGACCGCCGCCATCGCCACCGCCGCCGTTGCCGGCACAGCCAGCCAGCGCGATCGTTCCGCTTGCACCCAGTGCTTTCACGACATCTCGCCGCCGTATGTTGTGTGACATATTTAGCCACACGTACCTGACAGCTCATATTAAATCCCTGGGATAGCCGCGAAACGAGCCGACACAACCGGACTCTCGCTCGGAGAACCGCAAGCCCAGCGCAGTGACCGAATCAACACCGAGGCGACACTACCGCATATGTCTCGGGACGGGACTGTCCTCAGTCGTGTGGATGCAACTGATCGATCGCCTCGTGAACCGCCTCCGTCCGACCGAGGATCGTCAGGTGATCGCCGTACTCCAACTCAAGGCTGGCTTCTGGCACGGTATTTTCCTCGTCACGGCTGACGAGTGCGACGATACAGCCCTCGGGGAGCATCTCGTTGACGTCGCTGATGGTTTTGCCGGCCAGCGATTCGTCGGTCACCTCGACCTCCTGGACGTCGCCGCTGCGGCCGAGTTCGGTCATCCATCGTGACATCGCTGGCCGCTCGATGAGGTTGTCGATCCCCCACGCTGTCGAGGCCGACGCCGAGATGGTCTTGACACCAAGTTCCTCGAAGGCGTCGACGTTTTCGGGCTCGTTGACACGGGTGATCACCGTCTCGGTGTCAAACGTCGATTCTGCAAGCTGTGCCACAAGCAGGTTGGTATCATCGTCGCCGGTGGCCGCGACGATCGTTTTCGACCGGTCACCGCCGGCTTTTCGCAGCAACTCGACGTTTGTGCCATCACCCTCCCGAACACTGAAACCGTTGTTGCGGAGTTTTTCCGCCGCCGATTTTCGCTCCTCGATGATGACGACGTTCTCGCCGCGTTCCTCGAGTCGTTCAGCCAGTTCTGTGCCGACACGTCCGCCGCCGATGATGAGTACTCGCATTGGAATCACCTTGAACCATTCCGCAAGCTGCCGTGCAAACCCGCCTTCAAACACCACTGTGAGCAGAATTACCAGAAAGACCGTGCCCGCAAGGATGCTTGCACCCTCCGGGTTCGAAGGGGCTGCCGGCGTCCCGAGTTGGATCGCAAACAGCGTGGCGACGCTGGCGGGGATGATCCCGCGCGGACCGACAAAGCTCATAAACAGTTTCTCGCCACGGGTGAACCGATCGCCAGTCGTCGACAAAAACACCAACAGCGGTCGCAAGATGAGTGCGACCACCACGACAACGGCCAGCCCAGCGAGACCAAGATCAAGCAGAGTCTCAAACTCGATCAAGGCAGCAAGGGCGATAAACACGAACGAGAGCACGATAATCGTGATATCGCCTTTGAACTCCTCGATCTCGGCCTCATACGGCAATCCAACGTTTCCAAGGACGATCCCGGCGGTTGCCACCGCCGCAACCCCGGATTCGGTGACAATCGTATCCGCGGTACTGTAGGCCACAATCGCGCCGACAAGCGTCAGCAACCGGGCGTTCTGTGGCGTCCAGCCCATTGGCGTCCGCACACGGGTAAGGAGCAACCACAAAATCGCCGAGATAACGAGCCCGATGAACACGCCGACGCTCAATCGCTCGACGAAGTCAGTCAGATACGCCAGCGGTGTTGCCCCCTGTGCTGCGAGGAGTTTGAAGATCACGACCGCAAGGATCGCCGCCGTCACATCGTTGACGATGCCTTCGGTCTCAAGCGCGGCAGCGACGCGATCACGCACCGGGACGACCGCGAGGATCGGTGTGATGACTGTTGGCCCGGTGGCGATAAGCAAGGCCCCAATGAGCGCTGCGATTCCCCAGGTAGTATTGAGAAAGAACCGGACAGCAAGCGTCGTCCCGATAAATGAGAGCGCGGCCCCAAGTGTGATCAGCCGGAGGGCTGCGGAGGGCGATTCTCGCAGCTTCTCGATTTTGAGGTGGAATGAGCCCTCAAAGACGATGATCGCCACACTGAGCCCAACGATCGTTGTGAGCGCCCCGCCGAAGACATCCTGGGTGACAATTGAGAGCCCCTTCGGTCCGACAGCGACGCCAGAGAGGATCAAAAAGAGGACGCTGGGGACGCGAAACCGATCAGCCAGCACCTGCGAGGTGACACCTAAGCCGAGGATGGCCGCGACGATCAACAGCGTGTTCGTGCCAGCCTCACCAGCAAGCGGAATCATTGGCTCCCTCCCAACTGCCGAGCCCAACAAGTGGTGGCCATCTACGTGTGTGTTGCCCGCGTCGACGCATATAAATCGCTTCGTTGCTGTCGCAGGCAGTTAGGTAACAAACGGAGATCGTACTTACCGATTTGCGTCTAGCCACTCCAAAGCCGGCTCCAACGCCGTTTTTGGCGGCGAACAAGTAAACGACTCACAAGCGTAGACCGTTGGCTCACCGTCGATGGCCTCCCGGCCGGCCCAGACCGGCGGCGCGGTCTCTAAGCCCAGTTCATCAAGCCACGCTTGGAGCCCCGATTCCGTCGGCGGACGGTGTGCGAGCGTGACACCCGGCAGGTAGCGGTCGGCTAACGTATCCCGCCAGTCGCTCGGGAGGTCGTCGGCCGCAACGGTGAGTTCCGCGCCGCCGTTGGTGTAGCGGTCGGCCGCCAGCGTTAGCGAGACGTGTTGGAGTGGATTACCGGTGATACGGTTGCTGTGGGTTGCCAACACCTCACCAGCAATCTCTCGGTAGTCGGCGTCGGTGACAAAACCATCAAGCTCACAGAGTAGGTCGACGGTCGCGCCGAGGCTCGACGGTGTCGAGCTATCGGTGAGTTCCTGGGGTCGCGTCACCAGTTCTTCGCCGTCATCGGGGGTGAAGTAGATCGTTTTCGTCTCCGCATCCCAGAACGCCGAAACAATGGTATCGACGAGATCAAGCGCGACACTGAGGGGCTGGAGGTCGCCGGTCGCCTGATACAGGTCGAACGCGCCACGCGCGAGGAAGGCATAATCCTCCAGATACCCCTCGCCGGCGACATCGCCGTCGATGAACCGCCGTTGGAGCCGCCCCGTCTCGCTGTCGAGGAGGTGGTCGGTGACAAAGTCCAGCGCGTCGCGAGCCGGCTCGGCGTAGTCAGCGTCACGCATGCGTGCGGCATCCGCGTACGCTGAGATCATCATCCCGTTCCAGCCGGCCAAGATCTTCTCGTCGCGTGGTGGTCGGGTTCGTTCTTCACGAGCCTCGAACAGCGTGTCGCGTGCTGTCGCTACCGTGTCTTCGACCTCATCGGCCGACAGATCGTGTTCGTCGGCGAGTGCTTCGACCGTGGCTGAGACGTTCAGCACAGTCGTCCCGCGCTCGAAGTTGCCACCGTCGGTCACACCGTAGCGCTCACAGAACAGCGTCGCCGCCGGATCATCAAGATGCGCATGAACGTCTTCAGGCGTCCAGACGTAGAACGATCCCTCTTCGTCGCCACTGCGAGCGTCAAGTGTGCTGTAGAAGCCGCCATCGGGGTGAGTGAGTTCGCGGTCGACAAACGCCAGCGTCTCGTCGACAGTCTCGACGTATCCGTCGTCGTCGGTGAGTTGGTGGCCAGCGAGATACAGCGGTGGCAACCCGGCGTTGTCGTACAGCATCTTCTCGAAGTGCGGCACCGTCCACTCCCGGTCGGTCGCATAGCGGTGGAAGCCACCGCCGAGGTGGTCGTACATCCCGCCGTCTGCCATCGCATCGAGCGTCGTCGTCACCGCGGTCAGTGCGTCGCTGCTACCGCTGCGACCCGCTGCCCGCAGAAGCAGATTGATCCGCCCCGGCTGGGGGAACTTCGGGCCATCAGAGCCGAAGCCGCCGTACTCGTCGTCGACCGAACGGAGTGCGGTTCGAACCGCGCTGTCGAGGGTGTCGTCGCCGGGTACCTCGCTTGTGCTGTCGGCGTCGGGGGTGTCGTACTTGTCGCGGGCGGTGTCAGCCCACTGCTCGGCGCGGGTTTGCATCTCGCTTCGCTCCTCGGGATCGTTCCATGAGGCTGCGATCTTGTCGAGCAGATCGAGCAAGCCCGGCATCTGTCCCTGTGGTTCCTTCGGGAAGTAGGTGCCAATGTAGAAGGGGTTGCCCTCGGGGGTGAGCCACGCCGTCAGCGGCCAGCCGCCGCGGCCGGTGACGCGCTGACAGATCGACATATAGATGCTGTCAATATCCGGTCGCTCCTCGCGGTCGACCTTGATCGGAATGAAATGCTCGTTGAGCCGCTCGGCGACGGCGTCGTCTTCGAAGCTTTCCTCCTCCATGACATGACACCAGTGACACGCCGAGTAGCCGATCGACAGAAAGATCGGTTTGTTCTGATCTTTCGCTGCCTCCAAGGCGGTCGCATCCCACGGCTGCCAGTTGACGGGATTGTCCTCATGTTGGGTGAGATACGGACTACCCTCCTCGGCCAGTCGATTGCGACGCAGTGGATCGGTCATCAGTGTGGGTCGGCGCGGCGGATGGAAAAATGATCGGTGTCGGCGACGGCGACGTGAAACCGTCCGCGGTTAGCCGCTGGGTTGGGTAGTCTGATTTGCTGCTTGAGCCTGTTGTTGTCGGAGCTCTTCGAACTGGTCAGGGCTGGTGATGCCAGCGACCATGTCGACGTTTATATAATCGAGGAGTGCGCTCTCTGATCCCGACACGAGTAGCAGCGGTGAGCCGCCTGGTGGTATGATCGAATCCTCAACCGTCAGTCCGAGTGATTCCGCCTCTGTGGTCGCACTCTCGACCAGCTCGTCGGTGAGCTCGCTTCGAAGTTCGGAGACCTGCTGGCCAGCCTCTTGTCGAGAGATGTTTCCACTTTGGAGCTCCTGTCTGAGCTCCTGGTTTTGGGCCTGTAGTTCAGCCTGGGCGTCCTCTGACAGCTGCAGGAAGGCAGTGGCGCGTCGTTCTGAACCTGGTGCCATACAGCCGGCAGCGGCCAACCCGAGGCCGACACCACCGGCGGCGAGCAGTCGTCGTCGACTAACGGACGGCGTCTCAGTCATATGCTTGTGCGCTACTGACACCATACATAAAACCACACTGATCGACTGCGCACAGCAAACCACTGTTAGATCGCGACGGGGGCCAATACGATTACACAGCTCCTCCGACGAGGAGATGTATGGAAGCGCCCGACACACCCCCAGAAGATCCCGCAGCCGCAAGCGACGCCTTGGCTGCCCATCTGACTGCCACCGCCGAGCGACCGATTCCGCCGGCGACCAACCGATGGCTTGGCGAAGCCGAAGCGGTCGCACGGGATGCGGCCAGCGACGACATCGACCCGGCGACCAGACGAAAGCGAGTCCAGCAGGTCGCCGCGCTACTGGCTGAGGCCGACGCGACCGGCGACGAAATTGCCGACGAACACATCGCCGACGCTCGCGCCTGCTGTCAGGTGCTCCTCGACAAGTAGCCCACCGACTTATCCGACCCGGCCGCAAGCGTCGATCAGATCGAGAAGGGTCTCACGAGCCGCTGTCGGATCGATTGCCTCGGCGACAGCGTCGACAACGTCTGAGGGGCCGCTGTCGGGCGGCCCAGCCGGGGCACCGCCGCCGGCAACATGGTAGTCGCCAGCGGCCGCCCAGACACCGAGGACGGCGGTAATCGGCACCGACAGCAGCGCAGGCGAGGGATCGTGAGCGTGACTGGCGGCATCGGTGCTCTCGTCGGCAACAGCCGAGGGGTCGGTGCCATCGCTGTCCTGAATCGACCGCCGAACCAGCCCGCCGTAGGTGACAAGTAGTCCCGACGTGTCGCCGATCGATCGGTCACGGCGACTGCGCTCGGCGACCTGCTCGATGCCGCGATCGGCAAGCCGGTCGGTGAAGCCGGCAGCGGCCTTCCGTCGTACCAGCTTCGTCAACATCGGCCCTGGGTCGCGTGACGGTTCAAGCCGAATGCGACTCACGAAGAAGAATTGCCAGGGGTGATCACAGCCAGTCTGGGCGCGAATGTGCTCGCGTGCTTCGGTCTCCTCAAATACGACCGTATGCGTGTAGACGGTCACAACCGGCGTCGAAAACGCTTCGTCGACGGTGGCGTCAGTCTCCCGCCAGCCGGCCAGGTGGTCGCTCGGGACGGCCGGCCGGGGAACATCCATCTAGTGGTCGTCCTCGCGCCACTTGTGTTCGCATTCGGTACACACAAAGAAGCGAGTCTCGCTTTCATCGGCTGCCCGGATCTGTTGCATATACCAGTAGGCGCGGTCGTTGTCACACTCCGGACAGGCCGCCGTCGTCGTCGGGAGCCCCTTGTCCTCGGCGTCGCTAATGTCGATGATCTCGCCTTCCTCTTGTCCTTCAGTTGTTACCATCGCAGCCTCGGCGGCCTCATCGCGGAGCTTCTCGAAGCCACACGACCCACAGACCCATTTGTCGCCCTCAGTCTTCAGCATCGAACCGCAGTCGTCACAGAATTCCATTAAGCGGAGGCAATCAACTGTCGTACTTAAACCACAGGGTTGCGACGGTGCGTCACGACGCCGCTCCATCGACCGGAACCCGGAACCACGATATGGGACGGTTGCAAACGGCCGGTATGAGCCTCACCGACGAGGAGCTCTCACGGCTGGAAGATGTCGTCGAGCTCCAGCCGACAAAAAACGGCGAGCTACAGGAACGTTGGGAGTTAGACAGCGGCAGCGAGGTCCATCAGTATCTCGAAGGCCACCTCAAAGACTACTACTACCGCGACGACGACAGCCTCATCCGATCGACGCCGGAGGCCGTCGAGCTCACGGGCGTCGAGCCGGGGGTCGCCCCGCCGGCCGACGGCGAAGATGACGACGCGCCGCCGAGTTCCGTCCGACTCTCGCCGTTGGAGGCCAACGTGTTCGAAACCGTTGCCGGGGCTGATGAGCGATCCGAAAGCGTCGTCAGCGTGCTCAACGGGCTGCGAGCGGCCTACGACATCGACCCCGATGTCGACGACGTCCGGCAAGCCCTCCAGCGATTGAAGCGGATCGGTGTTGTCGAAGTCATCTATCGTGCGGTGCCGACGTTCCGCGCCTGCGTCGACCGCGATACCGTGTCGGTGTCGACAACTGAGGAGTAGCTATCGCTTGCGGGCGGCCCGAGCAGCCAACAGTCGCCGAATGCCGGCTCCCGGCCCGCCGTCGATGGGCCACCCCTTCGTTCGCCACGCCGGTGGTTCAGGTTCGAACGCCTCGCAGCCACCGCTACAAACTGACGACGACTGATGGCACTCCTTGGCAGCACACCATGGAACCAAAAGCCGGCCAGTGCGTCGCAACTCAAAATGTCGGCAATCCGGCCGCATCGTCGCGTGATACTCCCGCCAGCCGCGGCCATAGGCGCGTTCGGCGAGTTCGAGTCGGCGTGACACCCGGTAGTCGTCGCCGTGGGTCGGTGTCAACGAAGTTGGATGCCAAGCGACGCTGGCGGCGTCGCTGTCGACACCACCGGTGAAATCCGTCGTGAGGATGCCAGCTTCAACCGGGAGTGCTTCCAACAAGGCTGGCTCGACGGTCGCACCGGTTTCGGCGGTGGCAACCCAGACCTCGTCTGCGAGACCGGTTTCAACATCATGGTCAATCTGTTCGGCCAGTCGGTCGGCCGCCGCGGCGTCAAGATCCGGTTTGTTCTCGATGGCGATCAGTCGTTGCACCCAGTCGGGGTAGGGGGCGATCTGTTTGAGCTGGATCCGGTTGCCCTCGCTGCGGGTCTGTACCACGCCGCGGTCGGCCGCGCGATGCACCGCCTCCCGGACGTATCGCCACGGATAGTCGGGCTCGGGGAGTGCGTCGCGGTACCACGCCCACTCAGCGGGCGCGTTGCGGACGACATGGAGGAGGTCGGAATCGAGTTCGTCGTCGCCGAAGGCCGCCCGCGCCTGCAGTGCGTCCGGATCACACTCAATAACGACGGTATCCCAGCGTCGATGTTTCGTGCCGAGTTGTCGGGCAACAACATGAACGGTATCGTCGCTGGTGTGTGCGTCACTCTCGTCGTTGCTGTCGCTGCCGGGCGGCCACGCGAGTTCCGCCCAGCGACAGACACACAGCTCGTAGCTAAACTCCGAGTCGGCGGTTGCAGGGCCGGACACAACCCGGGTTAGATGTAATCGCCCTCCTCTTCAAGCCGCTCATCGAGGAACTCGTCGGCCTGTTTGAGGATCTCTCGTGGGCCGTCTTGGGTGATTGTATTGAGGGCCTGCTCGTAGTCGCGCCACTGCAGGTCGCGGTGTTCCGTCGAGAGTTCCGCGCTGGCCTCAAAGGAGTGGGCGATGAACAGATGCACCGTCTTGTGGATGGTGTCGCCGCTGGCCTGGAACACGTAATCGTAGTCCTCACGAAAGCCGTTGATGAGTCGGAACTCTTCGATCCCGGCTTCTTCCGTTACCTCTCGGATCGCAGTTTGCTGAAGCTCCTCGTCTCCTTCGACCCCGCCTTTGGGGAACTCCCAGTCCCCCGGTCGGCTTTTGAGGAGCAAATACTCCCGGCAGCCACGGGTATCGCGGAAGAGGATCGCTCCAGCACTGGTTGCCTCAACCGTCATTGCGCCCTGCTACGGAGGCCCACCCTAAGAGGGTATCGGAGGCGGCGGTACCACGCAATCGGTAGCCCAGCCGGCGGTCGACCGAAAACGCAGTCCGGCCCTGCCATCGTGGATGAGAGGGTACCGCACGCCACGAGGCGGTAGACGGGCTTTTAGTGCTTGCCGTCTCAGGGGTGGATATGACCTTCGTCACGAAACTCACCTTCCAGTCTGGCGATCGAGCCGTCCTCACTGAGACGGTTGACGATCTGAAGGAACTGGTCGAGCGGAAAGGTGGCCAGTGTAAGGGGCCGCATACCTCCCCCGAAACCCGGCTCACCGTCCCCCAGTACCAGACCCTCCAACCGGGCGATAGTTTCCAAAACTGGGACTACAGTGTCTATGAACGTCGGATCGACATCCACGGGGCGGAACACATCGCCAACGAGGTCGGCCACATGGACTTTCCGGACTCGATCCATGTCGAAATCGAGGTTGAACAACAGCAACCGCTGGGCGGCAACTGATGCCGGCTGACTGGCTGTTTGGGGTATCAAAAGTCGACAACACCCACACATATCGGTCGAATGGAGAAAGATTCACTTTGCCGAGTACGGTAGATAGCTCTATGACGGAGTCGCCAGCCGATGGAGGGGCCTTCGAGTTTGATCCCGACGTTGTCGAGTTAGCGGATGAGTTGGCGGAGGCCTTCATTCTCGAAGAACTCGATCCGGCACTGTTAGACGAGCTTAATCAGGATTATCTCGAACTGTTAGCGAGCCAATCCCCCGAAGAACTCCACATGGACATCGAAGAGCCGGTGTTGGCCGCGGCGGTACAGGTCGCCGGGATGGTCGTCGGCCGGATGGAAGCCGCCGAGAATCGGAACATGGGTCGCCCTTCGCGGATCCCGTACTCACAGTAGCGAACAGGCCTCAACGACCCGAATCGACGACGCGACCGCAGTCGGAGGCGACACCTCGACAGGGTCGCCGCGTTTTATTTTCGCTGCCGTCCTGCTGCTGGTATGGCCGACTCCACACTGGCTGCGAGCTATCGTACCTTTCGTCGCGACCTCCACCAACAGCCCGAACCGGCATGGTGTGAGTTCTACACGACGAGCCGCCTACTTGAGGAACTCGAACAGCGAGAGATAGACGATATCCTGTCCGGCCCAGCGATCCACGCGCCCGACAGTCGCCGAAACGTCCCCGGTGACACGACGCTCACCGAGTGGCGACAGCGTGCCCGCGAGGCCGGCGCGAGCGAGGACGTACTCGCCACCATCGGTGACGGCTTCACCGGCGCGGTCGCCGTCGTCAAGCGCGGCGATGGGCCAACCATCGCACTCCGGGTCGACATCGACGCGTTGCCGATCACCGAAGCCGACAGCGACGATCACTATCCCACAGCCGCAGGGTTTCGCTCGACCAACGAGGGCTACATGCACGCCTGCGGCCATGACGCGCATGCGACCATCGGCCTCGGCGTACTTGATCGCATCCTCGACAGTGATTTCGCTGGCACGTTCAAACTGCTCTTCCAGCCCGCCGAGGAGACGATCTCGGGCGGCAAGTCGATCGCCGACTCCGGCGTCCTCGACGATGTCGACGCCCTGCTGGCTCCGCACATCGGCCTCGATCACCCCTCGGGCAAAGTTGTCGCCGGCATCGACGAGTTTCTCGCTGTCAGACAGTTCGAGGCGACGTTTACGGGCGAATCGGCCCACGCCGGCGCGCGGCCCGAGGACGGCGACAACGCGGTACAGGCGATGGCCGCCGCGGTGCAGAATCTCTATGGGATACCGCGCAATTCCGCCGGCGGCACCCGCGTCAACGCCGGCCGTGTCGGCGGCGGCACCGCGAGCAATATCGTCCCCGAAGAGTCGTTCATCGAAGGCGAGGTTCGCGGCGAGACGACCGGCCTGATGGAGTACATGTGGGATCACGCCGAAGATGTGCTGGCGGGAGCGGCGAGGATGCACAACTGCGAGGTCGACATCGAACGACTGGGCGACGCGCCGAGCGCCCACAGCGACGCCGCAGTCGTCGAGGTTGTCGACCGTGTTGCTCGCCAAATGACCGGCGTCGACACCGTCGTTGAATATGACAGCCTCGGCGGCAGCGAAGATGCCACGTATCTCATGCAGCGCGTCCACCAACGGGGCGGACTGGCAGCCTACGTCGGCGTCGGCACCGATCATCCGGGCGGCCACCACACGCCGACGTTCGACGTACAGGAGCGCGATATCGCCGTCGGGATCGACCTGCTGGCCGGTGTTATCACCGATCTCGCGGCCGACTTCCCGGTCGGTGGAGCAGCGGCGACCTAAGTTAGCCGCCGAGGACACCAAAGCCGAAGGATTCGAGCCCGAACACCGGCCCCCACAGGAAGTGCAGCGCGACGCCGATGATGAGCGCGGGGATCGTCGTGTAGATGCTGGCAATGATAGCGGCCTTCTTGTCGATCGCAATCAGCGGGAACAGTGCGTCGCCATCCTGGCTGATCGCGTTGGCGGCCAGCGCGGAAAACGGGATCCCGCCTTGGGCGTAGGCGCCCGCCAGCACAATCTGGGGGCCACAGCCCGGGATCAACCCCAACAGCGCGCCGCCGACCGGCGCGAAGACGCCCGCCGCGGCGGCGACGGCGGCGATATCGATCTCGAAGAAGGCGACGGGGTACTCATAGAGCAGATAGGCAACAAGCACCCAGACCGTGACGAAACTCGTCTCCATGGCGGCATGTTGAAAGGTGCTATACAGGCTTCCAAATGACTCCCGGGCGCGGCCGACCTGCCCCTCGCCGATGTAGTGTCGCCCGACGAGATAGAGGTAAAACGACAGCGTCGTCCCCGCGATGCCGACAATCGTAAACAGGCCGGCAAAGGAGCCGCCGACCATCAGCGGCACCTCCGGCGCGCCACGAAGGAGGTAGGTAACGCCCAAGATGAGAGCCGCGACGGCTGCCACCCACCACAGCGCGTGGATCGCGTGACTCAGCGGCGTCAACACCCTCGATTCACGATCAGGGCCGGACTCGTGGGTGTGAATTGGTGTCTCGCCGTCGTACTCATGGGCCGGGTTCGAGCTTCGGCCGACGACACTGGCGGCGGTTCCGCCGTCGGTCGCTGTCGTCTGCAGTTGGCTCACCGCGCTGTCGACGTAGCCGACGCCCATGCCGAAGCGGTCGATGGCGTACCCCGAGAGAATCGCCGCCGCGAAGGCCATCCCGTAGGCATAGAGGGCAGCCTCCGGGGCGAGCGCGAGGATCACGAACGCCGAGTCACCGGCAGTGGCGATCAGCGTCGCCACAACAGTGCCAAAACTCACCGTGCCGCGGATGTACAGCGGCATCATGACGATCGCGCCGCCACAGCCCGGCGTCAACCCCATCGCCGCGCCGACAAGCGGCTGGTACCGGCGGTTTGACTCCAAGCGGTCGGTGAGCGCGCCCTTGGTTCGATACTGGACGTAACTGAACGCGAGGACAGTCACCGCAACAAACGCGCTGACCTGCACGTAGCCATCCCGCACTGAGGCGAGAAAGATGTCGAGAATTTCACCCGCCATCGAGCCACCTCCGTGGGTGAGCTGCCACCACGCCGGTGTAAATTAGACTCATCTAAATATAGGATTAGCCAACACCAATATAACGGTTTCGGCACCGCCAGCAGGCTGGACAGGTGTTCGGTGGAAGGCAGTCACCGGTTTGACCGAAGTGCCGGGCCGATGACGTAGCCGAGATACGGCAGCAGAAAGCCAGCGACGTAGCCCGTGAGATGTCCCCACACATTGGTGCCGCGCGGGACAAGCACCAACGCGCCGACAACGCCGAAGACAAAGACGGTCGTCCCGATCAAAAACGCCAACAGACGATCGGGTGACAGCGACCGCGCGGTGGCGACGACACCGGCTGGTGGTTTCAGCCACCAGAGGAGCCCGCCGGCGAGAACCCCGGTTGCGAGACAGCCAAGGGCGATCAGTGGTTGGACAGGGAAGTACCACACCGAGGGGGCGGCAAAGACAACAGCCAACGAGCCAGTGAACGGCACCACACTCCATGCTGGATCAATCTCGCCGTCAGTAACCTCGCTGCCAGCGGCCACCAGCATGACCGGCACCAATCCAAGAAAGGCAGCCACGATCCCCGAAAACCCAACTGAGAGTTGGTTGGTGACCTGCCCGAGTGTCGCCAGTGTGACCCAGGCGATACAGAATGGGACGCCGAGAAGATAGCCAACTGTCAGGCGGCGGAACTGCTGTTCCCAGCCTGCGATCGCCACCAGCGGGTAGAGGCCGAACAGGGTGACCCAAAAGTTGAGCAGATTGTCGACGAGGTGTCGACCGCTGACGTGGACGTAGTTCGCGGTAAAGGCTGTGAGCAGCGTTCGCCTGTCGGCAAACAGCGAGTCAGCGGCGAGACTGAACCCCAACCCGTCACCGATACCGAGCACCCAGCCCAAACTCAGGACTGCTGGGAGGGCGACCAACAGCAGGTACTGTTCGGTGGGTGGCGCGGTCGTTGTGCGTCGCCACCAGCGGGCAGCGGTCACGGGGACGCCGAGCAGCGTGCGAAGCCGACCCGAAGACACAGCCTACTCCCAGCGGTCGAGCAACTCAGAGATGGCTGCGACCAACGAATCAAAGTCCTTGAGCTTCAGCCCGTCGGTCGTCACGAAGACGCCGCTGTCGCCGACGCCGATCCGCACCAGAAACCCGTTTTCGAACACGCGGATCGAGTAGCGATACTGCCCCAACTCGGAGCCGGCGTAGGCGTCGGTCGTCGTCTTGTAGTCGTGCCACTCGTGGCCGATAAACGACATCAGATCGGCGTCCTGTTCGAGATCATCGCGGAGGTACACCTGCATGTAGTTGGTCGCATCAAAGTAGGTGACCGACCGACAGCTGTCGCCGACCGCGCTCCGGCAGACTGTTTTGAGTTGGTCGGCGCGGCTCTCGGTCAATGGCTGCTCAGACAGCGGTTCTTCATCGCTCATGCCCGGCGTTTGGTGGCAGTCGGCTTCAAACCACGGGTCGGTGCCGACAGCCTCTCGCCGTAGCTACGTTTCAAGCACCGATGCTTTGGCTGCCTCGAAGTGGGCTGCAGTGACTTCCAACTCGTCGGCGTGGTCGTTGGCTGTGGCTCCTTCGTACTGCTCAGTCAACTCCGTGATCGCCAGCAGCGATGCCTCCCGACAGATCGATGTGAGATCGGCACTGGAGGCCCCCTCGGTTGAGGCAGCGATCACATCGAGGTCGACATCGTCGGCCAACTGCATGGTTCGAGTATGCACATCGAGCACTGCTTGACGCGTCGCTCGATCCGGGTTCGGTACCTCGATCGATCGTTCAAGCCGTCCCGAGCGGAGCAATGCCCCATCGATGCTCTCCCGGCGGTTCGTCGCGGCCAACACGACAAGATTCGGGGTGTCGTTGAGACGATCGAGTTCGGTCAGCAGTTGGCTCACGACGCGGTCGCCGACACCCGAGTCGCCGCCCAGCCCATCGCGGTCGCCGGCGATGGCGTCGATCTCATCGAAGAAGATGATCGCCGGTGCGGATTGTCGGGCACGCTCAAAGACCTCTCGGACGGCCTTTTCGCTCTCGCCGACGTAGCGATCCAGTAGCTCGGGGCCCCGAACCTGAATGAAGTTGACCTCGCTTTCGCCGGCGATCGCGCGGGCCAACAGCGTCTTGCCGGTGCCCGGTGGCCCATGCAGTAACACCCCAGTCGGCGGCGTTGTATCGGCAGCGTCGAACAGCGGGCCGTACTGCAGTGGCCACGTCACAGCCTGTTCGAGCTGTTCTTTCACCGCGGTGAGGCCGCCAACGTCGTCGAAATCGGTTGTCGGCTGCTCGGCGACGTACTCCCGCATAGCCGAGGGTTCGACCGCTGTCATCGCCGTCTCGAAGTCCTCGCGGGTGACCTCGACGGCCCGGAGATCATCGCCGGCCTGTCGGGTTCGACGGAGCGCCGTCATCGCCGCCTCTTTCGCGAGGCCCTCTAGATCAGCGCCGACAAACCCGTGGGTTCGCGCCGCGAGTGTGTCGATATCGACATCCTCGGCCAGCGGCATCCGGCGGGTGTGAACATCGAGTACCTCCCGCCGGCCAGCCTCGCCGGGAACCCCGATCTCGATCTCCCGATCAAAGCGACCGCCCCGCCGGAGTGCGGGATCGAGCGAATCGACGCGGTTGGTCGCGCCGATGACGATCACGTCGCCGCGGGCGTCAAGACCATCCATCAGCGAGAGGAGTTGGCCGACGACCCGACTCTCCACGTCGCCGCCGTCGTCGCGTTTGCCCGCGATCGAGTCGATCTCATCGAAGAAGACGATGGCAGGGGCGTCCTCGGCGGCCGCCTCAAACTTCTCGCGGAGTTTCTCCTCGCTTTCGCCCTTGTATTTCGACATGATCTCGGGGCCGGACACGGTGAGGAAGGTTGCATCAACCTCGTTGGCGACGGCCTTGGCGATGAGCGTTTTGCCGGTGCCCGGCGGGCCATGCAGCAGGACGCCTTTCGGCGGGTCGACACCGAGGCGGGTGAAGACCTCCGGCTCCGACAGCGGGAGTTCGATCATCTCCCGGACGAGTTCGAGTTCCTCGTCAAGACCACCGATATCCTCGTAGGTGACGCCGGTCTCCGGTCGCTGTGGCGCGTCGTCGCCGCCGGCACCCGTCGCCCGATCAACGGTTTTGCGGAGTTTGTCGCCGGCTGACTCACCGGCGTCGCTGCCGGTGGTCGGTGAGACGGTCACCGTCGTCGATCCACTCACCCGAACCGTACCATCAGGATCGGTGTCGGTCACAACGAATCGACTGCCGGCGAGTCGTTCAATGCGAACGCCTTCGCCGGTTCTGATCGGGCGATCCCGCAGCCCGCGTTTGACCGCCGTTTCGATCGTCTCGTGATCGATGTCAACGGTGCCAAGCTCTTCGGGTGCCTGGAGTGTCACCGCGGTTGCCTCGGCGACAGACTCCTTTCTGACACGCACCTGCTGGCCAACTTTCACGTCGGCGTTAGCGCGGGTGTCGGCATCGATGCGAACGGTGCCGTCAGCCACGTCGTGGCCGCCGGGCCAGACCTTGGCGACGGTCGCCTGCGTGCCCTCGATGACGACCGTATCACCGCTCAAGACGCCGAGTTCGCGGATCGCCCGCTCCGACAGGCGAGCGATACCACGGCCGGCGTCGCGTTTCTCCGCGCTCTTGACGGTGAGGCCCAAGCCCTCGTCGTCGCTCATGGCCTCATCTTGGGGTGCTGGTGGTATAGACGTCTCGACACGATCAGACGGTGTGGTCTCTCCTGCGGTTCAGCCGTCGTTGCTACTATCGGTTGGGCGCAACACAACGAGCCGATCGTCGGTCGTTGCACGTGTCTCGACGGTCACCCGAACCTCGGCCCCGATGAGATCAGTGGTATCACCGACTGCGTCGGGGTCGACACCGCGAACGACACCTGTGATCCGAACCGGGCCGAACGAGGCGATCGCACTGACGTAGGGCGCGTCGGCGTCGAATCCGGGAGTTGCGACGTGGACGACGCTGTAGGTGTCGATGGTGCCAATCTCGGGCAGCGGCTCGCGTGTGAGGTCAGTCGATCCGGTTTCGGGACAGACGCGGCGCGGTGGCAACGAGCCGACGCCAGCTGGTGATTCAAGATAGAACCCCTCACCGGCGTCGATGGCGTCAAGCCACTCGTCGTAGCTGGCTGGCTGCCCATCTGTGGCTGGGTGCTCGTCTGTCATTCGGCCACCTCCAACACGTGAACCACCGCGCTGGCGACGGTGCCGCCGGCGTTGTGTGCGACACCGGTGGTCGCATCATCGACGTGCTCGCTGTTTGGGTGGTCTCCCCGCAGCAGGCGCGTGAGTTCGGCGATCTGGCTGCCACCGGTCGCGCCGACCGGATGGCCCTTGGCTTTCAGCCCGCCCGAGAGGTTCACTGGGCAGTCACCGTCTGGTGTCGTTTTGCCATCGCGGGCGGCGAGGATCCCCTCACCGGCCCCGGCGATGCCGAGCGATTCGAGCGCCATCGCTTCGGCGATGGTGAAACAGTCGTGCACCTCGGCGACGTCGATGTCGGCGGCGGAGATCCCGCTGTCGGCGTAGGCAGTCTCGGCGGCCGCCGTCGCGGCCGGCGTTTCGGCGATCGCGTCTCGATCCTGCAAGGCGAGGCGGTCGCCACCCTGTCCGACACCCGTGATCGACACCGGCGCGTCGAGGCCGTGGGTGGCGGCGTATTCGTCGGATGTGAGGACGACCGCGCTCGCGCCATCGGTGATCGGGCAGGCGTCGTAGAGATGCAGTGGTTCGGCGACCGGCGGCGCGTCAAGCGCGTCCTCGACGGTGATCTCGCGTTGGTACTGGGCGTACTCGTTGGGGACGGCATTGGCGTGGTTTTTGACCGCGATATGGGCAAGATCCTCGCGGCTGCCGCCGAAACGCTCGAAGTAGGCTTGGGCCATCAGCGCGTACGCGCTGGGGAACGTCATACCGGCGCGAACCTCATACAGCTCATCGGCCGCGATGGCGAGAGCGTCAGTGACCGCGCCGGTGTCGAGGCAGGTCATCCGCTCCATCCCGCCGGCGACGATGACATCGGCAGTGCCCGCACGAATCGCTTCGACGCCGGCTTTGACCGCGACACCGGCGGAGGCACAGGCCTCCTCGTAGCGCGTTGCCGAGCAGTCGAGGCCGGCAGCTTCGGCCATCAGTGGGGCTTGGTGGCCCTGTTGCTCGGCGAGTGCACCCATGAAGTTGCCGTAGTCGAGGCGATCGACGGCCGCGCGGTCGATCCCGGCGTCGTCGATAGTGGCCGCGGCGGCGTCAGCAAAGAGGTCGCGGCCGGCGCGGTCGCCGTGGTCGCCAAATGGTGTGAGGCCGACACCGGCGACACGCACAATCGTCATACCAATCGATTCAACAGCCGGGAATAAAATGATGACTCAGTCAACGGCCACAATTGTGGCTGCCAACGCGTCGACAACAGCCGCGGTTTAACCAATATATCGCAGTTCTTCGTCGGGGATCGCCTGCTGTTGGGACTGCATCTCCTGGATCTTGCCGACGACCTCTTCCATCTCCTCGGCGCGATCCTCCAAGGAGCTGAAATCGACCTCGAAGTCAAGCACCGTTTCGAGCACTTCGAGGACGGCCTGCGCGCTCTTGGGGTCGACGAGATAGCCGCTCGTTTCACCCATCAGACAGGCTGCATCGAGACCGCGTCGCTTGCCCAGTCCAAGGATTAAGCCACTGACGCCGACGATGCCGCCCTCCGGCTCATCGGGGCGGAACTCGACGCCGGCGTCTTCGAGTGTCGCTTTCTGCTCGACACCACTGACCGCCCCAAGGACGGTATACTCCTCGATGAGTTCGCCGGTCGGAACGCCGCCGAGTGCGTAAGCCGTCTCGACGCCCAACGATTCCGCTGCATCAAGGAAGGCGGTGGTCAGCCGGTAGTGGCCGTCGTTGGTGGCTGCCTGGTGGTCGCCGGTCAACACGACGAGATCAGGGCCGTCGCCCTCGGTTGTGACGGCATGGAGTTCAGCGCAGGTGAGGTCAGCAACCCCCTCGTCGTTGACGGTGACCTGCGGGGGGAACTCGTCGGCGTAGACCTGCCGCACCAGCTCGCTGTCGAGCTCCTCGACGAGGTGTTCCGCCGCGAGCTTCCCGACATGGCCGACGCCCGGCAGTCCTTCGATCAACACCGGATCGCGGAGATCAGGCTCCGCAAGCGAGTTGATCTCGATTTCGTCCATGGCCCTATTCGCGGTCGCTTCGCTTAAGAGCCCGTCGGTACTCGCCGTAGGGATCCTCCGGGCTAAACGGCGCGGGCGCGCTGTTTGCGGTGGGGCTGCCGCACTCTGGGCAGGTGTCGCCGAGGCTGTAGACCGGCCGCTCGTGTTCGGTCTCCCACGCGCTACAAACACGGATGTCAGATTTCATGAAAAAAGCAGGAGAACGCGGTTATTCGTCGTCTTCGCGTCGCTCGCGGTGGTACTCGCCTTCGCCACCGGCGGCCGCGATGGCCTCGGTGGCGCGGTCGGCACTCGCCTCAAGCTCGGCTTCGGCGGTTTTGTAGTCGGGGGCCTGTACCTTGATGCGGTACTCCGGCGCACCGACGTAGGTGACTTCGAGTTCGACCTCCGGCGGTACCTCGCCGTTGCCCTCCGCCGCCTGGAGTGCCTCCTTCACGTCGTCGACGCCGTCGGCGGTTGGACAGCGGAGATCGACGTAGCCCGTAACGGTGACGTAGGGCACCGAGACGTTTTCGCGGGCGGTCTGGACGATCGCCTCAACGTGTTCCTCGCCGAGATCGGTATCGTCGAGGGCCTCGATGCCGTGGATCGCTGCCTGCTCGAAGGCCTCGTACAGCGAGTCATATTCGGCCAGGAGGCCGTTGACGACCGTGCTGTAGGTGTCGTCGTCGACGTCCTCGCCGAGAGCGAGTTCCATCCAGTTGTCGGCCTTCTGTTGGTTTTTCCAGGCCTGGATGGTGTCTTTGCGCTGGTGTTCGTTGACGTCCTTGATCGAGAGATCGATCTGTTGGGAGCCTTCGTCGACATCTAACACCTTGGCGACGACGGTTTGGCCCTCCTGGACGTGATCGCGGACGTTTTTGATCCAGCCGCTGGCGACCTCGCTGATGTGGGCCAGCCCGCGTTTGTCCTCGTACTCATCCAGATCGACGAACACGCCGAAGTCAGCGATCTCATCGACCTCACCGACGACGAGGTCGCCGACCTCGGGGTAGCCACTGTACTTCATTGATTCGGGGGCCTACCGTGCCTCGACGGTCTCGCCGACCTCGTGGTCGATGTCGGCCTTGCCGCCGGTCGGCGTTGCCAGCGTGGTGCCGCAGACCGCACAGTTGACGACCGTCGCGGTCTTCTCGAAGACGATCTGTTCGTTGCCGCAGTCGCTGCATTCGACGGTGACGAAGTTGCCTGCCATACTTACTCCTGGAAGGTGAGTCGGCCGGCGCGCCATCCCTCGCGGATGTGGGCGGTGCCACAGTCGCTGCAGCGGTAGGTGAGGTTGGTTTTCTTCGTTGGCTTGTCGCCACCGGGCACCTTCGAGAACTTCCCGGCGTTGCCGATCGTCGAGGTCTGGCGGTCGCGCTGGCGGTCTTGCACCTTCTTCATTCCGGTGGAGCGACCCGAGCGAACCTTCTCGACTTCGTGTTCGTGGTGAGCATCACAGTGCGGACAGTATGTATTCATCCGGCGTGGCATTTCCATGGTATAATCTCCTTGACGTCGCTTTGCCGTGAGTATATAAAACGCGTTTGGTTCGCGGACGGAGGACGCTGCCGTGAGAACGCTGCCGATCAGTTATGTATCACCAGTCAACAGATGGTCGATGAACCGGAATCCGTTCACGAACGTCACCGAGTCACCGTACCCCTCATCGGCGAGCACCGTTTCGGCCCCATCGCCGGCAGCGATATCGGTCGTGTAGATGTACACCGCCGTTGTCTCACCTGTGCTGAGTTGCTGGGCCGCCAGCGCGGCGAGTGCCGCATCGGCTTGCTCGACGTTGTCAGCCGGTCGGTCGTCGACACTGGCGATGTATCGCTGGACACCGTCCATGACGCGAGAGACGATCGGCTTCGAGAACGGAAGCGGGGCTGCGACCTGCACCCAGCCCGCTTCAATTGCGGTGTCGACGGGTGGATTCTCAACAGCAGACTGGTCGGTAGTCAATTCGTCGTAGACTCGCTGTGGAACCACGAACGTGATATCGTTGCGGCGAACGAACCGGCGGACAGCCTGATAGCGACTGTTCGACGGCTGTCCCATTGCGACGAACAACCCGGTGTCAGCGATATGCAGGCTACTCACGCGTCGCTGGCAGTATCTGCCGGGTCAATTTCGTCGAGCGAGCCGCCGGACGCATCAATAGCATACTGTTCAGTCACGACCGGGCGCAGTGCTTGGAGGATTAGTTCCGCAGCAAGCGGCGAGATATCGAGATCGTCGGCCATCAGCCGGTGGGTCGTTTCGCCGCGCTCACGGGAAACGGCATACGTCAGCGCCGTCGCAAGGCCGGCGACGCCGTGGCGGTCGATATAGGTGTCGATGTCGTCGTCGGTCTCGCGGCGGCCGACAGCGTCGATGAGTGCCGGCGTGATCGTGTACTCGCCCGCGGCCGTCGTCACGGTGAGGTCGATCTCGCGGGCCACATACCGCCGGGGCTGTTCGTCGTGGGTTATCTCGACCACGCCGGTATCGACGAGCCGATTGACGTAGCTGTAGGCCGTCCCCTGCGAGAGATTGAGAGCCACCATTGCCTCTTTGACTGTCGCGGCACCCTCGCGGTCGAAATACGCGTAGAGCCGCGCCAACTGCGGCTCGTCAAGTAAATCCGCCACCGAGAGGAAATCACGAACGATGTCGCCGTCAGCGGGAGTTGCGGGCTGTGACACTGTTGGATCTTAATTACAGATTACAGCAAAACAGCAAAAAGTGTTCTGGTACCCCGATCCGCAAGGGTTCAATTCCGAACTGCAGCCCTGAAATCGGCGAAGCGAATGTAGACGTGCCCAGCTACCGATTCAACAGACCGTTCAAACTACAGCCAGACTTTGAACTGAGTTTGAGCACTCTTCGTGTCGATTCCGATCGCTTGTTGAAAAATCACTATCCGACCACCAGCCGCACCCTCACCTGCATGTCAGCATTCACCCTCTACGACCGACCGGATTGTCCGTACTCGAAACGCGTGCGCCGCGTCCTTGACGTACTCGAAGTCGACCACGAGGAGATCATCGTCCCAGAATCCAAGCCCGACCGCGACGATCTTGAATCGATCACGGGCCAACGTGGCGTGCCAGTGCTCGTCAGTGACGACCTCCCCGATGGCTATTTAGACGACAGCTCCGAGATCTCGGCGTACCTCAAGGAACACTACAACTGAGCACACTCGCGGCGGTGACCACGAATCGAGTGGGGCGCAACGAGAGCGCTGGTGTCCAGTCGCTCCACAGCGACGCTTTCACAAGCGGTAGAACCACCAGTCGGAGCGGAGCGGATCACCCACAGAGCAAGAGTGTCATTCGGTTAGTGACTTGTCTGCATACGCGAGCCCGAGGGTCAGTACAACCATGCCTGCTAACATGAGATAGATCGTTGCAATATACAGCGTGGAGTGGTCACCGATCTGTGTGGCGAAGCCGATTCCGGCCAGGGGCATTACTACCAGCGCTATCGCGTACCGTGCGTTTCGAAACCAATGCATCAGGCTGGTGTCGGAAAGCGTGCAGTATCAGACTTTGGCCTCACGCGGTTCGAAAACCCACGGGATGAGTAGCGTGTGGGTCAGCACGAAAACACCAGGTGGAGTGGGTGGCCACCGAACGGTGGTACAGTGGGACGACAGGGGAACCGATCGCGTCAGCGGCGACGCCGCTGGGAGCGACGCCGGTAGATGGTACCGCTCGTCGCCCGCAGACTGCTGTACCGCGAGCCGCTGTCGGTGGTTGCTCGGAAGCGCTTGTACCGGCCGGTTTCGATACTTGATCGTTCCGTTTCAGCTACTTTTCTTGCCATCATTGCAGTAGATAACACGGTATATACACACATTTGTTTGTCTAAAGCGGCAAACTCTGAGTTAACACCGTATTTCCTGCAAACAAAATAATGAACAACTCGGATAAGAGTAAATTCATTCATTCACGCGGCGGGCTAGCCGCGGAAAGGCTTACAAAGCTGAACTGTCACAAATTTTCATGCGTATGTGCATGTGATTGGCAGAAATGAGATATTTTCTAACATATTTTGGCATCGATTTGGGTATTCTTGTGACTAATTGGCGGGATTTCTCTTGATAGCCTCAGTCACCTTAATGAAAACACTCTCTCGCGGTGTTGTTCGCCGCAGGAATGTGCCGGCCGGGATTTGAACCTCACTCGCTCTGCTCACTTCGTTCGCATCGTTCCCTGGTTCAAATCCGGCGTGTTACAGACAGCCTCAGACGAGGTGCGAGCGACAGGGCAGTCGCTCGCAGTGTTGTCTTCGGCAGTATGTGCCGGCCGGGATTTGAACCCGGGCCATGAGCTTGGAAGGCTCAGGTCCTACCACTAGACCACCGGCACGCACCACCCACTTTCCGATGGGCCATTAATACCTTACCGATTCAGCGTCGTCAGTCGTCGCCAAATGCCTCGGCGGCGTTCCGAATATCCGGGGAGACCCCTGGCACCTCGGTCTCGCCGACCGGCCCCTCAGCTTCGAGCTCGTCCAGTGACTTGGGGAATGTCCGCAGTTCCTTGTGAATCGCCAACCCGGCTTTGGCTCCTTTCCCCATCGCGACCGGTACCTGATTGTGACCCTGCGTGATATCGCCAACCGCGTAGACGCCGTCGGCGGTCGTCGCCCCGTGGTCGTCGACGATGACCGTCCCGTCGTCGTTGAGCTCACAGCCGAGATCGGTCGCCAATCCGGTGTTGTAATCCGACCCATACATGGCGAATCCGCCGCGGTACTCTCGGGTGGTGCCATCCTCGAAGGTGAAGCTTTCGAGCCAACCGTCGTCGCCGCGCGTCAGGCTCTCAATGTCCTCGTGGATCACGTCGACCGGATGACCCTCGACAAGTCGCTGGGTCTCCTCGCTCCACTCGATCTCGTCGCCCCGCGTCAAGATATCAACCTCGTCGGTGAAGTTGAGCATGATCATCGCCACGTGGGCTGTGGCCTCGCCGGTACCCATCACGTACACCGATTCGTCGATGAACATGTAGGCGTCACAGTGCAGACAGTAATGCAGCCCTTTCCCGGTTCGCGGGAGCGGCGGCTCGGGTCGCTCATCGGAAAAGCCCATCCCGAGAACGACGCGATCGGCGACAATCTCGGTGCTGTTGCCGCTGAGGTAGAACCGGCCGTCGTCGGTGCGTTCGATCTCGGTCACTAGATCGCGAACGACGTCGCCACCGTAGTTTTGTACCTGTTCGGTGGCGGTCTGCAGAAACTCGTTGCCCGAGATCTCCTCGGGAACCCCGATGACGTTGTGCGTATCTAGCATCATCGCCGCCCGGCCGCCACCACGGTCGATGACAACCGTGTCGTGGCTCAATCGCGTCGTGTACAGCGCGGCCGAGAGCCCGGCTGGCCCACCCCCGACCACCGCAACCTCATACTCGTCGGCCTCGGCTTCAGGATCGACACCGTCCGTTGTACTCATGTATACCCATCTTGTACCCCCAGTCATATAACTCCGCACCAGTCGTGCGACCAGCCTACAATACCGATTCAACAGGCCAGTCCGGTGTCGCGTCGCCGTCGGTGGTTGTCACGATCGCATAACAGTTCCCACTAGAGACGGCCACAACAAGTGGTTCGATCGTGTCACTGGCGTTCAGAGCCGCTCGGAACGCGTCGGGATCGTAGATATGATAGTAGCGATCGACCGTCTCGCCGCCGGGCAGCGTCCACTCGACCGTCGTGTCAAAACTCCTCTCGGCGTCAAAGCGGTCATGGGCAGTGCTCCATGCTGAGACAAGCGCGAGGCCCCCCGGACGCAACAGGCGACCGAGTTCAGCGAGGCTCTGTCGGCGAGTCGCCTCCGGTCGGAGGTGATGCAGCGTGGCAACATAGACAATCTGGTCGAACGTCGCGTCGGCAAAGGGTAGCGTGGCCGCGTCACCTTGCACAAGCCCGGCAGCAAATCCGTGATCACGTTGGCGTGTCGCCGCCGTCGACAATAGCCCGCGGCTCACATCAACACCGATGGCATCAGCACCGTGCTCGGCCAGGAGTTCGGTGTGGCGACCGTTGCCACAGCCGAGATCAAGTGCGCGACCAAGCCCCTCGTTGTCGGCGATCGTCGTCACGAACGACTCAACCTCGGGCCATGCGTAGGCCCGTGTTGATGCGAAGTGATCGGCGATGCGGTCGTAGACAGCCTGAACGCTCCCGGCCGCGCGATCGGGGGTGTTGGCTGGTGGCGACGACGGCTCCTCGCTCATA
This sequence comes from Halonotius aquaticus, assembly GCF_003605575.1. Lineage (GTDB taxonomy): Archaea > Halobacteriota > Halobacteria > Halobacteriales > Haloferacaceae > Halonotius > Halonotius aquaticus. The sequence goes on along the minus strand of NZ_QKNY01000013.1, from coordinate 94,604 downwards.
GGTATGATTCTGCGACCGCGAATAAAACCATCTTGCATCCGCGGACAACGTCGTCTGTCGAGAGCGACAGCTATTCGTCGGGAAAGAACCGGCCGTGAAAGCCGAATGGTTCGACGTGCGGCAGGGCAACTCGCGCCTGCAGCGTGAGCGTCTCAGCGTCAAAGACGAGCAAACTGGTCTGTTCTCGCGGCACATCGAGTGCGGTCGCCACCACGACACCGTCGTCGACCCCGTCGCCGCCGGGGCGTTGTATCGGGATCGGCTCTTCAAGATACACCGACTCCTCCCACCACTCTTGTGCTGTCCCCTCCTCGCAGTCGACTTTCACCAGCCCGGTGGCCCCATCGCGGTCGGTGGCTTGCCCGTAGGCGTAGCGGTGGCGACGACTGACTGTGCCCCGTGGGACACGCGGCAGTTCCATCCCGCCAGTATACAGCCGTGTCAGATCGATGTCGTCGGTCGCTGGATCGATCCGGTATCGCAGAAGCCGGCCATCCGGCACGTCGGGGAACCCCTCGCCGTCGAGTTCGGCCATCGAGAGCGCGCCGACGATGTCGCTGTCGGGGAACTCGATGAGATCAAGGACGATCTCGTCGCCGTCCCGGAAGGCGTTGACGTGATGGAAACAGAACGTCGCCTCGAAGGTTGGCTCGGCGACCACCTCGCCACTCTCGCGGTCGACGACGAGCAGCCGGGTCGGCTGCTCAGGATCCCACCGCAACATATCGATCGCGCCCTCCGAAAACGGATTCAATGCTCGCCACACCGACAGCGTGAGCGGTGATTCGACCAGCAGGACGTGGCGATCGGTCACACTGCAGTCGTGTATGTATGCCGGCCCGCGAGCGTTGATCGAGGTGATCAGCTCCCGCCGCCGGCTGTCGCGTGGGATTCGGTAGAGATGATACTGCGGTTGGATGCCAAACTGGGTCGCAAAGCCGATCAGCTCCTCGTGGTGGGGGTCGTCAACGAGATGGGCCGCGGTGATGTGCTCGGTCAGGTCGTCGTCGAACGTGAACTCGCCGCGGGTGGCAAGGGTTTCGGGATCGAACGCAACCCGGCGCGGGGCCTCGGTGAGCGCGACATACTCGGCGTCGATCTGGGCGACATGAACGTTGGCGTTGTCGGTTGGCTCCGGCAGGCCAAACGATCGGAGTGTATCGAGCACGCGTCGCCAGCCGCGGGTGTCGGTGCCGAACTGGCCGGTCAGTCGGCCGGCCTCGGCGTCGGCATATGCGTCGCTGCGGAGGAATCGATTCGAGTATCGTACCCCGCCATCGTCGAAGGCATAGCGACGCAGCATCGCCAATCCGTCAAACCAGTGGTTGACGCGCTCTTCGCCGACACGGAAGCGACCGGGCCCGTTGCGAATGAGCGTTCCCGAGAGCCACGCCGGGATCGTCCCCTCAACGGGCGGACGGTAGTCGTCGTACTCGGTCGTGGCTGACTGAAAGCCGAGTGGGGTCGATTCGGCCACACCGCCTGGTCGGCGGGCCAGCGATATCAACCCTTGGCGAGTCCGCTGCTCCACGCAGCGACGACGCGCTCACCGCGGCTTACACCACAGCAAGGACAACGATCGACAGATACAGTTGGCCGATCCCGGCAGCGATCATCACCACAGCCGCCCCGCGTTTGAGCCAGCCGGTGTACCGGCCGGCCGCCCGCCATGACTCGATGCCCGCACTGGTGAGCAGTGTCACACCGACAAGCGGGGCAGCGAGCCCGACAGCATACCCACCGAGGACGACCACTGCCTGGAGATCCGGCAGTGTGAGTGCCTGGGAGATGACGCCGAAAAACACCGGCACGACACAGCCGGCGGCCGCAACCGCATAGACGGCCCCAAATCCTGCAAACCCGAGCAGCGAGTCAGGACGAGCGGGTAACTCGATCGGTTGGCTCGGTGTCACACCGAACAGGATCACAACACCGAACACGACTAACGCGACCCCAGCCAGCGGTTCGAACAGCGGCAACACAGTCGTCACCTGTTGGCCGACACGCAAGGCGAGCCCGCCGATCACGCCGACCGCAAGCAGCGCGCCGACGGCCGCCGCGATCGCTGACACGATCGCCGGTGTCGACTCGTCGCTGTTGTGGACGTAGTAGCCCACATAGCCTGGCAGGAGTGGGAACGCACACGGCGAAAAAAAGGTCGTCACACCAGCCCCGCCGGCGAAGGCCAGCGTGCCGAGAAACGCCGACTGTGTCATGTCGACTCCGAAACCGCGGCAAGCTGTGTCCGCAGCGATGCCACATCGAACTGCCCGCTGTCCGTCCACTGAATCGCCCCGGTTGCGTCGACGACAGCGAGCGACGGGATGCTGCTGGCACCGATCGCCTCCAGCACCGCGCCATCTCGATCGATCCCGACCGGCCACACCCCGCCGTGGGTGTTCCACCACCGTCGCAGTTCGGCCTTCGTGGTGCCGCGCCCGATGAGCTCGTTCGTCACAGAAACAAAGGCGACAGCCTCGCCAAATTCGGTGTGGAGCTCAGCCAGCTTCGGGAACTGCTTCTTGCAGGGATCACACCAAGTCGCAAAACAGTCGATCAGGGTCGGCGCGTCGGCGACCGGCAGCGTGGTTTCGCCGGCTGTCGACCCCGTGGCGTCGATTGTCTCGACGGTGATCGGAAACTCGTCTCCACGGCTGGTGTCGTTGCCGCGAACAACCCAGAGGCTCCCACCGGTGAGTCCGATGCCAGCAAGGCCGGTCAACACCTGTCGTCGATTCATGGATGCTCTGGTGTGGGAGACGAATCCGCGACGGGATCGCCTTACCGTACAATCGCCTCCTACGGACAGCCACTCAAAGAGTGATCTGGTGGGGTTCTCGAAGCAGCCAGTGGCAACACAGCCACAGCGGCGTTGGCGACAGCGCGCGAACAGCTACCACCTGACTGTGGGAAGCGTCGCAATCCAACCGCCGGCAACTTACTCGAAGTTCCAAAGCCCAACCCGCTCTTGCTGTGCGGTGGCTTCGGTCGCTGCAAACGAATCTCGAAGCCGGAACTCACTTTCGTAGAGCCGTGCGTAGCCGCCTGACAGCAGCAGCGAATTAAAATTCTCGCCGTCAACATAGATGTAGGCCAGTAGGCGACCGTAGCCGCCACGCCGATCCGACTCAGGGTCGACGACGAGCCGGACTTCCGTGCCGGCCAGCTTTCGCTCAGCGAACTCGGTTGCGTTCCCACCCCACGAAACGAGATGGTCTCGGCCGGCTTCGGTGTCAGGAATCCCCTCGAACTCCGCCGGCGAGACCGTGTTTGGTGGCGTTTCCGGCGTGTCGACGCCAAGGAGCCGAACCGTCTCGGTCGTGCCATTTGCGTAGCGAATCTCAACGGTGTCGCCGTCGATGACGCGGGTAACCGTGACGTTCCATGAGGGCCCCTCGGCGGTCGCAACAGGCTCGGTCGTCGGCCCGGCATCCGGCGTCGGCAGCGGGGCGATCCCGCTACAGCCGGCGAGAGCGACCACGGCGATGATGGCAAGGATAGAGACAACGCGGCGATGCTGCATATCGGACGCTCGGCCGGCAGCGACAAGAAACGAGTGGTAGCCGATGATCAGTTCCGACCGAGCAGGAGGTACAACACGAGCCCCAACAGCGGGGCAAGAAAGACAACAACCGCCCACAGGAACGCCGGCTGTTCGCTGTTGTCGTTCGCGTCGGAGTACGTCCAGATGATCATTGCAACGTGGACTGCGAGAAACAGCAGCGACATCAACAGTCCGAGGATAGCGATGGAGGGCATGACAGCCATATCTGCGATGTGTCGAATCAAATGTGTTGTGATTTTTCTCCCAGCAAGACCGCCGGTGACGGTTCGTCACCCGTTTCGTGCTGGGTGACCTCGGTTCCGTCAATGTAGCTTGGTCGCGGTGTCGGGGGCGAAACGTCCATGGGTCGCCGTCGACTACGGGAGAAGCACCACCCGAGATGAGCGATATTACCGCCTGTGACGACCATGGCTACTTCGACGCCGAAACGTGTCCCACCTGTGGAGCGACCGGAACCCACGTCCTCGATGGATCGACCCGACGACAGGTATCGAAGTTCCTCAGTGGCGCGTTGCGTCACTTCCCAGACGATGCCGGGCTTGCTCTCGACGAGGCCGGCTGGACAGCCCTCGACAGCGTCGTCGACCGCGCCAGCGAGAAGTACGGCATCGACCGCGAGGCGGTCATTGGGATCATTCAAACCGACCCAAAGGGTCGCTTTGAGGTCGACGACGACCGAGTGCGGGCAGCCTACGGCCACTCGATCACCGTCGATCTGGATGCTGGCGGCACACCGGTTCCCGAAACGCTGTATCATGGAACCTCACCAGACGCGCTGGCATCGATCCGCGAATCGGGCCTCAAACCGATGAATCGGCAGTACGTCCACCTCAGCGAATCGGTCGGCGACGCTCGCGACGTTGGGAGCCGCCATGCGGCCGAGCCGGTAATCCTACAGATCGACGCGGCGACAATGGGCGACGACGGCCACACGATCACAAAACGCGGAAAAAGCGTCTATACAACCGATCACGTTCCGCCGCGTTATCTTTCTGAACGCGACTGAGCGCGCGTCGCTACGACGTGTCGCTCGTGTCGGCATCGGTCGCTGCGTCAGCAGCCGAGTCGTCCACCGGCGTGAGCCGGACGGTCTTGACTCGCGCCCCGTCGACCGCGGTGACCTCGATCCGGTAGCCACCCGCGGTGACCGTCTCGCCGACGCTGGGCGAACCGCCGAGTCGACCGAGCGTGAGTCCGCCTATCGTCCCGTAGGTCGTCTCGAAGTCCGCATCAAGCGCGTCGCTTGCCTGCTGGACTGAACACGCGCCGTCAACGAGATAACTGCCGTCATCCTCGCGAATCGTGGGTTCCGGCGTCCGGGCGTCGAAGGCGTCTTGAAGGTCGCCAACAACAATCTCGATCATATCCTCGACGGTGACGATCCCCTCCAGCGTCCCCCACTCATCGATGACGACCGCGAGTTGGTGGTGCTCGTCCTGCAGCAGCGACAGGAGATCGGCAATCGGCATCGTTTCCGGCACTAGCGGGAGGTCGCGGGCCATCTCGCCGGCCGTGAGCTCGTTGGTGTCCTCGGCTGTCGCCTCCAAGAGATCCTTCGTGTCGATGTAGCCGACGACCGTCTCCTCGTCGTCGGTGTCGTCGATGACCGGATAGCGGGTGTGGCCGTGGTCGATCACCAGCGAGCGCGCGTCCGCAAATGACAGCTCGGCTGGGACGGTGACGACGTTCGGACGTGGTACCATTACATCGCGGGCGGTGATATCGTCGAGTTCGAACACACGTTCGATCATTTCGACCTCTTCGCCGCCGACGGTTCCGGCACTCCCGGCGCGGGCGAGTACCATCCGAATCTCTTCCTCGGAGAGTGTTTCCTCAGTTTCAGAAGCCGCGGGAACACCCAACAGCCCGGTAAACCAGTTGGCCGCGCCGTTGAAGACAACCAATCCGGGATAAAACACATAGTAGAAGAGCTTCATCGGCGGCGCGATGAGGAGCGCGATCTTTTCGGCTTCGGCGATTGCAAACGTCTTGGGAGCCAACTCGCCGAAGACGACGTGGAGGAAGGTGACGACGCTGAACCCGATCCCGACGGCGACAAGATGGAGCGTTCCCGCTGGCAACACCGGTGCCAAGACAGGTTCGATCAACGCGGCGACAGCGGGTTCGCCGATCCACCCCAGGCTGAGGGAGGCGACGGTGATCCCCAACTGCGTTGCTGCGAGGTAGTCATCGAGACTGTTGACCGCCTCTTGGAGCGTTCCCGCGCCGGGCCGCCCTTCCTCGACCATCTGCTCAACTGCTGTTGAGCGAATCCGGACGAGTGCGAACTCCGAAGCGACGAAGAAACCGTTGAGCGCGACGAGAAACAGTGCTGCGGCGAGGCGGCCAAATGACCACGCGAGTGCTACCATGCGGTGACTCCGATAGCATCGTGGCTGGCGGCAATCAGTCGCTCTCGACGATTCGGCCGGCGGTGTCGTCGCCGACTCCGTCGCTGGAGGCCAACAGACATGGCTCCCGGTTTTTGGCGTGTATACAAAGTGCTGATGCTTACTGACGGGTTTCAATCGTGGCGAAAATCGCGTAAATACGGGTCACTGGTTCGCTTACGTCCGCACCTCCGTCGCTTCGCTCACTCGTGTCGGACATCGCGCGAGTTCACTGCGCTGGTTCGCTGACGTTCGGCACTCCATCACTCCGGTCAGTCGTGTCTGAAATCGCGCGAACTCACTGCGTTCGCTCGCTGACTTTAGACACTCCTTCGTTCCACTCAGTCGTGTCTAAAGCACCGCATCCCGGTGAAGACCATCGCCATCCCGTGTTCGTCGGCGGCCTCGATCACGTCCTCGTCGTTGACAGAGCCACCCGGCTGGATCACGGCGTCAATGCCGGCCTCGGCGGCGGCATCGATCCCATCCGGGAACGGGAAGAAGGCGTCGGAGGCCATGACGGCTCCCTCAGCCGACTTTCCTTCGGCGTCGCGTTCGGCTTTCTTGGCGGCGAGTTCGACGGCGTCGACACGAGAGACCTGCCCGACGCCGAGACCAACCGTCTCGGTGCCGGTGGCGAAGGCGATCCCGTTGGATTTGACGTGCTTCAGGGTTTGCCACGCGAACGACATCGTTTCGAGCTCCTCGTCGGTCGGCTCCCGTTCTGTGACAACTTCGAACTCTTCGGGATCGGGCGAGGCGAGATCGCGCTCCTGAACGAGTCGCCCGCCGACGATCGGCTTCTCAGTCATCGTCTCCGTGATGTCGCCGAGTTCGCCCACGTCGAGCACGCGGAGGTTATCTTTCTCGGTCAGTACGTCGAGGGCAGCCTCGGTGTAGCCCGGCGCGATGACGACTTCCTTGAACGAGTCGACGACCTGCTCGGCGGTTTCGGCGTCACACTCGCGGTTGAGCGCGACGACGCCACCGAACGCGCTCTTCGGGTCGGTACGGAGCGCGCGGTCGTAGGCGTCGGCCAGCGAGTCCGAGACGGCACAGCCTGCGGGGTTGGTGTGTTTGATCACGGCGGCGGCGGGCTCGTCGAACTCCTTGATGAGGTTGAGCGCGCCGTCGGCGTCGTTGTAGTTGTTGTACGAGAGGTCTTTCGCGCCCTCGTTGAGCTGCGGTGCGGAGACGACATTGGCTTCCTCGCAGGTGCCGTCGGCATAGACCGCCCCGTCCTGATGGGGATTTTCGCCGTAGCGCAAGGTGTCAGCGAGGTCGTCGGCGACGAGGCGTCGCTGTGGGAAGTCGCCGCCACTGTCGCCGTCGATTGCGACGGTTTCTGCCTCATGATCGACGGTGACGCGATCCTCGGCGAACCAGCGGACGGCCCGCGGGTAGGCCGTGAACTCGCCGTCGTAGAGGACGCGCTCTTTGAGGTCGTCGGTGTCGTCGCCCTCATAGACCGGGACGGCCTCTTGGGTGACGATTGGGCCCGCGTCGACTTCCTCGGTGACGACGTGGACGGTACAGCCGGTCATCCGAGCGCCGGCGTCAAGCACCTGCTCGTGGGCGTCCATGCCAGGGAACGCCGGCAGCAACGAGGGGTGGACGTTGAGTGTCGTCGGCACGTTGTCGATGAACTCGTCGGTCAGAATCCGCATATAGCCGTCGAGACAGACGAGATCGAAATCGTAGCTCGCTAACGTTTCGACGATCCGGGCCTCGTGTGCTTCGCGGGATTCGCCGTCCTCGCGGGCGACGACTTCGGTCGGAATCCCACGCTCGGCGGCCCCCTCAACGACGGGCGCACCGTCCTCGTTTGTCAGTACGATAGCCAGCTCCGCGCCGCCCGGCGCGCGGTCGGCGATATGCAGCAGATTTCGGCCGCGATTGCTCGCTAAGCCGGCGATTTTCACCATACCGGTGGGTGCCCGGGCGACCGAAAAACAGTTGCGGTCGGCTGCCGGGGCCGCCCGCCAGCGGCTCACAGGCGGGCCTCCGGCCATCGACATGCTTTTGCGACTGCCACGGGCACCGTCGGCTATGACTGATCTCTCCCGTAGTGACCCGCTGGCGGCGGTCTCGCCGCTCGACGGGCGGTATAGCCGCCGGACGGCCCCCCTCTCACCGTACGCCAGCGAGTCCGGGCTCATGCGGGCTCGCGTCCGTGTCGAAGCCGAGTACCTGATCGCGTTGGCCGACGTTGACGCCGTCGACCTTGATCTCACCGCCGACGAGCAGGCAGCGATCCGCGCGACCTACGAGGCGTTCGACGCCGACGATGCCGAGTTGATCAAACAGCTCGAAGTCGACGGCGCGGCGGGCTACAGCGCGACCAACCACGACGTGAAAGCCGTCGAGTACTTTCTCCGAATTCGGCTTGACGAAGCCACTGCTGTCAGCGACGCCGAGCGGCTCTATCCGTGGCTGCACTTCGGGCTGACCAGCGAGGATGTGAACAATCTCGCCCAGCGGCTGTTGGTCAAGCCCGCAGTCGAGGACGTGCTGCTGCCGGAACTCCGCGAAATCCGCGACGCGCTGACCGACCTTGCTCACGAGCACCGCGACCTCTCGATGCTCGCCCGCACGCACGGCCAGCCGGCGACGCCAACGACGTTCGGTAAGGAGATGGCCGTCTACGCAGCCCGACTCGGGAAGACGATGGCACGACTCACGCACGCCAGCGACGACCTCTCGGGGAAACTCGCCGGGGCCTCGGGCACCTACGCCGCCCATCACGCAGCGTTCCCTGATGTTGATTGGCAGGCGTTTTCGGAATCCTTTGTTACCGACCTCGGACTCGATCACACTGCGTTGACAACGCAGGTCAACCCCTGTGACGACTTGGCCGCGCTGTTCGACGCGGCCCGCGGCGTCAACAACGTCCTCATCGACCTCGATCAGGACATGTGGCTCTACATCTCGGATCGCTACCTCGGCCAGCAAACCGTCGACGGCGAAACCGGATCGTCGACGATGCCGCACAAGGTGAACCCGATCGACTTCGAGAACAGCGAGGGCAACCTCTCGAAGGCGAACTCCGATCTCACCTTCCTCGCCGACTACGTCACCACCTCGCGGCTCCAGCGCGATCTCTCTGATTCGACGGTCAAGCGCAACATCGGCGCGGCCTTTGGTCACTGCTTGATCGCCTACGGCAAGACGCAGGCCGGCCTCAGCAAGGTCGTCCCGAACGAACAGGTCATGACCGATGACCTCGAATCGACCCCCGAGATTATCGGCGAGGCCGTCCAGACGATCCTCCGCCGTGAGGGCGACACCGACGCCTACGAACGCGTCAAGGAACTCACGCGCGGCAAGCAGGTCACAATCGAGGACTTCTACGACCTCTTCGAATCACTCGATGTCGACGAGTCGGTTCGGGAGGAATTGCTTGCGTTGACGCCGACCGGCTACACTGGCGTCGCTGGGGATCTTGCCGACAGCACGGAATAAGAAGCAAGCGCGCTGCAGTCAGGGACTATGCGCGTGGGCGACGACGACAGAGGAGTCCGCATCCTGTTGGACATCTGTCGAGGTCGAACCGAAGACAAACCGCTCTAAGGGGCCGACCGTCGGCGCGCCCATCACTGTCAGATCGTAGTACTCCGACTGCTCGATGATTGCATCAGCCGCCGACTCAGCTTCATAGAGCCAGGTGTCGACGTTCTCAAACTCGCCCAGCGCGGTTGCCGCCGTGGCAAGGATCTGTTCGCCACGCTCGCGGCTCGCCGCGCCCTCAGTTTCGACCACGTGGAAGAGATCGATCGCAGCGTCGGTGGCGGCGGCGATCGCCTGTGCGGCTTCGACCGCCAGCTGGCTGTGACGACCACCGGCGATCGGCACGAGGATCGACGCCAGCGTCTCGACATCGCCGCGGTCGTCGACGGTGAGCACATCTGTCCGGTCAGCCAGTCGCTCGGCGGCGGTACCGCGGAGGCCCGACAGCAGCGACGGCCCCGGGTCACGTTCCACCACGAGCGCCGACGGATTTCGTCGATCAACTGCAGGTTCAACGTCGTTGGCCGCGGCGATGGCGGTGGCCGACTGGCTGTATGCGTCGCGGTGATCCGGCGGCAGTTGGATCTCGCCAGCCGGTGTTGTGGTGGTCGACTCCGCGAGAAGCAACTCTGTATCCCGCACGGTCGCCATGGCGTGGCCTACCATCGCGCCACGCCGTGCGGCTGTCTCGTCGCTGATGTGGCCGACGAGACACGGCCCGTGGCACTCTCTCGGTGTCGACACGGCATCGTTGACCGCGATCATACCCTGCAGTGACGCCTGCTCAGATATAAATTCCAGTGACCCTTTACAAGAAATGATGGTTTGCTAATAGAATTCAGGGGTTGCATACAGCCCAACAAAGTCACGTATTTGTGTAAAATAACGCCTTATGAATGGCCATTCACGCAAAGAGTTGTCTGTTTACAGCCACGTACTCACGTAGGGGCCATCCTGTGTGTAGCCCAGCTTCTCGCGGTAGTACTGCCGAACGCCGATCCCGGAGATCACACTGAGCTTGCTGAAGCCAGCATCAGCCGCGAGCTCCTCGGCTGTTTCGAGCAGCCGGCGACCGTAGCCGCGGTGTTGCCAGTCAGCCTCCCCAGCGGCCTCGCCGATGCCAGCCTCGCTGCCGTAAACGTGGAGTTCGCGGACGATCGCCGCGTCCTGTAGCTCACGTCGCACCGGATCGTTCGGGAACCGCAGGCGACAGAACCCGATCAGGAGGTCTTGCTCGGTATCCTCGTAGCTGATGAAGTGTTCGGTGCCGCCGCAGGCTTCGTAGGTCAGCACGTCGCGTTCGATAGCCTCGGCGTTGGGTTCAGCCTCGTTCATGCCGACCTCGCGGGCGCGGATGTCCCGACACTCGATCCCGTTGTCGTCGGCGTACTGCTGGGCCAACTGCCGGAGGTTCGATTTCCAGACGCCGGCGTCGATGAAGTCCGCGGGGATGTCGCGTTGGACGCGTTGGAGGCGGGTGTACTTCGGGATCATCCCCATGATCTCGCCGATGAGTTCGGCGGCCTCCTCGTTTTGCAGCGGTTCGTACTCGCCGCGTCGCCACATGTCGTAGGTGAGCGTATCGCGAACGACAATGGTGGGATAGATCTTGAGATAATCCGGCTTGTAATCCGAATTCGAGAACAACTGTCGGAAATCCTCCAGACACATCTCCTTGGTCATGCCGGGCTGGCCGGGCATCATGTGGAAGCCAACCTTGAACCCTGAATCCCGCAGCCGGCGGTTGGCGTCGATAGAGGCCTGATTGCCGTGACCGCGGTGCATCTCACGATTGATTCGCTCGTAGGTCGTCTGGACGCCGACCTCAACTTTCGTGCCGCCGAGGTCGAGCATCCGGTCGATCTGCTCGGGATCACACCAGTCGGGTTTGGTCTCGAAGGTGGTTCCAATATTCCTGATCTCGTTGGTCTCGTTTTCGGCGATCACGTCTTCGAGGTATTCGAACTCGTACGCCTCCGGGTCTTGGGCGAAGCTTTCACCCTCGGCGGCGGCGGGCTCGTTGTCGAGGTCGTAGTCGTTGAGGGCTTGCAGCGCGCGCTTGACGAACCACTCCTGGTAGTCGTGACTGCGAGCGGTCATCGTCCCGCCCATCAGGATGAGTTCGACCTTGTCGACCGGGTGGCCGATTGTCCGCAGTTGGTGGAGCCGCAACGTGACCTGTCCGTAGGGGTCGTAGTCGTTCTGTTCCCCGCGAGCGGCCGCGGGCTCGTGGCCGGTGTAGCTCTGTGAAGAATCGAACTCGCTGGCGGGCCCACCGGGACAGTAGAGGCACTTCCCGTGGGGACACATATGCGGGGAGGTCATGATCGCCACCGGCGAGACGCCGGAGGCCGTCCGCACCGGCTTGCGCTTGACGACAGCCTTGACCGTATCGCGGTGTTCCTGCGGGGCGTAGGACAGTAGCTCGGTGTTCTTTGGAACCTTCGGCGAAGAGAACTCCGAACAGACATCCAGCTTCGCGGATTCGAGGTCGTCGCGTTCGATCTCGCCGTCGATGATCCGGTCGACGAGCTCCTCGCAGGCCTGCTGGAACGCCGCGGATTCCTCGGTGGTCTCGCCGTCAGCGAGTTCAGAGCTCACGGCAACACCTCCGATCGAACGGGTCGCATTACTGTTTCGTGGTTGCGTTTCGCGGTTAAGCGTGTCGCTCGGCGGTCTCGTCGTTCCTCTCGGAATCGCACGGCTATTCAGCAGTCTCCTCAGCCGCCTGCTTAATCACGAACACCGGGACTTCGGCTTTGTCGACGACGCGTTCGGAGACACTACCGAGCGAGCGGAGTTTCTCGCGTGGAGTCTTGCCATCGGTGCCGATGACGATCACGTCGATGTCTTGCTCGTTGGATTCTTTGACGATCTCCTTGTCGGGGGTGCCGCGCCGGACAGTCGTCTCGACATCAAGCCCCTCTTCGGCGGCCGCGTCGGCGACCTCCTCGACAGCGGCTTCGGCGTCGGCGGTGAGTTCGGCGTCGACGCCGTCGCGGTCGTCGTCGCCAGCGGCCTGTACCGAGCGGATATCGACGACTGAGAGGGCGCGCACGGTTGCGTCGTTGTCGGCGGCCAGCGTCAGGGCGTGCGGGAGCGTTCGCTGAATCGTCTCGCTGCCGTCAGTCGGCACCAGAATAGTCTCGTACATGCCTACTGCTACGGTGGGTGGCCGCTTAATTTCACCCCTTCAGTGGGGTGTCGTCGACCGAGAGTTAGGAGTAATTCAGCTGAATTTGCTGCGGCCGGCACTTCCCGAGACCTCGGCGAGGTCGGCGTACACGTCGGCGATGCGGTCGCGGATCTGCCGGCCGGCGACCCGTGGATCGAAGCGATCCTTGTTCGGGGCCCACTCCACGTCGTTGAAGAACGTATTGCGGTGATCTTCGACGCCCTCCGGCGGCACAATCTCGTCGGTCTCCTCGCGGTAGAGATCGAAGGCAGTACGTGTGTACTCGTACTGATAGCGCGTGTCCTTGTTGACCTTACAGATGCCGTGAGTCAGCATCTCCTGCAGTTGGTCTGGCTGGACGCCCGAGGAGCCGTGCAGGACGAGCGGCGTATCGAGGCCGTGATCGCGCAGAGCAGTGCGGATCTCCTCGGTCAGGTCGGGTTTGAGTTCGAGGTCTTTCCCCTTGGCGACGCCGTGTTGGGTGCCGACTGAGATCGCCAGCAGGTCACAGCCCGTGCGGTCGACGAACTCGACGGCCTGCTCGGGATCAGTGTAGAAGGCGTTCTCGGAGACGATCTCGTCTTCGACGCCTTTGATCTTCCCGAGTTCGGCCTCGACGAGGATATCGGCATCGGCGTCGTCGATCATCTCGACGACCTGCTTGCTCCGGGCGACGTTCTCCTCGAACTCCTCGTGGGAGGCGTCGATCATGATCGAAGAGGGGATCTCCAACTCGACCTGTCGCTGAATGGTATTGAGGTCAGTTTGGTGATCCATGTTGAGGAAGACGCCGATATCGTACTGGGCAGCGATGCGCTCGATGTAGTTGCCCATGACGCGCAGGCCCGCGATGGGATCGCCGTTGCCGGCGAACGTGCAGGCCCCGTTGCTCATCTGCAGCAGGAGATCAGAATCGACGCTGGCCGCACCCTGAATCAACCCGATCATCGTGTTCGGCTCGGCGATGTTGCTTGCGATCAGTCCAAACCCAGAGTCAAGTGCATCGTCGTAGACCGATGCCAGTTCAGTGCCACCATAGAAGGTCATGTCTACGCTGTTCTGCAGGGAGTGAAATAAATCCCGCCGTCATTCACTGCGCAAAACTGTCGCCCGGAACACTAACGCCCGACCTCATCCTATGGCGGCGTGCCTCGTCGGTCGGGAAACCCTCGTGCCGGGCGGCTATCGTTGCGGCCGACAGCGGGCCGTCTGTCCCGTGCCTGGGTTCGCCGGACTGTCATCGCTCCCGAAATAGGATAGCTCGGCCGGGGACTTGTGGCACGTACCAGAACATCGGTGCGCGCTCGGCTTACACCTTCCGCTGCCATCGTCCACGGGCATGATCGATTGTCGAAAGCCGAAACACAGTTACGAATCCCTCCCACACCACCTGCCGTGCCGCGTTCGCCCTCCAGGACGACGCAGTGGCTCGGTCTCCTCGCGGTCGTCGCCGGCAACCTCCTCCCGCTGGTCGGCGTCGCCGTCTGGGAGTGGAGCCTCGCGTCACTACTCGTCGTCTACTGGCTCGAAGCCCTCACAACCGCGCTGCTGGCTGCGATCAAGGCCCTCTTTGCGAAACAGGGCTCTCCAGAGCTCCCCGGGGTGCAACGACTGCCTGATCTGCGCGCCAAGCGCGGCGGGCTGCAGCCACGGGCTGGCTGGCCGCCGATCTATCCCCGAAACGTCCCGTTTGCAGTCTCAATACTGAGTGTCTGGGCTATGACGGTGCTGCCGGTGAGTCTGCTTGCCTGGTTTTCACTTGATCTCGCTCCCACGCTGTCGGGTGGACTCCTCGTCGCCCTTGTCGCCCTCGTCGCCTCGCATCTCGCAGATTTTCGGGTCGACTACATCGGTGCCGAGCGGTACACCGATGTCTCAGCGCGGGAGCTCACCCGCACGCCGGCCCAGCAGGTGTTGGTGCTGCTCTGCGTGCTCCCATTTACCATGGGCGAGGCGGCAAGTGGGGTCGGCCTGTTGGGCGGCATTGTCCTTACGAAAACGACCGCTGAGGCCTATCGCTTCTACGTCGACCACATGGGTCAGCCGCTGGTCGGTATCACTGACTGGCTGAAAGAGAGCGCGCTGATCGAGACTGAGCCGCTCCAAGAGCCGCCGCCGGAACTGGCGTTGCCGGAGGCCCCGGTCGACGGCCGTGTCGAGACCGACACCACGGCGGTCGTCCTCGGCAGTGTTACGAACGTCATGCTGGGACTGTTCAGCCGCGGCGGCGTGCTGTTGACAGCGCTGCTCGCGTTTGGCATCACCATCGGTTCCCCGCTGGTCGTCGGGCTCGGTGCCGTCGCCCTGCTTGCGATTGTCGCGGTCGCCGTGCTGAGTCGATGGCTGCGGTTCGGCACCGTCGAGTATCAGCGACGCGACCATGAGATCGTTGCCTACGACCGCCTGCTAGCCGAACCGCAGTGGATCGCTCCCGTCTATGGTGGCGACATCGAGGTGCAAAACGCGATCCCCGATCGGCTGCTCGGGACAGGAACGCTGACGCTGCCGGCGACCGACGACGACCGTGAGACAGTCACGCTCGGGCCGGTTCCGGAGCTCGATGCCGCCGTCGACGAGCTTGGACTCCCGATCTCACAACCGCAGCGCCCCGAAACGGATTATAGCGTCGTTGCTGCTGCCGGTGGCTTGCTGACCGTCTTCGGTGTGCTTCCGGTTGGCTTGCTCACTATGGGCAATCTCGACAGCGGAACTGCCGTTGCGGTGCTCGTGATCGCCGGGCCAGTGTTCCTGCCACTGCTCGGGATCCTGCTGTGGGCAACGTTGGCACGCATCTGAGCGTACCCGAGGTGTGGTGCTGAAAACGCTCGTTTGAGCCTTCACCGTGTATATATGCTGCCTCAATCAAGAAGTCGGTGACATGAAGCTAGAGGAGTTTACCGCGTCGAACGCACCGAAACCTGGCGGCGACGGCTTCCAACTGGAGAACTCGAAGCTGCTCGATATCGCCGTCGAGGATACCGTGATGGTCAAAGCTGGCTCGATGGTCGCCTACACCGGCGAGTTCACCTTCACCGGCAAATCCTCTGCCGAGGGTGGGATCACCGGCTTCGTCAAGGAGGCAGTCTCCAATGAGGGGACGCCAATTATGGAAGCCGAAGGGTCGGGACATCTCTACGTCGCCGAACAGGAAAAGAAGATACAGGTGCTGGAGTTGGACGCCGATGATTCGATCTCGGTCAACGGCAACGATATTCTCGCCTTCGAATCCCACGTCGATTACGAGATCAACACGGTCGGGGGGCTCTCAGAGGCCATCGCCGGCGGGCTGACAAACGTCTACCTCAGCGGCCCCGGCACGGTCGCGCTGACGACCCACGGCGAGCCGCTGGTGGCAACCCCGCCGATCACGACCGATCCCGATGCGACCGTCGCATGGAGTACGAATCTCTCGCCGTCGATCAGCACCAACAAAACCATCGAGATCGGTCAACAGTCCGGCGAGTCATTCCAGATGGCGTTTACCGGCAACGAGGGCTTTGTCGTCGTCCAGCCCTACGAGGAAGGCGGCCAGCGAGCACAGCAGTAACGAGAGCCAGCTATCGATGCCGGCTTTTGGGTTGCGCTGCGACACCACCCCGAGCGTCGGGGAATCCGACCGACTTATGTAGGTGAACCCGTTTCCCACGGCAATGACAGTCTCTGTCGGTATCCTCGGTGCAACGGGCGCGGTCGGACAGCGATTCATTCAACTGCTCGATGGCCATCCAACCTTTGAGATCGACGCGCTGACCGCCAGCGAGTCGAGTGCGGGCAAACCGTATCGGGAAGCCGCCAAATGGCGCGCAAACACCCCAATCCCCCGAGATGTCGCCGAGATCGAGGTCGGCAAAACGCATCCGGACGCTGTCGGCGACGATATCGACCTTCTGTTTTCCTCGTTGCCCTCTGGCGTCGCCAGCGAGGTCGAACCCAAATTCCTCGAAGCGGGCTACGTGGTCTCCTCGAACTCCTCGAACGATCGCATGGCGGAGGACGTGCCACTGACCATCCCTGAGATCAACCCCGATCACCTCGACCTCATCGAGGTACAGCGCGACAACCGCGGCTGGGATGGCGCGCTCATCAAGAATCCCAACTGCTCGACGATCACGATGGTGCCGACGTTGGCCGCCCTCGACGAGGGCTTCGGGATCGAACGCGCCGACGTGACGACGCTACAGGCCGTCTCCGGCGCGGGCTACTCCGGGGTCACGTCGATGGAGATCATCGACAACGCCATCCCGCATATCGGCGGCGAAGAGAACAAGATGGAGACCGAATCCCGCAAGCTGCTCGGGGAGTTTGACGGCGCGGAACTCTCCATGCACGACGCCGAGGTCAACGCCTCCTGTAATCGGATTCCAACGCTTGACGGCCACCTCGAAAGCGTCTTTGTCGATCTCGCCGACGATCCGTCGCCGGCTGCGGCGCGGGAAGCACTGGAATCGTTCCCTGGGATCGATCTCCCGAGTGCGCCCGATCAGCTCATCCACGTCTTTGGCGACGACCAGCCTGACCGACCGCAGCCACGGCTGGATCGGAACCGCGACAACGGGATGGCCATCTCCGCCGGCGGCGTCAGCGAAACCCCCAGCGGGCTCAAATACAACTGTCTCGCTCACAATACCCTCCGCGGAGCGGCCGGCGCGAGCCTGCTGAACGGCGAACTCCTCGTCGAAGAAGGCTGGATCTAAGAGCAAAAATCGGCTCTCGGCTGGCACCGGCAGGCGGTGTCAGGTAACTCGTCTACTTCTCGTCGTCCGTATCGTCGCCGTCATCATTGTCATCGGCGCTACCATCGTCGGCTTCCGCATCAAGTTGCGCCTCGATCGCCTCAGTTTTTGCTTCCAACTTCTCAGTTGCCGCTGACATCTCCTCGCTGACCGTCTCTTCGACGGCCGCTTCGACCGTCTCCTCAACCCGTTTGGCGACTTCCTCACCAACGGTCGCTTCGACCGTTTTCTCAACCTCATCACCAACCGTGGCTTCGACGGTTTTGGCGACCTCGTCGCCGACCGTCTCCTCGACGGTTTCTTCGACGGTTTCGGTGACGCCGTCGTCGACAGTTTTGCCGACCGTCTCCTCGACAGTTGCCTCAACCGTCTCCTCGACGGTATCGCCGACCTCTTTTTCAACCGTATCGCCCACAGTCTGTTCGACGGTTTCAGCGACCTCCTTGTCGACTGTCTCCTCGACAGTTTTCTCGACGGTGTCGCCGACTTCCTGCTCGACCGTTTCGCCAACGGTCTTCTCGACGGCCTCGCCGACCTCTTTGTCGACGGTCTCCTCAACGGTTTTCTCGACGGCTTCGGCGACCTCCTGTGTCATCCAGTCGGGATCGAACCGCGACATCTTCCAGACGACGTGGACGGTGTAGGACAAGAGCACCCCGAGTCCGAATGCGACCCCCGTTTGGGTGCCGACGACGACAAGCAAGACGACGGCCAGCGAGATCAACAGCCCGAACGTCATATCGACGATAAAATCGACGCGATTCGGCTTCATTGCTTAACTCCGGCGTGACGAACGTAACGCGACATAGCATTGCTACTCGACCAGCGGGTTTAGTCTTCCCGTCGTGGCCCCACGGTTTACATCGGTGCGGGTGATACGACCGCGTATGTATGTCCGCGATGGCAAAAGCCGGGATGAGACATGGCTTCGTGACGGGATCGAGGCGATGGGCCTCGGCGAGGCGGTCGGCGAGCCACAGGAGTACGTGATCGCGGTCGAAGAGGACTCCGACGAACGGGCAGGGTTTGGCCGGCTGTGCGTCCATGCGGACGAGCCGGCGGTCGGCGAGCTGACACACATCGGGGTTCGCGAATCATGGCGCGAGCAAGGTGTCGGAGCCCACATTATCGAACGGCTGCTCACCAAAGCCAGCGACGCCGGCGTCGAGACAGTGTACCTACTGACTGATGAGCCGGGCTATCCAGCCCAGTTTGGGTTTGAGCGGGTCGACGACCTGCCAACGCCACTGGCTGACCAGCGAACACAACCCAAAGCGGTGGGAGACAACGATGGGGGTGCCCTCGCTATCAACCCCGAGGCATTCGAGATGCCATCGCGGCTGCGAGACGCGTTTAAAACTGCCAGCGGGGCTGGCGAGGAGCCATCCGTTGATGCCGAGGAGTTCGGGATCGACGCCGATGGAGCGACCTACAAGTACGATACCGGCAGCTGAACAAGCGGTCGCCGCACGTGCTGGTCGTCGAAGCGACTGACCGTCGTGGCTACCGGTCATCGAGGAAATCCGTGCTGAACACGAGATAGGTCAGCACGGTCGTAAACAGGATCGGCGGGAGTTGGGCAAACGCCCACAGCGGCTCCAGACCGAAGTTGAGAATCAGGATTGCGTTGCCGACGCCAAGTGCGAGAAACGGCAGCGCATAGAGGGCTGCCCGTCGCCGGTTGCGATCGGTATCGCTGACCGACTCCGTCGGTGACTCCGAACCCGCCACCGGATCCTCGGGGGCCTCAGTCTCGCTGGTCGGCTGTGCCATACCTAACCGTCGGCCCCAACGAGTAAAAATCAGCCGGCTTCCCGGCGCAGGTCAGTCGTATCGTGAGGCCACCGATACCAAGGCGTAGAGTGTCCCGATCGCCACGGCGATAACACCCATCCCGTAGAGCGTCATCGCGCCCGGCGAGATCGGCACCGTCACCAGCCCAAACGGTTCGATAGCGTCGATGCCGCCACCGCCGTTGGCACCGACAACAAAGCCGAGAACGCCGCCAAGCGCGATCATGCCGAGACCCAAAAGCGAAAGGATGCGCCGGCCGGCACCGCGGTCGTCTGATTCAATCGTCACACTGTTGGTAGGAGCCGCGCTGAATAGAAGCTTTCCGTCGAGAGCCAGTCGGTGTCATGGCGACCGAAATGAGGATCATCACGACAGCGACCCCCGAGCCGATCCCAACGCCCGCGAGTAGCGGGATCGCCAGCCACCAGCCTGCAGCCGTGCCGCCGGCGACCGAGACAGGCATCGCGGCCAACAGCCCGTCGTAGCGCGTCAGCGACGGCGGTCGATGCATATCATTGCGTCACATCGCCTGCTAATTAAATATTATTATTCAGTACACCGCCAAGCTATTTGCCGGTCGGCCGACCCTCCACAGTATGGATACACTGATCGAACGCGCCCGCGAGGCGCTCGCGGCGGCTCACGTCCCCTACTCCGAGTACCGCGTCGGGGCCGCACTCCGGACGGCCGATGGCGAGATTTTCACCGGCTGCAACGTCGAAAACGCCAACTACTCCAATAGCCTCCACGCCGAGGAGGTAGCGATCGGAACGGCGGTCACAGCAGGCCACCACGAGTTCGATCGACTGGCGGTCAGTTCTGGCGTGCGAGATGGGGTCACACCCTGCGGCATGTGCCGGCAGACACTCGCGGAGTTCTGTGGAGACGACCTCACGATCGTCTGCGATTGCGGCGACGGCGAAGTCGCCACCTACACGCTTGGAGAGTTGCTCCCCGAAACGATCTCAGCGTCAACGCTGACCGACGCCGCCGACAACGATTCGCCACACGATATGAGTGACTCAGATAGTGGGGAGTCATCATGACTGACAGCGACGCCCCATTTGACACGAGAAACAGCGAGAACCCTAACACCGATCGCCAGTACCATCTCGACGTCACCGCCGACGACGTTGCCGACAGCGTCCTGCTGCCGGGAAACCCTGATCGACTGGCGAAGATCACTGACGTCTGGGAGTCAGCAACAGAGGTCGCCAGCCACCGGGAGTACCGCACCGCGACCGGCCAGTATCGGGAGACGCCGATCTCGGTCACGTCGACGGGGATCGGTGGCCCCTCGACAGGCATCGCTGTCGAAGAACTCGCCCGTGTCGGCGCGGAGACGCTCATCCGCGTCGGCTCCTGTGGCACCGTCCGCTCGGATATCGCCATCGGCGACCTCGTCATTACCTCGGGGGCGATGCGAGGCGAGGGCACCAGCAGCGAGTATATCGACGAAACGTATCCGGCGAGTGCCGACTACGAGGTCGTTAGCGCACTCGTTGCCGCCGCCGAGCGATTGGGTCACGACTACCATGTCGGTGTCACGCTTAGCACCGACAGCTTCTACGCTGGGCAAGCCCGGCCCGGATTCGAGGGCTATGAGGCCCCCGGCAGCGACGATCTCATAGAGACGCTGAAAAATGCCAACGTTGCCAACATCGAGATGGAGGCTGCAACGCTGCTGACGCTATCGAATCTCTATGACCTGCGAGCGGGGGCGGTGTGTGCCGTCTACGCCAACCGCGAAACCGGGGAATTCGCCACAGTCGGCGAACGAAAGGCCGCCGAAACGGCAAGCCTTGCGGTCGCGCTGTTGGCAGAGATGGATGCCGCAAAGACGGCCGCCGGTGTCGACCGGTGGCACCCAGGGCTCTCAATCGAGTAACTCGACCGAAACACAGCGCGGCAACGTTCCAAAGCCGCTTTATCCGAGGGCCCCAGAAGCAGGGGTATGTCAGCCAACGTCGTCGTTGTCGGTGCCGGCTATGCCGGTGCTGGCACCGTCAAATCGTTTGAAGACGAGATCGATGAAGGGGAAGCCGAACTGACCTGGATCTCCGAACACGACTACCATCTTGTCCTCCACGAGACCCATCGCGTGATCCGGAATCCCGAGGTCGAATCAAAAGTTGCGATCCCGGTCGATGAGATCAAATCGCCGTCGACGAACTTCATCCGCGACCGCGTCACCGATATCGACACCGGTGAGCAGACGCTCGAACTGCAGGACGGCGACCCTGTCGACTACGATTATCTCCTCCTCGCAGTTGGAAGCTCAACCGCATTCTTCGGCATCGATGGCCTCGAAGAACACGCTCTCACGCTGAAAAGCCTCGATGACGCCCGCGAGATTCATGAGGCGGTACGAACGGCCGGCGAGGACGCAACCCAATCCGAGCCAGCACAGGTGTTGGTCGGCGGTGCGGGGCTGTCGGGCATCCAGATCGCCGGCGAGATCGCCGGCTACCGGGACGATACCCACGCCCCGATCGACATCAAACTGATCGAAGGACTCGATGAGATCTTCCCGGGCAACGATCCCGAGGTACAGGGCGCGCTCCGAAAACGCCTGCTCAACCGCGATATCGAGATCCTCACCGGCGATTTCATCTCCGAGGTCGATGATGAGTTAGTTCACCTCGGCGACGACGAGTCGATGCCCTACGACGTACTTGTGTGGGCCGGTGGCATCACCGGCCGAGAGACGGTTGCCAACAGCGACCTTGACAAGGATGAGCGGTCGAAGCGCGTCCACGCCGAATCCAACTTCCAGACCAGCGACGACCGCGTCTTTGCGATCGGCGACACCGCACTGATCGACCAGGGCAACGACGAGCAGGCCCCGCCGACCGCGGAGGCCGCATGGACGGCGGCGGAGGTTGCCGGCGAGAACCTGGTTCGCGCTCTGCGTGGCGCACCGCTGAAATCGTGGCAACACAAGGATAAGGGGACAGCCATCTCGGTCGGCGAGGATGCCGTCGCCCACGACGTCATGGGGATTCCGATCAACACCTTCGGTGGGGTCGCGGCCCGGACACTCAAAAAGGCGATCGCCGCCCGCTGGATCGCTGAGGTAAGCTCGACGAAGCGAGCGATCAGTGCCTGGAGCGACATGTAACGCTGGTGTACAGATACATTGTCATCCCACCCGACGCAAGCGTGTCACCCGTTGCGTGAAGATAGCGACTAAAGTAGACGTTGCTGAGTTGGGTACGAGCGACTGCCTGATTGAAACAGCGCGCAAAGAAGAATACTACTTCTGCCCAGAAGGCACGCGCTCTCAGGACAGATCGAAGTGCTCGGCGGCTGTCTGCATGTCCTTGTCCCCGCGCCCACAGAGATTCACAAGCAGCGTGTCGTGTTTGTCTTCTTGAGCCAATTTTTTCGCCAGTGCGATGGCGTGGCTCGGCTCCAGGGCTGGGATGATGCCTTCGGCCTGGCTCAACTCCTTGAACGCCGCGAGGGCTTCCTCATCACTGATTGCGTGGTATTCTGCACGACCGAGCGACTGTAAGGCGGCGTGTTCCGGCCCCACAGCCGGATAATCAAGCCCAGCCGACACTGAGTGGTTCTCTGTGTCTTCGTCAATCACCTTCGTCAACATTCCTTGGAAGACCTCTGGTTCCTCCTGTTTTGATTTCGATAGCGGAGCAGAGTGGCTGTCACCCGTGCCACCAGGCTCAGCACCATAGAGCATGACGTCATCGTCTTTGAACGCATGGAAGAGCCCGATCGCATTCGAGCCACCGCCTACACAGGCAACACAAGCATCAGGCAACTCGCCGTGGAGTTCTTGAATCTGCTCGCGGGCCTCCCGACCGATAACCGACTGGAACTCCCGTACCATCCGCGGGAAGGGATCCGGCCCGACAGCACTCCCGACGAGGTAGTGGGTATCCTCCATGTTCTGCGCAAAATCCTCAAGGGCGGCATCGACGGCTTCTGCGAGTTTTGCATTCCCACGGGTGACGGGTTCGACCTCCGCGCCCATCAGCCGCATCCGGAAGACGTTCATCTCCTGGCGTTTGATATCTTCCTCGCCCATGTACACTTTCACCGGGAGGTCGAGCAACGCACCAACCATGGCTGTCGCCGTGCCGTGTTGGCCCGCGCCGGTCTCAGCGATCAGTCGGTCTTTCCCAGCCCGTTTGGCAAGGAGAGCCTGTCCAAGGGTATTGTTGAGTTTGTGCGCACCGCCGTGCAGCAGATCTTCGTGTTTGAAATAGATGTCTGCACCGTAGATCTCTGACAGCGTCTCGGCGTAAAACACCGGTGTTGGTCGGCCACCGAAGTGTTTGAGATAGTATTGAAACTCAGTTTGGAACTCGTCGGTCGGAACAATCTCATCGAAGGCGTCAGCCAACTGTGCAAGTGGTTCTTCGAGTGCCTCAGGGACGTGTCGACCACCGTACTCCTCAAATTCACCTGGCATGCAGCGGAGATGGTGTAGGCTATTGCTTAGGCGTTGTGCCGCGGTAACCCTGAGAGCGTCACGCGTAGTGTCACGGCAGCAACCGAGCTATTGTGGATGTGACGACCGGTCGGTGTCGTCTCATACGACAGTCGCAGACGCGTGTTAGTTGTCGACCGGGGCGACCATCTCGTCGATTTCGAGGATCAGAATACTGTCAGTGTCGTCTTTGGCATCAAGCGTGCCCGTGATTTTGAGCTTCGACAGCGGGGTGGGACCGACGGTCACCGAGTCGCCCTCATGGAAGTCACGGATCGAGCCTTGGAGGTGGATCTCCGCTCGGCAGAGTTCCGGATGATGAACGCTGGAGAGGTCGATACTTTCGACGGTGGCATTCTCGACGACCTCGCTGTTGTGTTGGAGGGGTACCGAGGCTGGCTCGTCCATTTGGTCAACGTCGAGAGCCTCGTAGGCGTCGGCAGTCGGCTTATAACCGCCCTTCGGGCCGGGAACCCCCTCGACAAGTTGGAGGGCCTTGAGGCTCTGCATTTGGTTGCGGATCGTCCCGGGATTGCGGTCGACTTCGTCGGCGATGGCCTCGCCTTTGATCGCATCTTCGGCTTCGCGGTGGAGGTTGGTCAGCGCGGTCAGAATGGTTTTCTGACTTGGCGTAAGTTCGATTGATGACATGCGTTTTCGTTCGATGGGACTACTCATAAATCCGATGGAAGAATAATTACAATTCAGGTGATAAATTTCAGTTCGGCGTCGGCGGAAAATTCTTTCGGCGTGACAAACAAATCCTGTCGGCAGCCGTGTGCGCCCACAGCCACAGCGACTCACCGATGGAGGTGTCGTTGCACCTGTTCGGCGATCGCCGAGCGGAACGCGGGCTGATCGAGGCCGTCGGCACCCAAAAACGCGTCAGGATGCCGTCGGCCGACAACCCCACACAGCCGATCGGTAACGGTGTCGACGGCAACTGATCGCTCATCCGACCGCATCGACGTAGCGATGGACTCGATAGACGCCGGTGTTGCGTACGTATCGACCAGCTCATCGATCGATTGGGCTGGCTTCGATTGTGTCGAGTCTCCTGCCGGTGTCGAGGCAGCCACGGCTGGGTTTGATAGTTGGCCGCGCTGGCCCTGTTTGTTCCGGATCACAACACCCGCGGCCGGGCCGTCATACCACGCCGATGTCGGCAGCTCGTATGTATCGGGGGAGAAATCCCGTGTGTTGACTTCTCGTTCGAAGGTGTTGACGGGTACAAGCCCGAGTCGTCGGAAGATGCCATCGGCAGCGTCCGGCGGGCGAAACGTCTCGCGGTCGGCCGCCCACACGTCGGTGCTGAGAAACGGCGGCATCGACTCGAAATCGTATGGTACCGACTCGTGGGTAGTTGCTACACCGAAGAAAGTGACCGCTTCGACGTTATCAACGGCGGCTCTGAGTGCGTCGCGGTCGAGGGAGTCACGAATGTGGGCAACCGCCTGACGGAACGGCAGCGGAATCGTCTCTGGGTCGTCATAGACCGCCTCTCCATCGCCAACACGGAGCAGCCCTGAGTCCTGGAGTTGAAACCGCAGCGGTCGGCCGTCGATCAACTCCAGCAGCCAGAGATGTCCCGACAGCAACCCGTCCGGGGCGTCTGCAACCGGTGGCGTCGGTGGAAACGATTTCACTGGTGGCCCATTACTCGTCAGTCGTCGCTCGGGGCGGCTTCGGGATCGGTCGCGAGATCAACGTCGGCCTCCGATTCGTCGGTAACCATCTCACGGGGGATCACATCGAGACAGGCGACGCGGTCGGCCTCGACGAGATCCATCACGATCACGCCCATCGTGTTGCGGCCGACCGTTGAGATGTCCTCGACAGGCGTGCGCATGATCTGGCCCGACTTGCTCATCACGACCAGGTGGTCGCCGGGGCCGACAGTCTCCATCGCACAGACCGGGCCGTTGCGACCCGCAGTTTTGATGTCGATTAGACCCTTCCCGTTGCGGGATTGGACGCGGTACTCGTCGATATCGGATCGCTTGCCGTAGCCGTTTTCGGTGACCGTTAGTACCCAGCTGTGACGATCGACGTCGACGGCGGCGACACCAGCGACCGTATCGTCGTCCTGGAGGTCGATCCCACGGACACCGCGGGCACTCCGGCCCATCGCGCGGACATCGTCTTCATCGAAGCGGATCGACATCCCGCCGGTCGTCGTCACCACAAGCGTCCGGTCGCCGTCGGTAACCTCGACATCGACGAGTTCGTCGCCGTCCTCTAGGCGGATCGCGCGGATCCCCGAGGTGTGGATGTTCTGGAAGTCATCGACGCCGGTGCGTTTGATGTAGCCGTCGCGGGTCACCATCGTCAGATACCGCTGGCCATCGAAGGACTCGTCGGCGATGTCGTCGGTGTTGACGACCGCCGTAAGCTCCTCGCCGTCGTCGAGATCGAGGATGTTGACCGCAGATTTCCCGCGGGCGGTACGGCTCATCTCGGGGATCTGGAACCCACGGAGCTTGTAGATCTGCCCATAGTTGGTGAAACAGAGCAGATAGTCGTGGGTGTTGGCGACAAACACCGATGAGACCGCATCGTCCTCCTTGAGATCGGTGCCGATGATCCCCTTGCCGCCGCGGTTCTGTGCGGAGAACGTCGACAGCGGCATCCGCTTGATGTAGTCGTCTTCGGACATGGCGACGACGATGTCCTCCTCGGGGATGAGATCCTCGTGGGCGACGGTGTCGGTATCTTCGATGAACGAGGTGCGTCGCTCGTCGTCGTATTCGTCCTTGATTTCGAGCAGTTCCTCCTCGATGACACCGAGCAGTTCGCTCTCGTTGGTGAGGATCTCTTCGAGCCGCTCGATGCGGGCCTGCACCTCTTCGTACTCGTCTTTGATCGCTTGGGCCTCCATCGATGTCAGCGACCCGAGCTGCATCGAAACGATGTGGGCGACCTGATCCTCCGAGAAGTCGAACTGCTCCCGTAGGGCGGCCTTCGCGGCGTCGCGGTCAGCCGCATCTTGGATCGTCTCGACGACGTCATCGACGTTGTTGAGGGCGGTCAGCCGGCCCTCAAGAATGTGGGCGCGATCCTCGGCCTCGTCGAGTTCGTACTGGGAGCGCCGACGGACGACCTCACGGCGGTGATCAAGGTAGTGCTGAATCGTCTCCCGCAGATCGAGTACCTGCGGCGCACCATCGACCAAGGCGAGGTTGATGACGCCGAAGGTTGATTCGAGATGGCTTTCGAGCAGTTGATTCTTGACCACATCGACCATCGCGTCGCGTTTGAGATCGATGACGACGCGAATCCCGTCGCGATCGGACTCATCGCGGAGATCACGGATCCCCTCCAGTTTGCCCTCGTTCACGTCGTCTGCAATGCGCTCGACGAGGCGGGCTTTGTTCTCTTGGAAGGGCAGTTCAGTGATGACAATCCGGCCTTCCTCCTCGTCGACCTCGAACTCAGCGCGAACGCGGACGCGACCGCGGCCGGTCTTGTACGCCGAGTGGACGCCACCCCGGCCGACGATGTTGGCACCAGTTGGGAAATCCGGCCCCTTGACGTGATCCATCAGATCCTCAACGGTCGCCTCAGGGTTGTTAATCAGATGGACGGTCGCATCGATGACCTCGCCGAGGTTGTGCGGCGGGATGTTCGTCGACATCCCGACGGCGATCCCAGAGGAGCCGTTGACGAGGAGGTTCGGGAACGCTGACGGCAACACATCAGGTTCCTGCAGGCGGTCATCGTAGTTTGCGCTGAAATCGACGGTGTCCTTGTCGATGTCGGCCAGCAACTCCTCGGCGATGGGGGCCATGCGGGCCTCCGTATAGCGCATCGCCGCTGGCGGGTCGCCGTCGACAGAGCCGAAGTTGCCTTGCCCGTCGACAAGTGGGTACCGCATCGAGAAATCTTGGGCCATCCGGGCGAGGGTGTCGTAGATCGCACTGTCGCCGTGGGGATGGAAATCACCCATCGTCTCACCGACGATGGAGGAGCTCTTGCGGTGGGCCGAGCCCGCAGAGACACCGGCTTCGTGCATCGCATACAGGATGCGGCGGTGGACGGGTTTGAGACCGTCACGAACGTCCGGCAGTGCACGCCCGGCGATGACCGACATCGCATAATCGATGTAGGATTGCTCCATCTCATCTTCGATCCGGGCGGTCTCGATTCTGGCGGCGTCGACATCAGGATCGTCAGGCAGATCGGTGCTCATCAGATATCAACCCATTCGGCGTCGGTCGCATGCTCTTTGATAAACTGTTTCCGCGGCTCGACGGCGTCGCCCATCAGGATCGAAAACATCCGATCGGCTGCCGCCGCGTCCTCGATGGTGATCCGCTTGAGGATGCGGTTTTCGGGATCCATTGTCGTCTCCCACAGTTGATCTGGATTCATCTCGCCAAGACCTTTGAACCGTTGAACCTGTGTGGGATTCCCGTTGCACTTCTCTTCGACGATCCGGTCGCGGTCGGCTTCGGTCATCGCATCGTAGGTGTTGCCACGGTACCGAACCCGATACAGCGGCGGTTGCGCGGCGTACACGTAGCCAGCCTCGATCAGCGGCCGCATATGGCGGTACAACAGCGTCAGGAGGAGCGTTCGGATGTGAGCCCCGTCAACATCGGCATCGGTCATCAGGATGATCTTATGATATCGTGTCTCCTCGATATCGAACTCCTCACCGACGCCTGCGCCGATGGCGGTGATCAGCGCGCGGATCTCGTTGTTTTCAAGAATCCGATCAAGGCGGTGTTTCTCGACGTTGAGAATTTTACCTTTGATCGGGAGGATCGCCTGATTGTGGCGGTCACGGCCCTGTTTGGCCGAGCCGCCGGCCGAATCACCCTCGACGACGAACAGCTCGCTTTCGGTTGGGTCGCGGGTCTGGCAGTCGGCGAGTTTGCCGGGGAGGGCGGTCGACTCCAGTGCCGATTTTCGGCGCGTTAGCTCCTCGGCTTGTTTGGCCGCCTTGCGCGCTCGGGCCGCCTCGGCGGCCTTTGCGACGACAGCTTCGCCGGTGTTGGGATTCTCTTCGAGATACGTTCGAAGATGCTCGTGGGTCGCACTTTCGACGATCCCGCGTACCTCGCTGTTGCCGAGTTTCGTCTTCGTCTGGCCCTCGAACTGCGGGTCAGGGTGTTTGACCGACACGACCGCGGTGAGACCCTCTCTGACATCCTCGCCTTTGAGGTTCTCATCAAGATCGGTCGTCAGATTGTGATCGTTCGCGTAGTCGTTGATAACCCGGGTGAGCGCGGTTTTGAAGCCGGTGAGATGGGTGCCACCCTCGCGAGTGTTGATATTGTTGGCGAAGGCATGAATCGAGCCCTGGAGCTCGTCGGTGGCCTGAATGGCGATCTCGACGGCGATGTTGTCTTCCTCGTCGTCGAAGTAGATAACCTCCTGGTGGAGCGGGGTTTTTG
The DNA here is from genome assembly GCF_003605575.1 of Halonotius aquaticus. Lineage (GTDB taxonomy): Archaea > Halobacteriota > Halobacteria > Halobacteriales > Haloferacaceae > Halonotius > Halonotius aquaticus. The sequence continues at coordinate 65,588 of NZ_QKNY01000013.1, read as the reverse complement.
TCTCGTTGAGATAGTGAACGAACTCCTTGATCCCGCCATCATACAGAAACACGTCTTCCTCATCGTTGCGTTCGTCCGTGAGTGTGATCTTGACACCAGAGTTGAGGAAGGCAAGCTCGCGGAGGCGATTGGCCAGCGTCGAATAGGTGAAGTCGGTTGTCTCGAAGATATCGTCGTCGGGCCAAAAGCGGATCTGTGTGCCGGTCTCTTCGTCGGGTTCCAGCGACCGAACCTGCTGGAAGGCGTCAGGTTCGGGCTCGCCGTGATCGAAGCTGTGCGTCCAGAGAGAGCCATCGCGGCGTACCTCGACTTCGAGCGATTTGGCGAGAGCGTTGACAACGCTGACGCCGACGCCGTGGAGGCCGCCGGAGACCTGATAGGATTTGTTGTCGAATTTGCCACCGGCGTGAAGCACGGTCATGATGACCTCGACGGCTGGCCGATCATACTCCTCGTGGGTGTCGACCGGGATCCCGCGACCGTCGTCGGCGACCGAGACGGAGCCGTCGCCGTGGATCGTCACCTCGATGTGGTCACAGTAGCCCGCCAACGCCTCGTCGATCGAGTTGTCGACGACCTCATAAACGAGATGGTGGAGCCCGCGGCCGTCGGTCGAGCCGATATACATCGCCGGCCGTTTGCGGACAGCCTGCAAGCCCTCCAGGACTTGGATCTGTCCGGCTCCGTAGTCGCTTTCGTCTGCCATAGAACTACTCACTGCTAGTAGACCACGGGGGATAAAGCTCCCGCACGCGCGGGCGCGAACGGCGATCAGCCCCGCCGGCAACGAGAACGCGGAGGGATAGAGGTTATACTCTCCCCCGAAAAAAGCCTTCATAGCATGACCTCATTTCAGGCGGAACTCGGTGCCGACGAGGGGATCGCCGAGGAGTTGGCGAAGGGCCAACGCGAGATCTCCATCGCCGAGTTCTTCGAGAAGAACAAGCACATGCTCGGCTTCGACTCCGGTGCCCGCGGGCTTGTTACCGCGGTCAAGGAGGCCGTCGACAACGCCCTCGACGCCACCGAGGAAGCCGGGATCAAACCCGACATCTACGTCGAGATCACCGAGGTCGGCGACTACTACCGCGTTGTCGTCGAGGACAACGGCCCCGGGATCACGAAAGACCAAGTCCCGAAGATCTTCGGCAAACTACTGTACGGCTCGCGGTTCCACGCCCGTGAGCAAAATCGCGGTCAGCAGGGGATCGGGATCTCGGCGGCTGTCCTCTACTCCCAACTGACCAGCGGCAAACCCGCCAAGATCACCAGCCGAACACAGGAGTCTAACCAAGCCGAGTATTTCGAGCTCATCATCGACACCGACACCAACGAGCCCGAAATCAGAGACTCGGAGGCAACAACGTGGGATCGCACTCACGGCACCCGCATCGAGTTGGAGATGGAGGCCAACATGCGGGCCCGCCAGCAGCTCCACCAGTACATCAAGAACACCGCCGTTGTCAACCCTCACGCTCGGATTGAACTGCGGGAACCCGGTCTTGAGGAACCCCTCAAGTTCGAACGCGGCACCGATCAACTGCCTGCCGAAACGAGCGAGATTCGTCCCCATCCGCACGGCGTCGAACTTGGGACGCTGATCAAGATGGTTGCCGCGACCGAATCCTACTCCGTCTCCGGATTTTTACAGGAGGAGTTCACCCGCGTCGGCAAGAAAACTGCTGACAAGGTGCTCAATAGCTTCCGCGACCGCCATTTTGGCAGAGAACTCGCGTGGCCGACACCGGCGACCGGGATCGATATCGCAGACGCGGTCACCAAGGCCGTCTCGAACAAGGGAGCCGAGGCAACTGAGACATTTGCGGAGCAAATCGAGTCGACACTGATCGGCCGGGATCGAACAGCGTACAGCGAGTTGGAGGAACTCGTCGACGAGATCGCCGACGATGTCGAAGCCGACACCGGCCGCACCTTCGGGGCGACGGTGAGAGAAAACGCCGTCGCCGCCGCATGGGGTGAACTCACCGCCTTCGATGACGACGAGGCAACAAACGGCGAAGAACCTGGCCGCGATCACCTCACACCCGGGCTCTACGGCCTCGTTGACGACGCCACGAGCAGCCGAAAGGACGACGAAACCGTCCAAGCGCTCGCCGAACGCTTGGCCCGCCGCGCCGACGGACTCGGCGACGATGGGGCCAGGCGGTTCCGGGTAACCCACGACGATCTGTCCGCGTTGGTCGAGGCAGCGGCCGATGCGACCGTTGAGTACGACGATGTGACCCTCGGCGAGACCGCCCGCGAGAAGATTACCGACACGCTGTGGACGGCCGCCCGAACCGTTCCCGACGAGGTGCCAAAGATCACCGAGATCGAGGGCGACCGCGATACCGCCAGCGAACTGTTGGAGGCGATGCGAGCGACTGACATCCTCGCGCCGCCGACCGACTGCCTCTCGCCGATCACCGCCGATCTCGTTGAGGCCGGGCTCCGCAAGGAGTACGACGCGGATTTCTTTGCTGCCGCAACACGGGACGCCGAAGTTCACGGCGGCGACCCGTTCATCGTCGAAGCCGGCATCGCCTACGGCGGGGAACTCCAATCGGAAGGCAAGATCGATCTCCTGCGATTTGCCAACCGCGTCCCGCTGGTCTACCAGCAGGGTGCCTGTAGCTCAACAGATGTGGTCAAACAGATCGGCTGGCGGAACTACGGGCTTGATCAGCCCGGCGGGAGTGGCCTGCCGAACGGGCCGGCCGTCTTGATGATTCACGTTGCCTCAACAAACGTTCCCTTCACCAGCGAATCGAAGGACGCCATCGCAAACATCCCCGAGATCGAAGATGAGATCGAGTTGGCGATCCGAGAGGCCGCCCGGGAACTCAAATCCTATCTCAACAAGCGACGCTCCCTTGAGAAACGCCAGCAGAAACAGAGCGTTCTCAGCCAGATTCTCCCCGAGATGGCCGACAAGGTCGCCGAGGTGACCGGCCAAGAGCGACCAAACATCGACGCCGCGATGGGCCGGATCATGAACAACCTCTGTATCGACCGCGAAGTCGACGACGACACCGTGACGCTCCACGTCGAGAACTACTCTGATCGCGCCGAAACACCCGAGATCACCGAGATCGTTTCGGTCGAACCGACCGATGTCGAGGGCGACGGAGCCAATGTCGTCGACCTCGACGGCGAGTGGTTTATCCAGTGGTCGCCGTCGCTGTCGGCCGGCGAGGAGACCAAACTTACCTACACCGTCGGTGACGACGCCGAGTTCGACATCACCGTCGAGGGTGTCGAAACTGAGAAACTAACGCTGAACGCCTGAGCTAAGATCAAAACCATGAGCACGAAACTCAACGAAGAACGCGCCCGCGAACAGCTTATCGACCTCGCCGCGGAGTTTTACGACCAGTTTGCCGGCGGTGAAATCCCGCACATGACGCTGCCAACCCGAACGAAGAGCAACATCGAGTACGATCCCGATTCGGGGGTCTGGGTCTACGGCGATCGCACGTCGACCCGCAGCGCGAACTCCGTCCGTGGGGCTCGCAAGCTGCTGAAAGCTGTGTACACCATCGAATTCCTCGCCGACCAACTCGATCAGGGTCGTTCCTCCACACTGCGTGAACTCTACTACCTCTCGGAGTCCTGGGACAACGAGGAAGCCCATTTCTCCGACCAAGACGAGTCAAACCAGATGATCGAGGATCTCGAAATCGTCTCGGAGGTCACCCGCGAGGACTTCCACATGCGCCCCGAGGAGTCCGGGGCAACGCTGATGGGGCCGCTCAAACTGCGCGAGCAGACCCGCCGCGGCGAACGCGAGATCCACTGTCAGAAGGATGTCGGCGAGGGCGGCTATCAGATCCCGAATAATCCTGACACCATCGAGTTCCTCGATGCCGATATCGACTTTGTCCTCTGTGTCGAGACCGGCGGCATGCGGGATCGACTCATCGAGAATGGGTTCGACGAGCAGTACAACTGCCTCGTCGTCCATCTCAAAGGCCAGCCAGCCCGGGCGACCCGCCGGATCACCAAACGGCTCCACGACGAACTCGATCTGCCCGTCGTGGTCTTCTGTGACGGCGACCCGTGGTCGTACCGAATCTACGGCTCGGTCGCCTACGGCTCGATTAAATCCGCCCACCTCTCGGAACATCTCGCCACGCCCGAAGCGCGCTACGTCGGCATCCAGCCGAGCGATATCGTCGAGTACGACCTGCCGACCGATCCGCTGGCTGACTCCGATATCAACGCCCTTGAGTCCGAGCTCACCGATCCACGCTTCCAGACCGACTACTGGGAGGAGCAGATCGAACTCCAGCTCGATATCGGCAAAAAGGCCGAACAGCAGTCGCTGGCGGCTAACGGACTGGACTTCGTCACCGAAACCTATCTGCCGGAACGACTCGACCAAATGGGCGTTCTCTAACCGATTTAGCGAATATATAGTATATAATTACTATATTTCAGCTACACTCAGATAGCAATCGGCACTATTTTCTGCGCACCGTTCACAGCTATGGTAATGCCTGCAGCGATCCGCGTCCTCTATATCAGCGGTTCGACGCCCGGATCGAAGTCGCCGCCGCTGGCCGACCGCGATGGCTTCGACGTGAGGACGACCGACAGCGTGGCAGAGGGGCGTGCCCAGTTGTCGACAACACCGACTGATTGTATCGTCGTCGGCCCCACAGCGGTCAGTGGAAGCGACGGCACCGAACTCCGTGGGCTTTGGAATGACGCTCCTGAGTGTCCGTGTTTGCTTGCGCCGCCGCCACGTGATCCACCGGTCGTCGGCGAGGGAACAGCCGGTGGAGCCCCCACTAGCGACGTGAACCACGATCACACGACAACACTGGCAAACCGAATTCGCACGGCCGTCGACACCCCACCGACGACCGACACCACCGACGCGACGATATCGAGCCACCAAACCGCAAGGGCCTGTGACCAACACCGCGAGACAACCGATATCGACACAGCGAGCGACAACGAACCAGCCTACCGATCGCTCATCGAAGATGGGCTGGCGATCTCCTCGGTCGGCACCTTCGTCCTTGACAGCGACTTCTCGGTCGTCTGGCTGAACGACGGCATCGAGGACTACTTTGGCATCGACCGTGCCGACGTCCTCGGCAGAGACAAACGGCGCCTCATCAACGACCGTCTCAAACACATCTTTGCTGAGCCCGAGCGGTTCGCCGAGACCGTGTGTGCCACCTACAACGACAACACCTACGTCGAGCAGTTCACCTGCCATGTCGTCGGCGACGACAGCCGCACCGATCGGTGGCTCGAACACTCCAGCTACCCGATCCCCGACGGGCCCTACGCCGGCGGCCGGATCGAACACTACGTCGATATCACCGACCACCGAGAGACTCAACAGCAACTCGAAGCCCAAAACGAACGGCTCGCAGAGTTCGCCAGCATCGCCAGCCACGACCTCCGGAACCCACTACACGTGATAGGGAGCTCACTGGAGTTGGCCGCAGAGACGGGCGAATCCGAACACTTCGAGCGCGCCGAACGGGCCGTCGATCGGATGGCACAGTTGATCGACGATCTGCTGGTCTTAGCCACACAGGGCGAGGGGATCGACGATGTTGAAGTGGTTACACTTGAGACGGTCGCCCGTGAGTGTTGGACGACGCTGTCGACTGCGACGGCAACCCTCCACGTCGAGACGGCACGCACACTCACAGCTGACCGGAGTCGACTCCGCCAACTGCTCGACAACCTCTTTCGCAACAGTGTCGACCACGCCGATGGCGAGGTGACGATCACGGTCGGCGACTGCGCTGGCGGCTTTTTTGTTGCCGACAACGGCCCGGGGGTTCCGGTCGACGACCGCGAGACGATTTTCGAGCGGGGCTACACGACAAGCCGTGAGGGAACCGGCTTGGGGCTCTATATTGTCAATGAAATCGCGGCTGCACACGGGTGGGATGTGGCAGTTGCCGACAGCAAGACTGGTGGCGTTCGTATCGAGATTACCGGCGTCGAATAACAGAGTAGTCAGCGGAGGCTACTGTGGGTTACTACTCGTACCGCCACTCGTCGGTCGCCTGCTCGTAGTCTAAGAGTTCCGCGTCGTCGAAGAAGACCTTGATCTCTTGTTCATTCGCGCCCTCGTCCTCGTGGTCTGAGGCGTGGATCACGTTGCGACCAAGATCAAGGCCGTAGTCGCCGCGGATCGTCCCTGGCGCAGCCTCGGCGGGATCAGTTGCGCCGACCATCCGACGCACCTGTCGAGTCGCATCTTTCCCCTCCCAGACCATCGCAAACACCGGGCCGGAGGTGATGAACTCGATGAGGCCCTCAAAGAAGGGCTTGCCTTCGTGTTCGCTGTAATGCGTTTTCGCAAGCTCCTCGTCGAGTTGGAGAGCTTTGGCTCCGACGAGCTTCAGCCCTCGATGCTCGAACCGTGAGATAATCTCGCCGATCAAGCCACGCTGGACACCGTCCGGTTTCACCATCACAAAGGTTCGCTCGTCGTAGGACATAGGAAGGGTATACTCCGTGGGGTCTTATTGTTGGCCGCCGTCGTTGCGGCCAGCCTCGGTCCATTCGAGGTCGCGGGCTTCGCGGCCGAGACGGTAGTTCTTCTCAGCTTTCGAGTCCTTGAAATGGAGGATCGTGCCGTCTTTCTTGACGAACATCGTCCCCGTGCCGGGCTCGATCTCTTCGCCTGAGTAGTCACACGTTCGTGTTTCAACCATCGTTATTGCCCTCCGATTGAGTCCGCATCGCGCTGGGTCTCCCGCAGTTGGAGCACGTCGCCCTCGCGGATCGGGCCCAGCACGTTGCGCGTGATGATGCGGCCCTTGTTCGAGCCTTCGCGGATGCGGCATTTGACCTGCATGGCCTCGCCGTGCATCCCGGTTTTGCCGACGACCTCGATGACCTCAGCGGCCGTCGAGTCGCCAGTTGTCTCCTCTTCTGCGCTCATGGGTGGTTAGTTGAGTTCCTCGACCTTCTCGGCGATATCTTCGATGTCGTCGCTGGCGTCGCCCGCGCTGGTGACGGCGGCCGCGGCACTGCCGACTTCGAGGCCGGCGGCGTGGCCAACGTCGTCCTGGGTCTCGACGAAGATGACCGGGATGCCCTTCTCCTCGGCGAGTTCGGGGAGGTGCATCACGATCTCTTCCGGCGAGACATCCTCGGCGACGAAGATGAGTTGGGCGTTGCCGCGCTCGACGGCTTTCGTGGTCTCGTTTGTTCCTTTCTTTACGCTGCCTGTGTCTCGGGCGACCTCAAGGGCGTCAAGTGCGCGCTCTTCGAGGTCGGCTGGGGTTTCGTAGTTGACGTAAACTGCCATAGTTTTCCTCTCCCTATCCTCGGGCTCACACAACCTCGCCAAACGGTAGATCCCTAACGGCGAGGCGTATCATCAACCCGGATAGGCTGTACCCCGTCGTTTGCGACACCTGCATAAAAGCGCTTTCAAACCCTGTCGACCGTGTGATGGCGAACCACGGTCATTGACAGCCGTTTCGGCAGGCGATTTTAGTCCTCATCACGCCGGGCGAACATTACCAGCGCGATCATCGAAAAGGCGACCTCGCCGTCCTGGTTCGAGGTCTCAATCCGAATGTCAGCCAACCCACGGCTGTCGGTTTCTACCTCCAACTCAAGAATGTCGGCGCGAACCGAGAGTCGATCGCCTGGCCGCACCGGTTCATGCCACCGGAGCTTGTCGATCCCTTTCCCGCCGAGCGTCGCAGTATCCGCAAGAAAACAGTCGACGAACAGCCGCGTCGAGATCGCGGCCGTGTGGAACCCCGCGGCGATCAGGCTCCCGTAGATCGACTCCTCGACAGCACGCTCGGGATCGGTATGGAACCACTGTGGATCATACTGCTCGGCAAATTCGATAATCTCGTCTTGGGTGATCTCGTAGGTGTCGCTCGTCCACTCGTCGCCGACTGCCAGATCCTCGAAATAGATCGTCATCACCGAACGGTCGGCGGCGACAGGGAAGTTAGCTCCGTTTGCCGATCTCCTCGCGCAGCACGTCGCTGACCGTGTCGCCGTCGGCTTTTCCGCGGAGTTCTGCCATACATTCGCCCATCAGTCCGGAGAAGGCGCCCATCCCCTCCTCGGCGACTTGGTCGGCGTTGCGTTCGACGACACCGGCGATGATCTCCCGGACTTCCTCGTCGTCAACGCCGCCGAGGCCGGCTTCCTCAATGGCTGCCTCGGCTGTCAGATCGGGCTGTTCGGCAAGCACGGTTAGCACGTCGTTGACGCCCTCCTTCGCCAACTCGTCGTCGGCAACGAGATCGAAGACCGCGAGGAAGTGCGCGTCGGCGATGTTTTCGACGGCAACGTCGTCCCGGCGGAGTTCGGTGACCGTGCTCTCCAGCACCGAGGCCGCAAACGTCGGGTCGATCCCGCGGTCGACCGCCTCTTCGAACAGCGGCATTCGGCGGCCGTAGGCGACCTGTTCGGCCAGCCCGCTGTCGAGATCAAACACTTCTTGGTAGCGGTCGACCTTCTCGGTCAGGAGTTCGGGCTCGTCGATCTCGCTGGGGTCGGGTTCGACCGGCGGCACGTCGGTTTCGGGGTACATCCGCGCCGCACCGGGCAGCGGGCGGAGATAGCGCGTGGTACCCTCGTCGGTCGCGTCTCGGGTCTCCTCGGGAACACCCTCGATAGCGGTTTCGGCGCGCTCGGCAGCGGCCTCGATAGCGAGATCAGCCGTTTCAGGGTCGGCAGCGACGATGGCGACGGCGTCGTCGTCGCCCGCATCAACAGCATCGCGGAGCGCGGCGACCTCCTCGTCGGTGACGCCGTAGGCTGGCAGTTCGTCGGTGTGGAAGATGCCACCCGCGCCGTTGCGCTTGGCGTGATCCGAGAGCTCGGTACCGAGCCGGCGGTCGGGCTGGATCTCGCGGCCAACGAGGCCGTCGAAGCCGTACAGTGGGACAGCCGTCACCGTGCCGCCGTCGCCGAGTGCGCCGCCGATAACGCCGGAGTCGGTATCCTCGAAGACCGTGGTTACGTCTTGGGTGTCGCCGACGCTGGCATCTCGGGCTTGGAGTTCCTCGGCGATATCGACGAGTTCCGACTGGCGACCGACTTCCAGCCGAACGATCTCATCGATCTGATCGAGGGCTTGGACGCCTTTGATCTCGACGCGGGCACCCTCCTCGATGGAGACGTTGACATCTTGGCGAATCGTGCCGAGGCCGCGTTTGACCGTCCCGGTCGAGCGCAGTAGCATGCCGATCCGTTTGGCGGCCTCCTTGGCCTGTTCGGGCGAGCGAATGTCCGGCCCCGTGCCGATCTCGACCAGCGGGATACCGAGCCGATCAAGGCTGTAGCGGACACCGCCGTCGTACTCCTCGACGCGTTGGGCGGACTCTTCTTCGAGCAGCAGATCGACGATCGAGACCGGCCCCTCGCTGGTCTGGATCTCGCCTTCCTGGCCGAGGAGCATCGACCGCTGAAAGCCCGACGTATTCGAGCCGTCGATAACGAGCTTTCGCATGACGTGGAGCTGATCGACGATCTCCATATCCAGCAGCGAGGCGATCTGCATGGCGACATCGAGTGCTTCGCCGTCGACCTCGGTTGGGGGTTCGTCGTCCTCCTCGACGAGGCAGGTCGAATCGTAGGCGAGATATTCGAACTCGCGGTCGACACGGCTCTCTTCGAGGGCGGCATCGTCGAGTTCGCCCAACTCGCTTTTCGTGGGGTGGAGGAAGCGCGTAATCGTTCGGTCGGATTCCTCGGGTTCACGGAGGTCGGTCGGCGACTCACAGAACAGTTTGGTCTCAGTATCGAGCTGTTGGTGGATTTCGAGGCCGGCGATCAAGCCGAGAGCCTCGTAGTCGTAGGCGTCGGAACTCATTGGTGTGGTGTGTGCGACGGGAGCCTAAAAAGGTGCAGATGCGACGACCGCCCGGTCGACAGCAGGTATCGATCACTGTCGCCGACAGCCGTGATCGGCGATCACTGGATTGATTCGACGAACCCGAGCCACCGCTTGTAGTCATCGATGGTCATATTGTGGGCTTCCTCACCGTAGTCGGGTCGGTACACTCCATCGAGCGCGTTGCGTGCGCGGTCGATCCCGATGATCTCCTCGGCTAGTGTCTCTGCCGCCGCCTCGCTGAGCGACTCCTCGGTTTTGAGTCGCTCGACGCGCGCCTCGCGTTCGGTTTTGAGCCGGCGTTTCGCTGTCGACACCAGATCCTTGGTGCCCGGCGGGATCTCCGGGAGGTTCCGGGTCTCGATCAAAAACTCATGGAGGTTGATCTCGGTGCCGTTGATCGTGATCGTCTCCGGCGTTTTCGCCCCGACAGTCGCACTCTGTCGGTTGACGCGCTCGACCAACGCCGCCCGGCTGTCGGCATCAATCGACTCGGCGTCGGTATCTTCATTCATGGTGCGTGGGTGGCTTGTGAAAAACACTCCAAGCCGTTACTGTTGGCGATCCAGCGTGTCGGTCAATGGTGTGCTGACGGCCTGTCAGCGTCAACACTGCTGTCGGCGACGACGATACACCGCCGTGTGAGACTCCCGCGTGGCGACTCCGAAAAAACAACCCTTAAAAACAGCAACCGACTGCACATGGATATGGCTGGAACTATCGAAGTACTCGTCCCTGGCGGGCAGGCCAATCCCGGCCCGCCGCTCGGGCCAGAACTCGGCCCGACGCCGGTTGACGTGCAGGCTGTCGTACAGCAGATCAACGACGAAACCGACGCCTTCGACGGGATGGAAGTCCCGATCACCGTCGACTACGAGGACGACGGCTCCTTCGAGATCGATGTCGGTGTGCCGCCAACATCGGAACTCATCAAGGATGAGGCCGGCTTCGACAGCGGCAGCGGCGAACCCCACGAGGACTTCGTCGCCGACATGTCCGTCGAACAGGTCAAAAAGGTCGCCGAGCAGAAGTCGACCGACCTACTCTCCTACGACGTGAAAAACGCCGCCAAAGAGGTCAGCGGCACCTGCATGACCCTCGGTGTCACTATCGACGGCGAGGACGCACGCACGTTCAAAGAGCGCGTTGACGACGGCGAGTACGACGACGTGCTCGTCGACGACGCGGAAGCGACCGCGTAATCCGGCAGGGAAGGTGTTCGGCTGCGGTGTTTCTGTCGACGGCGTACAACTGCAGAGTGATAGCTGTGAGCGGCTGTTCTATCACGGGGTACTGTGGAGTTGAGTATGCCGTGTGTCTCTATGACAATACCCGTGTGACCGACCCACAGACGCTGCGAATGGCTTCGACGGGCTTTTAGGCGTCATCCGACACTCTCCGATGAGACAGGCCTCGCCTGTGTCACTGACCCGTAGGAGCATTCCTGCGTACTACGGAGGTGAATAATGGCAGACGATACGATAGTACAAGCAGTTTCTCGCGCGCTCGACGAGTCCCCACCACGGAACTTCAGTGAGACCGTCGATCTCGCGGTGAATCTGCGTGATCTAGACCTAGACGACCCATCGAATCGCGTCGACGAGAGCATCGTGCTCCCGTCCGGCACCGGCCAAGAAACACAGATCGTTGTGTTTGCGGAGGGTGAAACCGCCCTTCGGGCCGAGGATGTTGCCGACGAGGTGCTTTCGGGGGACGACCTCGAAGACCTCGGTGACGATGACGACGCCGCCAAAGACCTCGCCGACGACACCGACTTCTTCGTCGCCGAGGCCAGTCTGATGCAGGACATCGGTCGCTACCTCGGAACCGTGCTCGGTCCACGAGGGAAGATGCCGACGCCACTGCAGCCAGACGACGACGTCGTCGAGACAGTCAACCGAATGAAAAACACGGTGCAGCTTCGCTCCGGCGACCGACGCACGTTCCATACGCGCGTGGGAGCCGACGACATGGACGCCGAAGAGATCGCCGACAACATCGACGTGATCATCCGGCGCCTCGAAGCTGACCTCGAAAAGGGGCCGCTGAACCTCGATACCATCTACGTGAAAACGACGATGGGCCCCGCTGTTGAGGTGGACGCATGAGCAGCAGCGAAGCCGTCCGCAAAACCGAGACCATCCCACAGTGGAAACAAGACGAAGTCGACGAGCTGACCGACTTTATCGAGCGGTACGCCTCGGTCGGCATCGTCGGCGTCGAGGGCATTCCGAGCCGACAGCTCCAGTCCATGCGGCGGGAGCTCCATGGCAGCGCGGAAGTTCGGATGAGTCGCAACACGCTCGTCGTGCGCGCCCTTGAGGCCGTCAACGACGGCGTCGAGCAGCTCACCGAGCACGTCGGCGGGCAGATCGCCCTGATCGGCACGAACGACAACCCATTCGCGCTGTTCCAGCAGCTCGAAGCCTCGAAAACCCCCGCACCGATCAGCGCGGGCGAGGTCGCGCCCAACGATATCGTCATCCCTGAGGGTGACACGGGCGTCGACCCCGGCCCGTTCGTCGGCGAACTCCAGCAGATCGGTGCCGACGCCCGGATCGAGGAAGGCTCGATTCAGGTGTTGTCGGACAGCACCGTCCTCTCGGCTGGCGAGACCGTCGACGCCGACCTCGAAAACGTGCTGAGCGAACTCGGCATCGAGCCGAAAGAGGTCGGCCTCGATCTCAAGAGTGTCTACTCCGAAGGCGTGCTGTTCGCGCCCGAGGAACTCGAGATCGATATCGACGACTACCGCGCGGATATCCAGTCGGCCGCCGCAGCCGCCCGGAACCTCTCGGTCAACGCCGAGTATCCGACAGCCCAGACCGCGCCGACGCTCATCGCCAAGGCGACCGGCGAGGCCAAATCCGTGGCCCTCGCTGCCGCCGTCGAGAGCCCGGATGTGGTCGACGACCTCATCGGCAAGGCCGACGCGCAGGTACGCGCGCTTGCCAGCGAGATCGACGATCCGGAGGCACTCCCCGAGGAGTTCCAGGATCTCGGTGACGACGACGCCGAGGAAGCCGACGAGGCTGACGACGGCGAGGCTGAGGAAGCCAACGCAGACGATGCACAGACTGACGACGAAGATGAAGCCGAGGCCGATGACGGCGACGACGACAGCGACGCCGGTGCCGGGCTCGATATGCTCTAACAACAGGAGATTACACCAATGGAATACGTTTACGCAGCACTCACCCTGAACGAAGCAGACGCAGAGATCACCGAAGACAACATCACCGCCGTCCTCGAGGCCGCAGGCGTCGATGTCGAGGAGTCACGAGTCAAGGCGCTCGTCGCCGCGCTCGAAGACGTCGACATCGAGGAAGCCGTCGAGACCGCAGCCGCAGCCCCCGCAGCCGGTGGGGCCGCTGGCGGCGCGTCGGCTGACGCCGGCAGTGCTGACGACGGCGGCGACGACGCTGAAGAAGAAGCCGACGCTGACGACGGCGACGACGCCGACGTGCCGGACGACGCCGGTGACGACGACGAGGAAGCCGACGGCGAGGGCCTCGGCAACCTCTTCGGCTGAATCGCGGTCAGACAGCAGTTCCGTTTTTTATTGCGACGCAACCGAGACAGCGACAGCTATCGAATAGCAGTTGCGCAGCCACTCGTGCGGAGATTTAACCCTAAAGCCGCGACCAGCCAGCCCGATGGGGGTCGCAGTTGGTATCGATCCGGGACTGACGGCGGGCGTCGTCGCCTTCGCGCTTGGCGGCGTCGCCCTCGGCACCTGTAGCGGGCTGGTTCCCGGGCTGCACGCCAACAATTTTGCGGTGTTGCTGGCGGCGGCAGCGCCGTCGATTCCGGCCGATCCGCTGTTGCTCGGCGTCGCCATGCTCGCGGCGGGGGTCGTCCACACGTTTCTCGACATTGTCCCCGCGCTCACGCTTGGGGTACCCGACGCGTCGATGGCGATCGCCGCGTTGCCGGGGCACCGACTCGTGTTGGCGGGTCGTGGCCGGGAAGCCCTCCGGCTGTCGGCGGTCGGGAGTGCGCTGGCCGTCGCGGTCGCGTTACCGCTCGCACTGCCGATTACGTGGCTCATGGTGTCGTGGTATCCAACGATCAACGCCCATCTCACGCTCGTCTTAATTGGTGTCGTCGTGTTTCTCCTCCTAACCGAGTCGTCGCTTCGGGCGGCGCTCGGTGGGCTGTTTGCGTTCGGGTTAGCGGCCGCGTTGGGGTGGGCAACGCTCGACGTGCAGCCGGCCGCGCCACTGGATGCCGGGAGCATGTTGACGCCGCTGCTCACCGGCTTGTTCGGCTCGCCGATCCTGTTGGACGCGATGGGTGGTGGCGGGGTGCCGCCGCAGGCCGACGCGAAACTGGCGATGCCGGGCCGTGAGTTAGGGCTGACGGCGGGGGCAGGCTCGCTGGCTGGCGCGCTTGTCGGCTATCTGCCGGGGGTGTCGGCAGCGATCGCCTCGGTAATCGCGCTGCCGGCGGTGCCAAACAGTGATCCCGATCGGGGGTTCATCGTCGCCACCAGCGGGGCCAGCACAGCAAACACCGTCTTTGCGCTGTGTGCGTTGCTCGCGCTCGGTACCCCACGAACCGGTGTGATGGTGGCGATGGATACCACCGGCGTGCCGCTAACGCTTCCGGCGTTGCTGACGGCCGTCATCATCGGCTCGGCGTGTGGCTTCCTGCTCGTGGTGGGAGTCGGCGATCGGTACCTTCGGACGGTTGGGAATCTGAACTACACGGTCGTTTCCGGCGTCGTCTTCACGCTGCTCGTTGGGCTGTCGTTTGTGTTCACCGGCTGGGTCGGGGTTGGGGTCTTTCTGGTCGCTACGCTCGTCGGGTTGCTGCCGCCGCGGTTCGGGGCCCGCCGGGTTCATCTGATGGGGGTGTTGATCGGCCCACTGCTGCTGTGAGAGGGTGTGGGAATCGCCGACACAGCACGTTCTCCACCGACGGCAGGGCGATCATGACGAGCCGAAAGACAATGGTTAAAACCCGCGCGGTGATCCCTATGGGTATGAGCGAGACCGAACAGCAGTCCGAGAGCCAATGTGTCTCCTGCGGCATCAAGGTCGCAGCGATGAACGCTGCGGCCTTTGACTGTCCGGAGTGTGGCACCGAGATCCACCGCTGTCCGACCTGCCGCAAGCAGAGCAACCTCTATGAGTGTCCCGACTGCGGCTTCCGGGGGCCATAACGATGGGGAAGGTCGCCGCCAACATGAAGATCATGCCGCATAGCCCAGAGATCGATCTCGACGAGCTCCAGGAGCGACTCGAAGCGTCCCTCCCCGAGGGAGCCCAGATCAACGGCTTCGAGCGCGACGATGTCGCCTTCGGCCTCGTCGCTCTGCTGCCGACGGTGATCGTCGCCGACGACGCCGGTGGTACCGAGGTCGTCGAGGATGCCTTCGCCGAGGTTGAGGGCGTCGAGAGCGTCGCCGTCGAAGACGTCGGCCGAATCTAAGCCGACGAGAGCCGATCGTTTTGATCACTGGTCGTCGAATCGGGCCGAGACCGACTGGTGTGGAGTGTGTTGTACGTATCCTGCAAACTTATATGTCGGCGGTGATAATAACAGGTGAACCAAAATGACCAATTCCCTCGCGGAAATGCTCCGATCCGATATGGAATGCGAAGGCTTGCTTGAGTGTTTTCACGGACTCAAGGAGCTCGATAAGCGATGTTTTCGGGAACTCGTCGACGCCGAGACCGCGGTAACGATCGATGACCTCTCTGACCATGTCGATCGCGAACGCTCGACGGTCTATCGCTCGGTACAGCGGCTGCTCAACGCCGGTCTGATTCAAAAAGAGCAGATCAACTACGACCAAGGCGGCTACTACCACGTTTACAAGCCGGCTGATCCCGGTGCGATCCGAGAGGATATGCAGCGACTCCTCAACGACTGGTATGCTGAGATGGGCCAACTGATTCAGGAGTTCGAGGAAAAATACAGCGATGCTGCCGACGTGAGCGTCCCGGCAGAATCCTAAGCGTTCCAGCAGCGTTTCAGTTCGCGGTCGACAGTGATTACCACGTATCGAGGATCTCGACCTCGAACTCCAGCGTCCGGCCCGCGAGTTCGTGGTTGAAGTCGATCTCGACGGCGTCATCAGTCACCGCAGTTACGTCGCCGTGGAGCCCGTTTTCCGCATGAACGTGGAGACCAACCTCAGGTGGTTGGCCGACCATCCCCTCAAAGACCTCTGGATCGTACTCGCGCACCTTTTCGTCGTCGAACGCGCCGTATCCTTCTTCGGGTGGGATCGTCAGCGTCTCGGTGTCGCCGGTTTCGAGGCCGATCACGCCCTGTTCTAACCCTTCGATGACCTCCTCGTCGCCGACTTTGAACGACAGCGAGGAGTAGTCGTCGGGATCGGCGTCTTGGGCCTCGACCAACCCGTGTTCCTCGGCGACCTCGTAGCGAGAGGTGTCGAAGACGCTCCCGTCGGGGAAGCGGCCGATGTACTCGATGACGACCGTATCGCCAGCCTCGATTGCCATACCGGTCGTCGGCGACGAAGCCGCATAAATCCGTCAGTCGTCGGCCGACAGCGGGTCCGGAATGTCGAGCAGGGCGGCACTGCGCTCGAACAACTGGCGTGCGGCCGCCCGGTCGCGAGCGGCAGCCGAGGGTTGGGTTGGTTCACAGTAAGCAAAGTAGCGACCCGACACCGACGCAACGCGTGGACTGACCGCGAGATAGACCGCGGTAGCCGCGCCGTCGGCCGGGGTCGGCACGAACGGGAGCCCGCCAGCGAGGCTCGCAAGGTCGGACAGCGGCCCTGGCAGAAACCGGGTGAAGCCGCTGCCGGGGATCGCCCCGGGGTGGAACGTATTCGAGGTGATCCCATGCTCGGACTGTTCCAATCGACGCGCGAGCTCGAAGGCAAACTGAATGTTGGCGAGCTTTGACCGCTGGTAGGCGCTGAACGAGGAGTAGTCCGCGACGGAGTCGACGGCATCGAGATCCAGCGACGCCCCGCGGTGGGCAGCTGAGGCCGTGGTGACGATCCGGGCATCGTCAGCCAGCGTCGGCAACAGCTCGGCAGTCAGCAGGTACGGTGCGAGATGGTTGACGTGGAAGGTGTATTCAACGCCGATATCGGTGAGTCGACCGTCACGGAACAGCCCGCCGGCGTTGTTGACGAGGATATCGAGATCGTCGACCCAGTCGTCGACTGCGGTCGCCAGCGAGCTGACCGCGGAGACAGCAGCAAAATCGGCTGTCTCGAAAGTCGCCTCCACACCCATCGCGGTAAGGTCGTCGACGACCGCGCGGGCGGCGTCGGCATCGCGGCCGTGTACCATCACATCGGCACCGAGCCGCCCCAACGCGAGGGCGGTCTCGCGGCCGATCCCACTGGTCGAGCCGGTGACCAACGCAGTCTGTCCCGCACAGTCAATGTCGGCGACGCCAGCCTGTTCGGCGGGCTGTGTCATTCCGCGCCCTCAACGAGTCGGCGAAGTTGGGCCGGCGGTACTGCCCCGCGTGCGGCGTGGCCGTCGGCGACGAACGTCGGGACGCCGGTGATGCCGGCCTGCTGGGCAGCGGTAAACGCGTCGGTGACCGTCTCCCGGTGAGCCTCGTCGTTGAGTGCGGCGGTGATTTCATCGCCGTCGATGCCAACGCTTGTTGCAAGGTCGACGAGCACGTCCTCGCTCCCGATATCGCGGCCATCCTGCCAGAGGGCGGCGAAGATTGCCTCATCGAAGGCCAGCCACGTCTCATAGGGATGCTCGTTGCTGACGTAGGCGGAGGCAACCTGAGCGTCAAGCGAGTCGACCTCGGTTGCCAACTCCAGTGTCATCTCAACATCGTACTCTTGTTGGAGGCGACGCACGGACTCCTTGGCTTGCTCAAAGTAGTCATCGTCTTTGCCGTCGTCGACCGGGTGATCGATCTCACCGTCGGTGGTTCGCTTGCCGGCTCGCAGGTCGAACGGCTGCCAATCGATCCGTAACGGCTCTTCTCGGTCAGCCTGATACCGGGAGAGTGATTCACGACCAAGATAGCAGAACGGACAGACGTAATCCGAGTACACCGTAATCGACGCCGTGGTGGCTTCGCTCATTACAATGTGTTGGGTCTCAGGTCACAAAAACAGGCCGGTGGGGCAGCCCAACGAATAACGCTCTTGTAGGTGGCTGTGAAAGCCGCCGTCGTGCTTCGAACACTGCGCGAGTCCGGCCCAGGGCTGCTTGTCCCCGCAGCGTGGCTCGTCGTCGCCGCGGCCCACCGTGGGGTGGTCAGCACCCGATCGATCTTCATCGCACATCTCGTGATGGTGGCGTTTATCATGTTTTTCCTTGTGACGGGGTGGGACGAGATGAACGATCGCGCCCTCCAGGGCTGGCGTGTTGTCATGGTTGTTGGCGTCGGCATCACGCTCAGCGGGATCGCCGGCTTCCTCATCGACTCGGTGGCGACACCGCTGTTGGCGATCAGCCTCATCGGGTGGATGGTCATCCCCGCGATCGGGCTGTTTTACACCGGCGCGGTACTACCGGAGGCGGCGATCATCTATGTCGCCAGCGGGACGCTCTCGATCGTCGGGCCGATCATCTACTTCCTCTCATTTCTCGTCGGGGTCGACCTCATCGCCATCGCTGGGATCGGGGTGACCGCCGTCGGCCAAACGCTCGGCATCGGCGACGCCGTGCTGCGATATTAGGCAGGCAAATCGAACTGCGACGGAGCCACACATAGCAGTGCTCGGCGTGGTGATCGGCAAAAACGCGGTGGGACTGGGATTCGAACTCACTCACAAATCGAAGATTTGCTCACGGCTTCGCCGTTCGCTTTCGAGGTCGCAAGCGACCTCGCACTGTTCGCTGCTCGAATCCCGACCACGAGCGACGCGCTCACAGTGCTGGCGAGCACACCCGGTGCTCGCCGTTGTTGTTCGCACGAAAATTCGGTGGGACTGGGATTCGAACCCAGGAGGCCAAAGGCCACCTGCTTTCAAGGCAGGCGCAATAGTCCGCTCTGCCATCCCACCGCATTCGCAAGACGGCGATGGCGGGTAAAAACGGTTCTGGTTATGTCGACTGTCGGTGGCGACACACGCCCAGTGAGCCGGAGTATGTAATCGATTTCTGTTCCACCAGGACGACGCCGTAACCCGGATCGTCGGCCTTTTGCTCGCCGGGGCGCAACAGGTGGTAACTGGATGGCCTCCTACCACATCGAGACGTACGGCTGTACGTCAAACCGCGGCGAGAGCCGGCAGATCGAGCAGGCCCTCCGCGAGGGTGGCCACTACCCAGCCGACGGGCCGGCGGAGGCGGACGTGGCGATTCTCAACAGCTGCACCGTCGTCGAGAAGACCGAGCGCAACATGCTCCGCCGGGCTGAGGAGCTCCAAGAACAGACGGCTGACCTCATCGTCACCGGCTGTATGGCCCTCGCACAGGGCGAGGAGTTCGACGAGGCCGGCATCGACGCCCAGATCCTCCATTGGGATGAGGTGCCGGAGGCCGTACTCAACGGTGAATGCCCCACTGTCGCCCCCGATACCCAACCGATCTTGGAGGGGGAAATCGGTATCCTCCCGATCGCCCGCGGCTGTATGAGCAACTGCTCGTACTGTATCACCAAGTTCGCTACCGGCCGGGTTGACTCCCCGCCGGTCGAGGAAAACGTCGAGAAGGCCCGCGCGCTCGTCCA
Organism: Halonotius aquaticus; assembly: GCF_003605575.1. Classification (GTDB taxonomy): domain Archaea; phylum Halobacteriota; class Halobacteria; order Halobacteriales; family Haloferacaceae; genus Halonotius; species Halonotius aquaticus. The sequence goes on along the minus strand of NZ_QKNY01000013.1, from coordinate 46,096 downwards.
CGCCGGCGCGAAGGAGATCCGGATCACCGGTCAGGACACCGCCGTCTACGGCTGGGATGACGGCGATCGCAAGCTGCCGGAACTGCTGGATCGCATCTGCACCGAGATCGACGGCGAGTTCCGGGTCAGAGTGGGAATGGCCAACCCTGGTGGGATTCACGGCATTCACGAGGAACTCGCCGACGTGTTTGCCCGCCACGACAAGCTCTACAACTTCATCCACGCCCCCGTCCAATCCGGCAGCGACGACGTGCTGGAAGAGATGCGCCGCCAGCACAGAGTCGAGAAGTTCCGCGAGGTCGTCGCTGCCTTCGACGACCGGCTGGACTACTGGACGCTGTCGACGGATTTCATCGTTGGCTTCCCGACCGAGACCGACGCCGACCACGAAGCCTCGATGGAGCTGCTGCGGGAGATCCGCCCCGAGAAGGTCAACGTCACCCGCTTTTCGAAGCGACCTGGCACCGACGCCGACGAGATGAAGGGCCTCGGCGGGACACTCAAGAAGGAACGCTCAAAGGAGATGTCGGCGGTCAAACGCGAGATCGTCGGCGAGGTACACGAAAACATGGTCGGCACAACACAGGATGTGTTGGTCGTCGAGGAGGGCACCGGCGACTCGGTGAAATGCCGTGACGGTGCGTACCGACAGATCATCGTCCAACACGCCGACGAATACGACCTCTCGCCCGGCGACTTTGCGACCGTCGAAGTAACCGATCATCAGACGATGTACGCTTTCGGAAAGCCGATCTCGACATAACATGACGCAACGCTGCCGACGGATCAAGTATCGCTGTCGCCCTCGGCAAGCGTGAGGCTCTCCGTGGCAGCGTTCCGGAGCGCATCCGATCGACCGTGGCTGGCCGGCGCGATCGCCAGCGTCGACAGCCCGTAGCTGTTGGCAACCTCCAACACCGGCTTAAAATCCGTATCCCGTGAAGCGATCGCCAGCGTCTCCGCCCGCCCTTCGGTTGCAAACCGCGTCGCGTCGACTGAGAGCTTCACGTCGACGTCGCCACTGGTAACGATCACCTCAAAGCCCCGCGCTTCCGCGGCCTGAATCAGCCCCGGAGTCGCGTGTTCATCGACGTAGAGCCGGGCGGTCGCCAACCGATCTTTTGCTGCCGTCGCCTCTCGAATGTCGTCAAGATCGACATCGAACTCATCGCGCAACATGTTCGGCCCGTCGACAAACAGCGCGATGCCGTCGGCCGGCTCATCGCGCCCGAACAGATCCATACCGGTCGTCGTGTGGCGGCGAGTATAGGAATACCGTTTGTCGACGACCCCCGATAGCACCGCCCCTACAAGCCCTCGGTCGGGTGATCGTCGGGATCAGTGCCGTCAGCAGGCATGCGCTCAGTATCTGACGCCCCGGTTTCGGCCGCCCAGCCGGCGTCAACCCCCGGATCAGTGGCTGTGGACGCACCCTCGGTGTCACGCAGCGGGACGCGAACGCTGATCGTCGTCCCGCTGTCGCCCGTCGTCGCGCTGATCGAGCCGCCACAGGCGATCGCCAGCCAGTTGACCATCCACAGCCCGAGGCCGCTGCCGTGCCGGAGCGGATCTTCGGCCCCCTCCTCGACGACGACTAACTCCTGCTCGGAGAGGCCCGGGCCATCGTCGGCAACAGTCAGGAGGAGGTCATCGCCGGCAACCGACAGCGTTACCCGCACCTCAACGGCCGAGGGCTGGTCATCGTGATGGAGGATCGCATTTTCCACCAGCTCCTCGATGATCCGGGTCACCTCACCGTCGACCCGCCGGTCGTCGATATCGCCGTCGACATCGCAGACACAACTCGCCCCAAAGGCGGCCGCGGTCTCGGTGGCGGTCTCACACAGCGTTTCGACTGACTCCCAGGTTTGCTCGGCTGGGTTGTCGCCCAACACGGCCTCGATCTCACGGGCGGTTTCGGCCTGTGAGTGGACATGTTCGACCCGATCACGGATCGTCTGGAGGGAGTCCTCGATGGCTGCCGGCAGTGCGTCCTCGCCGATCGCCTCCTGGATGCGGTCTTCCAGCAGCCCGGTTTGCCCGGTGATGACGTTGACGCTGGCCCGGAGGTTGTGCCGGAGGACGCGGTTCAGCACCTCAAGTCGCTGTTCGCGCAGCAGCTTGTCGGTGATATCGAACTGAACGGCGACGTAGGCTTCCGGCTCGCCGTCGTCGTTCGTGACCGGCGAGACGGTTTCTTGGAGGATGTACCGGTCGCCATCCTTCGTTCGGTTGATCACCTGTTTTTCGAAGATGTCGCCGCCGGTGATCGTGTCCCACAGCTGTTCGTAGTGTGTCTCGCTCATTTCGCCGGATTTGAGGATACTGTGGGTTGAGCCGACGGCCTCGGCCGCGCTGTAGCCGGTCAACTCCTCGAAGGCGGGGTTGACATACTGGATCACGCCGTCGCTGTCGGTGATACTGATGGCGACGCCGGCGTGTTTCATCGCCTCCTCGTATTGGAGGGCTTCCTCGTGGGTTTCGATCGTCGAGACGACCTGCGGGATGCTCTCACCGATCTCCTCGATGACCTCTCGCTCGACGGCATCAAAGCCGGTCGGAGCGGTCGTGTAGACCCCAAGGACGAACGCCTGCTGGTTATCGAAGACAACAGGCACAGCCAGCGAATCGGTGATATCGTGGTCGGCTGCCCGCCCGCTCCAGGCGGCGTCCGCCTCATCGACAGCAACGTGGCTCGCCGCGGCGGTCGTTGCGGCGTCGATCACCGGCTCCGCTTCGGGGATGTCGTCGGCGACCCACTCGGCGTAGTCGGTTGCATCGCCGGCAACAACGCCAGCAACCGGGTCGGCGTCGGTACGGAACTGCCGACCGCCGGGATGGTCGGCTGGGCCGCCATCAGCGGACAGTGAGCTATCGGCCGCCGTCGAGTCGGCGGCAGCGACGGGCACCAGCCACACGAGATCGTAGGCGCCCACTTCAGCCATGCGCTCGGGGACACGTTGGATCAGCTCCCACGGCGCAGGCGATTCAAGCAGCGCGTCGGTCAGATCCCGGTTGAGCCGGACGAGCCGCTCGATCCGGGTGACACGGGTCACGTCTTTCAGCGTGAGGATCTCCTCGGCGATCACTTCGTCATCGATCGGCGAGCGGGTGACCTCGTAGGTTCGCTCTCGGCCGGCGACCGTGTATGTTCGGTGGCCTGTTTCGCCGGAAGGGATCGACGCCAACCCATCGTCGATGGCCGCCAGGGGTCGCCGCGGGATCGTCTCCCTGTCGAGAATCGTCGTCGCCTCGTCGTTGTAGGCGATGACTGTCGCCGAGCTATCGAGAACAAGCCCGCCGACGGCGACGCTGTCGGCCAGTGTCGACAATCCCGGCGAACTGTGGTTGGCAAATTCCGTCCGAGCATATTGGAGGATGCCGACGGCGAAGACAGCGACACCAAGCGGCTCGTAGTTGATCCCCAACAGCGGGTCGACTGATGGTGAAACCAGATATGGAATCAGCGGTACCCCTGTCACAGCGACAAGGATGTAGAGCACCGTCGGGCGGCTGTCGCTTCGCTCAAAGGACTCAAACAGCCAGCCGAAGCCGACGAAGGCGATCGTGTAGACGATACCGGTGACAAACCAGTGGATCGCCCCGTAGTTGAACTGGAGATACGAAAACGGCGTTGTTGCCGCTGTCGTGGTGTAATAGAGGCCATGAATCGGATTTGTGAGCTTGATCCCGATAACGATGGCAAGCAGCAGCGCGCTGCCGATCTGAAAGGAGCGTTGTCGGTGGTAGGAGCGGCCGGTGTAAGCCGCGGCGAACACAACCCACGCGACGATCGTCGAGAGGCCGGCGATCAGCCCGCCAAGGTGAAAGATCCGCTGGGCCAGCGGCGAGGGCGTCGCCAACTGGGCGGCGGTAAACAGCGACCACAGCCCACTCAATCCGAGCAACCCGCCAAGCCCCCGTCGGATATCAGGATGCGAGAGGCTCCGAACACCGACGGTGCCGGCAAGGCAGATCACCGCCGCCAGTCCGAAGGCGAGTACGTACACGCCTCGGATTGAGAGGGGATCGCTCACGACCATGCCATACGGACTAAGAGATATAGTATCAAAATAAGCTGTTGGTATTCCCAGTCGGTCGGAATTCCTGCTCGGCGGCGACGTGTCAGGTTGTCAGTCGTCGCCGACAGCGGTCGGCTCATCACCCGGTTCGGCCTCACTGTCGGCCTCGGTCGGCGATCGCTCTGTCAGGTCGCCGCCGCGCCAGCCGCCGCGTTCAAACCAGCCCGCAGCGACGACCGCCGCGATAATCCCGGAGACGGCAAAGGCAAACCAGATCCCGGTAGGATTGGGTTCAGCGAAAAACCACCCGTCGATCGGAACCAGCCCTTGTGAGGCCACATAAGCGATCGGCAGGCGAATGAACCCAAACAACAACACCGCGATGGCAGCGGCGGTCAGCGTCTTGCCCGCCCCACGGAAGCCGCCGCTGTAGGCACGCAGGATCCCGACGAAGCCGAACGTCGGCGCGATCCACCGGAGGAACGTTGCCCCCTCGGCGACGACCGACGGCGAGTCATCGAAGACGCCGATGATCTCCGGCGCAAAGAGGAAGGTGATAACGCCGAGCGCCGAGAGGATCAAAAACGACGTTTTCGCCGCAAACCGGTTGGTGGCGACGACGCGATCCTGCCGGCCCGCGCCGATATTTTGGCCGGTCATCGCCTCGACGCCGCGGTCGATGGCGATCGCGGGCATGAAGATCATCGAGAAGACGCGGATGCCGACGCCAAAGGCGGCGACGACCGGCGTCGAAAACAGCGTTACGATGACCAACACGGCGTTGACCGAGATCGCCCGCCCGGTGTTTTCGACCGACGCGGGCACACCAATCCGGAGCAACTTCTTGCTGTAGGCGAGATCCGGGATCATCTGTCGGAGGTGGATCTGAATCCCGTGGGCCCCACGGAACATGAGCCACAGCCCCACAACCATCGCCGACCCGCGGGCGAAGACGGTGGCGATCGCCGCCCCCTCAACGCCGAGTTCCGGCAGCGGCCCAACGCCGAAGATCAACAGCGGATCGAGGGCGACGTTGAGGACGACAGTGCCGAACATGACGAGCATCGGCGTGACGGTGTCGCCGGCTCCACGCATTAGCGCGATGAAGACGGTAAAGCCAAACAGGAACGGCAGTCCGAGGCTGATGACCTCCATGTAGTCGGTCGCCAGCGTCAACACGGCCGGCTCCGCCCCAAAAACGCCCAACAGCTCGGCGACAAACTGGAAGCCAAGAGTCCCAAGCACAAGCCCCGCCAGCAGCGTGAAGATGACCGTTTGCGAGGCGGCGTACTCAGCTTGCTCGGGCTGGTCGGCCCCAGTATGTTGGGCGACGAGCACGCTCCCGGCGACGGTGAGCCCGAGGCCCAACGAGATGAACAGATACACCAACGGAAACCCAAGGCTGATCGCCGCCAACGCCTCCGTGCTGTACTGACCCAACCAGAAGGTGTCGGCAAGGTTGTAGCCGACCTGGAGGAGATTGGTGATAACGATCGGAAACGAGAGGAAAAACAGCGACCGTGGGATTGAGCCGTCGGTGAGATCAAGTTCTGACTGGCTCTTAAAGAGGCTCCCGAGGCGACGCCGAAGGCTCATCGGCGACCTCCAACGTGAGCGTCGTCGACACCGACACGGCGAGCAACGACAGGGGACACGGATGTGGGGTAGGGTGCTGAGGCAAATAAATCGTGTTGTTGCGGCGCACTACTCGTCGGGTTTGTGGGCCGCAAGCCGCTGAAGCGCGTCGGCGATCGCTTCGACGGCAACGACGAACCGCCAGGCGAGATAGACGACAACGACTGCGGCAGCCGGAAAGATGACAAGCAGCAACTGTTGGGCGATGACCAGCGAGTAGGCAGCGACCGCAAGCAGTCCAACGATGAGCCCAGCGAGTTGGCCTCGTGAGAGGGTGGGTGGCGACCAATCTGACATGTGTGATAGCGTAATCGAGACCCCGATGAACCTTGTGGCTGCTCAGTAGGCCTCGTCGACAACGCTGACGATCCCGTTGCCGGCTTCGACGAACGCGAGTGCGGTCGGCGCGTCACCAAGGTCGCAGGTCGCCGCGGCGGCGCTGTCGGCGGTCGTTGCCGTCACGCGGTACTCGCCGGGCGCGACCGGAAGATCAACGGTTTCGATCGTCAGCGGATCGAGGGTGACCGTCGTCTCACAGACGGGCTGGCCGTCATCGCTGACGGTGACATCAACCGTCACCGGGTTCGCACCCTCGTAGTTGCGGAAAAGCAAAGCATCTGTACAGGTCGCTTCGGGGGTCGTCGACTGCTGAGTCGGGGTTGCGAGTGGCATATATCATGTATCGACCCCATGTCCCCTAAACCGACATCACGAGTTTCTGTCGCTGAAACACGCCATGGGTCGTTTTTATGTGGGAACGCATGGGTGCAGATGGGATCACCACCACACGCTGTGACCGCCACCTCGTCCCCGACAACAACACCCTCTCCGCTGGTGATTCCATCCCCGTTGACGGTTCCGCCCCCGTTGTCGGCCACATCCCCGCTGACAGGATCGCCCACACCGACACGCCGATCATCGTGCTGTCGTCCCGCCTTGCTGCTGTTCTTTTTTGCCGCCACCCTATCTTGCGGCCGCTACATCGGGGGTGTATCGCGTCAGGTGGTGGCCGTATTTCAGTGCGTGTATCTCACCGAGATCGGGAGGCATCGACCCGACACCGCTCGATTGCCGCGGCCAGTGTGAGGGGAACCCATACACTCATTACTGGGCCGTTGGAATGGGGAATAGACCACCCGATATATGAGCGACGCAGACCCGATTGCCCTCTCCGGCGGCGGCGTAACGGTACATAAGTCCTACCACGACGCCGCCTACCCGGAGCCAGCGATTGTGATCATCATCGAACAGTTCGAGCCCGACGCCACGCAGATAACCGTCACCGAGTCGATCCCGGCGGATGCTGATGGAGCTCTCATTGAGTTCGACGCCGAGACGGCCGACCACTGGACAGCGCGAGACGACGAACTCGAACTGACGATCTCGCTGGCCGACGGCGAAAGCATCGAAACCGCCTACTCCTACGCCGGCGGCATCGCCGACGCGCTGGAGGCATGGCTCACACCGCCGACAGTCGTCATCGAGTTTGCGGATGGCAAAACGACCACACTGGAACCCAGTGACGCCAAGCCACCGAAGACTGTTGTTCACCTCCCAGAGGAGGTGACCGCAGCCGATACCGACAGCGCGGCTCCCGGCTACGGCGACGGGGTGGCTTACGAACCGCCGGAACCCGAAGCCGTCGAAGCCGGTGACGTCTACGGCCAAGATGAGGCCACACCCTTCGAGGATCATGCCGAGACAGCACCGGAATCGCTGTACGGCGAGATCGAAACCCGGTGGTCGGAGGAGGCCTCAGTCATCGCTGCACGATCATCCTACGGTGAGGATGACGCCTACGAACCGGACGAACCGGAAGCGGTCGACGACGGGGGTCGCTACGGCGACGACGACGCGGTTGAAGACGACGAAAACTGAGGAACTCAAGACGATCTGCAGCGTGGTGTTCACGGGTGATACCCGCTCGTTTTGCCGTGCTCAGCGACGAAGTGAGAGTGATCGATCACGGGTACAGACAGTGTATCCTTGGGCGGTGAGGGCAGCGTCATAATATCGCTGGGCGACCAGCCACGAGGGGAGTCCCCGAAGGCCGAACCGCCGATCGCTCCGGACATCGATCTCGATGAGCGTCTCGTCGGCCTCGTCGGTCAGTGTGACGCCGTAGGTGCCCCACGGCTTGTCGCCGGCGGTTACCCGAAGTTCAAAATCGGTTTCGGCAGCCGGTGTCTCCGCAACCGTTGTCGACATTGTGATCGACCGCAATCCGAGGAGATAGCTGAGCTCAAATGTGGCACCGTCCGCAGTGGTGGTACGCTCCTCAGCGATCGCCCACTGCATGACAAGCACCGGCGGGTGGGCGCCACTGAACGCGTCTCGGACAGCAGTCGGCGTCGCCGTCGTCCGGAGGCACGCGGTACCGCCGGTGGTGAACAACGGCACCCGAAAGACGGCAAGGACGGCCACGGCTCCAAGAAGTCCCTGCCACAACGGCAGAGAAAATATCAGTTCGGCAGCAACGAGGCCGACGAAGAGGGCTGTTGCCCAACTCGCCGCGCGTTCAACCCGGCGGTAGCGTGTGACAACGGTATCGAATTTCTCGGTGGCATCATCACTGTCGCTCATGGAGGGCATGATCGTGGGGTCTGTGGGGAGTCACAAATCGATTCTGTTCTCGGCCACACAGTCAAAGAGTCAGGTCGAATCTGACAGCACTGAGAGCGTGATCGGCGATGCTATGTCTGTGGTTGTGGTAGCCGGTTGGGCTGCTGTGTCGCCGAGACTCAGTTCAAGCCCATCGATCACGACCTCGAAGGCCTGTCGGTGGTGGCCGTCAGGATCGACTGTCATCGTTGGTTCGACAACCCCGGCGGTCTCCAAGCGATCGAGGCGACGGTAGACGGTCGGCCGGGAGATCTCGGTGCGAGAAGCGATCTCCCGGGCTGGCAGCGACTCGGTGCCGAGAGCATCGATGATCGCGCGGGTGTACTCATCGCCAAGCAGCGTGAGCAACTGCTCGGGGTCGACCAAGCGGTCGTCGGATGGAGACTCCTGAGACGGCGACAGGGTCGGTGGCGAGGTCACCATTGTAGGTATATCATCGAACGCCCGGGGCATCTATACTGGGGCTTCTATCTCTCAGGCCACAGCAGGTGAGCCTCTAGCTATACAGAAAGTCGGGCGTTGCAGGCAGAAACGATGCCAACAAGCAAGCAGACGACACCGACGGACAAAGCGTCCCGTTGATAGCACACAGCGAGATCAGTCGATGCGGTCGATCTCGATGCCGTCAGCCCCAAACCGAACCTGGAGGTCGTCAACAACGAGATGGTAGCGTTTGCGGTGGTGGCCATCAGGGTCGACAGCGACAGCGGCCTCGACGATCCCGGCGGCTTCAAGATCGTTGAGCCGGCGGTAGATCGTCGCTCGTGAGGCCGCCATCGACTCCACGAGCGCGGATGCTGTCGCGGGCCGATCACACAGCGATTCCAGTACCCGACGGGCGTACTCGTCGCTCAGTAGCTCAAGTACGGCATCGGTCTCAACCTCGGCGGCTGTTCGTCGCGTTTCCTCGGTGGCGGCCGCAGCGGATTGAACGACGCCCCCGTGAGAGTGCTGGGTCGTTGACATCGATAGCTGCCTGTTGTGTCGGCGACCAGCTATAGAGACCGGCTACCAGTCACAACCGCCCGGCACATATTCATCTAGCTATCGTCACTCGACTGGCGGGAACGGCAGGATATCCTGGCGTCGCCGTCCACCGGCTATTAGTACGGTGCCGTCTCACCATCAGACAATGGGTGAGGGCCTCCACGTCGACGAACCACGGGTGCTCATGGTCGACGACGAAAAGCAGGTTGCCGACGCCTACGCGTTGCGCCTGCAGGATGTCGCCGACGTGACTGTCGCCTACGGCGGCGAGGAGGCGTTGGCGATCGTTGCTGAAGGCCGCCCACCGGATGTCGTCCTCTTGGATCGCCACATGCCGAGGTTGTCCGGCGATGAGGTGCTCGACGAACTCCGCGAGCGCGACCTGACGACGCGTGTGATCATGGTGACCGCCATCGATCCCGACCTTGGCATCGTCGAGATGCCGTTCGACGACTATCTCTCGAAGCCGGTCGACCGCGCCGATCTGTATGCGGCTGTCGATAAACAGTGTCAGGTGTTGGCCTACGAACTCCTTGGCGAGTATTTCCGGCGTGAGTCAACTCGGGCCGTCCTCGCGGCCGATGCCACCACAGCCACCGACGCCGACGAGCGACTCGCCGCGATCGAAGCCGATCTTGAAACGGCTGAAGCACGTGTTCGTGACCTACTGCCCGAGGCTGAATCACTGCTGTCAACGTTCGACGGGATCGACAGAGAAGGCTACTGATCGGCGTCGCCCGCAGGGGTCGTCGGATCGGTCGCCAGAAACGCCGCCACGAGCTTTTGCTCGGCTCGCCGAAGATGGTACAACAGCGTCGGCCCCGCGATATCGAGGCTGTCGGCGACCTCAGCGGCGGTACTGCCTCGCGGTGATTCGAAGTAGTCAGCAAGGTAGGCCGCCCGGAGAACAGCCTGTTGGCGGTCGGTCAGCCGATCAGCCAGCTCGTTTTGGAACGCCGCGACCGACTCCGCGCTGGGTGTTGTTGCCTCCTTGGCACGGAGGTCAGTCTCGGCGACCGTCTCATCAACGGTTTCGATCAGCTGTCGGACACTTTCGGCCGGTGGCGCCTCGGCGACGATCCGCGTCGAGCCGCCGCGGTAGGTTGCCGACCGGATCGACGCCCCCCACGACGTGAGCGCGGTCACCGGTGTCTCGCCGTCGACAGTGACCTGTACCAACGGGTCGTCGCCGGTTCGGATCCATGACACATCCGCGACCTGCTCGTAGTCGTGGAGTGTCTGTTCGATCGTCGTCGGCGTGAGCATCCCATTGCCAGCGACGGTTTCGTCGTCGCCGGTAGCCGCGTCGTCGGCAGCTGTGACATCGTCGTCGGGAGCAGCCTCCTCGACGCTGTCGTCCGGCGTAACGTAGCATACAACTGGGCCGTCGCCACGGGGGACAGCCCCCACCAGCGAGAACGTCGTGTCGGTTGCGGCAGCGGCCTGATCGAGGGGGATCGAGTCACCCGAGACCGAGAGCGTCACCTCGGTGACGGTGTCGGCGACGAGCAGATCCTCCTGTCGGATCGCCCGGATCGCAAAGCCGGCGACGCGGCCGAGCGTTTCGAGGCCGGCGCGCTCCTGTTCGCTGAATCCCTCGGCCTGGCTGGCATACACCGAGACGACGCCGTAGACCGTCTCTTGATACTGTAGTGGCACCGCCAGACAGGACTGCAAGCCGCTGGCGAACGCCGCCTGCCGAACCGCTCGCGGAACCGACGCGTCGTCGGCAAAGGCATCGATCACCTGCGTCTCGCCGGTGTCGACAGCGCGTTGCCCCGGCAGGCTGTCAGGCTCGCCGAGGGCAGTATCGATCCGGTCGCGAAGCTCCGGGGCGGTTCCCGCGGCGGCGACAACCTGAAGACTATCTGTCTGGAACGCCCGGTCGCCAACCCAGACGAAATCGTATCGGTCGGCCCCACCAAGGCGGTCACAGACCGAGGTTGCGATCTCCTCGCGGTCAGCCGCGCCGAGCACCTGCTGGAGCACGCGGACGATCAGCGCGTCAATTCGCTGGACGCGATCGAGCCGCCGGTCGAGGCGGTCGACGCGTTGCTGGAGTTCGTGGGTCTCGGTTGTCTCACGCACGAACAGCCGAAGGCCATCGTCGACCTGCACGTCGACGGCAAGCCAGCGATCGATGCGGGGGTAATACTCCTCGAAGTCGGTCGGCGTTAGCTCGTCGTCGAGGGCCTCGCTGAGATGGTCGGTGGCGGCGGTCGGAAAGCCGGCCGACAGCGACTCGCCGACGACGGCGTCGGGCTCGGACTCGATCAGCGTTGCTGCCCGCTCGTTGATCGCGGTGATCTCGCCGTCGCGTGTCGCCTCGATCACACCGATCGGGGCGGTCGTCAATGCCTCATTCATACGGACGCGGGGGCTGTCGGCTGTACAACGTGTAGGCTCATGTGGTTGACGGCTCACGTGGATGGAACTCGAAGCGCGCACCGCCGGCGTCGCTCTCGGTCAGTGAGATCTCCCACTCGTGGGCGTCGGCGATCTCCTCGACGATCGTCAGCCCCAGCCCGGTGGTGCGGCCGCTATCGTCGCGGACATAGCCGGAGTCAAAGACCTGCTGGCGGTCGGCGACCGGAATCCCGACCCCATCGTCGGCGACAAAGAACCCGTCACCATCGCGGCCGACAGTGACGGTAAGGGCGTCGTTGGTGTCATCGCTGGACTGCGATCGGGTGGTCGTTGACCCGTGTTCCACACTGTTGCGAAACAGATTTTCAAACAGTCGTTGGAGGCGGTCGCGGTCGGCCGCAAGCGTCGGCAGGTCATCGACGACCGACAGCGACGCGGTCTCGGTATCAACGGTCGCCCATGCGTCGACGGCGACAGCCCCGAGATCGACGCCAGCGACCGGGGCGAGGGCGTCTTCGCCGCGGGCGAGCGTGAGCACGTCCTGAATGATGCGTTCCATGCGGTCGTGCGCCGCAGCCAACTGCTCGAAATGTTCGGGGTTGCCCGTCTCACGAGCGGCCTGGAGATGGGCGTCGGCGACATCCAGCGGGTTTCGGAGGTCGTGGCTGATGACGCTGGCCAGCCGGTCAACCTTGACCGTACACGACGAGTCAGCGGGGGTCAACAGCGTGTACACCGGTCGGTCGGCCGACACCTCGATCGGCTGGAGTCGGTAGCAGGTCGGCTCAGTGTCGCCCGGCGGTGTGAGCCGAAGGGTGGTACTGGTGTCGCGATCACCCCGGAGGACAGCCACGGCCGCCTCGGTGTCAGCCGCTGTCGACGCAACGTGGTTGGCAACCCACGCGGTAGCTGGCGTGCCGACGGCGTCACCAAAGGTTGCTTCGAAGGCGTCGTTACCGGTCGTGATGGTGGCCTCGGCGGCTTGATCGTCGACGCCGACGACAGGAACCGGGAGCGCGTCCGGGGGGATCGATGTCGACTCGGGGACGTCAGTGGACTCGTCCATACCAACTAGCGACGCTGACGGTCAACTGGCGGGTGGTGTGGCTGCACGCCGACGTGCATGGTACTGGACAGTGAGTCGTACAACTGCATACCCCGTCGTGATCGTTCCCTGCTGTAAGCCTCACCCTCTAGTAATCGTCACTACAGACCCAAAGGTCGATGAGAGAGCCACAATCGCGAGCGACCCCGCGGGTCAGCTGAAGAACGCAGTGCGTCGCTATACAGCGAGGGTGACGCCGCAGTCGGTGCTCAGCGACGCTGGCAACGATCGCTGACGGGCGGGAAAATCTGTGGTGTTAGTCGATGTGGCCTTCGCGGCGGAGTTGGTCGGCGTCTTGGCTGTCGTAGCGCCACTCCACGTCGGCCTTTTCGTCTTGCCAATCCCACGGTTCGATGAGGACGATGTCGTCCTCGTTGATCCACGTGCGGAACCGCATCCGGCCGGGGATGCGGCCCATCCGCTCTTTACCGTCGTTGCAGCGCAGCCGAACGCGGCCCCCACCGAGCATATCGGTGACGACCGCGAACATCTCGTTTTCGTCGGGCATCCGGAGGTCGTTCCGCCCTGATTCTTCTGACACACCCTTCTAGGGGCTCCGAAGCCAGTTAAATCGTGGCATCTTCCCGCCGCAGGCATGCACGTTGGTGACAGCCTCACACCGTGTCGCTGTCCAGTCGCTGAAACAGCCATCGCAACACGAGATAACCGATAAGCCCACCACCAAAGAGCACAACGGGGATCACAAACGGCCCAACAAGATTGATCAGCGTTGTCAGTGGGCCAAGTGCCATACTACACCCTCAGGGGCCGTGCCCGTAAATCTCTCGACACGGGGTCACAAACAGGGTATACTTTTCCACCTTCGCGTTGAACAGCCGCTATGACAGACTCGTGGCACGTATTGTTGCCGCCGGCGATCGATCCAGCAGGCCCGGCTGCAATCAGCGATTTTGCTGAGTGTACCGGGATGGACGAGTACGAGAGCGTCGACGACGCCATGGCTGATATCGACCGCTATGATGCGGTGATCGTCCGTGTCGCACCCATCGACGCTGACGTGCTTGACCGTGCCGACCGACTGAAGGTGATCGCCAAACACGGCACCGGCCTCGATAACGTCGATATCGACGCCGCCAGCGACCGCGACATCGTCGTCTGCAACACTCCCGGCGTCAACGCCCGCTCGGTTGCCGAACACGCCATCGCGCTGCTGTTCGGCGTCCAGCGAAACCTCCATACAGCCGACAAACACGTTCGCGCTGGCGGCTGGGAGCGCAACACCTACCGCGGCCACGAACTCGACGGCGACACCCTCGGGTTGATGGGCTTTGGGTCGATCGCCAGAGAGACCGCCCGATTGGCCGAAGGGATCGGGCTCGATATCATCACCTACGACCCACATCACGACGAGTCGATCCGCGACGGCGTCGTCCGCGTCACAACGCTGACCGAACTGTTCGAACGCTCTGACGCTGTCAGCCTCCACGTCCCACTGACCGACGGCACCCGCAATGCGGTCTCGGCCGAGCAACTCGACGCCCTCGGCGAAACCGGCGTCGTCATCAACACAGCCCGTGGCGGCGTCATCGACGAGGACGCACTGGTTGAGGCGCTTGACCGCAACGCCATCGGCGGGGCTGGCCTCGATACGTTCCAGAACGAACCGCCGGGGGCTGACCACCCCCTGTGTGCACACGACAGCGTCCTGTTGACGCCACATATCGGTGGGGTCACCGTCGAAGCCCTCCGACGGATGAGCGAGGGCGCGGCCGCCAATGTCCGAACGGTCTATGAGGGTGGTATTCCCGAACCAACGGTTAACCGTGAGGCAATCGAGGGGGCGATCCAATGACACACAACGCGATCCGTCGCGCCGTCGAGAACGACGAGGCGGTCTTCGGGGCGAGCGCAGCGACCTTTTCGCCGACGATGATCGAGATCTTCGGTGATCTTGGCCTCGATTTCGTCTGGCTGGATCTCGAACACGGCGGGCCGAGCCCGTACGACAGCACCGCGCTTGAAGAACTCACGCGGGCCGCCGACGTGGTCGACATCGAACTGCTCGTGCGGATTCCGATGCCCGAGCCCTCCATCGTCCGCAAGGTCGTCGACGCCGGCGTTCGAACCGTGTTGATCCCGCGGATCGAAACAGCCGATGAACTTCGGCCAGCCGTCGAGGCTGCCTACTTCTCCTACGATGGCGAAGTCGGCGACCGCGGCGTCGGCATCGGCCGCGGCAGCCGGTGGGCCGGCTACGCCGACAGCCACGTTGGCGACGCTGACGAGGACGTCCTCGTCGGTACGATGATCGAAAACGAACGCGCCCTCGACAGTCTTGAGTCGATTCTCTCGGTTCCGCAGCTCGGCTTCGCGTTCCTCGGCCCGGCGGATATGGATATGTCGATGTCCGGCGGCGACCCGCTCGCGAAGCATCCCGACGCGATTGCGGAGGGCATCGACAACACGCTGGACGCCTGTCTCGATGCCGGCGTCCCCGCAGGGCGAATCCTCAACGATCCGGCGGCTGCGGCCGACGCCGTCGACGACGGATTTCAGATCGTCCGCATCGGCGACGATATCGGTGCGGTACGGCAGGTGCTGGGTGAGCGACTGGCGACGGTCACGGCAGGCGACGACTGACCGCCGCACAGGGGTTCTGTGCCCGTCAGCAACGCCGGGGCTGTGAAAGCGACGAAGCAGATCCACTCAGAGTTTGACCGCTCTGTCGTTGGGATCAGCCGGCGGAACCGTGTGCTGGACGTGGGTTGTGGCACCGCTCGGGGTTGTCAGCGTGACGGCGACCTCCTCGCCTCGCCGAAGCGGTTCTAACGCTGTCGTATCGCCATCAAGCGGGATGACGAGCTTTGATCGATCGCCCGGATCGCTGAGGACATTGTCGTCGGTGTCCCCTTGGAGCGGTTCAACGCGGAACGTTGGCCCGGTGCCGGTAGCACCGTCGCTGACGAGGGTTGTCGCTCGATCAGGGCTCTGGAACTGCACCGTCGTGTTGTCGAGATCGATCGCTGTTGCATCGGGGGCTGGCCCGACGATGAGCTCCAGCTGTTGGAGCTCAGTCTCAGCGCTGTCGCTGTCGACGACGCCGATCGAGTATGCGACCTCAAGCCGGTCGCTGACCTCCGCTGTACTGCTCTCACTCGTCTCCTCGGATTGGAACTGCAGAAACCCCGCTGTGTTGGTGACGACCCCGGCGGCTGCCCCCGCGACGAGCACCACCGAGATGAAGACGATGAGTGTACCTGTCCCTACTTGTCCGCGCGAGCCAGTGCTGAACATGGTAACCGCTATTTCAACATTGTGATTGCAGTAATATAAGTGTACGTGTGCCACGAGCGCACCTGGCGCTGTGGGGCCGCTCCGCCGATCCTGCAACCGGTGTCACCAGTGTGCGATCCGGTTTTTAAGTAGTCTGATGGTCTAGATGTGGTATGAGTAGTGCAAGCCTCGGGCTGGTTGATATCCTCGCCATCATCGCCGTTGGTGGCGGCGTGGTGCTCACCGGGATCGGCCTGCGGCGATACCGGCAGTTGCGGGCGATCAATCGGCGAGCCGTCGAGACAACCGGGACGATACACCAGTCGGAAATACAGGTGGTCAGGGGATCCGCTGGCTCACACGACTATGTACCTGTCGTCGACTACGAGTACCGGACACCGACAGAACGACGCGACGGCAGCACCGTCTATCCCGGGAAGAGCCGTTTTGCCAAACTGTTCGGGACAGAAGCCGCCGCCGAGACAGCGATCGCCGACTACGAGCCAGGCACGCAAACAACCGTCTACTACGATCCGGATGATCCGACACATTCGTTTCTCATCGCCGATCCGCAGACAGCCACAGCGATCACCAAGGTTGTACTCGGGATCGCCATCCTACTGGGTGGAGTGTTGCTCACCACGCTGTAGCGCGTCAGGCCAGCGGTACCCGGATCAGGCACCCAACTCAGATGAACCACCAAGCGACCTGCGAGATCGCCAACAGCACCGCGACATGTTTGATGCCGGCTCGCAGCGCGCCTTCACCGAGCCGACCAGCGACCAGCCCGGAACAGATCGCTTGAATCATCGTGACCTGCATGAGGAGCGTCTCATACGCACCGACGGCAGGCGTGACACCGCCAACACGAGCCATGCCGGTTCTGGGAACGCCAGTGGTCGACAGCCCGCCGATCGGCCCGGTGGCAGCGGCCTCGACTGCGGGGAAAAACGACGCCGACAGAGCGGCGATGATCCCGAGAAAAACCAGGAAGGCGACGTAGATCACGACAAGATACGTTGCCATCGCCCGTCGGCGACGAGCGGCGAGTCGTTGGCTGGCCCGGAGTTCCGCAGCGGCGATGGCAGCGACAGGGCCGATCCGGTTGCTGGCGCGGAGGGCGTTGGTGACCAACGCGACAGCACCGGTGACTGGCGGTGATCGAACACGGGAGGCCAGCCGCCGGAACGCGTTTGTCACGTCAGCTCCCCACCGAACATCACGTCGAACCCGAGCAAGCGGCGCCGAGAGCGCGCCGAGGTCACCGTCGGCCACCCGGTCGAGGCCATCGACGACCGAAAGACCAGCCTCGTTGACGCTGGCGAGCCGGTCGAGAAACACCGGGACTGCGGCCGCGAGCCGGCGACGGCGGGCGGCACCAACCTCGTAGGCGACCGCGTAGCTGCTACAGATGCCGACCAGTGCGATCGAAAGCGGGCGGGTGGCTGGTGAGAGCGTCGCCATCGAGAGCCGCGATGGCTCGATGGCGAGGCGAATCCACCCCACCCCGAGTGGTACAGTCACCAGCAGCGTCACCCACGGATTAGCAGCGAGCGTTGCGATTGGCCGCCGCAGCCAGCGCCGGCACCGCGACAGTCGATCCGCGATCCGAAGCATCGATCGCTGGGAGCTCCAGTCCCGGGAGGAGGCCGTCGGCTGGATAGTGGCGTGATCACCAGGAGGGGCGACAGATCGGTAGGAAGGCTGCCCGTCGCTGTGTGTCGCGACGGGGAACCGGTGGCTTGCAAGCAGCCGATCAAGCCCAAGAAGAACGCCACCTGTCCCGATCGGAAGAAGGCCGAAGACGACCACGCGCAACACCGGGAGTGTGTCTGTGACAACCAAACCAACGACTGTCAGCGTCGTTACCACAAACAGTGGCCCGACGACCAACCCTGTCACATAGCCCTCGGCGGCGGTCGAAAGCCGATCGAGAAAGCCCTGCTGGCTGTCCACGGCAGCCTCACGGTATCGCTCATGCTGTTGTTGGAGGTAGTCGTCGATCGGTTGCCCGCTGTCGACAGCCGCGGCGAGATCCGAGGCGAACTCCGCGAACTCAGTCGAGGGTGTACGGTCACTGGTCGACGCAAGCGCGGTGATCACGTCTGCCCCAAACTGATCGATCTCACGGACGGTCACACCGATGGCGACGGCAGTATCGCCGTAGACGTTCCGGTGGGCAGCCACCGTCCGCAACACCGCCGGCAACGGCATCCCACTTCGGGCGAGTGCGTACATGCACGCGACAGCCCGCGGCAGCGTCCGGTCGATCCGTCGCTCGCGGGCGGTCACGCGACGATCAATCAGCACCCACCGAAATCGGTAGGTCGCTGCTGTGACTGCGACGGCGACGAGAGTGCTACAGCCAGCCGCGAAAACGGCCGCCGGTGCCGGTGAAAGCGTGAGTGTATCGATGCCGATTCGGCTAGTGAGCTGTGTCACCACTGCGGGCTCGGCTCGGAGATGGAGGATCGTCACGAATGTGAACACTCCGGCAGCGACGCCGGCAATGATAGCGGACAGTACGGTTCGGGCGGCGATAAGCTCAGGTGGGTCGGCAGCATGGATCGCAGCCAGCTGTGTGTTGCGCTCACGCCGGCCAGACGCCGGAACCAGCGGACGACACCACGCGAGTGCGATGGCATCAACGCCACAGCGCAGTCGAGCCCCGATCGATCGGATGGTCGCAATACGGCGGAGCCAGCGGTGATAGTCGATCAATCGGGTAGGAAACATCATCGATATGATAAAATCTCCGTGATCGTCGAGACAGCGTCGGTGCGCTGGTCGACGGTGTCATCGTCCGATACCGATCCATGAGCAGCAGTTCCGGTCGACGACGAGCCATCATCAGCGGACCCACCCGGCGGCGACACGGATTCGGATTGGCTGTCGGTCGTCATCGCGGACACTGTCTGGTCAGCCTGGTGATCGCCGTCAACAGCGTCGGCGTCGTAGGCGCGGAGGTGTGCGGTGAACTCGCGGTAGTCGGTCACCCCACGCTCCAACAGCGTGTTGAGGAACTGTTCGCGAGCAGCAAGCTCCGCTTGCAGATCGCCGGGATCCCAGCCGCGTTCGGCCCGAATCGATTCCAACACCTCGCTATGTGATCGGCTGAAACTGTCGCTTTGGGGCTGCCACGAGACGGGTTCAGCGTAATCGAGATCGCCCGTCCGGTCGTCGATGCCGCGAATCTCGCTGATCCCGTCGACCCGCCGGACACGCTGGCCCCCAAGGCGTCGCTGGGTTTGGACGGCACACAGATCCAGTGACTCGACCATCGTCCGCGGGAGGCCGATCGGCTCGTTTTCCAGCCGAGTGACAGCGGTCTCGATGGAGTCGGCGTGAATCGTCGACAGCGTCGTGTGGCCGGTGTTCATCGCCTGGAACAGCGTTTCGGCCTCCTCGCCGCGTACCTCGCCGACCAAGAGGTACTCCGGACGATGTCGGAGGGCCGACCGCAGGAGGTCATACATATCGATGGCGGCACCCTCGGTTAGTTGCTCTCGGGTGACCGCCGCCAGCCAGTTGTCGTGAGCGAGGGTGAGCTCGCGGGTGTCCTCGATGGTGACGACCTTTGCACCTGGCGGCACGAACATCGATAGCGCGTTCAGCGTGGTGGTTTTGCCCGCGGCGGTGCCACCAGCCACCAGCAGACTCTTCTTGTGCTCGATACAGAGCCAGCAGTAGGCCAACCCCGCAGCGTCGAACGTTCCACGCTCAATGAGATCGATCGGTGTGAGCGGGTCGGCGGCGTACTGCCGAATGGTAAACGCCGAGCCGTGTGGCGTGACCTCCTCGCCGAGGCTGAGCTCCGCCCGCGAGCCGTCCGGCAGCGTCGCCTCGATGAGTGGGTCGCCAACGCTGATATGGCGGCCGGCTTGTTGGGCCAGTCGGACGACGAAATCGTCGAGTGCGGCCGACTCAAAGGCGACGTTTGTTTCGAGGTCGGTGTAGGTCTCGTGGTAGATGAACACCGGATGATCAGGGCCATCACAGGAGATATCCTCGATGCGGTCGTCCTGTACCAACGGATCAAGTCGGCCATAGCCGCGGAAATCGCGGTGCAGGTAGTACCACAGTGCGTGAAATGTCCGGGCGTCGACAGTGATCCCATATCGCTCGATCAGCCCGGCAAGTTCGGTACGCAGTCGCTCGGCGGCGGGGTCGGCATCGTCGTCGCCCCCGTCAGCAACGCGATCAACAGCGCTCTCAGCGACTACATCGTCACTGTCGCCATCCGTGTCGGCAGACTTGCCGCCAAAGGCTGCATCGATATCGTTGTCGTCGTTCGGTTCCTCAGTAGGGGTGGCCGTCGATCCGATGTCGTGATCGGCCCTCGTCTCATCACTGGCGTCGGTCGCGACGTTGGCTGGTGGTTCGTTTTTAGCGTCGTCGTCGACATCGTAGAGCAGCGGCGCGCGGATGTCACGGCGGACGCGATCAAGCAGGTCGACCTCAAAGGCATCGAGATCCGGCTCAACGGCGTAGTACGATCGGTCGCCATCGGCGTCGTGTTCGGTGATAACGACGAAGGCGAACGGTCGGTTCACCCAGTAGCGATCAAGTTCCTGCTCGCCGTCGGGAACCGAGAACGTCGCCAGCGGGTCGTCAACTGCGGGATCGTAGGGGCGGCGGTCGAACGTCGAGCCACGAAGTGCGCGGATGACCTGACGCAGGCGAGCCAGTAGATCAGCAGCGATCGACTCGTCGTGGGGTGCCGTGTCAGCATCGATCGGTTCGGGGCGGTCGGGGGGCGACATGGAGCACTGTGCCGCTGTGGCCGCCGCTTCCGATTTAAATTCTCGCCGGCTACAGTTCGATCCGCTCGACCAGCCCGTCGTCGCCTTTCGTGTTGACCGCGATGATGCGAACCTGCTCTTCAAGCCGGGAGTTTGCAAGCTTTGCTTTCAGGAGATTATCGACCTGATAGACGCCGGCAGCGTTGTTCATCTCGATTTCGACCAGAACAGGGGTGTCGTCGCCGGCTTTGAGTCGCACATCCTCGATGGCCTGACTGGAGAGGGTGTTGATTCCGCGGCCGCCGTGTTCGTAGGGGATCCGTGAGCGACCGCGCTCCATATCGAGGCCGTCGGCGATCCGGATGATCCCCGCCTCGGTAGTCAGGGGCGTCTCCTCAGTGTGATGACAGAGGATCGCATGCAGCACCTCGCTTTTGAGCCGAACCGCGGTTTCGGTGTCGTAGCGGTCGCCGAGCAGTCGATCGAGGAGGTCGGCCGCAAGCGGGATCGAGTAGTAAGAGTGCTCCTCGCGGTGGACAACGTGGCCGATGTCGTGGAGCGTGGCGGCCAAAACGAGGATCACAGGCTCAAATCGCTCGTCGAGGCCCTGTTGGCTCGCGCCGTTGAACGTCACATCGGCCTGTTTCAGCAGCGTATACAACCCGAGCGCGCGGTTGCGAACAATTTCGACGTGTTTCGGGCCGTGATCGCTGTAGCCCATCCGGTCGACGGCGGTGACGTTCTGGGCGTCAAGATAGGTCGTGATCTCGGGATCGCTGGTGAGTACCGGCAAGATATCATTGAGTGCTGCGTCAGGAAACGGGTGGTCGGCGTCGGGATCGTACGCCGAGACGCCATCGGGTGATCGCATGTAGGTGGCGTAGCCGCCCAGCGGTGAAAAACCCACACCACTGCTTTACTGTCGGGTGCTGTAGGGCAACATATGCCGACCACGGATCTCACCGCCTTTGTCGACGGGATCGTCCATGAACCAACACAGACCGAGGGCCAAGGGCTCGATCTCACCGTCAACGAGATATACGAGATCACGGAACCGGGGCGTGTCGATTTCGGCGGTGGCGAACTGGAATCCGCCGACAGCGAGCCCCACCCGTCGGCCAAACGCAACCCCGATGACGACTACGAGTGGTGGACACTCGACGCTGGCCAGTATCTCATCGAGTACAACGAGACGCTGTCACCGCCCGAAGACGTGTTCCTCGTTGTCCAGACGCGCGACGAGCTTCTGACGCGCGGTGCGTTCCACCCGACACGTCACACACAGGCACTCGGGCGGGTTCCCCTCAGCGTTGGCGGTGCCGGGCTCACACTCAAAGAAAACGCTCGGGTGTCGACGATTCGCCGCGCCGAGCGGCCGTGAGCGGTCGTCGTGCCGCGGCGGCTTCGGCTCAGGCCAGCGATTCGACAGCCTCTGCGACCGCATCGTAGTCGGGTTCTTCACCGGGATTGTCCGCGCGCCATGCGTAGCGGACAGTTCCATCTGCGTCGATGACGAAAACGGCTCGTTGGGCGACCGTGGTGAGATTGATGTGTTCCCACTCGTCGACGACATCGTAGGCGTCGATGATCGCCCCGTCGTTGTCGCTGACGAGATCAAAACCAAGGTCGTGTTCAGCCCGGAATCGGCTGAGCGCGTGTGGAAGGTCGGTGCTGATACCGAAGACGCGGGCGTTGAGGTCGCTAAACGCGCTTAATTCGTCGCGGAACGTACACAACTCCTCGGTACAGGTCGTCGAAAACGCCGCTGGAAAGAAGGCGAGGACGACCGGGCCGGTGCCGCGGCGGTTCGACAGCCGGAACGGTTCGGTCTCCGCGCCGACCAGTGGGGCCGCAAAATCGGGTGCATCGTCGCCAACGGTGAGCATACCGTCCCAACACGGCGATTTGCGTTGAAGATTACGGTTGGCGGCGCGGTAGACGGAGCAAAAGGCCTATATTCGACACCGGAGTATCCGAACCCATGAGTGGTCTGCTTCCGCTGTTTGGTCCGGTCGGCCCAGAGATGCTCATCATCCTGCTCGTGCTTGTGTTGCTGTTCGGCGCGAACAAGATCCCAAAGCTTGCCCGCTCGACGGGTGAAGCGATGGGCGAATTCAAAAAGGGTCGTGAGGAAATCGAGAAGGAACTGAACGAGGCCGCTGATACAGAGGCCGATCCGGTTGAGGACGTCTCGGAACTCGACGACGAAGAGCTCGAAACCGAACGCGAATCGACGAACTGAGCCGCTTCGAGTTGCCGACCGCGAACCTGATTTTCTGGGGCATGTGGCCTAGTGGACAAGGCGAGTGGTTCCTAACCGCTCGATCGTGGGTTCGAATCCCACCATGCCCGTCATCTGTGAGCGTAAGCGAGCAGTAGCAACATAGCGAAACGAGCCAGCGCAACACAGCACCGATCCCAATCCAAATATCACGATCGTCGCCCATGAAAATAGCACGTGAGTAGCTATCACGGTGCTGAATTCGACCGGTATATTTATAAGCTTCGG
Organism: Halonotius aquaticus; assembly: GCF_003605575.1. GTDB lineage: Archaea > Halobacteriota > Halobacteria > Halobacteriales > Haloferacaceae > Halonotius > Halonotius aquaticus. Next base: position 22,873 of record NZ_QKNY01000013.1, on the reverse strand, counting down.
TCACCTGTACACAATACGGACTCGGCCCTGCCCTTACATGTTCTTTCTCCGGGCAGCGGCCATCCAAACTCACCCAATCAATGAGCAACAGCACACCACGACCCTCACCAACCGTCCGACAGCACGAAACCGAATCCGAAACCGAGTCGGCTGATGAGACCACCCGCTGCCCCGAGTGTAGCGGCCAGCTCATCACCGATGACGAGCACGGCGAGACTGTCTGCCGAGAGTGCGGCCTCGTCGTCGAGAGCGACGAGATCGACCGCGGCCCGGAGTGGCGCGCCTTCGATAGCGCGGAACGCGACTCAAAATCTCGCGTCGGCGCGCCGACGACGAACATGATGCACGACAAGGGGCTGTCGACCAACATCGGCTGGCAGGACAAAGACGCCTACGGGAAGTCGTTGTCCTCGAATCAACGCCAGAAGATGCAACGGCTTCGCACCTGGAACGAGCGGTTCCGTACCCGGGATAGCAAGGAGCGCAACCTCAAGCAGGCCCTCGGCGAGATCGACCGCATGGCCTCGGCGTTGGGCCTCCCGAAGGCCGTCCGCGAGACGGCATCGGTGATCTATCGGCGCGCACTCGACGAGGATCTCCTCCCGGGCCGCTCGATCGAAGGCGTTGCGACCGCCGCGCTGTATGCGGCGGCCCGGCAGCTGAACAACCCACGCAGCCTCGATGAGTTTGCCGCGGTCTCCCGGGTCGAGAAGATGGAGATGACCCGCACCTACCGCTACATCGTCCGACAGCTCGGCCTCGAAGTCAAGCCGGCCGACCCCGAACAGTACGTTCCGCGGTTTGTCTCCCGGCTCGACCTCAACGAGGAGGTCGAACGTGAGGCCCGGGCGTTGCTCCGAGCCGCAAAGGATGCCGCTGTCACCAGCGGGAAATCGCCGGTCGGCCTCGCTGCCGCCGCGGTGTATGCGGCCGCGCTGCTGACAAACCAGAAGGTCACACAGAGCCAGGTCGGGGAGGTCGCCGACATCTCCGAGGTCACGATCCGAAACCGCTACAAAGAGCTGCTCGAACTCGATCACGGCGAATTAGTACAGTAGTCAAAGCGATGAGCCGGACAGTGAGAAGTGTGAAATTCGGTGCTGATCGGTGTTTTTTGGCCGTTTGAACCGGCAGTAACGACGAAATCAACAAGTGATATTGTGGGCGACCTATGGTAACCTATCTCAGGATACTACTATAACCCTCCAGTCGTTACGACTTGTTGCTCATGAAAAAGCAGGAGCTCATCCACCTACACGGCCTGCTTGCCGAGGTACGTACGCAGTGTGAAGCGTGGGAAGACAACGTTGATCTTACTGAGTACGAATCGCTTGGCATCAAGCCGACATCGATCCACAAATCGAAGACCGACCACAAAGCAGCTGTTTTCGAACTCGCGAAAGGAATCACCTCCTCGATGGAGGACGTCGACGCCGAGACCGCCGAGCCGCTGGCGCCGAGCGCGGACTAACACAGTTTCTCGCTGTGTGTTGCACTACACCATCGAGCTGCAGCACACGGTAGCTACCCTAGGCGACACACGGGAGCAGCCCAAACGCTATCACCGATGGTCGACTCCGAGCAGCTATGACACAGGTGACCGTCTGGAACGAGTTTCGGCACGAACGCCACAACGACACCGTCGCTGAGGTCTACCCGGAGGGGATTCACACCGTCATCGCCGACGCTCTCAGCGAGGCCGGCTTCGAGACCCAAACCGCGACGTTGGACGAACCAGACCACGGCCTGACAGAGGCCGTCCTCGACGACACTGACGTACTCACCTGGTGGGGCCATGCCGCCCACGACGAGGTGCAGGATGAGATCGTCGACCGGGTCTGTGAGCGCGTCCGCGAGGGGATGGGGCTGCTCGTGTTGCACTCCGGGCATTACTCGAAGCCCTTCACCCAGCTTATGGGCACCTCCTGTTCGCTGAAATGGCGGGAAGCCGCCGAAACCGAGCGGCTCTGGGTTGTCGAGCCGGGGCATCCGATCGCCGACGGGCTCGACGAATACATCGAACTCGACAACGCCGAGATGTACGGCGAACGGTTCGATATCCCCGCCCCCGACACGCTCGTCTTTACCTCGTGGTTTGAGGGCGGAGAGGTGTTCCGGTCGGGCTGTTGTTACCAACGCGGCAACGGGCGAATCTTCTACTTTCGGCCGGGCCATGAGACGTATCCGATCTATCACGACGAGTCGATCCAGCAGGTGCTCGCCAATTCGGTCGCGTGGGCAGCCCCCGGCGATGGGCCGACCCCCAAGTTCGGGAACAGTGAGCCGATCGAGGTCATCGACGAAAGCGACGACCGAACCGTCCACTGACCGGCGACCAACGTATCAGCTAAACGGCTGGCGGTCGTACGGCCAGTAATGAGTGCTGACGAGACTGCGGCCGAAACCGACGATGGACTGACGTTGATGGTCGCGCTAGGTGGGGTCGCACTGCTCGTGTTTATCCTGGGTATCGGCGTGATCTACTATCTCAGCTATCTCCAGTAGCCGACTGAGGGTGGAAAGGGTGATTTAAGCCACCGGCGGTGGTTGCTGAGAGCACGATGGCATCCGATCAGTCCGGCGGCGTCGTGGGGTGGCTCGCGGAGTATCCAAACCTCAAGAGCATGCGGATCGGCGGCTTTGGACTCCTCTTTGTCCTCTTTGGGGCCATGTACCTGTGGGTTAGCGGCGGGCTCACTATTCTGTATCTGGCGATACTCAGCTTCTCGGCTGTGATGTGTCTCTGGATCGCGTGGGCAGACTACTACACAAACTGAGTCCGCATATTGGCGAACCTTACTCCGGCGTATAGGTCTCACCGTCCTGTTGGTCTGCGTCTTTGCGCCGAATCGCAGCCGACGCCTGGGCGGCATCGTAGCCGAAAAACACGTTTGTTGCGTAGGTGCCAGCCACCTCGGCCGCCTGAATCAGGTTGTCGACGTCGACATCGACCGCGTAGAGTTCGATCGAAAACGGGGGCTCGGGATCGGCGTCGTCGGGGTTGTAGTCGCCACCCAACTCGGAGCGGAACCCGCGGGCGAGCGACTCCAGCCAGTAAGTGGTGCCGTAGTCCAGATCATACAGCGGGACGACAAACTCATCCACGTACGGGGCGAGTGCGTCGAGATCAAGTCCGGCTCGTTGGGAGAGATGGCCTGGATAGGGATCAGGGTAGAGGGTGAGATACAGTCGCCCCGGAACACGTTCGCGGGCAGCGGCAACAAAGTCGGTGATCACAGACGCCCGCCACGCGTGCCAGTCGTCGAACTCACTGTCGGCAAACCGCCGCTCACAGCGGTCACACCGGCAGTAGTCATCGCGGGGAAAGCCAACGTCATCGAGCCGAACATCGTCGTGTTCGGCCCCACAGTCGGCAATCATCTCAACCAGCCCCTCGCGGTAGGCGTCGTGGGTCGGACAGATGTAGGCCCAATCGAAGTAGTCTCGTTCGCGGGTCGCCGGGCGACCCTCGCTGTCGACGGGGACAAGATCCGGATTCTCGGCGGCGGCAGCGTTATCGCCGAAACAAGAGACCATGTTGATCGCGCCCGCGATCGGTTCGTTGGGACGGCCGGTCACGTCTTTGACCTCGTAGAACGCCTGCTCGAACTCGTCCCACTCGGTCTCTGGTTCGTTCCGCGTGACGATCCCGTCCATACACCGGATTGGTCACAGCCGTGGGTAAGTGGTTCGCTCTCCGGCGTTGTGACTACCCGAAAGATGCGCGAAGAAGGGGAGCGGAGGATTACTCGTCGACGTTGACTTCGACGGGTTCGGTATCGCCCGAGAAGAGGACGTATGCCAGTACGATAACCACGAGGACGCCAAGCAGTTTTGCTTTCTTGGACATACTAGCCTCCAGTGTCGGGTGGGTAATAGGCTTTGCGTGGCCGGGGCGGCAACGACCTACTCGGGATCGATGTGGGTGGCGAGCTCCTCGCGGATGATCGTCCCACAGTAGGTGCAGCGAACGCCCTCGTCGACGACATCGAACTTCGTTTCGACGGGCTCGTTGGCGTTGGTGATACAGTTGCGGTTCGGACACGACAGGAGGCCGATAACGGTTTCCGGGCGGTCGACGCGGTTCTTTTCGACGACATCAAACTCACGGATGATGTTGATCGTCGCCTCAGGGGCGATCAGCGAGATCACATCGACCTCGGATTGGCTCAGTTCGCGGTCTTCGACCTTGACCACGTCTTTCAGCCCCAACCGATCGCTGGGGACGTTCAGTACGACAGAGACGCCTAACCCCTCCGAGCCGTCGATGCCGAGAATCGACAGGACGTTGAGGGCTTGGCCGCCGGTGACGTGGTCGATGACGGTGCCGTTGCGGATCTTTGACACGCGGAGTTCACGGTCGCTCATAGCTCACCCTCCGATAGTAAGAAATCAAGCAGTGCCATTCTGACCGGGACGCCGTTGTGGGCCTGTTCGAAGTAGGTTGCCTGCGACAACGCATCGACGGCGGGATCGATCTCGTCAACGCGGGGCAATGGGTGCATCACCGCGAGATCATCGTCGGCCAGCTCCAATGTGTCGTCGTCAATCTGGTACTCGCCGGCGATCTGTTCGTACTCGGTTTCGTCAGGGAACCGTTCGCGCTGGATGCGAGTGACATACAGTACGTCGAGTTCAGGCAACACCTCCTCAAGATCGGTGTGTTCCCGGAGTTGGGCGCCGGAGTTGTGGAGATCGAACCGAACGCCGCGCGGGAGTTTGAGGCTCTCGGGGCTGATGAAGTGTTGGCGCACGTCGAAGTTGGTGAGCGCCTCAGCCAGAGAGTGTACCGTCCGGCCATATTTCAGGTCGCCCATGATGCCGATCGAGAGATCATCGAGACCGACGTTCTCGCGGATGGTGTAGAGATCGAGCAGCGTTTGACTCGGGTGTTGGCCCGCTCCATCGCCGGCGTTGATCACGGGCACGTCGACGAACTCGGCGGCCATCTTCGCCGCGCCCTCGCTGGGGTGTCGGAGCACGAGCGCGTCGGCATAGCCCTCAACAACGCGGACGGTGTCGGCGAGGCTTTCGCCCTTTTTGACCGAGGAGGATTCGACCGTCCCCATGTCGGTTGTCGCGCCGCCGAGTCGTTTGATCGCGGTCTCGAAGCTCATCTTCGTGCGCGTGCTCGGCTCGAAAAAGCAGAGGGCGAGGACGGCCTCCCGATACCGGTCGGCGACCGCCCCGGGATCGGCGTCGATCTCCGCCGCTCGGTCGAGCACCGCCTCGATGTCGGCCCGCGAGAGTTGGGTCGCGGTGATGAGGTGGTCCTGACGCATTGTTGCAGGTGGGTCGCCCGACGCTCTTGAATCCCGCGGGTTGGGGGCGACCCGCCGAACTACCACAGCCGGATGTTTTTGCTATTAGACGCGTAATCACCGATATGGCACACATCGATGCCGACACACTGTTGCCGAACGGACACGTCAAGGAACTGGTCGCCGAGGGTGAGATGACACAGCTGACTCGCGGGCAAGCCTACGCCGACGAGGGCGATCAGTTCGAGATCGATGGCGACACCTATGCGGTCACGAGCGTCGAGGAACTCACACTTGGCGAGTTGACCGATGAAGACGCCCAACGCGAGGGATCAGCAGACTTAGACGCGTACAAAAAGCGGCTTGTCAGAGCCCACGGTGGGGATTTTGAATGGGATGACGACGCAGACGTGGTGCGGCACCGATTCGAAGCGCAGTAGCGGCGTCGCCCGACAGTTAGTCGTCGTCTGCCGGGGCCGCGTTGGCGGCCCCGCTTGTGGCGTCGGTTTCGATGCTCGGCGGGTAGACGCCGCGTTCGAGTTTGAGATCAGACTGTGGACGCGCCATACAGGTCAACGCGTAGTTTTCTTTCTCGTCATCGGTGAAGCCGCGGGCGGCCGGCTGTGCAACGTCGCCCTCAATGATCTCGGCCGAACAGGCCAGACACATCCCAACGCGACAGGAGTATTCCTGTGCGATGCCCGCCTCCAGACAGGCATTGAGGATGGTTTCCTTGTCGGAGACCGTAATCGTCTCGTCGGTTCCGACGAACTCGACAGTGTACTCAGTCATTTGCCGAGCGTTCGGCGACTCCGCCCAAAACTCTTGTTATCGGTTTTGTCCTTGGCTCCCGGTCGGATTGGCCGCGGTCGATGATCCGGAACGCCTAACCCGCAACCGGCCGCCATACCGATCTATGAGCATGAAGGCGACCGCGCGAGCCCACCCGATTCAGGGGCTCGTCAAATACCACGGGATGCGCGATCCGGAACTTCGGCTGCCGTACCACGATTCGATCAGTGTCTGCACCGCGCCGACGAACACGACGACGACCGTCGAGTGGCTGACCGATGTCGACGCCGAAGGCGGCGCGCAGGACACCTACATCATCGACGGCGAGGACGTCGATGGCCGCGCGGCCGAACGGATCAACATGGTCGTCGAATACGTCCGCGAACTGGCGGAGTTCGACCACGCCGTCCACTTCGAAAGCGAGAACTCCTTCCCCTCGAACATCGGCTTCGGCTCGTCGTCATCAGGCTTCGCTGCGGCCGCAATGGCCCTCGTCGAAGCCGCCGGGCTCGATATGAGCCTCCCAGAAATCTCGACGGTCGCGCGTCGCGGCTCGTCGTCGGCTGCCCGTGCCGTGACAGGGGCGTTCTCGCATCTCTACGCCGGCCTCAACGACGAGGACTGTCGTTCGTATCGCTTGGAATCCGATCTTGAAGACGACCTCAGGATCGTTGCCGCCCACGTGCCCTCCTACAAAGAGACCGAAGAGGCCCACAAGGAGGCCGCCGAGAGCCACATGTTTCAGGCGCGGGTCGCCCACATCCCCGATCAGATCGTCGAGATGCGGGACGCCCTGCGGAAGGGCTCCTTCGAGCGTGTCTTCGAACTCGCCGAACACGATTCGCTGTCGCTGACGGCGGCGACGATGACCGGGCCCTCGGGGTGGGTCTACTGGCAGCCCGAAACGATTGCGGTCTTCAACGCCGTCCGCGAACTCCGCGAGGAAGGCGTCGAGGTCTACTTCTCGACCGACACGGGTGCGAGCGTCTACGTCAATACGACCGAGGAGTACGTCGATGACGTGCGGTCTCGCATCGACGAGATCGGGATCGAGACCGACGTGTGGGAAGTCGGCGGCCCGGCACACGTGCTGCCCGAGAGCGACGCGCTGTTCTGAGTTCGGTGACAGAATCTGCGGAACCGCAACCTTTACAATCTAATTTTCAAAAGGCAAAGTAGACTTTCATGACCTCGCAATCCGACACGGTCGCCGACCGGATCGAAACGGCTCGCGCCGAGATCGCGCCGACGACAGCGCTTGCGATCTTCGGCTTCGGCGCGGCGATCACGTTCACACTGCTCGTCTTACAGGAGCCGCTGGCCCACGAGTCGCTGCACAACTTCCGGCACGCCGCCGGCATCGTCTGCCACTGAGCGATGTTTTTCGCCTATTTCAAACGCGGACTGCTGGCCGGCGGTGTCGCCGGTATCGCCTACGGGCTGTTCATGGCGACCGTCGCCAACCCGCTGGTCGGCTATCTCGAACACGCCCAGCACGGCCACAGCCACGCGCCCGAGGGCGGCACCGTGGTCGCCGAATCGACGACTGCACTCGTCAGCGTGGGCGGCGGCCTGCTATGGGCCCTCTTTCTCGGTGGCTGCTTCGGGATCGCGCTATATTTCCTCGAACCCGCCCTCCCCGGTCGCGGCGCGGCGAAGGGCTTCGTCCTCGCCGCCAGCGGGTTTCTGACGATCTCGGTCACGCCGTGGCTGGTGCTGCCGCCATTCGCGCCGGGAGCCGAACAGGCACTGAGTACAGATATCAGATTCGCCCTCTACGGTGGCCTCGTCGTCCTCGGCGGAGCCATCGCCGCGACCAGTGTGCTCGCTTACAACCGCATCGAACCACAGAGTCGCGGGCTCGCCGCCGTCGCCGGCGCGACACCCGTTGTCGCCACCGTCGTTGTGCTGCCGCTGGTGTCGCCGACGCTAGTCACTCATCCGGAGTTGTCGGCTGACCTCGTCGTGGCCTACCGCGCGATGGTCGTTCTGAGCCAGGGCTCGATCTGGCTACTCATCGCCGCGACGTTCGGCTGGCTCCAGCGGCGGAACTTGTTGGAATCGACGACGACCAAGTCACCGCAGCCAACATCATGAAGAACCGAACCGCCGACCACCGCGAGCGACTTGACGCTCATGTCCTCGTCTGTACGAACAGCCGCGAGGAGTACGACTGCTGTGCCGACGCCGGCGGCGCGGAAACGCTGACAGCGGTCAAAGCCTGGCTCCGCGAGCGCGACGCGTTCTGGTCGTCAGTGTCGGTGGTCGAAACGGGCTGTCTCGGCCTCTGTAGCGAGGGCGGTGCGGCGATTGCGATCCAGCCGCGCGACGAATGGTACTCCGATGTCCAGCCGGAGGACGTGCCCGCGTTGCTCGAATCGGCATTCGGCCCCGAGGCCGACCGCGTTGGCAACACCACCAGCCAGCCGGCCGACGACTAACCACAGCCGACCAGCCGAATCCTGGCGGACTGAAAGGGCGAGACGCTATCGACGAACCCCGGCGACGTAAGCACCGCAGCGAACGTAGTGAGCGAGGAGCGCAGCGAGCGCGCGGTCGACCGCAGGGAGACCGCGATCCGCTCGAACGGCGACCGAAGGGAGCCGTGAGAGCCGCGGGAGTCGATAGCGTCGAGGGCTTTCTATCGCTACCCGTTCTCAACCGCTACATCCCTCACCACGTCTAACGCCATGTTCATTCGGCTGGCTCCCCAACCACAGGTATGCACATCGTTGTTCTCGGAGCCGGCTATGCAGGCGTCACCCTCACCCGCAAGCTCGAAAACGCCCTCCCACCGGAAGCAGACCTCACCATCGTCGACGAAGCCGACGACCACCTCGTTCAGCACGAAGTCCACCGCGTCATCAGACGGCCTTCGATCACCGACGCCATCGAAGTCCCGCTGGCGTCGCTGTTCGACCGCGCCGAGGTCATCGCCGCCCGCGTCGAGAGCGTCGACACCGACGCCAACGAAGTCGCTCTCGACAGCGGCGGAACACTCACCTACGATTACGGCGCGCTCTGTCTCGGTGCGGAAACCGCGTTCTACGACTTACCGGGTGTCGAAGACCACGCCTACCCACTGAAATCCGTCGCCGACGCCGAGGCGATCCGCGAGCGCGCACTCGACCTGTTCGACGGCGACGACCCGGCCTCGGTCGTCGTTGGCGGCGCGGGGCTCTCTGGCGTCCAGGTCGCCGGCGAACTCGCCGCCCTCGCCGCCGAGGAGGGTGCCAGCGACCGCATCGATATCACCCTGCTCGAACAACTCGACTCCGTCGCGCCCGCGTTCCCCAAGGCGTTCCAAGACGCGGTCGCCGACGAACTGACCGACCGCGACATCGAGATCCACACCGAGACGGCCGTCACCGAAGCGACCGACTCGACAGTCGCCACGCGACACGAAGCTACCGGCGAAACCGACGAACACGACGCCGGCCTGTTCGTCTGGACTGGCGGCATCGCCGGCCCGGAGGCGATGGCCGGCGACCGGCCGGTCGTCCGGCGCGACCTCCGGCTGAATAACTCGACGTTCGCGCTTGGTGACACCGCCCGCGTCGTCGACGCCGACGGCGAGGCCGTCCCCGCCAGCGCGTCCGCGGCGATCCGCGCCGCCAACCCCGCCGCAGAGAACATCGCCAAACTCGTCGAATGGGAGTTGGCCGGCCGCGAAGGCTTCGAACCCGAACTCACCCCGTTCCGGTTCAACGTCCCCGGCTGGATCGTCTCGGTCGGCGACGGCGCGGTCGCACAGGTCGGCCCCGAAGTCGTGACTGGGAGCGCAGCCAAGGCCCTGAAAGCCAGCGTCGGCGCGGGGTATCTGAGTTCGATCCAGGCTGTTCAGAAGGCGACCGAATTGGTCGGCGAAGAGCTTGAGGCATAAACTGGCAACCGATGTGCAAGCTGTGTGCAACCACCGATACCGTTAGGTATCTGTATGCAAAACAGACACATCATGAGCGCGAGCGACGATCCGCGGCGCGTCCATTTTCAGTCGCCGGAGTACCTCGTTGACCGGCTCGACGCGATTGCCGACCTCTTCGATACGGATCGCACCGACCTGCTCGTCGAAGCAATCCGCGAGTATATCAAGGAAACCGCAAACAGCGACACCGTCCAAGAACTGGTGGCGACCAAGTACTACAACGGGCAGCTAGACTTCGAGACCGTTGAACAGCTCGTCGGTACCGAAGCCGCCCAGCGGCTGCGCCTGCTCAAGCGTGATATCGACGACGAACCGCTGGATCTCGGCGAGCCGACAGACAATGAAATCTACGACGGCGACGCTGTGGCGATCGTCCCAGACGAAAACAACGAGACAGGCGACGCTGACGCCGACGAGGCCGAGGAAGCAAGCGACGCTGACGAGGTCACCGAGGAATGACGGCAGGGCCACGACTGCAGACAGTCGTCGCCGACACCAGCGCGCTCGTCAGTCTCGCGGTGCCGCGAGCGGACGCCACCGTCGACGACGCGTTGCCCGATCCACTGCAGTACGTTCTGACATCGTGTACGGTGTCGCTGCCGCCGACCGTACAGTCGGAACTGAGCACCATGGCCGACTACGACGACATCCACGGCGCGGCGGCCAGCAACGTGCTCGCCGCCGACAACCACTACAGGGTCGTCGATCCCTACGACAGCGAGGAAACGCCCGCCTCGCGGCCGGCCTTCGGGCTCGACGACGGTGAAACCGACGGGATCGTTCTCGCAAACAGCCTCGGCGTTGACGGCTTTCTAACCGATGAGTTCGGCGGGACGAACTTCGCGCTGGTGCATGCCGCACTACGTGGCCCGCGGATCGTTCCGACGCCTCGGCTCATCCGCGATTATGCCCGCAACGGCCACATGTCGACTAACGAGGCACGACAACTGCTCGATTGCATCGGCGTACATCGAAGCTGGGGAGCCAGCCCCTACGTCACGCTGCTCCGCGACCAGCTTGAGAGCTAATCGACCACCGGAGCGATTTTACTTTCCGCCCTCGCACTCCCAGCCGTGACGATCACGCTCGGCTTCGAGGACGGCACGCTCCGGGTTGAGAGCGACCGCGAGAGCGATCCCGATCTCGATAGCCTGCCGGGCGTCAAGCGCGACCCCCGGAGCGACACCGCCCGCGCGCCGGCCCACAACTACGCGGCGATCCGGGATGTGCTCCGCCGTGTTGACGCCGACGTTGATGATACCGTTCTCGACACCGACCCTGTCTCGCTGGCAACGAGCTACGAACTCCGCGAGTATCAGCAGGACGCCCTCGATGCCTGGCTCGACAATAACCGCCGCGGCGTGCTCGAACTCCCGACCGGCGCGGGCAAGACCGTCATCGCACTGGCTGCGATGGCCGCTTGCGATGAGCCGACCCTCGTTGTCGTCCCGACTATCGATCTACTCGAACAGTGGCAGCGCGAACTCGAAACCGAATTTGATACTCCCATCGGTCGGCTCGGCGGCGGCGAACAGCGCATCGAAGCCATCACGGTGGCGACCTACGACTCGGCGTACCTCCGTGCTGACGAACTCGGAGACAAATTCGGCCTCGTCGTCTTCGACGAAGTTCACCACCTCGGCGCGGAAGGCTATCAGGACATCGCCCGGCTGTTGGCCGCGCCGGATCGCCTCGGGTTGACGGCGACGTTCGAACGCCCCGATGGAGCCCACGAAACCATAGCAGAGCTCGTCGGCTCCCGCGTGTATACCATCGACACCGACGAACTGGCTGGCGATCATCTCGCACCCTACGAGATCCGGCGGATCGAAGTCGAACTCACCCCCGAGGAGCGCGCCGAGTACGACGACGTACAGGGCACGTTCGTCGACTACGTCCGAAGTTCGAATATCTCCTTTTCGAGCGGCAGCGACTACCTCCAGTTGGTCAAACGCTCCGGCAACGATCCCCAAGCCCGCGAGGCCCTCCTCGCCAAACAGCGCGCTCGCGAGATCATGATGAACGCGGAAAACAAACGCCACCAACTCGGTCGGATCCTTGATCGCCACCGCGAGGATCGCCTCATCGTTTTCACCGCCCACACCGAGTTAGTCTACGACCTCTCCGAGCGATTCCTCATCCCGGCGATTACGAACGAAACCGGAGCCAGCGAGCGACGCGAGATCCTCCAACGGTTTCGCGAGGGTGAGTACAGCCGGATCATCACCGCCAACGTGCTTGACGAGGGTGTCGATGTGCCTGACGCCAACGTCGGCGTCGTCCTCTCAGGCAGTGGCAGCGAACGCGAGTTTACCCAGCGATTGGGTCGGATCCTCCGTCCGAAAGCCGACGGCGGCCGGGCGATTCTCTACGAACTCGTGAGCAGCGAAACCGCCGAAGAACGGGTCGCACAACGTCGACGGTAACGCGTCGCTCACCGTCGTCGGTGACAACATGGCAGGAATGTCGCCGTGTCGCCGGCGAGGCGGCGGTGAGAGTTTTATCGCTGGCGACCCCCGGATCCGTATGGACGACCGAATTCACGATCACGCCGCTGTGTTGGTCGACTGGAGTGCCCGGATCGACCCCGGCGACAACGTTGTCGTCAGCGTCGCAGAAGGAGCCCACGAACTCGGGGTCGCCGTCGCCGAAGCCGTCGGCGAACGCGGTGGCAACCTCCTGGCGATCAGCGACTCAGCGGAACTCTCACGAGCGTATCTTCAGGGCCGAGCCGCGGGCGACACCGACTTTGACGACGCGCCAGGCCACGAACGTGCGATGCTGGAGGCGACCGATGTCTACCTGCGGCTTGGTGGCGGGAGAAACACCGCCGCAACCGCGGATGTCCCACCCGAAACCCGGCAGGCTGCCCGGCGTGCGCAATCGGAGGTGCGAGAAGCTCGGCTGGCGACCGACTGGGTCTCAACCGTCCACCCGACCCGCTCGCTCGCCCAACAAGCCGGGATGTCGTTTGAAGCCTACCAGGATTTCGTCTACGATGCGGTACTCCGCGACTGGGAATCGCTGGCCGAAGAGATGGCCCAACTCAAGACGATCCTTGACGAGGGAGCGACCGTCCACATCGAGACCCCGACGACCGATCTCCGGCTATCGATCGAGAACCGAACCGCGGTCAACAGCACGGCCTCGGTCGCCGACGACTCCCACAATCTCCCCTCCGGCGAGGTGTTTACCGCGCCAGCCGACGCCAACGGGACGATAACCTTCGATCTGCCGAGAACCGTCGACGGGACGCGACTGGAAAGCGTGGAGTTCACCATCGAAGACAACGAGGTCGTTGACTACGCAGCCGACCAAGGTGAGGCAACGCTGGGAGAACTACTGGAAACCGACGAGGGGGCCAGCCGCTTTGGCGAGCTTGGGATCGGAATGAATCGCGGCATCGATCGGATCACCGACCGGATTCTTTTCGACGAGAAGATGGCCGAGACGGTTCATCTTGCCATCGGTCGGGCCTACGACGCCTGTCTGCCGGACGGCGAGACCGGCAACGGGTCGGCGATCCACGTGGATTTGCTGGCCGACATGCGCACCGACAGCCGCCTCTCAGTTGACGGCGAGGTGATCCAACGCAACGGGATATTCCGGTGGGAGGATGGATTTACCGAGGAAGCAACAGACTGAGCGGTGCGGCTCGCCGCCGGATTCATTACCCGCTCGGCCGACCAGTGGGGTGTGACAGGAACCGTAACGACGACAGCGTCGGCAACGCGAGCAGCGGCCCCCGATAGCGCGACGGTCGCGGTTACCGCCCTCGGAGAGGGTTCCTCGGCAGCCCGCGCCCGCGAGCGGGCCCGCAACCGCGCGGCAACGGTACGGACAGCGATCGAGGCGACCGCCGAGGTGACGATCGAGACAGTCGACCACCGGGTGACCAACAGCGCGGCCGCCTTCGAGCCCGAGACGGATGCTGCGTTCCGTGCGGTCGAGGAGTTTCACGTCCGCTGTGAGCCGGCGGCTGTCGCCACGGTCGTCGTCGAGGCGACCGATGGGGGCGGCGGCGTCGACCACGTTCAGTTCGCGCTCACGGACGCAACACGGGCAGACCTCCAAGAAGAGGCCATGACAGCTGCCGTCGATCGCGCCCGTCAGAAGGCCGATCGACTGGCGGCCGCCGAAGGGCTCGCGGTTGGGTCGGCCCAGACGATCACGACACAACCTGCCCGCCCCGGCAGCGAGCCCGTCGACGACGCCTGGGAGTCAGATCCGGCCGTCCACCCGGCACCGATCAGCGTCACCGAGCGGGTCGAAGTCGCCTATGAACTCGTTGCGGCCGAGGCAACCAGGCAATCAGGCGACGACAGCGGCAAAGATTGATACAGCTCTCGCGCCACGGTTCGGTATGGCTGTAGCCGGTATCTGTGAGCACTGCGACCAACGACCTGGAGCATTCAGTTGCCGTCGCTGTGGTGCGACCGTCTGTCGCCTCCATTACGACGGCGAGTTGGAACTGTGTGCTGACTGTGCCCGAAAGCGAACAGCCGACGGTCGACGTGGAGATACCTTTCGGCTGTAGGTGACGCGAAAAATCGGTGGCGACGCAGGATCGACCGCCGATATCGACGTTATTCGGGGATGTCGAGTTCGAACTGCTCGTTGTCCTTGACAGCGTTGAGCACGACGCTGGTGTTGGACTCGCGGATGTCGACATCCTCCAAGAGTGACTTGATCTGGTCGTTCATGTCGTCGGTGTCGTCGAACTTTCCGATGGCGATGATGTCGTAGTCACCGGTCGTCTCATACACCGAGATCATCTGCTTTTCAGCTTCGAGCTTGTTGGTGATCTCTGGAAGAGCACTCCCCTCGACTTTGAGATGCATGATCGCGGTCACGTCGTAGCCAAGGCTCTCGTAGTCGACGATCGGCGAGTAGCCCTCGATGACGCCTTCGGCTTCGAGATCCTTCAGGTGATTCGAGACCGTCGTCACCGACACATCAAGCTCCTCGGCGAGGCTCCGCAGGCTGGAGCGGCCGTCACCGAGCAGCGAATTAATCAGCTTCTCATCAAGATGTTCATGTGCCATACTCACCACGAGATAGTTTGCATTATTAAGTTTACTGGTATTAATCTCCACATCCGCATAGCGGTTTTCGATGGGATCGGTGAATGCGACAGAAGATTGCGCTGTGGAAGGCCCGTGTCGACGTTCACCCAAACCGACACGTGTTCGATCCGAAAGATTACCACCGGTCGGTCGCGGGCAACGCAGCGATCGAGGCTTGTCGCAGTGTGACAACCGAACACCGTCGAGAGGACTTGATTGATCCACAGAGGGGCTGCTCGGTGGCAACGCCCGACAAGACTTGTCCCACAGCCCCGGTCACAAGTTTAAATATCCTATCCGGCGTTGGGTTGGTAATGTCACGATCTTCCGACGGCGAGACGGTCGAAATTGACAAAGCGTCATTTACGCAGTTACAGGATCTGATCGCGGAACTTGAGCAGAGCGGTCAACAGCTCGGTGATATGGTGACCGCCAACAACGAGGTCATCCAGGGGTATGCACCGACGCTCAACGAGATCAACGACGAGGTCTCAAATCTCACCGCGACCATCGAGGAGATCGCCGCGACCGTCAACGACGTTGACGAGCAGGCCGACGAGGCAGCAACCCTCGCCGCCCACGGCGAGGAGTCGACCCACGACGCCGTCGAGGCGATGCACGACGTGACCGATGCCTCCGAGACGGTGTCGTCGGAGATCGAAGACCTCCAAGAAAAGGCCCACGAGATCGACGCGATCGTTGAGGTGATCAACGGGATCGCCGACCAGACAAACCTGTTGGCACTCAACGCCTCGATCGAGGCCGCCCGCGCCGGCGAGTCAGGCGACGGGTTCGCGGTCGTCGCCGACGAGGTCAAAAATCTCGCCGGGGAGTCCCAGGAGAACGCCGAGACGATCGAGGAGATGATCAACGCGATTCAGGCCTCAACGGAAGAAACAGTCGACAGCTTAGAGACGATGCACGACCGCATCGACACCGGGATCGACGAGATCGAGACCGCGGCGGACAACCTCGCGGAGATCAACGAGAGTATCGACGAGGTCTCAGCGAGCCTGCTGCAGGTCTCGGATGCAACCGACGAGCAGGCCGAAAGCACCCAAGAGGTCGCCTCACTGATCGACGAGACCGTCGACGGGCTTGACGATGCTGTCAGTGCGATCGAAAACACGGAAGCTGTCGCCGAGACACACCAACAGGATATCGTCGAGATCAGACAACTTGTCGACGAACAGATCGAGTGACGCCCCCAACTGGAAGCCGACGCCTCGCTGTGAGTTAGTCGGCGGCTGTGGGGGGTGACACATACGCGTCGTTGACGACCCACTCGTCGTTGTCGTCGCGCACCATATACTCACCGTAGAACGGCACCCGATTGGCGACGGTCTCACGGAACGTCTCACGGATTGCATCGCGGCTCATCTCACCCATCGACCGGAGGTCGTCGTTGCGGTTGAGACAGCCCTTGAGATAGCCTTCGTGGGTGACGCGTACGCGATGGCAGTTTGCACAAAAGGTCGGATTTTCGACGGGGTCGACGATCTCAACCATCCCGCCGTTGGATGCGTCGATCCGCGCGCCAGGAGCGGCGTCGTCGCCAGCGATCCAATAGCGGGTGCGGTCGTGCATCTCGCGGTGTTCGACGCGTGCTGAAATATCGGCCAGCCAGTCGTGGACGCGCTGAATGTCAATGTTCCACTCTGGATGGCCGGTCAACTCGGGCATATACTCGATCAACTGCAGTTGGAGGCCGTCGTTGTTGGCGGCGTGCTCAACCATCCCCTCGACGTAGCCGGCAGTGTGTTTGAACACAACCATGTTGAGTTTCACCGGCGTGAGTCCGGTGGCCACAGCCGCTTCAACGCCCTCCAATACCTGCTCGTACGCGCCAGATTTCGTGATCGCGGCGAAGGCTTCGGGATCGATAGCATCCTGTGAGACGTTGACGCGGTCGAGGCCAGCCTCTCTGAGATCCTCGGCGCGCCCCGGCAGAAACGTTCCGTTGGTCGTCATCGACGTCTCCATCGAGTCGGGAGTGCGGCGGATAATCGCTTCAAGATCTTGGCGCAACATCGGCTCACCGCCGGTGAACTTCACCTTCTCGACGCCGAACTCCTCGACGACCTCCAGGAACCGCACCACGTCGTCGGCAGTCATCTCGTTATCGTCGGGTTCCATCGGGCCGCGAGTGTCGCCGAGTCCCTCGTTGTGGCAGTAGACACAGTCGAAGTTACACCGGTCGGTCAGCGACACCCGAACACCGGTGACCTCCCGGCCGAACCCGTCGGCCAGCGGCCCGTTCATACCTGAGACTGCTCTGTTCCGATAATTAAATCCGTGGGTGTAGTCGGTCGCCGCGTAATAGAATCAGGTTTCATTTCGATCGACTGTTTGCGTCTGTCATTGCAAACAGGTAGCAGAATCGATCCAGCAGTGCTTGGCAGTAGACCAGATCGATACTCCACACGACGATCCGGGGGTGCCGGCCACATCATTTATTCACGACTCGGTCGTGGAACGGGTATGTACACGGTCTCGGTGACCCGACGCTTTGTCGCACAGCATTATCTGACCGTGCCGAACCCCGGCCCCGAAGGCGAGCTTCATTCTCATCAGTTCACCGCCGAGGTAACGTTCCGCGGCCCGGAACTCGGCGAGTACGGCTATCTCGTCGATATCGACGCGGTCATCGAGGCTGTCGAGGCCGTCGTCGAGACGTTTCGGGATGCGACGCTCAACGAGCTGCCGGCTTTCGAGGGACGCAATCCGAGTGCCGAGCACTTTGCCCGAATCTTCGGCAACCGGCTCACCGATCGGCTCACCCCGGAGCCGGCGACAGAGCTCACGGTCGCACTGCAGGAAGACGATGTCGCAACCGTCAGCTACACCGAGTCGCTCGCTTAGCCCATGAGCCACACTCGCAACCGACTCATCGTCGGGGTGCTCATTGCCGTGTTGTTGTGTACCAGCGGCCTCCTCCCGGCCCCGATCGCCGCCTCGCCGTACGAGACGACCGCGCCAGCCCCGTATCTCCATCAGGCGGTTCCCGAGACCAGCGATCGGTTTGATCGACTGACCGCCGAATACGGCTTTGACCCCGACGAAGCTGTCGATATCTCGACATTACCGGCGACAAGTCAACAGGTCGTCGAGCGGACTGTCTCGGGCTCGCCGGATGCCGACGGCTGGTACCGGTATGAGCTGCCGGTGTGTGTCGACAGCGTCCTCGTCTGTGATTCGGTGCGAGAGCCACCGACGGTGTTCACCTATGGCACGGCTCAGCCATCGGAGATATTCACCCTCGTCGACGTTGGCGAGGAGCGGTATCTCCTCCAGACCGGCGTCCAGCCGGGGGCTGATACGACAGGTGATCTCCGCGGGCAGTCGGTCGGCATCTACACGTGGCTGGCCGGTTTGCTCCCGTTGGGTGTGCTTGTCGGTGCGGCTACCGTCATCGGCCATCACAGCAATCGACGGCGGGTGGCTGATCTCGTGGTCGCACTCGGTGGCGTCGTTCTCGCGGCCGGTCTCGCGGTACCGTATCTCGTTGTCGGCGATGTGGTCGCCTACGACGCCATCGCCTGGCCGCTGTTCGGTGGCGTGCTCGCCGCGGTCGGCGTCGCGCTCGTTGGGGTCGCGTGGCTCGCGGTAGGGTATGCGGGAGCAACAGGCACAACACCCTCATAGCGGCCGTCTGTATCGTAGCCCAACGCGGTATTGTTCTGGTAGCAACCGCGACCGCAGGTGCTCGCGGTCGTGAAAATGAAAGAAAACCGGGTAGTTGTCTGTGGCTGTAAGCGGTGAAACCGACTTACAGGCGGGTCAGGTTCGAGGCCCGCGGGCCTTTCGGGGACTGCTCGATGTCGAACTCAACGTCCTGACCCTCTTCGAGGTCCGGGCCGCCGACGTCTTCCATGTGGAAGAACACGTCGTCGTCAGCATCGTCAGTATCGATAAAGCCGTAACCGCCAGTGTCGTTGAAGAAGTCAACCGTACCGTTTGCCATTGCAACTGCAGGGAGCAGCGACACGGATATAAGGATTATGAAGCACGAATTTGGTGCTTCCTCGTCGATGCAGCCGTTTACACGTGGGGTGACACCATACGAGTGCTATTCGTCGGTGTCGTCGCTCGCCGTATCAGCGGCGACATGCTCGATCACGTAGCCGGCGATGCCGGCGGCTGCCAGCCCGATGCCGAAGGCGCGTGTTTGCCGGCGGTAGGCCGGTTTCGCTTCAAGCGCGTCAGCGTTCTCGAAGTTCTTGCCGACCAGCTTTTTCGTTAGTTTCGCCGACAGCCCCGGCGCGAGGGCGGTCACGATCCCCTGCCCGATTGCCATGAGCGATCCAACCTTGCGACAGCGGTCTGTGTTCATCACACCCATAGTTGGGTGTCGACGCAGATGAGTACTGTGGCTGTTCTACACTGGTGAGAATACGCACGGTGTGGCTGCTGCTAGCACTGATCGCTAGCTGGGCGCGACAGGTGCCCGGTCACCGACTACGTGCTGCAGACGCGGTGGAGATCCTCAAGGGAGTCGATATCCCATGTCGGCCAGACGTTGAGCTCCCAGTCGGTGCGGTGGGGCCGACGGATGAACGCCGAGTCGATGCCGGCGTTTTCGGCGGCCTTGATGTCAGATTCGTTGTCGCCGACGAACAGCGCGGAGTCGGCATCGAGATCCGCCAGCGCGCGCTCAAGATAGTGGGGGTTTGGCTTCCGGAGATCAAGGCTTTCGACGGTTGCCTCACGGCCGTAGGCCGTCTCGAAGAGCCCACCGATCTCAAAGTGATCAAGGAGGAAATCGACCGTCTCCTGTTGATTGGAGCTGACGATGCCGCAGGTGGCATCGAGGTCGTCTAAGACGCCAAGATCGCCGTAGGGCGTCTTGCGGCCAGCGCGGGCCTCGGCCTGTTGGGCACCGGACATCGTCTTATCGCGGACACGCCAGAAGGTCTCCGGCTGGAGGTCGTAGGCATCACACACGTTGGCAACGCTCCGTGGGGTTGCACCGATCGTCATATCCTCGATGTGATCGGGGTCGGGGTCGCTCACGCCAAACTGTTCAAACGTCTCCTCGGTCGCCGAACGCAGCACATCAAACCGGGTACGGCCAACAAGGACACCGTCGTTGTCAAACACGACAGTATCATAACTCATAGCCCTTGTAGCGTGGCTGTCGGGATAAGGGTTTCAATGCGACGGGCGTCAGCCGGTACGCGCGGCCGCCCGAGTCGGGAGAAACGCGTACAACACCGCCGCGAGACCGGTGAGGGCGGCCAACAGGTATAATGCCTCATCGAAGAGACCACGATCCGCCAGCGCGCCGACAAGCGTCGACCCCCCAGCCCCAAGCAGGAAGAAGACGGTGCGAAGCGTTCCCCACGTCACCCCCTGTACCTGCTCGGGCAGAACAGCGATCACATAGGCGTTGGTGATCGGTGCGACGGCGAGCCGCGAGCCCAACAGTACCGACAGCAACGCGACCGGCCACAAACCGCCAACGGACGGCACCGCCGCCAACAGCGGCACACCGGCCGCGGAGACACCAGCCAGAAGCCATCGCTCGCCAACGCGGTCGGCTAAGGCGCCGCCACCCAGTTGGGCGATCGCCCCACCAACAAACACCAGCGCGAACATGCCGGCGGCGACCGTCTGACTGAACGGCTTCGTCGTGACGAGATACGTGACATAGAACGCTGAGACGCCCTGGAAGACGAAGATCATCAGCGTGACCGCCGCGCCGGCAACGGCGACACCTTTCGTGCGGACGGCATCGAGCATGTCGCCAGCGAGGTCACCCGGGGCGGCCGTTGGGGGTGTCGTCGATTCAGGTCGGGGAGGCACCGACCGCCACGCAAAAAAGGCCACCACCAGCAACGGCGGTGCCAGCCCTGCAACGACCAGCCGCCAGCCAGCGGTCTCGACGAGTGCGCCCGCGAGAAACGGAAGGACAGCTGAGCCGATGCTGCCGGCGGCCAACGTCGCGCCGATCGCCGCGCCATCGTGTTCCGGGAAGGTTCGTGAGAGGGCCGTCCCGCGAGCCGGGCCATACAGGCCGGTCGCGAGCCCGAAAGCCCCACACCCGACGAGAAACGCCACAAAGACCGGCGCGAGCCCGATCACAAGCACGCTGCCCGCGGTCAACAGCAGGCTTCCGGCAAGCAGTAGCCGTTCGCCAAGCCGGTCGACCAGCAGGCCAGCCGGCGACTGCATAACCGCGTACCCAGCCCAGATGATGGTGACGGCGACGCCGGCCCCGAGATCGCCGACCGCAAAGGCGGTTTTGACCTGTGGCAACACCGACGGGACAAGAAAGCGGCCACCCAGCACAAACACCCAGCCGAATGCGATCGCCAGCAGCGTACGACCACGGCCGTCGCCACGAAGGTTCCCAACGGCGGTTCCGATCGCCATACACCGATTTCAACGGGGCGATATGAGGGCGTTCCGATCCCGTTACGAGCGGACGTTCTCGATGGCGGTCACAACGTCGTCGTTGGTCACCGCGTCCTCGCGTTGCATCGCCGATCGGGCAGCCTCGGTAGCGACCTGCTCCATATCAGCCGCCGACAGCCCGCCGGAGGCCTCAGCGATCCGTTTGGCATCGAGATCGGACGCTCGTGGGGCCTCAAGATGGGTATCAAAGATCGCCACGCGGGTTTTCGGGCCAGGGTTGCCGACCTCGATCTGTACTGAGAGTCGTCCGGAGCGCAACATCGCGGGATCGATCTGATCGCGGCGGTTTGTCGCTGCCACGATGACAATGCGCTCGTCGCCTTCGTTGATATCGCTGACCTCCTCAAGGAACTGATTGACCGTCTGCGTCTGATCCTGATGTTGGTTTGCGCCGCCGCGTTCCGGCGTCAACGCGTCGATTTCGTCGATAAAGATGAGACAGGGTTGGTGGTGGCGGGCTTCATCGAAGAGCGCGGCGACGTTTTGGGTGCCCTCGCCGAGCCATTTGGAGATGATGTCAGCCCCCTTGATGCCGACATAGTTGATCCCCAACTCACCGGCCAGTGCCTTCGAGAGATAGGTCTTGCCGGTGCCTGGTGGCCCATACAACAGAAACCCGTTTTCGACCGAGAGGCCGTATTTGGCGTATTTTTCAGGTTCTTGCAGCGGCTCGATCACGCGTTCTTGGAGTTCCGTTTTGACCGATTCCATACCGGCCACATCATCGAAGTCGATACCGGGCGGTTCAGAGACGTACTGGGTGCTGCTACCGGATTCCGCTGGATCGCCTTGGGAGGCGTCGCTCTGGCCGGATTCCGGCTCCTCGTTGCCCGCCGCGTTTTCCTCACCCGACGACTGCTCGTCGGCCGTGGGTTGGTCGTTGGCAGTGGGTTCCTCGGTGCCGTCGGTGGCGTCGTCAGTGTGAGTTGCCGATTGGTCGGTCGCCGACTGACCGTCGCTGGCGGCGTCGGCAGCTGCTGCCGGTGGATCAGCGAGTGAATCCGGTGACAGCCCCGGGACACTGGCGACGATGTGAGCGCGGTAATCCCGGCGGGCGGTGTCATCAAGTGCCAGCGAGCCAGCCGTTGAGGCGAGAATGAGCCCACCAGCGGCGACACCGCCGATCCCGACCGCTGGCAGCGGCGGATACTCAAACAGGATGGCGGCGCCGGCGACACCACCGCCAACCCCAACGACAACGACGGTAGTATAGATGATGCCAACAGCCAGTCGGCGGCTAAAGGCATCACGAACGCCGTACCCGAGTGTGCTCCAGAGGCCGACAGTGACGAGCCACCCCTCAATGAGGCTCCGAATGAGCAGCCGGTGGCGTGGCACGTCCTGAGTGTCGGTGGTCGCCTCGCCGTCGGACTCCTGGTGGCTCATTGGTGGGTGCGGTGCGACGGCCACCG
>NZ_QKNY01000012.1 GCF_003605575.1 Halonotius aquaticus | reverse complement strand
GTGGGCGAGAACGTGGTTCGGTCAATTCCGTGAACTTGTCATGAAATCAGCGGTGCGAAACATCGAACGCGTCATCGAGGGGGTAGACCGCTGAAATCTGGCGTCTAAACAACGCCCAGAGTATCTATTTAGCAGCGGCAGAAATTTATCCCTAACGACACAGCTGATGAAGAGCCGGACTTATTCGTCATTAAGGAACTCGTCAAAGAAGTCGGTAATACGCCCCCTCAATTTCGCTGCAGATTTCCCGATCCCCATCTCTATCGACACAAACATATTTCCGATAATATTTATCACTAATAACATTTTGATTGATGTTTATATTCGAAATAAAACGCGAAGTTCGTATCGGCGACAGCTATTCAAGAGTTTGCCGCAAGGATGTCGCATCGACTACCGTTATATCACTATCCATTTCTGACCCGAAAGAGAACGAGTAGCTATGCCCAGCGATTCCGACTCAAACGGTGTCCGCGTCTGGCTCGTCGAGCGGACGTACTCCGACGACGAGCAGAACCTCATCATCCTTACCTACGCGACCCCAGACGGTGACCGGTACTTCCGGAAGGAGCGAGCACTCACTTCCTTCACCGATGTCCGCGACACGACGGCTGCCGTCAATGCCGACCAAGATGATCTCGGTTCGATCAACGACTCCGATCTGCAGGGGCAGTACGCCGCCGAAGCCCAGCGGATGCAAGAGGTACACGATCCCGATGACGTGATCTGACTCAAGCCAACAAGTGACAGTAGCGAGCCGACGTATTATATCTAACCAGCTGCTACGGGTAGATATGCGCGAACTCGTTTTCGCCCTCGCGTACAAGCCGGGCTGCAACAGGGTGGCAGACGCCCTCGCCGACCACCCTGACGCCCGCGTCCGCTCGCTCTCGCTGCACGCCACTGCCGAGCGGCTCTGGCGGGTCGACCATGCCACCGGCACTCCTGACGCACTCGACGCGATAGAGGATGCGTTTTTTACTTGTGACTACTACGCTGACTGCCTCGCCACCGAGGACTGCGGTGCCACCCAAACGACTCGTGTGCTGGATCGGACGGACGACACGCTTGTCCTGTATGCCGACTGGAAGCGTACTTCTTCCTGTACTTCGGTTCCCCACATCGCCCGCGACCACCTCGGCGACGCTGTTCTGTTCGAGACCCGTCACGAGGGCCGCCACTACACATGGCGACTCATTCACTCCGGCGATGGCGACGTGCCGTCGTTCTTCGACGCGCTTGAAGTCGCTGTCGGGGAGTGTGCACAAATGGAAATGCTCCGCACAGCGGACACTGGGACAGCAGCTGGGGGACGCGACGGGACATCGAGTGGCCTACCGGCAGCCCAAGAGGCCGCTCTTCAAGCAGCGGTCGAACACGGCTATTACGAGTCACCCCGTGAGGTTGATGTCGGCGAGCTTGCCGAGCATCTTGACGTGCCACGGTCGACACTCACCTACCGACTCCGGCGAGCGGAAGAGCAATTAGCGAAGCAACATGTCGACGGCGGGCGGGCAGCGGAAGAACGGCTGGCATCGTATTGACGGCCGCAGTTGGAATATTCCAACAAAGACCTATAGAAATCGCGCTGCTACCGTAACGTGATGACAGACAATCCAGACGCAACGGATGGAACGAGCGGCGGTGGACAGCAACATGAGTTGACCGCCCGTCTCGCAGTCCCCGAGATGGACTGTCCCTCTTGTGCACAAAAAGTGGACAAGAGCCTCCAACGTGTCGAGGGTATTACCGACATCACACTTCAGCCGACCACCGGCACGGCCACCGTTACATACGACCCTGATCAGACCAGCGAAGCCGACGTAATCAAAGCGATTGAAGCCGCTGGCTACGAGGTAGTCGGAGATACGAATACTGAAGCTGATGAACAAAAGGAATCAGGCGATGGCACCGACATCGCACCACCCTCGGAAATCTGGACGAGTCCGCGCGCGAAGAAGACATGGCTCGGCGCGGTGTTCCTTACCGTCGGTCTCGTTTTTGAATTCTTCCTGACCGGGCAGAACGTCACGGTAGCGAGCGTTATTGCGTACCCGCTACACGTCGCAGATTTGCTGTTCCTCGGTGCTGTCGCGGCCAGCGGTATCCCTGTCGTCCGCGGCGGGTACTATTCCGCGAAGAACCGAAGCCTTGACATCGACTTGCTGATGGGGACGGCGATCATCGCCGCGACCGGCATTGGCTATTTCGTCGAGGCCGCCACGTTGGCTGTCCTGTTTAGTATCGCCGAACTGCTCGAAGACTACGCGATGGACCGGGCGCGAGACTCCCTGCGTGAACTGATGGAACTATCGCCAGAGGAAGCAACCCTCGTGCGCGACGGCGAGGAAGTGACCGTTCCCGCTGAAGAGGTTGAGATGGACGAGATAGTGGTCGTCCGCCCCGGTGACAAGATACCGCTTGACGGCACTGTCATTGAGGGAGCGAGTGCCGTTGACGAGTCGCCGATCACCGGAGAGAGCGTTCCCGTCGACAAGACTGTCGGCGACGAGGTCTATGCCGGCGCGATCAACGAAGAGGGCTACCTTGAGATTGAGGTGACTTCAACGGCGGGCGATTCGACGCTCGCGCGCATCATCGAGATGGTGCAGGGCGCACAGGCGAAGAAAACCGAGTCCGAGCAGTTCGTGGACCGGTTCTCGGGCTACTACACGCCACTCGTCGTCGTGCTGGCAATCCTGACCGCCGCTATCCCGCCGCTGGTCATTGCTGATCCGATATCTGTGAACATAGCCGGGTATGGAGTCACCTTCGCAGGTGACTGGCAGACGTGGTTCATTCGCGGACTTACCCTACTGGTCATCGCTTGCCCGTGTGCATTTGTTATCTCGACGCCCGTGTCCGTCGTGTCGGGGATCACGAGTGCCGCGAAGAACGGCGTCCTCATCAAGGGCGGCAACTATCTTGAGGCGATGGGCGAGGTCGATGCCGTCGCCCTCGACAAAACGGGCACGCTCACAAAGGGAGAACTCGCCGTCACCGACATCGTTCCCGTCGGTGGAACCACGGAGGAAGAGTTACTCCGTCGTGCCGCCGGGGTTGAGCAGCGGAGCGAGCATCCCATTGCTGCGGCGATCCTCGCCCGCGCCGACGAGGCGGGCGTGAGCAACCTCTCGGACCCGACTGGCTTCGAGAGCCTGACCGGAAAGGGAATCCGCGGCGAAATCGATGGCGAAACGTACTATGCGGGCAAACCCGCGCTCTTCGAGGAGTTAGGCTTCGACCTCTCTCGGGCACGCCGCGAGACGGACGGCGGCGTTGTGGCGGGAGATGCTGGTGAGTCCGACGACGGGGCGTTCGCCGAAGATGCCCTCTCCGCGCTGGAGCGGGAGGGCAAGACGGTCGTTATCGTCGGGACGGAGTCGGAGTTACTGGGCGCCATCGCCATCGCCGACGAGGTACGCCCGGCCTCGAAGCGGGCTGTCGAACGCCTGCACGAGCTGGGCGTCGAGCGCGTCGTGATGCTGACTGGCGACAACGAGGGCACCGCCCGCGCCATCGCCGAGCAGGTCGGTGTCGATGAGTATCGCGCCGAACTCCTCCCAGACGAGAAGGTTGACACAGTCGAGGCGTTGCAGGCGGAGTACGGCGAGGTGGCAATGGTCGGCGACGGTATCAACGACGCACCCGCGCTTGCCACCGCGGAGGTCGGTATCGCTATGGGCGCGGCTGGCACCGACACCGCCCTCGAAACTGCCGACATCGCGCTGATGGGCGACGACATCGGAAAGCTCCCCTATCTATACGACCTATCGCAGACGGCCAACAGCGTGATCCGGCAGAACATCTGGACGAGCCTCGGGGTGAAGCTCCTGCTCGCATTGGGCGTGCCGCTGGGACTGGTCAGCGTCGCGCTGGCAGTCGTCGTCGGCGACATGGGAATGAGTCTCGGCGTCACCGGGAACGCGATGCGGCTGTCACGGATCGAGCCTGACCGGTTCAGCTGACCGCGATGTTCATACCTGCGTCCATCTCGGTCTGATAGTCCGACTACGCCGGTGGGGTTCAGAACAATTGTTGATCACATCTCCTGTACCACCACTTCCGCTACCCGAATCCGGAGAGATTTTTCATGACTGATTCGCGCCATCCATCTTGCATTATGTTTCACAAATATATTCTTTTTAATATTTCTACGAGAACGTCTCAATCTCAGGCGACGGGATCGAGTGACTTCATCGAGAAATCCGACTTCGAACAGTATCTCTCAGCCACGTCCATGAGGGCTCGTGTCCGCCGAATGTCGGCAACATTGTGCCGCACAACCGGTTCAAAATTGCCACTTTCCCAGGCATCGACGGCCTCGCCGCTGTCATCGAACGGATCCAGTTTACCCAGATCTTCTCCGATTAATTCCTCGTACACCGCTGTGAGAGATGTCTCCGTCGTATTGAATCGCGATTCGAAAACGTCCATGAGATCGATGTACGGCAGTCCGAGGAACGGCCATTCGAGATTGTGAGCATTGAGCCGTGTACGGACGAATGGGAGATCGAAGCCACCATTCCACGTTTCGCCGTTGTAGGCAACCAGCTTGATCTCTTGGGTGGTGAGGCTCGATTCCACGAAGTCAGTCATTGCTTCCAGGAGTGCTGCCTCGCTCTCATGTGTCGAGAGGACGACGGCCGGATTCATGTTTTTATCCAACCGCTCCTCAAGCGACTTCGGCGTTCCACCGTCGTCGACGTTCAGAAACACTCGTGAGCTGATGTCGGCGTCAAACCCGATTACTGTCACTTGATCGGTCGTGTGGAACCCGGTTGTCTCGATGTCGAAGGCGACTGTATTTAATTGTGTCATCACTTCTCACACTCCTTGGTTTCATCTCCAGATTTTAGCAGTTCCTCGTGTTCTAACGCCTGCTCTATTTCTTCTAGCCGCTGTTCGTGGTCATCGAGTCTGGCCTCCTGTTCGAGATCGATGCTGAACAGTGCCGGAAGGAGCGGATTCTGGTGGTTAAACAGCCCACTTGCATCAGCGTGCTCCCGGGCGTACTCGAAGAGCCGGTCGAATCGTGGTTGATCCCGCCGGCGGAGAGCTCGGCGGAACTCTGTCCACCGCTCTTCGATGGCCCGCAGCGCATCTCGGTATGTCGGATTCGTCCGTCCCATCCTTACCGCCCCCCTCCACCGGTGGCTGTCCACGCATCGAGCAGCGGATCTGCGGTGGCCACCACTGTCTCACCGGTGGCTGTGACGCCTGTCCCGACGCCCTTGGCAGTCGACGCCGTCGTCGTCGGTTCCACACCGACCTGTGTGGCACGCGCTGCGAACAGCTGCCGCCAATACGCGAACGTCGTCTGGTAGTACGCGCCGTCGCCAACGGGATAGACGAGCGTCTCGAAGTCCTCGCCGACGATCCGTGGTCCCATCCGAGTCTGTTCGCACTCCAGGTGGTAATCGGCGGCCGTCGCAACTGGTTCAGTGAATTCGTTTCGTTCGTTTCGCGTAACGAGCACGGGTATGTCGTACCCATCGGCGTAGCTCGACAGCCGTGCCAGCGTTCGGGCCTGAAGCGTTTCCGCGTCCGTTTCACCGAGCGTATTGTCGGTGCGGTACTGGGAGTCGACGGCCGGCACGACGACGAGGGCAGGTGTGTGGGGAGAGGTGTCCTTGCTACGATTTGGTGGGTGTCGACTCTTTGCGCCGGGACTGGCGGTCGATGCCTGGATAGTCTTGTTCACCGCCGTTGGGAGATCACAGACGGCACTGTAGTGCTGGTAGGCGGTGAACCCGCGTGCGACATGGATTCGGTTGAGCAACCGTTGGCTGGGGGCGATCTGGGCGAGTGTAGTCGTTGTTGCGTGACCGTTTGCGTCGACCCAAAAGGCAGGCCCATCGTGCAGGAGGAGATGATCGAGGACGAGCGACTGCAGGATCGGGACGCCACGGCTTCCCTCGACATCGAGCAGCGTGATGCCGTCGTCGAGCTGCGGCAACAGCAACTCGTCAGTAGCCGGATCGGCTTGGTCAGCGAAGGCCTGATTACGGTCGGCGTCGCGGGTCGGCTGGTCGACCGCCAATCGGTTCGAGGTTGAATGGGGTGGCATACTCGACTAGTTATCACTGTCCCCGATAACTCGCGGCGTGATGTTTCCGTGCTTCAGGGAAGGGGACGATACAGACGGAAACTGCCTCCTATGGTAGAGATTCTGCAAATGAGCGACTGTTTCCGAGAACGTTTCCAGAACAAGTCGCAACCTACGCTGATGTATTAACCAACACAATGAAATTTACGAGCGGCTTGTTGGTTAATCT
Organism: Halonotius aquaticus; assembly: GCF_003605575.1. Classification (GTDB taxonomy): domain Archaea; phylum Halobacteriota; class Halobacteria; order Halobacteriales; family Haloferacaceae; genus Halonotius; species Halonotius aquaticus. Next base: position 75,621 of record NZ_QKNY01000012.1, on the reverse strand, counting down.
GGGCTCGGCGGATCGTGGTGTGACGCATCGATATCTCTGTCGTACTTGTCGGCGATGATCTCCAAGGCGGGCTCGTATGCTGGGTGATTCTCCATCATCTGGTCGATTGCATCCTCTAACGGGATGACAGGGTTACCGTCGACCCACTCGGTTTCGATACTGGTTGTCTTCGGGAACAATACGTAGTGAACATTCCCAGTGACCTCGTTGGCGTCTGGACGCTCGTTGAGTGTCGTCTCAACATCAAACTGCTGGAAGAACGCCATCCACCGTTCGATGTCACGGTCGTGGACTTCGATAAACACCGGATAGTCGTCGTGGCTCCGCGCGATTTGGTAGCCGCCCTGTGTCCAGACATACGCAGCATCTATCTCTGTAAACGCAAACTCCATCCCAGCGAAGTGTGGAATGACGTACGCGTCGTCCTGCGAGATGGTGTCGCGGCTGTACAACGCAGCCATCATCTCGGCGTACTGCTGGCGCATCTCGTGATCGATGATCTGAATCCCATTATCGATATTAGCGATAATATTTGTGTTTTCTAACCGCTCAATCCAGTCGTATACCCACGAGTACGAGATATCGATCTTACTCGCGATGTGGTTGATAGAATCCCCACGTTTGACTGCTAAGACCATCTTTCCAGCTGTAGCATCCATCAATTCGATCATTGTAGGTAGTGCCTTGTTCGCGGCCGTACTCTTGTTCGTAGTTATCTCTAAAGAGATAGTAATACATAGAACTTCAGCAATCCCCGATTACTACGGAGTCTACCTACCGTTAGACGAGCAAAGCTGAAATCCAACACAAAACCTACGACTACGCACGGGCCGGGACGCCCCTCTAAGCGAACCTGGTGCAGAAACACCCCACAAAGGTCGCTGCCGCACAGAGTGTCGTTGTATCGAGCACGCAAGCGATAGTCTGGGTGATGTGAGATTTCATCAGAACAGAGTAAATCTACTGCACCGAGGCCCACTTATGCCGGAGGAGCTAAAATTACAACAGATCTGACGGCAATGGATTCCAGAGAGATTCTACAGGAAACAGAAACGCTACGCTTCCTACTCGACGAACCCGGTTGTGTTATCAAAGTCAGCCGATGTCGGCGGCAGTACGGCGGTATGTATCGTCGAGACGGGGGCCACCCAGTGCTGTGTATAGGTCGATGAGATCTGCGACATCGCTTAGACAGTAGTCGTTGAGTAGTTGTGTAAGTTCGCGGTGAACGCCGGTATGTTCGATACCTGCTTCGACGTTTTGCACGTATTTCTCGCCGAGAGTTTGCCCGATGTGCTTGCCTTGCACAGCTTTCCCTTCGATCTCAGAGAGATAGGTGTCGGGGAAGTCGTAGTCGTCGTACCAGATGCTGTCGTTTTCGATCCCGGTGAGGTCGTAGACTTTCCAGTCAGGGAGGATGTGCTGATCGTCCCAGAGCTCGGATTCATACTCGTCGGCAGCCGCGAGTGCGACATCAACGTGGTTTTCGAACAAAGTCTCTATGCGTGCCGAGAAGTTGCGGCTACCACTCTCATCGATATCGCGGGCCCAATTCAGTAAGTGCTTGCCGTCGAACCAAGTGCCGTTGTATGTGAGGAGCCGATCCACATTCCGCTGGTCACACCAATCGAAGAGCCGTTCGTATAGATCGATTGTGTACTGTTCGTCCCAGTTACCGCGTCGGAACAATACCTCGGTTTCTGGCATGTTATTCACCTCGTCAGCATAGGCGAGGCTGACAGCGAACAATTCGAAGTACTGGGTCTCGTTTGAATTCTCCGGCGGCTCTTCGAACGGACTCGCGGTTTCAATGTCGATGACAAGTGTACCCATCTTCACAGACCTCTCTGTCGTAATGACAGTCGGATAATAGCATGTTTGTTATGGAAGCTGCTTCGAAGGTTGATACTTCAGGAATAAGCAATTCTGCATTTCCAGCTAAATTCAGACTACAGATCAACCTCTGTGGGATTCTAACCCACAGAGAGCTTTGGTATATTACGTCCTTCTGTGGCCCACTAGAACTCAATCTGTCTGTTAGAGGTGATAGATTGACACGTCGGTATTGTCAGCTAGTTCCTGATTCGGCGGCGTCACCGGTTCGGTAAACTCGCTAAGCGTTCCGTTCCACTCTGGGTCGGCGTCAACTGTCGGGGCTTCGCCGGCGTCGTGAGACAGCGTTTTCCACAGAAGTGATTGATCGTAGGTGTCGGGATCGTCGGGGATGTGCGAGAGTAGGGATTCGGCCATGACGACGATCAGTTTGTACTTGTGACGGCTGAACGCGACGTTGGCCCGATTTAATTCCAATAGGAAATCGCTCTCCGACCGGATAAACTGTGGATTTGAGGCGGTCGCACTCACGATCATCATGTCGTTCTGCCCACCCTGAAACCGATTGACCGTTTCAACCTGCGTTCCGTTATCGAGGTCGACCGGTGGATTCTCAAAACGCTGCTGCATGGTAGCAATATTGGATCGAAGGCGGCTTCGTTGGGCGTTATGGGGTGTGACCACACCGGCGGTCGCCTCGTGGCTGTGCTTCAACAACAGGATATTACAGATCGTTGACTCAATTATGTTCACCTGCTGAAACGTGCGGTCGGAATCGTAGGTGATGACGGTAATCGGATTGTCGGCAAAGACAGCCTGTAGCGGCTCAGTGTCGGCCCTATGCAGCTCTGGGGTGTCGTCATGCTCGGTCGCCGAATAGTCGATCCCATCCTTATCGTACACTGTGTTTCCGATAAAATCCGCTGTCTCAGGGCCGAAACGGAACGTCGTATCCAGTTGAATCAACGGAATCGGATTGTTGTCGGGATCAATATTGGCGGCAAGCCGGTCGCGCTCATCGGCATCGAGAACCTCAGTATCGGCGTTCGCTGCTGGGTCGCTGCCCCTCTCCTCGACGGTATGACTGTCACCCTCGCTACTGTCCGTATGGGCATGGTCACCATCAAGATCGCCACCGAGCAAGCGGAAGTAGTTGAGGGCCGATAGGTGCGGTGCGGCCTCGACGATAGACTTCCGGTGGGTATCTTCCCACTCGTGTTTTTGAACGGGTGGCAGTTGCCGATGATCACCGCCGAGTAGGAGTTGTCCCGACCGCTTCATCGCGGTGCCGGCAAGAATGAGTTTTGGGAGTGTGAGCATCGAAGCCTCGTCAGCGACGATTAGATCCCATAGATCGAAGTTAGCGATATCTTCGGGGTCGGGACTACTCGCTGTACATACTTTCTTCAGCATTCCCCAGCTGGATGTCGGCGTCGCAAAGATGAGCGTGTGTGACTGTTCGCTAGCGGGCGGCCCATCGCCGGTCACGTCAGTCTCTGTGGATTCTCCTTGGTCGAACAGATCGATTGTTGCCTGTCCGGACTGGCTTTGTGTTGATCCACCGTCGGCTGTCGGCGTCTTGTCAGCCTGGGAGGCAGGTACAACCCGGTTGTCGGTGGCTTGCATCTGATCGCGCAACTCTCGAAGTCGTTTGGCTCCCTCGCTATCGGAGTAATGGATGTATTCGACACCATCTACGGGATTGTCTGGCGTTTCGTGTGTCACCCGGACGATATCGACTGTCTCCTCGGAGAGTCCGTGAACGCCGTTTTCAGAGAGCGTGTTGAGTAGTTCAGCGGTACTCTCTAAAACCTCGTCGACGGCTGTATTCGACGGCGCGGTGATTAGTCCGGACACGCTCTGTCCGATTTGTCCGGCAGCGAACAGCCGGCCACACAGTGTCGGGGCGAGCGTCCCGTCCGTTTTCCCCGTTCCTGGCGGGCCTTGCAGTAACGCCACCTGCTCGGCCGTCGTAATAAACTCGCGCTGCTCGTCGTTTGGGTAGGTGTTGGGATCGATGTGATCCTGCATCCACCCGGCGAAGGCGTCCAGCAGATCGGCATCGAACATAGTATCGCTGAGAGCGTCGTCCTCGCCCCACCGCAAGCCCTCAAGCAGTGTATGAAGCGCGTTCTGATCGGCGGTTTCGAGGGCCTTGTCGGCACGGTCGGCCGAAAAGCTCTGCGTGGTGGGATCGAGAATTAGCCATCCGTCGGTGTCAATAAACGTCCTAAAATCGTCACCCCGAGCCTCAACTCCATCAAGCGTGAAATCCCGGTGTACAGAATCGTACCGGCCGGGATTCCAAAACATATTGCGTAGCTCCACGCTGATCTCCTGTGCTTTCAGATCAATTGAACGAATTGTCGCCTTGACGCCCATCTCAATTTCTGCTGGCGTGGTTGCCTCGGTGGTATGCGTTGTCGGGTAGTAGCGGTTGGCCACCATCCAATCGCCGCCGGAGGTACCTTCTTTCCCCTTCTTTTTACAGACGAGTTTGGCATCCTCAGCGTTCTCCTCGCCGAACAGATTGGGGTGGCCATACGGAATATCACCCGACACAACGATACTGCCATTCCGGCCGGTATTGGTATCGATGGACTTGATCTTGACTGGGATGGTCTCCCCGGAGAGGATTCGCTGTCGGGGGAGCTTTCGGTATAACTCGTATAGCTCCTGCTGTTGGGCGGTATGCTCGATGGCGAGATAGTCGCGTGATGCCTCGGCGATTGTCGCCGTCTCGCGAGTATCCGTCCACAGTGTCGCCGGGTCAACCTCGGTTTTCCGATCTGTGACCTTCTCACTTCGATAGAAGGCAGCCCGCTCGACGTGTTCGATAGCGTCGACGAGATGCTTTCCAAGCGCGGTCACATCAGTCTCGCTGATCTTTCGCTCGCGATCAACAGGGTCGTAGTAGAGATAGCTGTTGATGTCGTTTTTAATGTTGTAGGCGTCATCGTCAATATCCATCTCGACGTCATCGATCCACTGCTCATCAATCCGGCCCATCGCCGCCCAAATATATCCCAGTGGTATCTCGGCACCGTAGCGATATCGGGTTTTCAGGCCCTGACTGTTGGGATAATCGGTTGGGTCAACACTGATTCCATCGTCCGTCCGACGCCATGCTCGCTCGGTATTAAACAGTCGATGCCGGAACAGCGACCGAATATCGACCGATTCGCCACTAGCGGCGTCTACGGGCGTGTGTTGCCACCCATCGGGCGTTTTCGGCTTGCTGTATTCGTCCGACGGGGGATTGAGAAAGTCGTAGACGTGGAGCAAGCCGTATGACGTGGTCGGTATTGCTAGCCGTGGCTTGATCTCCGGCTTGATGTGAGCAACCCGTGGTGTGTCCGTTCCCGGCTGGCCCTCAAGCGTATCCGCAAACGCCTGAATCAGTTGCTCCGGGGATTCGACTCGTCCACCGGTCATCGGTTCGGGGTATGTACTCGTATCGGTATCAGCCGCATCGCTATCAGCGTCGCCGCTAGCGGCGTCAGTCTCTCGTTCTATCGCCTCTCTGAGCGCATCATACTCACCCGCTGTGTAGGTGTAGAATTGCAACAGCGGGTTGTCCTGGCCGAACCCACTAGGAATATCCATTCGAGATGCGACAGCCTCTATCGCCGTATTTAGATCGGACACGAATCTCGTAAGCAACGACTGCTCGCTGTGATCGGCAGCCGCTGAGTCAAACCCGATCTGCTCATCACCCGACTGGTCGTTCTCCGCTAGCTTCGATATACGAATGGAATCAATATCCGGGTCGCTAACCGATACTCGCGCACTCAACTGGACAAGTCGGTCCCGAAGGTGGTCGTGCTGTACATTCAGATAGACCCGAATCATCGAGTTGGGAGCGAACTCGACCTCTGTGGGGTCGAATGGATCGTCCTCGGGGAGTTGGAACTTACCGGTTCCGGGTATCCACAAGCCATTCTGATAGTCGTCAGGGTCGGATAGCTGTCGGCGAATCGCCTCGGCCTGATACACGAGATTCGGTAAGCTGTCGCCGATTGTCGTATCGGCTTTCAGATCGTAGTACAGCGAATCCTTCGACACGAACCCGGCTCGTTTCTGCGTTGTTGGATCCCACTCATCATCATTCGGGGCAGTACACAGGTCGGCCAGTTCGTCGATAGTCGTAATGCCGTTCTCGACGAGAACCTTCTGCTCGGATTCGCTCAAGCCAAGTAATCGAACGTGGGACTGCTCGAACGCCTCGGTCGTACACGACTCTGTGTAGGGACACTGGCTGCATTTGTCGGTGATGGCGTACGGGGCGTCGGATAGGTCGTGCTCGCTCGTCGAGGCGATCTCACCGTCGACCTGTAGCATCCGGGTTACGTCGGCAATCCGGGAACGGTAGTCGAATGAGGGGTGATTCGAAATATCAAATTCGGATTCCCACTCCGTCTCACGGGTCACAACACCGGCGGAGTAGGTGACAGCTTGGCTGTCTATATTAGCACTCGTTTCTACTGCCTGCTCAATTAATCGGGTATAGATCGCGGCCTGAATCTGCTGGTAGCTCTTTTGTTCGGCCGTAGATTTGGCGTCGATGACGCGAACGCCAGCCCCTGACTCAGTCGGCCACACGATCACGAAATCCGCATGGCCGGCAATATTGTAGGCCGCAACCTCACCTTTCAGTGTGGGCTGAAACAGAACGGTGAATCCCGTCTCGGCTGGCTGGGCGAGAGCGGCTGTAATCGTCTCAAGAACCGTCCAGTGGTCGGGGTCAAACTCGTCGCCCTCGTCATCATTCGTGAGGTCGACCACGTCGTCAACCTGACGCTCGTAGCGGCTCTTGACACCCTGCTCGAACTGCTCGCCAGCCTCAGAGAGTAACAGATTGAGCGGGGTAAACGCCTCGTCATACTCGTCGCCGTCGTGATGCTCCGATTTGCTCACATCGTCGATCCGGTGTTTAAAAAATCGGCTACACTGACCGAGCGAAAGATATTCGCCAATCTCTGCGGGTTTGAGAATATCGGTGGAAGCGTCCGGTGGGGTAGCCATTGTGGCATTCATCCGTGGCTTCGCTTATAAGCGTCCGCCTACCGCAGTGGAAGTATCATCAAGTCTCACTCTCCATAGTTTCATCTCCAGATTCTAGCGCGTTCTCGTGTGCTAACGCCTGTTCTATATCCAATCGGTGTTCGTGGTAACGAGCCGGCTCTCCTGCTCGAGGCAAATGCTGAACAAGCCCGACAGGAGCGGATTCTGGTGGTTCAACAGCCTGCTTGCATCAGCGTGCTCCTGGGCGTACTCGAACAGCCGGTCGAATCGTGGTTGATCTCGCCGGCGGAGTGCCCGTCGGAACCCTGCCCACCGCTCTTCGATGCTCGGGGTGCATCTCGATATGTCGGATTCGTGCGTCCCATCGCTATCGGCCTCCTTCACCGGTGGCCGTCCACGCATCGAGCAGCGCATCTGCGGTGGCTGCTACCTTTTCATCGTCAACTGTGATGCCTGTCCCGACGCCCTCTGGGGTTGGCGTTGACGATGGTGTTGGTTCCACTCCAACCATCGTGGCACGCGCTGAGAGCAGCTGTCGCCAGTAGGCGAACGTCGTCTGGTAATACGCGCCGTCGTCAACGGAATAGACGAGTGTTTCAAAGTCCTCGCCGACGATCCGTAGTCCCCATCCGGGTTTGCTCACACTCAATGTGGTGGTCGGCAGCCGTCGCAATTGGTTCGGTGAATTCGTTTCGTTCGTTTCTTGTAACGAGCAATGGGATATCGTATTCATCGGCGTAGGTTGCCAGCCGGGCAAGCGTTCGGGCCTGCGGGATTTTAGCGTGAGTCTCGCTGAGGGTATCGTCGGCTCGTTCCTGGGCGTTGACGGCCGGTGCGACGATGAGAGCGGGTATACCAATCTGATTAACCAACAAAATTAGTATCCGAATATATCGTTGGTTAATTCGTCACGATTTACTGATTGTGAATGATAGAGCCATTAACGGTGCAGCGATTCTTAGTTATGAATACCACACACGGTACTGTACCGGTGTGTGGTTAGTTTAAGTTTAGTTGTTTGCCAGTGCAGCTAAGCCGACGGCAGCAACCGTACCAGCTATCGCGATATCGCCGGCTGCGTTACCCGTCGTCACGACTTCCGGCTCACCGAATGGTGGTAGGAAGTCAATCTCTGTCTGGGATTGAGCATGTCGTTTATGCATAGTTCACCTCCGTTTGGTAGTGACAATTGGTTAGTGTGCGATGCTTCATGTTTCAGTTGTCCTCTCGGACGGCGGTCGCATGTTCGAATGCCGTTTCGTAGGCTTCATCGTCGGTCCATTTGTACTCGCTCGTTTCGGAGACGATAACCAGTACTGTGTGACCTACAGCACGGTTGACAGCATCAACGACGGCATTGAAATCCGTCATATCGACCTCGCCTAAAGCTGTCTCAGAGAGCTCATGCGAGTCCAAGATCTGGAATACCAGATCATGGAATTTGCTAAGGTTGCCGAACGGGGCAACTTCGTAATTGTCATGGCTGTCATCATACTCCAAGTAGAGTACGATCGGACTCTCACCACCTTGGTGAGTCTTGTCGAGATAACCGTCTCGAACAAGGCCGTTAAGCAGTGTCGTGGAATTCAATGATTTCACGACCTTTGCTTGAGAATCGACGATGTCGCTTACTGTTGACGAGGCTTCGATATCAGCCTGCAGATCAGGCCGTTCGAATTTGCCTCGGCCATGGACTTCGGCAATCGCTTTGAGCAGTCGCTGTCGATGATGGGAGAGGTTCTCCCATGGGGTGCGACCTGAGTCGGCTGGATTTGTAGCAGTACTCATACATATCTACCAGTCACCTAGAAGGAAGGGAAAAACACTTATCTAGAGTGTTCATAGGGGAAGCTAAGCCCCACCTCCCAGGATCCCACTCATGGGTGACTGGTTGGGATGTTTGTCGGGGCGAACAACGGTCGAGAGCCGTCCACTCCAGGTTTCCACGCAATTCGTGGACGGCTTCCTTCGTTGCGACATTTTGAATCGACTGAGTTTCTGTCAGTGGTTACTGGCACGTATGTTATGGTCGTACTTATAACTAGGGAAGACAGCATTGTAAATTCAATAAATCTCCGAAATGTGGATTTGCGATGAAGATATATAATTCAATATTGTACTCGTCTGTGAGTGCGGTAGAGTTCTTATAACAGTATTTATATCGAATAATATTATCTGTATGCGAAGGAACGTTATATCCGAAAGAGAGTACATTTCGATGTAAAATTTTATTGCTACAGCGTGTTTGTATGAGTTTATGCTTGGGACCGCTGGCAGTGCTGAGGATTATATCTCCGATGCAGAACATCACAATCCATGGTGGTCCAAATCGACCTTGGCCTCCGCTGATTTTGATGAAGTAACGAAGTACTCGCCGCGATCAGATTTCTTCAGGCTACTCAATGATTTCGAGGAATCAGCAGCCACCACCGAGGCAAATATACATGCGATCTATGGTCAGACTGGTATCGGCAAAACGACGTTGATACAACAATTTATCGCGGGCTTGATCGAGTCAACTCAGTTCGAGTGGGATCCAGAGAGTCGATCGGAGGATTTGGTTCAGTCGGTATCTCCGAGTCAGATCCTCTATATTCCATTAGAAGAGTCCTTGTATAATCTCGACTCGCCACAAGATGCAATCCTTGCGCTATCTAATGTGCTTGATTATTTCAGATCGCATATTGCTAATCCTACTGAACAACGATTCATCTTCCTCGACGATATTGGTGCTCTACGCTTAGATGAAAATTTGGAAGAACAATTTTTAGAGATTTTCGAGCCCGGATCTGTCGTGCTCGTTGCTGGCCACACTAAATCACAAGTAGATTTTGACAGCAATCTGTCTCCTGACGGCATTGATGTTAGAAACAAGGTTTTCCCAATGCTGACGATGAAGTTTATCGATACGATAAAAAAGAGAACTTTTGACAAAATCACAGACATTTCGTTAAGCATTGATACGAATCTAAGCGAGAGGGTTCGGGGATATCAAACACGAATAGATACCGATACGCCACCGCTGATCAAACAGGCTAAAACACATTTGAAAAATCGTGAGATGGACGGATTCCTTGAGTCCCTTGAACAACTCTATTTCGACGAGCTCACTGAATCGGAGCGACAGACACTGCATCAAGCGGCGGAGGTCTACTTACGACACGGTGGTATTCTATATCGAACCCCCGATACCATCGTTCGGAATGAGCTGGTCAAATCGCGGTTCTTACTATATCTGTATAAGGAACTCGCCCATATTGAGCGGGTACAAGAGCCAGCAAATCTGCATCGGTTGAGCTCAATTGCTGCGACAGAAGCCGGTGAAGAGCTCCAATATACTGAAATTGCAGATCAGATCGGCGTTGATCGGCGGACAATCGATTCATATTTGCAGACACTAGAAGCCGGAAAAGCGGTCTCAGAGGCCAACGAGTATTCGATACGTCAACACCGGAGAACAAGATTGTATCTTCGGAATCCTAGACATTTAGTAACGTTATCACAGAAACAGGAGCATTTTGGATATGAAACCTTCGGCTCTCCTGCGCAGCTTAATCATGAGTTCCAGCATAAACTGGCCAAGTCAGTTCTCTACGATCATGCTCGCCGGCTTGCTTGGCGGATGCCAGATGGTCCCACTGAATCAGGAACTGTTGAGTATGAGACAACTGAAAGCGGCGTTGTAGACTACATTTTGGAAGGTGATGGGCTTGTAGTTCCGTTCGCACTATCGTATCATCCATACACCGCTGAAGCCGAACATGCGGTAGTCGAATTCGACCCTTCAGATGGGAATCATTCCGACAAAACAGGTGATGCTGTTGATCTCGACTATGACTGTCCGGCCCGGTTTGTTCTCACAGATAGTTTCCCACGAGAACTCAAGTCTAGGGAGACCTTCAGTGGCGAATTCAACGGCGAGACCGTTCATTATCTCCCATACTGGCTTTTCTTGCTCATCTCCTGATTGATACGATTCTTATTATCTAGTGATAATCGATGTTCTCTACAATGGAATATCTTAACCAACAATTGCGAACTCTTCACGCAGGATTGTTGGTTAAAACTGTCCTTACTTGCTCTCGACACAAGTTAGACTCACTTTGCCGGTGACTGCGTTGTCCCGGTTAACAGTGCGTATTGGCGGTCTCGGCTTGTTCCCTCGGACTTAACTAGGTTGTATTGGGTCATCTTTGAGAGATATGTCCGTACTGTCCGCTTCGTCCGAGGGTCGTCGACTTTCTCGAGGTAGCGGTCGTGGATCTCGCTCGGCCCTACTGGGCCGTGGTCGCGAACGATATCGTAGACTGCCCGCTGGTGCGGAGTGAGTGAGTCGAGACTCTTCTGTCGAATTTGTGCGCGAGCGTCCTCGGCGGCGTCGCGCAGAATTTCGTCGGTAATCCGGTCGTGATTCTCGCGGTCGGCCGTGCTGGCCGCCGTCCGGAGGATGCCGATCGCCAGTCTGGCGTCACCGGCGGCCGCGTCGGCGATTTGGTAGAGCTGATCGTCGGTGATGACGTTCTCGTCGAGTCCCCACTTCGAGCGAGCACTCAGGATGTCGTATATTTGTTTGTCGCGGTATTTGTCCATTCGAACGTGCTCGCTGGAGCGCAGCCGACTCACGAGCCGGTCATCGACCCTGCCGAACAAATCTTCTTCTTTGTTCGCGATGCAGATGATTGCGAACTGTGGGAGGCTGTGGAGGTCGTAAATGAGGCTCGGATCTTCGAGTTGGTCTACCTCATCGAGGATGACGACGGTTCGTAGCCCATCATGCTGCTGGAGACGGTCGACGAGTTCGTCATGTGGTGTCGACTGCCTGTGGATGTCAATCGTCGCGCCGATGTCGTCGAGAATCTGGTAGAGCGTCCGGAATCGAGTGTAGTTGCGCCAGCAGTTCACGTAGGTGGTCTCGACATCGAGAACCTCTTCGCGGAGTCGTTCGGTGACGAACTGTGAGATGCAGGTTTTCCCGGTGCCGCTGGGTCCTGTGACGATGGCGGTGTCGGCGGGTTCCCCGTTCGTGATTGGTTCGAGGACGCTAGAGAGGTGGTTGACTTCGGCGTCGCGATGCTCGACTTCCCGAGGAACGAATCCGGCGCGGAGAACACGAGCATCGCGAATCATCTGTCTCTGAGAGATTTATTCCGGGTCAGGTTACAAAAGTCTGATCGGGTTGTTTCCGGAAACGGCCCAATTCATCCTATTCTGTCTATTAATATCCCCACGCTGCACCCTGATTCGTTTTGTGGAAACTCTGTATTTCCGGGAACTTCCGTAATCGGCTCACGGCCGGGATCGTTTGACGCTGGGATCCTGCCAGTCATCAGCATCGTGTTCCTCCCAGGGATGAGGTATACACCCTTATCAGCACGGCTTTGGCAGTTCAACTCGTCCATCAGGTTGTTCCAACGTTCTTCGATCGTATTGCCGGACTGCTTGAGGAGTGACTTATCAAGTTCGTCGATCAGCTGCTCTTGGAGTTTTTGGTGCCGATTGCTTCCGTACTCGACAAAGATATCCTCATATCCTTCTCCACGGAGTAGTCGAACGAGTGTTGTGATACGGAGGACTCGATCTTCGTTTATTGCAAACTTCTCTTCCAGCCGCATACACATCCTGCCAGCCCAATCGGATGCACCCATACTGTGCCCTCTTGTTGTCAGTATAATAGATGTTCGTGGCCTTAGACTAGAAGCAGTCAGGACATTCCCATACATACCCTCGACTCCTGCGCCGGTCGCTTTTTGGCATTTGAAGGGACTTACAGAGGCCGCAGGTCTTGAATTCGGACTCGGGAATTAGTTCTATAAGCTCCTCCTTCCAGATCCGGATTTCAGCCCTCTTGATGTTGTTTCGTTCGTTCTCTACCGTGGAACTGTTTCTATTAAATTCCCACTCTCGATTTTCGTTACGTTGCCATTCAGCCAATATACGGAGAAGTTCGTCTTGTTCGTCCACGCCGTCAAGATCTTCCTGGCAGTCCTCCACGACCTCTCGCCGAATTTTCGGTTCCACCTTATCCCAGACTGCGGGCGTACTTCCATCTCCTTCGTGCCGCTCTTCCTGTCGTTCTTGCTCCTCTTTCAGTTCCTTGATTCTGGCATCGAGGGACTCTCGTATCGGGGCGAGATTAGGGGCACTCATATGAAGATACCACGACTGGAGCGTCATAATATTCTGGTGCTGTACCGCTTCTGGCTGGTTTAAACAGATGTTACGGAGGCCGAGAACAAGAAAAAGATCAGCTGCCGCCTGATTCTATTGTGTTCAGCTATTCACGATCAGCGATTCAGCCCGAATTGACACTATTCTCTGGGAATCAGGTGTCGTTTGACTTCTCTGGAACAATGATTGCAGAGTGCCGCTGGCATTGGGAGCGTATCTGGGGAGAATTGCCGGGTGTCGTCTGAACGGGCTTCGTGACCACAGACAGTTGTCCCAGTTTCATCCTGTACGAGATGGTACTTCGCCTTTCCAGATTGGCGGAGCGAAAATGCAGATTCGTCTTCTGTGGGATAATCATCGTCTACAATATCTTCGATCGCTGCCGAGGTAATCCAGTATCTGCTGAGATCCGTCCACCAGGTGTTTGAGCATCGAATTTGCTGGCGGAAGAGCTGCCGGTAATCAACCGTGAACCGTTGCGAATCTTGCTGGATGAGGTCCTCGGTGTGGAACTCGAGTGTCCGTGGGGATCGCTTTCCTCTGTTTGATTCAGGTTCCAACTCGATGGTCCACTCCGTTTTGACGTACGCTCCACCGGTGTATTCGACAGTGTCTGCGCTTACGGACTTGGTACGGTCACGAAGCCAACGAACGGTCGGTGGACGGAGCTTCTTAGTGAGTTGCTCTGAGAAGATGTCGTGTAGCAGCTCATCCGTGGCAAGTGCGTCTTGGAGGGCGGTTCCGAGCTCGTGAGGTGCCGTCTGGTTCGTATAGTCTTCTGCCTGTGCGATGAGTGTCTCTCGAGCTTCGGCAATCCCATCGACGGTCAACCAGAATCCGTACGATTCGTGACCATCGGTGAGCACTTCGCCATCGGTGAGCCGAACCAGCATCGGCCGGATATGGTTCGGTGCCGGAAGCAGATGTAACTGGTATTGGTCGGTGATCGAGACTACTGGATAGGGGAACTCTTCTCTAGAGGGTACTTCCCTCTCTTTACGGGGTATGGAGAAATCTCTCAGGTCTGCTAACGGGACATGCCGCGGCATACAATCCGGGATATGATTCCAATACGTTCCATATCGGTGGTCGCGAGGATCGCGATTTGTTTGCATTGTAGGTGGACCGATTAGCCTTAGTCACTTAGTATTTAGGGGGTGGTAGGGGGAGGGACTAAAGAAGAAATAACACACCACAAATCAGGAACTTAGACTAAGTAAAGGTTATAACATTCCCGTCAGGTGATGTGAGTATCCAGATGACTCAGAAGACAATTGGACAGAACACCGGTCAATCGGGCCGGGTGAATCTTTCGGGACCTGAACTCGACCAATTCGATGCAGAGGTTGGGGACGCCATCAAGGTCGATATCGCCGAATCGAAAGGAATCGCCAAGGCGATCATCGAGAACAGTACGGAGAGTGAGTTTGTGATCGTGTCCAAACCAGCGGCTGATTCATCATCTACGGAGGAAATCGATGAGTAGTGAGTATCCGAATCTCTTCGAAAGCTGTCAGCCACGAGACGACGTCTTAGACGGCTCGCTCCAAGAAGAACAGTTCGCTGCGAAACTCTCGACTGTCGTCCACAACCCTGAGAAGGCCGCACCAGTCTACCGAGATCCCGACTCATTCTACGATATGACCTATCCCACGGAGGGGCTCCGTACGCTACTCTCCAATCTCACGGGACGTTTCTTGGCAACGACAGAGTACGACCCCGGCTCATATACTTCGAGCATTCTTTGTCTCGACACACGGTTCGGTGGTGGGAAAACGCACGACCTCATCGCCTCTTACCATCTTGCTGAGAACCCCGTAGATATTGACGACCTCTCGCACTACCTGCTGGACGGCGACGAGGAGCTTGCGGCCGACTATCAAGATGCGGTGGCAGAGGGCCTCGATATTGCGACGGGAGTCTTCATCGGAACGAAGGCTGATAGCAAGGATGCCCGCCATACCGACGATGATCCGAATGCGCCGAACACTCGGACGATGTGGGGGGAGCTCGCGTACCAGCTCTACGGCCTCGATGGCTACGAGTACCTCAAGGACTACGACCAAGACCGGGACGCACCCGGTGAGGGAACGCTCTCGAAACTCTTCGCTCAGTACGACCAGCCGGCCCTCATTCTGATTGACGAAATCGCTGACTACATGAACAAGGCCGCGGGCACGCCTGTCGGCGACAAGACACTCGCTGATCAGACGCTTTCGTTCGTGATGGCACTCCTCGAAGCGGCTGCCGAATCGGAGCACGTTACGGTCGTCTACTCCATCGCGGATACGGCGTTTGGTGAGCAGGCTGACCGGGTTCGTGATGGCGTCCGTGATCACATTGAGGAGGTCAACGAGATCGGCCGGCGGCAGCACAAGACAGTCACGCCGACCGACGAAAACGAGATTGGGCAGGTTCTCCAGCACCGCCTCTTTTCGGAAGTCCCAGAAAACACCGCGCGAGAAGCCGCAGACTCATACTTCCAATTTTATGACCAGGAAGACCGGCAGTACCCACAGGAAGCCACCGACGCTGGCTACGTGGATGTCCTAGCACGCGAATATCCCTTCCATCCCTCCCTAATCGACGCCCTCACGGACAAGATCGATACAATCCCCCGATTCCAGCGCACGCGCGATGCCCTCCGCTTACTTGCTCGTGCCGTCTACTATCTCTGGAATCACCAGCCCGACAGTTACGACCGCCACTGGATTCGGATTTATGACCTCACAGTTGCCGACGACGATCCTGGTGGTGGGATTCAGACAATCCTTCGTGAGCGGCTGTTCGACTTCGTCGATCTCGGTCCTGCAGTGACCGCCGACATCTACGACGACGATGGTACTGCGCACGCACAACTTGAGGATCGAAAATGGACTGAAAACGGTCTTCCGCCCCTTGGGAGCCATCTAACAACGACAGTTCTCTGGCACAGCCTCGCATACGGTGAACAGGCCGCTGGTCTAACTCACGCCGATCTGAACCTCGCTATCGGCCATCCCGATCTGAACTTTGACGACTACGATGCCGCACTATCCGCACTTCGGGGCGACGATATGGACGTCGCGTGTTACTTCCTCTACGAGGAAGAGCGGCTCCGGTTCAAGCAAGAACCAAACCTGATCCGGATAATCGACCAGCGGATTGAGTCTACTCCAGAAGCGAGTGCTCATTCGCGTTTCGAGAACCGTCTCACTTCGAAGGAAATTGGTGATGGTGGCTTCAAGCCGGTGGAGTTCCCTGAATCGCCGGCAGACTTACCAGATACCCCGGATACGCCGAAGCTCGCGGTGATGCACCCAGACACCGCTGCTGTCGAAGACGGCGGCGATACGCCACCAAACCGGGTGACTCAGCTCTACGAGCAGCAAGCCGCAAAACACGAGGGAGAGACCGAGACGCGAATCTACAAGAACTACGCTCTGTTCCTCGCTCCTGACGCTGATCGAATGAATGCGGCCATTGACGAAGCTCGGCGTCTCGAAGCCATAGAGGCCCTGCTTGATAGCCCTGAGCAGAAAGCCGACCTCTCCTCAGAACAAATCGAGGAGCTCCGAGAACGGAGCGACGAGGCACAGCTGATGCTCGGTGAACTCGTTCGGAACGTCTACCGGCACCTCTACTACCCTGATCGGGACGGACTCACCCATATCACCATCGGTGCGACAGAATCCAACGGCGGGACGACACTGGTTGATGCTGTCCAGACAACGCTAGAGGATAAGATTGTGAAGCGGGACGCCGGTGCTCGTGGATCCGCTCACGTCCAACAGAAACTCTGGCAGCAGACCCAAGACGCTATGTCCACCGAAGCGTTGGTCAACCAATACGCGAAGAAGCCGGGGCTGGACTACCTCTTCAGTACGAAACCGATTCGAGAGACTGTCTCCTCTCTCGTTAGCGACCACGGGTACGCATACTGGGATGGCGAGTCTGGGACAGCGTACTGGGCCGGGACGACAGAGCCGTCGACGTGGCCGGATCCGGAACCGTTCGCGGAATCCCCCGATGTTGAGACCTCAATTCGGGACAGCGATGTCCAAATTCCTAGTAAGAAGGATGATGGGCCTTTCGTCGTCTACCGAGATGTCGACGCGCTCGTTGACGACCACCTCGACGAAATCGATCGGCCAGAACAGACGGTTGCTACCTGTCCCGAGTGTGGAACGGAGGTTGAAAACCCAGAAGGCAGCGAACCCTACTACTGTGAGGAACACCAGTCCGATACGACCTGTAGTTCCTGCGGCAAAGAAGTCGCTAGCGAGCAGCTGCTGGACGAACGAGGTCGATGCCAGGAGTGCCAGCCCGAGGAATCCTGGGAGGCGAGCAAGAAAATGATGTCCGCTTCGCGGGCGTTCTCGGAAGTCCGTCGAGATGCGGAATCGAAGGCTGGAACTGACCGGACGCCGCTGCTAGAAGAAGTGACAATCCAAGTCGGTGGGGATGATCCCTTCCAGGCGGCCAAGTTCGTTAGCCAACGCCCCGGATTCAAAGCCCGTGAACACGCGGTGACAGTTCGAATGGAGTACGAAACCCGGACTGACGACGGGACGTACAGCGCAGAATTCACAGGCTCACCGAGCCGATTCCGGGACGTGATCGACCAGCCCGGCTCGTTCGGCGATGATCGAGAGACCATCCAGTTCCGCTTCCAGTTTGACGAGCCCGAACCCATTACTGATGAGGGTGACGACCTCCTCGATGCCCTCGATAATGACCTTGATGCGGGCAACATCGATGTCCGAGTCGAAGGGCGTGGCCCGATTCAGGCGAGCTCGGAGGTGACGGTCTGATGGCGAGTCGAGGTTCGGAATTTGAGACCTCACCCGCCGAGGGAACAGAGGAGGATCGCCTGGTTCGCTACGGGACGAGTATGTTCGGTGGACGCCCAACGTTCACGCTCGTCCGCCGAGAGACAGACGGTGGCGGCGAGTGGACGCTCCACGAACTACTCCCTCGTGAACAGGCTGAAGCCCGCCGTGATCGCCTGGAGCGGGATGGTCGTTCGCTGAGTATTACACCAGTCGAGGATCTCGTCTCGGACGTCGCCGGGGACGACCTCCTTTCCAAGCTCGATGGTTGGACGTGGGATGAGTGGGCCGGCGCAAAGGTCGCACGGCTTGATCCGACCCGTGTCCGTGCGCTCCAGGCCGTCGTCGGGGAGGCGATTGAGGGCACGCCAGGAGATTCCTCAGAAGTTCTTACTGGTGGGGCTGGATTCGTGTTCCTACCCGAAACGGCAGGCGTCCGGCTTGCTGTTGCCTTCCGTGGCGTGAAGCCGATCCAGCGTATCGACCGGATGCGGTCGCTGGCTCGAGGCGTTGCACGGATGAGCGATGAGGAGTGTTACTACTGGTACGCAAAGTGTCGGTCTCCGTCGAGTCCGAACGGCGAAAAGGCCCTTCGAGTGTTGCTGACGGACCATATTGAGTGATTTAACGATGAGCCAAAATCCCGAAAGTCAGGATAGTGATTCGGAGCTGAAGCGTGTCGCAATTGAGGGGACACTTCCCCTGAAAGCGGTAGGTATTGAGAATCTCAAGGAAGCAAACCCGAACCGGATGCCTCCTCATCGTTATCTCCATCCATGGTTTGCTCGTCGTCCTACCCCTGTATCTAGATTGGCAACACTCTCGTCAGTTTTACCTCCAGATATTGACGCCAATACTATCCTTGATTGGATGCAAATCGGCCCCCGTGACGATATTGATGTCGATATTGAAGAGTACGTGGCCGAGCGAAAGAGGACTGAGGGAGAGCGTACTGGAACTCTAGACGATCATTATGGCTATCCCCGTCCGTATTCTCAGACTCCCACTTCTTCTGAAATGGGTGAAATTCATTCCCTTCTTAGAGACCATTGGGATGGTGAACTTCCGACGGTTTTGGATCCTACAGCTGGTGGAGGAGTAATCCCTCTAGAGTCCGCTAGATACGGACTTCCCACTGTAGCAAATGAACTCAATCCAGTTCCAACTGTAATCCTGAAAGTCATCTTAGAATATGCACGGGAGGTTGGTTCCATCTCAAACGAATTGAATCGGTGGGGTGAGCAAATTAACGAACGTGCTGGTGAGCGTGTTGATTCGTATTTCCCTGGAGAGAAAGATCACCAGACACCATCTCATTACGTTAGTACGTATACTGTCGATTGTCCCGAGTGTGGCTGTGATATCCCGTTAGCAAAGAAGTGGTGGCTTAGAAAAAAATCAGCTTCTGAAGGAGTAGCGGCCCGCCCGATTGTATCAGAGGATGCTTCGGAGATTAACTACGAAGTTGTCAATCTTCCGGATGATGTTTCAAAGTCTGAATTCAATCCTCAACAAGGGCCTCACACACGTAGTGGTGCTGAATGCCTGAATTGTGGGATTGTAATGGAATCCGAAGAGATTCGAATTCGCCTCCGTGATGGTGACTTTGACTATGAGCCATATGGGGTGAAATATGTTAAGTCAGGTGGGAAGACAGGATGGCGAGCTCCAAACTCTGACGACTATGAGGCCCAGGAGAAAGCTCGAGAACGGATTAATTCTGATTTTGAACTCAGTACGCTCCTTGACGTTCAGCGATATATTGGTGATGAAGATCGAGCGGGCCCATACGGTGTTACAAAATGGCGGGATGCGTTCACCCCTCGCCAGCTAGTCACCCAGTACGAATATCTTCGGACCTTCAAGGAATTTGAAGATGAAATTCTATCAGATGAGGGCGAGAACGAAGGGGAGGCAGTACTGACCGCATTGTCATTAGTAGCAAGTAAAATCGTAGACCGAAATTCCCGTTTCTCTCCGCTAGATACGAGACTTGGAAACTTGGGTAATGCTCTTGGTGGAAAACATTTCACTCTTCAATGGACCTTCGTCGAGAATAATCCTGCATTAGGATTTCAGGACTATAACGATCATCTCAATCGCGTACGAGACTCTTATGAAGAAATTGTATCGTACTATAACGATGAAGCCGCCGATGATGTCCGTGTTTCTCAAAGTGACGCAGCAAATCTGGAAATAGATTCGAATTCTGTTCAGGCCGTTATCATCGATCCACCATATTATGATAGTATAATCTACTCCGAGATGGCCGATATGTGCTATGTTTGGCTCAAAGAATATCTCTCCAGCATCTTCCCCGACATCTTCCGGGATGATCTGACTGACAAAGATAGTGAAGCGGTTGCCAACGTAGCCGAATACGAGGATGTGGCTTCATCCTCCAATTCAAAGTCAGATCTAGCTGCTGAGGATTATGAAAACAAAATGAAGGACATATTCCAAGAGCTCTATAGAGTCCTTCAACCAGGGGGCGTTATGACTGTGATGTTCACACACAAGGAATCTAGCGCTTGGGATACGCTCACAAATTCCCTAATTCGTTCTGGGTTTACGATAACATCCACTCATCCAATCACCAGCGAAATGCCTCATCGAACAGACACACAGGGGGGTGGATCTGCAGACAGCACACTTCTTCTGACTGGTCGTAAACCACATTCTAAAGATGAACATAGAGACAATCAGAGTCCGACTCTTTGGAGCGATGTACGGGCGGATACAAGAGCGGTCGCAAAGGATGCCGCTCGTGATCTCCTCGACTCAGGTCTCTCTCTCACCAAGACTGATGTGATCATATCCGCATTCGGACCGACACTCAAGGTCTACGCTGACGCCTATCCGGTTGTTGATGACCAGGATCAAGAAATCCCCCCTCGCCGTGCTTTAGAGGAGGCCCGGGAGGCTGTAACACGCGTTCTTGTCGACGAATATCTGGACGGAGAACGTCTCGGTGATTTAGACGATATTACAGAGTGGTACATCCTTTCTTGGCTAGTCCATGAATCGGATACATTCGATTACGATGATGGCCATCAGTTAGGACTCGGTCTCGGGGTTGATATCGATGATATCAAACGGTCTACAAAGCTCTGGGGGAAGAAGCGTGGTGATATTCAGCTGAAGACCCATGAGGATCGCGTCCAGGATATAACACTCCCGCCCGAAGAGAGATCTAACCGGACACCCGTCGATCCTGAAGCACTGTCCTACACGATCGCTCTGGATGCGGTTCACGCCGCAATGCACGTTTATCATAAACAGGGTGAGGATGTCGCAATTGATTGGCTCAAAGAACGCAACTTCGATACGGATGCGGGGTTCAAAGCAACTCTCAAAGCCCTCCTACAAGTTCTTCCCAAAAACAGTTCGGAATGGGAGGCTGCTCGCGACCTCGCATTAGGGAAAGCCCATGACGCTCTTGGCCTCGAATTCACCCCTACCGATTTCACTAACGCCTCAGACGACACTCTCGAACAGAGCGAACTCGGCGACCACGCCTAACTCGAAACACCTCTAGTATGACTAATCTACGTGACCGCGAGTGGCAGTCGATCTACGAGAGCAAACCCGAACAGGGGCGAGCCCACTTAGTCAAGGATTTCTACGAGCCCGCGCTGAAAAGCAGTCAACAATACGACCGGATCGCGGGCTACTTCTCTAGTACGGCACTCGCGGCTGCTGCCAACGGCATTCACGCCCTCGTCGAGAACGATGGTGAAATGCGTCTCATCGTCGGCACCGAACTCTACGAGTCAGACCGTCCGGTTCTAGAGACGCTCACCGACCGCCTCGAGGAAAACCTCGAGGACCTCGATGACGAACGCCTGGATGCGAATCTCCGTATTCTCGCGCGTCTCCTCCGCGAGGGACGGATCCACATCAAGGTCGCCTATCCACGCTCTCCCTCTCACGATTGGGAGATCTTCCATCCGAAAGTTGGACTCTTCCACGATAGCGACGGAAACACGATTTCGTTTGAGGGCAGCGTCAACGAGACGGTCGGCGGCTGGGCTCGCAACTATGAGCGGTTCAAAGTTCATCGGTCGTGGGTTCCTGAACAGGCGGACTACGTCGCCGGCGACGAGGAGACCTTCGAGCGGCTGTGGAATGATGAGCACCCCTTCGTCA
Source organism: Halonotius aquaticus (assembly GCF_003605575.1). Classification (GTDB taxonomy): domain Archaea; phylum Halobacteriota; class Halobacteria; order Halobacteriales; family Haloferacaceae; genus Halonotius; species Halonotius aquaticus. The sequence goes on along the minus strand of NZ_QKNY01000012.1, from coordinate 53,635 downwards.
AAGTGTATGATCTTCCCGAGGCGATTGAAGAGGATATCATCGATTGGAAAGCTCCCGACACGGAAAGCGATCTGCAAGAAGCGATTCAGATTGCGAACGGTACAGCTCCGCCGACGGAGCGCGACAAAGCGAATATCATTCAGGATGGACCGCTCTCGCCCGGTGGGCTCGCACTGGCCGAGGAAGCGAGCACGATCACTCCGTGGCCTCATCAACGAGTCGTCTCGGACACGCTCGTCAACACGTATCCGCAAAGCTTCCTGCTGTGTGACGAGGTGGGACTCGGGAAGACAATCGAGGCCGGTCTTACACTCTCCCGGCTTGGACTTACTGGCGAGCTTGAAACCGGGCTGTTGCTGGTTCCGGCGAGTCTGCAGCGACAGTGGCAGGAAGAGCTCTGGGAAAAGTTCAACATCAACGCCGTCCGGTTTGACCGGGACACAGCGGGCGATCACGTATTCCGAGACGTCCGCGGCCGCGACCACTATCCACCATCGGTAACAGATCTCGACCTCACCGGGGAGCACGAATGGGCGGACAGCCCTATCTGGCGGTTCCTCTACGAACAGCAGTCGACTGACGACGATACATCGTCGCCGCTGGATGGGCCAACGGTCGTCATTATGTCCTGGCACACGGCCCGTCTCGACGACCGGTGGGATCAAGTCGCTCCCTTAGACCGGGTATCCGACCGGTCTCGGGACGTCATCCCGGCAAGCTGCCGCGGACGCGACCACGATACGGAAGACCGGATGGGCGTGTGGGACGCCGTCATCGTCGACGAGGCGCACAACGCCCGGCGTGGCAGTAATTTCTACGCTCTTCTCGAACAGCTTCGCGATTATACGCACGCCTACTACCTGCTGACGGCTACCCCGATGCAATTGCACGCTGGCGAACTCTATGACCTGATGCAGTTGCTGGATCTTCCGGGTGGTTGGGATAACCGGGATACCTTCATGGAGTTCTTCGAAACTAGAGACGGGCTTTCGCAGGCCCTCAACGAAGTTCTCAACAATCCTGGTTCAGAGTCCGACGAAGCAGAGGCTTCCTGGGACACGCAAGCCACGCTCGATGGACTGGAACACCAAGACCGGCTCCCGACGGATCGACCATTCTCCTCAAAAGTCTTCCAGCACATTGCGGATGAGCTTGAGATTAATGAGGACGGACAGAACCGTGCCATTGCCAAAGAGCGTGTGCTGACCGCCTGCCGGCTCGCACGCGCCTATGGGGACGCCTACGACGGCTATCTTGACCACGTCGACGACGCGATGGCAGAGTACGATATCGACCGTTTTGAGGCGAGCGAGGATACGAAACTCAAACGACTCCTCTATCCTGAAGACGCCGACGAATGGTTGATGGCGTCCCGCAGCGACCGACAGGACGCACTTGACGAACTCTCTCCGGGCGGTTGGCGAGTCATCCGCGATGTTTTAGCAGAGTCCACACCCGTCGACGCGCTCATCCATCGGAATACGCGGGATACACTCCGAAAGTACGAGGCGGTCGGACTCCTCGACACGACCGTTCCGAACCGGAATCCCGAACAACGGAAAATCAAACTCACCGAGGAGGCACGGGCGGTCTACGACCAGATCGACGAGTACACCCGTGAGTTCTACAAGCGAGCCCAACAGACTGACGAAGCCCAAACACGCGCCATCGGGTTCGTGATGACCACGTACCGGCAGCGACTCACGTCGAGTGTCTATGCGATCAGTCAGAGCCTGAAACACCGGCTTGAGACCCTCCGCGCGCAACGGACCGTGCTTGCTGGTCGGGAGCGCGCTCGTGACCGGGACTATGGTGATGCGGAGCAGGTCGTCCTCGAAACGCTACAAAACGCAGACCTCGACGACGGGGACGTTCTGGATGAACTCGACGCTAGTAGCGACGACCTGGACCTCTCTGAACTCATCCCGAGCGTGACTGAAGAGGGGAAACAGCTAATCGAGGAAGAAATCGAGGCTCTGGAAGCGTTCGTCAACGACTTAGACTTGGTTGATACAGACCCGAAGATTCAGCAGCTGTACAACGACCTCGACGAGCTGGATCGGGCTGGCCACAACCGGGTGATTGTCTTCACGCAGTACGCGGACACAATGGACTTCATCCGGGACAGTCTCGCGGACCTTCTTGGAGCGACAATCGCGACGTACTCCGGTCGTGGGGGCGAGCTTTACGACCCCGATTCTGAAACGTGGGAGCATGTCGGGAAAGAGCGCGTGAAGCGTGAATTCTCACGCGATGATGGGCAGGTCGATATCCTCGTCTGTACCGACTCCGCGAGTGAGGGGCTAAACCTCCAGGAGTGTGGGGCGCTCATCAACTACGACCTGCCGTGGAACCCGATGAGGGTTGAACAGCGTATCGGTCGGATCGACCGCATCGGCCAACGATTTGACGAGATTCGCATTCTCAACTACAGCTACGAGGATACGGTTGAGACGGACATCTATGATCGCCTTGACGACCGGATTGGCCTCTTCGAAAACGTCGTCGGTGATATGCAACCCATACTCTCCGGCGTCAGCCAACAGATCCGGGATGCGACCTTGAACGCGGACAGTGCTAACGACCAGTCTGCAGTCGAATCAGCTGATCGTGAGTTCTCTGAAGAACTCGAAGAGCGCGATCAGGGCGATCGCGTCGATGTCGGAGAGTCACTGGAGGACGTTGACGACCTCGTCGCTCAGGATGTTGTCGACGAAGCAAAACTTGATGCGTGGCAATCATACAGTCACCCAGATCTCGTCGATGTCGGCGAGGAGGAATACGAGTATCAACCTCCGTTCGAGACACCAAGCCTCCAGTCAGTGTTGGTCGATAACGAGGCTCTTGCTGAGGCCGGTGTCGAATTCACCTCGGTTCAGGAGATTGACTTCGAGTACGATGACGGGGACTTCGACTTTGCGGATAGTACGTATCGCCTCTCAATAGGTGACGCACCGATTGAGGTTCCAGCTATGGATGGGGAACAGACGATTGCACAGGCTATTGCGACTGGTGCTGATGAAGTGGCGGTGACGTTCTCGGCTGTGTGTGCTGACGAGTTCCCATCGGTTCAGCATCTTGCACCAGGTCATCCACTTCTAGGACAGCTTCTCACAGTACTACAGAATGTGAGTGAGGATACGTCGCGACTCCAACAGCGAATCGTGACTCGACCCGATCAAGACCAAGAACCAGTCGTGTGTGCGTGGGGGCGGGACGGCATGTTTACCCGCATTGCAGGCGATGGGACGGTGGCTGAAAATGGATCGATGGATTCCCTTCCGACGTGGTGTGATCAATTCCTCGATAACCGAGAGAAGTCAACAAAGCAGCCACAGTAGCTGGATAGTTTTGTAAGTATGGACCTCCCAGATGAACCAATAGATGCCAAATACTGCTCTTGAAGCAAATCTCCGCGCTATCGGGGACGGTGCGAGACTGGAACAGTTAGTTGTCGACTTGCTTGGTCGAGAAGGATACGATGTCGATCCAACCGGCGTGAGGGGTCCGGATGGTGGGAGAGATGCACTTTGAACGCTCGGGAAAATCTGGCGTGCTCCATTAGCTATCTCTTTGTAGCTCCAATTAGACTCGGACAATATGCCGAAGCCGGATATCGAAGTCCTCGACGACGGCGACGCCTATCCGTATTCATCGCATATCAGCGTAGACGGTACAGAACTCCAGCTGGGCGATCTTCTCCTTGTGTTTGATTCTCCTGACGATAATGGTGTCAGCTTCTTTGAGCGCATCTATGGGTTCACTTGGCCGGGAATCATCACTCACGTCGTCGATGGGCCGGTTCCTGCTGAGTTCCACAATTTCGAGGACTTTGCTGCGGATCTCGACAGCGTGAAGATCGCGGTCGCCAGCAAACGAGCATCTTTGTCGACGAAGACACCGTCCGCACTATCACCCTCTACCGATACCAGTACCAGGGCGGGTGGCAGCCGATAGTGATTGATGAGCGACGAGATCCACTTGAGAACACTCCTTTCAATGAATCAATTACTCTCTGTGAGGATGGAGAGCAGGTGATTGAAGAACTACTCGGGACGAGTTCACCTGAGGAGAAGCAGGAGGTTGAACATCTCCGTGAATTTCTGCGGTCTGCTGGCTATCAGATAGACTCAATTCCTAACTCGGATGGCTCTCCAGATTGACCCGTTCGAACGCTTCGGTCTCGCCAACCTTACGCTCCAGTAGCGAGGCGAGGTTGTCGTTCGCGGTAGCGAATATGATCTGTCGATCTCCCCGGACCGCAAGTTCAATCACGAGATTGAAGAACGATAGCGTATTGAGCTCGTCCAAGTGAGCGAATGGTTCGTCTAGCAGCATCAGAGGCGGCGCAGAGTCGTGTGCGAGGTTGTTGGTGACAAATATAGCCAACACGAGTGCCGTCCGCTGCCCAGAACTCATCTCATCTATTCCTACTACCTCCCCACTGTCTCGCCGAACGACCTGAAGTTCTTCGTTGTCGTTAGTGAGTTCGACGCGCTTGAAGTCGTAGGGGCGCTGGAATACTTTGAACAGTATCGTGACTATCTCGGTATACTCTCCGAGCACCTTGTCGAGACTCTCTTCAACTCCCACGAACGTTTCCCCGAGGTGCTTTCGCGCCACCTCCAATTGTTCAATACGATCTTTCAAACGGTCAATCTTCTCTGCCTTTGTGTCAATTTCGTCTGATAGCTTCGAGGCTGGCTTTGATTCGGCCGCTTCTGCCGCCTCTTCGACTGCAAACTCAATCGTCCGAAGGTCAGACTTGACCGCGGGGCTGGCATCGAGCAGTTCTTCCGGCCATTGATTTTCTAGGACGTCAAGTCCCTGCTGAACGGCCGACAGTCGATCCTCACAGTCGTCGATCTGTCGCTGTATCTCTGTACCGGGATCGAAGTCACGCATCTCCGAAGTTTGCTCTGCGATGCCGCTTTCGATCTGATCTATTACGCTTGATAGTACCGCATCAGTCGAACGGTTGTAGACCGTCTGGTCCTGTGTTAGCCTAGCAATGGCCTCCACCGTCTCAGGAGTCGTCTTGGGAGACAGAGCCCCCTCTTTACCGTCCGCAACGAAACCGAACAGCCGCGGGACGTCGTCGAGGCCACACAGTTGGTTCCTGTACCGACGGATGTCGTCGTCAATGGCCGCCAGATTGCCACTCTCGACTACCTCTAGCGCCTGCTCAACGTTCTCCAGCGACTCAATAAGGCTCTCCGGAACACCGCCCGCGTCGTGTGTGTGTTCGGGCTCTTCGCGTGTCCGGATGTCCTCGGCAGACTGTTCGACGTAACAGGCTGGGCAGTGTTGAATGTCTTCATCGTCGGTGATCTCGAGGTACTCCTCCGTATCCGTACGGATCTGCTCACGGAGTTCTCTCCGACGTTCCTCAAGATCACCGAGCTCTACTAGTCGGTCGCGGGTTTTCTCCAAATCTTCGTGCTGTTCACGTAGTGCCGACTCGAAAATCGCATACCACGGCTCGGCGGACTGTATAGACTCGACCTGGTTAATTTTGAGATCCGTCTCTTCGATTCCCCGGACGAGTCGCCGTATATCCTCGCAGCTGATTCCATTAGCAACGAAGAGGAGTCCAGTGAAGAACGTCGAAAACGGCAGTTCTGCGGTGTTCTCGGACTCAGCTTGTTTCGCGACCTTGACCACCCGTCGACGCTCGTCTTTCAGATCCCGGATATTGTTGAGATCCTTCCTTTGCTGATTGAGAAGGTCCACCTCGTCGTTCAGTCTCGACCGTAGGTCGCGGGTAGTCTCCCAGGCCAGATCTGACACCGTAGCGTCAAGTGCTCTCTCAAGCTGTTCGAACCGTCGCATCCAGTCTCGCCACCGAGAGATCCGATCACTTGGCGGCACCTCATCTTCATGTTCGCCTTCGTTCTCCACGAGCGCAGACGCTGCCGACGAAAGGTCGCGTCGGGCGCTTCCGAGCGTCGAGAGTGCTTTTTTCACCTCGTTTCGCCGGTCTTGGAGTTTGTCTCGTTCCGCTTCGACCTCTTCGATATCCTCTTCCGCATCCTCGATTTTCCCGTCGAGCAGGTCCAGAAGCTTGTCCTTCTCTTTCGTGGCATACGCGAGATCTTCGCCGTAGAGGAAGTTCCTAAATACTCGCTCGATCTCCAAGTCTGTCGACGGTTCGAGCAGTCGCGTCGTCTCGCCGGCCTCGTGATAGTTGACCCGGTAGAACTCGACGTGCCGTCTCGCTGGCCCTTGCGGCCGGAACCCGAACCAGTCGGCGATTCTATTATTGATTGACTTCGAATCCGTAGGAAGCGGTTCGTCATCACCCTCTAGCGTGACACTCAGCCCGTCGTAGGAGTCGACACGCTCGTCGTCACGTCGGGTCTGACCGACGAGCCCCATCGTGATCCCGTCGAGTATGCTCGTCTTCCCGCTCCCATTACGGCCGTATAGGAGTGTGAATTGCGACGCCTCAAGCTCCCGTCTGGACGCGTCTTTTCGGAAGTCTCCCAGTTCGACAGTGTTGACTGCCGATGGACGGTCGTTGGTCGTCGGTGACGCCGACTGGACGTGAACGTCTCCGACATCATCGATATCAATTTCTAACAGTCGTTCGAACTTCTGGTCAATACTGGTCTTCTGATCGAACAAGAACCCCAGACTGTTGCCGGTCACCCGCTGGATGAGTGCATGGCGCCCGAATTCGTCGTTCACCTCGGATAGTGCCCTACGGCTGTGCTCCAGCGGCCGGAGGAACTCCTCTAGCGACTCGCAGGGGACACACCGTCGGATGGCGAATTTCGTCTTTCTCTCAAATTCGCGGCGAAACTCGGTGTCAGGCTTACTCTCGTCCTCGTAGACCCAGAAAAGCTGAATGTTCCATTGGTTCGGCGTATCGTCGTCGTAGAACTCCAATTCAAGCTGTCGTGTGTCTATCTCCAGTAGCGTCTCCCAGTCGTGATCGTTATCACCCAGCAGTCGCACGAACAACACCTCGTCATCGAACCCTTGTTCCCGAGTCCGTTCTATTCGATACAGCGGACCCGCGCTCTCTATACCTTCCGGCTCGTCAGCACTGTCTTCCCTCGGTTGGACTGTAGTTACCTCTCCAGCCTCTTCCAGCTCTGTGGGGATATCGGTCATCGGTTCACCTCTACAAATTTGACTTGCGAACCACTCGCGGTGATGTCTTCTGGTTCAACCTTGCCATTTGTCACGTCCTCTAGTCCGTCTATTCCTTCCAATTGAGTCTCAGCAGCCGATACCATCAAGACAAGCGGTTTAAAATTCCTCTGTTCCTGATGGATCCACAACTTGGCGATGTCAGTGAGGCGTTGTCGACGTGTCCCAGCCGTCGGATCGTCAAGCCGCGAAAGCGAAATATCGACGCCACGTTCACCATTGTCGGTGGCATTAATCGGGATATCTAATGGTCCACATCGGCCCGCTGGGTCAACGGAACGACCATACCCCTCGCTGGCCGCTTGGAATGTCTCTAGGAGTCGTCTCGAATTCTTTTCCACACTGTTACCACGGCGGTGTTCGTGAACCGCGAACGAGTGCCCCAGTTCCTCATCTCCGTTCCCTTGGAGATTCTTGAGTGCCGCCAGCGGCACGTCCCACCTCGTATCGAGACCGTCCATCTCGTCTACCTCGAGGCGCCAAAGTGTGACCGCAGTGACTAGCTCCGCGTCACGTGGCGTGTCGGGAAGTTGTCTCTGCCGTTCCAATCGACTGCAGTTTGAGCACTCCTGACAGTCGCAGTTGTCGCAGACCTCACACCCGCACTCGTCTATCCTTCCCGGAGGTTCGTCATACGCGGATCCGCCCCAGGTGGATGTACTCAGTATCTGTGGTTCTGGTCGGCGTGCCTGAGCTGGAGCGGAGCTGTTCCCTTCTCGTCGTACACGCAGTTTACTCACCCCGTCGTCCACCAGCGTCCAGACGTATTCAGCGTGGTTAGACAAGCTCGCTCCGTGCAAACCTGCGTTGTTGTATGTTCTGTCGTAGTTTACGAGTGACGACCACTTTTGCGCCTTCTGATATACACCTGAATACCCCCACTGTACTTCGTCCTCGTCGACACCTGGGACGTTTCCCCAGTTGGCACAAACGTACGTTACGTCATTCCTGTTATTGAATATACGCGAGCGGAAGTCGGTCCACTCGGGGTGAAACGGCTCCGGGTTACACTGTGGATGTACAACGATGTTGCCTCTCTGTGCGTAAGTGATTACTTGATCCCGAAGGTCCTCATTCAGTAGGTCTGAACAAGTCCAGACGACGATTCCAGGACCGCTCGACGGACCGAAGTGATGTATCCGGCTGCCTAATGCGAGGTTGTCGGCCTCGTTAGGGTTGGCCCCTTCGCTCATCGGGTATGTCTTGTACTGGATTACGATTATCGGATCGTCGACACCATCAAGCGCATCGGCACGCAGCGGGATTATAGTCGGGGTGACGAACTCTTTGCCGGGTTCGTCCGGTAGGTCCTCTCCAATCACGCGGAAGTCTTCGTTTAGGTTTTCGAGTGTCTCCCGGATCTCTTCGATTTCTACTGGACGGCAGCCCAGGACAAATAACGGGCTCTCGTTGGCGAACAGTTCGTTGTGATCCCTCACCCAATCCACACTGTAACTCCACTCGGGAGCAACCGCGAGGTCGCAGCTATTCGCCAGACTCAGGAACGACTCTGCCCTCTGTTTCGCCTCTCTCGGGCTGGGGAGTGATTGAATATCTTCGACGACGGTCCCTGGCTGCCATAGTGCGATGTCTTTCTCGCGACTGTCCTCGAAAATAGAATATGTACTCCTCTGAAATTCCCCGGCGATCCTGTGGACCGAATGAATATCATCGCCGTCCGGCATCTTAAGAACAATTAGAATCTGCGCACTTAAACTGTCTGTACAATATTACCCAAACTGTCGTCTCTGGCCTGCCTCGATTTACGACGGTCCCCCAATCGTTGGCTAATCTCATATCGCCGCGGATGTCGGTATGCAACTCTGAATTGTCTCGTATGTTTCAGGAAATCGAACATCAACCCCACCAACAAAGAAGAATTTGAATGAGATCAGAGTAGAATTCTATGATCGACCACTATACACCGTAATTCCACTTTCACTACGAATGGGGAACTAATATACGGTCTGGTGTACGACAATCAACAAGCAACGCTGCCGGAGGTACCTAATGCATATCCCAGAAGGACAATACAATCTCAAGGAGTTCTGCCGAGTGATTTTCGACTCGCCAGAGCGTGTCCTCGATGGGTACCACGGTCAGCGCATCAAATCTTTCCTCTATCTCTCTGACGACGGCTGGCGCGACTACCTTGACGACCACTACGAGACTGAGGAACTTGGCGGTATCACAAAGTTCGTCGGAGAGTATAGGAACCGAAAGGGTGCGGAGCAGCCGGCCAAATTCTACGTTGGCCAGTACAAAGACGACCTTCAGATGGTGTTGACTGCTGAAACTGAGGAAGCGATTAGGCAGGCGCTCCGTCCGGTTTCGGAGCACAGCGATAGCTTGTCGCCGATGCCGATTATGACTGAGGACTTCCAGACGATGAACGAAATCGTCCTCAGTACCTACGATGATATGCGGATTTCTGAATTTAAATCAAAGCGAGTGCCAAGCCTTGCTGACGCTCGGACGCGACCGGACGTTGACCGGGAAATCGAATACAAGGGCGCTGATGGTCGGGATCGATTGGATGAATTCCGTGACGAGTATGGCGTTGTTCCGACCCGAATTCAGTACGAGCACGAGAATGTCTCGATTCGAATCGATACATCCGGTAAATTCACGCTCGAAAGCGTCAACAAAGAGAGCTTCAATATCCTGTTTGACCTGCTGAGCGAGGTCGTGGTGAATGTGCTTGAGCTGCTGGATGTAGCAAATCAGATTAAGTTTGAGAAGCGGGAGGTGGTGCCGGGAAACTTGAAAGTACAAGTGCCTGAGGTGAGTTCTGGTGAGATAGATTTTGATCAGCAAGTGTCGTTGATGCAGGCTGAGAATTTTATCAAGGGCACAAAGAACAGTGATGACCTGAATTTCAGCTTTACTGATGTCACCAAGCAGGCTGGATCGCTCGACTTCTCTGCCCAGGTTACTGACGAGAACCGAGGCTCCCTATTCAATGTGAGTGCCACCGAAGAGTCGATGCGTATCGTGCCGAAGCACGACTGCTCGTTCCCGTCTCTCGTCGAATTCTATCTAGCTGTAATACAGCTGTTAGATGGTGGCGCCGAAATGCGACTATACGAGTCTCAGTCAGCAGCCTAACGCATGACGAATGTTGACCCTCCTGAATCGGTGCCTGAGGGTCAAGAAACAAAGTATCGCGGGCTCTACGGCAAGTGTGTCGAGCATAAGCTCGAAGGGTTCCCTGAGCAGTCCAAGAGTGAAACCCTGCGTGAGGAAATTAATGTTCAACGGCAACATCGAAAGCTCATCAGTTACTCTATTTTCCCGTTCGTACAGGGGCGTCCGGCTGGCTACAAGTTCTTCACCGCCGAACCGCTAGAGGAACTTGGCGTTCCAAACTTCGATTTCCTATTGTGGAACTTGGATGGGAAGGTGATTTTCGGTGAGGCCAAGTCTTCGGTCCCGGCGAGCGCCGATACTGTGGTGAATCAACTTGAGGAGCGCAAAGAGATTGCAGAAAACCACAAAGAGCACATCGAAGAGGAGTACCTTGGAAGTGAGATCGACCATATGGAGTTCGTTGTTTCTACGTACGTCAATCACGGCGACAAAATCGCGAAGGCCATTATTGAGGAGGGGGCCGAGTTCATTACTTGGGTCGTGGACGCCCACCACGACGAGCTGTGGATTCGCCAAGCCCGCCCAACCTCTTTCCCGGATAACTTGGAGGCTGACGATCCGGATGCGATGCTTCAGGAGCTAGACCGCCGACATACGCACGATGTGTCAGCGCTGAACGGAGAGCTAGACCGAGTTACCACGAGTTTTGGCCAGGCAGATGTTCTACCAACCGCAATTATTGTCGATCAACTGCGAGTCGTAGTACAGGCACGTCGGGTCGAAGGACGACATCCTTGTGTTGATCGTGCAGATATCGAATCATACGTCTCGAGCAGTTCACTGAACTACCCTGAGGAACGGGTGACGGACATTGTAGATAACCTGATTGAGTCGGGTAAACGCATTAATTTCCTCTCTGAGTGGGACGAAGAACGTGCTGATTTGAAGGTGGTATCGAACTATACGGCTAAAGACGATCTGGAGCAGGTTCTTGACAATAAGTGGGTTGATTGGCGAATAGAGGATATGAAAGATGACCTCCGTAAAGAATGTGAAGAGCGAATTACTGCTGAGTTGGGCAGACAGAAGCAGCTCAACGAATTCGGTGTGGGCCTTCCAGCGGAGGAATCGGAAGACGAGTCTTCGTAACCACTTCTGGGTAGAGAATTTTGACCCGGCCTCTGCTGGTAATCCGGGTGATAGTATTGCGAAAGTCGAGCGTGGCTATGTAGTGTTTATCCCCAATATCGCCGGTAGCGATCCATAAGTACACTAATTAGTACCCTCTGGGGTTTGTCATTGTTCTCGGTAAAACACTGGTACTGAGAAGGCTTCGTTCGAGCTAATCTGATGGAGGTGGTTCTGAAAGTAACGCCTTTTCCACTCGTTCAAAATGGGACAGTCTTCCAAAGCCGAAATTCAATCTATGACAGAGCACCCAATTGACGTACTGGACGATATGGCCGACCAGGTCGCCGAAGAATTCGAGGCTTATAGACAGCCGGACGAATTCAAAGACGTATCGCTTGTCATCAACAACAACGATCCAGACCGACCTACACTAATCGTACACGTCGATAGAGAGGAGGCCGATACGCTCGCCGATGAGATCGAAGCCTTCCTAGAGGAACGGGGTGCTCGAACTCAGCGTGAACGGCACTCGGACACAGATGTCCGGGTGCTAGCGACCGTCGACTGAGTTCTCAGCCCTTTCCCATTTATTTGGCCGCTGCCGGTAAGCCGCTCCTAAGCTGTCAGTCTCGCCAAGAGTGAAGTGAGACCGATATCTTGGTAGGGAGTGTTCGATGGATTCAACGCTTCTCACCGGTTCGAAACACGCCCGATTGGAACGACGGGCATTTCAGCGGGCTGATGACATCGCAACCGATTCGCTGGGAAGTATTCTCTACATAACGCGGAACGACGCTCGCCGGAGTATGGTCGAGAACCGCTGGGCCGCTTCGCACGAACCTCTCCGTCTTCGTGCCGAGACGCTTGACGCGGTCGTTCGGGAGTGGTACGAGGAGCTCCACGGTCCGGTTCAACCCCTCGTCGGGCAGCTGAACCGCCGGCTGGCGGAGTACGCGCTCGATAGATCGACAGCCGAGACAGATGGCGCTCTCGCTGGCGAACCGGCCTCGGCCGCTCTCGCTGATTCGTTCAGTAGCCGCTTCTCGCTCTTCGACGACGCCGGCGTCGGGACCGCTGACGCGCTCGTAGCGGAGTTCGAGGGCTCCGCTCTCGATGACCGTATCACGACAGCCACTGTCGACGCGTACCGACACTACCGGAATCTCCACGCTGACTACGTCGACGAGTGGGTCTGTACCCGGGGAGAAATGTTCCACGCCGTGTCGACGGCGGAGCAGTCACTATCGGCTCTCTCCCCGGAACTGGATGTCGTCGTCCTCTCCGGGTATCACGAGTTCCGCCCCGTCGAACGCCGCCTCATCGAACGCCTCGTCGACGAACTTCCGATGATTGCACTTCTGCCGCTCCACCAAGATGGCCGGAGCGGAGTCGACGCCGTTGCGGAGGACGCCTTGGATGTCTACGAAGCACTTGACTTTGAGACAGTAGACCTCGAGCCCGTCGACGAGTCAGGGCGGGCCTTTGGAACGATCACTGAGTCGCTCTACCGCCCGGACCCGGACAGTGTCCCTGCTCCGGACACTCTGCGATGGCGTGAACTCCCGACGCCCGAGCGCGAGATTCGCTTCGTCGCTCGCGAACTCCGGACTGAGTTGGCTAATGGGCGTGATCCCGACGACCTGGCTGTCGTCATCCCGGGAACGGAGGCCTATTCGGGGTACGTCGAGGATACGTTCGATACGTTCGACATTCCGCACGTTACGACCGCCGCTTCACAGCTGAACCGGACGTTCACCGGGAGCATCGTCCACGATCTCCTGAACCTCGCCGAAGCTGATCCCCGCGCTAAGAACCTCACGTCCCTATTAGCGAATCCACTGGTTGACATCGTCCCCACCGACCAAGCCAACGCCGTCACCGCAGCTGCTCGCCGGCGTGACACGGTTTCTGTGGCACCTCTGCTTGATGATGTCGACGACCAGGCTGCGACACTGATCGAGGAGCTGCTGACCACGCTAGAGACGCTCCGAACAGGCGACATTGAGGACGCAACAGACACGCTCCGTCGACTACTTGATGACCGGTTTAATCTGAAGGAGACGACAGAAGACTACGCCACCGGTGCCGAACAGGCGGTTGAACAGCGGGCTTACGACCTCGTAGACGAGGTTCTTACCTCGTTCGAGTCGCTGGCGTCAGTCAGTAGCAATCTTTCGCCGTTAGCACTCTTCACACGCGCCTTCGATGGCGTGCCAATACGGGTTCCACAGCGCGCTGCTGGCGGCCACGTCGAAGTGATGGGGCTGCTCGACGCTCGGATGCGCTCCTTCGAGAAGGTATTCCTTGTGGGACTGACGAGCGAGCACTTCCCGGTAACGTCGGAACACCCGGCCTTCTTCGAGGAGATGACCGACGCCCACCCACGGTTCGACACCGGCGACGAGCGACTCCGTGGCCGCTATCTCTTCGCGACGCTCCTCGCGAACGTTGACCAGCTCACGATCACCACGCCTGAGGCTGGCGACGAGGAATCTGCCGTCGTCCGGTCGCCAGTCCTCGACGAGCTTCAGCGCGTAACCGATATTGAACCCGAAACCGGCGTCGATGACCGCGTGGGCTCCCGTGAAGATCTCCAGCGGCACATCGCAGCTACGGCTGACCAGCGTGCGGCAGTCAGCCGCGCCGGTGACCGAGGTGACATCTCCCCCGACCAGACCAAACGCATGGATCGGGGGCTCCACTGTGCGGACAAGAGAGGAACAGCTGGCCTCTCCGAGCACGACGGTGTATTAGAACCTGAAACAGTCGATGAAGTATACCCCCCGTCGGAACGAGAACCCTACAGTGCGAGTCGGATCGAGCGATACGTCGAGTGTGGGTTCAAATTCTACGCTGACAATGTCCTCGGAATCGAAGATCCGGACGACGTTGAGGTCGCACCTACACCCCTCGAAACAGGATCATATGTTCACGATGTCCTCGAACGATTTTTCGCAGATTTGCAGGACGATATCGACGAGGGTGTCGACCTCCCGAAATTTGACCGAGATACGCTAGCGACACACCTCAGCGATATAGCTGTCGAGGAACTCCACGACGCTGACTTCCAGTACGACGGGCTGTTCTACGAACGGTGGAAAGCTGAGCTATTCGCGGGCCTCAGCGACGAGGGGAGTAGACTCTACGAGGCTGGCAGCAACCCCCACAATGCGCCAGAACAGGGCTTATTCGCAAGGTTCCTCGACAACGAACTCTCACGAGACGATACCGACCGCCCACATCTATTCGAGGCTCCGTTCGGCGAGGGACTCCCTGACTCAGATGCTGGCCCATTCACGGTCGAGCGACCGGATGGTTCGACCGTCTCGATTCGTGGATACATCGACCGCGTTGATGTAAACCGCGAAGGTGAGCAACCGTCGCTCACGTTGTACGACTACAAAACTGGCCGAGCACCGTATATGACGAAGACCACCGGCGGCACGAAGTTCCAGCTCCCGATATATCTGCTCGCTGCGGCCGATGTTGTCACCGGTGATCTATTCGATCAGGGTTCGCTCTCGGCGACGTACTATCAGGTGCGGCCGCCAAACGACCTCAAGGTTCCACGCGGCGTCGAGTCGAAATTTGATTCAGAGGTCGAACTTCGCCGCTTCCTGGATGATATCGTTCCAGAATGGCTGGGGCAAATCGACGATGCGATTGCTAACGGACGGTTCCACACGACGCTTCTGTCAGCTCGGGGTGCGAATTGCCGATACTGTGACTACCGTCGAGCATGTGACGTTCGGCACCATCGCAAGCGAGAGTTCGTCAACGAGGTTGGTACGGACGAGGCGGCCTACGTTCCACTCCGTGTTCGCGACGATAAGGACATCGAGGCGGTGATGGGTGATGACTGAGGACACAGAGAAGATTCAGCTCACAGAGGAACAGGAAGATGCCCTTGTCCAGGGTCGGAATGTCGCGATCACCGCCGGTGCTGGAACTGGTAAGACGACGACGTTAACCAAGCGATATGTGACGATTCTGGCTGACAACCCTTCACTCACGCCCGAGAATATCGTAACGATCACCTTCACACGAAAGGCCGCTGCGGAACTAACCGAGCGTGTCCGTGAAGAGGTGTACGACCGTTTGGAAGACGTTGATTCACCGGAGGCTTACCACCGGTGGCGAGGGGTTCTGGACGATCTGGAGGACGGCTACGTCCACACCATCCATGCGTTCTGTACCCGTCTCTTACGAGAACGGGCTGTCGAAGCCCCGGTGCCGCTTGGGTTCGATGTGCTCGACGAAGACGGTGCTGCAACACTGCAACGTGAGGTCGTGACCGAGTTTCTTGAACGGAATCAGGACGATGAGGATGTGGCACTCCTGGCGCAGCTCTGGGGTCGCGACCAGTTAGTCGAAGTACTGTCTGGGATCCTTGATGAGCGGCCACAAAGCGAGGCGATCCTCAACGAGTGGCGTGATGCCGAGGTCGATGACTATGTCGATGTCCTCTGGGAAGTCGTCTGTGACCTCGATGTCGACGACGCCCGACAAACCCTGTATGCTGACGGACTTCTTGAACAGCTACGGACGGTCGCGAACCGCCTCGACCCAGAAGTCACGATTGCTGACGATGATGGGTTCAGAGCCTACCAGACCATTACAGAGGTTGCGACGACACTCCCTGACGATCCGACGAAGAGTGATCCTCGCGACTGTCAACAGGCAATCCTTGAGCTTTACGAGGTCTGTGAGAAGAAGAACGGCGGCCTGTACAGTAGTTCAGGGTACGTCGTTGGTGATCGGGATGATTGGGGAGAGTACGGTAACGTCTACGACGACCTGAAAGACAGTATCGACACCATCATTGGAGCCGTCGAGCCGCACGCAGAGGCGGTCGAGACGACGCCCGGTGAACTGGAAACAAATAGTGCTCACTACGTGCTTGCCCTGATGCGGGTTTTCGACGATGTCCTCACGGCCTACACTGTCGAGAAGGAGAGCCGCGATACGCTCGACTTCCCTGACGTGATCGAGACGACACTTGAGTTCTTACAAGCTAACGATGCTGTCACTGAGCGACTTCAAGACCAATTTGCGGCCGTAATGGTCGATGAGTTTCAGGACACGGATCCGCGTCAGTGGGAGCTGGTCAAGCTTCTAACGGGCGTCGACGACCAGACAGCCTCGAACGTCTTCCTGGTCGGCGACGAGAAACAGAGTATCTACGGATTCCGTGGGGCCGATGTGACGACGTTCGGGGCTGCAAGAGCTGAACTACAGACTGTTAACAAACTCCGGGGCGTCAACGACGTGCCCGAGAGCGATGCTAAGAGTCCAACCGCCCTCGAACTATCCGGAAACTTCCGGACGCTAGAGGAGCCGTTGTCATTTCTGAACGAACTCTTCGAGCATCTGTTCCAACCAGAAGGTGAGACCCACGAAGCCTACGAAGCACCACCACAGGAGTTGAGCACACAACGCGACCGAGTTGAAGACATCGAGGGATTAACTGGGAGTGTCGAGTATCTCGTTGTACCTGACGATGCTGACACAGCAGCGCAGCTCTTCGGCGATGATCATCCGGTCGCCGAAGGCGCGCTCGATCACACCATCGAGGCTGAGGCCCAAGCACTCGCTGCTCGACTAACCCACCTGTTCAACGATCCGCCTACAATCCAAGACCCCGATACAGGTGCACATCGCGACGCCACGCCTGATGATACGGCAATCCTCCTCCGCCGGCGAACCCACCTTGATCGGTATCAACGAGCTCTTGAGGAGTACGATATCCCCTACACTGTCGTCGGTGGTGTCGGGTTCTACGATACACCAGAGGTTCAGGCACTGACGAACTTGCTTCGGGTGCTCGGTGACCCACAGGATGATGTCTCTCTGTATGGGGTACTTCGTTCCCCGCTGTTTGGGTTCGCTGATGATCGCCTCGCACCGGTGGTCGCAGAGGCAGAATCAGTGTGGGACGCCCTCGCCGAGACGGATGATCCGCAATTGAAGGATGCCTTTAGCCTCCTGTCGAAGTGGCGAACGCTCAGTGGTTGCGCAACGCCGGCGGAAAATGGCGTTCTCCCGTGGAACCGCTTGTTGTCCCGAGTGATTGACGACACCGGATATCTGGCGAGTGTGAGTGCTGATGAACGCGGTCAGCAGGCCGTCGCAAACGTCGAGAAATTCCGTGATCAGGTTCGCACGTGGAGTGAAAACGGGGTTCACACAGCGGCTGGGTTGCTGCATCGCATTGACCGACAAGCAGAAATCGATCCCCGAGAGGGTGAAGCTGATATTCCGGGTGACGCTGAAGGCGTGCGGATCATGACGATCCATTCCGCGAAGGGTCTGGAGTTCCCGATTGTCACAGTCCCAGATCTTGGAAGCGACCTCAATTTCGGTCGCTCTGTTGATGACCACGGGTACGTACGTCTTGTAGACGGTACTGAAGACGCGCCACCGGTGCCGGCAGTCGGTGGGCCGAGTCCTGGCGATGCGTTCTCGATTGAGAAGACAGCTGTCCACGAGTACGCTGACAGACAATCACGGCCCGAAGAACGAGCAGAGTCGAAACGGCTTCTCTACGTTGCATGTACACGAACACGAGATCACCTCCTCCTCTGCGGCACGCATGATATCGACATCGACGAGGGTGGTACAATTGAACTGGGTGAGCCTGCAGCCTTCGATGATGCCGACCGGTGGCGTGACTGGCTACAGCCAGCCCTCCTCGACGGCGAACTCGTTGCTGAGGCGATCCAGGACGGCCAGGCCTCCGGCGAGATTAATGGGGCCAGCTATACCGTTCGCAAGCCACCGCGCCCGGTGAACTGGCACACTGGCGACGACGCTGTTGATTCAACGCCGGAAATCTCAATTCCGTCACCACCATCGCTGTCGCCGGCGAAACGGATCGCAGCCACGACGCTCGTGAATGCAGTAGCGGATGCATCTACAGACGGCCATAGCTATTCGCAGCAGGAGGAGTCGGTGGGGTTGAGCCCCACTACATTCGGGACGGTCGTCCACCGGATCAACGAACTTCGGCCACCGAGAGACGAATGGCCTGCTCTGATCCGCCGTCTGAGTGGGATGGCTGGTGAGGAGCCGACGGAATCAGACCTCCGTGACGCTGTCAATCACGCTGTAGATGCGGTTGAATTCGTTGATCAGGTTGAGACCGCTGCCCAGCTCCAAGCAGTCTATGATGAGTATTCTGTTGTCGCTCGAATTGGGGAGTCGAGGATTGTCGGCGATATAGATCGACTGCTCGTCACGCCGGATGCATTCCACATTATCGACTACAAGACCAACGACCTCTCAGCTACGACATCGGAGGAACTCGCCGAACACTATCGACCGCAGATGCTCGCTTACGCTCTCGCACTCCTCCAACATGACCGAAATCGTGACGTACGAGCTTCACTCCGGTTTACTGATGCGGGCGTAGAGGAACAGTTCAATTGGGAGTCGGATCAGATGGCGGAAATTGAATCTGAACTTCGACCGATGATGGATCTAGTCAACTAATCACAAGGCGGAGTCCCCTTCCTCAAGGAGCGACTGAAAGGGAGCGAGTAGGGAGGGGAGGAGCCGACAACCAGCACAGATTAAAATATTGTTAGCACTTTATTGAAGATATGGCGTCGGACGACGAGTACCACCGTCGCACGCTCATCACTCGGCTTGAGCTTCGTTCAGCAGAAGATGAACAACTCCTACTCAATACAATTGATGAGTGGCGCGACAGCTGCAATATCGGCAGTGACCTCGCATGGGAAACCTGCCATACCAAGTCCGATGTCAGAAACCACGCTAAGGAGACGATCAAACAGCAAACCGGGCTGGGCGACCAACACGCCACGCTCGCCTGTCACGAAGTGGCAGGCGCGATCAAATCCTGTATCGAACGTCGAAAACAGGACAAAAAAGCCTCACAACCGCAGTTCACCAGCCGGTCGATGACCTTCGACCGGCGAACGCTCACCGTCTTTCCCGACCAAGAGAAAATCACCCTCACGACGCTGGGCGACCACTCGAGAGTCCATGCGGATCTCGCACTACCGGAGAATCCGGATGGCTACCAGTACGACTATCTCACCGACGACGAGTGGGCATACACTGAATCCACGCTCCACTATCGGAACGGCGAGTGGTTCATTCACCTCGGGTATCGAACGCCTCGGGATGACGCCGATGAGTCAACGACGCAGCACGGAGCGGTGCTGGGTGTTGATTTCGGCGTCAACCAGATCGCCGTCACCAGTACGGCACAATTCTTCGATGCTGGTGAGCTGAATCACTATCGTCGGGAGTGTAAGCGTGTCCGTGGTGAGCTACAGGAGACGGGCACGCAGTCAGCCCATCGCACGATTGACCAACTATCAGGACGTGAGCAGCGATACGTGAAACACATTCTGCATAGTGTAGCGAACGGGATTGTCGAAGAAGCCCTCGACCACGACTGCGCTGGGATAATCTTGGAAGACCTCAGTGACATCCGCGATAACCTACCGTTCGCGCAATGGCACTCGGAGTGGGCGTTCCGAAAGCTCAAGGATTTCGTAGAATACAAGGCCGAGTACGAGGGGTTGTTCGTGGATACACTCGACCCCCGGAACACGTCGAAGCGGTGCAACGAGTGTGGGTTCGTCCATGACGAGAACCGCCACAGCGAAGCCTTCGAGTGTCGTCGCTGCGGGAAACAGAATCACGCGGATTACAATGCAGCAAAGAACGTGGCGGAACTGTATCTCCTTCGGGGTCATCAGCCGCCCCGTGGGAGGAGCGTCAGTCAATACGCTCTGAAGTCAGGATCGCGGACGCCGACTTAGGGCATACAGCCCTCACCTACATGGGTTCGAGGCCGAGATCACTGACAAGCCCCACCCTCAACGAGCGAGGTCGGTAGACCGAGCGAAGTAGGGTGGGGTTGTTGACGTAGTTACACGGCTATTCGACAATCATCTGTCCGCAGATTGGTTTGTAGCCACGACTGATTCTCAATTCAACCTATTCACCTGCTTTGCCAGATACTCTTGGAGGGCGGATACAGTCTCTTCTGAGACAGCTGAGGCCCCGAAGTCACTCCGGTACCCGTGCTTGAGTTCATCGCTCTCCAAGATCTCCAGACCACGCTCAAGTTGCTCCCGTAGCGCATCGTCGTCTCCCCGCCGCAGGTGGGGTGTGACAGCTTCAAGGTCGATCTCTTCTGCGACAGCAAGGACGTCCCGAAGATCTGTTTCGCGGCCGCTGTGGAGCTTTGCCGCCACGAGGACGGCTCCATCGATCACTCTGGCCGTCGTCGTTACTGTGCCCCCGCTCACCTCTTGCTGGTGGCTATGGTCGTACAGGTAGTCGAACGACCACTGTGCCTCTGTCTGGCGGCAGCCGAGGCCATTCACTAGCAGATCGAAGCCGATCGGCTGCTGCGGCGTGAGCCGCTTCTCGTATTCGAACACTTCGGTGTCGTAGAACCACTCCTTGGCGTGACTATCCGTTTCTTCGAACTCCCGATTTTCGAGAAATTCGATGAATTCGGCCTTGGAGTCTGGTGCGACGACGATATCCAGATCAGTAGAAAAGCGAGCGTTGAACACCGATACAGCATAACCCCCGACAAGGACGTACTCGTGTCCCTCCTGAGTGAGGTCTTCGAGCAGTTCGATGAGTGCGTCACTTCGGTTGTGGAAACTCATGGCTGCGCTCGTTCCATCTCCCGGTACGTGACGCCGAGATCGATGTCTTCGTACATCCGGTCGAGCATGGCTAGTGCCGACTGGAACTGGGCGTAGTTCTCACGCATATACTCGATCGTCTCTGCTCTCGGGATAACCGGGTACCCCTCGACGTGTTCAATGTCGAGTGAGGAGCGTGGCTCGACGACAATATGCAGTGCCCCGTCCAGCTCGTCTTGGGGCTGCCGCTCGAATGCGGTAGGGAGGCCGAACGAATCGAAAAACGCCTCCCAGGCATTGACATCTTGCTCACGAACAGCCAGGAACAGTGGATAGTCGTCGGGCTCGCGACCAACTTGGTAGCCGCCCTGGGTCCACACGTAAACGGCGTCGATCCGTGTGAATGCGAACGGCCAGTCTCCGAACTGGGGGATGACGTAGGCTTCCTCGATGGATGGTGGACTAACGCCGGCGCTGGCCGCGACGAGCTCGCGGGCTGCGTCCCTCACCTGCTCGTCGACGACTGAGAGGCCGTCGTCATAGGTGACGTAGCCTACGTCTTCCAGCCGATTGACGGCCTGTCGTACCGTCTCATACGGTGTTTGAAGGTGTTGGGCGACACGGCGGATGGAGTCACCACTCTCGATGGCGAGGATAGTCTGTGCCGCCGTGTCATCGAGAACCTCATACATCTGTTGATTACCAATAATTCGGTAACAGTTAAAACTCTTACTCGATTGGCGTTAAATCACGATCTCTCTATTCGTCCTGAGAGTAGCCCTGGTTCCCGCTGTAAATGCGCGGAATAACAATAACGAATTAAACGAGTGAAACGAACAGAACGAATAAATTGATAGCAACGAGTGCGTTTATCTCAATGAGCGGAACGAACAGTTGGTTTTAATGCCGTAGTAATCCTTTCACCGAGTGAAACACCCTCACCGAACGCACCGAACTAAACGACCAAAACGAACGAAACGAACACAACGAGGAAAACGAAAGAAATGACCGACACTAACACGGCACGAATCACGGTGGCGAATCAGAAAGGAGGCGCGGGGAAGACAACTGATGTCATTCATACTGGCGGCGCACTCTCCGCCCGAGGCCACGATGTCCTCTTGGTTGATATCGACTACCACGGGGGGCTCACCTGCTCGCTTGGCTACAACGAACTGTATTACGATACCGACCGTACGACACTCTTCGATGTACTCGATTTCGACCAGATGGAGTCGGTGAACGATATCATCGTCAAGCACGAGGAATTCGACATCCTTCCCGCCAGCGAGAAGCTCGCGAACAACAAGAACATCCAGACGTTGCTTGAGGCACCTAAAAGCCGTGAGCGCTTGGAGATGACTCTCGACGAACTCGACAAGGACTATGACTACATCATCGTCGACACGCCACCATCCCTGAACGTCCTCACCGACAACGCCCTCGTCGCGACCGGCAATGTCGTCATCCCCGTGATTCCTGAGAAGCTCAACGCCAACAGCCTCCAGATTTTCGCAAAGCAATTGAGTTCGCTTGAACCAGCCTACGGTGACATCAATCGGCTCGCTATAGTCTGTAATCGTGTGGAGCAGAACTCCGAACACCGCGATACGATTGAGGAGATCAAATCGGCGTACTCGTTGCCGATTTTCGAGATCCCAAAGCGGACTGACCTCTCCCAATCGATTGGAGAGGGTGTATCGATATTCGGCTACGGGAAGGAGAATCAGCGCGTTGAGGATGCACGCGATTTGTTTAACGACATCGCCGACCTGTTCGACGAAACGTTTGAGAAGACTGCACCTGAGGAGGTGAAAGCATGAGTGACGGCTGGGGTGATGCTTCCGGCATTGAGGGCAACTACGAAGATGAAGACGATGAGGCCGATTCCGGCGAAACGAGTGAGGTGAGTGAAACGGTGGAAACCGGTTCATCGACCGAAACACCCGAAATGACTTCAACGAGTGAAACGAACGTAACGAGTAAAACGAAAATGAATATCAAGGAGGAGTGGAACGGGCGGACGATCTACATTCCCGACGATGTCCTCGACGAGATGGAGGATACCTACCTTGAGTCCCAACTGAAACTCCGCAAGGCTGGGCAGGATGAGTTCAAGAAGAACCGCCACTTCTACCCGCTACTCGTCCAGTTCGGTGTTGAGGGACTTTCTGAGGCGGATGCCGAGGAAATTCAAGCCAGACTGGCAAATATCGGTGACAGTAACACAAGTGATAATTGATCCGCTTTGTTCCCAGCAGCGACAAATACGTCCCCGCTGGAGGCCGAACTGAATGCGTCTCTCGTTCGACGATGGCACTCTCTTGCTTGAGGATGCTCCCGATACTGTCCCTCACGCTGAGAAAGATCACATGATATAATTTATTTGATAGAACCGTCGGGATTGGCGTGCTGCAAAAGTAACTCTGCTTTACTCTGACCGATATGCTCAACGTCTGTTAACTCGTCAATAGACGCGGTTCGAAGATCTCCTACCGTCTTGTATCCTGCTTGGTTCAATTTAGTTACCAATACTCGACCTACTCTCGGTACGTCTGCCGCGAAATCTTCCACTGGGGTGTCATCTAGTTGGTCTTCCTCCGGAGTTGAAACTGAGTTCTCTGTGCGAATTTCTAAGTACTCAATTAATTTGGAGATGGTTCCTTCCCCTATTTGTTCAATATCCGCCAGTTCTTCGCACGTTGCAGCACGGACATCTCCTGCAGTCTCATATCCTGATTTTTCAATCTTCTTTCGACTAACATCTCCAAAGCCTGAAATTTGATCAACAATCTCTTTGAGTTGAGTATCGTCCCGAGTAGATCGTCGGTTATTTTTCGGCTTCTCTTCCCGACTCTTTGTAATTTGATTCTGGGTGAAATCAACCAATCGCTGTGCTGTTTCCGTTCCAACACGGTTTATTTCTAGTAATTCACTGACAGTAGTCCCTTCTAGATCACTTAGTGTCTCAAAACCCTCTGATTCCAGATTCTTCACGATAATCGTTCCAGCACGTGGTATTTGTTCTACTACGGTGGCAATTGGCGTTTCCGCCGTGTATTCCGTCTGTGGGCTCTGTATCGTTTGTATTTCTCCATGGAGGTGATCAACTATCTCAAAAACTCTGCTGAATTCTTCGGGCGGTTCACCAAGCGATGCTAATTCTGTCTTACTAGCTACTTGAATATCCTCGGAAGGCATCTCATATTCTTCAGGTATCTCAGTCCAAAATTCGCCAACAGATTCTTTCAACGACTCGTCGGTAACCTCAACTGATGAACTTGTCTCCTGAAAGCGATGCTTCCACCACGCGCTGCTCAGGTTTTGCGGTTCCTTCTCCGTGTCATCAACACTACTTCCATCAGATTGAGTCATACTATAGAGTCCGCTGATAACGATACCAGTTCACGTAACTCCTCATCTGAAAGTTCGGTTACCCATTCATCACTATCGGCCAGTACTTGTTCTGCTAAGTCTCGCTTGCTCTCAATGATCTGGTCTATCGATTCTTCGATTGTTCCCCGACAAATTAGTTTGTACACCTGAACATTGTTATTCTGCCCAATCCGATATGCTCGATCAGTTGCTTGTTTTTCGACAGCTGGGTTCCACCACCGGTCATAGTGAATAACATAGTTGGCTGGCGTGAGATTGATACCGGTGCCGCCAGCATGCAGTGACAATAGGAAGAAACAGGATCCGTTAGCGTCTTCGAATTCATCAATCATTTCTTCACGTTCCTCTTTCGGCGTGTCTCCGTAGAGATAGAACACACGATAACCTTGGGCTCGTAAGTGTTCTAACAATAGCTCTGCCATCTGGGTATATTGAGTGAATATAAGCCCTTTCTCGTCATAGTCAGATATCTTCTTAACGAGGTCATCAAGCACCGTAAGTTTACCCGATCTATCTCTGATACGCTGATCGTCATTCAGGTACTGACGTGGATGATTACAAATCGATTTGAGATTCCCGATCAGTTTCAGAATTTTCCCCCTACGTTCGATATCTCGGGCCTGTTCAATTTGGTCGAAAATTTCATCTGCTACTGCCTTATATAGAGTTGCTTGCTCTTCAGTGAGTCCACAGTACTCCTTTTTTTCTGACTTCTCCGGGAGATCGTCGATTATTGACTCATCCGTTTTCTCACGCCGCAATACGAATGGTCGTATAAGTTGCCTGAGTTGGTTCATTTTCTCGATATCTCCTCGTTCCTCAATCGGTTTTGAAAAAGCGTTTCTGAACTGTTTCTCAGATCCGAGTAGACCAGGGTTACAGAACTCCATTATAGACCACAATTCGCTCAAGCGGTTCTCAATCGGCGTTCCGGTTAACGCCAACCGATGATGGGCGGACAGCGACCTAATTGCCCGTGTACGACCGGCTGATGTGTTTTTGATCTTTTGTGCCTCATCAAGGACGATCCTATGGAATTGAACGTCTTGCAATTGGTCGATATCACTCCTCGCTGTCCCGTACGTAGTAATGATTATATTGTGGTGTTCTATGGCACTGGTAAGATCATCTCCCGACATTCGACCTTGGCCGTGGTGGATATGCACTGTCAGGTCAGGAGTAAACTTGTTCGCCTCACTTTTCCAGTTGTACACAACAGACAGCGGACATACTACTAACGTTGGACCAACCATTGGATCAGCCGACCGCTCCTGAACCAGACGTGCGAGAACCTGAATCGTCTTCCCAAGTCCCATATCATCTGCCAAGCAACCACCAAATCCGTTATTTTCGAGATAAGAGATCCAACCTAAGCCCGTTTTTTGATATGAGCGCAATTCACCGTCAAATTCAGAAGGGGTGTCTATTTTTTCGACCCATGTCTCGTAGTCCTGCTCAAATAGCTTCTTGAATGAACCTTCCAATCTTTTTTCGACGACGGGGAGGCTAACCTTGTCCTCATTGATTTCAGTGTCTGCCTGAAGTGCTTCTTCAAGTGTGCGTTCTTGTTCACGATCAAGAAGATCCATTGCCGATTTTACCTCGTCGTCCTGCACTGGAACCCACTTACCCTGGAAGTGTACGAGCGAACGCTTGAATGAAGATAGCTCTTGCAACTCATCTTCGGAGAGAGTGTCATCTCCCACGACGATCTCCCAATCGAGCCCGCACAGTTGTTCGATTCCCAGACCACTACCGGTAGTCTCAAACTCGTCGTCAGTGTCGCCTACAACCAACCGAGCACCAAGTTGTTTCGGGGGCTCTCCCCACCAGTCAGGGAGTATCAGCCCAAACCCTGCTTGCCGCAAGTTATCTGCATATTTTTGCAGAAATTCAGTAGCTTCGCTATTCGATAACTTGATCTCGGTCGGTTTCGATTGATCAAGTTCGTCTTTTAGTCGGGGATATAGTTTAGAGGCACGCTCCAACTCGTTTTGTAGAATCTGACTGGGTTGGTTGAGGTGGCGTGCGAGTATTTTCGATGTTGAGCGATCTGATTGCCACAGGTCGCTCGTCTCAACCACGAGGCTCGGATCGTTTTCCGATTGGAGTAGCAGTTCAATTGTCCAGCCATCGGGAACAATCGGTTCCTGTTCTGGGTCCGACATCACCGATCCAGTGTCCAAATCTGGCTCTTTCAGTTGGAAGCAAAGTCTTACGCTCTGCTCGTTTTCGGTCATCGAAGGGCGACTCCATTCGTCAAGCTGCTCTCGAAGTTTAGCAATCGATTCGGAATCAGCCTCAATCGAAGTTCCTTTTTCAACGAGCGTAGCTATCCACTGTTGATTGACAGGATCTAATTCATGAGAAGCTAAATCGGCCTCTGTCGTAGATAAGCGCTCTTTCACCAACGTATTAACCAGCCTATCCAGTGTACGTGTCAAGACCTCTTTCGAGGAACGGGTAATAGGGTATTTATGCGGTCTATGTTGGCCTGATCCAATTTCTACGGATGTCCGTGCTAGTGGTGGCATTGCCTCTATCAATTCCACAATTTGATCAATATCATCGGCTTCTGAAGGGAACGCACGCCAAGTACCTGTGATAGACCCACCTTTTTCTGCAAGGTGTGGAGCAACCTGTCCGGAGTCAACGAAAGACTCTGCAACCGAGCACACAGACTTCCAGTAATGGACAGTCTGTCCTGGTTCGATATTGGTTCCCCAGTAACTATTGGTCTCCTTCGAAAGATGCGTGAGAATTAATGGAGCATCTATCGAATTAATTTCTACTGCCGAAATGAGCCACGGGGCAAGAGACATTGAATTATTTTCTTCAGTGTCTTCTTGCTGGATCGATGGTGATGGTTGAGGAGAAGTTTGACTTGTTGGTAAATAGATTGTGAGAGTTCTCAACTCTGTATTTGATAACTCATATTCTATTTCCGAAAGAATGTCGCTGAGAGTTACATTGTCAACAGTAAACGGGTGCTTATTTGCACCTATTCTGTCTGCTGTCGGGTGTTGATTTTGTCGTGAACGAGGGAGTGTAGAATCCTCTGCCCAAAGGTAGATTCTACCGCACTCATCTGTAACCGTATGAAGAACAAGCATACTACGTTTATGTTTCGTGAGATTTCTGTGGGAGTGTGGGGATTTAGTACCTTGCAACACCAAAAAAGAATATTATATTCTTTCGGCTACATGTGCCACCCGTTAGTATCTATATTATTCTGTGAGAATAGTTGAGTATTTGAGTTTATATTACTCCCTATAACTATTTACCCGAAGAAAGTTCCTAATTTTTTATGTTTCCTTATCTCGTAAAACACAGCTGAAGAAACCGTGGGAACATCATTCACATCATCTACTTCTCTGAGTTTGTATGTTGCTGATCCATTTTTTCCCAGTACGGTTTCTTTGAATAGTGTTCGACAGTTTTCACATGTAATCAGCTTGGCTTTGCTCAGGAAATCGTGACGGTACCATTGAACAGACAAAGCCCATTCTCCACAGTTGGGGCATCCGTTGACTTCCTCATTGATCCCCTGCTCAGCATCTCTGTGAAGACGACCTTTCTTATTTCTACTTACCGCAGTCGGAGATGTATTTTTACCATGGATACTCATATGACAGGAATCACAGAGAGTTATGAGATTATCCATATCATTGGTTCCCCCGGAACCTAACGGGACAATATGATGAGCGTGTAATTCTGTAGAACCGTACGGGCCACCACGATCTCCACATTCTTGACATCGGTAATCATCTCGACTATACACGTCCTTTCGGATTGAGTCCCAGTTGCTTGGATAATCGGGGGGCATGGTTATTCGATAGATATTGTGTAGTGACAATTAATCCTCGGGGACGGATGTTGAATGTTAATATATTCTACATACAGTCTGGTCGAATATGTGTTCAGAACCATTGCCTTGTGTTCTCTGTGCATCCGTATTCGGATAACAGCCGAAAGTCGAGTGAATGCACCTTGGTCAGTTTGTCGTTGTAAACGTGTAGAGAAAAGTGTGAAAACAGAATTACCCCAACACTGAGATACGTCGCCGATTGACTTCTCTCTTACCTGCGGGACTTATTGACGACTTCGCGCTCGCGGGCAAAATCTTTGAACGCTATCGAACACTCGATCTCACGAACAATACTCCGAGAATTCGCGTGGTGAATCGCAATCTGTGGCTTGCTAAAGGTCAAATTTTAATTGATTTTATGTAGCGTCATATGATTTATTCGCGCTTGGGCAAGTTCACAGGATATACATTACTTAGTATGTTGTCTACGTGGGACACCTGACTTACCAAAAGTATTAGATAGCTGTGAGATAAACGCTACTCCCAGAGAATGGCCGATATCAAATCACCCCAAACCACGGCGAGGCGGTTCCCGTGAGCGATTCGCAGTACCAGTGGTCGCGGAAGTCACTCGACGAGTTGGTCGATTTCTACTACAGCGAGATTCGACCGGCGATGCGAGAGGCCAATTACGACCCAGATCACGGGCGGCCAAGCTACGAGTGGCTGGCCGACCACGGCTTCTCGGGGTTGTCCTACGCCCTTCAGGAGCATCATGACTTGACTGCCAAGGAATTCTTCGTGGAGGAAGTCGGTCTCGGCGACGATACTTCGAGGGATTACGACACCGATGCTGGGTACGACTGGGGCATTCGGAACGACGAGACACTCGAAGCGATCAAGCGGTACCTCTCGACGCAGCGAGATCGTGGACAACTCGCTGAATCCACTGTCACGAGTCGTCGCTCCCGGCTCGCGGAGTACACACGGATCTACGAGCAGCTGCATGGGCCGGTCAGCCTCACTCGGAACCTCGATGATATTGAGGAACGGCCGGCCGAAAACGACCGCTGTATGGCTGTCTTCGACGTACTCAAAGGCCAGCTCTCGACCGATCAATCGCGTCTCAAGTACCTCGGCGACGTACAGCAGTTCTACGACTATCAGGTCAGGTTTCAGGGCGCGAAGTACAATCCGCTCGATGGAGCCAACGATCAGTTCCGCTGGGAGATTGACAACCCCGACAACAAAACCGTTGACGCCGACGGTATGCGGGCGATCTACGAGGCTGCCGAAAGCATCGAGGAACGACTGTTAGTGTTGGCTCTTGGAGCATGGGGACTGCGGCCGAATGAGGTTGCCTCGCTCACGATGGATCAGTTCGTCCTTGATGATGGCGAGGCTAACCGAATCGTCTTTGAGCATCGGAAGAACGGCCCTGGCGAGGTCACAGTACTGTTCGGTATCGACGTACTCAAACAACGAATCGTTGATCTGGATGGGCCAGGCTGGGAGGGCTATCTCTTCCCATCTGATCGGTCATCCACGGGCCACATCACGCCGCAGACGGTCACGAACCGATTCAAACAGCTCGCTGAGCTCGCCGGTGTCACTGTTGAGGGTGAGACGCCAACTGCCAAGATGGGGAGGCGGTTCTGGTATACGACCTACAACGAGGCCGTCAAGCAGATGATGGAAGGACTAGAGGGAATCGCCGCTGATCAAGGCTCATCAAGTACTGAAATCGTTTCTCAGAACTATCTTTCGGAGGCTGAGAAACGGCGATACCGTCACGAGTCGATGCGTGACGAACTGAGTGAGGTGTTCGGAGACCCATCCAGTAGGAACTGATCCCCTCCTAATTATTCTATGTTATCTAAAAGATCTGCTAAATCAGGTTGATCTTGTTCGTCCATACCAGGTGTTGTGAAAGTATACGGACGAAAAAGTGCACCATCATCCGAGTCATTTTCGATTCCTGAGTCTATTTTACTCGTCATCTGGTCTTCAGTGAAGATGCCGACGGACGGATTCTTAGATTCTTTTGTTCCATCATGCGCAAAAAAATAGAGCAGATCTCCTTCACTAATGTCCTTTATATTTCTAACTTTATCAGGTATAGAAGTTCTATTGGACGATCCTGAATGAGCTTCGGTATTATCTATGGTTTTAGAGTTTTCTTCACGAGGAGTATGACTAGCTATGTAAATATATTCATCACTTTCAGTTTCATGAATGTACCAGTAATAAACTTTATCTTCATCACTTATATCATCAGCGAAAATCAAATTCTGAACCTCAGTTGGAATAGTTAATAGATTTTGTGAGGTTACCTCGGCTGATTCGATATGTTGTGTAGAGGGATTCTCAGAGCCCATGTATTCTCACTCGCACATTTGATGTAAATTCAATATAAAAATTAGGCTTTGGAAATTAGGGCCAATTCAATTCAATACTTTAGTCTCAACAATCTTAGTATTAATATATCTGTTAATTATATTTAATAGGCCTCATGTGCCCCGTTTGCATTTTTGCAAATGGGTTCATTAAAGTATTCAATTTCATATATATTATTTATGATGATATTATTCGGCCACTCAAACACATCACTCTCATGGCTAAAAACAAGCCAACAAAAGAACAGATCCTGGTGCTTGCGCACATCCATGTAAGTATTGGATTGGCCATCGCAGGTAGTCTGGCCAATCTTTATCATAGACCTATGATATTGCAACGGTACCGTCAAAAAATCATAGCTAACCACATAAATGCTGTACAGCATTTATATATAACCTCTAAATCTCTCGCACACGCGATATACGTAGTAGATCTGGGAGTATACCTGAGTCAGCCAACAGCTCCTAAATCATACCTGCCGACGGCTCTCAAATCATACCTATCGACGGCTCCTAAATCATACCTCACAAAGTGGGTATCAAATTTCCTCACCAATCGATTCAGCGTGGTTCTGCTGCTGCCACTAATTATGCTTGCAACATCAAGTGATTCAAACGCTTCTTTGTCGGAGTTTGCCGATTCATCTGATGAACAGTCAAACTCAAATAATAAATCAACAAATACTTTTGAATTAATAGATGATCTGGCTAAAGCAGCATACGGATACACAAGACAAAGTCAAAGTTCTCCTGATGATAGTAGTTCTGAAACTATGAGTATTGAGGTTCAAAAACAACATATACACGAAATAGCAGATGAGCTTGGGTATGAAATAGCAAATATATTTGTGGATATGGATGAAAGTGGGTATACATTCGACCGAGAAGGTTTCAAAAAGCTTGACGAGCATTTAGAACAGGATCCTCGTCCCGTTGTACTTGATCGGATAAATCGTCTCGGTCGAAATACACTTGAGACGATCTACGTGGCAGCTGTAATTCATTATGAGCACGAGGTAGAGATAATTACCTACCGGAATGGATTGTATAATCTAGATTCTACCTCTGATCAAATTACTCTCGTAGTCGAAGCCATCACCGCCGGCAAATCAGTTGAGGATCGTATCCGAGCGGCATGGGACACGATAAAACGAAAATTTGAGAAAGAAAAGGTCTGGAGTACATGGTTTGACAATGTACGTCTTGGATATCGACTACCAGATGACAAAGATTGGCCAGAACCAGTTACGGGTGGCGAAAAAGTAGTATCTGCGATTATGGAAGATGTGATAGAAACAGAAAACTACTCTCAGGTTGCTAAACTTATCAAATCTCACGTGAATAATGAGGGACTTGATCAGGGTTATGAACAGAAGTACTCTGTTCTTAAGTTACCAGTTGAGGATGTCGTCTCAGTGTTCGACTATTCAGATATCGACATTGACGATACAGATGGGGCGATAATCAAGCGCATCGTCGAAGACCCAATTTACGTTGGAAGAGTAGTATATCCACGTAGTGCAGATGAATCTGAGCAAGCTGTAAAAGAAGACTCTGAGTTACAGTTGATCTCTGAAGATCTCTTTGAAGAAGTCAACGAAACTGTTGATGATATCGCAAAAAAGCACTCTACCACGACCGACAGTGTTGATATTGAAAAGTTAGCAGATATGGGATTGATTATGAAAGTTCTAGAGGATATTGATAGAATCAAACCCATCTGTGATCATTGTGGTCGAGGTATGGAAAAGAATGGTTCTGAAACTTTGAAGGACGGCTCGAAGTGTCACTACTGGATTTGTCCAGAATACGATACTGATGGAGGTGAGAAGGAACACGATCAAATGAAATTCCCGCATGAGAAAGAGTGGGAAATGCTGAAAAACCACGCAGAAAATGAGAATTCTGATGTAGTTATATTAAGAATAAAACCATTCAATCAATAATATTTGAATTTACATTCTCGATTAAAAGCCGACTGAGCAATCCCTATTGATGATTTCATATAAATACCCACTTATAGTGAGGGAAGACACAAACAACGTAGAGTTTTCAATTATTGCGTTTCCAGAAACTCTGAGTACTGATTAGTGACGTTCTGTATTCGTCTCTCCTTCCGATTACGTGGCATCTCTGAACGCACTGATTTTCTTGCACGTTGGAATCGATTTCTGACTTGAGTAACCGTTTCAAACCGACGCTTCTCCACTATCTGATACTCTTCAACGTACTCATCCACGTCTGCCACTGTGTATTCGCCTATGTAGATCTCATTTTTCAGTATCTTACCTACTCGGTGGGGCGTCCATTCCAATTGCCGACATTCTGGATGAGACTCTGCTTCTAATTCTGTGGCGACATCTGGCATTGATCGAAGACGGAGATACCGATCAAAGATGATCCGTACGAGATCGGCCTCTGCAGGGATGATTTCCAGCGTTGCATCCTCACACTTCCTGTATCCCAGAGGGGGATTATCATTGGGCCACTGGTGGTTGGCAGCTAACCCAATCATTCCCATCTGTGTGCGCTGTTTGATGAGATCACGTTCAAGTTCTGAGGCTGAAGAGATGTTCCGGAAGTTGAACCGCCCAGTGGGAGTAGTCGTGTCGATATGTTCGGTGACACTATGCAGCCCGACATCCCAACTTCTCAACTCCTGTTCCAACTGCACCGCGTGCATGAGGCTTCGGGAGAATCGATCCAACTTCCAGACAACTATCACGTCGAACCAACCAGCCTCAGCTCGGGAAAGCATCTTCTGGAACATCTCTCGGTCAGTATCGCTTCCGCTGACTGCTTCGTCACGAAAGATGTGTGATACCGTCCAGCCTAACGACGAACATCTCTGCCAACATTGTCGCACTTGCTCATCTATGGAGTACCCTTCCTGTTGACCCGGTGATGACGTTCGAGCGTAGATCACCGCAGTGAGATCGTCGGCAGCTTGAATTGGAACACCGGTTGTGGCGATTTGATTGGAAGGGTCATTATTCGGAAGCCGAGTCATGAATCCAACACCTCCTGGAAATCACTGACCCGCTGACGGATCGTCTCTTGTGAGACACCGGTGAGGGTCGCAATTCGACGTTGCGTTAGCTCTCCAGACGACACCATGTATATCGCTGCGCCAGCGATGCCAACTGGATGAACCGCTGCATTGCTGAATAGCTCTGATTCAACAACAGTGTCTATCAGTTGTTTAGCCTCTGATTTGATCTGATCCGAAAGTGCTGCCTCTTGACAGAGATACCCAACGTAGGCCGTTGGTGATAGCTCAACATACCCTCGGGTCAATTCTGCTTGGAATTGTCGTATCATCTGTTTGAGTCGATCTGAGTCAATATCCAGTTCAGAAGCTACTCGTTCGGTAGGCCGTGGTTGCTCTACTTCTCGTGTTCCGATACAGATTGCCGCACCAACAACGAGTGTGGTTAATCGTCCGTCTGTGAGGTTCACTCGTGAGGCTTCTGCGTAGACATCGGCAGCCTGTTCTCGAAGCTCAGGAGTAAGATAGAGATCCTCAGCGACGGATTCAATCTCTTCAAATGCCGCTGCGACTTGTTTTTCAGTGCTGTTGGTTATTGCATAGAACTCACTCCAGGATTGGTCTGTTTCAACATCTTCCTCCTCAGTGATCTCTTCTATCGAACCAACAGGGGCCTCTGTTCCGATCACGTACCCACACGATCTACAAACCTGATTCGGTACTTCAGGTGCCGAAAATTTCAGCAGACTCTCACACTGGGGGCATCGATCTATTTCCCCAATCCTGTTGGTGACAATCGAATCGATAACGGTGGCAGGCAATCGTGGCTGGTCGTGCGATTCTCTCGCCATAGTATCACTCATTAGCATCCGATTCAGTGTCATCATCAGTGATCTCATTTGCTAACGATGTGACCGATTCAGACACAATCTCACTGAGCGGTTTGCAGTGTTCATGGCAGTGATCCATGATCGCTCGCTTCTCCGCCGTCGAGAGTTTTACCGACACGCGAGGGATCACCAGATACTGTTCGTAATCTTTCCCGAATAGCACCTTCCGGTGGAGAACATCGACTCTCATTTCAGGGTTGGTCACCGCTAGATCGACGAACTCGATGCCCTGTTCAGCAGTCTGGAACTCCACAGCTGTCGCTGCGATCTCGATTACCCGTTGCTCGGAAAGCCCTGATTGATTCCGAGCGAGCCGGTCGGCAACCTGCCATTGCAGATCGCCGTACTGTCGAACATCCGCGTTGAAATTCTTCAATGCCGACCACTGCTGTTCATCACCTTCCGGGCCATCCGACAGTAGGACGTGGACTTCGTCAGGCAGCGACAACACATCGATATATCGACGAACAGTGTCGGCCTCACGGCTGGTTCGAGCGGCGACCTGCCGGGCTCGCTCGGCCTTTGATTGCGTGTCAGTTTCGATTTCGTCGGCCAACGAGCGGCAGTACTGCGCCCACTGGTAGGTTGACCACTCCCGGACGATGCTCTCCATTTCGGTCGCTTCAAGCGCATCCAATGTGTCCTCATAGATCCGAACCGGGAGTTGCTCCCAGCCACAGGAGACGGCTGCCTGGTACCGTTGCCAGCCATCGGTGATGTGATACACATCGTTTTCATTCGGATCTGGACGCACGATCAGTGGCTTGTTGATACCGAAGCCGGCGATGGATTGTTTCAGTGTCTCCGATGGCCGAACACGACGAGGGTTGTGCTCACCGTGGACGAGTTGCCCAACTGGCAACAACTCATCGTAGGTGTCTGGCAGTAGATCGTGGTTGGTGGCTGGATTCGATGGTGCCTGCGACATGCTTACTCCCACCCCCGTTCGTCAGCGAGGGTCTCCAACCGCTCCAGATACAACTCCCGAGCCAGTTCTGTATGCGTGTTAGCACCCCGCGAGCGCATCGCCTGGACGTGCCAGCGACTGTGCCGTTGGGTCTCTGGGCCCTGCAGATCGACCCGTTTGAACGGCCGGTTCGGTTCGATCTCTTCGTGGAGTTCTTGGAGTTCCTCGGTGTGCCGCTGTAACGTCTCACTGAAGACCTCTCGTTGCTCGGTCGGCGATTCCGAATCGAGGGCCGTCGAGACATCCTTGCGGAACTCTCGTAGCGACTGCCGAAGTTCGAGTTCCGACATCTCGTCGAACTGGAGTGAGCCAACCGTCTCTAAGACCGCATCGACTGGATCAAGACTGTCGGCCTCCAGTTCGGACTCCAGAGTGTTGTGGAGCGCGACAACCGCCCGAGACGTGCCAGATTTGCCCTCACCACTTCCGAGTGTCGCACGGGTATCGATCCCGTAGTTCTCAAGGGCCGTCCGCTCGGGGGCCGTACGCTCCTCGGGATTTTTGAACAGTGACTGCAGCACCGGTGGAAGCGCAGCCGTCTGTAGGTGCTCCTGAATATGATCAATCGCACTTTGATCGGAGCGACCAAGGTACCGTTCGGCCATGTAAGCGAGGGCTTCCTCGTCGGTCTCGAAGTGCCCCTGCTCGATCTCAAGATCTACATCGAGTGGCGTGTCAGTTGGTTCAATGCCCTCGTCGTTCGTTCCCGGACGAATCAGTTGATAGATCAGATTGAGTTGCTGAGCGATCTCCTGTTCGGAGAGCTCGCGCCGGTCTGTATTTTCGAGTAGCGATGTCCACGCAGCATCCAAATCATCTGCCTGCAAGATTTTACACGGTAGCGACTCATAGCCGGCCTCCATCGCAGCGTAGTAGCGTCGTGACCCGGCGACGATAGCATACAGGTCTTCTGCAGTCACCGGTGATGGATTGCCATCAGAGCCAGCGTTGTCATCGTCAGTAACAGCATCGCGACCGTCATCGACGGTGTCGGTGGTCTCAGTAGTTACCCCCATCTCGACAGCGTCGAGTGGCCGGACGATGAGATCGTTGTACAGCCCATCGGCTTCGATAGCGGCGACCAGTTGCTGGTCGATATCGTCACCCGTCCACGGTTGGTCACGAGACTGCATCGGATCGACGACCAGCGACTCGATTGACAGTTCAGCTCGTTCTATCATGGAGTCGGTTCCTCTCCATTTTGTGCGGTCGTCATGTCGCGGATGATTTGCTGCCAGCCGACCTGTTCGAGACTAATAGCCACGTCGTCACTGCCATCGTTGTCGATAGTGACCTCAGCGAGGAAGCTGTCAGTCTCGGT
Organism: Halonotius aquaticus; assembly: GCF_003605575.1. Lineage (GTDB taxonomy): Archaea > Halobacteriota > Halobacteria > Halobacteriales > Haloferacaceae > Halonotius > Halonotius aquaticus. The sequence goes on along the minus strand of NZ_QKNY01000012.1, from coordinate 16,851 downwards.
GGCGATCTTCTCCTGCACCTCGGCAATCGCGGCGTCGTAGGACTCGTACACCGTGAGTTCAGTCCCGACGGTCACGTAGAATCCCTCATCAGCTGCGGGATCGACGCTGAATTGCGCCGGCGGCATTAGTTCTCAGCCTCCGAGTCCGCAGGTTCCCCGTCAGTTTCACTGTCCCCAGTGTCGTCTTCAAGGGCCTCATCAGCCACATCGATTACCTCGTCGTCGACGACGTGATACGGTTTGAGCACGCCGTACTGATCCGGCAGGATGCGGTCGTTAATCCGAACCGCCAGCTGCGGGTTGACCTTCGGCCGAGTATCGTCTTCAGGCCCGTTCCATGAGAGATACTCACCGTCTGAGGTTTCGGAGTATTTTGTGACCGTCTCGATGACTGAATGGAGATTCAGGTTCGTGACGTTGAATCCCAGTTCAGTGTACAGCCCACGGCCAGCGTTTGCTCGCCGTGTCTGTTCCCGAAGGGCCTCTTCAGCCTTCGAGGCCTCGAAGTGGAGATCGAACTCAGCTGTTCGCGCCGGTGTCACCTCTTGGAGTGCCTCATCGGTCACTCGAATGGTAACTGACTGGACAGCGAGATCCGGTTTGACCGACTGAGTTTCTGCATCGAGGATAGCGTCGAGATGCTCGTAGAGCGTCTCGATAGCGGGTTCATCCCACGGATTATCCGGGTTAGAACTGTCAGAGTCCTGCAGCTGCGTGTAATCGATATCGAGGGTTTGTTTTGTCTCTTGTGCTCGAAGTACCCCATACTCCCGGAGTTCTTCGACGAGGGTTTCGTTGGTTGTGACGACGCTGCTGCTTGCTTTGAGCTGGATGATCGAATCACCGAAGGCATCCAGTATCGCCCGCGCGGAGTTCGTCTTAAGTGCTGGAATCGCAGTCGTACGTTTGACTGTGCCAGCTGGATCTGACGTGGAGCTCATTGTCCACCTCCGATTCGGGTTACGGCGAGTGATCGTAGTGTGAGACTTGAGAGCGTCTGTTCTAATTGTAATCCGGTACTATCTTCCGATCCTGGAGTAGATCTTTTCATGGGTTTCTGTCCAGAGACCCAAGCCTCCGGTGCGGCAACACCGCGGGGCACTTTTCGAATGACCCCGAACGCTTGGGCCTCCTTATCCATTATGAGAAGTCATATCGGTAAAAGCCTTTCGGAGTTATCATAATGGATTTGAATTCAACCGATAGGACTATTCTCATCCATTATGATTAGTCCTAACAATGGGTGAAAGGGACGATAAAACAGGGCAGTATACGGATGAATACCCGGAAGAGGCCTTCTTAGATGCAATTAGGAGTGCAGATCAGATGTTGGGTACTGGGGAAATAGCTGATGCTGTCGGGTGTGCGCACGATACAGCATATAAGCGACTACAGAAACTCGAAGAGGAAGATGTTCTCGGATCGCAGAAAGTTGGGAATACGATAGTTTGGTTCATTGAATAAAAAATAACGTTCACTCGAAGGTATCGAATGATATAGAGTCACCTCAGTCCAATCGATCAAGCGAGCCGTAGAGTTCTTCATTCTGAATGTGGGTACAGAACTGTGCGCAGAGCTGACAACAATCCGCTGCATCAGTAAATGTCCGGACACTGGCGTCCCAGCGTGTGTTGACGGATCCAAGCATCGCACTCCGAACCGATGGTTCGGTTGCAACCATAACCCGTCGTGTGCGCGTTGGTGGTGTCGCGTCGGCAGCTGGCCCCCGCATTCCATCCGTCGACAAGAGATCTTCGAGAACACTCCCAATCTCGATACCGACGCCCAAGTTATCGCCAACCTGTGGGGCGATAAAGATCGTTGCATTACTCGCCTGGGCAAAAGTGATACTCTGTGTTGCGGCATCCATCTCGTCAAGCGAAATACCGACATCGATTGCGAGGAAGGCATTGAACCCACGTTCACGGAGACAGTCTCTAGTCTCCTGGAGCAGACGTAAGACCTCGTCTTCAGCATACTCACCGGTGGTCTCGTCCCACGTTGCAAACGACGGGGCATCGGTTTCGGCATCGGCGTTCTCCGGGAGCAGCGCGTCGAGATCGAACGTACGATATGGGCCCATCAGGTAGACGAGAAACTGTTCTCGTCGCACTGGATCGAGCGCGTCTGAGTCACCGGCGGCACGAGGGAGCGAGTCGATAATCCGTTGCCGCATTCGACTCACCAGTTCGGAACGATAGTATATAAATATCGGTGTACTCAAGAATCTTCGAGTCGAGAATGACTAAGTACGTGGCGTCCTAAGATGTGAACAGAGGCACTCACAGATGTCCGAAACCAATCGGCACTCGACAACGGAGGTTCGGCAGCCTGAACCACCGTTGCCAGAAGATAGCGGGCTGACGCTCGAAGAGTATCTGGCGATGCAGCAAGCGATCAGCCATATGACGCGGTTTCGGATTCTTCGCACACTCGTCGCTAACGACGAACTAAGTGCCGCCGATCTCAAGGCTGCCGTCGATGTCGAATCCAATAACTTCCACTACCACCTCGACGAGTTGGTCGATGTAGGTCTCGTCGACAAACGGCAGCGACGAACCGCTGACAGCCAGGGGTTCTATACGTACTATCGGCCGACAGCAATGGGTCGAGGAATCCTTGAGCACGGCGTCGAGGAGCTAATGCGGCGTGAGCGCGAATTTAACGACGTTTATTCGTAATATCGACTGGAAACAAGATGGCGGTTCTCGACAATCTCTCCGGGTTCGAATTCGAAGATGTCGTCGAAGATGTCTTCCGTAACCTCGGTTACGAGAACGTCCGGCAGGCCGACCGACGCGCCGATGAGGGCCGCGACGTATTGATGGAAGAGGTCGTCGACGGCACACGCCGGGCTATTGTCGTCGAATGCAAGCATACTGATACGGTCGGTCGGCCTGTAGTTCAGAAACTCCACTCGGCGATTGCCACCTTCGACTTCGATGGACCCAAGCGAGGGATGGTCGTCACGACGGGGCGGTTCACCCAGCCAGCAACCGAGTACGTCACAAACCTCGAACAAAATAACGACCCCCATCCTATCGAGTTGATCGACGGTGAGGATCTCAGAGAGATCGCTGACGATGTCGGGCTCGATCTCTACAACGGCCGGATCGAGATCCTCTGTGATGAGACGCTACGCCCCTACGACCCAGCATCGTCGGTGACCGCGCCTATCGAGGAGGCAATCGGCGATATCCAGAACATCGATGTGACCGACTTACCGACACCACATGCAGCAGTCACGTTCCAGCCAGTCGTCGAGGTGACAGCCAATACGAACGCCGTCTTCGAGACCTCTGTCGGGGTAATCCATCGAATCAACGAGCGAACGGAATTCGTCATCCACGCAGACCGTGGCTCACCACGGGTGGCCGACAGCGACGTGGCCGAACTGGTTTCGGAGAACATCCATGCGACTGTGGATTTAGACGACGAGTCGATCCGCGAGCCGTTTGACGAGACAACCGACCAGCGGTTTGGACAGACTGAAACTGAGTACAAAGACTGGGCCGTCGATCAGCTACAACGGGCTCAGACGACGACGGTGACCTACACCGGCGACAACAACGTCACCTACAACAAGACCTGTGAGCCGAACCGGTCGGATATTTCAGTCCAATCGATTGAACCGGTGTATCTCCCCAAGATACGGCAGATAACCGAACTCGGCGAGTACACCTATCCATACGAGTACTACGCTGCTGGGCCGTCACGAGTGACGACGGAGGAAGGCTTCCATCAGTGTGCCCACTGTGAGACAGCCGGTGGTGATGAGACATACACCTATTGTGAAAACTGCGGCGCAATTGCCTGCGGAGACCACATCAAGACGGAGCGACTGACTGGGGAGCCGGTCTGTACTGGCTGTGCTGTGACTGAAAAGTTCGCATTGAAGACGAAGTACTTCTATGACGAAGAGAATCTGGGGACTTTCCGCGAGGAGTACGCTGCCATGGGACCCCATCAGAAAGCAATGGAGAATCCACTGTTGGCTGGAAGCAGTCTACTGGTTGTACTCGGTGTCATCGTAATCGGTCTGCTACTGATGACTGGTGGCGTTTGAGTTGGTGGCTGTCAGTACGAAATTAGGGGAATGGATCGGAGAGGGAGTGGTGATGCAACCAGACAGGGAGGTGGGGGAGACGGCAGGTGGAGTGGGCCGTTTGCGTTCCGGCCAGTTGAGCGAATAGGGCTGTCAAATAAGTGCCTTCTGTACACTACGAATGTTGCAGCTTGCCGTCACTACATCACTGGTAGATTCGGAACAGGGAGCGTTCCACTACAGAGCCTGATCGAACCACAGCAGTGACTTCATCGGTGAATAGGCATGACCCGCATCTCTTTGACTCGGGGTTCCCACGGCCAAATATGGGCTTCACTGCAAGCTGGAGTACGCTCCTCGGGGAATTAGAGGAACTTTCCGACAGTGCGACACTAATTACGCCACTGTCTCACGACCGGTTCACCATCACCGATATCCAAGAACAACGGGTGATCACCCGGTTTCAGGACAAAGATATCGATCCAACCCAGCCACTACAGCGTGAGCAATTCGAGACGCTCTACGAGCGGATTACCGACGCCACCGGTGGCTTCGAACTCGATAGGTTGCCGCCAGACGCCGACGCCTACCCAGCCGTCTGGAGTCTCCATCCCCGCTTCGAGATTGACGAAGAACAGGGAGTCATCATCGAACGCGACGGACCAACCTCTTCACAGCTCGTCAAGACGGATCCCGAGGAAGACGTGGCAGATGCCGACCGAACGGAGCCCGACCTCGCCGTGTATGCTGACGCTCTCCTGTTGGTCGACGCACTCGAACGCCACGACGTGGAGTATCTGGAGGGCATGGAAACGCCCGCGCTCGTGAACATCTACACCCTCCTCTCCGACGTGCAGCGCAACGCCAATGAACTCCGACAGGAGGTGCGGTCAGTCCTCCTTGATCGCTTGCATCACGATCAGCCCGTCGCCGGGCAATACGGCTCCGTCCAGCGCACCTCCCGGCGGAATCGCTCGCTCAAGGATGAGGAGGAGGTCATCGAGACAATGGAAGCCGCCGGTATCGACCGCGAGCGAGTGACCAGCGTCGACAGCAGCAAAGTCGACGAAGCACTGGACGTGGTTGAAGTGGCCGAATCCGAGGTGTACGATATCGAGGAAAGTGAGTACGTCCGAAAGGCCGAGGTTCACGACGAACAGAAGGAGACTCGCTTGCAGGGCCTGAAGGATCAACTCGCAGCTGCCGAGGGTGAGGAAGCCGAAGCACTCCAACAAGAGGTCGAAGAACTCGAAGCCCGTATTGAAGAACTCACCGAGTTCAACTCCGGCCACTCGTTCCACACGCAGTCAAACGCCGATCCATAGCAGCTCCCGACAGACATCTATCCCCACACTTGCGGGCGACTAAACGGTCACCAACGTTTTTCAGAGTGCTCGACAAGAACTCACACGATACTGATGTTTGGGTTCCTGGCCGCTGCGTTTTCTCGAACCGCTCGCACAGAGCCGGGCAGTCCCTACGAGTGTCGCCACTGTGGGCAGCGATTCAGGGTTCAGCATCACTCCTGTCCGGACTGCGAGAGCTACAGTGTCGAACGCGTTGTCTGGCCAATGGCCAGCGACTGACAGTCATAGATCCAGACATCCGCCTTTGCTGACAGAATCGCTATCGCTTTAGGCCGCCTACTCGACGATACGAGTAGGCAATGTTCGAGTTGACCGGTTTTCAGCGCGATCTGTTGTACTGTATCGCCGGGGCAGAGGAACCCTACGGGCTCGGTATCAAAGCCGAGCTGGAAGCCTACGGCGACACAGAAGTCAACCACGGGCGGCTGTATCCCAATCTGGATACGCTTATCGAAAAGGGATATGTGACGAAAAGCCAGCTCGACGACCGCACGAATCGCTACGAGTTGACCGATGCCGGCCGAGAAGTGCTCGCTGGGCGGCGAGAGTGGGAAGCTAAGAAACTCTCCGGAGTATTAGATAGCTGAATCTGGAGTCCGACTCGGAGACAGGCTTCGAATTTTACTGTCTCACCGTCTGTACTGCACATCGTTCTATCTACGCTACGATTTCAACACCAAAACGGGCCATGTTCTCTGTAGACTGCTCTATGAACGGTCGTTACCCCGATTTTAAGGAACTGCGGTCGACTGGCGAGGCGTCCCACTTCTAGGACACGAAGCTGGACGACAAGTGTCATCGGTTCCGACGACGCAAGAACTCGACTGTCAAAAATGTGGACGGGCGACCGATCATCGATACAATATCCATGAATCAGTCCCGGACGAGGCGTTGACGGGACAACCGATCTGGGAATACCGGGGGTGTGCCTCGGTTCGCTACGGCCCCAATCTCGGGTAAGACCCGTCCTGGGCATCGATTAACCAACAGGCTGCGAGTAGCGTCGAGGTTTGTTGGTTAAGATCGCGATCTCCTGCAAGCCCGACACCAGTCTCGATGGGGAGTCTTTCCGCGCCAACGAGCGGTGAGGTGCTTCAGATGGAGCAAAATTTCAAACAGGGCTACCGGATGCATCGTATACTCAGCAATCTCAATCGACTCGACGTAGACGGAAAAGACGACGCGGATCGAGAGCGAGTCGAGACCGCGAGAGACCTCCCAGAAGAGGTGAGCCTTCTCACGGGGCCGGGCGACGGAGCCGGGGCGGACGCCCACGCAGACTCCTAACCGGCGTCGCCGGCCACGCCTTGGAAGGCAGCTCTCGCGTTGGTTTATCGCCCCCGACAGGGGTGCGGGTGCGAACCCCGTGAGGTCCAGACATGGCGACATGCAAGCTGCGACGACGTCGAAGAACCATCGGAGGTGGTGCACCTGGCGTAATGGTATTCATCATGCCCAATTACCAAATGACCTATTATACCGGATCTAGGCCGGCGGTAGTTACACGTATCTCACTTCACTACCCCAGTCTATGTCTCAAAATCCTATGGAAACTCTTATCGGCCAATTCTCCCGGTTTACCGTCGGCACAGACTTAGACACTAATGACTGGGTGATGGCTGCTACAGAGTTCGGCGTCAATGACAATCTGAAAGATATCGACCGCTTCCACGCCAGCTGGGATCACAGGGACAATGACCAGCAAGCCAACACAACCCAGTTCCTCAGAGAGGTAGCCGAAGAAGACGAAGACAAAGCCCTCGGAGTAATGCAGCGAATCTATACCTTGGCCGAAACTGATAGTGACACACTGGAAAAATATCCTGCCCTAGAAATCTTGGAAAACAAAAATCCTGAAACAGGAGTTCTACACTCAACGTTCCGCTCTAAACAATTCCTCGATCTCGACAACATTCCCGGTGCGTTCTACCCCGACCTCGTCGACGATATCAACCAGTGCTACAATATCGGAATCAACGACGCCACTCTCGTACTGACACGGAAACTGCTGGAAAACCTGCTCATCGACATCCTTCGAAAACAGTACGGGAAACAAGGAATAGATCTGTACTACCTCCCTGAGAACCACCGATACCAGAACTTCAGCACCCTCCTCAACAACTTCGAGGAAAACCTCAATGACTTCCGACATCTCTCTGGAGGCCTTGGCAGTGACTTCATAGACGAACTGAACGCCTTCCGGCAAAACGCCAACGCAGAGGCTCACTCCATCGAAACCAATATTACCGAAGACGAGATGGAAGACTACCGGGAACAAGCCCGACACGCCTCCCAAATCCTGTTCCAAGTCAAAGATAATCTTTAAAAGCCGATCCCGGATCTCGTCTATAGGTGCTGATCCTTCAGGTTTAATTGCCCCGGCCTACTGAAGACCTCCTGTATCTGATTCTGTCCATTGATTAGATCGATGAATTCAGCCGGGATCTGATCCTCCACATTCTCATTATAGACCGCTTCCACAGCGGACTGCAGCATTACATTTCGCCCCACCTCCGTCACCTCATCCATAACCACATCAGTCATCAAGACAACGGCCTTAACCCGGTTCTCACGGTCGGGGTTAGCGTATATCCCGATGATCTTCTCTTTCAAGCGCTCCCACTTACTCACCCTTTCGTCCCTGTGGTTGACGGTTTTCTCCCTCATCATCTGGTAGACAAAACCGGGAGGTATCTTGACGAAGATTATGATATCCGGGTAGTCTGGGAACTGATCTGTAACCCCGTCAATTGTCGAGAAGATCCAGGAGTCGTACGGGTTCTCCCACGGGATATCGAGAAGGAAAGCGTACGTACTGAAGATCTCGATCTCATTATCACCCGCTTTTTCAGCATAAACAGTCCCGTGGCCATCCGTATCCAAGATGTCAGGGTTAATTCCTAGATGTCCATACGGATTAATGACTTTAGCCAGGTTAGCCCGTTTCTTCACGGCGTCCATCTGTTCTTCGGAGAGAGTGACAGAATGGCGACCGCTGTAGTAATTAATCAGCTCAACCTCGAAATTCGCGTCTGCAATCTCAACCTCTGCTTTCGAATTCCTCTGCTTAATCAGCTCAGCCAGTTCTCCGGCGACCTCCTGAATCACCCGTTCTCTGAAACTGGAGTTCTCAGTTACCTTTTCCGAGATGTCATCGCGGCTAGAAACCCTTACCGCAAAACTATCCTCTCCAACGTCATCCTCCAGATCGTAGTCCAGCCAAAGACTATCCGCTACCTCACGTCCAAATCTCTCCAATTCCCAGCCGTAGCTCGTGGTCTCCCTCTTGTTCTTGCATTCCACCCAGAAGTCTCGATCTTCAGCCCTATAGAACACGTCAGAACCGGGGCCAGCAACCGCAGATTCATCGATGGGACTAGCATCTAACTCCTCAAGGACAAACTTGTGCGCAACCTCCATCTCAAAATACACGTCCCAGAAAGAGGCGAAGTCGTTCACGATATCCTCGCCGTAAAGATCTACTATATTCTTAGAAAGCGTCTTTCCGGTAGGATCGACGATGTCAACATCTTCTAAGATTTGAAGGAAGAAGCAGAACCCCATCGCATTATACGCTTCAGAAGATATCGCATTTGGCCTTCTATCTGAAGCATGATGTAACGAAATCTCGGCCTTGAGAAGGAGGGGGAACAAGGCGTTGTTCTGTTGTTTGTCCAGCGAAGTTCTGCTGACTTCAGGAAAAGGATCCAGCTGTTCTTTCTTGTACTCGTTGTACTTTTTCCGGATCTCTGGATCCTTCTGTTCCAAGAAAGATAGAATCATTTCGTGAGGAGTATCCATCTCAGTCATTAGTTAGAGGTTGACAGTCACCTTTTTGAACCTTTTCTGTAGCCGCGCGGCTTCCCAACGCTTGTTTGGCTACACGAAGTGTATTCTCAACGAAGCCGAGTAATTCGACTGCCATTATCGACTTCTCAGCCATTCCGACGCCGTCTTCCATTTTCAATAGAGGACTCACGACGGTTTTTTGAGGAAGCCGAGCACGTTGCCGAGCACCACTACCAGGTCGCTCGAATGACAGACAATGAAGCCCACGAGTATATCTGATACGCCGCCCTCCGGGTGGTTGAAGCTGAGGCGAACCACCTCCCAGCAGACTGGACGCCAACCGACGAGGTGACCGTCGTCTACGGGAGCGATAAGCCAATATTCGATAGGTAAGGCTCCAGCGAAGACTGGTGGGAGATCGTCCCGCCGCAAAAAGCGTGTACCCGCTTCCGGGTGTTCTTCCCAGACGGCCGCCTTCCCTTTCCCGTAGGTAACGACTGATCTACTCCACTGGACGGACTGTGTCGCCTTCTCGACAGACCCGGTCGAACGTTGAGAGATACGCGATCCGGTCGTGAACTTCGTTGGTATCTAGTTCAAGTTTTGCGGCCAGTTCGTCGACGGCCATCGGCTCGTCGAGTACCTGGAGGACTTCGAGCCCCCGGTAGTACCTGTTTGTGAGTTCTCGAACGCGTCCCTCAATCGGAGTGGTCACCCCGTACCGCTCCTCTAATTCCATCAAGGCCTCATTCGCGAATGTGACGAACTGGTCGTCACACAGGCGTTCGATCTGGATGTCGAGTTCATCCCGAACAGCGTCGTAATCAAGGCCGGCCTGCACGAGCATATTCATGTCCTCGATGTCGTCATCACGGCCAGCGATCAGTTTGAACAGGAAGATATCCACGTTGCTGACCAGCCGGACAGTCAATCGCTCGGTCGCGAGGAACGGCTCGCTGCGCTCTTGCATGCCGTCAGTGAGAACGAGCTTGTTTGCCACCTGCTGGTTAAAGATATCGAGGCGACACCCATCGTCGTTCTCAACGCAGCTCGTCGCCCCCAGTGCTCTATAGTCAGGGTCAAGCGACTGGATTTCTGAATACCCGAGATCCATCAGGACGGCCCACAGCTGCCCGTATGCGTCACCATCCGCGAGAACCAAGTCAATATCTTTCGTCGCCCCTTTGAGGTCACGCAGCGACATCGCACCACCACCGATCAAGTAGACTGTGAGCGGTTCAGATATACCAACGTCTATGCGCTTGAATTCGTTCTCGATGTATTCACGTCCGAATGTGGGTCTCATGGAGGGAGTGGCACCTCGTAATCAGCCGCCAGATCCCGGAACTCGTCCCACGCCGGGAGACGGTCGTCTTCGACTTCGCCCTGCGTCTTGAGGTATCTCAGCAAGCCGTCGATCTCATCTTCGAGGTCATACTTCGCCGCCTGCTCGCGGAGCTCCTCCTCGTCGATGTCGACGTGGCCAAGCAGGAGGAGACAGTACGAGCGGTAGCGACTGCCGTCGTCGATTATCAGCGTGTGACAGCAGAGCTCCGCCGGCGAGACTTCGTCAAGTTCCTCGGAGTAGACGTAGTAGCGGTGGTCAGTGAGCAGGAACTGGAGATCGAAGGCCGCGAATCTAGCGAGGCCGGTTTCGTGGAACCCCGCCGCGTCGATTTCCTGCTCGGCCTGGGCGAGGAATTCGTCGTAATCCTCCCAGAGAATCGTGCCCATCGGAGCTACGGCTTCGAGGCATTGCCGATGTAAATGGTGTACGAGTTCACGTGCGAACTCGTTGAGCCGGCCGAAGTCGGCGTTGAACTCATAGTGACCATCGTCTGTTCCGACGAGACCCCGGTCACGTAATCGCTTGAGGATTCGGTTGACCGTGTTGCGGTAGTTGTTGCTGAGGTCTGCGATCTCGGCGACGGTTCGCGGCTGGTCGATATAATATAGTACCTCAAGAGACTTTCCAGTCACCAGCTCAGAGAACCCAATGTGGGAGTGTTGGCGGACGAGATCCTGGTAGATCTCAACAGCGCGAGCGTCTGATGGGACGACCCGTTTTCGGCGGCCATCTCGTTCCGTGTAGACGAGGCCCTTCTCAGTCAGGTCGTTGATAGCACGAGATAGATAGCTCTCGCTGTGGTCGAGTTTCGCTGCGAGTTCGGAGATCGTGTCGCCGCGGTCGACCGTGGCGAGGACATCGAGTTCGATACGGCGGAGCACGGTATAACATATTACGAAACTCATATATAAATCAGTTTCGAGTAATGTTACATCTAGCGTGTAATAGAAGCCGATCCACGTCGTCTTAACCAACAAAATTATGATATAGCAGACTCTGTTGGTTAACACAAGGGCAATCGATGTCGTACGAACCCCCAACTCCACCGGCGGAACTCCAGACAGATATCGTCAACACACTCAACAGCTACTCCCCAGACCAGCTCCAGCACGTCGCACGCTACGCCGAAGAGCTAGCAGAGCACAAAGCTCGCGAGAGCCGGCTTGAACAGGAATCAGATGATGACGAGATCGACAACCGTCCCGATGACCTCCCGGACGATGTCCCGTCGAAGGCCACGATCACCATCAAGGAAATCAACGATAATCGCTACTACTACTGGCAGTGGAGGGAGGGAGACAAAGTCACGTCTAAATATAAAGGGCCAGTCAATCCGGACGAGTAAGGCGACAGCTGCTGTTATTTCGCCGGATAACACCCCCCGTGTGCGAAGTGAATTTACGCCGACAGCGTCGAGACACCACCCCGTGTGCGATATGATTTCGGTTGCTTTCCGCAGGAGACCCCGTGTGAGAGATGAATTGAGTGATGAGTCGGAGGGGGACACCCCGTGTGCAAAATGAAATCTTGCGTACTGTTGTCAGACACACCTAGTTATTCTAACAACACACTCGACGGAAATACCCTCTGTATGCGAAATGAATTTGAAGCCGGCGTCGGGGACTTTTCGCGTCAGTTCCCTTCGAAGAAATCGTCTATCTGCGCGTTGACAACGGATTTGACGAGATCCTCTTCGTGTTCAGCATCCTCAAGACGGAAGTCAGTCTGGAGAGTCTCGGCGACGACCCCCGGATCGTCGATGAAGGTGTACTCCTTGTGAACCCCACTACCGTAGCCGCGCCCCCGTTTCTCGGACGTGACGAAATTGTAAGTCTCAGCTTCGTTCATGTATCGCAGATAGGAGTCGCGCGATTTTTCATCGGCATCCAAGAGATCGGTGAGGTACTGGTACACTCGGTAGGCAACCGTACTGGGGACGGCATTCAGGTTGCGCTGCGAATAAACAGGGACGATCGCGGTTGCGTAGAGCGAGAGCTTCTTTTGTGTCGAGAGGCCCTGCATCTGGGTCAGCGTCCGATCCCGTTCGGCTTCCTTTTGAGCGTCGCGGACGTGCTCTTCACGGACAGTATCTTCTCCACCTCGGTCGGCGATTTCACCCGCCTTCCGAAACAGATCGATTGCCTTCCGCGCATCGCCGTGATCCTGGGCAGCGAATGCGGCACTGATCGGAATAATTCCATCCTCGAGAACGTCATCCTGGTACGCGTCGCGACGGCGTTCAAGGATTGCCTGCAGTTGAGTCGCGTCGTAATCAGGGAAGACGACATCCTGCGGATTGAATGAACTCTCTGCCCGGCCGTCGATATCCTCCATGAATCGGGGATCATTCGTGAGCGCGGCGACGGACACATGGCCCACGATGCGTCCAAGCTGGGACGCTCGCGACAGCTGGTAGAGCAGTTTCGAATATGCCGGCTCCTCGTTCGGATCTCGTTGCCGACCCACCAGAAGGTCGACCTCGTCAAGTATGATGATGACCGAGTCGAAGTTGTTGCTCAGAATCTCGTAGAACCGGTCGAGTTTCTGGTCAGTCGAAATCCCGCTTTCAGGGACGCCGACATCAACGCCGGCTTCTTCGGCCGCATTCTTCACGAGCCGATAGACAGCCCGGTCGTGAGATTTGATCGTCTGGCAGTTGATTTTGATGACACCGAATCGATCTCCCTGCGAATTCGCGAGTTCAAGAACCTGCTGGCAGACCGCATTGATGATAAGTGATTTCCCGGTCCCCGACGGGCCGTAGAGGAGCATATTGGGTGGGCGATTCCCCTGCAGTGCCGGTCGCAGGTAGGTGATGATGTCGTCCAGCTGCTCATCACGACCAACGATCCGGTCTTCGTCGATGACGGCATCCGGGTCGAGAAGTCCTTTATCGCGAAAGACAGAGTTCTGGACTCCTTCCTGAAGACGGCCTTTGATAGATTGTGAGATGGATTGTTGCTCGTCGCCGTCAGCCATGTATGCGAGGTTAGGACGAAACTATAAATAAATATGGGTACCGTGTGCGAGGTTAAATCACTCGAATTCAGTCGATAGAAGGGCTTAGAAGTCGGGTGTTCGGTTGAACCTCGTGACCGCGGGCAAAATCAATTGATCGTGATAACCCCCCGTGTGCGATATGAATTCGCGGGAAGGCTCATCGAACAGCCGGCGACGTCAAGGCGAGTCAGAAGACCTCGGCGGAGGCCCCCCGTGTGCAAAATGAAACATCAGACAGTGTCTTGATCCGGACAGTATCAGGAATATCTCTAGACAACCTCGCGTAGGACGAGATTTCGTCGGGAGACCACCCCCCACACCCCGTGTGCGATATGAATTTCCCGAGAGGGTGGGCAGGGACGCACCATTCATGAAACACGGTATTCGACCAGAGAAGCCGTGATAAGACGTAGAACAGACGATAACACCCAACCCACGAGAGAGTAAAGCCACGAACTAATGCGTAAGTATCACGAAACGGTACGTTTCGTTTCGACCGACTCTAGTTCTAGTAAGGGTTTGGTTGACAGAGTGGCTACGTAAAGGTTTCTCTGTTAAGTATATCACTCCGATATTGTTGTTTCTGGGTTCTCTCACCCGTGATATCGTAGATTTCGGGTGTTTCGCAGCCTCTCTTCTCTACTACCCCCTCCCGCTATCTTCCTGATTTCATATCGCACACGGGGTGTGGGGGTTCGAATCCGTGGGGACATGGTTAACCAACAAACTCTTTCCGACCGGGCCCATGTTGGTTAACTTTTCTTCGTTCTCGCGAACGCCGTCAACTCCGGCACCCGGGTCTCCGCGAGTTCTCGACGAATCTCCGTTCGATCCCAGCCAAGCGGTGACAGTACACTCTCAACAGCTCTGATGAGTTGCGTCTCGTAGTACGGGACATCGTACGACTCGACCTCCTCGTGCGCTAACGCGACCCGCTCTCGGGAGTTCTTCTCGTCGTCAACGACCACGTACTCAATGTCTTGTCCTGGGTGAACAGCGAAGTCCTGCTCCCGAGCTCGCTTTAACGCCGCCACATTCTGCGTATTCTGTGTGTATCGTTCTAACGGCTTGGAGATACGATTTCGTTCGACAAGTTTCTCAACCGTTACTGTTCCAGCTTGGAGGCGATTAATCGCGTCTTGAAGACAGTCGAGTACGGCGTCCGGAGATCGTGTCGCATTGAGTTGTTCGAGACAGTCACGCTGAACGTCCTCGACGAACGGCGGGGTTGAGCGCTGCCGGGCTTCAATCCCTCTAATTTTGAAGTCGTCTTCGCCGGCGACCTTTCCGAAGTACTTCGTCAGCGCGCCGGCATCGCTCTCGCGCTGTGGGACAAACGCCACCCAGTCATAGTGAGCTTCGTGTTCGAGTCGGATCTCGACACACTCAGTGATTTCCGTTGCGAGTGCGTTGAGGTCTTCGCGGTTCTCGTCGTCGATGTCGGGATCGGGCGTCACCCAGATCGAATCAACGATGCCATGGACGACACGCCACCCGCCGGCTTCCAGCCGTTGTTTCGCCGTTAGCAGAATCTCGCGAGCGAACGCGTTGATGGCTTCGTGACACTCAATGCGTCCGAACTTCGCGTTACTGAATCCCTGATACCCAAAGCAGGCGACGAGAATCCATTTGAGAGCCCCTGAGCGGCCTTCGAGTTCGGCCAGTCGTTCTTCGTCGGGATTGTCCCGTTGTTTCTCGCGACGGATTGCCGCCTTGATCTCGTCACGAGCGTCGATGATCGGTTGTAGCACATCGACAAGGTACCCCTGTTCGTCACAAATCGAGTATCCGAGCTCGGGGACGTCCTCACGTTCCCTGTGACAGTCACATCGGATGACATCGGGTGAAACGTTTCGAGTACAGATGATGTTCGGATAGAGGCTCGAAAAGTCGAGTTCGTGAACATCCTCATGTAAGCCAACCTCGGGCGCGAAGATGAAGCCGCCGCGGTCGGCGTCGTGGAGTGTTCCCATCGGTTTGTAGAACTCGTGTCGCCAGGAGTTCCACGGCACGAGGACACCGCGGTCGTGGGCCTCGCAGATTTGAATCGCCGTGAGCACGTTTCCGATCGAGGCCCAGGCAAGCTCCTGAATCGGTTTTTTCGAGCGCGACACAAGGTCAAGGACGCCATCGAGGTTCGTCTCTCCGTAGAAGAACGTATTCGACTCGTCGATGATCACCCGGCCGGGCACGTTGTACCGTGCCGGTGAGTGACCAACACGACCGTAGCTTGAGTACGTCGACCGGCTCGCCAGCTGCTGATAGCCCACGTTTGGCAACCGGCTCATGGAAAAGTCATCCACGCCGGCTTCCGTGGCCATTTCGTGGAGGGTTGGGATGATATCGCTCGTCGAGCAGACCAAAATATCTGGATCTTGATCTTCGAGTGCTGTTTGCACGATGTTCAGAATCTCCACCGGTGAGCCAGCGACAGTGTCACCGCCGACCGAGAGCTTCCTATATATCTCATTGTTCGTTTCACTTACCGGTACGCTGAGTCGGAGGGTTGATATCTCGCAGGCAGGCGTCGGATCAACACCGTTCTCTAGACAGTAGCGGAATTCTCGCGAGAAATCGACATTGAAGCAGGCGAGATCGCCGATTGGATAGTCCGATAGCTGCCGTATCTGCCGGGCAAGTGGGGTGACGCGGTCGATGTGGGCGACATCAACGGCGAGGACTGTCTCCTCGTCTCGTCGAAAACTAGGCCGTCGCGTAACCATTTCAGTCGTGACGACACCAGGGTGCTGATTGTACACCGACTGGAGTGTGGTGAGACCGGAGTCAACGTCTGGGTCACGAGCGGCGACGTAGAAACGTGGGGTGTAGTCGTCCCGTTCTGTTGGGATGGCACCGTCGACGGTTGTATTCCACTCTATGACTCGACCGTCGTCAAGGAAGTCGATAGTGAACGCCATCTGTCTGCTTCAAACCGAACGACTCAGTCGTGGTTAAGCAATGGCGTGTTGCTTCCGTAGTTCAGAGAACGAGCTTGGTGGCCCGCTATCGGCATGTATTCTGCTATACGGCTGTCTGCAATCGTTTCTTAGATGTCTTCCGGAATCCATTCTTAACCAACAGTTGCGATGAAATCCCCGGATCTGTTGGTTAAGATCTGTGTTTCAGTATGATTGGTGCCTCTACCTTTCCAAGTTTTGTCAAGAATTACGTGCAAGATACAGAGTATCGGCCTTGTTTAGACGGGGAACCCGGTCGGTCAGAGAGATGTGCAACTAGTATCGTTTCGCTAGTAGCTCTAACGAAGTGCCAAATCTACTAGGAAGTGAAGCGGGACGGATTGG
>NZ_QKNY01000011.1 GCF_003605575.1 Halonotius aquaticus | reverse complement strand
TTGTTGACGACAAAATTAAGCAAATGTTCCTCCTTTAGCTCGTTGTCAGCTCGGGGTGTTTGCACACCTTCTCCGAGCGGACACTTCTACTAACCCGATGTGATCGACTGAGACTGCAGCAGCCCCCGAAGAAGGATTATCGATACTAGCCACCGATGCTGTAGACTGCATCGTCTCGGATTATGATATGCCAACGCAAAATGGGATTGAATTTCTCCGAAACGTTCGAGAAGAGTATCCTAATTTGCCCTTCATCCTATACACGTTGAAGGGCACAGAAGAAGTTGCCAGTGAAGCTATCTCTGCTGGTGTAACTGACTACTTACAGAAAGAAGCCGATCCCAGTCATCATACACTACTGGCAAAGCGAATTCAAAACTTCGTCAGTCAGTATCGGGCGCAAAAAGAGCTTGCTCGAAATGAGGATTTACTTGCATTCACCGAACAGCTCGCCAAAACAGGAGGTTGGAATTTCGACATTGAGACCGGTGAAACACGCTGGACAGACGGTACGTACGCAATATACGGACTTGAGCCCGACGCTGAGCTAACTAAGCAGGAAGCAATTGAGTTCTATCATCCCGATGACCGCAGTGAAATCAGACGGCTTGTGCAACGATGTATCGAAACGGGCGAGTCTTACGAGGCCACACTCCGACTGATTGATACCGACGACCAACTCCGTTGGGTACGTACGAACGGTGAGGCGATTCGAGAAAATGGAGATATCGTGGCTATCAGAGGGGCTATTCGAGATATTACAGAACTCAAAAAGAGTGAGGAGCATATTAAAACTGCTCAAAAACCAACTGATTAAACTGTGGTAATTTGCCACTGACAGGCCACAGTAGTAGCAGATATTGATACTATCTCCAATCGAAACAGCAGTGTTTTCGAAAAGTATGAGTACATTCCACATGGTGGTGATAGATATCATCTGTATTGATCAGTCGGACTCTGTCAATTACTGAATAATGGTGGTCGGCAGCTGCTGAATAGACAACGCGTATTTACCACTGAACCCGATTTAGGCAGAAACTGAACAGAGTGGGACAGATAGTGGTAGGACTGGCCATTATCCCGTTAACCGAGGTTCCCGAGGCACGTCCATCCGTCGGCCTCAGTCGCCACCACTCACCGAGCGACGATGACAGGAACGGGCGAGTTACGGAATACTTTCTGGGCGACGTTTCCGATGACCAGTCGATCGACCAACGAGCCGCCGTGGGTTCCGATTACGACCGCATCGAAGTCGTCGGCTCTATTCACAATCGCCCGAGCCGGATGTCCTAGCTGAACCTCGGTGGTGATTTCGACATCATACTTGCTGGCGAGTTCCTGGGCGTCATTGAACACGTTCTTGGCGCGCTCCTCGGCGGCCTCTTCAATGTCATCCTCAAGAGCAAGTGACGTGGCTTCTGTCCCCCACGGTGACGGCCTGCCCACGACGTTCAAGACGGTGATTTCCGCATTATTATGATTCTCAAGGGCGTACCCAAGTGCTTCTTCTGCCATTTCGGAGTTATCCATCGGAACGAGAATTCGAGAGAGCATACAGAAACTATGCTTAGAGTGTGTATAAAGTGGTGGTTCGCTCGTCCCATATTGACATCCACCTCCGCGTGAACGCGGAGGAATCCCGACCGCAGTTGGGATATTAGGGTCTGCAGTCCACCACCTCTATCTGCGGTTGGAATCCGCAAGAGAGGTCATACAGGTGGACTGCTGGCTGTGCCAACCAGCCGGTACTCCTATCCCTACCCGAATTGGATGCAGACTCGGAGTTACTTTCATCGTTGATGTTGAGACGGATGTTCTCCGCCCCGTTCACGTCCGCGTTGAACGCCGCATCACACTCCTCACACACATACAGCCCGCGTTCGACACGCTGACTGTCGTCTTCTCTTCCGCAGAACAACCTGTTCGCGCAGAGCGCGCTCTGCGCGATTGTTCGTTGAATTCACCTCTGACTCTGTCACGAACGTCAGCCAGTGGCCAAGCCCGTTTCTGATCTTCTCGATCAGATCTGCTACCTCTTCGTTGGCGTATTCCTGTCGATTAAGCCCCTCTAAGGTCAACATAGCCTCCGCCCGCTTCTCTTGGCGGGCGGAGGCAGATGGATCGACCTCGGTAAACGTAGTCAGATCATCGTGAAGCTCATGTAACTCTTCACACAACTGCTGTGCCTCATTATACCGGTCAGCAACGAACTCAGTCTCTCGCAACAGATGCGCCCAGCATCGCTGGAGCTTCGGGTGATACGCTGGATATGCCGACCAACCGTCACAACTGAGCGTTGCGTCCTCGGCGAAGCCCCGAGGCACTCGGCCTGTCCGCCTGTAGATGTCAATCAGCGATAGAAACAGGATCCTCGGTGACTTTCCATGTGATACTGCCAGATTTTCCCCACCGTTCTATAGTGAGTCCGAACTCCCCATCACGGATCGCCCCAATATTTGTACCAACTTCCTTCGCTGATAGCCCAATATCTTGGCCGATGACGCGTGATTTGAAATACATTTGAGCATCCACTTCACGGCGAAAGTACGAGAGAATACATTGTTGCTTGTCTGTGAGAGTGGTACTCACGGTAGATGAGCTACTCATCGGTGCTCTCCCATGTAGCTATGATCGTGCTTGACAAATCTGGGTGGTTGTGGTTCGCTTGGCTCATTGTGTCATAGTTGTTGTGCCATTGATATAGTTGGATACTTTTTTCATAATAGTAACAACAGCCAAATTCCGATATATATTCTCATAATGTGATTGTTAGGTGGTGGCTGGTATTGGAGCATGCCTAATTTGCACTTTATACTATATATCAACCCATTTCGATAATGCGACTGATCAAACCACTAAAGAATATAAACAGAACTACGTAAACAAGGATCACAAGCACGTTCCGGCGAATCGCATGTGGTCTCATGCCAGGGAGTAGGAGATTTGGTGGCCATATTGAGGGAGACATTATTCGGAACCGGTGGATTCGTCTGACGAGTCGCTAGATCCACCGCCCCGGTTTGATCGGGTATTTGAGTTCGGAGTCGAATCAGGTTTGTTGCTACCAGAGTCTACCCCTGAAGGCGACCCGGCGGACTTCACACCACTCCCAGTGGAGTCGCCGTTTGATCCACCGTCGGAATCTTTTGGCTGTCCGGAGGTTTGGGTGTGTGAATCTGCCGTACCGCTATTTCGTGAGCCAGCAGACTGTTGTGTATCAGATTCGGAGGAGGCGGGTGGGGACTTACTTGGTGTCGTCGCCTGCTCTGGGGTCTCTGTTGTGGAGGATTGTGAATCTCCTCCCGTCGATGTGTCATCCGATTTGGGAGGTGCTGATTCCTCCGACGTTCCAGAGTGTGGTGCTCCACCGTCGGAAGTCGGATTCGTACCTGAGGGCGATTCGGATGTATCATCTTCCTCAGGTGATTCGTTCGGTTGGGAGTCTGAATCGCTCTCAGTGGGCGATCCTTCTGAACTGTCGGCTTCTGAGTCGCTCGGCTCTTCGGACTGTGGAGTCGTGCTGTCCGAAGGTGAATGTGAGTCCTCATTTGGATCTGGCCCATCCGTATCGTCTTCAGCGGGTGGATGATCTGATTGGGATCCTGATTCTTCCTTTGTAGACGACTCCTCTGATTCTTCAGACTGCGGTGCCTTCCCACCGGGAGCAGGTTGCTCATCTAACGCTGTATCAGATGTGTCGTCTCTTGGAGGCGGATTGTCTGATCTCGACTTTGAGTCTTCATCAGGAGACGAATCTTCTGATTCGCTCGGTGGAGAGTCCTCTGGTTCTTCCGACTGTGGAACCTCCACATCAGGAGCCAAACTTCCATTTGAAGGCAGTTCAGATGCGTTATTTTCCGGGAGACCGTCCGGTACCGGTGATAGGTTCTCATCAGCATCCGGCACCAATGAACCGTTTTCCGTTTGGTTTTGGCCTGTCTCGTTGTTGGTGGCGTTTCGTGCTGTCTCGTTGCTAGTAACATTTGTCTCTATGGTATGCAGGGTGTGATCCTGTGAAACCATCTCAATGGCTGGTACATCGGCATTAAAACCGATGGAAACAGATTCTCCATCTGATAGGAATGCGACTGACCCGCTTCCAGTCGTCGCCGCGACGAAGACAAAGAGGGCACTGAGAACGACGGGTAGTTTACTCATCGCTTCCCTCCGACATCTCACCCTCGCCACCGTCAGGCAGCGGGAGGGCCGGTGGCAAACGTGGCTCGTCGGGGTTATTCGCTTGCCATGCCGAGATGGTCATCGCCCCCGTAAACAGGAGCCCAAGAAGCCCCGCAGTGAAGACACCGACCGAGAGTGGGGTCGGTGCGGCGGCGGTAGTGACCTCACGGTAGATGTTCCAGCCCGCATATACGAGCAAGACTGTCATCGCAAGTAGTGTGAGTTTCAGATCCACGATTGCGAGTTGCCCGGTGTCGGATGAGGACGGGTTATCGAAGTCCGAGCTCTCAGTGGCTTGGCTACTGGTGGGAGTAGACTGTGTTTCAGGATCGATATCAACCGCATTCTCCACTTCATCTGTGGTCTGCCACTCACGATCCCCATCGCTCTCTGTTGGATTGCCGGCCGATACTGACTGGTGGGCTGTGTCTGATGCGGTGGTGGGATCCTGGCGAGCCCACTTGTGTAGTTCACTCACCCCGAGTAGCACCAGCGGAATCACCACAAGCAGGACGTAGCCGACAGGCGAATTCGCCCACAGGATCACATATCCGACAAACGGGATCGTAATGATGGTGCGTCCGATAACGGATTCAAAGGCGACGAGCCCCGAATCAACATTCTCATTGGCATCACCTTTGGTCTGGTAGCCACCGTCCCGTTCGTCGATCACACGGTGTGTTGTCGGCACTTGGTCGCCGGTATCATACGTGATGATGTCACCGATACCCACGGTGGCAGTTGCATCGACGATCACCACATCACCGGGCGAAAGTGTTGGCTCCATACTCCCTGACAGGACGACGTAGCTCTCGTCGGCCCCGACCACCTCGGGGAGGGCAAACACTACAAACGGCGAGACAGCCGCGATCAGCACGAGCGTCACTACAAGGCTCCGCGCTCTCGGCAACGATGACCGCGAGAGCGGGATCATCGGTCACCTCGGGCGGCTCCGGGCGCACCATTGCCGTTCCCGTTCCAACCGCTGACGACAGTATTCGAATGTGAGGGATCAGTACACCCCTCGCAGTCTGCCTTCGAATCGGCCGTACAGACACAGACTGTGACGTGGCTAATCGCGGTTCCCTCTGGTGCGTACACGATACCGTTGGTGTCGCTGCCGGGGAGAGACAGTGTGTCCGCCGAGAGGCCATCGGTGCGGTCATACTGCTCGTATCCGCGACCACCTTTGACCGCGACCGTGCAAATCGGCGGGGCGTTTCCACCGGTAAAGCTCACAAGCCGGAACGCAATCCCGACCGTTTCGCTACCGCCATCCTTGTCTGTGGTGTCGTAGATCTCCAACCCGTAGTCTGGATCGCCGTTATTGAAAGCGTATACTCCGGGGGTGGCGAAACTCTCGCTTAGTCCCGACTGCGTATCGTCTTCAAACTCAAGTTTCCCAAGCGTGTTGCAGCATGGGCATGGGTCAGCGGTAGGACATGGATCTGAATCCACCCCTGCGAAGGGATTCTGCGGGGATGCGTTTCGGCACTGGAGGGCTGCAAACCACAGCGGTAATGCAACCGTCTCAGTTCCGATATAGCCGTCGAGTTCGTACTCGATGAGTAGACAGACAGTGTCGACCAAGCAGTCGTCGCCTGCCGTCGACGGATCACCGTCGACCCGGAATCCCCCGCGGAGATCCTCAGCAACCTCACGCAGTGATCCAGCAGTGACTCGCTGGAGGCGGCTTCCGGAGTGACAGTCAGCGTACGACACCACAACGTGAATCGACTCCGCTACTGCAGTCGATTGTGGAACCGGGCAGTCTGTCGCAAGCCACAACGCCGCCGGGTTGTTGACCGCATCGCCGCGTTGCGGCAACGCGAACGTGAGACGCATGCTCCCGGAGGCAGCAGTTGGGCTGAGCGACCCGATTGGCAGCCTCACACGTGGGCCATCGATTATCCCCTGTCCGTCAGGCTCGCCAGCACCCGGGCCGGTCAGCAGTTCATACTCCGCACGCAGGTCGACTGTGCCGGCCGTGATTGAGGCGTCATACCGCTCTGTATCTCGGAGCATTGCAGCGGTACCAGTTCCCATCAGCGCGCCGGCCCCACCCGTGGCGGCTACCGCCGCCAGGATCCGGCGTCGAGTCAAGGTCATTGTGACCCTCCACCGGTGAACGGGCTGTCTTCCCCACACGGACCGCCACCGAAGGAGAAATCGAATCCCAGTGAGTCCCCTTGCGCTTCGTTGCCGGTGTTGGCTGGTACCTCCCAGCGAAGCGCGACACACCGCAAGGTTCCCGGATCAAGACAATCGAATGCGAGAAGCCCTGCATCATCACCAACATCAGTCGTCGGCGAGAAGGCTTCAGCGACGGGGGCGGGCGCGACAAGCGGCGATTCAAGACTCTCATCGAACTCCTTTTGACCGTTGCAGCTGCCAAACGGGGAGCCGTCGCGCCATATCTCAACGGTCGCAAGCTCGTCAAGTTCACCATCGTTCGGCGTCGTATCACCGTCAACCTGTTCGGGGCCGTTGATGCCATTCTCAGAATCGTCTGTCACCTGTGCACGGAGCCACACGTCAAGTGGCTCGTCAGGATCTGCAACCACTTCGAGACCGACAACGACAACCCCAGTGTCTCCCGGAAGGACGTTTCGTACGGCAATGACCGGGCCAGAGGCGTCAGTCACGAACGTCGCTTCCGCAGTGTACCCAGGGCCCCCATCGGGATCCAAGGTTGTTTCGAGATCGTCGTCGGTGTCGGCATGGTTTTCGACAAACGTGCCGTTGTATCGCTCATACCACGCGATACTGAGGCGTTGGTCATCGGTATCATCATCGGGTGCAGCGTACGTGTACTGTGAGAACTGCGGCGGGTTCCAGGGCGCTTTCCCGACGGCGACGATCCCACCGACTGTGAGCGTCCCGCCACCGATACCCGTCAACAGTTTCCGGCGTGTTAATATCATTGTCAGTTGTCCCGGATACGCCGGGTCGTTGGTGGATCGGACGTACCGATCCGTTGGTCGGATGAGTGTAGATCAATAGCGGAGATAGGTATGAGCCGATGTCATCCAGGTACGGCGTTCGTACCGGACGGCAGGCGGCCACTACCACGCTCACTAAATCATGCTACCCCATCGGGGCGATGTGCTGTGCTGTTAGTTTCCGGACGTTGTGCCGTTCGGGGCCGTGTTGTTAGCGGCGAACGGCGTCTCGTTGTGCCGTGACTGCTCAACCTCGAACCCAAAGTCGAAGCCGACTGAATCAGTCTGGACTTCATTACCAACATCGAACGGTAACGTCCATTCGAAGCCGATACACTGGGTAGTTGCGCCAGGGTATGGCTGAAGGCCTTCTTCCTGCCGATCCCCATCGAGGATCACGCCCTCCGAAAGTTGGGCAAACACTTCGGCCATCGTCCCCTCCGCGATCTTCTGTTCGCCACCAAGAACGATTTGAGCGATCTCCGCGTAAACGGTGTCAAGATCAGCTGGATCTGGGGCGACGAACGCGTCGTCTGGTGAACTCGCAAGTGATTCCAACAGTGCTGTGTTGGCACTACCGAGGGCGATAGTGAACAGCCGAATGCCGGCGTTCTTCGCGGCGTTGGCAGCGGTCGTTGCCGCCGAGGCACTGGAATTACCATCACTCAATAAAAGCATCACTTTTGATGCGCCCACTGTGGCGTTGGTACCATTAAGAAGTTCGTCAGCTCCTTCATCGATACCGGAGGCGATCGAGGTGCCGCCGCCCGCGGTGTAGCCGTTGATCGCATCTTTGACATCTTGGTAGACTGTCGTCAGCTCTTGATCGGTGGTGGCACTCGTACTGAACGAGATCGCCGCGGCCTCGTCAGGCGAGGCGAGGTTGTCAACAAAGCTGGTCGCAGCGGATTGTAGCGATGTGAGTGCAGAGCCACTCATCGATCCGGAAACGTCGGAGACGAGAGCGACTTCTAGTTCTTGTTGTTGTCCGGTGCCGGTCGGCTCGAAGACGTTGTCACAGTCCTCGTCGTACCAGACGCAGACCTCGATCGCGTCGGCGAGTTCGCCGATGCCGTCGGTGTCCTCACCTTCGGCGTTGATCTCGGGTTCGGTCTGGCCGTTCTCGGCGTTGCCGGTGATGTCGCCCATCATCCGAAGGTAGCCAGGATTATCGCAGATATGGATGCTCACAGTCACCTCGCCGGAGTCACCTGGCTTAACGTCATCAAGTGTGAACATCGGGATCCCGTCGCCGTTGACGAGGAACTCGTCGGCTGCAGGGCTGCAGAAATCGAATGCTTCGCCCTGGACAAGATCTTCCCATTCCTGCATATCCGCTGGCGATGGTGCTTGTGCAAGGAGGTACCGGCCGGTCGGCTCGCCGTCGTCGGTGATCTCTTCGACGTTCGGGTAGCCCATAGCCTCAACAGAAGCAAGTCGGCCTTGGCCGCCGAGGTACGTTGCTTTGTAGTCAAGCTTCAGGTCAAGGGTGCCAGCTTGGAGACTATTGTTCATGAATTCCTCCTCGTCGGAGAAAAACGCGCTCGTGCCAAGCCCAGCACCAGCGGAAGCGATACCGACTGCGCCGATACCCCCGAGGATGCTGCGTCGAGAGAGGCTGTTCAGTTTGGGGTCGTTATGTTCTGTCATTTGCTGTTTATTTCGGTATTCGTTGGGTTATCTGTGGTCTTGTGTGACCGTTGCCGTTGCCTGTTTCGTGCTCCCTGCCTCGGTGACGGGAGAGAACCCACCGGAGGAGTCGAACCCCCGTGAGACCAGTGTGGGTCGGGTTGCGGTATCTCAGCCGCCGGCCGATCAGGCCGGCACCGACGGCCCGGAGCCGTCGTTGTGCCGCTCCTGCTCGGTGTAGAACCCCAGGTCGAAGCCGAGGGTGTCGCCCTGGATCTCGTTGCCGACCTCGAAGGGGAGCTCCCACGAGAGCGCAACACAGTGCATCACGCCATCGCCGCGGAACGCCTCTCGATCGGAGTCGTCAGCAGGATCAGTCAGTTCGTCGTATATCGTGGCTCGATTGCCGTCAAGCGGGATCCCGTTACCATCCGCCAATTCGGTGAGTACGGTGGCAAGACTATCTTGCAAGATAACTTTCTCAGCGACCGTTTGAGCCGCGAGATTTCCGAACACATTCGGGATGTCTAATGGGTTGTCAACATCGTTGAAGAAGGATGTATCTCCACCGGTTCCACCGGCCGAACCAGCCATCGACTGAAGGATACTATCGTTTGCACTTCCAACCGAAATGGTGAAGACGTCTGTAGGCGGCGACAGTGATCCAGCACGGGCGTTGTCGGCTGCGGTGACTGGATCGGAAAACTGCGTGCTTCCGGTTCCGTTGAACGATTCGCCATCCGAGAGAATTATATTCGTGTAATCCACCCCGTTGCGGCCATTAGCATCGATTTCAGCTTGCGCATCGTCGACGCCTTCACCGATGTAGGTGCCCGTCGCAATCCCATTCGTAAAGAATGGACTCGGATTACCGTCACCATCGAACGGCGTCGATGGAGCACTACCAGTCACAACATTTGCAAGTTTCTGGCGAAGCCCTGAGAGCGCCCCGTCGACAACCGAGAGGTCAGTCGTCAGTGGCTGGAGGATCCCAGTTCGAGGAACATTATCGTCGGTTCCTTCGCCGTCAAAGTAAGCGACCCCAACTTGCACATCCGCGTTCTGGGATTGGAGGTAGTCAACGAACTGACGAGTCCCCAATTCAACGAGATCAATCTTTGTCGTTTCTGACAATGTAGTCCCATTGAGCTGAATGTCGTCAGTACTGACAAGCCCGCCGTATTGATCGTACAGCATCGAGCCAGAGAAGTCTAATGTCAGCATGATATCGACCGGTTCGTCGATATCGTAGACATTGTCGCAGTCCTCATCGTACCACAGCGTCGCTTGGATCTCATCCCCAAGCGTACCGAGGTTGTCGGGATCAACTGCCGTCTCAGGCTCAGTGAGGATACCGCCGTCTTCGGAAACATTGTCAGCCTGCATCCATAGGTAGCCAGGATTATCACACAGGTGAAGCGAAAACGTAATTTCGCCGCTGTCTCCGGGCTTTACATCGGAGAACTGCACCAGCGTTTCCATGTTTTCATCGGTAACAGGGTCAACGCCGAAGTCAGCCTCCGATAGCGGCGGAATGTTCTCACAGGTCAACCCGGGGATGTTCGCACCATTGCTGTCAGCATCGTCGTCGTCCGGGAAATCACTGTAGTTTTGAACGGTCTGAGTTTCTGGGTCAATGATTGACTGTTCGCCGTCGTTGTCGTGATCGGGATGGGCACTGACGAAGGTTTGGCCGTCGCCGAAATCATAGGTCTGTTGCCAGTCGACCAGCAGGTCGAGCTCACCTGCGACGAGAGAGTTGTCGACGAACTCCTCTTCATCGCTGAAGAACGCGCTCGTGCCGGCACCAGCACCCGCAGACGCGAGTCCAACGACACCGATCCCCGCGAGCACCTTGCGGCGGGAAAGTCTGAGTTTTTCATTCATTATATGTCATCCCCATAGGGGGAAATCCCGCCGACGGAATCGAACCGTCGTGGTATACCAATGCGGGATGGGAGTCGGTTGGCTGTCCGGTGCAATTTCCACCGGACAACAGAGCCTGAACAGCGGGGGAGCCAGTCAGCGTCAGCGGGGAAGGCTCCGGGGAGTTCCGCCATTCGGTGATTGTACTGCGATCTTATTGGCCACCGGTTGAGTTGTTCACCGGGACTGTGTTGTTGAACGGATCCTCGTTGTGTCGAACCTGTTCGGTCTCGAAGACGAGATCAAATGAGATCGAGTCGCCCTGAATCACGTTGCCGACCTGGAACGGGATCTCAAGGAGGAGACAAAACGAGTAGACGCCCTCGTTGGCCTGGTCGTTAATCGGCAGCAGGTCGCCGTTGTCGTCTTTGATTAGGTATCCATTCTCAAGCACTCCGTTTGCCTCGCGGGCGTTTGTGTAGTGAGTGACACCGTCGACGACACCATCAACATCTGGCGACCCGTAACTGATGTTAAGATCATCAGAGGCATTGTTGAATACGGGATCGAGTGTGGAGAGTCCAGTCTTGTCGCCACTGGTCTCGTCATAGTTTTGCCACACGGTCGTCAGCAGGAATTCACCGAGATCGGCATCGTTGTCGGTGTCACCCTCGACGTCCTGCTCGGGCTCGGGGTTGGCACCACCGTTCTCTACGAACTCTTCTGTGCGCACCTGCACGTAGCCGGGGTTGTCGCCGACCTCAATATCGAAGCAGATAAGCGCCCAGTCGCCGGGCTTGACATCGTCGACCTGAATGCCGGAAACCACGTCGCCGTCAGCTGTTTCGCTCAGGTCAAGGGCGCCTTGCCCGGTCCAGTAGTCGTCGGCCGCGACGACGTTGGCGGTGACACTCATATCGAGCGTCCCAGCGGTGAGCGTGTTGTTTTCGAAGCTCTCTTCATCGCTGAAAAACGCCGAGGTACCGACGCCGGCACCCGCAGACGCGAGGCCGACAACACCGAGACCGGCTACCATTTTGCGGCGTGAGAGGCTGTACAGTTGGGGGTTGTTGTCTTCTGTCATGGGTCTGTTTCCCGGGTAGACCACGTTGAACAATCACAGGATCGTCCGGTCGGCTCGGGACAACTATCCCCACATCACAGGGGGTATTACCTATGTGCTGATTCAACGGTTTGAGGCCCTCTCGGAGGTGTTTTGAACGGATGATTACGCCATTTCGGATTCAAACAGACTGACCATACCAGTTTGCACGGAACGCATACCGCCTCGTTGGGCGGACATACCGGTCGTCTCCAGCCACCATACCGACTGGGTTGACTGGTCATACCGATTTGTACAGATCCCGTACCAGTAGTATCCAGTTGACATACCGGTTTGGTACCCGTACCCTTCTATCTGTACCCAAACAGCAGTGAATTCATATCTATATCACTCACGGGCGTTGCGACGAGCAATGTTCAATCAGGCCATGCTGCCCGAGGTAGAAGTGTACAGCGTGCTCAGTAACGCGCGCCGGCGCGAGGTGCTCACAGAGCTGTGGAAACAGCCTGAGAGTATGTCGTTGCGCGACCTTTCGGAACGAATCGCAACCACAGAGTCCGGAGAACGCCCCGCGCCACGCGCGCTCCGCGGAAGCGTCTACAACGCGCTCCATCAGACACACCTTCCGAAATTGGACAGCCTCGGACTGGTGGTGTATGATCCAAACCGGAAGACGGTGCGTGTCTGCTCGCAGGCGGGGCAACTTAATCGCTATATGGATGTGACAACACGTATCGGCGTCACATGGGGGGAGTATTATCGGGCACTCGGCGTTGTCGGACTGGTTGTGACAGTCGGCTCGTTAGCAACAGTTCCGCTACTCTCTGCAGTCGATCCGCTCATCCCCGCAACAGCCTGTCTCCTGCTGTTTTCCGGTTCAACCATTTATCAACTATACGCTGGGCGGCTGGGCACCGGCGGCCAGGTGACACGGCTCCTCGCACGTTTCTTTTGATATTGTCGATAAAATGAGAGCCCGCGATGTGGGTTCGTTTAATCGTCACTAACAGCAGCTGCATCAGTCTCGAAGAGGCGAGCATCACAGTCGTGACAGACGGCAGCTACCACCTCGTACTCTCGACAGCAGGAGCTCACTGATTCGGTTCCAAGCCTGATCTCGCCCCAGCAGACGGGGCAGGTGTCACAGCAGGCGCGGATTGCTGAGAGGATCCGTCCCCGAGCCGAACCCGGTACCACATCCCATTCATTAGTCCAGTCGGCAAGTGTACGGTGAGCCGCGAGATCAGAAATAAATGCCGCACGTGACTCCCACTTGCCACGGATCGAGTCGTCAACAGAGACACGCCACGACAGGCCGCCATCGACAAACGATAGCTGCTCCGGGGCAACATCTAGCAGATCAGCCGAACCAGCAAGGAGTGCTGCATCGGAATCAAGCTCAAGTGCGGCCACTTTGAGATCTACTTCAAATTCCGGGGCGAGACCAATATCGTCACCGTCGTCGACCACAACCGATGTTCGGGTGAGGAAGGAGACAATGTCGAATGTATCCGTCGGTTCCTCCGGTGGCATCGAGGTGTCGGTCGCCGACTTTCCAAACAGATCGAGTACCCGGTCAGGAAGATACCGTTTGGTTAACGCAGGCGTGCCAGGTACCAGGTACCCACGAAAATAAATACTCGCAAGCGAAACCAACGCAACCGGAATGATAGCTGGCTGCCAGACAGCCGCGGCCCCAGCAGTTATCGCCCCCGCAAGCATGAGGTTGATGACGGTACAAGGGCGACACCGATTGTCACCGGTATACTCGGGGCGGTGAATCGCCCGCAAAAAGTTAGGAGTCGGTTTTTGTGTCATGTAGTTCCGCTAAACGATAGTGATTAGAACAAATAGGTATGGTTGCCCTGAACGTCTTGAAGAAGTCATTCGAGTAAAAGTGATATCCTCCGCGCCGTGCACGGCGCGGCTTCCTACGCATGGGGAATACCAGCTACGTTTCGCTGTTGCTGGCAGAGGGTTCCGACCCGTGGAAAGTCGAGAGAGTCATCTGCGAGGGTTCCTCGCTCGTCACTCGGTGGGTCGTGGCGCTGTCACGGGCGCTACCATCCCGTGAGGTATCATCGCCCGCCGGTTTCAGCGGCAGACTCTCACCCTACGGGTCATGGCGGTCAATGCTCTCGTTAATGCCCTGTTTGCTCCTCGGTTCCGACCGAGCGTCGGAACACCCGTCACTCATGGGAAGGGCGGGATTCTCTCGTTGAATCAGGATAGTGAGAGCGGAATCGATTTTTGTCACTCAATTAATTAATAATCAAATGATATGGAAATTGTGTGGTATTAATGCTTCACAGAGTTCTCGACTGGTCATATGAGCAAACTGCGGGCGGTTGCCAAATCACTCCCAGCCGACGAGCAAGGACTATCAACCGAAGCTGTCTTCGAAACACTAAGCAGTCGCCGGCGTCGGTTCACACTTCATTACTTGTCACAGGTCGGTGAGTCGGTTACCATCCGAGAACTTTCTACACAGATCGCCGCATGGGAAAATGGCGTTGAACTGCACGCAGTGACACCGAAGCAACGAAAGCGAGTGTATACCGCTCTCCACCAAACGCATCTTCCGACGATGGATCGACTAGATGTGATTGTGTATGCGAAAGATCGCAAAACCATCAGTATCACCGATCAGATTCAGGAGTTTGATCTCTACCTCGATATTGTTCCACCTGACGACCTCCCGTGGAGCCAATTTTATTTGCTGCTGAGTGCGGTTATCTCTGTGTTGGTAGTCATCGCCGTCCAAGGGGTGACACCGTTTTCCTCCGTTGGCGGATTCGGTTACGCACTGCTTGCCAGTGGCGTCTTCGTTGTCACCAGCAGCCTCCATTACCTCCGTGATCGACGGACGCTGATCGGATCCGCAACGACGCCTCCTGAGGTGGAGCCACCACGGGAAATTACCGAATAACAGTGCCGTCAGCGTCCCAACAGCTACGCTCCCGACGTGTTCTCGGTGACAAGCCCCTGAGACATCAGCCGGCGAGCAACCACTACAAGCCCGTTTCCGAATCCCTCACCGAAAACGGCTTGTTCGGCTTTTGAATCCGGGATGATCGAACTTACTAGAATTGAGGCACCATCAACCATTAGCAGGCGACCAATCGCAGTATCATCCACCGTTGCATGCTCACCGTGCAACCATCCAAGCTCCGAGACGAACGTCGTGGCGGCCGGCACGGCTGTTTGGATCTCTGCTTGCAGCGACGGTGTTAGTGCGCCCACGGTTAGTTCGATGTCGTCTTCCACCCCGGTTAGCGTCTCGACCAAGTCTGCAGTCAACAGCGTTTGATCCCCGATAACCAAGACAATCTCTTCGGTCGCTGTGTTGATGAGTTGCTCCGTCCGGTTTTCGATCGGGTCGCGGCCGCGCATCGTCCAGACTTCCTGTACCGACGAGCTGTCGTCATCCTCGACGGTCTCGACTCTGTTGAGCGCGTTGTGAAGCCGATCAACACGACCCTCATACTGATCACGAAGTGTGGCAGTTGCCTCCTCTAAGGAAACTGCGCGAAAGCGTTGTGGGCTCGTGTGTTGGATCTCAACTAACCCCTGTGCCTCAAGAATGCGTATCGCGTCGTATATTCGGGTACGGGGGACATCGGTAAGACTGCTGAGTTTTTTTGCTGTGCTCATATTAAGCCGCGTCAACCCAACGAAACACTTGGCCTCGTACTCTTTGAGGCCAAGTTGTTGGAGGACTTCGACCGCCTCCTCACTATTTGGGTCTGCATCCATCTACCTCACCCCGTAGTCAATCATAGGCATGAGAACAAAAGCCAGCAGTTCACCATATCGGTTCATCGACTGACGGGCATCTGAAAAGGATATTTTCGTCTTTAGAACCTGCATAATAATAAGATTCTTTCACTGGCGTATAGCTTCTCACCCTAATACATAATGCCGCTTATACAGACGAGAAATGATCGTAGTTCGATTTCACATAGCTAAATAATTAAACAAGTTGTGGCGTTAATCAGCCGCTCAGTGCCACTGTAACAGCAGTACTGTTGAACTGTGCCCCCCAGCGTCACACCGCCAGTAACCGAAATCTGTTAGATATGATCACACTCACAGATTGATTCACAGTGATTGTTGACCGGTTGTTCTCCGATTTTGCTCTGTGCTTACTCTAGTTCATACACAATGACCTCATAGTTATGACCAATCTTGCTGTCGGTACTGAAAACCCAACTCCCCTTGGGATCAATATCATTCTTTTCGGCTGCATCAAGTAATGTTCCCAGCGCGGTTTCAAAATCGGCTTTGCTGGTGAAAGAATCTGTCCGCAATGGATCACTCATACGGCCGCCTCAAACCGTTGTTTGATGCCAAGCTGGCCGAACTCGGTAGAGCTAATGCGGACATCAAAACGCCCATCTGGAGTTCTGTTGGCTAACAACATAGATAATTATTATCGGCCACGGGCATATGTATACCGAAAAGCATGGTCAACCATGCTTTGTGCACGGATCCGGCTAACAACAGAGCGAGGCTTTAATTCGCCTGTCTGTTTGTGAATATCTGTGCCTGTTATCATTGAACTGGCCCTCCCAGCAACAGAGTTTCAGCTTGGCCAAATTTTAGCCACCGAGGGAGAGGGGAAAATAACTCTCAAAACGATGGTACCACTTGGTGGCCGGTCAGTCCCATTTTTTCATGCCACCGATCATGTCCGCGAAAAATTTGAGGCGCGTGTTCGAGACCATCCAACGGTCTCTAATCTCTATGTTGTCAGCTCTCACAATGCGGAAACACTGTATGGGTTAGATTGGAAAATGGATACTGAAGGGTTTTTTAATAGTGTACTGACTGTGGATGGGCACATTCTGGAGGCGACTGGTGGACAAGATACCTGGGTCTTTCAAATTCGATTCCGCACCCACGACGCCCTCTCAGAATTTCAGAAGGACTGTTTCGAGAGTGATATCCCAGTCGATATCAGGCGCATCTACAATCCAACAAAACCCGATGCCGGGCCGTGGTATGGACTGACAGCACCGCAGCGTGAGACGCTTATGTATGCCGTCGAAATGGGTTATTACGCGCTCCCACGGCAGATCTCAACACAAGAAATTGCTAACGAGTTCGATATTTCTGATCAAGCAGCATCCGAACGGCTGAGACGAGCCATCGATATGCTGGTTGCGAATACGTTGCTACTCACTGCATCGGATACTTGACACACAGTCGTCGAAATCCAAGGGACTGATCGGGCGCAACAATTGAATCCATTCCCTAATTCGGGCGATATTATCATGAGAAATCAACAAACACTGACAGAGAAGCGGATATAAATGCCATGATGGGCCCGCCAGAATCCTCATACAGTTACGCTAAGAAATATAAATATGGACATGGTACAGCTGTTATTAACTGACGATTCTCCTGCAGGCTGTGAAGCGTGCTCCCGGAGAAGTGGGATTAGACGAACTCTGCGCGTTCACAATCGGGACGGAACACACACGACCATGGAGCAGGAACTCTGTGACGACTGCGTTGATGCCGTCCGTAGTTATAAATGGCTTGCCCATATCTCTATATTTTCGTTTTGATCCCACCAAATTAGATGCACGCTGTTTCATTCAAAAGCTCATATACAATTAAAATACCAGTTTAGCTATAGAAGTGCTTTACGTTCAGTTCCAGTACATCAGCGAAGATCAACAACAGAGCTAAACAATGCCATTCAAGCTCATATTTTTTATCTTATGATTTCTATGGGAATCAACCGTAAAATTATAATTTCTATGTCAGTTCTATCTGTTAAATATACTGTACCTCTCTAGAACCATGCAAGGTACAACCTCTGTATCGGTCAGTCGGCTGTCTATCAACTACTGTATGGGTTGCTTCGCCAACTGCTGAATAGAACGCGCGTATCTGGTATTGAGAAGTGCGCCCAATGAGAATAATATCAACAAAACAATAATTAGGAAATTATACGGTATTTTTTCAGGTGGTCTCCGCCGCGCTTCCACATCACGAGTGTGGTAGGAAGCGTCAAGACAGAGGCAACGAACGAATACAGGACGCTGAGTGCAATAAGCAGCCCAAATTGCCCGAGAATTGGAACAATTGCTAGTACTAATACGCCCGTTCCAGATGTCGTTGTGAGCATACTTCCGGCTAACGCACCACCAGTTCCTCTAACGCTTACAGCAAGTGCATCATACAACTCAACAGATCCACGATACTCCTCCGAAAAGCGGTGGACAAGGTGAGCAGAATAATCGATTCCTAAACCAATCCCAATGGACAGTGTCGTTCCAGTAAGCACATTGAACGGGATATCGAGGTACCGCATTGTCGCCGCAAGAGCCGCTATTGTTAGCAGAATCGGAACCAGATTTGCAATACCAAGTCCTGGCCGTTGTTCAAGAATCCAATACGCAATCAAGAGGAATACAGCTGACGCAAGGATTGCAAGAGCTAAGCTAATGTATGCCGACTCAGCAATAACATCCGAGACAGCTTTTGTCACTACGACACTTCCAGTTGCTGTAGCTGACATTCTCATCCGATCTGCAACCATTTGCGTGTCTGCAGTCACTTCTTCTTGGCTTGCGTCCGATTTTACGGAGTAGACAATTCGAGTGCTTGAATAGTCCTCTGTGATATATGATCCGGCGCGATCTGCATAGGAGGAACTGAACAGTTCCTTGTAGATCCTCCCGAGATTTTTATCCGGAACTCCATTGTCATTAATATCGTTTCTATTGACTAGAGCTGCAAACTCAGGAGAAGTACGTTTGTACTGGTTGATAACACTGAGTATGCTTGTTGCATCAGCTCTACTACCACTTTCCACAAACGAATCCGGTGGATCACTATTTATCCGATATAACTCTTCCAACCGAGAATCTCGTTGTAATTCTCCCTTTATAAACACTGTAACGGTATCACTGTCACTGCTTTCGAATTTATCTTCTAAGAAATTGATGTTTTTCGTGACTGTGTACTCACTTGGTGCGATAGCGTCGGGGAGATTATCTACGTAGTCTGGACTCTCCTCAGGTGGCAGGAAATCCTCGGTGGTAAACCGTGTATCGATACCAGTTCCATATGCACCCATAACTGCTGTCGAAATCAAGATCAAAGCAAAGAAGACATATGGCCCACGGCGTGCGATTGTAACCCCGACCGATAGCACCTTGCCCGTCGAGGAATCTTCTGATCCAAGCGGTGCGATGCTGAATGATGGGAGATTGTATTTCTCTCTCTTCGTATCAACAAATAGCTTCAGAGCGGGTAGAAAAATACCGAAAATCAAGAAGGTGAAAATTATACCAATACCAGCAACGAGCCCAAGATCCCGAATCGGCCCAAGATCGCTGACCAAATTTGCAGCGAACCCAAGTACAGTTGTTCCTGTTACGATGAAGAATGCAGGTAGCAGCTGATCAGTCGCAGTTTCCATTGACTCGGTTGGATTAATTCCCTCAACACGTTCCTCACGATATCGATTGACCGCGTGGATACCGAAGTCAATACCAATCGCAAGCAAGAGCGGTGGTACCGTAATTAGCATCTGTGTGAATGGGATATTAGCCCACCCCATGAACCCAAACGTCCATACCATGGTCATCCCGATACAGATCAGCCCGACTAGCAGGTCAAATGGGTCTCGGTACGCAATGACGAGGAAAATGAATATGAGAAGTGTTGCGGCAGGTATAACCAATATGAGCGAATCTGAAATAACGCTACTCAGTTCTGCTGAGATGAGTCCACTACCGAATACAGTGATATCGCTTCCAACTGAACCGACGACAAACTCTGCTTCTTGTTGTATCGGTGTCAGTGGCGATGTCCCCTGTGTGCCAGCACTACTACCACTAGACAACCCTTCGACTTGGTGAGTGACCGTGGCTAACGTTGCAGATGCTGAGGGATCTTTTCTGTTCAGATCATTGCTCAAAAGGCCTGCCGTCGACGGTTGTTGCTCAAGTATTTCCCGTGTAGTCTGCTTGACCTCAGAGCGGCCCGCTCCTTCGAGAGTTCGTATTTGAGCTTCTGTGGTAGTCGCTTCCGAATCTAAGGTCTGGGCAACAATTTGAGCAAAACTGTTAGTACCAGCGACATGTTGAGATGGACGCTGTTCAAGCCGGTGTTGTGCTTTCAGCATTGACACAAGCGACTGTTTTGCAAGCACATTCTGTTCTTGCTGTATGAGTGTCGTAGTTCCAGTCCCCTCAGTGAATGGTTGCTGTTCAAAGTTATCGTTGACATCGTCAAAAGCTTCCTGAGCAGGAACCCCCTCGGTAAATTGCGATGTTCCTGAATCAGTTGCAGTCATTCCCAAACCAGCAGAGAGGATGAGTGTGAGAACAAGAAAAGCAAGTATGACTGTCTTGCTTCTATTCACAATCCATCTATCGATTACATCTATGTATTTTTGATATTCGACATTCATCTTTCAAATTCAAATTGAAGTTGATTTTTCAGATCAGCTTGTTCGCGTTATAGTTGAATGAATATTCAGTCATATATGGGTTCCGAATTGCTCAGTAGCAAAGGCTTGTCTTGGTAGTGGCTTCTTCAACTCGCATTCAATCACTGGACGGCAGATATGGTCGATTCAGGCTATTTTAAGACACGTATTGACTTCTCAACTATCATAATCAGCTCGTGCCAGCCAAACCAAGTCTGACTGTGTTAGTGAATAAACATAGTTAATAAATAGATTGAATGTTCAATCAACAACTGTATATCTACCAAGACCGTTCATCGGGTATGGTGGCTCAAGAAGCGGTCGTAGGGGTAGAGAAATACATTAACACGGTTTATGTATCACCAAAAGGTGGAATCAGACTCCATATCCCATTTGATACTGGCCCCTTATGCGGAGAACCATCAGCATCAAAGAAGAAGTCTCTCGATGTGTATCCAGCAAATCACCGTTCGTGGTGCAAAAATTGTCTATCACTCTGGAACGAATCAAAGAAATCTATAATCAGACAATGTGGATATCTGCCTTAGAAGTGATTACAGACACACAGATCGTGCTAACTGTACTATTTTCTTTCTGCTGAAGATAGAAGACATTGATCAACATATCGCTGAAATTCAGCTTTTGTGCTTCCAATCATATTTTGATCATCTGTCGTTCGTTGACCTTGGATCCCTACAATAACTGTCTGAAAAAGTGCAGCGGCCTGCTTCGGCTGGTTCACATCAAATACTCCTTGCTCACTGCCTTCTTGGATGACCAGTGCTATTTGCTTGCGAACAAACTCATCACTTCGTTTAAACAACTCTCGATATTCCTCATTGTGGGCTGTTTGTGCTCGTAACTCCAACACTGCCTTTGAAAATTGCGCATTTGAGCTATCTGTGTCTCCAAATATTTGCTCAACGATTTCATTGATATATTCTTTTGGTGATTGTGTTGATAGAGGAACCTGTGATTCGAGTTCTTCCAGTATATATTCAAGCAGATCTAGAAGTAAGTCATCTTTATTGTCATAGTGGTGATAGATGAGAGACTGACTTTTATCGAAATGGTCTCCAATCTTGGAAATCGTAAGCCCAGCATATCCATGCTCACATAATGCATGAAATGTGGATTCTAGTATTTCTTCGCGCGTGCCAGATGTATTGCTGAAGAAATTAGTGCCATTAGCCATATTTACCCAACTTGTTTATTGCTCCCCAGCTACTATACACTGTCTATTTATTCTACCAGATAGCAACAATTGATTTGTGTTTGTGAGTATTGACGCTGGCTATGACTTCGTTTGAGCCTACACTGAGGAGAAGTACGACTGGCCAAAGCGGAGTAAATCCCGATCAAATTCATCTGAGCCCTCAATTCGAAAATGAAAGAGCTGATTTCGCATATCACCAATTTCAAGCACTAACTCACGGATTACGTCCTGTTGATCATCAAATAGGGGTTCAAATTCAGCCCAATGAATGGAGATGAACTGGGCATAGTGCGCGTAGCTACAATGTTCGACAGATGCTGGTGTTGGTAGTGGATGTTCCTCATTAAACGTTTCAGCCAGTTGTTCAGACAGTGAATCGCCAAACACCTGTCTAAATATTTCACGCAACTGCATCTCAATCGATTCAATCAATAAAAACGGTTCGAGCATCTGTTTCAATCGAGTCAGGAGGTCATAGTCAGTCAGAATACGCCACTCTTCCTCGCGATTGATTACAATATAGGTATACTCC
Organism: Halonotius aquaticus; assembly: GCF_003605575.1. Taxonomy (GTDB): domain Archaea; phylum Halobacteriota; class Halobacteria; order Halobacteriales; family Haloferacaceae; genus Halonotius; species Halonotius aquaticus. The sequence goes on along the minus strand of NZ_QKNY01000011.1, from coordinate 36,311 downwards.
GCAAGTGAATCAAATACAGCGAGTACGTTCTCATCCTCGCTGATCGTGTGCGCATCTTCAACTGCTGCTCCAACTGAAATGTTATCAAGCGTCTTGTGACCAACATCCAGTTGATTGAACGACAGTAATGTTCGGACAACCGATCTGTAAGTGACAATCCCAGCCAGTTCACCATCACGTTCAACGCCAACCTGTGTGTAGCCGTTCTCAAACATCATGCGGAGTGCTGATTCAAGCTCAAGATCATATTCGACGGTCTGAAGCTTGTTGTCGACTGGCAAGTCTGCAATCGTATACATCAATGGTCGTAGGGTTAGTATGCAGGCAACTATGTGTTTCCTTACACCACGGCCCGCCTGCAGACGATATCCGAAATCAGCCTATTTTGAATCGAAATGGCGGTGACAGATTGGCCGACAGAATGGAACCTGTTTTCACATCGTCGCAAATCCTGACACTATTTGTTTGTCGTCGACTCGCCTCCTGTTGTCCCTTCGTACGTTTTGAGTGTAGTCTGTTGTTCGCTTGTCTCTCCAGAAAGAACATATGGGGCAATACTTCTGAAAAACTGTGCGAAGAGGACGAGCAGTATTGGGCCAAGAAAAATACCATAGAAGCCAAACGCGATTGGGCCGAGAATATATGCAAACATTAGCAGCCCAACATGCGTCCGATTGCCGCTCACATACGGACGAATCAGGAAGTCCGGTATTGTGTCGACGACCACGAAGGCCAAAACAACGAACAGGATCACAAAGCCGAAAGCACTTCCTTGGCCACTAGCGGCAGCCGTGACCGCGAGGAACGCTCCCACAGGGATATAGACAATCTTCATCCCGACAACAGGAATCAAACTCCCTGCTCCTGTGAGTGCGCCGACAAGGGGCGCAAACGGCACGTCAACGGCTCCTGGCGCGAGGAGGTTATAGCCTGAGAACACGATAATCCCGATAATTCCTGTCAGAAACGCATTCAGGATATTGCCAAAGAGAATAGAAGACAGTTCACGGTCAACGGACACAGCGTATGGCTCAACTATGCCTGATTCATCAAAGTTTTCGAGAAACCACGTTGTCAAACGCGCCCCATCGGTGAGAAGATAATACGTTCCGGCGAGGATAATAAACCCGTGGAGCGCAGCATTTGCAATGAGTCCTATTGAGTCAATGAGAGTGTCAGCGGTTCGTTCTGCCCATACTTGCACTGCAGAATCGTTGAGGATTGCGGTGACCTCATCCGGATCCATCGTCAATATATCACTGAGATCTAATCCTACAAGCGGTGCTGGGAGCCCACTGCCCTGTGCTGACTGAAATGCAGAGAGATAGGCTGCACCGGGACCGCTCCCACCAAGAAGACGCTGGATCTCTGGTACCAGCAATACAAGCGTATAGCTGAGCAAAAAGAGAAATGGCAGTAGAAAAACAGCAATTGTAGTGACAGCAAGCACCTGGCGGCGATACGGGAGATGACGACCCTGGAGTTGTGGAGGAAGCGAGAGCTTCTCTAATTTATGATAGATCGGACGGCTTGCGTAATAGAGAAACACTGTGAATACAAGCGTCGCCTGAAATTGAACCAAAATAAAGCCGACGGCGATTAGCAATCCCAACCCTCCGAGTGCAAAGAGTGTTCGTCGTCGTAGTTCTGCGTCGTACTTCATTCGTCTAATTACTGCCATCCTATGGCAAAGGTATATTGATAACAAATTACCAACTTGAGGTTGTTGAGACTCTTTGTAATAAAGCAATAGCTAGAATAGTCAAACAAATTTCATTAATAGGGTGCTTGTAGTACATATATAAACACGCAGATATTGCTTCACTAATTGATGGGTTCTTTATTACTCACACTTCTTCAGCTTACCACAGATACTATTGATACGTTCATTCTCATTGGTGGTGCTGCAGCCACCGGTATCGTGATTTGGGTTCTTGGGAACCGTCTAAAAACACGTGTTCAAACTGCTAATGCCGAGGTAATCCGTTCAGCACTCATATTGCTATTGACAGCGGTGGTTGCAGGTGTACTCCTGACCCAATGGGGTGCCACTGAAACGGCTCTGTCCATTGTTGGAGTCTTTGAATTTGGAATCGGTGTGGGTATCAGAATCTTGCTGACTATAATAATGGCCGTCGCAGCCTACACTCTCACTCGTATTCTAAAACGCCTACTCCTAGGTGCCAACAGTTCAACAAACCGTATCACTTCAGAACACCAGCGTCGAGTCAGCTTCTATATCAGTCAGGTAGCCATCTACATTGTCGCCGTTTTTGCTTTGCTGTCTCTATGGGGTGTTCAACTTGGTGATTTGTTACTAGGAGCCGGAGTCTTAGGCATCGTCTTAGGATTCGCGGCCCAAGAGACTCTGGGCTCAATTCTTGCAGGGTTTATTCTCATGCTTTCGCGGCCCTTCGCCATCGGAGACTGGGTCCGAATCGGCGATCACGAAGGATTCATCACCGAGATCACCATCAACAACGTCCGCCTCCGTAATCTCGACGGTGAACACGTCGTGCTCCCGAACGAAGCCGTGAACAATCGAACCATCATCAATCGCAGCATCGAAGGGAAACTTCGGCTCCGGGTGGAAGTCGGGATCGATTACGACGTTGATCCCGACCATGCCGAAGCTGTCGCTCTGGAGGCACTCACGGAACTTGAGGAGATCATGAGTCAGCCCGCCCCGCAGGTACTCCCGGTTCGGTTCGACGATTCGGCCGTGATACTCGAACTGCGATTCTGGATCGACAAACCGACCCCACAACGGAAATGGCGAGCTACCCAAGTAGTCATCCACAATGTCAAGGCCGCGTTCCGACGCGAGGGAATCAAGATTCCGTTCCCGCAACGTGAACTTATGGGGAGGAAAGAGACTGGTGGCTTTCGAGTCGTTGACGACGAGTTGAGCGGCCAACCTGAGCCGGATTCACACCCGCCGACCTCATCGACAGATCGATCCGAGTGAGCGGGAGCAGTGTCCCTTCCTCAATCACCGATTTCCTTCGAGTGGAGTTTGTGCCTCGGCGATCGCGTCCGCACGACTGATATTTATCACCCTATCTCCCCGCTTGAGTCACGACCGGCACCTCAGTTCCGAGTCGATGTACGAGGCCAGCGAGACGCGTGCTGCCGCCGCGGCGCTTTTGCGGTCTGTCGTCACGCGACCGTACATCGCGCCGTTGACCGTCGCTAGGATATGCTCCGCGACCCGCGACGGGTCGACATCACGGAAAGTGTCGTCGTCGATGCCGCATTCGACGATGCTCCGGACGGTGGCTGCCAGTCGTTCATCGATCTGCGTGAATTGCTCGCGAAATACTTCGTTCGTCACGGCTTGGGAACGGAGACCGACTAGCACCGCTTGGAGCTGTCGTTGCTCCTCGTCGGGCTGAAGCGGGAGGAGCTTCTCAATGACGTGCTCGAGATCCTCTGGCGGTTCGTCGCCTGTCTCTGTCTCGATCGTCTCTTCGAATCTATCGACGGCGAACTCGAGAAACGCGACCAGAAGGTCGTCTTTCGTGTCGTAGTGGTAGTAGATAGCAGCCTTCGATTTATCGAGTTCGTCGGCGATTCGTGAGATCGACAGGTCGGCGTAACCGTGCTTGAGTAGTGCTCGATAGGTGGCTTCCATAATCTCTTCTTCGGCGGTGCTCCAGTGCTGTTTGGGTGAATCAGAAGCCATAGTCAGTCCGATTGGTTCTCGTCGATTCGTTCCAGTTTGGAGACGTCGACAACGTTGAATTCGGTTGTACACCAGTGGCAGAATCCGAGATCGGGATCGACCGGCTTTCCGCAGGCAGGACAGGCGGGAGATTCATCAGCCCCTGTTGACCCGACAGTATTGTTTGCTTGGAATCTATCGGGTTGTCTTCTAACTTTCGCGATGAGATACGCGTCAAGGACACTAGCGGCACTAATCAGGATCATCGGGAGAATCGAGAATGGATCGGTTAGCGTACCCGAACTAAGGGCGGATATCGTTGACTCGGGGACAAACAGAACTGAAGCAGCAACGGTGAGTCCTAGCCATCCAAGCGCTCTCTGCCAGCGCCGGAGGTAGAAGTGGCCAAGTCCGGTGACCACTGTTCCCAGAAGCGCAGCGAGTAGTGGATTGTTGCTGAGCGAGACTCGTCCCATACTATTGACTAAACGTTCGGTAGGTGTTAAAACCTTCGTCTAACTGGAAAAGGCTATTGACAGAGGCACGATGAGATGCACACTATATATCCGAGTAAACTAGTTTTAAGCCGTAAATCCAGCAGATAGAGAATTGTGGCTGAGAATATTGTCAGGTTTGAGGCGACCTACTTTCACGTGAGATGAAGGGAAAGATTGATACTTACCGAACGTTCAGTAAGTGTTGTGGCGCAACCCGAAGCGCCCGAATACACAATGACCTATGAATCCCGGCCCGCTGACGAATTGACAGCATCGTGGCACGGCCGCTACCTGGCTCGCTGGGGCAATGAAACACCCCTCTACGAAGCCGTCACCGACGCCGTGTCGACCGTTACCGGCGATGCCCGTTCGGCAGTCGCCTCCCGCTACGATCGGACGCATGCGTTCGCGCTCAGTCAACTGTTCGGCGGAGCTGACGGATCGTCGACGCCATCGACTGGAGTGGTCAAGTTCGTTCTCTCCGAGTGTGTCGTCTCTGTTCACAGTGACGGGCAGCTCTCGGTCAGCCTCGCTGACCGTGAACGTAACGCAATTGACTAATCACATACATATGCAACGACTCACCGCGAACAGCGGAACTCATCCAGAATTGACGGCCGGACTCGATCGAACAATCGTCACCCGGAGACTAAATCGGGTTGATAAACCAGCCAGCGTCGAAACTGAGTGTACTCTCGAGACCACCTCTACAACATAACACACATGCGACATTTTGGACTTAAAATACGGATGGCCGTCGTCGGTGCACTTCTCGCGGGATTCTACCTCGTGGCCGTCGCCGCAGCGATGGTCGCGTTCGGCGAGGGCATCCTCCCGATTGCTATCGTCGGCAGCATCCTCTTGATCGGAATCCAGTATAAAGTCGGCAAGTGGGCCGCGTTACGGAGCGTCGGGGCCGAAGACCTGCCTGAGACCCAATACGCAGAGATTCATCAGTTCGTTGAACGCGTCTGTCGAGAGAAGGGCATGAAGACACCGTCGTTGAAAATCGCCAGTATGGGCGTTCCGAATGCGTTCGCGGTCGGTCGCCGTGGAAACGGAACCGTGGTCATCTCTCAGGAACTCATTCAACTGCTTGACCGAAGCGAGCTCGAAGGCGTCATTGCCCACGAACTCGCCCATATCGACAATCGCGACGTCATCACGATGCAACTCGGTCAAGGCATCGCATCAATCGTCGCTATCGTTGCGCAGTACATCGTTTTGTTCACTGGCGAGAACGACCTCGCGGATTTCTTCCTCGCGGTCGTCGTCGGGAACATCGTCCAGTTCGTCGTGATGATCTTCGTGCTCGCGATTTCCCGGTACCGCGAATACGTCGCCGACGCCGACGCCAGAGATGTCATCGGGCAGGGCGAACCACTCGCTCGCGCGCTTGAGAAAATTCATCAGGGTAACCAGCAGGCCCAACAGTCGACTGGACGTGCCCAGCGCGGCCGCGGGCGGGGGAGTCAGCGCTCCCGCGACGCGAACGTTGATCAGCAGGTGAGCGCACTCTGTATCTCCAGCTCTGACCGTGGCTTCCTCCAACAAATCGTCTCCACCCACCCCCCGATGGAAAAGCGCATCCAGCGACTCCGTTCGTAGATGTCTGGGGTCCGTGAACTCCTCGCAGTCGTTCTCGGCGCCTTACTCGGCGTTGTGTTGATTGTCGCCCCACAAACAGCACTCCGACTGTCCGTATTCGTTAGCCCGACCCGTCGACGTCGTGGTGACTACGGCACAGACAAGCACGACTCGCTCCCCGACCAGTGGACGTGGCTCATTCGTGGACTCGGTGTCGTATGTCTCGCTATTGCGCTCTTTATCACGTATCAAACGTATACCTGACTGTTCCGCCAACACATCTCTATCTCTATACACTTGTTGGAGGGAATCTGTGAATTACGCTGATAAAAATATACCAAGACACGGCAACAGGTGTTGTCCACTGCGTTTAGGCGATCTCTCACCCAGCCCCTATCACAAACAAAACATAACACACCAATCAGAAGAGACGACCAGCACGCCACTCCCACAGCGATTCGAGTGAAATCCAGACCAGCACCCACAGTGTAGTCAAACCAAACACAAGAACGGTGGTTGAGAACATCCCGAACTGCTGTGTGAGCCTAAATAGTAGGGTGATAAAAACAAGAATTAACATTGTGACGCCTCCTAAGCTAGCAAGCGCACATATTGAGTGTCTAACTGCTGATGGTGCGTATTGTTGATTCTCACTTGCCCTTTCCCGCCGGTCTAGCGAAGTTGGTTTGTGCATACATATCACTTCCTTCATTATCTTTCGTGATTATAATATTAAAATCTTTGGTATGCGTTCACATGGTACAATTGGTGCTGTATAAACGCTCTGTATGCAGCAGTCCATTCCTCTCAAATAATTTGTATTATGTGCTGGCCGGTGGCCACGTAGCGGATACAGACAAGGTTACTCGTCGTCGCGCACACTCGGATGCTGCTGCGGCTCCTCAGGATGGGGCTCGGCGAACCGCTCCTGCATCGTAGCCACCGATTCCGCCTCTCGCGATTCCCGTTCCGCTTTATCGATCTCCTCACACCCAGGCGGGAGTTCACGCCCACGGTCGGTGAAGTAGCCCTCGGGCGTCACCCAGTCGTGATAGAAATCGACATCCGAATCCTCGATCAGCGTCACGCCGACGGTTGCGCCGTGGCCGGCGACGATGATCGCCTGATGCGGCTGGGCGGCCAGCCGCCCGGCGGCGTAGAGGCCCGCCACGCCCGTCCGGCCGCGGTCGTCGGTGTCGACGAACGCCTTCCCGCGGTCGAGGATCTCAACGCCGTCGATCCCAGTGAGAAAATCGACCGTGTTCTTCGTCGCGGCGACGACGAACCGCGCGGCGAGCGTGCGGCCCTCGGCGGTTTCGGCGATGAAGCCGTCGGCTGACTCCCGAAGGTCGACGACGCGGCCCTCCCGGCGGTCACAGCCGGCGCGGTCGGCCTGCTCGCCCATGAGTTCCAGCAGGCGGTGGCTGTTGACGCCCGCCGGGAAGCCGGGGTAGTTCTCAAGGTGGGCGTTTCGCCGGAGGATCGGATCGCCGTCGTTGAGAAGCAGCGTGTCCAGGTCGGCGCGGGCGGTGAACAGCCCGGCTGCCAGGCCTGCGGGGCCGCCACCGATGATCAACACATCGCAGCCGAGTTCGGGTGTCATGATGGCCGTACGTTACGGGAGTGTTGTGTTATACTCCTCGCTCACGGTATGCCGCTACGCCCGAACGATCAACCACACCGCCAATCCCAGCGCAATCGCCTCAAAGCCAGCCAACATCACGAACAGCGTCGTCTGCGAGCCGTAGGTGAGCGCGGCCCCCGCCAGCGACGCCCCAAGCGCGCCGATCCCGAAAATGGCGAGATACGTAAAGCCGAACGACAGTCCGCGATAGGCCGGCGGCGAATACTTCGCAATCGTCGCCTGACTCAGCGGCTGAAGCCCGAACAGCGCAAAGCCAAGCGCGGTGCTGATCGCCATCAACGTCGGCAACGACCCCGAGGCGGGAACGAAGAGTAGCGCGATGACGACGAGCAGTGTCAACATTACCGCCAGCCCGCGCTCGGGCTCGATGGCGTCGGTCAGCCGTCCGCCGACGTACTGCCCGGCGACGCCGACCGCCAGCAGGCCGGCATACAGGTATTGGGAGAGATCGAACTCGCTGGCCGCCGGGCTGTCGGCAACCGGGCCGATGGCGGCCGCCGGATCGACCGCCAGCAACGGATCAAGCACGTCGCTCAACACCTCCGGCAGGAACGTTACCATCCCCCGATAATACAGCCCGTTGAACAACACGAGCACGAAGACGGTCAGAAAGCCCGCGGTGAACAACCCCCGGGAGGCGGTCACAAACGCTGCCAGCGAGTCGACCTCGGGCGCGGTGGCGGTGTCGCTCGCGTCGTCTCTGGCCTTCTCGCCAGCGCGTTCGTCGCCAGCGCGCTTGCCGCTATCATCGTCGCTTGCCGTTGTGTCGCCGTTGATGGCGGCGGTTTCGTCGAACTCGACGGTCAGGCCGACGGCTCCGGCGATGAACGCCGGGATGGCCAACAGCACAACCGCAAGCCGCCACTCGACGACGACTAACAGCAGCGCGGTGAGAAACGGTCCGCCGGCGATGCCGACGTTGGCGGCCATCCCGTGGTAGGCGAAGGCCGCCCCGCGCTCGTCGGCTCCCTTGCTAATCAGCGTCAATCCCGCTGGATGGTAGACGCTGGCAGCGAGGCCCCACACGGCCAGCGCGACCGCGATGCCGGCGACGCCGGGCAGCAGCCCCAGCAGGACGAACGCCGAGCCCATCCCGAACAGACAGGCGACGATGAGCCGCCGGGAGCCAAACAGATCGACCAACACACCACCGGGCAGCGCGCCGACGCCGAACAGCCCGTAGCCGACGGCGACGACAGTCCCCAGCGTCGCCGACGTAACCGAAAACTCCACGAGCCAGACGGTCAGCAAAATCGGCACCGCCAACTCGTAGGTGTGTACCATCGCGTGGCCGGCCATCGCAAAGCCGGTGATCGCCCGATCGTTGGCGTTCATCGGTCACCTCCGATGGCAAACCGCTGAGTGGTCACGACACTTCCTAGTTGGCGGCGGTCGTTGAATGCGCTTTTCATTCGCCTCTGGGCTTCGCTCCGGGCCCGCGTGTGTCAGCCGCGCGTCTGACACTTCCAGTACAGCTTTAAGAATCCAGCCAACATATATACGCCAATGGGCTCCTTTGATGACGTTCTTGCGGACATCATGGCAGATATCGACAGTGTGTTCCTCTTTTCGCCCAACGGGGCGTTCTACGAGCGGTTTGCGGACACCGACAACGTCGTTGTCGTCGCCGGCGAAAACACCGTCGAGGCCGAGACCTTCGTCGAACTCCCGATCGAGTTCACCAACATCAAAGATCGGATCCGATTCGGCATCGAGGGCGCGATGGACAACGATCTCGTTGAGGAAGGCAACACGATCGCCTGCTTCGGCTCGATCTTCGCCGACGACGCCGATTCGGCTGTCCGGGTGCGGGTCAGCGAAGACCTGCGCTCGGGACTCTACGACCTCTTTACGAACTCACGGGCCGACCCGAACGTCATCCGCGACGTGTTCGATGTTGCCCTCGAACTCGGCCGGAAAGGCCAGAAGGGCAGCCCGGTCGGCGCGCTCTTCGTCGTCGGCGACGCGGGCAAGGTAATGAACAAATCCCGCCCGCTGAGCTACAACCCCTTTGAGAAATCCCACGTCCACGTCGGCGATCCCATCGTCAACGTGATGCTCAAGGAGTTTTCCCGACTCGACGGCGCGTTCGTCATCTCCGATTCCGGCAAGATCGTCTCCGCTTACCGCTATCTCGAACCGAGCGCGGAGGGCATCGACATCCCGAAAGGCCTCGGCGCGCGCCACATGGCCGGCGGTGCGATCACCCGCGACACCAACGCGACGGCGATCGTGCTGTCGGAATCCGATGGGCTGGTCAGAGCGTTCAAAGGCGGCGAACTCATACTCGAACTTGATCCAGAGGAGCACTGATCGACGTGTCGGTACTCCAAGTTGCGCTTCCCGACTGGCTCGCGGCCATCTCCACACGCCTGTGGGTTGCCGCCGGGATCGTCCTGCTGGGCATCATCCTTGGGTATCTGACGATGCTCATGGGTCGGCGACTGCTCCATCGCCTCGGCATCGACGACGCTGTCGAGGGCACAGCCGTCGAGCGCGCGGCCGGCGAATACGGCACCTCGACAGTCGGCCTCATCACCAAGCTGGCGGGCTACTTCGTGATCGTCCTCTCGGTGTTTATCGCCGGTACCTTTACCAATATTCAGTTTGCTGACCTCTTTTTGCGGGCGGCGGCGGTTTTCCTCCCGCAGCTTGCGACCGCGCTGCTCATCCTCGTCGTCGGGATCATCATCGGCGATAAGATCGAGGTGTTGGTCTCCGAACGGCTTCGGGGGATCAAACTCCCCGAGATCGGCGTCATTCCGGCGACTGCCCGCTACAGCGTCTTGTTCGTCGCGACCCTGATCGCCCTCGGGCAGATCGGCGTCGCCACGAATGCGTTGATCGTGCTGTTGGGTGCCTATGCGTTAGCCCTCATCGTCTTCACCGCGATTGCGACCCAAGAACTGCTGGCCTCCGGTGCGGTCGGCGTCTATCTCCTCCTCACGGAACCCTACAGCATCGGCGACGAGGTTGCTGTCGCCGGCCAACAGGGGATCGTCCAAGAGATCGACCTCTTTGTCACCCGCATCGACACGGACGGCGAGGAACATATCGTTCCGAATCGAACGGTGCTTCGAGACGGGATCGTTCGGATCCAGTAATCCCGTCGCTCGCTGTGTCAGCGGTGTCGCTATCGTCGTCGGTTTCCCTATCCGTGTCAGCACACCACCACGGTGACTAGTCGCTGTCCTCGCCGAGCAGCTGGTTGGAGGCTTCCTCAGCGTCGCGTTTCCCGATCGCGGAGTTCGCCAGCAGTCGGCCACCGATCTCGGCGGGGCTGATGACGCGGTCGGCCCCGGCGTGGCGGAGTTTGGCGACGTTTTCTCGCTGCATCGCGGCCGCGAGGACAGTCAGGTCGTCGCTGAGCTGTTTGGCGGTGAGGATCGCTAAGGCGTCTTGGGCGTCGTTTTCGGTGGCGGCGATCGCCGCCCGGGCGTCGCTGATTCTGACCTGCTGTAGCGGGGCCTCATCGCTCGGTTCGGCGGTCAACACGGCGATATCGCGCTCTGCGAGCCGCCGGGCCGCGGCTTCGTCTGTCGTGACGACAGCAAACTGGGTCTCGTCGCCGAGATTTTCGATAATCGGTTCGGTCAGATCCCCATAGCCGAGGAGGATCACGTGATCGTCGAGGAGGTTGAACTGGCTGTCTGTCATGCGTCCGAGTGCTTTCGAGAGTTGGGCTTCGATCGCGGGCGTCAACAGGACACCGAGGGCGACCGCGAAGGCGGCGACGTTGATCAGCAGCACCGAGATCGAAAACAGCTTGCCGAGCTCGGAGGCAGCGGTCACGTCGCCGTAGCCGACGGTACTGGCGGTGACAATCGTATAGTAGAACGCGTCGGTCAGCGTCGTCAACCCGCTGAACTCATCGCGGAGCGCGTAGGAACCAAACGTTCCATAGGAGATCGCTGTGACGAGGGCCACACCGGCGGCCAACTGCGTTGGCGACGGCGAAAACGAGCGATCGAACCGCGAGCGATTGAGGAGTAATGCCGGCACAGAGATGAGTGATAGTCCGACCAACGGCAGCGAAAATGTCGATACCTGCAACAGCCCTTGGATCGCCGTGATCGGGAGCAACACCACTGTCGCATACCAGCCGATCCGAAAGCGGCTTTTCAGGGCATACGCGCTGCCGAGCATCGTAAACCCGGTCAGCGTCCCGGTGAAGCCGACCGTTCGTCGCACCGCTGTCGGCACGACCGCGGCGAGTTCGCTGTCGACGCCGCCGGTCGTGATATGCACGAGGCCAACGATGATCGACAGGATGGCGACGGCGAACGTCAGCAGGATCGACGCTCTGACGCTCACCCACTCCCGTGTCCACGTCATCGGAGTGGCCTCTGGTGGCTGACTACTAATACACCCCGGATCGTCACCGCCCCCGAAGACAGGGGTCGCCGCCTGCGCCGAAACCCGCTGAAGAGAACGATTTAACCGAATCCGCCTGCATACCACGCCAATGACCGCGCTTCCGTTTGATATCCTCCTGGGCGTCTATCTCGGCGTGCTAACCGGGATCATCCCCGCGTTAGTCTCCGGGGTGCTCGGCTTCCTGTTTAAGTACGTCACCGATGTGTCGATCCCCGGACTCGGTGTCGTCGTCCTCGCTTTGGCGATCGCCGGCATCAACGGCGGGCTGCTCGCACTCAACGATCCGACGATCCGTTCCTCGGAGAACGCCGCCTCGATCCTCACCGCCATCGTGGTCGTGTTGATGCTCGCGTTGTACGCCCACGCCCAGGGCGACAAACTCGGCGCGTCAGCCCCGAAACGGCTCACGATCAAATCGCTCCGCGACCGAACGCTGAACACGGACGTGATCGAACTCGTCGGCGGGCGAAATCAGGTGCGACTCACCGTGTTGGGCGAGGTCAGCGACATCGAGGGCTACCCACCGCTGCCCGCGGCGCTTCGCCAGGAGATCGGCGACGGCGAATGGACGTTTCCGGCCGACCTGCCGATCGCCGAGTTGGAAAGTCGGTTTGCCGATCGCCTGCAGTCGGAGTTCGATCTCGCCGACGTGACTGTCTCCTTGGACGAAGCCGCCCGCGCCCGCGTTGCTGCCGCGCCGCCGATGGGCAGCACCTCACGGCGCGTCCCCGCTGGCAAGCGGGCCGTCTCGCTTTCGGCGTTGGTGCCGTCCGGCATCGCTCGCGGCGAGTCGGTACGGATCGTCACCTCCGAGACGACGGTGACCGGAACGGTGATCGCCGCCCGATCGGGAGCACCGACGACGACTGATTCCTCGCCACCGCCAGCCGACGACACGCTCGCGACTGATGGTGGCGAGGAGCCGCCGGTACCGCTGCCCGCGGCCGCGACGACGACCGGCGGCGAGGGCCGCATTACCGTCGCTGTCTCCCGGTCAGACGCGACGACGTTGTTGTCGGCGACCGATCCACAGGTCGTCGTCCGTTCGCGGGGGACGCGCCGGGAGTTCGAGTTGGTGTCGCTGCTGCGTCGCTCCGGCATCCAGTTCAAGAAAGTGACTGTCGCCGGCGGCGGCCCACTTGATGAGCATACCATCGGCGAGGTGGGTGTCCGGGACAGCTACGATGTGTTGGTTCTCGCGGCCAACCACGAGAAATGGCAAGTTGCCCCCCGAGGCGACCAGCCGTTGTCGGCGGGAGATACACTGTATGTCATCGGGACGAGCGAGTCGCTGACGCGGTTTGCGGAGGCCGCAACATGACCGCCACCGATTCGCTGGTCGATGCGTTCACGACTGGCCCGCCATCGCCAGTTACCTTCGAGTCACCAACCGCGGCCCTGATCAACCTCATCATCTACGCGCTGCTGTCGTTGCTCGCCGCTGGTGGCCTTGCGGTCGCCTACCGCTGGTATTTCAAACAGACCGTCCCGGAGGGGGTTGTCGCCTTTGTCGGCGTCTCGGTTGTCGCTTTGTACATCAACACGACCTCGTTGGGTGTCGCCGTCAGCGACATCTCCGTTGACCTCTTTGAGCCTGGCGTCGTCTTCTTCAATGTCGTCGCGCTCAGCATCGCGGCGGTGGCCGCGCCGGTCGGCCGCCGACTCGGCGATGCGGTCAGTAGCAATCTGTTCTCGCTGGCCGGACTCCGAGAGTTCGAAGGCGAGGTCGGGACGGTCGTCCGCTCGGCCGGCCGGGTGACCACGATCACCCTCCCGGATGAGATCGACGACATGGAGAGCTACGATCCCGTCACGGATGAGACCAAAGCCGAACTCGCCGACAAGACGCTGCTGTTCCCGCGGCGGCTCACTGTCGAGGAACTCCGGAGTCGGCTGATCGAGCGACTGAAGGAAGATTACGCGGTCGGCTACGTTGATATCGATCTCACGGCCGAGGGAACCGTTGAGTATCTCGCCGTCGGTTCGCGGGCGGCGGGCATCGGCGCGACGATCGCGCCCGGCAGCGTCGCCGTGGCGATCCGTGCCGACCCGCCGAACAACGCTTCGCCGGGCGATACCGTACAGGTCTGGACGACCGGCGAGACGCCGGAACGACTAACAACCGGCGAACTCCGCGGCGTCGCCGGCGACACGGTAACCCTGGTCGTCGATGACGGCGACGAGACGCTGTTGTCACCGACCGCCGGCTATCGGCTGGTGACGATGCCCGCCGAACCGCAGGCCGACCGCGAGTTTGCGACCCTGCTGCGCGGTGTCGACGAGACGATGGGAACGGTTACCATCGAGGCTGACAGCGAACTTGTTGGGTTGACGCCACGCGCGTTGACAGCGACGGTCGTGGCGATCCGCCCCGACGGCGGGAAGCTAACAGCCCTCCCGGATCGGGATCGTGGCTTTGCGGTTGCGGAAACGATCTATGTCCTCGGCCGCCCGGACGTCCTGCGAGGGCTGGAAGACCGAGCGAAAGCGGTTGCCGCTGCGGAGTCAGCAACCGAAACAGACGACGCAGCGACATCGTAGCACGCTGATCAGGACTCAGCGTCACCCGCATCGTCACCGGTGTGGGTAGCTTCGCCGTGATCAATCGGCTCCGCCGGCACGCCGGCGACGGTCGCGCCGGCCGGGACATCACGTGTCACCAGCGAGTTGGCCGCGACCTGCGCGCCGTCGCCGATCTTGACGCCCGGCAGCACTGTCGCGCCCGCGCCGATCATCGCCTCTTCGCCGATCACGATCTCACCAAGCCGATATTCGTCCTGTAAAAACTCGTGACAGAGCAGCGTCGCGTCGTAGCCGATGATCGCGTGGTCGCCAACGGATATGCGCTCCGGCCAGAACACATCTGGGGTCGCCTCAAGCCCCCACGAAACGCCGGTGCCAACGCTCGCGCCCAACCGCCGCAGCAGCCAGTTTTTCAGCCGCAGGCTCGGTGAGATGCGGATCAGCCAGACGACGAGGTAGTTGCGGACAACCCGCCACGGCGATCGGATCGACGCCCACCCCCACAGCGAGTTGTGCGGGCCGGCGGTCGGCCGTCGCTGGAGGCGATCATGGCGGCGCACGTCGTCGCTGTCGTCGGTGTCGGCTGTCGGCACGGCTTGCCCTTCGGGCGGTGGCTACAAAAACATCGAGTGTGCCCCTGCGATTACTCGCCGCGCAACTCGCTCATGTGGTCAATCCGCTGTTGGACGAGGTCGGCCTTGCCGATATCGTGGCGGATGTGAAATCCCTCACCGGCGGCCGCCAGTGCGTCCTCGGCGATTTCCTCGGCGGCGGCGATGGAGTCAGCGCGGCCGACGACCGCAAAGGAACGGGAGGTCGTCGTGTACAGTCCGTCCTCGCGGGCGTCGACGCTGGCGTAGAACAGGAGTCCGTCGCCGACCGTCTCCTCGTTGACCTCGATCTTTGCGCCGGCGTCAGGATCAGTTGGGTAGCCGTCAGGGACCGCGTACTTACAGACCGTCGCTTCGCCCGAGAAGTCGAGTTCTGGGAGGTCGTCGCCGTCGCGGGCAGCGGTCAGTACGTCGAGGAACGGCGTGTCGAGGATCGGCAGCGTGTTCATCGCCTCGGGGTCGCCGAAGCGGGCGTTGAACTCGACGACTTTCGGGCCCTCCGTGGTCAACATGAACTGGCCGTACAGCACGCCCTTGTAGTCGGGCATCGCCGCGACCGTCTGCTCCATGATGTCGACGGCGGCCTCATAGTCGCCGTCCTGCATGAATGGAAGTTGGAAGCCGGTGTCGCTGTAACTGCCCATGCCGCCCGTATTGGGGCCTTCGTCGCCCTCGTAGGCGCGTTTGTGATCCTGCACGGCGGGCGCTGTTCGCAGATCGCCGTCAGCGACGAAGGCTTGGATCGTGAACTCCTCGCCGATCAACCGCTCTTCGAGGACGACCCCCTCGTAGTCTGACTCCTGCAGATAGGCTTTGGCCTCCTCGCTGGTCACCTGATCGCCGATGACCTTGACGCCCTTGCCGCCGGTCAGGCCAACCGGTTTGACGGCCAGATCGCCGTCGTAGTCGTCGATGAACTCGCAGGCGGCGTCCATGTCGTCGAACGTCTCGAAGACCGGACAGCCCGGGATGTTGTTGTCCTGCATGAACCGCCGCTGGAACGCTTTGTCGGTTTCAATTCTGGCTTCCTCAGCCTGTGGGCCAAAGGTGTAGATCCCCGCCGCGTCGAGTTCGTCGGCGGCACCGGCCTGCAAGCCGGCTTCCGGGCCGACGATGGCGAGTGTCGCATCGATCTCTTCGGCGTACTCGCGGATCGCCTCGGCGTCGGTGCCGTCGATCTGTTCGAACCCATCGGCGAGTTCGGTGATGCCAGGGTTGCGGTTGCCGGCAACAGCGTACAACGAACAGTCAGGAGCCAACGCGCGGGCGATCGCGTGTTCGCGGCCGCCACCGCCAACTAACAGCACGGTTTCACTCATATCCGAGAAAGACCGCGGGCCGCGTGTAAGTGTTACTTTGTCCGCTCAGCAGACAACAGCCACCGGCGAGTTCCGCCGGCTTACTGCTCGAAGGGGTTGTCGAGGACGACTGTCTCGTCGCGCCCGGGGCCGATGCCGACCGCGTAGATCGGCGTCGACATCTCGTCGCTGATGTAGTCGAGGTACTCGCGGGCATTCGCGGGTATCGCGTCGTAGCCCTCCTCGGCGACGGCGGCCCAGTCAACCTCGTCCCACGGCTCGAAGGATTTGAGCACGGGTTCACACTCGCCCCACCGTTCGGTCGTCGCCGGCATCGTCAGCAGTTCCTCGCCCTCACGCTCGTAGGCGTGGCCGACATTAATTTCATCAAGTCCGGCCAGCACGTCGATGTGGTTGACGGCGATGCCGGTGAAGCCGTTGGCGCGGGCAGCGTGCCGCAACATCGGCATATCGAGCCAGCCGATCCGTCGTGGTCGGCCCGTTACGGTGCCGAACTCGCCGCCTTTCTCGCGGATGAAGTCCGCCAGTTCCTCCTCGCTGTCGGTGCCATCGAGTTCCGTCGGCAGCGGGCCGGTGCCGACCCGAGAGAGGTAGGCCTTCACGATGCCGACGACCTCGCCTTGGCCGATGACTGTCGGGGCGACACCGGTGCCGACGGCCGCACCGCCGGCGGTTGGATTTGAGGAGGTGACGTAGGGGTAGATCCCGTGGTCGATGTCGATGGAGGTGCCCTGGGCACCCTCGAAGAGCAGTTCGTCGTCGCTGGTGTGTTTGTCGCTGAGGAACTCGCCGGCGTTGACGGTCATCGATTCCGATTTGAGCCGCTCGCCGTACTCCCGATAGGTTGCAAAGAGATGGTCGATATCGAAGGCGTCGGCATGCTCGGAGTTCTCGACGTCGAGCCCGTAGATCTCCTCGGCGAGCGCGCGTTTCTGGGGCACCGCGTATTCGAGGCGGTCGCGCAGCACGTCGGGATCGAGGAGGTCGCCGACGCGGATCCCGCGGCGACCCGCCTTATCCTCGTAGGTTGGGCCGATCCCGCGACCGGTGGTGCCGGCTGCGAGATCATCGTCGCTTTTCGCCTCTTCCTCGATGCCGTCGAGGACGCGGTGATACGGGAGGATGACGTGCGCCCGGCGGGCGAGTCGCACATCCGGTTCAAGCCCTTGGTCGCGGAGGGTATCAAGTTCGTCAAACAGCGTCTCGGGATTGACGACACAGCCGTTGCCCAACACGCCGACTTTCCCGCGGATCGCCCCGCTGGGAACCAAGGAGAGTTTGTACTCCGTCCCATCTTGGACAACAGTGTGGCCGGCGTTGTCGCCGCCCTGATACCGGACGACGACATCGGCGTCGCCTCCCCAGATGTCGACGAGCGCGCCCTTGCCCTCATCGCCCAGCTGGGAGCCGACGATAGTTACGGTCATAACGACTGTGGGTTTCCAACCACCGGGTAAACAGATTACGGTACAGCGCCTCGCGCGGACAGACCATGACGCAACCACCGGTCGAAGCCCGTGGCTGTGGTGTCGACCGATTGCTGTCAGCGTACCGACCCGAAGTGTTAACTACTCGCACAACCAGCCATCAGCACGAGCCTTTTTCCCAGCCGACAGCAACACTTAAATCACGCCAAGACAAGTTAGCACATGTCATGATTGACCGACTCGAAAAAGAAGTCGACATGCTTGAACGGCACCTCCAAGTGCTCCGGATGGTCATCGAAAACGAGCCCATCGGCATCGTCAAGATGTCCAACGAAACCGGCTACCCCCACCACAAGGTTCGGTACTCCCTGCGCGTCCTCGAAGAGGAAAACCTCATCGAGCCATCCAGCCAGGGCGCGATTCAGACCGACCACACCGAGGAGTTCGTCGACGACCTCGACAACAAGATCGACTCCATCGTCGACAAGCTGCGGACGATGCGCATCGACGACACCGCCGAGATCGAAAACTAACGCGCTTCGATTGGTTGTTGCGCGCTGTCTTGTTCCGTTCTGTTTTGCGCCGTCTGTGAGCCACTGCCGGGTCAACTACAGTCTGTGAGCCACTGCCGGGTCAACTACAGTTCAGGTTTCTGGAGTTCGAACCCGCCTTTGATTCGGTCGACAAGACAGAGGTGGAAACCCTGTTTGCGGGAGATGTTGACGAAGCTTTTGCCGCCGCTGCGGCTGAACAGGCCGCTGCCGGTCGCGTCGTCGGCCATCTCGTAGGCGTCTTCGGTGAAGTAGCTGCTCGTCACCGCAAAGCTGGCGGCGAAGCTGTCGTTGCGCTCGCGGAGGGCGTTGCCATCACGGATTAGTCCCTCAATCAACTCCGCCCCGACCGGTTCCTTTGAGCTATCAAAGTTGGCGACACACAGCGGCTTGCCGCGCTTATCGCGAACGACACAGTCAAATTCGCGTTCGATCGGCTCGTCGTCTTCGTCGGTGCCAAGCTCAATCGTCCCGTGCAGCTCGACCCGATCGATCTCCGGGATCGTATCAGCGACCGCGCTGAGCGCGGTTGTTCCCCCTGTCGCCCGCAGTTCGAACAGCAGATCGGTCACCAACCACTCCGCGAAGGCGACCTCGATCCGCTCGGCGAGGAACGCTTCGAAGGGGGTGCCATCAACTTCCAGCCCCTCGGTGTCGAACGTCGTGTGGGTGTCGAGTCGGATATTCGCTGCCACATCCTCTTTCGATGCCTCGCCGTCGTGGGCGTCGGCAAGCGTCGCTTCACCCTTCGAATCATAGCGGACAAACAGGTTGGTTCCCGCAAGCGCGCTGGCGGTATCCATCGTGTGGCTCGGTGCTGTCGTGGATGTGCCACCGGCCGCGTCGGTTCCGCCGGCTGACTCAGCAGCCTCGAGTTGCGCTTCGAGCTCTTCGATGCGCTCTTTGGCGGCCGCCAGATCAGCTTCGAGTTCGTCGATTCGCTCTTCGGCGACAGCGAGTTCTTCGCGGGCGTCGTC
Source organism: Halonotius aquaticus (assembly GCF_003605575.1). Taxonomy (GTDB): domain Archaea; phylum Halobacteriota; class Halobacteria; order Halobacteriales; family Haloferacaceae; genus Halonotius; species Halonotius aquaticus. The sequence continues at coordinate 17,133 of NZ_QKNY01000011.1, read as the reverse complement.
GCGTTCGGCGGCCAACTGCCTGTGTTTTTCTTCGGCCTTCTCCATTACCTCCTCGGCTTTCTGGAGTCGCTGTTGGAGCTGCTTGCGTGAGACGCGGTCGTCCGACCGGGTGACTGTCTGTTGGCCACCGCCGCCGCTCCGCCTAGCACTGTCGGCGCGGCCTCCACTCCCGTTGTCGGCTGTGTCGTCGTCGCTGGGATCAAGCGACGGGATCGTTGTCGTGTTCCGCCAGGCAGCTTCCTCTTCGAAGGGTTCGGGATCTGTCGTGGTGGTGCCTGCTGATCCGGTATCAGCTGGTGTGGTGGTGTCGGCTGTCGATCTGGCATCAGTAGTCGATCCGGTGTCGGCTGTCGACGTGGGTTCGGTCGATGTCCCGCTGTCAACCCCCGATCCACTACCGTCGACGCTTGAGTGATCCGTGTCGTGGGTGTCGTCGCTGGCCGCTGTCGCGCCGGTCGGATCGATGCCTTCGGGTGGTTCGGACGCTTCTGTGGTGGCTGTCTCCTCGTCGTCGGTGTCAGCCGCGACGGTCGGTTCCGCCCCATCCTCGCTGGTATCGGCCGCGGTCGTCGGCTCCGCGCCAGCATCGTCTACCGCGGTGTCGTCGCTTGCTGGACTGTCGTCAGCCGACCCTGCCTGCGGGATGTCGATCGCTTCCCGGCGACGATCACTCGTCGAGGGTTCGGCATCGGCGTCGGCCTCGTCGGTCGTCGGTGCTGACGTGTCGGTCGCGGGTGCGGAGCCGTCGCTGGTGGCTCCGACATCAGTCTGTTCGTCTTCGGTTGTCGTTGCCGGTGTGTCACGCTCTGGCAGATCGATCACGTCGATGTCGGCGGCGTACACATCGTAGATCCCGACCTCGTCGTTGGCGCGGTCGAAGGCTTCCTCGTCGGTTAGGAGGCGGCGACTGTTGCCGACGAAGGCGACGCTCATCGAGCGGCCACCGTAGTAGACAATGTAATAATCCCCTGACAGGACGTTCTCGGAGAGCTCAATATAGCCGGTGAAGTTGCCACCTGAGAGGGTTGAATCGGCCTCGGCGATCGCCGTCTCGTTGGTGTAATACTCCGCCTGCTTCTCGTTGTCCTGTGTCTGCATCGTATACAGCAACGGAAGCGCAGGCGTTGGCGCCTCGTAGGCGGTCTGGGCTGCCCCGTCGAAGGCCCCGAGTGAGCCATCGCGGATCCCGACCAGCCGGCCGTTAAGCATGAACCCCCAGGCGTCATCGGCGTTGACCGCCCCGGAGAACTCCGCGTCGGCGAGGGCATGGAGGCCCGCATACCCCGCGTCGACCGGAACGGTCTCCCAGTCGGTCACTGCGGTAACTATGTCGCTATCCATTTGGTATACCGACGCCCGAGACGCATAAAATACTTTCCAGAGCGTCGGACGTTGGATTCAGCGTTTTCCGTGTGGAAAATACCCGCCTTCGAGTGTGACCGTGCGTCAAAATCGATCGTTGACGTAGGCCTTGATCCGCTCGACGCGGTCGCGGTCGTAGGTCCACATGCTCCGCCAGACGTTCGGGCCAGTCTCGATGGCAACGAGCGCGACGGGGTTGCAGGCGTCGGCCGCGGCGATATCGCTACCACTGGCGTCACCTGTGTCTGTTTCGGGAGTAAACAGTACCACCCACGATCGACGATACTCGTGGGTTGTCCCAGCGTGCACAATCACATCAAGATCGTCGACGACACCGGGATCGTCACGGATGCCGTAGACGTGGGTCTCAACGTTGCTGTCGCCGAGCCACTCATACATCTTGCGAGTCCCGTACTCGTCGTCAAGCCGGGAGAGCCGCTGAAACGTGCTGTGGAACTCGCCGTTGCCACAGGCCAGTGCGCGATCCTCGATGAACCGCGAGATGACAACCAACAGCAGCTTCTCCTTGTTGGACTCCGGAAACCCACGGACGGTAAACTCGATATCATCGAGCCCCGTCAACACGTCCGGGAAGGAGCCCGTCGCGGAGCGACCGGTGCTGGTTCGATAGCGGTCGGCGTTGACAAGCAGAAACGTTTCGCTGAGATCCGCAAACGACGAGACGGCACTCACCTGTCCGTTTTCGATCAGACACACCACGTCGCTGTCGCCTTCAGGGATGTGTCGCTCTTGGATCTGAATGGATTGATTCTCAAAGGCGCGATCTAAGAGGTTTACGAGCGGCTGGGGCTCGGTTCGGTTTATCAGGAGCAGCGTCTTCTCCTGGCTGCCGGTGGTTTCGTCGATAAATCCCGACAGCGAGTCCGGCAGCTCGTCGTTCATATTTGTTGTAGGGACTGTAGACAGATAAAACGGCGCGGCGCGCCCGTTACTGCATCGGTTCCTTCGGCGCGCGGTCGATCGCGTTGAACGCGGCCTCGAAGTCGTCTAACTCCTCGATGAGTTCGCTTTGTTCGGCCCGGAGCTCCTCGATGCGCTGGGTCAGCTCCTGATACTCCGCGGACTCCTCGAGTTCTTCGGCTGATTTCTCTGCTTCGAGCACGCCCACCTTTGAGGTCGCTCGAAACAGTTCTTGGACGGTTTCGCCGTACTCGCGGGCGGTCAGCTGGTGTTCGACAGCCTCCAGCAGCGTCTCCTTGCCGATCGGCTTACAGAGATAGTCGTCGAAGTCCATATCGACGATATCGACATCCGGATCGATCGCGGTGACCATCACGACACGGACGTCTGCATCGGCCTCGCGGACGCGCTGGAGCACCTCATCGCCGGTAAGCCCCGGCATCCGGCGGTCTAAGAGGATCACATCGATATCGCTGTCGAACGCGTCAAGTGCCTCCTGCCCGCCGTAGGCGGTGCGAACAGTGTAGTGTTCTTCAAGCCGGAAGGCATAGAGGTCGGCGACATCTCGTTCGTCGTCGACGACAAGAATCGTCGCGTCATCTGTCGAGATAGTAGTCATGAATATCGGGTGCCCGGTCGTCCAATAAATCGAGTGCTGTGAACTTTATACTTCCGCTACAGTATGGGGTGCGTGTCATGTCGCTAACAGCGCATAGATCAGCAAAAATCCAAAGTAGAGTACCACGAGTCCGCCGAGGGCGATGATCCGAAACCGGGTGAGTGCTGCTTCCTCCTGCTGGTAGGCGTCACGAAACGCCTGCTGGTCGGCATCATCTAGTTTGTCATAGTGGTTGAGCCCGAGATGCAGCCGAAATTGGTCGTCGGCCGGGAGTTCAAACCCGCAGTGTGGACACTGTCGTGGGTTCTCGCCGTCGGGGACGTGTGTCTCCGGCCGTAGCTCAGCGGTGGCCTGTGTGTGACTGGTGTCGCTGCTATTTTGAGCCTCGCTGTCGTCGCCAGCCCGCCCGGTCGACATCACACACCACCTCCACCGAGGAACGGTGGTGTGACCGTTGGCGTTGTCACGATCCAGAGGCTGATAATCGTGTAGGCGATCATCACCAGCGTGATCCCGTATTGGCTTTTGATCGCCTCCAGTCGCCCGGGCAGGAGTTCGTAGGCCGCGGCGTGGGCGATCCACACCGCGATGAAGTGCCCAACCAACACGAAGGCGAGTTCAAGCCCTGCAATCCAGCCGGGCAGGGTCGTCAGCACCGGCGGCTGCTGGGGTGGCGACAGCGGGCTCGCGGCGACGACAGCGAGTGATGGGGCCACTCCGAGGATGAAGCCGAGATTATGGGCGATGTGGTAGCCGGCGGCGATCGCCACCAGCGACGGCGCGAACCGCTCGGCCAACGCCGTTTGGGTGATGTAGGTACGGCCAAACCGCCGGGCGAGACTGATCGCCCACCAGAACGCGGCGACAAACAGTCCGAATCCGACGAGATACGCGCCCAGATAGCCGGCCAGCGGCGGCACACCGATCTCGACGACCGCGGTGATAAGGCGGGCCCAGAGCCCGGTGCCAACGAAGCCATCGAAGGTCGTCACATAGAGTACCGCGACGACGAAGACGGTCTCTGCATGCCCCGACACAGCACCGCGATCGGTGAGCGCGCCCCCGGGCAGCCGGAGTGAGAGCCCGTCGTCGGTTCGTTTGAGTGGTGCGAACTGACCAAACAACGCAAACACCCGCGAGATCGGATCGACACGGCCGAACCACGTGTCGGTGCCGTAGACGACGCTGCCGGCAGCACTGACAGCCGTGTAGGCTCCAATCGTCGTCGCCAACAGCCGTGGATCGTCGGCCAGCGGACTGACCACCTCGATCCAGATGAGCGCGAGTAACCCGGCGACACTTGGCCACGCGCCGAGCCGAGCAGGATACGGCCGATCCAGTGATGGCAGCAGCGATGCCACCGTACGGAAGGGGTTCAACGTCGGCCACGTGTTGCCGATGAGATACGTCGAGGCGACGTAGCCGCCCCACCAGCCGACCCAGACGACGAGGATCGCCAGATTGCGATACCCCGTCTCTGGGCCGAGATAGCCGATCCCAACGGTTGCCGCCAGCACCGCGAGCCCGACGAGTTGGCCGCCGAGTCTGAGCAGCCGACCCGGAGCGGGAAGTGTGAATCCCCAGTCGTGGATCGACCGCATGAACGCTCGATCGGTGACAAACGACGCCAGCAGAAACGACGCGCCGACCGTGCCGCCGCCGGTCGTCAGGAAGAGCCAGGTTGGCACTTCCACAGAGCTTGTCGACCCCCGGAGCGCGGCCGCATGGGCGATCGCTGGCTCCGAGAGGAGTGCCACCAGTGGGGCCGCAACCGCGGCGATAAGTACCACCCGCAGGGCCATTCGTTGCCAGCGACCGCCAGCGTCCGTGGTTGGTCGTCCAGCACCGCGTTCAGTCATTATCGTGGGTTGCGCCAGCCGACAGGAGTAGCTTGCGGATCTTCGGAATCAACGCCTTGGTGGCGACGCCAGCCGATCTCGTGTCACCCACGTGGTTAAGAGGATTTTTAATCACACACTTGCAACGGGGTAGTATGAGCACCGAAACGGAGGACGGACACGACGACCACCACCTCCCGGCGGTCGAAGACTGGCCGCGCGGCTTCGGCGAGGCGAGTTGGTGGCCGTTTGTGACCGCACTCGGGGCGGCCGGCATCTACATCGGCGTGGCACTCTGGATCATCGGGGATGCGATCAGCCCGCTTCTCGGGCCGGCGGCGGTCGCCGGCAGCGTTGGGCTGTTCTTGGTCGGCATTTACGGCTGGCTGTATCACGCTTTCATCACCAAATTCTGGAGCCGCGATACAACTGAACACGGCCATGCCTCCTTGCGATGGGGGATGATCGCGTTCCTCGGCTCCGAGTTGGCTACGTTCGGGGCGATCTTCAGCTACTACTTCTACTTCCGTGCTGGCGCGGAGTGGACGTTGCCGTCGACAACGCCGGATCTGATCAGTTCGCTGATCCTCGCTAACACGGCGATCCTGATCGCCTCCTCGTTTACGCTCCACTGGGCCCACGTCGCCCTGCGCGACGGTGACCGAACGAATTTCCTGCGTGGGATGGGACTGACGATCCTGTTTGCGGTTGTCTTCCTCGGCGGGCAAGCGCTGGAATACTTCGAGTTCATCGGCGAATACGGCTTCACGTGGACACAGGGGGTCTACTCCTCGGCGTTCTTCGGGCTGACCGGCCTCCACGGCCTCCACGTTGGGCTGGGAGCAGCCATCCTCGGGATCGTCTTCGTGCGCGCGCTGTATGGCCAGTATTCCGCTGAACGACACCTCTCGGTGTCGACGGCTTCGATGTACTGGCACTTTGTCGACGCCGTCTGGATCTTCCTCGTCGTCGTCCTCTACGTCGGCGCGGGCCAAGCGTAGCGACTCGTCTGGGACTGTTTTTGACGCTGTTGCTCCGTCTCGACTGTGTCACACCAGTAGCTGTCGGCACCGACAGCTTACGGCATCCGGATTAGGTGATCGATGTTGTGCGCCAGATAGGTTAGCTCCCCGCGATCGATCTGGGCGTGTCGCTGCCGCGCCCACGCCCGGATCGCGTCGTCGCTGACGGTGTCGATGGCGGCATTCGGTGTTTCCGTCAGCAACGCGGTTTCGATCGTATCGACGATATGGCGGAGAAACATCGCTTCATCGGCGGGATAGCCATCATCGCTCGGTATCACAACCCAGTCGGAGCCGCCGGCTGCGAGCTGGGCGGCACCGGCGGCCGGTAATTCGGTAAACAGCCGCCGGCCGGTCTGGCTGCCGCCCGGCCGGGCGGGGGCATCCATCGCGGCGTGAAAGCCATCCAGCAGGGTCGCCGTCACCCCCGGATCGTCAACCGGTCGCACGTCGGTGACGCCGTCGAAGGTGATCGGGAAGTAGCCAAGGCCGCCGCCAGAAATCAGCGGAAGTAGCTGTTGGGCAACCTGCGCAAACGGCACGATATCAAGAAAGGCCATCCCGATCAGCAGATCGAACTGCGGATCGGCCGCCGTCGGATCATAGCGGTTGGCCGCGAACTCGAAGGCATCAGCGGCGTGCAACTCGACGGTCACCGTTTCGTCGTCGTTGGTGCGTGAGAACTGGTGGCTGGCAGTTTGCTCAAAGTCGCCGTCGGTCAGACGGTCGCTTGCCGCCGCGATGTTTGTGTCTTCGATGTCGACGCCGACATACTCGACCTGCGAGGGAAGTGCGTCCCAGGCGCAGAGTCGCTCCAGCATCGTGCCGATCCCGAAGCCGACTTCGAGGATTCGAATCGGCTCTCCATCACGGGCCGTCGCTCGGCTGTCGAGTTCGGCACCAAGGCGATCGACGGTCGGTCGGTGGAGTGCACGGTCGTCGACCGATTTCTTGGCGTCGAGATACCGCACAAAATCGTCGAACGAACGGGGCACGTCGTGTGGTTAGTCGGCGTCGGCGGGGGTTTCATCCGCGCTGGCGGCGGTTGGCTCGTCGTCAGCGTCGACGGTGTCGTCCGCGTCGGCGTCGTCTGTCAGCGGCGGCAGCGGCTCCTTCGCAATCTGCGTGCCCCACATCCCGGGGTATTTCTCGACGGTTACATCCCCCATGACCTTCGTCTGGCAGGCCAAGCGGAGGTCATAGTTCGGGTGGTGTGGTGGCACTAACAGGCGACCTTTCTCGCGGATGCCCTTGTCGCTGACCTCGCCGTCGACCTTGACCGCACAGGTGCCGCAGTTACCGAACCCGTGGCAGTTGAGTACCTTCGATTTGCCATTGTGTGGGGTCAGATCTGCATCCAACAGCACATCTCTGAGCGTCGCGCCTTCTCGGCATTCGATTTCCTCACCGCGGAAGTGAACAGTCGGCATGGTCGACTCAACGGGGTGGCTCCTCAAAGGCTTACCGACAGCCTGTCGCTGTCTTTCGGTCTCAACGAAGCTAAATATCGCCGCGACAACACCGATGTATGCCATCAACGCGACGCGCGTATCTCACGACTGTTGGGACGGCCGCCGCTGTCGGCCTCGCCGGCTGTGCCGGTGACACCGGGCCGGGAACGACGAGCCACAGCTGTGAGCTCACGGAGCGCGAGCCCGTCGCAGACCTCTCTCAACCTGTCGTGGGCCCGAGCGAGGCCACGGTCACCGTGGATGTGTTCGAGGATTTTGCCTGTCCGCACTGTGCGGACTTCGCCACCGGCGGACTCAGCCAACTCAAAACCGACTATCTTGCGGGCGAGACTGTTCGGTTCCGCCATTTCGATTTCCCTATCCCTGTCTCTGATTGGTCGAACCGAGTTGCCAACGCCGCTCGGAGCGTTCAACAGACACAGGACGATGCGGCGTTTTTCGAGTTTAGCCTTGCGGCCTACGAGAACCAGGCCGACTACTCCTGGCAGCTCATCGGTGACCTCGCTGACGAAGTCGGTGCCGATCCCTGTCGCGTGCTAAGTGATGCCAGCAACGCTACCTACGAGCAGGTGCTGAGCGCAAACCGACAAACTGGGATCGACAGGGGCGTTGAATCAACACCTGGTATCTTTGTCAACGACACGCTGATCGAGCCGCCCGAAAGCGGTGGCTGGTACGAGCCGGTCAGCAGCGCGATCGACGACGCCCTGTAGCTTACGCCGCGTCCCCGCCTTGTGGCGTCGGAAATGCTCGCCGCGACCGCGGCGGGATGAAGAAGTTGCCACGGTTTTCGACGAAGATATAGCGGAAGATCCCGTTTCTGACCCGCGGATCGATCTCCGGGTTGTCGGCAACGATATCGGTTCCGTTCATCGCTTCCTGTACCGCCTCAAACTCACTGATTTGCTGTTGGTAAGAGGGAAAATGGAGACTGGCGTTGTCGTTGTCGGTCGATTCGACGTGGCGGCGTAGCGTGCGGACGTTGCCCTCGCTGTCGCGGTTGCCGCGGGCGGCCTTTTCTGCGTGCCCAACAAGCCCGAACACGTCGGCGGTCTCGTCGATCGCCGCAAACAGCTCCGCGGTGATCCCGCTGTCGTCGCCGAGATTCTCGCCGACGCCCTCGACAGCCCCCGACTCAGCGAGCTGCGGGCTAAACAGTTTCGCGACCATCTCCTCGTGGCTGTTTTCGTCGTACCACTTGTCGAGTTGCTGGCGGATCCGGGCGACGTGTTTCGTAGTGCCGCCGGCGAAGGGGCCGTCCTCGATGGCCACCGATGCCTCGCTGGCCTGGTTGGCCGCAAAGCCGGCTTTGAAGCCCATAAACAGCGGTGCAGCATCAGGAACGGGCCCATCTTCGGGAATCCCGCCGACGCCCTGGTTGGCGGCGGGCAGTCCCGGTCCGATGAATCCGGTTCGGCGGTCGTCGATCCGGAACACCTCGCCCAGTCGACCCGTCACCGCAACACCGTTGAGCGTTTCTGGGGTGTCGTCGCCGTCCGGGAATAGCGTTTCCTCGATCGCCAGCAGGGCGTCGCTGCGATCCGACGCCAGCTGCAGGAGGGCGTCCTGTTCGTCCAGCGTTGGCGTATCAACCGGCGTGAGCCGACGCGGCGGGGGGAGATCGACCGACTCCGGCAGCGACGCCTCGAACCGATCGAAGTACGCCGGCGAGTAGCCGAGATCGAAGACGACGCCGCGGTTGCTCCGTTCGTAGGCGCGTTCGATCGTTCGCAGGGCGGCAGTTAGCCGTTCGCGGTCGGCGTCGGTGGGGGTTCCATCGTTGCCGGCCTCGCCGTCGTAGGTGAGATACAAAAATAGGTGGTGTTCTGGAAGGACGACGTTGCCAGCCTCGTCGTGGTCGAGGCTGTCGTTCCACGCAAATTGGCGATCCGGGAGCGTCTCGGGATCGTCGACGCCTTGGGGGATCGGCTCGTCGTCGACGGCCTCTAGACAGGCCGACAGCGCGGCCGCGCCACCGGTCGCCAACGCTGCCTTCAGTACGTCCCGACGGGACGCAGACGTGTCGGGCAGTGTCATACTCGGAGTAGTCGACTGCGTCAGATATGGGTTCTGGTAGTCGTCCCCACGTGTTTCGTCGCCTACACCAGAACTCGTTTGGTCGCTGAGCAGCTAAGCGGGTTATGAAGCGACGACAGTTTCTCGCCGGTACAACGGCCGGGCTGGCAGTTGGTGCTGCCGGCTGTGTTGATTCGTTTACCTCTCTCGATGGCGTGAGCTATGGGCGGGAACCCGAGCTGGTCGCCGACCGCCCGGCGGCGATCTACTATCCAACCCACACCGAGGAGATGGCCATGGGCGGGATGGCACAGACCGACGATGGGCTGGCGGTCTCGCTGGCCTACACCTTCCCCCATCGGTTCTGGCGGGTGTTCAAACGCGAGGGGCGCTACGAAGCCGAGCAGTTCAGCGTCGACGGCGACGACGCGATACATATCATGGCAAATATCTGGGACGCCGAGACCGGTGTCGTGTTGCCGGTCTCAAGCGTCGACATCGCGGCCCGCGGCGGCAACAACGTCGACGAACGTGAGACGGTGTACCCGATGCTCTCCCAGCGCATGGGCTTTCATTACGGCGATAACTACCATCTCGACGGCGACGACACCTACACGGTCAACGTCACTGTTGGCGCGACGACCGCCACCCGGTTCGGTGGCTTCGAGGGTCGCTTTGACAAGCCTCAGACCGTGACGATCAATCTTGATTACAGCGAAGCCGCCCGCAACGAACTCGCCTACGAAACCTACGAGGATCGACAGGGCGACCCAGGTGCGCTGTCGCCAATGCGCATGGAAATGAACGGGATGGCGATGCCGACCGGTAGCGTCCGCGACCTTGGTGGCACCCAACTGGGAACGGGACGCGCCGACGACATCCGGTATGCGGCTGCCGTCCTGACCGACGACCGCTTCGGCGACGCGCCGTATCTCGCGGTCACCGCGGCGACGCGGTACAACGAGTTGGTGGTTCCGAGTATGGGGCTGGCCGGGACGCTCACCGACTCGAATGGCGAGACAGTTGTTGAGAGCACCTCCCTGGAACCGTCACTGGATCCGGAACTCGGCTTCCACTACGGCGCGGTTGTCCCCGGTGCGACCGGCGAAGAGACAGCCACAATTGATGTGACGACGCCGCCACAGGTCGCCCGTCACGAGGGGTACGAGACCGCCTTCTTCGAGACGCCGACCGTCGAGTTGGACTAAGCGGGGCTCGGTAGTGTCGCTGCCAGCAACGCACTGATCACAGCGTCAGTGAACTGGTTGCTCGCGGAGCCGGTCGGCAAACTTCTCGCGCACCTTATCGAGTTTCGGCGGGATGTGCATTGAGCAGTAAGCCTGTGAGGGGTTTTTTTCGTAGTAGTCCTGATGGTGTTCTTCGGCCCGATAGAACGTCTCAAGCGGTTCGACCTCGGTGACGATCTCGTCGTCGTAGGCGTCGCTGGCGTCGAGTTCGGCGAGAAACGCCTCGGCGGCGTCCTGCTGGTCGTCGTCGTGGGTGAAGATTGCCGAGCGGTACTGCGTCCCGACATCTGGCCCCTGTCGGTTGAGTTGGGTCGGATCGTGCACGGTAACAAAGACTTCCAGCAGGTCGCCGTAGCTGATCACGTCGGGATCGTATTCGACTTGCACGACCTCGGCGTGGCCGGTCGTCCCCGAACAGACTTCCTTGTAGCTCGGGTCAACCACATCTCCGCCAGCGTAGCCGGAGACAGCCGACTCGACGCCTGCGAGTTCCTTGAACGGGGCTTCGATACACCAGAAACAGCCGCCGCCGAATGTCGCTGCTGCGCTTGCCATAACAGGTCTTGGGTCGGGAGCAACAAGAAGCCACGGCTCGCACGTATCACAACGACAGTTAACCGCCCCCAGCCCAGCCGCCGTGGTGGCTGAGCGTCCCGAGGTTCACCCGCGAGTCGGTGCTGGAGCCACGGACGCCAGCCCCGAGCGCGTAGATCGTCCCGTCGTCGCTGGTAACATACACCGTCTCGTTGACGACGACCGGCGCGGTGTCGACCCAGTCCTCGGCATCGAACATCCAGTCGCGCTGTCCGGTTGTCGTACTGATCGCGTAGACGTAGCCGTCGTTGCTGCCGACATAGACGGTGCCGCTGGCGACCGTCGGCGACGACCACACTCGGCTATCAGTTTCGAATGACCACTGCCGGTCGCCGGATGCGGCGTCGATGGCATACAGCGCGCCATCGTCGCTGCCGACGAAGACGCTCCCCTCGGCGACTGTCGGCGAGGAGTTGATGGCGTCGCCGGTGGCAAACTCCCACTGCTTGTCGCCCCATTTGGCGTCCAGGGCGTACAGGGTGCCGTCGCCGCTCCCGATGAAGACGGTGTCGCCGGCGACCGTCGGCGAGGAGCGCACCGGGCCGCCGGTTTCGAAGGCCCAGCGTTGCTCGCCAGAGGCCGCACTTAGTGCGTACACGTGGCCGTCGTCGCTGCCGATGTAGACGGTGCTGTTGGTCACGGTTGGGGAGGCGTAGATCGGGCCATCGGTGCCGACCGCCCACCGCTCTTTGCCCATCCCGGCGTGTAGCGAGTAGACGTAGCCGTCGCCCCCACCGACGAAAACCGCGTTGCCGGCGATCGTCGGCGACGACTCGATGAATCGTGCGGTTCGAAATGCCCACTGTTGGCTGCCGGTGTCGGCGTCAATCGCGTAGACATGGCCGTCGTCGCTGCCGACAACGACCCGTCCGTCGACGACGGTGGGCGCGGATTCGACGAAGTCGTCAGTTTCGAAGACCCACTGCTCTTCGCCTGTCTTCGCGTTGACAGCGTAGATGCTGTCGCCGTCGCCGCCGGCGACGACCGTGCCGCCGACGACCGTCGGCGCGGAGCCGCCGAGGCCGCCCGTGCTGTATGACCATTTGACCTTGCCGGCGGCCTCTTCGAGGCGGATCTGGTAGCTGTCGTCTTCCTCGTCGTCTTCGGTGATCGAATCCGGGAGGCCGGCGTCAACCTCGAAATCCCAGTATTCGCCCTTAGCCTCCAACCGGTCTTCGTCGTCGCTCACACCTACCGCTGTATACCCCCACCCGCAAAAAGGAGTCGGCCGCACGCCACACGCGTTTCGGGCTTTATTCAGCCAGCAAACAGGTCAACGCGGGGTTAGCCGGACACCTGATCAACCACAGTTTCGCCATCGACAACGAGATTGTAAGCTTCTTCGTCGTCATTCCATAAGACGAGGGCGTTCTCGAAGGCCAGTACCGCGCCGTAGTCGGCGCTCGCCAACGCCCGATTCAGCCCAGACTCCTTTGTCACCACGGCGTAGTGGTCGGTCGTCTGGCTGCCGTCGCCGATCTTGAACACCGCGTTGTCGCCGTCGCTGAGATCATGGCTCAGTTTGACCGCCAGCAGGTCGATCCGCTCGGTGACATGGTCGTCCATCGCGGCCATCTTCGCGTGTCGATCCCGACTCGCCCGGAACGGGTAGCGTCGCTCGTCGTCTCGGCGCAGCAGGCTGTAGGCGAACTGGACATCGACGTTGCGGAATGCGTCCGGGTCGTCCTCGTCGGCCTCGGCGGCCGCCTCGGCGAGGCGATCCTGAAACGCCGGCACGGCGATCTCCGGGCGCACGTCGAACGACCAGCCGCGGTCGTCGGGTTCCGCGCCATCCCAGAGCCGCAGCGTTGGCGCGTAGACGGTTGCGTCGGTGTCGCCGCCGGCGATCGCTCGCTCGATCTCCCGGAGTTCGATTGCAGTGTTGCGGTCGGCGGGCTCCAACAGCAGTATCGTCCCGTCGTCGGCCAGATGTGACAGCGAGTCCTCGACGACGGCGACCGGGTCGTCGAGTTCGTTGCAGACGTTGCCGAAGATGAGCAGATCAAACGGGTCGTCGTCTGTGTCGACCGCATCATAGTCGAACGTCTCGATCGTCGACCGATGAATCGTCGACCGGAAGTTGCGGCTAGTCTCGCTGAGCACACGATCCAACACGTCAGCCGCCGCGCTTGGCTCGACGGCGTGGTAATCGACGAGGCCGGCTGTCGGCTCGCGGTCATCCGCGTCGCCGAAGACAAAATCGTGGAGCCCAAGTGCCGGCCCACCGACGCCGGCGCCCACATCGAGGACGCGCAGCGACGCCGGCAGCAACCCTCGCTCGGTGAGCGTCGCCAGCACGTAGCCGATGGTCGCATAGTAGGCCGGCAGGTGATAGATCGCATACCCTGCGGCGGTCGCCGCGTCGTATTCGATATCGTCGCCGGTGAGATAGTCGGCTTTCAGCGTTCTGATCGTCGACCGAAGCGTTGTCCCTGATTCCCCGCGATGCCAGTTGGCTCCGTACTGCTTGACGAGGAAATCCTCGACAGCACGGCTATACGCCGCAGGCAACGCCGCTGGCGACCACTCTCGGTGGGGGACTGCCTCGGCCTCAAGCGGGACGAAGGTTCCATCCGCACGCTCGACGAGGCCGAGGTCGAACGCCTCCTCCCGCAGTGTTTGGGCGACAACGGCGGGGTGTGGCTGGCCGTCGATGTATTCGGCGATCTCGTCGGGATCGATCGGCCGCACCTGCCGGAGATACTTCGCGTTCGAGCGGACAGCCTCTCGGTCGATCACTCGTCTGTCACCCGGCTGTCGGCGTCGACGTTGCGCTTGGCTTCCGCATAGAGGTCGGCAAAGGCCTCGCTGTCGGCGTCGGCGATCCGCTGGGCGGCTGCCGCGATGTCGTCGGCCCCATCAAACGCCGCTTGGATCTCGCTGTACACCTCGGGGCTCCCCTCGGTGACCGTCGTCGCCAGCGATTCGAGCCGTTCGGACACCGGCGTAGCGAACTCCTCGCGGATGTCGCCGGCGACGAGCGCGTAGGCCAGCACGGCCGTGTGGGCGCCGGCCTGAATCGTCTCCATCGCGCTGTCGTGGTCGGCGGCTGTTGTCTCGAAGACGGTGTTGCCGGCCTCGACCATGGCTTCACGGATCGTCGCCAGCGTCGGGCCCGCGGTCGCGGTGACAACCGCGATGTTGCCGGGGACTCGCGGCGGTGCAAATAAGGGATGAAAACTGGCCTGCTCGCAGTCAGGGGCATGGTCGGCCATCGCCGCCAGCGGTCGATCCATGACTCCTGAGATGTCGAAGACGGCCGTCTCGGCCAGCGGCGCGTAGGTGGCGATCGCCTCGTCGACGACCGACATCGGCACCGCAACCCCGACGGCATCAAAGGATTCCGCGGTGTCGCTTGGCACCGCTCGCGCCGCTCGAGGGTCGGCTGCCGCCTCGGCGACGGCGGGATCAGCATCGGTAAACGCAACGTCGGCGTCGACGGTGTCGGCCAGCCACCGCCCCATCTCGCCCGCGCCGACGATGAGTAGCTTCATACCCGCCTTTCCGGGTGATGTCCCAAAAGGGGTTCGATGGGGGCGACGGGCTGTCTGCCAGCGGCTTGCAATGCCGCTGTTCTGCTGGCCTGTTGTCCTGTTGTCGCTGATCGCGCCCCCCTTCGCTCTCATCGGCTAACTGGCTAAGACTATATTAGGTATATAGCTATATTGATCCGAATTCTTTTACGAATAGTCATCGAATACGCGATTAGATCAGACAGAAGCACGAGAAGACTGTTCAGAAATGAATAATCAACTAATACATTCCGGGCACGATGAATCGCACACGGGTGGACATCCTGCTGTCGGGATTGAGACTACAGATCGGGAAGCACTCGAAGCGTTCGTCCACAACGCGGACAACGGGGCCTACGATGACGGTGACGCCGAGCATCTCGCGGCGGCGGTCGAAACTATCCAAGCGTTGCTGGAAACGACAGCACCCGCTGAGCCGACAGCCGAGCCGACGCCGACAGCAACAAAATGGGCCGACGCAGCCGATTACAGTGGCTCACCTGCCGCCGACGCCTCAACGGCCGTCGTGTCCCATCCGATCGACCGCATCACGCTTCCCGATGCCGTTGACGCGACCGCCGCGCGAGCGGCGTACGATGCGGTCGTGGAGTTTCTTGTCGCCGCCGGGCCGGCGACCGACGGTGAAATTGCTGACAGTGTCATGCCGGAACATCCACTCGGCTACGCGCCACCTTCGGCGACAGACCACGAGGCGACGACGTGGTGGCAGGAGGTGATCAAACCCACTCTCGATGCTGATCCAACTGTCCGCTACCGTTCGGCCTACGGGTATGAACTCGGTGGCTGACGGACGTGACCACGAGTGTGATTACTCGATGGCGTCGAAGCGCACCGCCTCATCAGGGATCGTCTCCTCGGTGTGATCCTGAATCGTCTCGAAGGTGAGCGTGATTGATTCCGCCGGCACCGCCTCGCTGAACCTGATCGTAAACAGCGAGGCGGGGTCGGTGAGCGAGCCGGCCTCGCCCGTCATATCGACCGCTCGGGCTCGGACAAACGCCGATCCTGTGCCGCCGTCGACGACCTCGAAGTAGCGTTCCAACAGGCCGGGCTCGACAGCCTCGATGACCGCCTCGCCGGCGGCGTCGCAGGCGACCCGGGCGGTGTACTTCCGCACGCCGGCCGGCGCGTCGGTGACGACGACGCTGACGGCGGTTGTGGTGTGCTCGTTGCTCATGCAGGATGGTGGCCCGCGGGCGGCCTGTGGGTTTCGGTTCGCCACATCGTCTCAGTCGACGACGAATGTCCGTGGGTAGTCGGTTAGATTCTCGTAGCCGTCCTCGGTGACGACGATGATGTCCTCGATGCGAACGCCGCCCACATCGGGATCGTAGAGCCCCGGTTCGACCGTGATGACCTGACCGGCGTTGAGTTCGCCACCTTCGGTACTGAGTCGTGGCTGTTCGTGAACTGCCAACCCGACGCCGTGGCCGGTCGTATGGATGAAGCCGGTCTCGGTCGACGGATCGGTCCGGAAGGTTGGGAGCCCCGCATCCTCGTAAACCTCGCAGGCGGCGGCATGGACGTCTGCGCCGCTCGCGCCGGCTTCGACCGCATCGAGGGCCGCATCGAGAGCGCGCTCGGTCAGGTCGTACCACTCGCTGATCGTTTCTCCGGGCTCACCGACACAGAAGGTGCGGGTCATGTCGGCGTGGTAGCCCGTCGTCTTATCCTGCGGGAAGATGTCGATGATGATCGCCTTGCCGGCCCGCAGCGGGCCGCTGCCGCGGTCGTGTGGGTCGGCGGCTTGGGTGCCGCCGGCGACGATCGTCGAATCGAGCCCGTAGCCGTCCTCCAGCAGCGTCGCCTCGATCTCGTGTTTGACGCGCTCGCTGGTGAGAGGTTCGCCCTCGTGGATAAGTCGCCCATCGCTGTCGACGCTCGCGGCCGCGAGCAGCGACTCCGCGGCTGCCATCGCCGCCTCGTTGGCAGCTTGGGCTGCGCGGATGTGATCGATCTCGTCGGGTTGTTTCACCGCTCGGATATCCATCAACACATCGTCGGTGTCGACGCTGACGGTGTGGCCCTGCTCGCGGAGCCCGTCGGCGGTCGACAGCGGGAACCGATCGGGCACAAAGACGCTGTCGACGCCGCAGTCGGCCAGAAACGCGCTGTTGATGCGGTGGCTGGCTTCGGTTGGGCCATACTCCGCAACAAGCTGGCGGCGGTCGTAGTCGGCCGGTCGTTTCACCGTGTCGGCGCGGCTCTCGGTGACCGCGCGGCCGTACTCCAGTCCGGAAACGAGCAGCGCGAGCCCATCGGGCGTATAACAGGTCAGAAATGGATCGGGGGCGTCGAACCCCGAGAGGTATCGCTGGTTCGGGTCGGTGCTGTCGGCGTCGATGAGATAGCCGTCGACATCGTGGTCTGCGAGGTGGTCGTCGAGGGCGGTGAGATCCGGCTCCATACCGGCCCATGGGTGGCCCGACAGGTATGGCTCCCGGTTCGGTGGTCGCTGCATAACAAACGCTAAGCCGCCGGCTCCAAACCCTCGGATATGCGCTTAGAG
>NZ_QKNY01000010.1 GCF_003605575.1 Halonotius aquaticus | reverse complement strand
GTGTATGTCGATATCAGACGAGGAGCTTGCGGCAGTGCTCAAAACGCGGCACCACACCGACAAGATCAACACGGAGATGATCACACCCGGCGACCATATCGATCCCGAGCTTGTCGGCGACGGGATGCTGTTGCACGACAGCACCGACGACGACGGGATGCAGATCGGTCTGATCGAGACCAACGACGGCCACCTAATCAGGGCGCACCGTCCCGGCGACAACTTCGAGTTTGCAGCCGACGACGTGGAGCCGTCGGAGTACGATCCTATGTGGATTGTCGACCGGATGGGAGACTTTTCGAGTGTGCTGAGCGAGACGGAGACGGACGAGGATCGATGAGACAGCAATTCGAGATCGGTTTACGGCAGCGAGCGTTCGAGATAGTGTTGGAGCAGATAGGCGCTGAGGTGCGGGAGGAGGAAGGAGTCGCAAACGCCTGTATCGGCCCTGACCCCGTCCCGATCAGGGTCATGCCGATCTGGTTGGCGCACGAGCACGTAGCGGTCACAGACGACGTGATCGGCGAGCTGGCCGAGGATGGGGGTAAGGTCGCGATAGCCGGGTACGACGCAGAGGAGACCGCAGAGCCATCGGTCGTCACAGAGCCGAAGGTCGTGGATGCAACTGGAGTAGCCGAGGATGCAGACCCCCCAGTACCCTACGAGCGTGAAATTGCGGCGACCGACCCCGTCAGCCAATATGCAGCTGAGCACGGGGAGATGGTTCACTTGTTTCTACTCCCGTACCCAGATGCTTGGCGATGAACGGCGTCGTGTGCGGCGTCTGAGCAATACTTCGGTAGCTCTTCCTTTCTCTCAGCGGCTAATCTGACGGCCTGCAGGAGCCGTGAGTGCTGGTATCTCTCTTGTTGATGGTTGCAGGTATTCGTATCATGGTGCGCTTGATCCACGTCGAACTCAGGAGAGGATGGAAAGCATGACAACAGTTCTATTTCTACATTACATAATGTGCTTAACTTAGAGGCATTAGCAAATTCAATTGAATGAGTAGAATTAGAGATATTAGAAGACTTTCTTACATCCCATACATTTTATACAGTAGAGAAATGTTAACCGTATATGGCAGGTAAACCCCAATCCAAGCAACCCCGAGCCGTCGCGGTCAACATTCTCAAGGGCGGCTTCGGCAAATCGACGACAGCGATCAATCTCAGTAAGGAACTGGAGGTTCGAAACGGCCCGACTCTGCTGATCGACATGGACGACAACGGCCACACGACGTTCAATCTGGGCCACAAGGACAAATACGAGGGCGAGAACCATATGCAGAAGATTCTCGTTGACGGCGAGGATCCGACCGACTATATCGTCCCTGTCTCGGGAGATCTTGATCTACTCCCGGCGCATGACCTACTTGAAGAAGTCGAGGATAACCTGAAGTCGGCAATGGCGTCTAGCCAGCGACTCTACCGGAATGTCGTCGATCCACTGTTGGGGGATCGCTACGAGTACATCATCGTCGATACACCCGCCAACAGAGGTAAACTGAACGATAACGCACTCTATGCGACGAAGAACCTCATAATCCCGCTCCGCCCCGAGAGCGGCTGGGAATCGGGCATAACTCAGACGACTGACCGTGTGATTAAGGAAGCCCGAGAATACTTTGACCTCGATCTCCTTGCACTGGTTCCGACGGATCTGGAAGAACGATTGGATCAACAGACACGAGATCGGGATCTCCTATACGCGATCAACAGCCGGGACGGGCTTGCCCCGTTTGTCCCCGATTTTGCCCGCCTAACTGAGGCTGATTGGGACGCTATTGACGCCAAGGAGTACGACGGGGAGCTGCCGGGGATTCGTCATCGTGGGAGTATCGACATGGCTCACCGAGCACAGAAACCATTGCATGACCATGATCCGGAGTGCGACCAGCTCCGGTGTTACGAGGAGCTTGCTGAAATCGTCGAACAGGGAGGTATTACGCGATAATGGGGAGTCGATTCGACGATCTGAAAGACGAGGCGGGTGAAGAAGATGAGGAATCCGACGCCGGAAGCGAGGCCCTTGATGGGTTGGCGGATACGGTATCCAGTGATCCCACGGATACGAACCCGGACACCACGGTAGAACAGCAACCCACGACGGAAGAAGAGGAACAGAAAGAGGAGGACTCCTACGATCCCGAGAGCGACCCTGCCTTCCCCGCGGTTCGATCCCAAACTCAACATACGATCTACTGCCTCCCCGAAACATGGGAACGCATCGATGGATCAGCCGGCTTGCTGTTCGAGACAGAGGTACGGGCCCGCCGGGATGGAATGGGAGAAGTCCCGAAACGCGAATTACATAACGCGGTACTTCGTGCTGCCGCTGACAAACTAACTGTCGATGATATTCATGCCGCACTTGTCGAGACACGTCAGGAAAGAGCAGACGGCGATCTTATCGATCTGGAGGCTGACGATGACTGACGAGGATGCTTCACTCGGAGACGAAGACGACGAAACGGGAGACAGATTCGATAAAGATGATGTTGTAATTTATGAAGTCCCTGACGGGTTTTCGGCGGACAATTATCCTACGTTGATACTGGGTACTGACGACACTCCCGCTGGTGAAAAGACGATAATCGAACCTGATGGTGACGAGACAACAATGTCCGAATTGCACGAAGGGGTAGATCCAGCAGAGACAGTGTATAAGACACAACCGTTGATGATCAGTGACGACGATATAGTCCCGGTAGGCGAAGCAGGGTTCACGCCTGAAAGCCACTTACGCGACCCGGAACAAGATCAATGACCCGAGACGCTACAGACGGACACGGTGATGGTCGAACCAGCAGAGGTGACGCATGATCGACCAGCTCCGATCTCGATATCGACGGTGGCGGATTCGGCGTCGACGGAAGAAACTCCTACGCGCTTACTCTCGGGTGTTCAAGCGACGGACGGGGAAGCAGGTGGGTTTCACCCCAATTATGGCAGCGTGGTCGTATGCGGAGCGCGACGGTCTGCTGACTCAACATGACGATGGGACTATGGAGTGGCATTGGCCTTCGGAAGCCACCGAGGTAGAAATGGACGACCTCGACGAGTGAACTACTGTCGCCAGGTACGGCAGTAGTTGTTGAAACCGGATACTGCAGCATACCCACGAGAACGTTTTTTATGTGAAGCTGTTGATACACTGGTATGCCCCTAAACGACGAACACAGGCAGGGGGCCAAAACGATCGCGGCCGTGCTAGCGATTGCAGTCCCTGCACTGATCTGGTGGCAGACCGGACGAATCGACTACGCAGCACTCGGCTTGATACCCGCGGCGACCGCGCCGTGGTTTGTCGGGATACCCGATATCGATTCGGAGTCCTCGATCCCCCGCCGGCAGCTCCGCTCACTGGTTCTCGTTGGATCGGTACTCGGCATCGGCTACGTGGCCTACTTGAATCTCGGTACACTGACGGGGATGGTAGCCGGGTGGATCAGTGTCCTAACGCCGTCGACGGCGATCCCAATGATAGCCGGCGGGGTGCTCGCAGCGGGGGCCGCCATCGGTCATTTCATGGACCGAAAACTCTCCGACGTGCTCCCCCCTCACCGGGAGGAGCTACACAACCCGCTCCTGTATATCGGTGTGGCCGCGGTTGCGGTCGCAGTCGTACACTACGGCCTTCGAGGTGCAGGTATGGCACGCCTGGGGGCTATCGTGGTGATCGTCAGTGCGGCGTTCTGGGCGCTGGTTCATATCGCACAGGATAAGATGCATTGACGCCGGCGAGCCCTATCTTACGCAACCTCAGTTGTATTATCCGTCGAGCAACTCAGCTCGCGAGGAGAGATCTCGGTTCGACAATGAAACTCAGTTTGTTTCGAGGCAGACTCAGTCGCTAGCCGCCGGTCGGTCTATCGGATCAGTGCTCATCCGCTCACCGCGCCACAGATGGGCTTGGTGTGGAAGGTAGTCGTATTCGTCGAGCCGGCCTTCGGGAATTACGAGTGACGCCCTGAATTTTACTCGTGCCGATCCTTCATCCTCGCCGTAAAAGTCGACTTTGAGCAGGATATCTTTGATCTTCACCCGCACCCACTCTCCCTGGTGGTTTTGTCGGATAACCATCGTCGTTACGTCGGTATCGGGATCGTCGCCGTCGAAATCGAACTTGTGAACGTCACGAGCCGTGGCATCCATGCAGTTGGGCCGGTCGGATATATATTCGAGATCGTCGTTGGCGTCGAACGAGTAATGCTGCTGGATTACCGTCATGATCGCCCGCTCAGGCGTCTTGTGGAAGGCTTCGTCGAGGGAGTCGTGGTGGCTGGTTTCGAGAGCCATAGGCAATGAAGTCGCCCGGAATATTATAGTCTCTTTGAGGAAATACAACCAGCATGAGGACTAACCAACGTCTGTAAATTAAGCGGTAGAAATGTTGGTTAGCTTGTTCGTCGCCGACAGTAGCATTACATGATCTCGATAACGCCGCTTAGAAAAATAACTGTAATGCATGAATCACGATTCAACCCGGATAGGCAACGAAGTCGTCGGGGAACCGGTCATCGAGGAGATTCGCAGCGAGGGCCTCCGCTTTCTCCGCTCGGTCATAGGAGCGAAACCAACCCACCTGAAGCACCCGAATCGGTCGATAGAGCGCGGTGAAATTCGCTCCCTCTTCGACGGGGAGATTGATATGCTGATGGAGTCGCCGGAGGAGGTTCGAGGACACGCCGACATACAGCACACGGTCAGCTCCGTCGAGATTCTTGTATCGGCTGATGCTTGCGAGGGAGATCCCGTACCGGATCGCCGTACTGATGCCCGGTGTCTGGATACATTCTAACACGTAAACGGCGTTGTCCGCGAATGATCCATCGGTGTGAGGGAGCAGTTCGAGGACGATGCTCGATATCGAGTCATCATGCATCAGCGGGAGTGGATCGCTGGTTTGCTGATAGCTATCGGTAGGTACCTGATCGACGATCCGAGATTGCACCTCTTCGCGGAGAACCTCTCCCGGCGTTTGAGTGATCGTATAGGCCACCTCACCGGGGTAATGCATCACTTTTGTTTGACGCGTCAACTGTCTAAACCTATCGCCCAGTGCGGTTGTTTATTCGCCCAGTTCGTACCGCACGTCGTTTAGATAGTTCGAGACGGATTGCCGGTTCACACCGACAATATCAGCTGTTCCAGCCCGTGATCGCACTTCTCCTTGCTCTGGGGCGAGATGTACCCACGCTACGACAGCAGCCGTCTTCGCGGTGGCTATGTCGACCGGGACAGCAGGGGCGACATCGAGATCGAACGGGCCATGCTGCTCCCAGAGCCCGAACGCGAGCCGAGCGTCGCGGAACTTGGAGAACTCCCATGTCGAATCGTCGGGAAACCGTAGGTGGCCCATCATTCGGTCGAGATCGTCCTCGGCTGCTTGTTTCGGGTGTTGGGACACACAGAGTTGCGTACCGTCGTCGGCGACTGCTCCCGACACAGGGTGTTCGTCGAGGATCATACTCAAAATGAGTAAGCCCCTCCCCCATTAATCTAATTGAGTAACTTCACTCGGATTCAGTCCCCTTCTACAGACAACGGATTGGCTGTGTTTCTGTATAGCGATATACAATTTATGGCTGTTCGAGGCTATATCTACATCTCTTGTTGCTTAGTCAGTTGTCTGACGTGGACACTACACTAACCAAAAGTATTAGAAAGTAGTAAGATAGACGCTACACAAAGAGAATGGTCGATAACAAATCACCCCGAAACACAGCGAGGCGGCTCCCGTGACCGAATCTCAGTACCAGTGGGCACGGAAGTCACTCAGTGAGCTAATCGATTTCTACTACAGCGAGATCCGGCCGGCGATGCGAGAGGCCGGATATGAGCCACAGCATGGCAGACCAAGTTACGAGTGGCTGGCTGCCAACGAGTTCGCCGGCTTGTCACACACCCTTCGACAGCACCACGACCTCACAGTCAAGGAATTCTTCGTCGAGGAAGTCGGTCTCGGCGACGACACCCCAAGGGGCGACGGCGATGATCCCGGCTACGATTGGGGAATCCGCAGTGACGAGACCATCGAGGCGATCCAGACGTACCTCTCGACGCAACGTGATCGCGGCGAGCTCGCAGCTTCGACGGTCACCAGTCGTCGCTCCCGGTTGGCGGAGTATGCCCGGATATACGAGCAGCACCACGGTTCGCTCAGTCTTACCCGCAACCTCGACGACATCGAGGAACGCCCAGCTGAAAACGATCGTTGCATGGAGGTGTTCGACGTACTCAAAGAGCGACTGTCAACCGATCAGTCCCGCCTCAAATATCTCGGCGACGTACAGCAGTTCTACGACTATCAGGTACGGTTCGAGGGAGCGAAGTACAATCCGCTCGACGGAGCCAACGACCAGTTTCGGTGGGAGATAGACAACCGTGACAACAAGACTGTCGATGCCGAGGGGATGCGGGCAATCTACGAGGCCGCCGACAGCATCGAGTCTCAACTCTTAGTGTTGTCCCTCGGCGCGTGGGGGCTGCGCCCCAACGAAGTGGCGTCACTCACTATCGATCAGTTCGAGCTCAGCGACGACGAGGACAACCGGATCGTTTTCGAGCAGCGGAAGAACGGCCCTGGTGAGGTCGCTGTCCTGTTCGGCGTTGATGTCCTGAAACAGCGCGTCGTCGATCTCGATGATCCCGGATGGGACGGATATTTGTTCCCCTCTGAGCGGTCTTCGACAGGCCACATCACGCCGCAGACGATCACCAACCGATTCAAACGGCTCGCCGTCGACGCCGGCGTCACAGTCGAGGGTGAGCCCCCGACTGCAAAGATGGGTCGACGTTTCTGGTATACGACCTACAACGAGGCCGTCAAACAGATGATGGAGGGGCTTGAGGGGATCGCTGCCGATCAAGGATCGTCGAGTACGGAAATCGTATCACAGAACTATCTCTCGGAAGCTGAGAAACGACGGTACAGACGGGAATCGATGCGGGACAAGTTAGAAGCGGTATTCGGGAATGTGGTGGGCGAGGATCCTTCGTGAATATTCTGATCCCTTTATCTGTCAGAAGGTAATATATATGTTAATGAATTCTAGGTTGACTGAGCTAGTCAATCAAATTCGAATCCGTCGAATCTTATTCCAGTTACGTACTGGACGCTACAATAGACCTATAGGAATCGGAATTGGGTTGGCAAGTGCTCTGTTGCTGTTTGTCAGCGGTTATCTACTTGGTTCGCCATTCGCTGAAGCGATTTCTTCTGTCATTCCGGTTCAATTTTTGCAGAGAGATTTGACTGTCTTATGGGGTGTCCATGCCACAATTATATCATTGAGTTTAGTAGGGCTATCTTTTGCGTGGAACTCCGTTCGTGATCTTCCTACCAGAGATGCTATCATTGCGGAGATCGCGTACCGGCTCCGCTCGATTGAGACCATCACATTCCTACTTGCTGCTAATCTTTTAATTGGTGGAGGTGTGCTACTCACAACCAGTGACACTGTAACACCTGCTATTGGTGTCTCTGTAGGAATATTGCTGATCGGAAGTATTGTAGTTGCTGTTCGCCGGTTCTGGATTGTTTTTGATCTTCTGATTCACAATACCTTAGATGAGAAAGTTTTTGATTTTGCCGACGACGCGTTGTCCGGTAGATCTCAAGGAACCGAGAGTGATTACGACGAGTACCTTGGACACTTTTTTGATGGGTGTCATGTCGAGGTAGATCGGGATCGACCAGAGCAGTTGCATGAACAGTTCCGCGGTGTTGAAGAGCTTTTAGATAAACTACTGGCTACTGATTCATCAGTTAAGAAAGATAGCCAAATATGGGCATATGTATTCGAGAAGTACGATGCTATCTATCGCCGCTGTGTTACAAAGGGGAATCCACCACTTGAACGTGAAGTGATCAAATCACTCTCAGGGGTTCATTTGAAAATACACCGACAAGGAGAGACTGATTTATCTCTCCGGTCATTAGAGTGTTTTTCGACTCTGTTTGAACGTGGGTATACTATAGAAACTGAAGGGGGTTCGAATGAATACCTTCTGGGCAGGTTTGAGAACGCTCAACGTGAGGTTCTCTCGGAGTTTGACAGAGTTAACGATCAAGAGCTTCTATCTGACACATTTGAGCTTGTCGACGGAATGTTGGATACCCATACCATGTTATGGAGAACCGCAGTAGAAAACGAGGCAGTCGGTGCTCTTGATTATCTACGGCATATGCTCGACGACGTCTACCAATTCCGCAGATATGAGCATTCACCGCCGCCGGATGTTCGAGACCGGCGTGATATCTCAAATGAATCAGTAGCGGCTCAGAAACAGGATCAAGCAGATATTTATCGTGAGTCTGTTCGGCACCTACGATATGCGGCTTATGCGTGGGCTCTTAATTTGTATGAGGAGGGAGATAGTTCGGAAGATTTCATTAACCATGTATTTTCAAAATACGTAGAACAGGAATTCGGTTCGGTTACTGAACTTTCTGGTGTGTACTTCTCAATGCGCGAGGCGACTGAGCCTTTGAACTATTGGGAGCATTGGAACATTGATCGTGAAATGGAGCAAAACTACGGGATGGCAATGACTGGAGTGGCAGTCCACACATGGCTACTTCGGTTTTACTGCGCGGCTGTCATCTGGCTAGTTAATGACGACGAAAAAATAG
The DNA here is from genome assembly GCF_003605575.1 of Halonotius aquaticus. Classification (GTDB taxonomy): domain Archaea; phylum Halobacteriota; class Halobacteria; order Halobacteriales; family Haloferacaceae; genus Halonotius; species Halonotius aquaticus. The sequence continues at coordinate 61,019 of NZ_QKNY01000010.1, read as the reverse complement.
CCAACCTCCGAGAACAGACACCAGCCAACAGTCCACTTACAGAACATGAACAAGTCCAGCCTGATGTAGATCGAATCATCGATCAAATCGAAACTTACCGAGAGGAATATCCTCTTAAAAATCTCTTAGATGGTAAGGCCCCTATCGTTGATCGATGTGATGCAATCATTGACTACTTTGAGGATGTTAAATCTGTATTGGATGAACAAGAGCAGGCCCGAATTCGAGAAATGCCAATCAGTGATGAGTATGTGTCTGGGTACGCAGAAAATATAAACTCACAATTGAAGTCTGCTAACTTCTGGACTGCTATTGAGACTGTTGGCGATGTTACACAGGTTGATTCTCTGGAGGAAGATCCGAATGTAACGTTCTCGGGAGTGGCCTCAGCACCGCGAAAACTTTTCGTAGATGATGGTATGGAGACGATGTTTCAATCTCACCATCGTGATCTTATCGACAGGTACCGAAGTCTAGTATTAGAAGAACTGAACATTATTGAGCGAGAGGTTGATTCTGCTACCGATATTCCCGATGCGCTTGCCGAACTTGTCTCAGATAAAGAAGTTGCCCTCATTGTCTGTGAGCACAGAGATGTAGGGCGAATTCTTCAGGATGATGAGCGGAGTGGGCGTTCCAGTAACAATGTACCCAACAGTTATTTTTCTTTCCTGAATGTACCGGTACTAAGAGATGTAACGACCGAATTCGCCGCTTTTGTGTTATTAGATGAGAATTTCGAGTATATAGAGGAGTGTGAGGATGTTTCGGTCTCAGTAGATGTTACAGCAGGTGAATCTGTGGACAATTGGAACATTGAAGAATTCACCGACGACCAAGATATTAGAGATCATGCCCAAATTGAATTGTCATATAATGCATATATTGAGGGATCAGGTCAGAACGGGGTGATTTTTCGCATTTCAGAATGAGCGGTGTCATGGCCAGTTGTAGTATGACTATTTATTTTGGTTCTCAGATGTAAAACATCTCTGTGATATATAATTAAAGCGTTATTTTAATTATGCCGCCCTTCAGCTAACCAACAAAACTATACGAAACGAGCCCGCAATGTTGGTTAGTGTGTAGCCATGACCGACCAAACGATCCCAGTGGGCGAAACCAACGACGGAGTCGCCGACGGGGACATTACTCCGAATCAGCCCGTTGACCTCCCGGTCGAGGAGATCCTCACCGGCCGGGCTGACTATCTTCGTGCTACCGCAGGAGGAAGCCAATGACTGACGACCCTCGAAAAGAGATCGACCAAGACGAACAGCCCAACCGGAAGGCGACAACTGACGGGGGAAGTGAACCACCGACGAAACCCAACGCACCATCGAACCTCCCGCAGTATATCAGCACCGGCGTGGAGAAGCAATCACCTGAGGATCTCCGCGATCTCGCCGCTTACGCCGAGCGGATGGCTGAGTGGATGGAAGCCGAGGCCCAACGCGAGCTCGAACAACGAGCGGATCAATCGGCCACAGAGACGCCCGATGAATGGGAGGACGACGAGTGGGAGGATGCCGTCGACGACGCTCGCGAAGATGCCGACATTCCAGCCTCGAAGGGTACACTCACGACGAAGACGATCGACGGTCGAGATTACTGGTACCTGCAGTGGCGTGAGGGTTCCAAAATCAAGTCGCAGTATGTTGCACCAGTCGTCCCCGCGGACAACGAGTAACCGTGGAAATGTCGCACCTGTCGCTACACTTTTCTAGACTGCTAGTCGTCTTTTGAGTGGCCGCTTCCCAACCCAAGCGGCCCTACTAATCGCCACCCAACTGGTGATGCCGGGTTGTCCGGGCACTCCTCGCTTTGCCTCTCCACCCTTTCATCATTCTCACGATGCTAACCAACAAACGATAGCAAACCACGGCCACTGTTGGTTAGTCTTCGGTGCGGGGATCAGAGACAAACCGATAGCTCCCGGTATCATGGATGTTTTCGAGGTGATCAGCCACCTCGAACCGTTGAATGCGGTGTTGGATTGTCTGTCGAACCGGGTTACCAAGGTCGTCTAGAACGCCACGTTCCTTGAGTGTTCGAAATACCTCTGTCGGCGTCGCCTTCCCCCACGGTTCGTCGTCGGCATCCCGACCCTCGGTAAAATAATCGAGGATAGCCTCATCCAGGCCATCCAGATCGTCGGGGTCGAGTGTCATACCCTCCGATTGCACCACGTTTTGCATTTACTTTTGGGTTCAGATGCTGCCAATTTATCAGCTTAGCTTATAGCTTTGCTAATAGCAAATTTTATTGCAAACACAATATGATATGATAACATGGAAAAGAGCGGTCACGAACAGCTGACGACTGCCGAAGGAACCTCGTGTCTGGAACGAGGGGCTTCTCAGCCCGGAGACGACCGTACAAGTCCTGCCGAGAATGAACTCTCGGCTCGCGATGTCTGTGATCTCACCGCGACCCAACGTGATGTGTTGACTGTCGTCGCAACGCTAACACGCCTCAGTGATGAGTCCAGCCCACCGCTCGGCTGTGACATCTATGATCGCCTGACAGCGATTCGCGCTGACACATCAGAAATCAACCGCTCGTATACGTATCAAACCCTCCGCTGGCTGGAAAACCACGACCTCGTTGAGAGTTCTCCCTCGGAATCTGATGGCCGAGCCAACGAGTACCAGCCAACGAACCGTGGCATGGCCGTTCTTGATGCCCTTGCCACACGCTACAGCCAGGTCGCAACTGCTCGGCCCGGATCGATCGACAATACTTCACTCCCTCCTTTTTCGCTGGGTCGGCCAGGGGATGATTCCGAATCTGGTAATGGCCATACCGGGCAGACAATGCGATCTGATGGTGGGAGTGTGACTCCATCGTCGGCGCCGATGGTGCGATCTACCCGTGCGTACGGTGTTGCGAAGTCGCTGCGGAATCACCTTGCGACGACCGACGGTGAGACGATCACCCTCCCAGACGCAGCCGATCTTTTGACTACAACACACCGGATGTGTACCGACGCTATTGACGCTCGATCCGAGTGGTTCGATCTCACCCACGTCGACGCTGATCAACCAACCTGTATCGTCCTCACAGAAGCTGGCATTGAGGCTGCCAGTGACGATCCGTACTGCGACTTCACTTCCTGCTTGTAGATCATTTTCAGCTTGGTATTCTAGTAGTTGAGCTGCTTCTCCACTCTTTCTGGATCTGTATAATTCTATCAAATCTGTCAAGTGTGTTCAAACACAGAAATGATTGAAATACCTGTTTTTGACAGGCTATGTCATGGCAACTGATCCGCCAGCACTCGATCCACCGACGACACGGTCACGGCTTGTTGAGGTGTTCGAGTCAATAGAGTCCTGGGGCGAACACAGTCCTGCGGCAATGCAGGCGATTCTTGATGCATTGGACGCTGAGACAGTACCAGCCATAGACAGTCTTGATGACCTCGAAAACGTCGAGGGTTCGGATCTCCCCTACGTGATCAAAGGCAATAATCAATCGCCGGGTGAGCTGCCAGATCAGGCGATTCCGACCGGCAAGCAACTCAAGACGTTATCGAGTTCCGTCTCCGATCAAGTTCAATCGGTTTCTGATGAAGTGCAGTCCGTCAACGCTCAAACGCTCAATAGCGTCGGGACGATCGCCGATATTTCAGAACCTGAGGACGGAGACCGCTACTTCGTCGCCGAGCTCGATACAGCTGTCCAATACGATGGGGACGGCGGGAAGTTCGAGATCGAGGGGCGGGCCACAACTGACGGGTCTGGGAAATCGGCTCTCCCGTCACCTGATCACTTCAAAACAGGCAGCGAAATCAAAACCCGTGGTGACGGGAAAACGTGGGAGGTCTAACTATGGCTGAATGGAATGAAAAAGAAACAAGCTCGACGGTTGGGCCTATTATTTCCGATACACAACCATCTAGTCCTTCGAAAGGTGATGAATGGGTTGACACGAGTTATCTGTCGCCAGCGAAAAAAATTTATTTGGGAGATAGCGGGTGGGCGACACTTATTACAGGTACTAATGTTCCGGATACTCAAACATACACCTCTAATGCTGAGGTTGATGTATCGGGTATAAATGAGACTGTTCGGATCGGAATAGTCGGAGAAAGCGGTGAGGGAACTGGACGTTGGTCTCCGGGAGGAGAAGCCGGTAGAGGTACCATCGAAGTCGATCTTTCTTCGTATAATACACTAAAACTACGACCTGGAAGTCTTGAAGGCGAGACTTCGAGCCAAGAGGATCAATACATTGATAGATACAGCTATTCAACCGGTGCGGGTGGTAGTGGAACTGCTATTCGGGATGGGCAAGGCAATGTGATAGCCATTGCTGGTGGCGGTGGAGGGGAAGCTGACTACGGAACCTACACAGATGATGGCTACGGCTGGATTAGGGGGGCTTCAGGTGGTGAAGGTGGGCCAACTGGGACTACAGCTGGTGGCAATGGTGGTTCGTATACAACATACTGGAATCGTGGGCAGAACATTAACACTCATGATGAAGCTGAAGATGGGGGAGTAATCACTAGACAAGACGCTGCGACTGTAGTATCACAAACCACTGGTGGCCCTCAAAATTCTGTTACGCTATTCAAATAATCACAAGAAGGCGTCCCATTCCCCCAAAATCGACCACCACGATCGAGGCGAGTGGGGTTGTTGAAATAAACTGCCTCAGTACCGGATTCTGAGGTGCTTCCCTCTGACTTTGAAAATACTCATATCATAAACTAACAAACAACTGTGTTTGAATACAGAAAATCGTTAAGCGGAATCTGTTTCGACCACCGGGCATGTCTGAACATACCCTCACCCGCCGGGACGCGCTCCGTGCGGGCTTCACCGCGAGCGTACTTCTCCCGACGGTCGCCACGCCGGTCGCTGCGGCCGACGACGGCCTCACTGCCTCAGATACGGCGACCTTCGATATCGAGCACCAACCTGAGCAGATGCAGGTTGCCGAAGATACGGCGATCTCGATAGAGTGGGGATCGATCCCCAGCAACGAGGAACTGACCGTCATCTTCGATGTCCGGCCTGCTGGATCGAGCGGGAGTTGGGAAACCCTCGATACCTACTCGTTCACACCAGGTGGCAGCAACGACAGCCGCACGGTGACCCACGACGAACTCTTCGCGAGCGGCGGCGACCTCACACAGCATTCAGAGATATCGACTGCCGATCTCGCGATCACCCCTGGCGTTGACCCCCCGTGTAAGGCCCGAACCTACGATGCCCGCGTTGAGGTGCGTGCGTCATCGCTCGGTAGTGTTGGGTACCTCACCGATTCCTTCCAGGTCCTCAATATTCTCGATACCGGGATGGGGTACAATCTTGGTGCCAACTTCGGGCTTCGCTACCCCGATTTCTCCCGCAAGGATCACGTCGATTTCGACGGTGAGTGGAGCGACTTTGCGATCCAAATCGATTCCTACAGTGCTGGGGTTGAAGCGATGAACGAGCTGCTCCCACAGGAAGGGGATAGCTGATGTCGGATATCTACACGCCCGAGGATATTGAGGCAGAAACCCGACACGAAATGGTCTGTCCCCGGTGTTTCGAGCAGGGTCTTGCGCCGTATCCAGCCTTCGCACGCGACTACGACGACCCACGCCAGCAGTTGATTCACGGGACGAAATGCCCGCAGTGCGATGAGCGGGTACCACCCGAAACGGTACGAACGATGCTCAAGCCGAAGCAATTCGGGATCGGGAGCCTCTCGTTTGACCTCAGCTGGCTTCGAGGCTCAGTTTCGCGTTCTGCACTCAAGTATGCAGCCGGCTTCTTTGCGGCGATCTTCGTGTTCGTCGTCATCCCGACGGTCGGGATGGCAGCTATCGACGGTGGCGGGGCGGGATTTCAAGATGGAGGTGATACCCCATACGACGGTACCCAAGTCGTGAGCACCGAGGGCGGCTGGAATGTCGTCGATCTTGGCGATAGGGCTGGCGGCGGCGACGGGTACATTATCGCCAACGAGACAGCGATTCTCTGCCATGATGGTGTTCGAGAGCTCCCTGAGAACCCAGCAGATATCGCGTCGGTCTGTACGTATGAGTCGCCTGAAGTTGGTGGCGACCGCTTAGAAGCGTACCTCAGTGGAACGGAATGGCAATTCAACGAAACCGACCTGAATATTTCTGACGGTGGCGAGCGATTGTCGACGATCAACTATCTGCATGGTACCATCGTCGACGAAGACGAGAATCCTTACTCCGGCGGCACCATCGTGTTTGCCGACGACGGCCGTACCATCGAGGCCGATAGCAACGGGGAGTACGAGCTTGAGGAACACTTGGAAGCCGGCACCTACGAGATCTATGCCTACACCGATAGTGCATCGACAGTCCCCTTCGAGATCGAGGTTGATGAGAACGGCCGCGTCAGCGTGGCCGGGAATCCAGACAGCGCGTTGTACGTCTCGGATGAAGATGGGACACTCGCTCAGAACCGGTTGAACTTCATCGCCACGTCACAGTACGATATCGGCGCGAGTGGAGGTGTTGAAGTCGATGTTGAGTGATTCGGTCGTGTTGTTTGCGGCTCCACCCGAGCTCATCATTGTCCTCATCCTGCTCCTGTTGCTGTTCGGGACAAGCCGACTCCCGAAACTCGGCCATGCTCTCGGGAAGGCCATTCCCGCATGGGAGGAGGGCCGATCAAACGCACCTGCTGGTGACACCTCGGAGGGAGAGGAGTAATGTCTTCCATGCCGTATCGGGTGGTTCTGTTTGGGTTGCTGGCAATCGCTGTAGCTGGGTTCGTGATGGTTCCTGCTGTCGCTGCCCAGTCTGAGAGACCCGTGTCGCTCGTCGATTCAACAACGCCTGACGATGCCACTGTCGGTGAACCTACACCAATTGAGCTGACCGTTGGGAATACACAATCTCATCCGACGAATGTCACGGTACAGGCCGCCGGGGCGACAAAACATACCGTGACAGTCGAACTCCGGCCAAACTCGGAGCGAACCGTCACGTTAGAACCCGAGGCCCCACCGAAACGTGGAGCCTTTGACGTGGCTGTCACTCTCTGGGAGCGTGATGGTGGGGTTCCCTTCGTCGCCGATCGCCTCACAGTGGATGCGACAACACTCCAATCAGGCAGCCAGCTTACTGTCCGTCCACTGACGGCGAGACAGGCAGTTGCCGCCGGCGAACCAGCGACTGTGGGCTTCGAAATTATCAATCAGGGCGACACCGAAACGACGGCCACGTTCGAGCTCGACGACGGCGAATCGACTCGCAAGCGAACCGTCACCCTCAGCGGTGGTGAGAGCACTGTCGAATCGGCAGCAGTGACAGCCCCTCAAACCGGTGAGACAACAGTATCGCTGACGCGGCAGTCGGGGAGTGACGGGGCTGAGGCGACCGTCATGGCGACTGAGGCACCTGTGACGGCGTCGATTGTTGCCTACGACCCATCCGATGACCAACTCATCCTCACACTCAAGAACACTCGCGAGGAGCCAGCACAGGCGTTCCTCCGACTCACTCGTGATCCTGGTGTCGGGGCTGCCACCACCAACGTCGCACAACAGGCTATCGATCTTGATCCAGGAGCTACAGAACGGGTGAACGTTTCGACCACCGATTTCGAGATCGGGCGTGGTCACTGGAGCCTGTCGCTAACGAATCTGATTGTCGACGGTGAAGCGGCTGCCTTTCCGAACACAACGACGCATACAATCCACGATACGTTCATTGAAACGAGCGACAATCTTGCGCCGAGTAAAGATCTCCCCCAATCAAATCCTCCTCAACAGGAATCCAGTGGAGACGGTTTTCCTGTATACCCGTTGCTGGGAGTCATGGTTCTGATTGGCGGATTCGGTGGAGGATATATCATCGGCTCCCGCGCTCTCTAATTGAGTGAAACAACAATCAGATTGGCGATATTGTTATTGGTTCACTTGCAAGATGGAAGGCGCGTATCTTGCACAGAATTAGTGGAGTGAGTAGTCGCTCCTGATACGCTATTCAACACAACAACTCATCGTGGACGTATCCCGGCGGAAGGCTTGACAGGCGTGTTTGAATGCCTCACTGAAACTCGGGAAAGGATGGATAGTGTCGATTATATCGTCAACTGTGAGCCCAAATTTCACAGCAAGCGTCGCCTCCGGTATCATATCGGCAGCCCGAGGCCCGACCATATGAACCCCCACAATTTCGTCTGTCTCGTGATGTTTGACGACTTGGAGTAATCCTCGCGTGTCTTTCACTGCTTTCGCTCTAGGTACATCCTCCATCTGAACCGTCCGGCATGAACACGTCCCATGTTCATCCATATATTCGAGTTCCGTTGTCCCGACCGCAGCAACCTCCGGACTCGTAAATACGACCGCAGGCACGGCGTTATAATCGATAGTTTTTCCCTCATTTCCGAAGGCATTCTTTATTGCGTGATTACCTTCTTTGGCAGCGACGGTCTCCAACTCTGGTTTTCCGATGACATCGCCCGCTGCGTAGACATCTGGATTCGCTGTTTGGAAGTGATCATCGACGACTATTGAGCCACGCTCGTTCGTTTCAATGCCGACAATATCCAGCCCGATATTTTCGCTATTAGGCTTGACACCAGTCGCAACGAACAATTCTTCTGCACAAAATTGTCGATTTTTACCATCAAGCGTTGTTTCGACAACCACACTTGTTTCAGTATCAGTGACGCCAGTATCCGCACTTTTGGACCGAACTTGTTGGAAATTAGTTCCGGTGATTACATTGATTCCTTCCTCATGGAAACACCGCTGTATTTCCCTGCCAAGTTGGCCTTCCATCTGTGATAGCACACGCTCGGAACGCTGGAGGATCGTTATATCGACGCCAACACGATGGAGAATCTGTCCCCACTCCAGTGCAATGTATCCCCCGCCGATAATAACAATACTCTCTGGAAGTTCACGACGCTCAAGAATCGTCTCACTTGTCTCATAATCAATACTGTCAAGCCCATCAATAGGGGCCGCCTGTGGGGAACTTCCCGTTGCAATCAATGCTTTCTCGCCTTCAATGCGGGATCCTTCATCTTCTCCATCAGTGATTTCAATTGTTGTATCGCCGACAAGCCTTCCATATCCCTCGTAGATATCTGTCTCGAAGTGCTCAGCGACGGAGACGTAGTTCTCTTGTCGGAATTGTTCAACCAGACGATCTGTCCCGTCAAGTGCTGCTTCCCAATTAACCGATGGTTCTCCCTCGGTATACTTGATAGCATCAAAGGGGTTGTGAGCCGGGGTAGATGCGGTCTCAGCCAGTGCGAGTAAGTGCTTGCTTGGAACACACCCAACGTTGACACACGTCCCACCGAGCGGGAGGCCTGTATTGACGAGCGCAGTCGAGAGGCCTCGTGAACTGGCTTCAGTAATTGCTGCGAAGGCAGCTGCTCCGCCACCGAGAATGATAAGATCATATGACTGCTGTTGTGTCATGAGAGGACTTTGGAGAGTGAAGTGTTTATACTGTGAAGTCCAAAGCTATAGAGTAGGTTCGAGGCCTCAAAGAAATGGCAGATTCAACCCCACAGCAGTCGCCAACATGTGATGTTGATGGAATGTGTTATTGTCCACTAACGGGGATTATCAACACATTAAGTAGGAAGTACGCAATGCAACTGATCAGCATTATTGGCGCACATCAAACTATGCGGTTTGCTGAGATCGAAGCCCATCTCTCAGATGCGAGTACATCAACGATATCGAAGCGGTTGGATGAGTTCGAAGAAGCAGACCTTGTGACAAGAACCCAGTACGACGAAATTCCGCCTCGGGTTGAATACGCCCTTACGAAGGAAGGAAATGAAGTGCAAGAGCGACTTGAATCACTCTTAGAGTGGGCCACAACCAGATCATAGCTAAATGGCAAATAGGCAGTTGTAGTAACCTGCTGATTTACCACACTCAGTCAGAATAACCAAAATTGGATTACTGTATTGATACTCTTCATCTTGCACAGCTTGATTACCCAAATTTGGAACAGATACAGCTGGTTCACTATCTTCGGGAAGAGCCTCCATCGGCTCTCGCGCTCTCTGAATTATAATATTTCTGTCTATTACATTTAGCCCCACAGAGTCGGCAAAAGTTCTTATATTGTATCATGGATCGCTGCTCCCAGAGGTATGATCCAATCCCAAATCAGTTTGTTCGCTGCCACAATTCGGTCGTGGCTGTGGACGCGACAGTCAATTACTCAGGTACGGTTCGGGACAGGGCTGCTTACCCTCGCCGTGGTTGCGGTATTCGCCATCGATCCTGCGATGGCAACAACTGCTGGCGAAGGTAGTGTCGATGTCTGTGATACCGACGTGGCGGCCCTGTTCAACAACTTCATGTTGCTCATGAGCGGGTTGGCTCCGCTTGGAACTGGGGCGTTTGTCTCGTGGCATATGTTCCGGGCTGGAACGACCAGCAAGAGTGATAAGACGAAACAGCACCGGGAGAACATCACTCAAGCAATCGTCTACGGCGCGGGTGCGACGCTCGTGTTCGGACTCCTAGCCCTTGGCAGTGGGCTGATCCCTGGCGGCGTCGCCTGCGTCTGATAGACAGATGGATGAAAGCCCACCGCACCGGGTACTGGCTGAGTTCTACGATACTGAGCGGTACCAAACGGTGTATGATCGCTACGAGGAGCTCGATGCTGGCTGGAAAGAGGTGCTGGAGGCCGGTGTCGAATCGCTTGCGACCGATACTGCACAGACAGAGTCGACTACCCACTGAGCATGAGTGCCCAACGGAATCAGACACAGCCGATCCCCCAAGAGGAAGAAGATTCATTCACGATCTTCAGGGGATACACGGTCAAAGACGCACTGTTGTTCGCCCCCGCTGGACTGGTGTTTATCGCGTCAGCTGTGTTCATCCCCGAGATCATCGCTCGGCTTCCGATCAGTGTCAACCAGTACATCCTGCTCGGGCCAGGAATCGGCGTTTCGGTTCTGTGTGCGCTCATCGGCGTGGTAACGCTCCTAACAACGCCATCGCACTATTCCCCGCGTGAGTGGGCTTCGCTGCACCTCCGACATCGGGTACGGCCGAGTGAGGTGATCCACCAGGAGGCCAACTATGATCAAAAGAACCGGGAGACGACTGAAGACCAGGAGATGGGCTTCATCGCAAGTGCGGTCGGGAGTACCCAACGGACACAGGATGTCACCCATGTAGAGGAGATCCTCCCCGCTTCCGTTAGTGAATCATCCGGCGTCGTTCGTCTCACTAATGGCGATGTCGCTGGTGCAGTCAAAGTCGAGCCGACGAATCTCTCATTGGCAACCGGGCAACAATGGGGCAGTGTCGTCGGCGAGCTCACTGGAATCGTCAACACTGTTGATCACTCTATCAAAATCTACCACACAACGCGGGATTTCGATGTCGAGGAGTATCTCGACCCGTTCGTCAATCGCCTCAATGATGACGATGTCCGCTCCTCACCAGTCCTTGATGCTGTCCTGCGTGATTTCCTTGAGTGGTATCCTCGAGAGCTTGAGATGCAGGGCACCAAGCAGTCAGAGTTCTACGTCGTTGTTGGGGTCTCCGAGGCTGAGGTCAAATCGACTGCTCGATCTGAGGGCGTCATTGACCAACTCGCCGACATGCCGGGCTTCTCGTTCATTTTCTCATCCGATGATGAGGAGCTCCACGAGTCGGTGATCCGCGGACGACAACGCGAGCAACTGTATCGCCGGTTAGAGGCTGTCGAACAGCAGGTACGAAAGATCGAGGGCGTTGAAGGAACGATCCTGCCGGCCGAAGATCACGCCGCATTGATCGCTGAATCATGGCAGCGAACCGACTACGAACCGGGTGGGGAACTCGAACCAACACCGACGGGAACGAAACTTTCGCCTGACTAATATGCACCTTCTAGCAACGATCCTTCCGGGTAGTATCGAGGCACTCCCAGTATCGCCATCGACGTTGTTGATTATCGGGTTAGGTGTCGTCAGTCTCATCGCTGGGATCGGGATTGCGATCATGCGTCAGTCCGATACGGAATCAACTGACACGCCGTCGCCCACTCCACCGTCGACGGACACACCCCAATTTCAGCATACCGAAGCCGATGACCAACCGTTGTGGGGTGACAGCCCCGCTAGTGATCCTGATAGTACGCCGCCCTCCGAGCAGCAATCTGAATTGGACACTGAATCTTCCGAGACGCCGGCGGAGACCACACCTACGGGTGAGGCAACATCACCAGAAGTCGTCGCGACCCCAACGTCTTCTGAATCCGGGCGCGTGCTTGACGAGCCAGCTGAACGGCATAAATCCGCACTCGCCCCAAGTTACGTCGAGGAAGATCCGGACAATCACGAACACCTCCAACTTGACCGGTCGTTCACCCGTGAGTATTTCATCGCCGAGTGGCCCGAACGTCTCCGCGCCGGCATCATGGAGGATTACTTCACACAGAGTGGCTTGGACGTTGATACGGCCATCCAAGTCGATCCTGTCGATAAGGAGCAGGCTCTTTCCGATCTCAAATCGACGATCGGCGATCTACGAGCTGAACGTGATCGACTTGACGACGACGGGAACAGAACGGCAGCGAAGGACATCAATCGGAAGCTCCAGGAATACGAAACCCTCCGCGATTCGGTGCGAGATTACGGCAAGCGGATGGTTGATGTCGGGTTCTACATCACCGTTGAGGCGTCGTCACTGGACGAACTTGATCGGGTCAGTGACGAGGTCGAACAGAAGCTCCGCGATAAAGGCTTCAAACCGGTTCTGAAAAAGAAGGATCAGGAGGCAACCCACCGGTCTGCATCGCCCGTTCCAGTCGATGAGATCGACATGAAGCGGTCGATGATGGACGAACACGTTGGGGCGTTGTTCCCCTTCGTTGGGTCGACGATCCTGCAAGAGGGCGGGATTCCACTCGGTGAAAACGCACAGAACCGGACGCCGATTCTCTACGACCGATTCACCCACGGCAATGGGTACAACTGGTTGACCATCGGGAACATCGGTGCCGGGAAATCATTCTCGACGAAGACCCACCACGTTCGTCGACGCGCTCGCGATGACGATACGATTCTCATTTGGCTCGATCCACTGGAAGGGTTTGCTGGGCCGTGTGAAGCCTTAGACGGCCAGCATATCCTTGTCGGCGGGAATCTCGGCCTCAATCCGCTTGAAGTTGAACCCGTCTCCGAGGAGAAACTTGAGGCGAACCCACAGCTCGATCCTGGTGGGGCCAAGCTGAAAGACCTCAAATCGTTTTTCACCTCTCACTGGGAGATGCGTGGCCGGGACAGCGGGCTTGGCGAGCTCTGGAACACGCTGGAGTCTGCGATTCGTGATGCGTACGCCCTCCAAGGGATCAACCTCGATGATCCGACGACCTTCGACAATCCCAACCCCACGATCAGAGAGCACCTGATCCCGGTGTTGCTAGATCGGATTGTCGACGTCAAAGACAACAGTGCTGTGCGAGATCTCATTGCTGGTCGTGAGGGCTACGACGTCGAGGCAATCATGGATACCGAGGGTGTGGAGGCTGCCTTGGACGAGGAACGTCGCCGAGCCGTCCAGCTCTTGCTTGGGATGCAACCCTTCGCCGAGGGTGGGGCGATGGATCATCTCGGCGGGGAGTCCGAGTTCAATATTGGCGAGGAGGACATCGTCTGGCTCGATCTCCAGCTCCAGGAGGGTCGAGACACCCTTGGACTGATGATGAAACTGCTGTTCTCGTCGGTCTATGAGCGGGCGAAAACCACCGACAAGAAGGTGATCTTCGCAATCGACGAGGCCCGCTACATCATGAAAGACAAATCCGCGCTCTCGTTTATCGAACAGCGGACGCGTCACTCCCGGCATCACAACCTCTCGATCCAACTGATCACACAGACTGTCGATGAGTTCTTCCAGCACGAGGAGGCGAAATATATCGCCGATAACTGTGCCCACAAGCTGATCTTCAGGACGGAAGGGCTCACCAACGAGTACGCTGATTTGATTGGGATGAACCCTGCTCAGGCCAACTTTGCGCGGACAGCAAAGGAGGGCGACGAGGAACGTGGGTACAGTGAAGGCGTCCTCGGTATTTCAGGGCATGGCTGGACGCCGATTCACATCTCAGCGAGCGATACCGAAGCGGCAGTCGTCGACTGGGAGCCTGGTCAACCGGCGAGTGAGCTACCGGGGATGAACGATGTTGACGAGATCCCGCCGCAGGTCGAGGAACTCACCAGACAGATCAGCGAGCAATACAGCGAGACAATTCAAACCCGTGTTCACAAGACTGAGGGCATCCCTGAGGTGGTCTTTACCGATGCAGACGGTGACGAAGTGGCTGTCGTCGACCGCGAGCGGATCTTCAATGCGGATGGGACGTTCGCCGAGATCGCTGACGAACTCGATGTGGAGATCGAGGCGGTCGAGAATGAGGTACCAGTCCCAGATGGCGGCCAGGATACACACGATGCTGATTCTGATCGATCTGCAGTTGATTGGACGGCTGTACCGTACGTCGACGATGTCACGGCAGCCAACCTTTCAACAGCCGGCTATACGACGCTTGAATCGATCCGGGAAGCGACTGACGCAGAGCTCGAAGCTGTCGACGGTGTTGGCCCGGCAATTGTGAGCAACCTACGGGAGTACAGCCGTGCTGGGTAATCAGCAGCGGCGACTTCTCGTCACACTGGTTGGGATCGCGCTTCTTCTTACGGTCACTGTCGGGGCTGTTGGAGCCGCTAATTCAGCGTATGTCCCACCGTCTGAGCCACGAAATGGCTTGAATGAGTCGGCGTTTCATGCACTTTGGTCGCTAGAGGCCGAGGGAAGCGTTGAGTCGCCCGAGACTGTCGCTGAAGAACGTCGCAATCAGACTGATAGCACGTTCGTCTCCCCGCCAGAAACGCCTGCAATCTGGAATCGAAACGAGATTGAGCGGTTCAAAGGCGGCGATGATACTGATACGTCGATCTACCCACCTGATGCAACGCTCACCGATGGACAGTGGATCAAAGACGGCTACGTCTCCGTGTTCGCGGTACAACCCTCGACGGTGTTACATCGTGCGACAGACCAGACGACACATTACGTCGGTGCTGAGGGAGAATTGCTCGCTACTTCCGACTACCGCATTGAGGTTCCTGACGGTAGCTCCTCACAAGAGCGGCGTGTGAGTTGGTCGATTGATAGCCACGAGGTCGAGACGGCTCGTATCATGATCGGTGGGAACGTCGACAATTCGTTCGGCCGCCAACGCCTCGACGACGCCACTCCTGGGCATACGATCCACGGCAATTTCACCGGAGCTGAGCGAGGAATGACTGAACTCGGTGTCGAAGCCGAGATTACTGTCACACTGGAGAAACATGTCGAAACCCGGAGCTGCAGTACTGACGACGACGGAGATACCACGTGTTCGGACTGGTCAAGCTCCTATTCGTATCCGTCCGAGAGTGTCGTCGTCGACGACTACGTTGATGCGACCTACTACACAGTGCAGTCGAACAACTACTACACCTACAACCCAATCGACCAGGAGTTCAAAGTTGTTACCGGAACCGGGACACCCTTCAACAGCATCCGGCTCCCTGAAGGTGATCGCGCACTCGGAGTATGGAATTACTACACAGCTCGGGATACGACGTGGGACGCATTGACTGTCTCAGATCGTGGCGATACGTCTCAGTTCGGGACGACAATCCTGCCAGTCCAAGTCCACGCCTACCCGTCTCGCAGTGGGATTGGCACAATCGGTGCCCATCACACGAACACGACGATCGATCCCGGTGAGGCGACTATCTACTATCGGTCTGGCGGCAGCTATATCGCACCGACGCTTCCAGATACCGTCTCTGTCGACGTTCCAAATGGAACCTACAACACGTCCAGTGAGATCGCTGTCTCACACCCTGTCAACGACCCCGACGCCGTCGAGATCGAGGGTATTGTGAGAGGGACAGACGCCGATCTCTCGCCTGGCGATACGTTCTACCGGGAGATACCGACGAAAGAACCGACGATCGACGTTGAGACAACAGCACTTGAGGAGTCCCCGAACGTCCGCCTCGATATTAGCCTGAGAGAGCCGGATGGCACGCCGATCCAAACAGATCTTACTGATGACTCTCTCACGGTCGCCGGCGAGGCCGTTGAGACTGACGCCAATGGTGAGGCGTCGATCACGCTCCCGCAGGGTCAGCTCCCGACCCAGGTCTACTACCAACCGACGTACTTCTGGGATCGTGGCGAGACAGCCTACACTGCAGCATCGACACGGGTCGGGAGTACGCTGTCGCTGTCGTTTTTTGTGAGCCCTATCATCCGGATTATCGGGCTACTGGTCTTCTTTTGGACGCCGTTTTGGCTCCTCGATCGAGCGTTTGCTGGTGACTATTGGCCGCCGTGGCGGGGGATCTGGTGATGTACCGAAGTGGCCATCTCGGCGTTGCGCTTGTTTTCGCGGCGGTGACCGTGGGGATCGCCCCGACGCCAACCGGTTTTGTGATCGCTCTGTTGATCGTCGCGACGGAGCGAATCCCCGACTACGACCTCCGAACGGATCTGTTGAGCCATCGGGGGTTCAGCCACACCGTGTGGTTCGCACTACTGGTGGCTGTGATCTTCGGTGCCATGGCTGCAGTTGTCGCCGCTGTTGGTGACATCTATCTTGCCGGCTTCCAGCGGGCCGAGTTCGTCACAGACCTTCGAGCGGTGTACCCTGAACCATGGTATCTGTTCGGTATCGTCGCCGGTGGGACGGTGCTCGGGATAGTGAGTCACTTGGTGGCTGATTTTCTCACTGTTGGCGAAGGGGAATATGGTGTTCAACCACTCTGGCCTGTCTGGCCGAACTATGAAGTGCCGATTCAACTGTGTCGGGCCGACAGCTATGTGGCGAATTTGCTGCTATTAGCGTTAGGTGTAATAACGACAGTGAGTGTTGCAGCTCTTCGATTGCTCTAGGTTGGGTAAATATATCAGCCGTATCGTTGTTGATTTATGTCACTGCAGTAGTTATTTTCCAACAAAACTCCCAGCTATATTCATGACTGACAATCCCCCTGAATCTACCCTCGACAAGTACCATCCCAGAGCCAGTGAGTATCTGACCTATTCTGGCGACTACAATGAGATTGACAAAGGTGTTCGTGAGTTCATGCTTTGTCTATGTGATCTTGAAGATGATTTGGTGGAGCTGGAAGCCGATGTATCAAAACACGAGCTCGATGCCACTGGATGGCGTGCAAGTAAAACGCTGTCTGCCTTGGAAACCCGCCAACTTTCTCTTGCCGAGGAGATTCGAGAAACGCATTCAGCGATCGTCAAAGGCAAGGCAAACCGCCTCGACCGAAATCCAGGAGAGGATTGGCACCACCGATCTCAACAACACCTCTATCGGCACCAAGACGATTTCATGAAGATTCACCAGCGGTTAGAGGAAGTTTCCGCGCGTATCGGACAACGAATCGACGCGAAACGGAATACGGCAAATACCAGGTTGGTTATTACAGTATCATTGTGTGCTGTCGTGATCTCGATTCTTTCGCTCGTCGTATCTCTAATCTACCAGTGAAATACTAACCAACATTCGGCAGTGACCGTTCTATTTTGTTGGTTAGCTTGTAGCTAAGAGAATGTGTGAAATAGCACACTATCTCTCCAGTGGGTTTTTGTATAATATATTATTTGAATGACGCATGAGTGACACAACACGTCGAAGCGTGCTCACTACTGTCGTTGCTGCTGGAACTGTCGCCCTTGCCGGCTGTTCCACCGGGGGTGGCGGATCGCAGGGAAGCAACGTTATCACTGGTACTGAAGTCGTTGAGGATGAGCAAATCCCTGATCAACTCAATCTTGCTGTCGATCTCGTTGATGAGCATGGTATCGATGAACTCACGCTACAATCTCCGGACGGTGATGTTGTCGCTGACGCTACTGTCGATCCTGCACAGACCCAAGCTGAGCTGTTCATTCACGGACAGGGCCGCTCAGTTCGTGATGATACGTACACAATCGTTGCCTACAGCGGGGACAGTGTTGTAGATCAGATAGAGTGGACACCTGAGACTGGAATCGATATCACTGGGGGTAGCGTTGGTAACTTCAATGAACAGCTAATTATCGAAGTTGAGCCAACCGGATCTATCCCTCTTACCCCAACCGCTGCATACCTTACTGATGGTTACGTTGTTGGTGAAGAGGATGACCGAGCTGGTGAAGCTCTTGGCCTTGCTGAGATTGATCCGTATCGAGACAACAATGTTGTGTCTATAACGGGGAGCTCGGGAACCCTACTTCGCCCACCAGAAGGCAGTTGTGATGGTTCTGACTACCAACTTACTGGTGCTATTGAGTTCGAGAACCGTAACCCAGTTACTTTTGAGGTAACCCTGACGATGGGCGGCGAAGTTGATCCCACCCCAAGTGGTGATGTCTGTTCTGAGGCAGCTGTTCAAAATATAACTAAACTGTGAAGTGGTACACAATCCACAAAATCATTTTAAATACTGTTTAGGAAGCCATCTCTATGACTGAAGGTGGCGAAGGGGGATTATACAAAGCCCTGACAGGGGCATTTGACGGTTTCTTGGAAACTGTCGTATCTGCTTTAGATACGGTTCTTGGCCCTATCATCAACTGGGCAGTTGGGATTATGACGGGCACTCCGTACCCTTCGCCCGCTAGCGGTGGTATCTTTGGAGCTCCCCCAACGGACAGCTCATTCTACAGCTTGTATAATATCTACCACGATGCTATTCTCCCGATCTCGACGCTGTTAGTGATGCTTGGTCTGGCGGTGTTCTTGTTCACTGGGATCTGGTCGGCGAAGAAAGAGCGGGTAACAGCAATTCGACGGCTAATGTTTGCGATTCCAGCGATCCTGATGTGGTGGTACATTGCGGGCTGGTATTTGCAGTTCGTCCAGGCATTCACTGATTTACTCATGCAGATTGGGATGCAACAATCCGCGACTGACAATCTGCTCATCAACGATCCTGGGGATATTGCTGGCGGCGTAGTCGTAGTCTTAGTTCTGTATGTCGTGGGAATCCTGCCGATCGCTGCTGTACTTGCTATCTATCTGATCCGTTGGATTTCGATCCATCTCTACATGGCTGGAATGCCGCTACTCATAGCGATTTGGTGTATTCCCGTTGGCCCGTTCAGTAATTGGGCTGAGAGTCTGATCAAGAAATTCGTCCCCATAACGTTGATACCGATTCCTGTAGCGTTTCTGCTCTCGATGTTTGCGGTGATCGATGTCTCTACCGTGGCATTTAGTGGCGTTCCCGGGGCGGGGGAGATCTTCGATATGATTATCGGATTGATCGTGTTGGCCATCGCGGCGTATCTGCCGAAATCAATGCTATCGATGAACCTTGGATCGTCATTGTCGACAGCAGCTCGTGGAGCCCGATATGCGGCTGCTGGTGCGGCTACAGGTTCGACACCTGGTGGAGCAACGACGTCGGCCGCAGGCGGTGGAGGTGGATCATCCACAGCTGCTCAAAGCGGATTAGGCGAATTCGGGGGTGGGTCTTCCGACGCAGGCGATGCTGACTCTGGTTCTGGTGAATCGCTTCAAGAATCGACCCACAGTAACACGTTCGCACACCCGAAAGCGAGTAAGTCTCGTCGACGGCGAGAACGGGCTGCGAAGGTGGGCGTTGGCGGTCGAAAAGCCGGAGCGAAGTTGCATGGTGCGGCCGCAAAGACCGTCAGTGCCAGCGGATCTGCCACCGAAACTGCAGCCGGAACCGCCTACAAGAACTATACGAAGGACGGGAGCACGGCGAAGGGGATTGCGAGCGATGCGAAACAAGGCGCGAAGCGGCGTGGCAAACAGCTTGGAAAGAAGGCAGCCGGCGCAGCGAAGTCACCCGTCAAAGGGATGAGCAAGCGAATGCAGCGAGCTCGGGATAACATGGCTCGCCGGAGTCAGGAGTTCACCGAGAAGTGGGGTCACGATAGTGCGACACAGTGGTCAAACGCGTCTGGTGAGCTTGCTGAGGCTGACCTCCCCGCGCTCCCGCCGGCTGAAACTGAACTCGGGGAAATGGCTAGTGGGGCGACCGGGTCTCTCTGGGAAGATGAATCAGGCGATGGTGGCCTATGGAGTGATCTAGACGGTGGCGGAGGTGTTGATGAACCAGCACCAGGAGAAAGCGACGCTAGCGCTGGAATGTTCATCGAGGACTATTCGAGCACGGATCAGATCAGTCGTGACACCACCTATGACCGCAACAGCACGGGTCGAGAAGTCGGCAGCTTCGGGAGTGACTGAGTATGTTTGGAGACCTCACAGCCGAAGACCTGATCGGATCGCTGGAACGCTCACTCAGTAACGCATTCACTGACGATGACCGACCCGAATACGAGACTGTCCAACACGATACACGGGTTGAGATTCCAGTTCGATCGCTTGATGGTGCTTTACTTGAGATTCAGCCATACGAGGACAACCCTGGAATCGAGGCGGCAGCGAACCTGCTGCAATCGCTGCATGGTGTTCGTATCCGTAACAACAGCAACGTCTCGTCGGCCCATTCCTTCGAGGTGTGGTATGACCCGCGAACGAGCAGTGAAGCCGGATTCAACTTCAGGCTGTATGCTGCCAATCCGCGGGCCCAAGAACGATTCCAGCGGAAGGTCGAAGCCAGCTACCCTAATACGGGGGTTGAGGCTATCGAAGAAGGTCACGCGCTCCCGCCGATCGAGAAAGGCCATCATGTCTCAGCGGCGAACCTGCGGTTGAAGAAACACACGTTCCATCCGATCAGACATTACAGCACCTCGGAGGGCTTCCCGCATGGCGACCCCTACGGCGATGTGTTACGGGAAATGCTGACGATCAAAGATTCACTCACTGTTCTCCAGGTCGTCTTCAAACCAGCTAGCGGACAGTGGTATCAAAACGGGCCAGATGGTCGCTCAATTGCCGAGGTGAGCGAGGAGATCATGCAGGGCGATGTTGAGTCACTAACGAGCCCGTCGTCCTGGTGGCACTACTTTGCCGATGGTGAGTTAGAGGTTCGAGAGCCACAAGAGAAGGACAAACAGGCCGCGAAGATCGTTCAGAACCAACGTGGCGAGCAGGCATTCCACGCCAACATCCGGATTCTGACCGCCTCTCATGATCCATTAGAAGCGATGGAACGAGCCTACGGGATCGGCGACATCTTCTCCAAATACTACAACACACCCGTCGAGCAGGGCTTCCATCATCATCCAGTCTCCCCTGATCGCCTCCCACGGATCTACCGCGAGATGGTTGAACGCTACTACGATGATTCAGTTGATGATATGATCTTGACGACCGACGAGCTCGCCGGCGTGGCTCACATCCCTGATAAGAGTACGAGCCTCCCCGAGATGCCGTTCAAGAAGACCCAGTCAGGTGGGCAGATCAGCTCCCAAGTCGCAGAGTATCAACCAGACACCAACCCGCAACGGGACACATCACAGTCACACGCCGATCTGCAGTCAGAAACGGCTGACACCCTCCACCAGGGTACTCGTGATCAAAAGCAAGCAGAATCCGAGTCACAACCGGAACAGCCGTCGTTTATCGACAGTTACGACGACGATGTAACCGAAGAGGGGGCTGAAGAGAACGCCCCGACTGACTCGCTCATTTCCGGCGATGGGATGGGTGCAGAGGCCGAACCGACGACTAGTTCGGCGGATGCCCCCGAACAGACCTTCACGCCTGCAGAGCCCGCAGCAGCTGCGTCACAGGAGACTGATCCACCGATTGACGGTTCAGAACCCCCATCGACGCAGTCCTCAACACAGGGTCTCATCCACAACTCCGAAGCGTTCGTCGAGGGTGCTGTCGGTGAGGGAACGTGGACTGAAACTCCACTTGTCGACAAGACACGAGCTGCCGAGATCGCCACGCAAGCACATGAGGAGTGGGACGGTGAGGGACATCCCGACGAAGAATATCTCCGAATGGCTGCCCGTGGACACCTGCCTACTGTCACCGAAGCAGACACCGCGAGAGGTCAGCCGGCAGAGTACGCTGTTGTTGATCAGTACAACAAACAGTACACTCCGACCAACGAGCGGCGAACGAATACTGGTGCTTTCGAGTACGTCTGATCATGTTCGGCTTTGGAAACTCCGACAATACCGACGAATCGACATCAACCGACGGCGAGGCGAAAGGGGCCACCGATTCGAGCGCGTCGAATAGTGCGCCGACGGTCAACTTCGCTGATGAGTTTGACGATGACATGGTGCGGGAGGTGCAAGCCGGAGCACTTGATGAACCAGAACAGCCCGAGTCAGACTACCTCCCTGACGGTCATGCCTATCAGGTTCGTGTAACCGAGCGTGAGTACGCCGGCGGTGAGCAGGTAAAATCGGAAACAGTGAGCAATGGCCCGATTGCGGGCAAAGACGCCCGTGAGGTCTGGGAGAGTGCCCAGTACAACTCCGAGAAGGAGTTTTGGTTCGGCTATGACGAAACCGGCCACGGTGGCTTTGCGGCCGCCCCGATCCGGCATGAAGCCATGCGGAAACACGTCTGGATCTCGGGAACGACTGGCTCTGGAAAAACTACGTTCCTCCAGAACAAGGCTGTTCACCATGCATTCGCCGGGCATGGATTCTGCCACGTTGATCCGAAGGCAGACGGTGATACGATTGATCTTCTTCGTTCACTACCGAGCCATCGGCTCAAAGACGTAGTGTTCCTAGAGCCCGGCTCATCGGATTTCGACCGGAATATCGGGATCAACATGCTCGATATGCCGCCCCTCGATGACGAGATGGAACGTGAGAAAGAGATCGAAAGCCGACTTCAGAACCTCACGGCGATTTTCCACAACGACGACTACTGGGGCCCGACAATGGCAGCTGTCACCGAGTCGATGGGGCGGGCAATGCTGAAACACAACGCCGAGGTCGCCGCTGATCCGGCGGCTGATCCCAGCGAAAAGTACAGCATTATCGATATGTTCTTCATTTTGCTGAATCAGGAACGTCGCGAGGAGTTCGCTGCTGACGTTTCTGACCCCTACGTCTCCGAATTTCTGGAGTCAATCGCCGAGATGGAAGATGAGAAGCTGTGGCCGCTACTCAAGCGGATCAAACGCTGGGTCGAAAACGGTGTTGTGCGAAAGATCATCGCCGAA
Organism: Halonotius aquaticus; assembly: GCF_003605575.1. GTDB lineage: Archaea > Halobacteriota > Halobacteria > Halobacteriales > Haloferacaceae > Halonotius > Halonotius aquaticus. The sequence goes on along the minus strand of NZ_QKNY01000010.1, from coordinate 37,923 downwards.
CGTGATTCCTCAATCGACTGGGATCAGATTGTCGACGAAGGGAAGATCCTCTTAGTTCGGATTCCTGTCGACAACGAGGACGTCCACCAGATGATTACGCTGACCGTCCTGCGTAACCTCTGGTCGGCGAAAAAGCGGCAAGTGCGTGACCCTGACCGTGACAAAGAGCCGTATTTCCTCCATCTCGATGAGTTCGAGAAAGTCGCCAACGACAACCTTGCAATGGAGGATATGCTGGTTCGAGCGCGGTCGTTTTGGTTGTCAGTGACGATCGGGACGCAGTACCCCGGCCAGATCGGTGAGAGTCATCCGAAGACACTCCGGGCGATGGACAACAACTGCAACACGATCCTCTCGATGCGAACCCCCGGCCGAGAGGATGCGAATATCTTGATGTCCAATTACGACGGCTACGACAACAGCGACCTCCAGTCACTCGATGCCTTCCGGACGTGGACGAAAGTGCTGCTCGAAGGCGGGAAAGAGGGCGACCCGATCAATGTCAAGACCTTCCCACCGTACCCGCCGCTGTGGGATGAACAACAGGCCCAGCAGGCTATCGAACACTCGCTCCAACAGTATGGGACGCCGACCCTCTCCGAACAGCAGATCCGCAATGAGCTCAAATTCGGCCATATCGGCGACCTCGTTAACCCCGCAGCTGCGATGGATGGTGAGGCCCCCGAAGAGATGGCTACTGACGCTGAGATGGTCTTGGAGATGGTACCGGAGGACGTCTTCTTGGAGGCAATTTACGCTGCTCAAGTCCAGCACGCCGACACCGAGACGGCCGTTCCGAAGTCACTCGTCGAGGATGAATTGGAGAAACGTGTCGGTGATGTCGGCTTCTCTTCGGAGATCAGCAACGCCTTCGAGTCCAACAACATGGTCAAACGCGAAGGAAAAGTCGATGGTGAGTTAGCGGTCAGCCTCACCGATCACGGCCTGAACACCGTCTTGAGCCACGACACTGGATCATCAGCGTCGGGTGGCGGTGACGACCATCGACGAATACTGAATGAATCCTACCAGGTGTTCACGAAACTCGGTGCGCTCACATCCCTGCCGACACAGGAGGGTGACGAACTCCCCGATGGGGTTGCCGATCTCCCCCGTGACCCGATGGATGAAGCCGACACGGTCGCCGAGGCTAATGAGATCCGCGAGCAAATGATCGAGGACTACCCCCAGCTGTGGGAGCTCTCGAACGGTCGGGATATCTCGATTGAAGCTGAAACGTCGACGATCAAGAAACCTCAGCAGACGCTCACCAACCTTCGGAAAGCCATCGAAGCCGGTCGCACCTGCATATTCACCTGTAAGGATGCCACCAGCGACGACACAGAGAGTCACGGGATCACCTACTGGCCGAAGCGTGGGGAGAAAGTCATCTACGATACTGACGGGCAAACCGTCGACTACAGCACGATCACCTGCGTCTCGGAGACCTTCGATACCGGCGAGCGGGTGTTCTACAACAAGACGAACAAACTCCGGTTTGACAGCGGTAATCGGATCGCTGTCGCCCCTGATCACGACGATCACCAATCGCTTGTCTGGCGTGAACAGGGGAATGTCGTTGCTGTCGTCTCGAAACGATCCGGCAGCGAGGACAAAACCATCACCCAGTTCAGCGATCCCGAACTTGCCGTTGACCCACCGGTCGAAACGACACTTCATCGCGAGAAGGTCAACGACAAGTGGGTGGTCAAGACTGGTGAGGGTGACGATGCGGAAGTCGAAGACGTCTACGACGAGCTCGATGCACTCCAAGAGGATTATATCGACCTCTACGAGCCGTTCATCCCCGAGGTAGAGTTCCCCCGACCCGTCGAGGACGATGACTTCACGTTCATGGTGTTCCCTGACGACGATAATCAAGACCACGACGAGCCCGTCATCGTCGAACACGGTCGGGCGACGAAGCTCTCAGAGTACGTTGAGGATGATGTGGAGGCTGTCGAAACCAACACACAGTCTCCCGATACCGAGGACAGAGCCCCCGAGTCTTCGGAAGAGCCGTCTGACCCGACACCCACCCCCGAATCGAGTCCCGATCCTGCCGAGTCGTCGACGCAAACCCCACCTTCAGAGGCGACGATCAACCCTCACGAGCTGACCGACGAACTCGATAGCATCGATCTCGGGATACTGAAAACGTGGGCAAGTGGAACAGCTCTCCCCCGTGGTGATGGCTTCGAGAAGTTCGTCGACGCCGTTGAGAATGTTACTCCCGCGGCTGCTGATTATCTCGATCAACCCGAGGATATCCCGACCGTCATGGGCGTCGGGACTGCTGGGAGCTCACAATCTCCTAACCGATCCAGTGACAACGGAGATGATACCGAGACCGATGATGAAGTGGGTGACTCCGATGGGAAAGAGGATAGATGGCTAGCGTAGGGCCCTAGTCGTTGGTGAGCAAGCGGCCGCGTTCTGAAAGTGTTTCTCGAACATCAGCCCGCTCCTGTTTGACTCGTTCTTCTCCATCTTCAATCTCTTCTTCGATAATCCGGCGACAAGCGTTCATTGTTACCAACATAGCATCGAACCCTTCAGCCGTTTCTGTGGATTGTATGAGAGGGTGGGTCTGGGTTTCTTCGATAGTGTCCCGCATATTGCTCATCTTGGCTTGGAGCCGATCTACGTTCTCAGTAAGCTCCGTTACCCGGTTGGTTACTGCTTCAACACCAGATTCTTCAATTAACTCTTTCAATTCCCGGTTTTCCTCGCGAAGTTTCTGATTCTCCTGTCGGAGCCCATCAACTTGTTCTTCTAACCGTTGTAGTCGATCAGCGATACCACTACTTGCAGACTCTGAATTAAGATCTTCTAACAACTCTTGACCTTCTTCTGTGAGCCTCAATATCTTAGGTGGAAACTTCCCCGGCTCAGGGTCTGGTTGGTGGGTTTCTATAAGCCCTTCTGGTTCTAAATATTCAGTAACTCGATAATTAAATCTCGACCGTGCTGAATCATCACTCATCCCGAGATACTTTCTCAGTGCAGTGCTGTCAGCTTCCCCATCATGGTCGACCAGTGCTGTTAGAATATCAATCCCCAACTGATCCAGCGTACTCAATCGACTCTCAGATTCAGACATAATTACTATCAGATTTTAGTGCCTAATAAAATTATCCAAAATTATCCTGAACTATATTGCCCTGAAGGCTAACTTTCAAGATAATTATTCAGTCGAATTATCCGAAATTATCCGCATCGATACCGCACTGCGTCGGAAATAGAGGGGGATCGAGTAGTTCTAACAGCAGTGGCTGGATACCCACCCGAGGGAGGCAAGGCCGACAAACAAGCATGAAAGCAAAGTGAGAAAAGCCGCGTAGCGTGGTGAGCCCGACAGACTACTCTTCGAGGCGATCCCACCAGGGAAATGAGCCACTCAAGGGTGGCCCGATAGGATTACTGCCGAGTACTACTGCCGACAGTGGCCAGCCAACAACACACAGCAAGCCGGCTGTGTCGACACCGACCTATCAGGAAGTGTATATAGCGACCACAGGGCTGTCGACCCCGAAGGAAGTGGTGGTACCGCCGGCTTCGACGACCACAGTCTGGGTGTCCCACCTGGCATCTCAGCGTGGCCCGCTGCGGCGTCGACGACGAGGTCAATCCCGACGAGCTCTCTGGTGTGGACAGCGGCCTCAACGATCGACTGGGCAGGACTCCTGGTGGCGACAGTGGGGTGTCGATCTTGCCAGCGACAGGTGTGGGTGTCGAGTGCCTCGACAGTGTGGACAGCGGCGGCGTCGACGATGCCGACAGCCCGGTGTGGCCGACAGGGTTGATAGCGGCGTTGGTGACGACAAGCCCCGGTCACGATTTCTGCGGTGGCCGCCGGCGACAGCAACAGCTCAGCCCAGCTCACAAACCGACGACTCCTCACACCGTACCGCGACAACAACAGCAACAGCGACAGCACAGCACCGCCTCACAAACCGACGACTTCTCACACAGCACTGCACCACAGCCAGCCACCCACCAGCACCGAAACAGCTCACTGACCGACGACCCCGTCACTGCCCGACCTCCGCAGTGTGGCTGCCACAGTCAGCGTCGAGGCCCGCCAGGCCGGTTCTTTCTGGCGGCCAAGAGTCAGGCCGGTCTCAGGCCGACACCCGTCTCCACAGGCGTCGTCGACGACAGGGCCGGTATCCGAACTGACGATGTGAAGCCCGATCCCCGACTGAGCTTGAAAACTGGTTTGACACCCGGTGTCGCTTCCGGTGGGACACCCAGTGTGGACGATATTGTTACTCTCTGTTGTTGGAGTACAGGCCTGACACCCAGACTATCGACGACAGAACCGACACTCGCCCGTGCGATGACCAGGTGACACCCCACTGTCGACGACGATCGACACCCCATCAGTTGCGCTCTAGCCGGTGTCCCCACCGCCGAACGCGGGCCGCGGTGCCGCCGGCGACCATACGCCGCACGCCAAACCAGATCGGTTGGATAATAATCGGGTTTATATATCAACATACATTAACATGTTTATGAGCAATAACTATGACTGGGATCAGATATTCCAGACCGGTAGACAACTAAGGTTGCACGAAGGGGGAGAGATTGTCCCGGGAAATGCATACGAAACTCCTCAAACGATCGAAATTACCGAAGTGAGTGGCACTGATGCTAACGGTAACTGGCCACAGGCTCTGAATTTACGTGGTACTCGTAAAAATAAAAAAACATCTGAGACAATGACTGACAATATCCACGTTAGAGAGGCCATAGAACGGGGCGATGTCTCGGTGATAGATAACATTTAGATTTTGTAATTAGCTATCAACTGTTTTTGCTGCTGTTTCCGCTGTCACGTCAGCAACTTCTGTTGTAAGATTGCTCTATTTCATATCGAAGCTCTCACCTGATCTCCTGAGTGTACCGCCGGGAGAAGACTCAAAACTCCTTCACAGCATCGGGATTGACTCCAATAGATCAATATCCAAAATCGGAACCTTTTTACCACTACATCTTATACTAAGATGTAAGGAAACCACAATGGCAATCAGTTCCCGACGTAGCGAAAACAACGAGTCGGACAGCAACCCCGAAGCAGTCGATCTTCCCGACCGCACTCAGCGGGCCCTAGAACAGTACATTACGATTACGCCGGACATTGGCCGGGCGGCAGGAGCCGATGACCTCGTCTTGGCAACCAGTGAATCCGGCAGTAGCTACCTTGTCGATCTACAGTCGAACACTTGTGAGTGCCCGGATAGTGAACACCGTGATCCAACGCTCGGATGTAAGCACCTACGGCGGGCGCGGTTTGCGCTCGGTCGGTGGCCGATCCCGGCGAACGTGGCCGAACGGTACGATATCGATCCCAGTCTTGGGGAACACACGGACGCGGAAATCGAGATTACCCCAGCCGAGGGGGTTATCGCCGGCACCCCTGACATGGAGTGATCGAGATGTCGGCAGTCCACCAGCCCGAACGAAATCAACCAACGGGCCGAACAGCCACAGTGAAAATCAACGCCGCCGGGCGGGAAACGTACCTGCGATATCTCCGCCCGGATGAACCGATCTACCAGAAGATCGCCGACGCTGGTATCATGGACGAAATCACGGTAACAGCCGCGGAGGTCGAGCGACTGATGGAGGCCGTCGGCGACGTGGAATCGACAAATCCCCACTGGCTCAATACGGCGAGCCGGGTTCGAGGGGCCGCGGTGAAGCTCGGCGTGATCTAGGCCAACACCCGCGGCAAGTCGAAACACTTTTACAACTACATCTTATACTAAGATGTGAGGAAACCACAATGGCAACTAACCTCACTAGCGAACGACGCGAAACAACGACCGCATTTACCGCAAACCAGCCGGCAGCTGCCCCACCAGCAAAACCTGACGAAATCACCGTCGCCGACACGGGTGCAGGCCTGCTTGTTTTCGTCGAGGCCGACTTGCCGGGGAAAGAGCTAGCCGGATTCGCCGACGTAAGCGACTGGGGAGCGATCCGTGACGCACTCCGAGCCCGCGGGCTTGGTGTCGGAGCAACGACGAACCTACCAGTGTTCGATATCGACGAACTACCCGCCTAAGACGGCCGGCGGCTAGTCGAGCGATCCGTATTTTTCGAGCGATTCCGCAGCCAGTAATCGAGATCACCATCCCAATCCGAAACACTTATACCACTACATCTTATACTAAGATATACGAGGAAACCACAATGGCAACGAATCAGGCAACCCTCGAATCACTCAGTACGGAAGTCGAACAGCGGTCGCCGGTCACCTTCGAGGACACGGACAGTCGCGACGACGAGATGGAGGCCGAAATGGGGGCGATGATCGACGACCTCATCGCCGCAGCTGACGAGGCCCGAGAGTCCGACGTGTTCCAGCAGTGGCTTGATGCACAGGCCGCTTTCCACGACTACAGCAGCCGGAACGCGATGCTCATCAAGATGCAGAAGCCCAACGCTACGCGGGTTGCAGGCTTCCATACGTGGCAAAACGAATTCGACCGCCATGTCAAGGAAGATGAATCCGCAATTTGGATTTGGCGGCCCAATACGGTTACATCGCACAAGTGCCCGCAGTGTGGCAATGCTCCCAGCTACCACGAATGGAACGATGATCTAGCGTGTGACCGCGCCGGCACCGACCCCGAGACGTGGGAGATCGACCCCAACGAGGAATGGGAGAAAGGCGAGATCCTTTGCGGATTCAGCCCCGCCCCTGTGTTCGACGTGAGCCAGACCGAAGGCGAGCCGCTGCCGGAGCTACCGACGGACGCGACCGGCGACGCCGGCGAGCTGTTCGAGCCGACCATCGCCGCCGGCGAAGCCCTCGGCTACAACGTCGAGGCCGTTCCAGCCAGTGAGTGGAACCGACCCGAAGACGGCTTTTGTCGATACGACGATCCGGCGACGATCCGGGCGAAGGTCGAAACTCACGCCGCGGCTGTCAGTATCCTCGTTCACGAGATCGCCCACGCCGAGCTGCACAGTCCCAGCATAGATGGCCAGGAGGAGGCTGCACGAGAGCTTGAGGCTGAAGCTGTTGCCTACGTCGTCAGTCGCAAGCTCGGCCTTGACGCCTCTGGCAGCGCGTTCTACGTGGCTGCATGGACCGACGACGAACCGGAAGAAATCGAAGAGCGACTAGATCGTATCACGTCGACAGCCAGCACGATTATCGACGCTATCGAAGCCGAACGATAGGTTTGGTTCCCCTATCGGTGGGATTCGGAGTTGGTCGGTAGCTACGAGTCGAAACACTTTTACCGATACATCTTATACTAAGATGTGAGGAAACCACAATGGCACCCGACCTTACCGAATCCACCGACCAAGAGCAGATCGCTGAGGCCGTCAAGGCCGTTATCACCGAAGAGGTACTGCAAGAGGCTCAGCTAGCCGCCGAACGGAAACGGAACGAACTCATCGACACGGAATTACACGCACCAAACGGCGATATCGATACAAGTCCCGATGTCGATACGCTGAACGAGGAAATCCGATGGACGGCGGAGGATGTCCTACTTGACGCAGTCGAAGAGGATCAGGCACCCGACGACTTGGACGGACACGCCTATGATCGAGCTGCTGAGATAGTCGATTCCTACGTCGACAAAATTATGGCTGATGTGGAGCTGACCGAACGCGGGCTTCACCAGCAAATCGCAGAACATGATGCCCGGCGGCGTGACTATGTCAATCCCGACCGCCTGTATGAACAGAAGAAGGAGGCCCGCCGGCTGTAATCACGGAAAGGGCCGAATATGCTCCTGAGTAGATTCTTGAACATCTAACAAATATAAGATCAGTGGACAGAAATGTTTTGATTCTCGACTTCACTGTTATTCTATATGTATTGGAGCGAGGAAGAGGTTGAGGACTATATTCGCTACCCGAGTGAGGGGAGTTCAAAAGAACTTGGTTCTCTAATCTACTTTATTGGGCAGAATGAGATCGGACAGGATGATTTGATAGAAGATATACTCAGCGATCTTGAGAAAGAGGGATTCGATTACGCACCGCTCAGACCTTACAATTCTCGCGAATACTATGAGGTAGAGACCAGAGAAATCCACCCTATCGATGAAGATCAGTACGTCAGGTACAATCAAATAATGCTGTACTGCATTAATATCTTGACTGAACATCCATTTGCGTTAGCGACACATCCCGATAGAGATTCTTGGCGGATTGTCACACCTGCAGATTTGAATACAAGGACTGCGAAGGAATTCTTGTTTACCTATTATGCTGAGATGGCGAAAGCAGTATCCGAATTGATTAGTGAGCACTATGATATCGATGAAATCGAAGAAATCTACGAAGAGGCCCGTCCAAGAGGGGGCGCAATAGACAGATGGAGTAACGCAGTCGACGAAAACGTGAATCTTCATCCTGTTGAGTTTATGTCTATCGCGGATCTGAAAGAGGTAGTTAGAAATAACAAAGATCTCCTAGATAAGCTAGATTTTCCCTCGAAGACACAATGTAAAGAAGCGTTTGACACGGTTGAGAAGTACCGAAATAAGGTGATGCACGGGAACCGAACCGTAATTTCTAGCAAGGAAGATGTTTCAGCTCTCGTTGAATCACTTGAGATAGCCTGCGATATCGCAGTCCGTGCTGGCGGTGATGGCCCAGGGTTAGATATCCCTCCATGAATTACATATTTTGAATTGGAGAGCACCAGCTCTCTCTGTGAAGAGAGTGGAAATCAAAATACTTATACCGATACATCTTATACTTAGATGTACGAGGAAACCACAATGGCAACCAGTTTCACAAGTCGGCAGGCTGCATTAGATCGGTTCGAATCGGTTGACAGTCAAACCCGGAATCAATTCATTGAGCACTTCGACAACGACGGCACGCTATCCTCACGGGATCGGGTACCGGGATGTGCAGTTAACGAGGCTCACACTGCGATGTGGGTTCCCGAAGACGCCGACCTCCCGATCATAATGTCGGTCGAAGAGTACGCAGAACGGCCGGTCGGCGATTGGTGGCGCGGGATTGAGGAAGCCGACGGCGACGAGATCGACGTATTCGTCCTTACGCTGGACGACGTGGCCCATGTCCTCAAAGCCGAGCTGGTCGAACGGTTGGCCGACGCCGGCGACACGACCATCAAGCCGATCCTTTCCCAAGCCCGGATGCACAACTCGAAAAATGAGGCCCCTGTTGTCTTCGAGATGGACGACGGCCGTGTATTGCTGGCCCCGCGAGCGACCGATCCCAACGACATTACAGAGGAGGAGAACTAATGGCTCTAGCTAGTGTACGACCGGGATATGACTGCCCGCAGTGTGGTGACACGGAACCGGTCGGCTACGAAAAAGATGAGGGGCCACGCGTGAAGGTCTGTCTCACCTGCCCGAAGTGTGGAGCCGAATGGATTAGATGGGAAGATCACAAGTAACGATGAGCCATCCAACGATCACCGACCCACCCGCCGGCTGGGTTACGTCGACAGCAATCGATCACCACGTTTCGTTTGTCGAATCCGACACCGGCCGGTCGATTGCGATCATGACAAGTGAGAATCCAGCAGCCGGACAGTGGAATGTGCTTGGGGTCGCCGGTTTTGAGAATCCGAGCCCGATCTTCGCAGAGAACGTCGACCGCGAAACCGCGCTGTCGACAGCTAGCCAGATCATGGACGGCGACGACGTCGAGCCGGTAGCCTACCGGGAGCCCAACCGACCCGATCCGGATGCTGAGCATAGCGATGACTTCAACGACGAGCCGAACAACGACACGACTGACGCCAATTCATCCGGACAGGTAGACCTCAGTTCCTTCACCGAATAGCTGCTATCTCGTATCGCTTGCAACCGAGGCTCTTACCGAAGATGTGAAACAGCGATACCTGTCTCAAAACTAAGAGTTTGAGCTGTGCAAGATAAGAGATTAAATCTCCCAAAGTGACACTACCGTTTGTTTCCTACTTTACGATAGATTTTCCTTTTTCCATATGCAGACCCCAGCATCCAAGAGACCAATACACCAATTAACACAGGTGGTATTATACTCAGTTCAGGCCCCAGAGCTGGTATACCAAGCAAAACACCTCCAAGCAAGAGCGGTATTAGAAATGAAATAATCAAGCTGATCGACTTCTTTGCCAGTAGTCCGTCGATTATATCTCCTGCTGTCATAGTTCAAGATCGTTCTTATTGAGAATTAATTCTTTTCATTGATATACTGTTAGACATTATCTGATATTATTTATAGAATACAACAATCTCGCTGTTTATTGCTCATTACTGTGATGGATTTAGACATGAGATTCGAGCGACTACAAAAATAGGGGATTAGTAAGCAGTGCCATCCATCATTCACTTCTCATTCTTTCACTCGTACTATACCAGCGGAGATTTTCTCTCCGGGTTCGGCACGTGTGCAGATTCCAAATTTACTGTTGATTCGGTTTTTCAGATTGATTAGTAACGGTACTATCACGATGACCCAGGGGATCGTCTCACTAATCTCTCCCGTGGGGCTAATCTGATTGAATAACTCAAGCGTTGGTATCGATATTTCTTGTGAGGGAATTGGCAGGTCAGACCACCAGATTTGAATCTTACTCAACCAAATTTTGACAGCGTTATGAATTTCCAACGGCAATCGGATATGGATCTTCCCGTTGAAAAAGACAAGGCCGAAGGCCCATGACCCAATTGAGCGCATATTAATTATCACAATTCGCTATTTAAAAACCCTCGGAGGATTACATACCTAACCGGGGGATTAGAATGGAAAGACGCACATTGTGTGTCAGCTATTAATAATATAGCCAATCTGATTGTTGTTTCACTCAGTTAGGTTAGAGTCTCTCCTGATTCCGAAACACTTTTACTGATACATCTTATAATAAGATATACGAGGAAACCACAATGGCACACAACCTCACGGTCAAGGCCGACAACTACGAGAACGAGCTTCAGCCGGAGGATCTACTCGGCTACCAGATTTTCCATCCCGGTCGCGGGCTCGGACTTGGGATCGTTCGAGAACGAACGACCATCAAAAACGGCTACGGCGATACGCGGGACGTGTTCGTCTGCGATACCCCAGCGTTCGCCGACGACCAAACGCAGGTTTACCGGAATGTCAAGACCATCATGGATAACATCGCCAACCTTGGCTACGAAGTGTTCGACGAATCGGGCGCAGTCGACCCGACCACGGAGTGAGGGAGCCAAGCATGACGACACTAACACCGACACTCCCGACGGCGACACCACCAGCCGGTGCGGTTACAATCCACCAGTTGGATCGGAGTGCGTTCGACAGCGACCGTGAGTACAAGTTTACGAAAGACGACATTCGCCGCGGTGACCAGGCGGTTTCGCTAGCGGATATTGATACACTCTACCGCCCAGTTGAGAGCATCGTCGGTACGACCGACATAGAAGCCGCCTATCACCGCGCCCAAGGACAGGTCGTTAACCGTGAACAGCGGGCCCGCCACGGTGTCCCCTCAGCCTCTCCGACTGATGTCTTCGAGGTGATCGAGGACGACGGGACGCGTTCGTTCCACATCGTCGAGAGGACGGGCTTCTCTGAGATCGAGCTCAAGCCCAAGCAAAATAGCCAGCGAGAGTAGGGCATCATGGTCGAGATCGTTCTTGAATACGAGTGTCACGTTACAGGCGACAACCACGCCGTCCCCGGCCCCGACGTACGGATCATGCGGATCGGCGACGGTGGGTTCGTAGTCGGTTGCAACTGTGTTGAACCACTTGTTGATGTCGACGACGAACCACACGAGACAGTAGATCACTTGGTAAACATCTACGCCAATGATCCGAGCCCCCGGCAGTGGCTTACGCTAGAGAGAGCCGCCGACGGCTGGTACGGAACTACCATGTGGGAATCACCAGAGGGATTCGAAGGAACAAACGGCAGCCGCCGGGCCGAGTTTCGAGACCGCGTTGCAGACATCGTCGACGAACAGGATGGCCGAGATCTCCAACCCACAGAGGATGAGCTACAAGCTCGAAAAATCGCCTGTCCGCACTGTGGAGCCACACCTGGCCAGAAATGTGAGCGTCCAAGTTGTCACCGAATCCGAAAACCTCACGCCGAGCGGATCGAGGCCGCCAAGATGGAAGGCTTGATTGACTGTGAGACAGCCACCTCCACGCAGACAACAGTCGAGAAATGGGCGTAGCACTTCAGCAGATCATCGACTAAACTAGATCGGCGACACCGCTCGGTGTTGATACGACAACATCGCCTTCGATATCCTGACACAGCTCTTTCGCAGCCTCGGTTGCTCCGGAAGGAACAACCAGCACACGCTTGTAGCCTTGCCGGGCGTAGCCTTCGAGTTGATCGATGATGTGACCTGGATTGTTATCGAGAACATCCGGGGTTTCGACCTCAGCAATCAGGTTTGTTGCCGAGAACCCTTTGACGACGAGATCCGGGTGACCATCGATCTCATCGAGATCTCGATTCCCTTCGTCACCACCGATCCCATGTTCAGCCCTCACCTCAGCATCGTCGGCGGCCCGGCTGGCCTTCTTGTACGCTTTCTTTAGCAGCCGGTCATGCTTCGAAGTAGTCCATCGTCGATACGCTTCTGCCACTCCGATAGCCCCGGCCGCACCGAGGATCAACCGTCCATACGACATATCAACGCAGAGGGGTTACAGGGAAATAAAACACCCAGAAGGGTATAGAGTAACAGCAGAGACGGTGTCTTTATACATCGGCCGAATCACGCCATCGGTGGGGAAGCCAACGAAGCTTCAACAGCCATTGTGGTTTCCTTGGCTTCTCCTACTTGCAGAGTACGTCTTCGAATCGGGAATTTAGGGTTCAGATTCATTAGCCACATGTAGGAAATCACTGACAAACCCGCGTTCAACACTCCGAAATGGTTGTAAGGAGAGATATTCCTAATGGAAGCCCAGACCGATACGAAATTGATTGTGGTTAGTTTTTGTTTTACTTTCACTACAGATGGCGAAATTTGAATACCATTCTGGTTAATCACACCTACATGAGCGTTTATCTCATCACATACGACCTCAATGACCCGGGACAAGATTACAGCGATCTCCATGACGCCATTGAGAGCTATGGGGATTTCTGCCATATACTTGAATCGTGCTGGTTAGTAGACACGGATGATTCTGTCTCTGACGTTCGGGATGAATTGAAAACGCATATTGATAATAACGACGAGCTGTTTGTGTTCAAGAAGAGTGGTGTATGGGCCACCACATTTTCTGATAACTGCACCGATTGGCTGCACGATCATTAGAGTAGCCAATGATAGAGACTACCTACGGCTAGACCACCTGAATACGGAGTGGCCAGATTTACCCCTCAAATCTCATTTAGTACTTTTCGGACGTTATCAACACGAGCCAACAACTTTTTCCCATTGCATCTTATAGTAAGGTTTAGAGGGAAACCACAATGGCATACACTTGCTCCCGCTGCGGAGATCCAGCGACGACCCTCACCGACACCGGTGACCTACTGTGCGACGATTGCAACACCACCAGCCGACACAGCGGCCAGCAGCGCGCGAGTGCTGTCGTCAGCTCACCAGGAGGATTGTGATGCAGTTCCGCGCTGTCGACGGCCACCTCCCGGTCGGCTCTCGTGTTGTCGACAGACACGCCGAGCTGCCAGAGAGCCCAGATTCAATCGAGGAGTGCCGACCGATGCGCGTCGTCGACGATGATCTCGGCCCAGCCAGTGAGGTGATCGTCGACGAAACGCCAGTTGCCGAGATACCCCCGAACGATCAGCATCCGGCTGACGACCGTGTCATCGCGGTTGTCTTCGAGGCCGACCTCAATGCCCGCACACCCGACTGGACGGATAATCTCGACACGCTCGACGAATATCTCGCATGGTTCAAACGCGAGTGGAGTGTCGCTATCCAGAAGTACCGATATCCTGTCTCCCGGCTTCAAATCCCGATCGAGACAGCAGCAACTAACTAACCAACAGCCGTTCGATCCCTATAATGACCAACACACCCAACGAGACGACCGAACCAAACGACGAACCAGTCGAGATACGTGAGTACGGTACTGTCCCAGTCTACCTCGCTCGGGACGGTGAACAGGCCGTCATCAACATTTCCAAGGCGATCCAAGACGCGACGTTCCCTGACGAGGATCCAAAAGACGCATCGCTGTATTTCATTCCCGAAGAGTACGATCAGATGGGACTGATCCCCGTCCAGCTGATGTTCGGCGAGATGGCCAAAGACGGCCGCTCCGGTGGCCGCTGGCGATCTGTCGAGCAGACCGGGACGGACGAATACTCCTCGTTCCGCGTCGAGCTCAGCGATGAAGTGCTGGAAACGCTCGATATCGATCCCGACGATCCCGAAGGTGGGCTCGTCAACCTCTTCGCCGGCGATGGCGTGATTGCACTCGGCAAGCCCGAAGTTCGAGAGATCACCATCGACGCCGACGTCGACATCATCGAGCTGCTCGGCCCGGAGGCCGGCCGCGACTATCGCGAAGTCGTGATCAACGATCGCGATCCAGCTGACGTGGCCCAAGAGCACAACCGCAGCCAGGAGATGGTCGAAAAGAACGTTCGGCGAGCGAAAGATCGGAAACGAGACCTCGAAGAAGCCGGTATCGAGACGTGACCCGCTCTGTAGAGATCGGGCCCTGTCCGGAATGCGGGTACACGTGGCAAGGACATCCAAAACCCCAGACAGCGATGTGTCCTCGATGTGCAGACTACGGTGTTGGAGCTGACAACAGTGACACCCCACGCGTCGAGGTGCCGGATGCCGGTGAGATTTAGCTAACCAACACTGAGCAGGTTATAGTTTAGATTGTTGGTTAGCTTTGCACAGAACCCGTAGGTGGGAGTCTCCGAGAGTTTATACCGGGAGCCGCGGCCACGTCGCGCCATGGGAACCCACGACCCGTGGATCGAAAGTACAGCGGATGCACTACGAGCTCGAATGCGACGGGTTCGACCTTCCAATGGTGTTCGTCGATCGGAATTGCTCGCTAACCACCACCTCGAAAATTGTGAGGGGATCGTATTGAACAGCTCTCACGGCAGGTATGGTCAACAGGCATCCGAAAACACGCCGATGAGCCGGTGACAAACGAAGAGAATACGACGCGACGTATTCACTCGCGTTGCGCCCCGGTACTTATCATACGGCGTGTCAATCTGCCAGTCGAAATGAATGCGATCCGTGCCGGTGCGATTTGGGTTGCAGGACGAATTCTCGCCGCATTAATCGTATTCCAGATTCTCGCAGTTGGTAGTCCGCTTGATTCGAGTCTCTCTCCCTTGCTACGGCTGGTCGCAATGATAGCGGCTCCAGGAACTATTGAATTAGCTGTGGCCGGAGGGTTAGTACTGGAAGAAACAAACCGGTTCTAATTCACGTCGCCGCCGTTGGCACGTGCTTCGGATGTCCCGACGCGCTTGGAGAGCGATGTCGGAGAGATATAGCTAACCAACACTGAACTGGGTATGGTCGATAATGTTGGTTAGCTTTGTATGGGTTCTGAACTCGTAGGTAGAGCTTCCAAAAGATTATATTGGAGACCGCGACCACGGCGAAATATACATAATTTTCACCCACAGGATCGGATTACCATCATCGGAGCACTAGCCGTGTACGATCTGTGGCGAGATCGAGACGACGCCCACGTAGAGCGAATTTACGCGATATTATGTGAGATCGCGGCAGAGCGTGGGTCTGATCATCCGAGTGAATTTCTGCTGCAAGACGATTCACCCCAATAAGAGAGTTAACGCGTGATCTTGGGTTGTAGCTTCACTAATACCACATGACTAAGTTGGTCGTATCTCTACAGCCAGATATCCAAGAACGCAGAAAACTCAGAGTAATAAACAAGTCATGAGAACCATATCATATCTGTATTTGCATCAATCAACTGAACAGCAGACAGACACGCAGCACCCCAAAATAAACGGATGAGTGAAACACCAACAACGGCTGGCGCGGCGAATCAACCTCCAAACGTCTTTGACGCCTGTGAACCCCGTCAAGATGTTCTCACGGGTGAGCTGGCTGAAGAACAATTCGCAGCAAGTCTCGCAGATGTCGCCCACAGTAGTGATGCCCCGGCTGTCTACGCTGATCCGCAATTGTTCTTCGAGAAGACCTATCCGACAGGTGGCCTCCAAGATTTACTGACACGACTTGCAACGCGGTTTGTCGGTGCCCATACCAACGATTACACTGGGACGAACGGCATTCTTCGCTTAGACACCAGTTTCGGCGGTGGGAAAACGCACAACCAGATCGCAGCCTATCACCTCGCTGAATCGCCGACAGCCGTCCCAGATCTTTCCGAATTCATCCTCGACGACGATATTGCGGCCGAATACACCGATGCAGCTGCGCTCGGTTTAGATGTGAATACGGCAGTGTTTGTCGGAACCCACGTGGATGCCGAAGAAGCGCGTTCAAACTACGAGGATCCAGATGCACCGGCGACGAAGACGATGTGGGGCGAACTAGCCTACCAGCTCTTCGGCCGGGACGGATACGAATTCCTCCGGGAGAACGACGAGAATCGGACACCACCAGGAACGACGAAACTCGAACGGCTCTTTGATCGAAACGACAACCCCTCGCTCATCCTCATCGACGAGATCGCCGCCTATCTTGAACAGGCGGCTGCGGTCGAAATTGGAGACTCAACGCTCGCAAAGCAGACGAATACGTTCTTGATGTCGTTGCTATCCGCGACGCAGAACAACGACAAGGCGACGGTCGTACTCAGTATTGCAGATACAGCATTCGCAGATCAGGCCGAAGATGTCCGTGGTCTCGTATCGGAGACCATCGCCGAGTTCAACAGTATCAGTGACCGGGTCGAGGGCTCGATCACGCCGACTGAAGACAACGAAATTGCAGCAGTCCTCCGCCACCGACTGTTCGAAACAGTCGAAAAAGAGGGTCGTGACGCTACTGTAGACACATACATATCGTTCTACACAGGGGATAACGATTCCTTCCCAGACAGTGCAAGTAACCCAGAGCATCGGACTCGCCTCGAGGAGAGTTACCCGATTCATCCGACCGTTATCGACACGCTCACCGAAGAGCTAGACTCATTGCCATCGTTCCAACGGACGCGTGGCGCGCTGAAGCTACTCTCTAGGGGCGTCTATCGGCTCTGGCAAGAACAAAGCGAGAGTCAAGGGCGACACTTCGTACGGTTATTCGATCTCCATCCAGCAGATGGTGACGTTCGATCCCAGCTCCTCAGACTGTTTTCGTCGGTCGATATGGACTTTGAGGCCGCGATCAAGGCCGATATCTACTCTGAAGATGGGACAGCCAACGCAGAAGAGGAAGATCGCAACTGGCTGCCAAACGGCCATCCCCCACTGGGAACACAACTGACAACCACTATTCTCTGGAAGAGCATTGTCAAGGGTGCCGATGGGCGGGGCACCACCAGACGGCCATTGCGACATGCAATTGCAAACACGGGGGTAGAATTAGCCCACTACGATGACGCCCTCAACAACCTGCTGGGAGAAGGGCGTCGATCAGCCTGTTTCTATCTCCATGGTGACAACGGCGAGAAAATCCAATTCAAATCCGAACCGAACCTGACGAAACTCGTCGACTCCGTCGTCGAGCAGCTGCAGGACGGGTTGTCCCGACGACATCTTGAGGAAGCCCTCGACGAAGCACTCGGACAGGGGAGCCTCAATGTCATCGTCGGCCCGGAGGAGCCCCACGAGATTCCCGACACAGCCGATGAGGCCCATCTCTGTGTGATGGACTTTGATACGGTCACTATCGACGATTATGAGACCGTTCCAGACACCATCCAAACACTATTCAAGAATACTGCGTCCTCCAGTGGCGGCCAGAAGACCCCCAGAGTGTTCAAGAACAACGTTGTCTTCCTTGCTGCCAGTGCGAACGACGTAACTGACGCAAAGCGAACGGCCGAACGCGTCGCTGCGATCAAACACATTCAGGCGAATCTTGGTGACCAATACGAGCTGAACGGAGATCAGCAGGACAAGCTCGGCGAGCGGCTTGACAGCGCGAAAGGCACGCTCGATCAGGATATCAAGAAAGCCTATACACATCTCTATTTCCCAGCGGCAGATGGCCTTGCCCATCGTAACGTCACGACCGATAGTACGATCCACCAGAGTGTAATCGAGAAACTCGATGAAGCAGGCGCGATCATTCCCGAAGGGGAAGATGCCTATGGCGTCGATTGGTTCGAAGCAACGATCTGGAACGTCGGCGCGAGCGCAATGACAACACGCGCCCTCGAAGAGCAATTCGGGAAGCGGCAGGACGCAGAAATCTTACTCTCGCCAATTCCACTCAGGAAAACGATTGCTCAGCTCGTTCGTGACGACGGGTATGCCTACTGGGATGAGGAGCAGAAGACCGGGTACTACTCGTCCGAGGCGACGCTCACTGCGACTGATCACGAACTCGACGACGCGAAGAATCTGCACGCAGGCGTTGGATATCAAGATGTCAAGCTCTCACAGTCTCAGACGCTGTATACCTCTATCGACGAACTGGTGGCGGATATCGCGAACGAAATCGACTGGGAAGAGCCTGAAGAGCCGGACGAAACAGAGGATGACAAGGGGTCAGGTGAGAGTGGTAGTTCAGATACGGGTGGTGGTTCAGATGATGACACCGGCCCCACAGAGATCGACGAGCCAAAGCCGTTCAGCAAGCTGATCGAAGTCCGTACCTCTGAGCCAGCTCACGTCTCCCGTGCGCTGCAGGAGATGCGAGCCGATATCGCTGATTCGCTTACCGAAGCGCGTGACGAATATGATGGTCATCCCGATGAGCTAACGCCGATTGTTGAAGGGGTATGGATCAAGATCGACGGAGCCGACGCATGGAAAGGAGCATGGTTTACTGCGAATAAACTCAGTAATGAAACCGCATTTGCAGACGACACGGCGATGGAATTCGATTATGAGGCCACTGATGGAGCAGATTCAACCTCGCAGTTCGAAGTCGACTTCGAGGGGCGACCAGACGTATTCGCAAGCCATCTGCGATTTAATATGGAGCCCGAAGATCTCGCAACTCCCGATGGAGGCCGGACTGCAGAAGCCGAATTCGCTATAGAATTCGCAGATGACGACAATCGGCTTTACGGGGATACCTTCGACGAGCTTGATGATCTCCTTGCAGTCGACAATGCCTTTACCGTCACAATGCACGCACAACTACGAGTTATCGAGAGTAGTGAGGTAACTAACATATGAGCCACGGGATAACAGAGGGCAACTCGTTTGCCTTTACCACTGGAGCCTACGGAAACCGGCCTACATTCGTACTAACCCGCCGGCGAGTTGACGACCAACACGAGATCACACTGTATGAGTTGGTGCCAGAAGACATTGCCACCGCTCGCCAGGAACGTTTCGATCGGGCCCAGAAGTCAGTGAAAATTACGGTTTGTGAGCTGTCGGAGACGATTATCGGAGACCATACACCATCTGAGCTACCAGGTGCGGACGACACAGCCTATGACTGGGATGGGTGGTCTGGGATTCGAATTGCGACGCTACGTGGTGGGGCCTTCAATGAAGTATCATTCTTAATTGAATCGACGTTCCGGGAGTTAGATCTTGATCCCGAAATCGTCTGTACGGGCGATCCAGCCAGTGTGAGCCTTACAGAGGCGGCTGGCGTGCGCCTATCGATTGCGTTTCGGGCGATGAAGCCGATGCGACGACGAGATCGGTTGCGAGCCATCGCAAAGGGGGTCGATCAAATGAGTCTCGGTGAATGCTATTATTGGCACGCTAAAGCTCGATCACCGAATTCCCCGGGAGGCTGCAAAGCTCTTCGAGTATTGCTTGCTGATCATATTTAAAATAATAATGACAATAAATAGTAATGAAAACATAGACGATCCGGAATCTAATGTACCAAACAAAGTAGCCATAGAATCGAATTTGCCTTTGACTCCGATTGACATCGAGAGTCAAAAAGACATGGAATCTGGAAGATATCATAAAATACAGAGTCTACAAAAATGGTTCGCATCACGACCCACACCAGCTGTCAGATTAGCCATTCTTGCATCAGTTTATCCAGGTGAAATAGATCCAGATCACCTTTTGCAACTTATGCAGATAGGGCCGAAGGAAATCGACTCAGATATATCATCATACGTGCAGGGAAAATTCGCGGAGAAAAGAACCAGTGGTACTGTCGATGACCACTATGGTTATCCTAATCCCAATACGCAATCACCTACTCAAGCTGAAATAGAGAATCTACACGCTGAATTGGCAGAAGGTTGGGGTGGAAAAGTTCCAACAGTACTTGATCCTACAGCTGGTAGGGGGGTTATTCCGTTCGAGGCGATTCGATACGGCCTCCCAGCAAAAGCTAATGAACTTAATCCAGTACCTTCAATCATAATACGTGCTGTTTTAGAATATGCACCAGAAGTAGGTTCAATTGAACCAGATATTAGCGAATGGTGTAACAAAATCCATGATAAAGCAAAATCAAATATTAAATCCTACTATCCTACCAAAGAAAAAGATAGACAAATATTGAATTCAGCCTGTAGTTATATAATACGATGTGATTCTTGCGGTGGTAGTATTCCACTCACGAAAAAATGGTGGCTGAATAAAACATCCAAAGGAGGTGATGCAATTAAACCAAAATATATTGATGGAGAAGTGGAATATAAACACGTTAAAGTAGAGGATGTATCAGATAATAAATACGACCCGAATGATGGCCCTGTAAAAGGTGGTAGTGCAGAATGTCCACACTGTGGAGTCCCAACAGAAGAAGAAACCATCCAAGAGAAGCTGAAACAAGGCGAATTTGAATATACTGTGTATGGAGTAAATTATGAATCCGTAGATGGGGAGCAGTCATTTCGCGCCGGAGAAGATATTGATATTCAAGGAATCGAAAAAGCCGAAGAACGAATAAATTCTGACTTCGAATTACTAACTTTTCTTAGTGAACCGATTGAGGCTAGCAGTAGAATCAACGATCCGAGAAATTATGGAATGGAAGAATGGCGCGATATTTTCACACCAAGACAACTTGTTGTGCATTATGAATATCTCAAAGCCTATGAGCATTTTAAATCTGAAATTAAAACACGATATGAGACAAAAAAGGCCGAAGCAATTCTCACGGTACTTTCGTTTATAGCTACAAGATCTATTAATTTCAATTCACGTTTAACTCAATGGTATGATAAAAAAGGAACTGGAAGCAATATGTTTGCAGAGAATAATTTTGCTCTTAAGAAAATGTTTGTTGATAATAATTTAGCTGCTCCACGGCGGGGATATAAGAAATGTTCAAGCCATGTTATAGAATCATACGAAGACTTAGCCTCATACGAAACATTTGCCGATGCTGAGACCACCTGTCAAGATGCTGCTACACTTACTAACAAATGGGATTATGAGAGTATAGACGTTGCAGTAGTAGATCCACCTTATTATAGCAGTGTAATGTATGCAGAATTGGCTGATGTGTTTTATGTTATACAGAAAGAATATCTAGAGGATATTCACTCTGACCTGTTTGAATCCAAATTGACTAATAAAGATGATGAGGCTGTGGCAAACCAATCTCGATTTGATGACATAGCACAAGGAGAGGAATCAAAAGAACAACTCGCTGATGATTTTTATGAACAGAAGATGGAGGATATATTTTCTGAAATATTTGAATTGCTTACTGAAGGAGGGATTATGACAGTTATGTTTACTCATCGAGACATGGACGCCTGGGATACGTTGACAACAGCTCTAATAAATTCAGGGTTTAAGATCACAGCCACACACCCAATAAAAACTGAAAAATCAGATAGAATCAGCATGAGAGGAAATGCCAGTGCTGATAGCTCAATATTCCTGGTCGGTCGAAAACGTAGTCATAATTCAGATGAAAAGGCTACTCTATGGGAAGATGTAAAAGATCAAATCAGTTATGTGGCAAAACAACGAGCTAAAGAGATTCTCGACTCTGGTTACAATATCTCAAAAACGGACACCGCTATCTCCGCATACGGGCCTACCCTTCAAAAATACGCTGAGGAATATCCAGTTGTAAACAAGAAAGGCGATGAAATCAGGCCGAGAGAAGCACTCAGTGAAGCCCGAAAAGCGGTTACTAGTGTATTAGCAGAACGATATTTGGATACCGAAGGGGTGGACGAGCTTGATCCTCTTACACGATGGTATGTGCTTGCATGGCTTGTTTATGAAAACGATACCTTCCCTTATGATGAAGGTCGACAACTCGGTGTTGCTGCTGGAATAGATATTGATAAAATTAAACGCTCTACCAAGATTTGGGGGAAATCTAGAGGCGACATTCAAATTAAAAATCATAATGACCGGGTTCAAGATATTGTCCTCCTTAGAAACGAGAGCGCAGACAATCCCTCTTCACGAAAATATCCTGTAAACCCAACAGACACCCGATTTACTTATACTATTGATACAATTCATGCGTTATTACATGTCTATGAGCGTGAGGGGCCAAGATTCGCCTGGGAATGGATGAGAGAACGTGGATTAAAATCTGATGATGCTTTTGAAATTGCTCTAACTGCACTTCTAGAGGTTTTGCCTTCGAAAACAGAGATGCATTCAACGCTTTTAGATATCATCTCAGGTGAAACCGGGGAGTATCTAAATATTAATACGAGCCACATCGACATGTCTGGAGCTGACAGACAAACCGAACTCGGTGATCACCAGTAATGTCACTGCAGGATGTCTCTTGGGAGCCGGTGTACGAGAGCAAGTTCGAAACAAATCGAACGCTCATGGAGACGTTTTACCGGCCATTCCTTAACGAGGTCATCCGCTATGATCGGCTGGCTGGCTATCTGAGTCTCCGAAGCTTGGCACACGCCCTCGAAGGAGTTGACTCCCTTCTAGAGACAGACGGGACAGTACGTGTGATTGCTGGAGCCGATCTCCAAAAGCGTGAGAAAGGCGCGATGTTTCCCGATGCCGATGAACCGCTTGAACCGTGGGTTGAATCACAGCTCACCATCATCGCGACACTCCTCGACCGTGGTGATCTCAAAATCAAGGTCGGCGACCCGAAGGGTGGTGACGGGCTCTTCCACCCAAAGCTTGGGATCGGGGTTGACCGCAAAGGCAACAAGATCAGCTTCGAAGGAAGCATCAACGAGACGCTCAGTGCGTGGCAGTACAATTACGAACGCTTCAAAGTGCATCGCTCGTGGAGCCGCGGCGAAGCAAAGTACGTAGAGGAAGATGTCTCGACGTTCAATGCACTTTGGAACGGTTTCCACCCCTCTGTCGATGTGTACCAACTTGATGAGGCAGCCCGTGAGAATCTCATCGACTGGAAGGACACAGATGGGTCACTCGATGACCACGTCGAACGCGTCAGAAACCACGATCCCCAGACGACTGTTCCTGAAGACGATACTGCTGGGGTTATCTCGCTAGCCGGGCGAACACCTGGCGGAATACATCTCGCGGAGGAAATCAGTACGGTCACCCCCTGGCCCCACCAGCGGACGATCTCCGACACAGCGGTCAGTATTTACCCAAACAATCTACTCTTTTGTGACGAAGTTGGACTCGGCAAAACCATCGAAGCCGGGCTGACATTGTCACGACTCATGCAGGTCGGCGATGTGGACACCGCCTTATTTTTGGTTCCTGCTGGGCTGGTACAACAGTGGCAGACTGAGCTCTTAGAGCGGTTCAACATTCACGCGTACTACCACGAGCGATCTCACGACGGTGATTACATGGTTGGCCCCTTCGGGAGTAGCGAAGACAATCGTATCCCGACACGTGGGGGTGTCGATGCCGAAAACTGGGCGAACACACCAATCGGCTCGTTTGTCACTGATCGAGACAAGCCCACCGTCGTGATTGAATCATGGCATACCGCCCGTCGGGAGGGTAATCAAACACATGTCGCCCCGGCAGTAGATGGAAATGCCTGGGATCTCACCGTCGTCGACGAGGCACACAGTGCTCGCGAGGAGACGAAACTCTATGAGCTTCTGGGCCAGGTCGAAGCTGTCTCAGAGTGTCTGTACGCGCTTACCGCAACGCCGATGCAGCTGAACGTGGGCGAACTCTACGACCTACTCCGCTTGTGTGATCTCTCTGAGGGGTGGGACGATAAGGAACGGTTTGAGGAATTCTTCGAGACACGGCAAGCACTTGAAACGAGTCTCAACAGTGTCGGGAGTCGGTACCAGAACCTACAGGACGGACGAGAGCAAGTCCTCCAACAGTTCCAGAAACAGCTTGAGCTCGAAGAAGGCGAAGGCCGTCCGAAAATCGAACGGTTCGGCCAACTGATCCATGAGCACCTCACGTCTAATCCCGGCTATGACGATCAAGCTGAATCCCTCATTGAGTCAACTGATACACCAGGGATTCAACAGCGGAAGGCTCTGGAGAAGCTCCTCGGCGTGCGTGAGACATCTTCACGGTTCGACGATCCACGCTCGCTAACGTTTGATTGTGGGCCTACAAGCTGGCAAGCTCTCGTCGAGGCCTCCCAATGGGCCACCCCTGTCCAATCACGTATCTTCCGGAATACACGGGCTGTCTTAGAGAAATGCCAGGAAATCGGACTCCTCAAAGATACCGTCCCGACACGGAATGTGACCACCAAACGGATCGAATTAGGAGACGCGAAACCACTGTACGAGCAGGTCGAGAAGTATATTGATGAGACCTACAAGCAATCTCAGAAGGTGCTCACTGGAAAGGAAAAGCTCGCCTTGGGGTTCGTGATGACCACCTACCGACAACGGCTCACGAGTAGTCTCCACGCAATCACACAGAGTCTCCAACGGCGCCGCGAAAAACTCGACCAACGGGTTGCAGATATGACTGACGAGGTCTCCGATCTGAGTGATGATACCGGTGTCATGGAGGCCACGATCGACGAGGCGGTTGGGCAAGCCTCACTGGATGCATACCAGCCAAGCAGTCAGGATGCGACAGATGTTGTCGAAGCCGAGCGAGATGCCCTCGACGCGTTCGTTGACGATCTTAAGCAAGCACGTGCTGATCCGAAGATTGCTCAGCTACGGCGAGATATTCGATCACTCCGGCAAAGTGCCCGAGACAACGTCATCATCTTCACACAGTATCACGATACACTTGAGCACATTCGAAACACCTTGACCGACACCCATCCGAATGTCGGCACCTACAGTGGCGGTGGGGGAATGCAATACGATGAGGCAGCTGACGAATGGGTAGATGTCGGAAAGGAAGCGATTAAACGCGATTTCACCGACGGCGCGACCAATATACTCATTTGCACTGATAGTGCCAGTGAGGGACTTAATCTCCAGACTGCAGACGCGTTGATTAATTTCGATCTTCCGTGGAATCCGATGCGGGTTGAACAACGGATCGGCCGCATTGATCGAATTGGGCAGAAGAACGAGGTCGTCAAGATCATCAATTACGCCTACACAGACAGCATCGATGGCGATATCTACGAGGAACTGGAGGATCGATTGAAACTCTTCGAAAATGTTGTTGGGCCAATGCGGCCGGTGCTGAATAGCATCGAACAGGATATCAAAAGTGCAGTGATGGGTAGCACAGGTGACGCAAACTCGGATGCTAGCGAGCGGGTTGTCGAAGAAGCAGACTCACGGGCAAAACAAGCCAAACAGAAGGCTGAGGAGACTGGGTTGACAGACAGTGCGGAGGATTCTGCCACGGAATCTGAGATCATCGAAAGTGCTGGGCTTGAGGGATGGGAGCCACATTGTCATCCCGCATTCGATGAGATCGGAACCGGTGGGAAAGCATACGAACCGCTGGTGAGTCTTGAGACGATCGAGACGCAGCTCACCCAGAGTGAACCATTGGATGATGCTGGCTGGACGTTTACTGCACTCCGCAACCACCCCCAAGCAGAAGCGTTCGAGGCTGTCGTCGATGACACATATGTCTTAGAGCTCCCAGATGTAGATAACATATCGGTGCCAGAATCACTCAGTAACACAGCTCAAGCCGAACTTGGTGAAGGAGAAGGTATCGTGGTAACGTTTACACCGGAGATTGCCGAGCAATATCCCTCAATTCGATTGTTACTCCCGAACGACCCATTATTCGAGCTCCTAGTGCAACAGGCGACACCAGAGCAGTTGGAGAGTCTGAAGCTTATTTGTGGAAAACACGGTGAAGGCGGCTCTACAGTTACACGGAGTAACCGTATAGTAGATAGCAACGACGCTGTAGTCGTGGAACCAGCAGTTACGACTGATCAGGCACAAAATTTGCTCGGTGGGGATACTGCGATTCAAGATGTTGAGACCGCTGAAGAGACTGTTCTCACATGGTTGTCAGCAAAAAGTCATTAAACTGTTATTGATCAGCTTCGCTCCCGGAAATACAAGCTCCATTTATATACTCTGACGTAGCAACTCGCTATTGTGATTGTCGACGAACACGTCTTCACTGATGCCTATCTCCCCGATCGGCTCCTCCATCGCGACGCCGAGGTGAATGTCCTTGCTGACGCGTTCGAACCTGCAGTCGCCGGCGACCGACCAGCCGACGTTGTAATTCACGGCCCCAGTGGCGTCGGGAAAACAGTCCTCGCACGGCATACCTTCGAACGACTCCAACGGCGAGCAGCCGTTGAATGGGCACATATTCGCTCACTCGGGAAGTCGCCGGCGGGCATCGCCCGTGGTGTCCTCGAAGCACTCGGCGGTGACCCCGCAACCACTACCCCCGAAGAGGAGCTGTGGCGACGACTCCGCAAACGAGTTGACCGACCGCTGATTGTTGTCCTCGACGAGGGCGACGATCTCCATACTGACGCACTGTCGAAGCTCGTCGAGATCCCACGCTTGGCGGTCGTGGTAATCGTCCACCAACCCGAAGCCCTTCTAGCACGCGTCGACGATGACCGGATTCACCAGCGACTTGTTGGCCAGGAACTCGAACTATCGCGATACGCCAACACCGAACTTGCCGATATCCTCGAACCGCGGGTACGCCACGGATTGACTGTCGACGTGGAACGGACGTATCTGGAGTCGATTGCCGACCACGTCGGCGGTGTCGCAAGAGAGGGCATTCAGACGCTGCGGGCGGCCAGCGAGATCGCCAGTGAGGAGGAATCTGCAGTTGAGTCGGTGGCGATTGCGGACGCCTACGACCGAGCAATGCAGTGGATTCGACAGTCGAATTTGGAGTCCCTTCCGCTGCACCACCAGGTGTTGTACGAGCTGATCCGAGAGTCGGGATCGGTGCCACCCCAGGAACTGCATCAGCGGTATGAAGCTGTGTCAGAAACGGTGTACGAGAATCGAGATCGAGTCCCGATTGGAAAGCGAGCTCGCCGAAACAAGCTCCGGAAGCTCGACGAATACGGGCTGATTACAATAGTCGGTGCAAACCGGCATCGGGAATATCGAGTGGCTGACGAAGCGGTCACTCCAGCGATGACCTTCGATTTTCCAGAGCGGTTCATTGTGTGAGATATTTTTGATTGCGAACAGTCTAAACGCTTCCAGCAAGACATGGGAAAATTTCAAATAGTCACTTGCTATTTTCCTAGTGACCGCAGACGATTCGATGAGCTAGCCAGTAGACGTGAACTTTGGTACTTTCGAGGTTCAATTCCTCGGGGGGATATGGTCAAACCGGGCTAAAGAGTAGCGTTCTAAATCTAGTTCATCAGACTATGTTAGCAATAATAACCTCTGGCCTATCAGGAATCGTCTTCGAAAATGCCGGTGTGGTGCTTCCGGTTATCCTAGCACTCATCACGTACATTGGATTCATCCAAAGAACGTCCGTCCCCCACCCTTTGCCCGGAAACAGCTGAGATGCATCTGTAGTGAATAGATAATCCTGGCTAGATACACTCATCCGCTTTTACTAACCAACAAATCCCCCAGGTTCGAGATCCTATGTTGGTTAGATTAGGAACTATTTTGTTTTAAACAGTATCGCCCTCATTGTCAGAATCATCTGTAGATGACTTCCAAGCGTCGCTGTCCAGTCGGCTTTGCGGAAGTCGATCCATCACTCTGTCAATGTAGTAGTCTGTTCTATCATGAATAGCCTGCATCGTGGCCGATATTTGTCCCCATGCCTGTTCATTTGTGCCCGCGATTTTCTCGACGTGCTCATCAAGGCCAGCTTCCAATAGTTCGGAATGTATAGTTTCGGTTCGCTGCAATAACTCATCTTGTTTATCAGAGCCAATTTTGTCCCAGAAGGGATGGGCTTGGTCAAGAACCTCTTCAAACGTATATTGCCCCTGTTTCATAGCAAGAGAAATTATAGAATTAAGAATGCTTGAGACCATGGCCTCTTTGTCCGCTTCATACACATCAAAGGGGTAATACCCAGTCGGCAGCGGTTCACTCGGTTCTACATTGATTGGAAAGCCTTCTCTAGTAGCTTGATCAATAAATTTATGATTTTCAGGGTTCCAAATCGCCAACCCACTATGAGGATTATGATCAAAGTGGACGATTGCAATATCCTCTGGCACCTCTTGTTTGCTCAAATCATTGAACGAAGAAAGTGTGATATCTGTTGATAGTTTTCCAGCGGAAACCGTATCAATGACATCTTGAGTGACAAGCTGTTCTTCGTGATCGTAGACAGTCAGGTAACGCATCAACTGATCACTTTCCAACTTCGAGCTTTTACAGTCAACAATCAGAGAGTGCTCTGCATCAACATTAGTGAGAACCACATCGGGATGTATGATGTTTGAACCTTCAGCATCTGTAATAAAGAACTGATCCTCAATTACATCACATACATACCCCAACTCACCGAGAGTTTTAGAGAATGAGGGCTCGAATTGAGAGAGAGCAATCCAGAGGTTGATCTGATGAGTGTGTGACGACAGGTTCAGACTACTCATTTCTGATCACCAGTTCTGCCGCTGGATCGTAATAGTGTTGCAAATTTGAGAACAACCTGAGAGCAGTATTCCCGCAAGCATCACCGTGAAGATAGATACGAAGCCATTCATTAGCAACCTCAAGTGTTAGCCGGTCACCGTTATGACCATCAACAGCATCGACTTTACACGCATTTTCACCGACTGATCTAATATGTCCAGTTAGTCGGAACGGATCCTTAGCATTCACAACATAGGAAAGAAATCGTTCTACATCTTCGATAGGGTGACTAAAATCAATAACAACGGGCCCTCCCCTAGCTCGAGCTCCATGGTCGCGATCTATCGCATTGATCCGATGGTGAGTCTCAATCTGGTTGAGTAATTTTTCGTACCTTTTCTTAATCTCCTCAACTGTAGAAAGATGAAGTCTGATACTGTCCCCGCCACGGGTCGTGAATTTTCCGTCGTTGGTCACCCGCTCGCGGACAAAGTGTCCATCCCGTTCACGACGAATTTGAACACGAGTGAGAGAGATATAGTCAGCCACCTCCTCTGTTTGACGTAGAATATCGTATAGCTCCCGAGAATTCCGCCCAGAGCCATTGATATTCAAATCGGTGAAGCGAAGACTTTCGTTGTCGTTTAAGAATTCTTCAGGGAAAATATTCTCTGCCTCAAAGCTCATTTTAACACCCTCATATTTCCCCATATCTCCGATTGTTTCAATATGACCACTCGGTAGCCAGAGCCGATCTAAACCTCCTCCCTCGCTTTTCAATAGATCATCTATCGATTTTTTGAAAAAAGCTGAGGATGTTAGTGAATAAATTGACCATAACCGATTGTCATGCACATCAACGAACAGCCACCCTTCTCCCTCTCGGTTTATTGTCTTAACCATCAACAGGTCATTATCAATTTCAAATATCTCCTCAAGTACAGGCTTCTCAGAGAATTCATCTGTTGAAAGATTAGTTTCTATCAGGGCAGTTTTCAACATATTCCTCCCAACATCCAACCGGGTATTTTCTAAGAGATCAGAGTGAACGTTCTGGAGACGCTCCTCAAAGATTTGGTGCATCTCCGAACGGCTGGAAATTGGCTGGGAGGTGGACATGAACCTTCACTTGATAAAGCCTGTTAGTGGATTAAGTTAGTTGTTTCTGCTCAATCAGCATTATTGGTAGATGTCGCAATTGCAGTCGCGTCATTATTGTAAATTGCCACCTATATTCGAACTAACCAACAGATCAAATCAGATTGGTTATAAAGTTGGTTAGCCTAATTCTCGCGGAAATGTAAGGGGTTTTTAAGCAGATATCGACCCTCGGCAGTGATTGCATGCCTCCACAAACAAGCATCCCCACGTATGGTGGTGATCGGGCTGACGTACGCCACCTAGAACGGACAGAAAGCGGCCCTCGCGTCAAGGTCAGCCATGACGACCGGGAGTGGATCTGCGTCGTCGACGTCAAGAGTGGTGAGGTGAACGTCGAGATTGGACGGCAAGACGGTTCACCGGCAGATCTCGAAACGCCAGACTGGCTAACCGATAATCTCAGTCACCTTGCTACGCCCGCGTGAAAATGCAATCAAGAGTCCGTCGAGTCGATCGGTTCGAGTTCACTGGCGTCGAGCTGCTCGTTCAGAAACAGCTGGCCGTCATCAGACAGTCGATAAAGACCGCGAGAAATGCGCTCGACGAGCCCATACTTCGCCAGCTTCGAGAGCCGATCACTCGCATGGCTCTGCGAAGTTACATCGAACTCGGCCACCGCTCTGGGCGTGAGGTTTCCCTCATCTCTCATCGTCTCAAGGATGCGCTCATCAACTGGACGCATCCATTCAGCCCGTTGGCGAACCACGCCATCCCTCTGGGTCCTAAAACTCATAGTAGTACCGATAGGTGGTTGTACGGTGCTATACTGTATATATTTATGGCTATATCAGCATCGTATAGTGCTTAGTTAGCACCAAAATATTAGTAAGAGCGGTTTGAAGGGTAGAGTGATCCGGCCCCATCCGGCCAAAGACCGGCGTGCTGGGACACGCCGGGGTCGGGTCAACTCCTACGAGAGTATCCAATCCGACCATGCGAAAAGTAAGCTCACGGGGTAAAGAGCCTTTACCTCACGAACAGCGACAGCAAGCTCACTCACCGACCAATCTCATTCGCACGGACGGTGGTCGAGGCAGCATCGACTCTATCGCGATTATCGACCCCAAGACCGCCCACCACATTTCCTACGACGGCCCCTTCGCTCGCGAACGCGACGGCCACTGTGTCGAGGTCACGATCCCAATCGGGGATGGGCGCACCGAGATGTGCCGGGAAACTGCCACACACCTTTCGCCGGCCATCATCGGCCATATAGCCGTGACCACCTGGGCGACGACGATCGCCAAGACCGGGCGTATCGTTGCGGCCGAGATCGAAGAAGAATCTGTTGTCACCATTCGGTTTGACGACGGCGGGTACAGCGACGCGGAGACGGACGCACTGCTGGAAACCGCGGAGGTGACCGCCAGTGAGTGATCCCGATCCCAACCGTGATCCAGCCGCCCAGATCCGGGAGACGATCACACAGAGTGACCACGAAGAACTGCCGGTCAGATCCGTCATCGGTCGGACATCGTTGAGCGAACGAGAGGTCGTTGAAGCTGCAGATTCGGACGAGGCCTTCGAATTTGATCACGGGATTGGCCTAATCAGGCTCATCGACGCCACTGGCAACGAGATCCGCAGCGACGGCGGACAGGGAACAGCCGACAGCCCGGATACAGAGGCCGAATCCCCCCGGCTGTCGCTCCTGTTTGATGATGGGTCAGTCCGGGTGAATTCGCCTGATAAGAACGCGACCGTACAGGCACGGCCCGATCACGGACAGGTGCGCCTTGAAGCAACTGAAACGGGTGACCGCACTGTCGACGCCGTCATCGAGGGCAGCCCTGAAGTGATGGCCGGAATCGCCGATCAGATCTATGAGGCTGCCGCGACGGCGGCCCACGAAAACGACGATATCGACCCACTGGACGGTGATCGGGATGTCTAACGCCGCTGATTCCACTGGGGTGCCACAGCCGATCATTGATGTCGCCGTCCAGCTTGACGACGATACGAAAACGCGGCTCAATCGGGCGGCCACAGTCTCAGAGTTCGAGTCCGCCGAGGCATTCGTCGAGGAGGCAACGAAGCGACTGATCGACGAGACACTTGACGAAGACGGCGAGCTCGACTGTCCACACGACGACTGTGACCGGACATTCCCTACGCGAGCGGAACGCCGCGGGCACCTTGGATCGAGTGAACACGCCCTCGATGTTCCTGAGGGCAACTTTTGGTGTGGCTACTGTGGGTACGGCCCGACCAATTGGCGTGGCATCAACGCCCATCACGGTAGTTCCGACCACGAGGGCGAGCCGATCCGACTGTCGGAGGTTCCCGATCGGGAAGATCTCGTTGCGCCCGACAAACGCCCAGACCACAAAGATCCCGAGCTACTCGCCGAGCTCTACGACGAGCACGACGGGAACTACACCGCGATGTGTCGGGCTCACGATTTCGAGGTATCGCCTGGCCGGGTGCGGCACTACCTCGTTGAATTCGGGATTCACGACGTGACACCGCAAGCGAGTAGTGATGGAGACGGCCCAAAGTACCGCGATCGTGAGTGGCTGCAAGAGCACTACGAGGCGGCTGGTGGGAACATCTCGGAGATGCACCGCCGAATCGAACGCGAAGACGAGGTCGATGTGGCCTACACAACGCTCGTCAACACGCTGAAAAAAGTCGGAATCCACGATCCCGAGCAGCGCGAATCAAACGAGACGGATGGGGAAACCGACGACGCCGGCGAGGAGTCGGTCGACCCCGACGATCCAGGTGTCGACGCGGAAGACACCAACCCCCACGACGTAGGCACCGAGCAGCGGGATGACGACGACAGCACAGAGAGCGAGCCCGACGACGAGTCCCCCGAAGGTGCCCGAAGTAGTGAGTCCGATCCCGACCAGTCCATGGGCGCCGTCGACGACGACCGGATTCATGACGTGATTGTCGTCGACGATCCAGAGGATGCCACCGAGTTCAGCGACCTGGCGACCCCCGATTGGTTGCTAGCGAAATCGTTCCACATCGCACTGGAGCTGTCCGACAGCAGCGACGACTTCGCCGAGAACCTCGGGTGGGGAGATCCCGAGGAACTCCGGCTGATGGTCGAGACGATCGGCCTGGAAGACGAACTCGGGGGTGAGCCAGATGCCTGAGCAAGTCGCCGAGTTGTTCGTTAGGCTTGCAGAGCTCGCCGCAGCTGCCGGCGCGGCCCCCGAAGATGGCTCTGGGATCGACGGTGTGTGGACAACGACGGTGCCGGCACCCAATCGTGAGTCCGATTGGAACGTCGCGATGAACTGCGATACTGGTGCC
Organism: Halonotius aquaticus; assembly: GCF_003605575.1. Lineage (GTDB taxonomy): Archaea > Halobacteriota > Halobacteria > Halobacteriales > Haloferacaceae > Halonotius > Halonotius aquaticus. The sequence continues at coordinate 4,606 of NZ_QKNY01000010.1, read as the reverse complement.
GAACACACAATCGAGGACTTCCCAGCGCAGGGCGACACGCCATCATTGCGAGCCGGCAGTGTGACCGTCTGGCTGGGTACCGTCCCCGCCGGCGTCTGTACGCCGTTCAGTGGGACTGTTGTTGTCCAGGAGACTCTCGACGGCCCGACGAGCATCGAGGATGAGCTGATCGCGGATATCGAACAGCAGATCGAGGCCGTCGACGCTGATCGCGAGGAGGCCCTCCCAACGACGGGAGGTGAGCCACCGTGATCGAGATCTCCAACCATGCGCGTCGACAGTGGCGACGGCGGGGGGATACACCCGGTCTCGATCCCCAGCTTGCGTGGGAAGTCGCCACGCCACTCGAAGCGGTCGAAGATTTCGATGAGGGCCGATACCATCGGCAATCGGAGACCGTGCTGTTCCGCCGTGGGACAGTGTTGGTCACCGTTTACGACGCGCGTGATGTGACGGCGGATCTCCGGGCAACGATAAACGCGTGTCGGGAGGCCACAGCATGAGCGCGAGGAGCCCACCCTCCGACGGGCATGGTGAGTGCCCCTGTTGTGGAAGCCCGGCAGGGAGCTGCTATCGCTGCCAGCACTGTGGCTATGATCTCGTCGATTCGGGAGGTGTCGGACAGTGAGCGAGACAGACGACTCACTCACCGAGCGAATCACGCTGCGGCTCTCGACAGAGTATGTTGAGGCTCTTGATGCGCTTGTCGACGCGGGCCACTTCGAGCACCGGTCGGCCGCGCTGCGCGCCGGCGTCGACGATGTCCTCGAACAGGGGGCCGTGTTGATCTCCAAGAAGTCAACCGGTGGCAGGGAACGGAAGCATCTGCCCGATGGTGACGGTGGCACCCTCTGCACGCGTGTCGACGACGAGAGAATGATGTCAGTTCCAGCCGAGCGCGTCGCTCACCTCAATCTTTGCCGTGGGTGTGATCCGGGAACTGAGATTAATCACGCGAGTGGATCGGGCTCGTCAATGGCTCGGTCTTTGGAGGGGCGAGGATGATCGAATACAGCTGCAAGCCGCGCGCGCCCGTCAGACATCCCGTCGATAAGGGTGCAGAATCGGTAGTGAGGTCGCCGTTTGGAGATCAATCCGCGGGGTGTTTCAGGTCATTGGGGCCCCGATTACCCACAGACAGCGGGGAACTACCCGCAATGATTAAACACGGCCGAGCTAGTGGTAACAGGTATGACAAGCTAACCGCGATACGCATCGCTCGCCGATGTGACCGCGACCGCAGAAGGGGATCGATTGGACATCATTCCCTTCTTCGGCCGGTTACTTATAGTTTGCTCCCTCAGTCAGAGGCTTCTCTGTCCTTCGAGGCGAGCCTGAGCGGTGCGTGTTCCATTTCGGAGCACGCCCATGACCAACAAGACACATAGCCGACCCAATAGCGGTCGGATCGCCAGAGGCCAGTTTGCAGACGCCCACACAGCTGTCAGTCTCACACCTGGCTTGGGAGTGATCGCCCCGTGACTGACGACGTGGGAGATCGCCCAGAGCACCTGAAGTGGGAGACTGGCGAGGTCGTCGACGAACGGGTTGGCGAGCTCATCCTTGACGATCAGTACCCAGCGTCGACAGCCGCTGAGATCAGCCTCGATGAAGACACGACGGTATCGAGATCCTCAGCTGACAATCCCGGCATCTGGGCTGACCTGCTCCGAGAACCGGATGTGCAGACAGCACTTGTCCAGGGCATTCATCGGTTCGCCGATGGACGGACAGCAAGCGAGTTGCAAGCCGCCCTCGAAGCTCGTGGCGTCGCCGACACGCTGCGGGGCGTGATCACGCGGGTTGTCTGGGGAGTCGAGCGCGATGATCCCGACGACGAGGAAGCATATATTCGGGAGCTGTTGTACGGTGGCGACGACCGCGATGGGTTGCTGTATCTGGCCCGGCGGCTGGGTACCCAACGCGCCCCTGCTGACCAAATCCTCGGCACCGCGAGGTTGATCGGGTGGGCTACTAGTGACCAAAAGATCGATCCACCGACCATCGCGGTGAGTGTTCAGCAAAGCTTCCGAGAACAAACGCAGAAGCGACGTGAATCCGTTCTTCAACTGCTAAGGCAGCTCGCCCGAAACTGTGAGGTCGTCATTGTTGGTGCGCCGGTCGATCTCCGATGGCTGGCAGTGGCCCACGATGTCGACCGGGCTGCGTTTAGCGAACGGTGGAGTGGACCGGGTAAATCAGCAGCTATTGATGAGCGTGTCGACCAGGCCCTCGACGTACTCGACAGAGAGTGCAAAGGGACTCAGATCCTTCGGCATCTCCACAACCGGCCTGATGAGGTGATGAGCTATCATGCGCTTGCTAGTGCCCTCATGGTCTCTACAGCCACGATCTCGAATTGGGTGCATCGCCGTGACGACGCGCTCGCCGAGCTCGGACTCGTCGAAACGATCGACGTTGGTCGCCAGACACATGTCGAACTCGGGCCGGCCGGGAGAGAGGCTATTGAGACTATCGAGACAGAAACCACCAGACAACAGCGGCTTGATGAAGCGTTTAGCGATCCGTTGCATTCGTCAGAGCATGGACGTGTAGTCCCGCGCGAGCACGGGGAGCCCCCCACCGGAGATCCACGGCGGAAGGGTGATGGGTTGGCCCCGGTTGCCACACTATCTCGTCGCGATGCCTACGGAGCCATCGCCTCACGCCGTGAGAACGGCTTTAGCTTGGTTGATCACCCTGTTGAGAAGACCGACGACTACCGTGTAGCCGGCATCTGGGTCAATCCTACCGGCAGCCGCGTCGTCACATCAACCGAGTACGTCAACCCCATGCAGTACTGGGTGTCCACCGCGAGATCGTTAACCCACCGTCGGATCTTCGAATACTGTCTTACTCCGGAGCGGTTGGAGTCGGCCGACCACTCCTTTATCGATCTGTTCGAGGAGCATCGCGAGGTGCTTCGATCGTCCCGTTGCTTGGGCCATCTCCCTGACGACCATGATACTGTCGAGGACTTTATCGACGCCCTGCAGGATGCCCGCAGCGACCTCGAAGATCTCACATCGCAACTCCACAACGGGGACTTTGACGATGAAGATCGGTTCCGGGGTGATATTCTCCGTGAAGCTCTCGGGTTGGCCGGGACGATGGTTCATCTCATGGATCTCGTCGACGTCGACGTTGTTCGTGAGCTCCGACTCCCGACGTTCAGCTCTGATTTCGACGCGGATCGGTGGGAGGATCTAACTCAGACACTGGCTGTTGGTGCCGCGATCCAGAGCCGATATGGTCAGTTCTCGGCGTACCGACAGCTGTTCGAGCAGCGAGAGCAGAAGCTGGACTGGACGATCTTCGTCGACGTTGATGCTGCCGACCCGGTTGGTGAGATGATCGGGTCGTTCGTCCTGGTGGGTAATTTCGGCGACCGCGATGGCGACAAACGGGCGGCGTTCGTCGAGGATCTAGAAACCGAACTGCAGTCACCGTCTGAAGTTCGAGATGATGCCCCCGAGTTCACCGTCGATATCCCGATTCGCGCCTTCGAGTTCGACCGAGAGCAGTTTGCCCTTGCCACAGCGAAGATGGCCGACGTGAAAAATCTCCGACCAACTCGTGAAGCTGTCTCCCTACTGCGGTTGTTCGTCGGGAATCCATACGATGCGGCGACTGCAATCAACTGGTTGGGAAGTGAAAGTCATCTCCGCGATCTCCGGGTGAGCGAGATCCGCTATGCTCTATCGAAACTCCCTACCGACCGACTGGTGCCGCACTGTACGCCAGGGGCTCAGGCTATCGTCAAGACGTTGCTTGCCGTCGACGAACCGTTGTCGACAACCGAGCTAGCCGAAGCTGCTGACATTGCCCGATCGACGATCTCCCGTGGTGGGGACGCTGCTGGTGACCGATTGCAGGCACTCGGCCTCTTGGAGCAAACTGACGACGGGTGGCGACTCCCGATAGCGTTCAACAACGATGAGGAGCGTTACGACGAGACTGTACCGTGGGTCATTAACGAAGCTGAGCAGGTCGCTGTCCGAGACATCTTCTACGAGGCAGCACAGGAACTCGTCGACGATCCGACGAGGTGGGGCGATCCCGGTGATCCTGTCTGTGGCTGCTGGCTCTCGCTGACGGACAAGGGGTTGCCCGATCTACGACCGCTGATCGATTATTGGGAATGGCTTGATCCCTGGGTCGATATCTTCGAGGCTGTCCTCGATGAACGGTCAATGCTTGCCACTGTCGAGGAGTCTCATCCGTCTGAGGCAACTGTCGCCTTCGGTACGCCCCCAAAACAGACCAGCATACAGTCACCAAGAGAAACTATCCAACAACGAGGTTATTCAATCTGATTGTGTTGGTTAGATAGAACCTATCACCGAGCCGTACTGAGTATTACTAACCAGCCACACGAGTTTTCCTGACGAGTGAAGCTGATTAGTGAGACCGATTAGTGAGACTAACGATTCATTCAGTAGATGGCTTGAGAACGCCGAAATCACTATTATCGTTCGGTTTCGACGGTGGTGTATGTCGATATCAGACGAGGAGCTTGCGGCAGTGCTCAAAACGCGGCACCACACCGACAAGATCAACACGGAGATGATCACACCCGGCGACCATATCGATCCCGAGCTTGTCG